>NZ_JBNDJP010000001.1:0-1102455 GCF_050435045.1 Leclercia sp. 1548 | reverse complement strand
GTGCCAATATCGGGAGAGGGGGCCGACCGTGCCAATATCAGGAGAGGGGGCCGACCGTGCCAATATCAGGAGAGGGGGCCGACCGTGCCAATATCGGGAGAGGGGGCCGACCGTGCCAATATCGGGAGAGGGGGCCGACCGTGCCAATATCGGGAGAGGGGGCCGACCGTGCCAATATCGGGAGAGGGGGCCGACCGTGCCAATATCAGGAGAAGGAGCCGACCGTGCCTATTTTTTGTGGGGATCCCTCAGCAAAGGGGAGAGGGAAAAACGTTAAGGCAATCTTGGATACGCATCCGCGATCGCATCGCCGGTGAACTGCGCCACCCAGCCTTCCGGGTTATCGAAAATACGGATGGCGGTGAAGTTCGGCTCGGAACCCATATCAAACCAGTGCGGTGTACCGGCGGGTACGGAGATCAGATCGTTTTTCTCGCACAGAACCTGATACACCTGGTCATCAATGTGCAGGCAGAACAGCCCCGCACCTTCGACAAAGAAACGCACTTCATCTTCGCCATGCGTATGTTCATTGAGAAACTTCGCGCGCAGGGCCTCTTTTTGTGGGTTATCCGCACGCAGGCTGATCACGTCCCAGCTCTGGTAGCCTTTTTCTGCCACCAGCTTGTCGATGGCGTGCTGGTAAGCATTAATCACCGTGTCGGCTGCCGGATCCTGGCCTAAGTCGCGGTCGGCTTCCCAGCGTTCAAAGCGAACGCCACGGGCATTCAGCTGCTGCTGGATCGCCTCTGGGTCGGTGCTGTGCCACTGCGGCTCGCTGGCCTCTTTATCGGAAAAAATGGTCAATGCGCTCATGAAGGGATCTGCTCCGGGTTGATGTCGTCGAACTGGTGCACCTGATGATGATGGCTGGCGCCGTCGTCATCGCCGCGAATCAGTTGCAGGGTGCGAAAACCGGCCTGCTCAGCGGCGTCCAGCTCCTGATGAATATCAGACAGGAACAGGATTTGCGAGGGGGCAAGGTTAATCTGTGCCGCAATATTCTGATAAGACTGCACGTCGCGCTTGGCGCCAATATGGGTATCGAAATAGCCGCTGAACAGATGAGTAATATCACCTTCGTCGCTGTAGCCAAATAACAGTTTTTGCGCCGCCACCGATCCCGAGGAATAAACATAGAGATCAATGCCCTGCGACTTCCACTTTTCCAGCGCGGGCAGCACGTCCGGGTAGAGATGGCCGGTGAAATCACCGTTGACGTAGCCATCCTGCCAGATGATCCCTTGCAGGGCTTTCAGCGCCGTTGATTTGCGATCCTCATCCATAAAGGCGAACAGGGTGGCGATCAGGTCGTTGGTGCTGGCCTGCGGCTGAGCAATCTCTTCGCGCAGATTGTCCAGAATGGTGTTGACCGGTTCGGCATACTGTTGCGCGCTGACAAAGGCCGCCAGCCGCTCGCGTGCATAAGGGAACAGGACATTGTGGACAAAACGGATATCGCTGGTGGTGCCTTCAATATCCGTCACAATCGCGCGAATCATACTCTCTCCAGTTGTCGTAAACGCATCTCGCACTCGAACAAGAATTCGAGGCCTTCAAGGTGACGCCGTGCTTCTGCAACGTCGCGTCCCCAGCAGGTTAAGCCATGACCGCGCAGAAGAAAACCATAATTAAGCGGACGTTGCCGGGCGTAATCGGCGATTCGGGAGGCGAGGGCGTCAATGTCCTGGTCGTTATCGAACACGGCAATGGGCACGGTATCAAGGTGGCTGGTCTGGCCGCTGAGTGACTTCTGCATCTCAAAGCCGCTGAGGTGTAGCTCCGGCTCTTTGACCAGTCGCGACAGCACCGTCGCGTTCACCGTATGGACATGCAGCACCGCGTTCGCCGCCGGGAAGAGGCGATAGACCAGCGTGTGCAGGCCGGTTTCTGCGGAAGGTTTTCGCCCGGAGGGGGCGCGGTTGGTGGCAATTTCAACCTGCAGGAAGTCATCGGGCGTCAGGCTACCTTTGTCTTTACCGGATTCGCTGAGCCAGCACCAGTTATCGTCCTGACGCACGGACATGTTGCCGCCGGTGGCGGGTGCCCAGCCTTTTGCGCCGATCCAATGGCAGGCATCGACCAGGGATGTGAGTTGCAGGTTGTCTGTCATCCTTCTTACCTCTTCGGCCAGGAATATCATTATGGTTTAGACGTCTAAGCGTCTTGATTGCCAAATACTAACATCGTGTTATAGTGGCAGCAACATATGTATTACATACAGGTCCGTTGAAATGAGCAATAACCCGTTGATTCCACAGAGTAAACTACCCGGTCTCGGCACCACCATCTTCACGCAGATGAGTGCCCTGGCGCAGCAACATAAGGCGATTAATCTGTCGCAAGGTTTTCCCGATTTCGATGGCCCGGATTATCTGCAACAACGGCTGGCTTACCATGTGGCAAACGGCGCGAACCAGTATGCACCGATGACCGGGGCGCAGCCGCTGCGCGAGGCGATTGCTGACAAAACCGCAGAGTTGTATGGCTATCAACCGGATGCAAACAGTGAAATCACCGTCACCGCAGGGGCGACCGAAGCGCTGTATGCGGCGATTACTGCCCTGGTGCGTACCGGCGATGAGGTGATCTGCTTTGACCCGAGCTACGACAGCTATGCCCCGGCGATTGAATTGTCCGGTGGCGTGGTGAAGCGCGTGGCGCTCCAGCCACCGCACTTTCGCCCGGACTGGCAGGCTTTTGCAGGGCTGCTGAGCGATAAAACCCGGCTGGTGATTTTGAATACGCCGCATAACCCGTCGGCAACGGTCTGGCAGAAAGAGGATTTTGCTGCGCTGTGGCAGGCTATTGCGGAGCGTGAAATCTATGTCCTGAGCGATGAAGTGTACGAGCACATCTGTTTTGCCGACGCGGGACATGCCAGCGTGCTGGCTCATCCTCAGCTGCGTGAGCGGGCGATTGCCGTCTCATCCTTTGGTAAAACCTTCCACATGACCGGCTGGAAGGTGGGGTACTGTGTGGCACCGGCGGCGATCAGCGCCGAGCTGCGCAAGGTGCATCAGTTCCTGACCTTTGCGGTCAACACCCCGGCACAGCTGGCGATTGCCGATATGCTGCGTAACCAGCCGGAACATTACCGTGAGCTGCCGGACTTTTACCGCGCCCGTCGGGATCTGTTTATCGACGCGCTGAGCGCCAGCCGGCTGAAAATTTTACCCTGCGAGGGCACCTATTTCCTGCTGGCTGACTACAGCGCCATTTCCGATCTGGATGATGTCAGTTTTTGCCAGTGGCTCACCAAAGAGGTAGGCGTGGCGGCAATACCGTTATCGGTATTTTGTGCCGACCCGTTCCCCCACAAACTGATACGTCTCTGCTTCGCCAAACAGGAGGCTACGCTGCAGGCGGCAGCCGAGCGCCTGGCGGCAATTTGATTTAAGCAGTGAGTCATCAGGCTCGCTTTACAGTGGCCCGTTATTTTAAACACGAAATACGGGCTTTTTTACGCCAGGCTGTTTTCAATAAAATCTGCAAATACCGGACTGTTTAACGCGGAGCGGTTATACATCATGTAAATTTCAACGGGAGGCAATTTATAATCGACCTCGACGCGTTTTAAATTCAGCACTTTGCCAAATTGTTCAAAGGTTGTTTCAGGTGCAACACCCACTAAATCTGAGGCGCTTATCATGGCCAGGATTGACATAAAAGAGTCGCTTCTGAACACGATATTTCTTTCCGACAATTTATGATTCATTTTTTGCTGGTAATCTTTTACGCCAGGTTCCTCACTCAAGAATGCAGTGAACTTTTCCTGTAGCAGGTCCTCGATTTCAATTTTGCCGTTTATGCGCGGATGGTCATTACGGCAAACAAGGGTGAACGGCAGGGTTTTGAACGGGGTGCAGACGATAGAACGATTCTGAACCGGTGCAAAGGAGAACACTAAATCTGCCTTACGGTAGGCCAGCAGGCTCTCTGTGGAGTCCGGCGCAAGCAGGAGATCGTGCAGCTCAATTTCATAATTATGCAGGTCCATCAGGCGCTTCATTGGCTCAAGCATCACCTGCGGTGTGACCAACTGCGGGCAGTAGATAACAAAGTTCTTTGTCAGTTTACTGCCATGCATAATATTGATGGTTTGCTCCAGCTGGTTCAGGTTTTGTTCCAGATGAATGTGCAGATTGGTCCCTACCGTGGTCGGCGTGATCCCTTTCCCGGAGCGGATAAACAGCGGGTCGTTAAGCTGATTACGTAATCGTTGCAGAGACTGACTCACCGCGGAAGGGGTAATAAAAAGCGTTTCCGCCGCTTTGCTGATACTGAGGTGCTGGTAAATACATTCAAAAATGACCAGCAGGTTAAGGTCGAATTTTTTCAGATCGTAAAGATTAGCCATTGTTCATCCTGATAAGCTGTGCTGTTACCGCATTCTTATACACAATAATTATAGAAGTTAGTCAGCCATTCACCATCCAATGGATTGAATAACTTAACTGAATTTAAATTCAATCTTAATATATCATGGATGCAGATTAATGAAATAAACGCGTAGCCTTTGGTGGGATGATTTTTATCTGAAAAAAGCGTGCGGAATAGTTGATATTCTGCCGCCACTACAGTATTAAGACGCACTCATCATCATATTAAGTTGGTCTCTGTCTGTTAATCTAACAACCTGATGTAATTCAATCTGGTTATTCCTGGCGTACCGTGCCTGACTGATGAGCTTTCTGCATTTTAAACAGGGCGGCACGCCGATCGGCATTTTCCCCAACCGCATCCTGGTATGCCTGCTATCTGAATCAATGACAACAAAGGGGTTAGATAAAACCTATCGCAATCATAGGTATTACAACGTCTTTGCTAATTGCCCTTTATCGGGGTGGGTGGTGTAATCGACGACGCTGTTACGACCTTGCGAAAGGTAATGTAGAGCGCAACGCATCGCCAGCCTTGGCTGGCACTGAAGAGGCCCCCGGGTCTTTCAGGTAACAGGGCCGCCGTTAAGGTGGCCTTTTTACTTTTGCTAATCCCATTATGCGTCAGACGTTGTTAGGTATTGCTGATTGATTTGATAAAGCAAACGCATTAGCCCGTTTATGAAAAGTTCGTTACCTTAGCTTTCAACGAAAACACGGAGGAAGTACAGATGTCTTTAATTAATACCAAGATTAAACCTTTCAAAAACCAGGCGTTCAAAAACGGTGACTTCGTAGAGATCACTGAGAAAGATACCGAAGGCCGCTGGAGCGTGTTCTTCTTCTATCCGGCTGACTTCACTTTCGTCTGCCCGACCGAACTGGGTGACGTTGCAGATCACTACGAAGAACTGCAGAAGCTGGGCGTAGACGTTTACTCTGTCTCTACTGACACCCACTTCACCCACAAAGCATGGCACAGCAGCTCTGAAACCATCGCGAAAATCAAATACGCGATGATCGGTGACCCGACTGGCGCCCTGACCCGTAACTTTGAAAACATGCGTGAAGACGAAGGTCTGGCCGACCGTGGCACCTTTATCGTTGACCCGCAGGGCATCATCCAGGCCATCGAAGTTACCGCTGAAGGTATTGGCCGTGACGCATCCGACCTGCTGCGCAAAATCAAAGCGGCTCAGTATGTTGCTTCTCACCCAGGCGAAGTGTGCCCGGCGAAATGGAAAGAAGGCGACGCGACTCTGGCTCCATCCCTGGACCTGGTCGGCAAAATCTAAATTTCCGTCGTATTTCGCGCCATAGCGGCGTTGGCGTCGCCTGCTCGCCCCGGTCTCTTACTTCTGTAAGCGCCGGGGACTCACAGGCTAGCCGCCTTGCGCTGACGCGAACCACGTTGGAAATTCGTCTGCAACGCCCGGCGGCGCTCGGCTTGCACGGGCCTACACAACCGTAGGCCGGGTAAACGACGTGCCACCCGGTATCAATGGGCGCATCTGCGCCCATTTCATTCCAGCACCATGATGCAAGTTGCATTCAGGCAGCCCGGATAAGGCCGCTTGCATGATGATGTTTTTTAAGCAGGAGATGAATAATGCTCGACACAAATATGAAAACCCAGCTCAAAGCCTACCTTGAGAAGCTGACCAAACCTGTTGAGCTGATTGCCACGCTGGACGACAGCGCTAAATCGGCAGAAATCAAGGAACTGCTGGCAGAAATTGCCGAACTGTCTGAGAAAGTGACCTTCAAGGAAGATAACAGCCTGCCGGTGCGCAAGCCGTCCTTCCTGATCACCAACCCAGGCTCTACTCAGGGTCCGCGCTTTGCCGGTTCCCCGTTGGGACACGAATTTACTTCACTGGTGCTGGCGCTGCTGTGGACCGGTGGTCATCCGTCGAAAGAGGCGCAGGCGCTGCTGGAGCAGATCCGCGATATCGAGGGTGATTTTGAATTTGAAACTTACTACTCGCTCTCCTGCCACAACTGCCCGGACGTGGTGCAGGCCCTGAACCTGATGGCGGTGCTGAACCCACGCATCAAACATACCGCGATTGATGGTGGCGTGTTCCAGAACGAAATCACCGATCGCAACGTGATGGGCGTTCCGGCCGTGTTTGTAAACGGCAAAGAGTTTGGTCAGGGTCGTATGACACTGACAGAGATCGTTGCCAAAGTGGACACCGGCGCTGAAAAACGCGCTGCTGAAGAGCTGAACAAGCGTGATGCCTATGATGTGCTGATCGTTGGCTCCGGCCCGGCGGGTGCGGCGGCGGCAGTTTACTCTGCCCGTAAAGGCATTCGTACCGGTCTGATGGGCGAACGTTTCGGCGGCCAGGTATTGGATACTGTCGATATCGAAAACTATATCTCCGTGCCAAAAACCGAAGGTCAAAAACTGGCTGGCGCGCTGAAAGCGCACGTCAGTGACTATGAAGTGGATGTGATCGACAGCCAGAGCGCCAGCAAGCTGGTGCCTGCGGCGCAGGAAGGCGGCTTCCATGAGATTGAAACCGCCTCCGGCGCGGTGCTGAAAGCGCGCAGCATCATCATTGCTACCGGTGCCAAATGGCGCAACATGAACGTGCCTGGCGAAGATCAGTATCGTACCAAAGGCGTCACCTACTGCCCGCACTGCGACGGCCCGCTGTTTAAAGGCAAGCGCGTTGCGGTGATTGGCGGCGGTAACTCCGGTGTGGAAGCGGCAATTGACCTGGCGGGCATTGTTGAACACGTTACGCTGCTGGAATTCGCGCCAGAGATGAAGGCCGACCAGGTTCTGCAGGATAAAGTGCGCAGCCTGAAAAACGTCGATATCATCCTGAACGCGCAGACCACCGAAGTGAAAGGCGACGGCAGCAAAGTGACCGGTCTTGAGTACCGTGACCGCGTGAGCGGGGATGTGCACAGCGTCGCGTTGGCCGGGATCTTCGTTCAGATTGGTCTGCTGCCAAACACCACCTGGCTGGAAGGCGCAATTGAGCGTAACCGCATGGGCGAGATCATCATCGATGCCAAATGTGAAACCAGCGTGAAGGGCGTGTTTGCGGCGGGCGACTGCACCACCGTACCGTACAAACAGATTATCATCGCGACCGGCGAAGGGGCGAAAGCCTCCCTGAGCGCCTTCGATCATCTGATTCGCACCAAAGCATAAGAACGTAAGACTACACCTGCAAAGCACAGAGGCTACCTGACGGTAGCCTCTTTTTTTATCTCACCACCTGCACCGGACTGTAAGCGTGGCGGATCGCGCTGGCGGCGTTGGCGCCAGGCCGATGGGTGGAGAGGGACGGGTTGCGTGGCCCTCTTTTTTATCTCACCACCCGCACCGGGCTGTAAGCGTGGCGGATCGCGCTGGCGACGTTGGTGCCAGGCCGATGGGTGGAGAAGGGCGGATTACGCAACCCTCTTTTTTATCTCACCACCAGCACCGGAATATAAGCGTGGCGGATCACGCTGGAGGCGTTGGAGCCAAGCAGGTGAGTGGAGATAGACGGGTTACGCGATCCGATCACCACGATATCGGCTTTCAGCTCGCTGGCCACCTCATTCACCACGTCACGGACGTTACCAAAACTGACATGGGTTCTGATCCGCGACGGATCGATGCTGAAATGGCTCACCATTGTCTTCAGCCGGGTTTGTGCCTCGTGTTGAATATGATCCTCGAAGCGGCGCATATCGGCGGCGAAGCGATGCAAACCAAAGCTGGAAGAGCCAGGTAAAACGTGCAGTAAGTGAATAATGCCATCCTGCTGGGCCAGGAATTCAGCGTGGCGGATCGCCTTATCGCTCAATTCCATCTCGAAAACATCCACCGGCATGATAATTGTCTGGTACATAACCGTTTCTCCTTGTTTATTTACGCTTAATCCATTCAAACACAAAATATATTTGGATTCTGATAGCTCGCTGACACTTTTTTATATCGCCTCGTTTGTCGGCCTTTTGCCGTAACGCTTCACATCCAGGATTAATCCCAAAGCCTCACAATTCCCCAGTATATCCCCGCTGATGGCTACCCTTTTAAGGTAAACCCGCATTTTTTCTCTGAAACCGGAGGTCGAATGAAAGCATTGACGTATCACGGACCACACAGCGTTAAGGTTGAAACGGTACCCGATCCGGCCATCGAGCAAGCTGACGATATCATTCTGCGCATCACAGCAACTGCGATCTGCGGTTCTGATTTGCATCTTTATCGCGGGAAGATACCTAAGGTTGAACATGGTGATATCTTCGGCCATGAGTTTATGGGCGAAGTGGTGGAGACCGGGCGCGACGTGAAAAATCTCGCGAAAGGCGACCGGGTGGTGATCCCCTTTGTCATTGCCTGCGGCGACTGCTTTTTCTGCCGTATGCAGCAATATGCCGCCTGCGAAAGTACCAACACTGGGCGTGGCGCGACTCTGAATAAAAAACAGATCCCACCTCCGGCTGCGCTCTTTGGTTACAGCCATCTGTACGGTGGCGTACCCGGCGGCCAGGCGGAATATGTTCGTGTACCTAAAGGCAATGTCGGGCCATTTAAGGTGCCGCCGGTGTTGTCAGATGATAAAGCGCTGTTCCTCTCGGACATCCTGCCTACCGCCTGGCAGGCAGCCAAAAATGCCCAGATTACACAGGGCAGCAGCGTCGCGGTGTTCGGTGCCGGGCCGGTGGGGCTTTTGACCGTCGCCTGCGCACGCTATCTCGGGGCTGAGCAGATTTTTATTGTCGATCATCACGACTACCGGCTGCGTTTTGCCCAGGACCGTTACGGCGCGATCCCAATCAATTTTGACCGCGACGACGATGCCGCAGAAAAAATTATCGAGCAGACCCGCGGCCAGCGCGGTGTGGACGCGGTGATTGATGCGGTCGGCTTTGAGGCGAAAGGGAGCACGACCGAAACGGTGCTGACAAACCTCAAGCTCGAAGGTAGCAGCGGTAAAGCCCTGCGGCAGTGTATCGCCGCGGTAAGGCGGGGGGGTATTGTCAGCGTCCCCGGCGTCTATGCTGGGTTTATTCACGGTTTCCTGTTTGGCGATGCCTTCGACAAAGGACTCACCTTTAAAATGGGGCAGACCAACGTTCACGCCTGGCTCGGCGAACTGTTGCCGTTGATAGAACAGGGGCTGCTTAAACCGGAGGAGATCGTGACCCACTATATGCCGTTTGAAGAGGCGGCCCGTGGCTACGAAATCTTTGAGAAACGTCAGGAAGATTGCCGAAAAATTATCCTGGTACCCGGCGCGCAAAGCGCAGAAGTGGCAAAAGAGCGGGTTACCGGGCTGGTCAACCCTGTGCCGGGCGGCGTTATCTGACAGTGGAAGACGCGGAAAGAGGATGCCCTGGCATCCTCTGGGCAAAGCGGGTTAACGCTTGTTCAGATGGGATTAGCGCAGGTATTCGCCCGCCGCTTCAGGCTGCCAGATCAGTTCCAGCACTTCCAGATGCGTGGCGGTACCGCCCGGCAGTTCCCAGTGGATGGTATCGCCAGTACGCAGGCCAATCAGCGCAGCACCTACCGGTGCCATAACCGACAGTTGTGTACTGCTGTCGGTCATCTGCGCCGGATAGACCAGCGTGCGGGTGCGCACCTCGCCGGTGGTCAAATCGCGAAATTTTACCTGACTGTTCATGGTCACCACGTTAGCGGGCATGTCCTGCGGCGCACACATCTGCGCGCGATCCAGCTCGTCGTTCAGGGCGCTGGCGATAGGCAGCGAGGCAAAGGCCGGTTGCTCCAGCAGGCGGTCAATACGCTCAGCATCGAGTTCGTTAATGATGATTGTGGGTCTGGACATTATTTACTCCATGTCGTTAATGCTGCGACAACCGCAGAAGAGATGCCAAAAGAAAACCCTCGCCATCCGGTAGCGAGGGTTCAACTCTGTCTGATAATACTGAGTCTGTGCCCCGGTTTGAAGTGATGCTTGTCACATTCATGGCGTGGATTTAATCCAGCGGCCATTACTGGGTCGTTAGTATGAAATTCAGGCGAAAAAGGTGAATCTTCGTCAATCTGGATTATTCTTTTAAGGCGCAAGTTATGTCGCGTGAAACACCCATAACAGCAGAACAACGAAGACTGTCGCACTTTATTCAGTCTTACTTTTCTACGGATTGCGTTACGCTGATCCTCTTGGGGTAGGGGGATGAGCGAAGCGTAATCCGTGCCTGCCAGTTTTTATTCCTCAATTTCCAGAGAGCGTTATGTATTTTTATCAACCTTCCCAGGGACACGGCCTGCCGCATGATCCATTAAACGCGATTGTTGGACCCCGCCCGATTGGCTGGATTGCCTCCTGCGATACTGAAGGACGCCCTAACCTGGCACCGTACAGCTTCTTCAACTGCTTTAACTACCATCCGCCCATTATCGGTTTCGCCAGCACGGGCTGGAAAGACAGCGTGCGCAATATTGTCGAGACCGGGGAGTTTGTCTGGAATCTCACCACCCGGGAACTGGCCAGCGCCATGAATGAAACCTCCGCCAGCCTGCCCCACGGCGAGGATGAGTTTTTACGTGCCGGGCTGACCAAAGCCGAAAGCCGGGTGGTGAAAGTCCCGCGCGTGGCGCAAAGCCCGGTCAACTTTGAATGCCGCCTGTCGCAGTGCATCCAGCTGACGGCGGCGAACGGCGATTCGATCGATACCTGGCTGGTACTGGGGGAGGTGGTCGGGATCCACATTGATGAAAGCCTGCTGCATGACGGCATTTACCAGACGGCGAAAGCGCAGCCGGTCCTGCGCGCCGGGGGGCCGACGGCGTACTTCGCCATCGGTGAGGATCAGCGTTTTGATCTGGTACGCCCGGACGCCCGAAAAGGGTGAGCCAACCTCAGTAGCCGATCTTGTCGATCACAAACTGCTTGCCGCAGTTACCCGGATGCGGTTGGGCGATGAACGAGGGGGTCGCCAGCGGGGCGTTGATGCTGGCTGCGGTGAGCGTGAGCTGCACTTCGGTAAGATAGGCTGGCTTGCCGCTACAGCTGAGTTTAACGGCTTTCACCGTTTCCGGCCCCCAGCTTTTGGCTACCGCGGCGTCGAACGCGCTGCGGCTGACGGTTTTGCCGTAATTTGCCGCCAGGAACTGCCCAAGCGGGCTGGCCTTCACTTCCTGATTCATCCGCACCATAGTGCTGAAATAGGCGTCGGGATCGAAGCCGAAGCAGACGCCGTGTTTGGCATATTCATAACGTTCCAGGCAGGAATTGCCGCCTGCGCCAGGCATCACCTCGTTCAGCTTCGCGGCACCCGTCAGCGATAATCCGGTCTCTGCGGCATCGCATTTACGGCTGGCTTTTGCCTCCGGCATATTGGGAACTGGGCGGGTTGCGCAGCCATAGCGCATCCAGCGGCGATCGTCGACCCCGCGTGCGGCGATGGATTTTGGTAAGCCCGGCCACAGACCATGAACGGTGAGGATCGTTGTTTTATCGTCACGCTCTTTTTGCAGGCGACATTCGTCGGGCGCGTCGCGGTTGCGATCGTGCAGGCTCTGGCAAAAGCCGGACTGCCATGAGAGCGCCAGCACGTAGCGATCAAAATCCGCATATTGTGTTGCCTGAAGCGGGGCAGCCTGCGCCGCAAAGGCGCACAGCACCACGGCGGTTGCGCTGGCAGGCAAAACGAGATCCTTTCTGAACATGTCTATTCCTGATGATTGAAAGCAAAATATTGCTGGGGATTATTAAAGCACAAAAAGCGCCCGTAGGCGCTTTATGCTGTAGTGTGCCTTAACCCACAGCAGTGCCTGGCACCAATACCTCTGTGGCGATAATGACGATGACCAGGCCCACGAGGACCGGCACGGATGTGCGTTTTACCACTTCGAAAGGCGAGATTTTTGCCATCCCGGCGACGGCCACGACCACGCCGGAGACCGGGGAGATGGTACGGCCCAGGTTGGAAGCCTGCAGCATTGGGATGGTGAGATAGGCCGGGTTAATACCGGAGGAGTGCGCCAGTTTCGGGATCATCTCTACAAAAGCGTAGAAAGGCGCGTTACCGGAACCGGTGGTCATCGCCGCCAGCATGGTTAGCACCACCAGCACCATCATCAGGATAATGCTTGCGGAACCGAACGAAGTGGCGATGGAGATCAGGCTCTGGATAAAGCCGATGGTGCTAAGCCCCTGGGCAAAGACCCCGGCCGCCACCAGCAGCATCACCACGCCAGCGAAGGCATCCGCCATGCCGCGATACGCCACTTCCAGGCCGCTAAATACCTTCTGGGTATTGAAGCCGCGAACAAACTCCAGCACCGCCGCCAGCAGCATGCAGATCACCAGAATAGTGATGATGTGCAACTCCGGCCCCCATTTGCCATCGAAAATCAGCACCCCAACGATGGGCGTAAACGGCAGGATGGCGTAGAACGAAGGGGCGGTGGTGGTGATTTCGCTGACGTCGAGTCTTTCGTGGGAGATGTTCTCTTTTTTATCGAGGTAACGCTGCCAGAAGAAGTGCGCAACCGCCATGCCGAGAATGGCTGCGATGGAGATCGGCAGGGTGGTTTTAAAGGCGAAGTCGATCAGCGGCATCTCGGCGGCTTTGGCGGCCAGCACCACGTCACCGGAGGTCGGGGAGAGAATAATCGCTGCCGGAGAGGCGCAGATAGCCGCCGCCGCGCCACGACTGATCCCCACGTTGACCATCACCGGGAACAGGGTGGCCATCAGCAGAACGCCCAGGCCGGTTGCCGACGACACGGCCAACGACATCAGACAGGCGACGAAATAGGCGGCGATCATCAGCAGGTAAGGGGAGTTAATATAGCTCAGCGGCTTTGAGGCCAGCTTAACCACCATATCGTTGGCGCCAATGTGCGTCATATAGGCGGCAAACCCACAGAGCATCATGATCATCATCCCCAGATCGCCACCGCGGCTCATCAGCAGGATTTTAATGTACTCAACAATGTCGGTTGCGGTGTAACCGGTGCTGGTGGCGCTGGATGGCAGCACTTTATGGCCCATCAGGGCGCTGACAATCAGCAGGACAAGGCCGCCCACAAACAGCACGCCGGTGGCGGAGTAGCCTTTGATGATGTAGCGTGCGACGCCGACAATGACCACCACTCCAATCAGTAACTCGATAAACGTTAGCATGGATCCCTCAGTGTCCCGACGCCCCCAGAGCGAAAGGATAATTAGCAATAAAGTTAAGGTGACAAAATGTGCCGAAATAATGGACCGGCCTCGCTGACCAAAATCAATAAAACGCCTACTAAAGAAGTATTCAGGCCGATTATGCTACTGCCGCAACGCGAATGAGCATGGGTTAGTTCTGTACGGCTTGTAGAGAGCCAGTCACCGCACAAAATGAAACAAATCGAAAACGACTTCTGTCTCAGGCGTTTCCCCGCGTATGTTCCAGTCTCTTTTGCCAGCGCCAGACGCTGCTCAGGCTGACTTTTAACTTTATTCCTGAGGGGCTTATCCTCATGGGGATATTACCTTTTTGACTTATTATTGATATCTGGTTGTTATGGTTTCTGGAATATGATTTATCGGTGGGAAATAGTGTTGTGTCAGGTGTGTTGGCAAGGTTTGATATTATTATTGTGCTTTATATTACGCGGGATGTGAATATATTAAGTTCGCGATCATGATGGCTAAAATAAAGTGTTTATTGTGGCGTTTTACGAAAGTGCGCTCCTTATTAAAGTGATGGCCGTTGTCGCCATCGTGGCCCGAATGCTGCCGGGGATGCGAGGCGGGAAGGGCAGTGCAGAGATGATGTAGCGCATTGTTGTGCAGCTGGCAGGCGGGAGGGTCAGGTTGACGATGATATCTGTATTATTTATTCATGCGCCGCATAAATTATTGCATCAGTATAGGTTTTGTTTATTGCTCATGAGGTATTTTTCGGCGCGCGCTCTTTTACCAGGAGAATTCTTATCTTTTGCCGTTAATAATTAAGATAAACACCCATGCCGTCAGGCTGCCATTCCACTATTCTGGGCAAGAACACGCTGCGAAAAGTAAAGTGGTAATAAAGTTGTGACAATTATTAATAAGTTTTTCATTGTATTTCCTTTTATTTTTGCTCAGTTCTCTTTTTCGACTGTAGCAATGGCTAAAGATGTCCCTCCCCTGAGAGCCTGGGTCAAAACTATCCATAACGATATGGTCGAGACCTGGGAAGCCCCCCAGCATTACGATCTCTATGTGCCCGCCATTACATGGCATGCCCGCTTCGCTTACGATAAAGAGAAGACCGACCGCTACAATGAGCGACCGTGGGGCGCGGGCTTTGGTCAGTCACGCTGGGATGAGAAAGGTAACTGGCATGGCCTGTACGCCATGGCGTTTAAAGATTCCTATAATAAATGGGAGCCGATCGCGGGTTACGGCTGGGAAAAAACCTGGCGCCCGCTGGCTGACGATAACCTCCATCTGGGTCTCGGTTTTACCGCTGCCGTGACGGCGCGCGATAACTGGAACTACATCCCCATTCCGCTGGTGCTGCCGCTGGCCTCTGTGGGCTATGGCCCGGCCACTTTTCAGATGACCTATATCCCGGGAACCTATAACAATGGCAACGTCTACTTCGCCTGGATGCGCTTTCAGTTTTAGCTGAAAAAACTCTACATACTGGTGATTTAATAGCCACTTGTTGACGTGTAAAGGATAAAAATTGGGGCGAGAAAATTAACGCGACTTTTGTCACTTTTCTTCAAAAAGGCGCTGGACAAAACCGCTCACAATTGTTGTACTGATACCCGACACAGCATTTGTGTCCAATTTTCATGTAAAGGTAATTTTGATGTCTAAGATTAAAGGTAACGTTAAGTGGTTTAATGAATCCAAAGGATTCGGTTTCATTACTCCGGAAGATGGCAGCAAAGACGTGTTCGTACACTTCTCTGCAATCCAGAGCAATGGTTTCAAAACCCTGGCTGAAGGTCAGCGCGTTGAGTTTGAAATCACTAACGGTGCCAAAGGCCCTTCTGCTGCTAACGTCATCGCTCTGTAATTCAGACGAGACCAGCAAGAATTTCAAAACCCGCTCCCTGAGCGGGTTTTTTTCGTTCTGGCTTAGCTGAGCAGGTACAGCCGCAAAAAACTGACAACGATTGCCATGCTCAGTACAACCATCCCCACATTTGTTATTTTCTCTTTCATTGCGACACCCTCAGTGTATGTGCTGACAGGGTGCCCGAGAAAAATTAAGCCAACATTAAGGTCGTCTCTTTTAGTGAGCATTTACCGCAGAGATTAACCAAAATGCGAGCGCGGTCATCATTAACGAACCCAGAAGATTGACCGCAATGTTCAGGAGCGCCCAGGCTGCCCGTCCATCCTGCAACAAAAACACCACCTCGGCCGAGAACGTCGAGAAGGTCGTCAGTCCGCCGCAAAAACCGGTGGTGATCAGCAGCTTCCACACCGGATCGAGATGGGGCATGCGGTTGAACCACGCCAGCCCCAGCCCAATGATAAAGGCACCGATAAGGTTGGCCGTTAGCGTTCCGAACGGGATCTGCTGATGCAGAGGGTTAAACCGCATGCTCAACAACCAGCGCGCCACGCTTCCTGTGCCCCCGCCGATAAAAACGGCTAAAAGAAGTTGAAACACGAACAATACCTGCTATTTGATGTGTAAGGATCCAGAGTGTAACGCCGTTTGCGGCAAGGGGAAAATATGTACGTTGCGGTTGGACAATTTGCAGTAACGGCGAACTGGCAAAAAAATGCCGAAACATGCGTTTCGCTGATGGCACAGGCGGCCGCGCAGGGGGCATCGCTGCTGGTGCTACCCGAAGCGTTACTCGCCCGCGATGATAACGATCCCGACCTGTCCGTAAAGTCGGCCCAGCCGCTGGACGGCGGCTTTTTGACGATGCTACTGGCAGAGAGCGCCCGTAATGAACTGACCACGGTGCTGACGGTGCATGTCCCCTCCACCGCGGGCAGGGCGATCAATACCCTCGTCGCCCTGCGTGGCGGCAGGATCGTTGAGCAGTATGCCAAGCTGCATCTTTACGATGCGTTCAATATTCAGGAATCCAGGCTGGTGGATGCAGGGACGAGAGTGCCGCCGCTGATTGAAATTGAGGGTATCCGTTTGGGGTTTATGACCTGCTACGATTTGCGCTTCCCGGAGATGGCGTTGAATCTGGCGCTGGCGGGAGCAGCGGTTTTGGTTCTGCCTGCGGCATGGGTCAGGGGGCCGCTCAAGGAGCACCACTGGTCAACGCTGCTGGCGGCCAGGGCGCTGGATACCACCTGCTATGTGGTAGCAGCAGGGGAGTGTGGTAACAAGAACATCGGTCAGAGTCGCATTATCGACCCCCTTGGCGTAACCATTGCGGCCGCGGCAGAAGGGCCAGCACTGTTAATAGCGGAGATCAGCCAGCAGCGCATTACGCTGGCGCGTCAGCAGTTGCCGGTGCTACGCAACCGACGCTTCGCGCCCCCGCAATTGTTGTGACGTTTTTTAAACAACGCTTGATTCACCTTGTTACAGATTGCTATTGTGTGCGGGCGTCAAATGACCGTTAATAAGGTCGGGTTTTTAAGGCGCGAAACGCAGCCTGTTTACGTCAAGAAGGTATCTATGGGTGAGATTAGTATTACCAAACTGCTGGTGGTAGCCGCGCTGGTTGTCCTGCTGTTTGGTACCAAGAAATTACGTACGCTGGGCGGAGACCTGGGTGCTGCTATCAAAGGCTTTAAAAAGGCGATGAACGACGATGACGCTATGGCGAAGAAAAGCGCTGATGCGGATATCACTGCCGAAAAACTCTCCCACAAAGAGTAACGGCTACGCCTTAATGGCTTGCGATAGAAAAAAACCGGCTAAAGCCGGTTTTTTTATGGGTGAACTGTAAACGTTTGTGACGGGTTTACTTCACTTCTTCGCCTTTCGCCTGCATATCGGCGTGATAGGACGAACGAACGAACGGGCCGCAGGCTGCATGGGTGAAGCCCATCGCCATCGCTTCAGCTTTCATTTCGTCAAACTCTTCAGGGCTTACGTAGCGCTGCACCGGCAGGTGGTGACGGCTTGGCTGCAGATACTGGCCCAGCGTCAGCATGGTGACGCCATGGCGACGCAGGTCGCGCATGACTTCAATGATCTCTTCGTTGGTTTCACCCAGACCCACCATCAGGCCAGATTTGGTTGGGATCTCAGGATGCGCTTCTTTAAAACGCTCCAGCAGTTTCAGAGACCAGTTGTAATCGGCGCCCGGACGAACCTGACGATAGAGACGCGGTACGTTTTCCAGGTTGTGGTTAAACACGTCTGGTGGCGTGGCGTTGAGGATATCCAGCGCGCGATCCATACGGCCACGGAAGTCGGGAACCAGCGTCTCGATTTTGATGGACGGGCTCTTTTCACGAATGGCAGAGATACAGTCAGCAAAGTGCTGGGCACCACCGTCGCGCAGATCGTCGCGGTCAACAGAGGTGATAACCACATAGCGCAGGGCCATGTCAGCAATAGTCTGTGCCAGTTTCTGTGGTTCGTTAGCGTCAGGCGTAACAGGACGACCGTGGGCAACGTCACAGAATGGGCAGCGGCGGGTACAAATCGCGCCGAGGATCATGAAAGTCGCAGTGCCGTGGTTAAAACATTCAGCAAGGTTCGGGCAGGAGGCCTCTTCGCAAACGGAGTGAAGACCGTTTTTGCGCATCGCTGCTTTAATTCCCTGAATACGCGAAGAGTCCGCCGGAAGTTTAATCTTCATCCAGGCCGGTTTTCTTAACAGCGCTTCGCGCTCCGTAGCCACGTTTTTAACCGGGATTAGGGCCATTTTATCGGCATCACGGTATTTAACACCGCGTTCCATCACAATGGGTTTACTCATAGCGTGCGTCTTCCAGTTGCGAAAATCGAAGGAAAGCGTTTCAATTCAAGGGAATGTTGTATTTATCAACTATTTTTGAACGAACGACAGGCAGTATATCATTGATACGGACGATAAAGCAGCCTGCCCGGTCGCCAAATTGTAAAATAGTTGTTGTTTAGTGCCTTTTATGTGGGGCTGCGCGGCTTTAAGGGAAATACCCCCTGATCAGAAGGCCTGGCGGATAACGTTTATCAAATTTTCCAGCACCGGATCGCGCAAGCTCAGTTTGTTGTAATACAGCGAGATTTCAACGCATTCGGCATTGAGCGGGGCGAAGGGGATCTGTTCCAGCGGCCAGCAGTGACGTACCAGATTAAACAGGCGCTCGGGGATGATGCCAATCAGATCGCTGCTGCCGATCAGGGCGGCAATCGTAAAGAGATTGTAACTGCTGAAGTGCACCAGACGTTCAGGGAAAATGTCGTTGATACGTTGGCGTAAGCCGTTGAGGTTTTGTCCTTCCAGCATCAGCAACGTTTGTTCGTAGTTCCCCAGATTATCTACCGTGGCTGCCTGGCTTAGCGCCGGATGGTTTTTACGGCAGATCAGCAAAAGTTTGTCAGCGAACAGCACGTTGTGGCTTAGGGCGCGGGCATTCAGTGCGTTGCTGTCCACGATCAGGTCGGTCTGGAACTGGCCGAGCTGGGTTTCGGCATCATTGACCGAAATATTGCGCAGCATCAGATGCGGGGCATGGGTTCTCACGGCCTGGTAAATTTGCGGCAAAACCAGCGCGCCCACGGTCGGGGTGGTACCAATGGTGATGGTGCGTTGCTTATCATAGGTGCCGGTTAAATCCAGCGCTCCAAGAATTGACTCCAGTCCCTGGCTTATATATTCATGCAGATGCGTGGCGTAGGCGGTCGGCGTCACGCCCTGGCCTTTACGTATAAACAGCGGATCGGGGAAAATTGAGCGTAATTTTTGGATGGACTGACTTATTGCTGAGGGAGTGAGATTCAGAATTTTCGCAGCATTGACGATCCCTTTGTGGACATACACGGCCTCAAAAATCGTCAATAAATTAAGGTCAATATTGCGTAACGTCCGAAAAACCTGTGGTTTTGTTTCACTGCCAGGATCACTCAAGCGCTTATCTGGTGAATTATTATTATCCACGCGATCTCTCCCTAATTATTCACAATATAAATAATAGTTGAATTTAAATAATGTGCTTATTGTTGTGGTTAAACTAGTTTTGATAATCAACATTTCTAAGTAAATTCATCATCTTGTCTAATTTTTGCGCAGGCGATATTCATACCAGTCGGTTGGCCCTGGCGGAGTAGATAACGGGTAAATGCTAATACGCAAGCGCGTTGCAGGTATTTTGAAAATATAGAAAGTACGGATTGTTGTAAAGCTTAAAGCCTTGAAATAAGAATGGCTCATCAAATAATGAGCCAAATTGCCGGGATAATTAAGCAGTAATATATTTATGGGGTGGATTGTTTAGCAGCGCTAAAAAAGCATTAAGCAAATGCGGACGTGCAATTTCCGGTGTAATGTTCTCTACCCACTGGCGCATTTGGGCCATTTCCATACCCGCATAACCGCAAGGATTGATCCGCTGGAAAGGTGAAAGATCCATATTGATATTCAAAGCAAGGCCGTGGAAAGAGCACCCTTTACGAATCCGCAGACCAAGAGAACATATTTTCATTTCGCCAACATAGACGCCGGGTGCATCTGCCCGCGGGTGCGCATCAATATCAAATTCCGCCAGCGTATTGACTACCGTTTGTTCAAGCAGCGTCACCAGTTCGCGTACCCCGAGCTTTCTGCGCTTCAGGTTAAGCAGGACATACATGACCTGTTGTCCCGGCCCGTGGTAGGTGATCTGGCCCCCACGATCGCTCTGGATAACCGGGATATCGCCGGGCATTAACAGATGCTCTGCTTTTCCGGCCTGACCCTGGGTAAACACCGGCAAATGCTCTACCAGCCAGATCTCATCCGGCGTGTTCTCGTCGCGTGTGTCAGTGAAATCATGCATAGCCTGGGAGACAGGTTCATAGGGCTGCAGCCCAAGCTGGCGGACGAGAATGGTATCCTGGTACAAAACGATATCTCCGAACGAAGGGACAAACTGTAGCGGGGAGTATATCACAGAGGAGAAACAGGTTACCCGGCGATGCGGGTAACCGAAAGGTGTTACAGCACCATGCGAACGATATCGATGTTACCCAGCTCTTCGTAGAGCGTCTCAACTTGTTCGATATGCGTCGCCGTGATGGTGATAGACACGGAATGGTAGTTGCCTTTGCTGCTTGGTTTCACCGTCGGAGAGTAGTCGCCTGGCGCATGGCGCTGTACCACTTCAACCACCTGATCAACCAGCTCAGGCAACGCCTGCCCCATTACTTTGTAAGTAAAAGGAGTAGGGAATTCAAGCAGTTCGTTAAGTTTGGTTTTCATGTCAACTCCGGCAGTACGTCAAAAAAAGAATAACTCCCACGTCGGGTGGGAGTTATCAGGTTACATAGTATATGGGGATGGAAATCACACTTTCAAGTGTTCAATTTTTAACCAAACCAGTGATGGAACATCAATTTAATGTAATCAATGATTTTGCCAAAGAAATTGCCTTCCGGGATTTCATCCAACACAACCAGCGGACGCTGGTCGATGGTTTTGCCATCAAGCTGGAAGTTGATGGTGCCCACAACCTGATTTTTCTTCAGCGGAGCGTGCAGTTCGCTGGCGGTCAGCACATAGCTGGCTTTCAGATCTTTCATGCGACCGCGTGGGATGGTCAGGTAGAGATCTTTATCGACGCCCAGAGAGGCGCGGTCGTTATCACCAAACCAGACCGGTTCTGAGGCGAACTCTTTGCCCGCTTTCAGTGGGTTTACCGTTTCGAAGAAGCGGAAGCCCCAGGTCAGCAGCTTCTTGCTCTCGGTTTCACGCCCTTTGAAAGTACGACCGCCCATTACCGCAGAGATCAGACGCATCTGGCCTTCAGTGGCAGAGGCCACCAGGTTGTAACCGGCTTTATCGGTATGTCCGGTTTTGATGCCGTCAACGTTCAGGCTGTTATCCCACAGCAGGCCGTTACGGTTGGTCTGACGGATACCGTTAAAGGTAAATTCTTTCTCTTTATAGATGGTGTATTCGTTCGGTACGTCACGGATCAGCGCCTGGCCAATCAGCGCCATATCACGCGCAGAGGAGTACTGACCGTCAGCATCCAGGCCGTGTACGGTCTGGAAGTGGCTGTTTTTCAGACCCAGTGCGGAAACGTAGCTGTTCATCAGGCCAACAAAAGCGTCCTGGCTGCCGGCGGCAAAGTCTGCCATCGCCACGCAGGCATCGTTACCGGACTGGAGGTTGATGCCACGGATCAGCTGGGAGACGGGAACCTGCATGCCGGGTTTCAGGAACATCAAGGATGACCCTTTAAATACCGGGTTGCCGGTGGCCCACGCATCGTTACCGATGGTTACCAGGTCGGTTTCTTTGAATTTACCTGCTTTCATGGCCTGACCGATGACGTAGCTGGTCATCATTTTAGTCAGACTGGCCGGATCGCGTCGTGCGTCAGCATTCTGTTCAGCCAACACCTTACCGGAGTTGTAATCGATCAGGATGTAGGATTCCGCGTCGATCTGCGGAACGCCCGGGATCATGGTCTTGATATTCAGGTCATCGGCGTGAGCAACAGAAAGCGTGGCTGCACAAAGCGCCGTAGTGAGCGCCATGCGCTGCATAAAACGAGCGGAGAAAGTGGTCTTCATGGTCAGAAAAACGACATCCGTGATGGAATTAAAAAAAGTGCCTTACTATAGCAAATGCTATACAGGCAGGCATCCGACTTTAAGCATGAGAGTGTGAATCATCATGACAAAAACTGACAATTCGGATACCGCCTATTAATCATTTTGCAACAGCGATAAATGACTGTAACTGCGCTTCATTCTGCAGACGTTGCTGTAAGGCTGCGGCCTCAGATTTGCTGGCAAACGGGCCGAGCTGAATACGCCATACCGCACCATTTTGCTCTACGCGGCCCGGCACGCCAAACTGCTGGCCGAGGCGCTGCTGATACTGTTGGGCACGAGCCTGATCGCTGACCGCGCCAACCTGAACAACATAACCGCCTGCCTGTGCGGGTGCGGAAACAGGCGCCGTAACCGGAGTCTGAGCAGAACCAGGTGCCGTAACCGGAGCCTGAGTCGGAGCAGATACAGGTGCCGTGACCGGTGCCGTCTGGTTCACCGGCGCGGTGACGACTGGCTGAGGTGCAGGCGGTTCGCTGCCTTCCAGCACGCCGGAGGCGAGGGTAGTAGGCGCGCCAAGGAAACCACCGCTGCTGACCGGTGCGCCCATAGTGTCTTCGCTTTTCAGCGTGTCGTTACTGATGGCATGTACGTCACCCTGCGGCGCAGGTTCAGAAACGGACGACGCGCTGCCCATACCGCCACTCAAATCGGGACGTGCGGGCAGGGCATAAGTCTGTTTAGCCACGGTGGTACAGGCCATACCGGGGCCGGAGAGCGAACCGTCCTGAGCAACAATAATCGGGTCGATACGCACTTTTGTGTTGTTGGAGGTATTCAGACGGTCGGCTGCGGCGCGTGACAGCGAGATCGCGCGGTCATTGCCGTAAGGGCCACGATCGTTGATACGTACCACAATCATTCGGCCATTCGCCAGGTTGGTGATACGCGCGTAGCTTGGGATCGGCAGCGTCGGGTGCGCAGCGGTGAGCTGCATAGGATCGAACGCTTCACCGCTTGCGGTCAGGTTGCTTCCCGGCTCGGCGTCATAAATAGCCGCCAGGCCAGCCTGACTGAAGCGGGAAGGATCCTGAACAATTTTGTAGCTTTTTCCGTCGCGCTCGTAATCCTGATTAGCCGTGGCGCTCAGGGGTTCAAAACGCGGATCGGCTCCGCTGATCTCAACCACCGGACCATTACATACTGCCGGCTGCGGCGGTGCGACGGTCGCTTGCTGCTGACCATCGTCACTTGTACAGGCTGCCAGTAAACTCACTGCGATGCAGATCCCAGACCACTGCTTACGCATTGCGTGCCCCTTATACGCTTTTTGACAACATTTTTCTGTGTGTGTGGATCGACATGACGATCCCGAACCCGGCCATCAGAACGATCAGGGCCGAGCCTCCGTAACTCACCAGCGGAAGCGGTACGCCTACCACCGGCAGAATACCGCTCACCATACCAATATTTACGAAAACATAAACGAATAAAATCAACATCAAGCCACCGGCCATGACGCGGCCAAAGGTGGTTTGTGCCCGGGCGGCAATCCACAATCCGCGCATGATTAACAGCAGGTACAGCGCCAGCAGGATTAAAATTCCGACCAGCCCTAACTCTTCAGCCAGAACCGCAAAGATAAAGTCGGTATGGCGTTCGGGCAGAAACTCAAGCTGCGACTGCGTACCGTGCAGCCAGCCCTTGCCGCGCAGGCCGCCAGAGCCGATTGCAATCTTCGACTGTATAATATGATAGCCTGCTCCGAGCGGGTCGCTCTCTGGATCCAACAACATCATTACGCGCTGGCGCTGATAATCGTGCATCAGGAAGAACCACAGAATCGGTATAAAGGCCGCCACTAATACCACCGCAATCCCGATAAGCCGCCAGCTCAGCCCGGAGAGGAACAGAACGAACAGGCCAGAGAGTGCGATCAGAATCGAGGTCCCGAGGTCCGGCTGCGCGGCTACCAGCAGCGTAGGCAGGAAGATCAGCACCAGTGCGATAGCGGTGTTTTTCAGCGACGGTGGGCAGACATCACGGTTGATGAAGCGCGCCACCATCAGTGGAACGGCGATTTTCGCAATCTCCGAGGGCTGGAAACGGACGATGCCGAGGTCGAGCCAGCGCTGCGCGCCTTTCGAGATGGCACCAAAGGCGTCCACCGCAACCAGGAGAATGATGCAGAAGATGTAGAGATAGGGCGCCCAGCCTTCGTACACGCGAGGTGGGATCTGCGCCATCACCACCATGACGACCAGACCCATGGTGATCTGGCCGATCTTACGCTCCGTCATGCCGAGATCCTGGCCGCTGGCGCTCCAGATAACCAGGGCACTGTAAACCAGCAGCGCCAGCAGGATCAGCAGCATGGCCGGGTCGATGTGGATCTTGTCCCACAGCGATTTTTTATTCGGATTATCCGTCACGATTATTGGTCCTCCGCGCCGGCGGTAGCCGGGTTTTCACTCGGCAAGTCAGTGTTGTTGTCACCCAGCATGAGGTGGTCAAGGATCTGGCGCATGATGGTACCGACCGCCGGGCCTGCACCGCCGTTTTCCAGAATAATCGACACGGCGACCTGCGGGTTTTCGTATGGTGCAAACGCAATCATCAGCTTATGGTCACGCAGACGTTCAGCAATTTTATGCGCGTTATAGGTTTCATTGGCTTTCAGGCCAAACACCTGGGCGGTACCGGATTTTGCCGCGATTTTATAGGGCGCGCCGGCGAAGTATTTGTGTGCCGTACCGTTTGCACGGTTGGCTACGCCATACATCCCGTCTTTGGCGATTTCCCAGTAACCGGAATGGATATCGCCCACTGGCGGCTCGTGCGGCTGCGCCCAGGGCACTTTTTTGCCGTCTTCAACGGTGCTCATCAGCAGGTGCGGCACTTTTACCACCCCGTCGTTGATAAGGATCATCAGCGCTTTGCTCATCTGGATGGGGGTGGCGGTCCAGTAGCCCTGGCCGATCCCTACCGGAATTGTGTCACCCTGATACCACGGTTTTTTAAAGCGCTTCTGCTTCCATTCCCGGGTTGGCATGTTACCGGAACGCTCTTCTGACAGGTCGATACCGGTATAGTGGCCGTAGCCAAATTTGCCCATCCATTCCGACAGACGGTCAATGCCCATGTCATAGGCTACCTGGTAGAAGAAGGTATCCGCCGACTCCTCCAGCGATTTGGTGACGTTCAGATGGCCGTGGCCCCACTTCTTCCAGTCGCGGTAGCGTTTTTCCGAGCCAGGCAACTGCCACCAACCCGGGTCGAAGAGACTGGTATTACGGGTGATAACACCTGTGCTGAGCGCCGACACGGCCACATAAGGTTTAACCGTCGAGGCCGGGGGATAAACACCCTGGGTCGCGCGGTTGATCAGCGGCGTATTAGGGTCGTTGAGCAGGCCAGAATAGTCCTTGCTGGAGATGCCATCGACGAACAGATTCGGGTCGTAGCTCGGCGTCGAGACCAGCGACAGAATGCTGCCGGTACGTGGGTCGGTCACAATTACCGCCGCGCGGCTGCCTGCCAGCAGGGTTTCAATATACTGCTGAAGTTTGAGATCCAGGGTGAGATAAATGTCATGCCCGGCCTGAGGTGGCACCTCTTTCAGCTGACGGATCACTCTGCCACGGTTGTTGACTTCAACCTCTTCATACCCGGTCTGGCCGTGGAGAATCTCTTCGTAATAGCGCTCAATGCCCAGCTTGCCAATATCGTGCGTCGCCGCGTAGTTGGCGAGTTTGCCGTCTTTGTCCAGCCTGTCGACGTCTTTATCGTTGATTTTCGAGACATAGCCGATGACATGCGTCAGGGCAGAGCCGTACGGGTAGAAGCGGCGCTTGTAGCCTTTGACCTCTACGCCGGGAAAGCGGTACTGGTTCACGGCGAAACGGGCTACCTGCACCTCGGTGAGGTTGGTTTTTACCGGTATCGACGTGAAGCGATGCGAGCGGGAGCGCTCTTTTTTGAAGGCGGCAATATCGTCGTCATTCAAATCGACTACGCTGCGCAGCGCTTCGAGCGTCTGCTGCACGTTATCGACCTTCTCTGGCATCATTTCAATCTGATAGATCGTGCGGTTCAACGCCAGTGGCGTACCGTTGCGATCGTAGATAATGCCGCGGCTTGGGGCGATAGGGACGAGTTTAATGCGGTTTTCGTTGGAGCGGGTCTGGTAATCGGTAAAACGGACAATCTGCAGATTATAGAGGTTGGCGATCAGCACGCCAGTCAGCAGCAAAATCCCCAAAAAGGCGACCACTGCCCGGCGCACAAACAGCGCGGACTCAGCCGTATAGTCGCGAAAAGAATTCTGTAGTTTCATCCGCTGCTTAATTTATCCAGGATGTCATCATTACTCACGGTGATAAGGATGGTTAGTCGTGATGCTCCACGCGCGATAGAGACTTTCAGCAACCAACACCCGAACCAGCGGGTGGGGCAGCGTCAGCGCGGAGAGAGACCAACTCTGTTCTGCTGCCGCTTTGCAGGCGGAGGATAATCCCTCTGGACCGCCAATTAACAGGCTGACGTCGCGACCGTCCTGCTTCCAGCGCTCCAGTTCATGCGCCAGCTGCGGTGTATCCCAGGGCTTGCCCGGAATATCGAGCGTGACGATGCGGTTTTTGCCTGCGGCAGCCAGCATCAGTTCACCCTCTTTATCGAGAATGCGTTTGATATCTGCGTTTTTGCCGCGTTTGCCGGCGGGGATCTCCACCAGCTCAAACGGCATATCTTTCGGAAAACGACGCAGATATTCGGTAAACCCTGTTTGTACCCAATCGGGCATTTTTGTGCCGACGGCTACCAGTTGCAGCTTCACGCATTAACCCCAGAGTTTTTCCAGCTCATACAGGCGACGGCTCTCTTCCTGCATGACGTGGACAATCACATCGCCAAGGTCAACGACGACCCAGTCAGCGGTCGCTTCGCCTTCAACGCCCAGCGGCAGCATACCGGCAGCGCGGGATTCCTGAACAACATGGTCAGCGATAGAAGCAACGTGGCGAGTGGAGGTACCGGTGCAGATAATCATGCAATCGGTGATGCTTGATTTGCCCTGAACGTCGATGGCGATGATGTCCTGACCTTTCAGGTCATCAATTTTGTCGATAACAAAATCCTGGAGTGCTTTACCCTGCAAGTTTTCCCCCTGGGAGAGTGAGATTGAGTAACTGTAAATTCGTAGCCAGTCAGTATACCTGAACTGGCCGCAGTGTCGGGACAAATGTCACCGCACGGGCCTGCGAAGGCGGGTATCATCCCACCCTATGCCGGAGATTGCATCGCCATTTTTGTAAAACAGTTTTTGTAAAACAGTGCTGGCGGGAAGTCTGGCAGCGGAGGATATCAGCCTGGACGGGGGTGTCAATGGCGAGAGCGCGAATGGCGCGCTTTTTCTCCCGGCGCCCAGTCAGTTGCTGCTTTTCTGATACAGACCCTGCTGTTGAATGTAACGCAAAACCGGCAGGGGTAACATCTCATCGCAGGGCAGCCCCTGTTGCAGACGCTGGCGGATCAGCGTGGCCGAAATATCAAACCACGGCGTTTCCGCGAGGAAAATTTTACCGGCAGGCAGGGTATGCAGATCTTCAACCTGATACGTCAGGTGCGCCTCAAGCCACTGCTGATGCTGCTCCTCTTTCATCCTCAGAGCATAGCCCGGGCGGCGACAAACGATCACATGGCTATTTTCGAGGATCGTTTGATACTGATACCACCCCGGGAACGTGAGCAGCGAGTCCTGGCCGATGATAAAGGCCAGCGGTGTCTCCGGCCCCTGTTCGGCGCGCCACTCCTGCAACGTCTGCGCGGTATACGACGGGCTGTCCCGGCGCAGCTCACGCTCATCCAGTTGAAACAGCGGCTTATCGGCAATCGCCAGCTCCAGCATCATTTTACGCTGTGCGGCGCTGGCCTCCGGCTGTGGACGGTGCGGCGGCACATTATTCGGCATAATAGTGACGCGCTGCAGGCCAATCTGGTTTGCCAGAATTTCGACCGGTTTCAGATGCCCGTAGTGGATCGGGTCAAAGGTGCCACCAAACAGAGCCTGTAGAGAGTGCATCTCAACCTTCTATAAAAATATCGGCCAGCGCTTTGTGGCACAGGAGCAGCGAGAGGCTTTCCAGCTCTGACCAGATCGACTGGCCGTAATCCTGCTTCAGGGTCAGCTCGGTGCGTGTCAGCAGTTGAACGGCCTGGCGCAGCTGATCCGGGC
Organism: Leclercia sp. 1548; assembly: GCF_050435045.1. Taxonomy (NCBI): domain Bacteria; kingdom Pseudomonadati; phylum Pseudomonadota; class Gammaproteobacteria; order Enterobacterales; family Enterobacteriaceae; genus Leclercia; species Leclercia sp. 1548. The sequence continues at coordinate 1,074,255 of NZ_JBNDJP010000001.1, read as the reverse complement.
TGAGGCGATTCAGGGCCTCGGTGGTCATGCCGCGACGGTTCTGCCAGACCCGGTGTTTATCAAACAGCGCACGCAGGGGCGTGTGCGCCGACTGACGTTTCAGGGTCAGGAGCAGCAGCAGTTCACGCTGCAGGGTTCTGAGCAGGATCACCGGCTCACTGCCTTCAAGACGCAGCTGTTGCAGGATGTGCAGGGCGCGCTTGCTTTTCGCTGAGAGCAGGGCATCGACCCAATGGAAAGGGGTGAAATGGGCGGCGTCGTTAACTGCCTGTTCGACGCGCGGCAGGGTCAGTTTGCCATCCGGCCAGAGCAGAGACAGCCGCTCAAGGGCCTGGGCCAGAGCCAGCAGATTGCCTTCGTAGCAGTAACAGAGCAGCTGATTCGCAGCGTCATCCAGCTGCAGATTGTTCTGCTTAGCCCGGGCCGCAACCCATTTTGGCAGGTGGGCCTGCTCCGGGGTCTGGCAGGTCACCAGCACCGAATGGTTTGCCAGTGCAGTAAGCCAGGCGGCATTTTCCTGGGCTTTAGTGAGTTTATTGCCGCGAACAATCAGCAGAAGATCGCTATGCAGCAAACTGACCAGCGTGGCCAGCTGTTCGTTGATGCCCGCATTAGGGCCGTTTTCCGGTAACTGAATAAGCAGGGTTTGCCGGGCGGCAAACAGGCTCATCGCCTGACAGAGGGAGAAAATCTCCTGCCAGTCGGTGCTGTTATCCAGCGTGAAACTGTGGTGCTCCTCAAAGCCCTGGGTCGCCGCAAGCTGACGTACGGCATCCTGGCTCTCCTGCAGCAACAGCGGATCGTTTCCGAGAAGCAGATACGCCGCGCGCAGCCCTTCATTGAGCTGCGCGCGGAGTTGTTCAGGGTACAACCTGAGCATTACTGACCCAGCGTCGTGGAGACGCGTGGTGAGGATGCCGCTGGCTGAGTACCAGGCTGAGCTTTCAGGGCATTCTCTTTTTCAGCAGTGTGGACGCTCGGCAGCTTACGGATCAGCTGCTCCGCTGCCTTGTCATACATTTCGTTAATGATAATGGTCTGCTCAGCATCTTTCGCCAGCGCAGTCTGCGGGTTATCGAAGAACGAACGGTAGACCTTGGTGCTGATAGGATAAATATCGCTACCCGGGATCAGAACCGCGGCATGGACTTCCATCACCATCTGGTATTCCGCAGTACGGCCATCCTGGAAGATGGACGCGGTATCCTGGCTCAGGGTAGAGCTTAATACGCGGAATGACGGTATATCCTGGCGCAGCGTTCCTTGTTCGATCAGATCAACGCCGTTAAGACGCAGCTGATTGCGAATGGCACGGCTCAGCGGACCATTAGGATCGCCCGAATCGAAAATCATCGTTTTCATCTGTTCCGGCACCTGTGTGGTATTACGCAGGTGCCAGCCACAGCCGGCGGTGACTAACACCGCCAGCGATAACAGTAATGTTGCCAGTTGTCGCACGCTTCCTCCCGCGCTTAGCCAACGACCAGGTTCAGCAGTTTACCGGGCACGTAGATCACTTTACGTACGGTAACGCCATCAAGATACTTCGCCACCAGATGTTCCTGGCCGGCACGTTCGCGGACCTGCTCTTCGGTTGCATCAACCGGAACAGTAATCTTACCGCGCACTTTACCGTTAACCTGAACAACGACCAGCGTGGTGTTTTCAACCATTGCGGATTCATCCGCCACCGGCCACGGTGCATTATCGATATCGCCTTCACCGTTCAGCTCCTGCCACAGCGTAAAGCTGGCGTGAGGGGTGAACGGGTTCAGCATACGGACAACCGCCAGCAGCGCTTCACGCATCAAGGCACGATCCTGCTCGCCTTCCTGCGGGGCTTTCGCCAGCTTGTTCATCAATTCCATAATAGCCGCAATTGCGGTATTGAAGGTCTGACGGCGACCAATATCATCGGTCACTTTAGCAATAGTTTTATGAACATCACGACGCAGCGCTTGCTGATCTTCCGTCAGTGCCGCGGTATCCAGTGCAGGTGCTGCGCCCTGGGAGGTGTGCTCGTAAACCAGTTTCCAGACACGTTTCAGGAAGCGGTTAGCCCCTTCAACGCCGGATTCTTGCCACTCCAGCGTCATGTCTGCCGGAGAAGCAAACATCATGAACAGACGCACGGTATCCGCACCGTAACGCTCAACCATCACCTGAGGGTCAATGCCGTTGTTTTTAGACTTCGACATTTTGCTCATGCCGGTATACACCAGCTCATGGCCAGCGGCATCTTTCGCTTTAACGATGCGGCCTTTCTCGTCGCGCTCAACGATGGCATCAACCGGGGAGACCCAGTTACGCTCGCCGTTCGCGCCCACGTAATAGAAGGCATCTGCCAGCACCATGCCCTGACACAGCAGCTGTTTGGCAGGTTCATTGGAGGTCACCAGGCCTGCGTCGCGCATCAGTTTATGGAAGAAGCGGAAGTAGAGCAGGTGCATGATGGCGTGTTCAATCCCGCCAATGTAGATATCGACCGGCAGCCAGTAGTTTGCCGCGTCGGAATCCAGCATGCCTTCCTGATACTGCGGGCAGGTATAACGCGCGTAGTACCAGGAGGACTCCATAAAGGTGTCGAAGGTGTCAGTTTCACGCAGCGCAGGCATGCCGTTCACGGTGGTTTTTGCCCACTCAGGATCGGCTTTAATCGGGCTGGTGATGCCATCCATGACCACATCTTCCGGCAGGATCACCGGGAGCTGATCTTCCGGGGTTGGCATGACGGTGCCATCTTCCAGGGTGACCATCGGAATTGGTGCGCCCCAGTAACGCTGACGGGAAACACCCCAGTCGCGCAGACGGTAGTTAACTTTGCGCTCGCCAACGCCCAGCGAGGCCAGTTTATCGGCAATGGCGTTGAAGCCCTCTTCGAAGCTCAGGCCGCTGAATTCGCCAGAGTTGAACAGGGTGCCTTTTTCGGTCAGCGCCTGTTCGGACAGGTCCGGCTCAGAGCCGTCTGCCGCGAGGATAACCGGCTTGATCGCCAGGTGGTATTTAGTGGCAAATTCGTAGTCGCGCTGGTCGTGACCCGGAACGGCCATGACTGCGCCCGTACCGTACTCCATCAGCACGAAGTTGGCTGCCCAGACAGGGATCGCTTCGCCAGTCAGCGGGTGCGTGGCGTAGAAACCGGTAGCAACGCCTTTCTTCTCCATGGTCGCCATGTCGGCTTCGGCCACTTTGGTGTTGCGGCATTCGTCGATAAAGGCAGCCAGTTCTGGATTGTTCTCTGCCGCTTTCTGCGCCAGCGGGTGACCTGCCGCCACGGCCAGGTAGGTGGCACCCATGAAGGTGTCCGGGCGGGTGGTGTAAACGGTCAGCTTCTGATCGTAATTTTCCACGTTGAAGGTGATTTCCACCCCTTCAGAACGGCCGATCCAGTTGCGCTGCATGGTTTTAACGGTATCTGGCCAGTGATCCAGATTATCCAGATCGCTCAGCAGTTCGTCGGCGTAAGCGGTGATTTTGATAAACCACTGTGGGATCTCTTTACGCTCAACTTTAGTGTCGCAGCGCCAGCAGCAGCCGTCGATGACCTGTTCGTTTGCCAAAACGGTCTGGTCGTTCGGGCACCAGTTAACGGCGGATGTTTTTTTGTAGACCAGCCCTTTTTTGTACAGCTCGGTGAAGAACTTCTGTTCCCAGCGGTAATATTCCGGGGTACAGGTCGCCAGTTCGCGGCTCCAGTCATAGCCAAAGCCCAGCATCTTGAGCTGGTTTTTCATGTAGGCGATGTTGTCGTAGGTCCAGGGCGCAGGGGCAGTATTGTTTTTTACCGCAGCACCTTCCGCAGGCAGACCAAACGCATCCCAGCCGATCGGCTGCAGAACGTTTTTGCCCAGCATACGCTGGTAACGGGCGATCACATCACCGATGGTGTAGTTACGCACGTGGCCCATGTGTAGTCGGCCAGAAGGATAGGGAAGCATCGACAGGCAGTAATACTTCTCTTTGCTCTCGTCTTCGGTGACTTCAAAAGTGCGCTTCTCGTCCCAGTGTTGCTGGACTTTCGATTCTATCTCTTCCGGGCGGTATTGCTCTTGCATGGCAGCCAGTGGTCCTGTGTTTATTACAGCTACAAACGTAGCCAAAGGATGTGGTATTTCAGATCCGCATAGCATAGCCCAAACGCCTGCGTCAAAACAGCCTTTAGCTGAAAAGGCTCTTGCAGGAATTTACGCAGAGTGTGGATGAGCTGACAAAGCGGGGCGCAAATAAGGTCTATCATTAGAGAGAGTTACTTACCCGGGAGGAAAATGATGAACAAGGTTGCTCAATTTTACCGTGAACTGGTCGCCACCTTGACCGAACGTCTGCGTAATGGTGAGCGGGATATTGACGCGCTCGTCGACCAGGCTCGCCTGAGGGTGATGCAGACGGGTGAGTTAACACGTACCGAAGTGGAAGAGGTGACCCGCGCGGTTCGCCGCGATCTGGAAGAGTTTGCCCGTAGCTATGAGGAGAGCCAGGATGAGGTTGCCGATAGCGTCTTTATGCGGGTGATTAAAGAGAGTGTGTGGCAGGAGCTGGCAGATATCACCGATAAAACGCAGCTGGAGTGGCGTGAGGTGTTTCAGGATCTGAACCATCATGGCGTATACCACAGTGGAGAGGTCGTTGGGCTGGGAAATCTGGTCTGCGAAAAATGTCACTTCCATCTGGCCGTTTACACCCCGGATCTCCTGCCATTGTGCCCCAAATGCGGTCATGACCAGTTCCAGCGTCGCCCGTTTGAACCTTAACAGAGACCACCACGATGCGTCCGATGATGCATCGTGGTGACATCAGATTACTACTGATAAAACGCGAGGCGTTCTGCCAGTAAATCAACGAAGGCCTGGCGATCGATATCCAGCATGATGTCGGTGTTGGGTTCGTTGCCACTGAGCATGAAATAATCGACCACCGTCATGCCCTGCGTATATTTCCCCTGCGTTTCTACGCCGACCCAGCGTCTGGCGGTAGTGAATATCTCCGGTTTCAACAGCCAGGCGATGGTGCAGGGATCGTGCAGCGGCGCGCCCTGGAAACCCCATTTCTCCGTCTTGTGATACTCCATAAAGAAATCGAGCAGCTCCGCTACGGTCCGGGCTACGGGGTTATTGATCGCGCGAAAACGCTCAATATCGTCCGCCATAATCTGCGCCCGATGCGTCACATCCAGACCGGCCATCACCACCGGAATGCCGGACTGGAAGACAATTTCTGCCGCTTCAGGATCGACATAAATATTGAATTCCGCGGCTGGCGTCCAGTTCCCCAGCCCCATGGCGCCGCCCATGATCACTATCCGGGCGATTTTTGCATGCAATTCAGGATGGCTGTTCAGCAGCAGGGCGACGTTGGTCTGCGGGCCGGTTGCGACCAGCGTCACCGGTTCAGGGCTTTCGCGCAGCACCTTTGCCATCAGCTCTACAGCGGTGCAATTCTGTGGGGCAAAACCCGGCTCGGGCAGGGCGGGGCCATCAAGACCGGTTTCTCCGTGGACGTTATCGGCAATGATCAGGTCGCGCATCAGGGGTTTAACCGCGCCTCCGGCAACCGGAATATCGCTGCGCTTTAACAGCGTCAGCATCCGCAGAACATTACGCAGGGTTTTGTCCGGTGTCTGGTTACCGGCAGAGGAGGTAACGGCTTTGACTTCCAGCTCTGGCGAGGCGAGGGCAAGCACGAGAGCTATCGCGTCATCATGACCCGGATCGCAATCGAGGATAATGGGCAGTGCCATAGAATTCTCCATTTCTCAGTGTTGTTTTGTGACAAGGCTAACGCTGAAGAAATGTGCATACGAGAAAAAGAGATGAAAAGCGTGAAGCAGTGCGCAATCCTGCGATTGCGCACCGGGAAGATTAATGCAGAATTTTGGCGAGGAAATCTTTCGCGCGATCGGACTGTGGGTTGGCAAAGAACTCCTCTTTGGCTGAGTCCTCCACGATTTTCCCTTCATCCATAAAGATCACGCGGTTCGCCACTTTACGCGCAAAGCCCATTTCGTGGGTAACCACCATCATGGTCATGCCTTCCTGTGCCAGCTGCACCATGACGTCCAGCACTTCGTTGATCATTTCCGGGTCAAGCGCAGAAGTCGGCTCATCAAACAGCATGGCTACCGGATCCATACACAACGCACGGGCGATCGCTACACGCTGCTGTTGGCCACCGGACAACTGTGCCGGGAATTTATCGGCATGGGCAGTAAGTCCGACACGTTCCAGCAGCTTCAACGCTTTGTCACGGGCTAGCGCCTTATCGCGTTTGAGGACTTTCACCTGCGCGAGAGTCAGATTCTCGATAATCGACAGATGCGGGAACAGCTCAAAATGCTGGAATACCATCCCAACGTTAGAACGCAGCTTCGCCAGGTTGGTTTTCTTGTCATTCACTTTGGTGCCATTGACGATAATCTCGCCCTGCTGCACAGGCTCCAGGCCATTCACGGTTTTGATCAGCGTTGATTTACCCGAGCCGGACGGCCCGCACACCACCACAACCTCGCCTTTTTTCACTTCCGTGGAGCAGTCGGTCAGCACCTGAAAGTGCCCATACCATTTAGAAACATTTTTCAGGGAAATCATTACACTGTCCTTTTCTTCAGCCAGCTGACCAACAGCGACGCGCTTAAACTAATAACAAAATAGACCGCACCTGCGAACAGGATCATCTCGACCTGCGTACCATCGCGCTCGCCGATGGTAGAAGCGGTACGGAAGAAGTCTGCCAGGCTCAATACATACACCAGAGAGGTGTCCTGGAACAGCACGATGCCCTGGGTCAGCAGCAGCGGAACCATGGCGCGGAACGCCTGCGGCAGAATGATGAGCTTCATCGACTGCCAGTGGGTCATGCCTAACGCCAGCGCGGCACTCGATTGCCCGCGGGAGATGCTCTGGATCCCGGCACGGATAATCTCTGAATAGTACGCCGCCTCAAACATCGAGAAGGCCACCATCGCCGAGATCAAACGGATGTCATTTTTCGGCGACAGGCCGAGGACATCCTGCAGCAGGCCAGGCACGATGAGATAGAACCACAGCAGCACCATCACCAGCGGGATGGAGCGAAACACGTTAACGTAAGCCGTTGCAAACCAGGCGACAGGCTTAAAGCTCGACAGGCGCATTACCGCCAGCAGCGTACCCCAGATTATCCCGACCACGACCGCCGTCAGGGTGATCTTGAGGGTAATGATCAGGCCATCCATCAGATAGGGAAGGGAAGGAACAATGGAACTCCAGTCAAATTCGTACATTATTTGCCCCCCAGGTTGCCCGGCAGGCGAACTTTACGTTCGACAAGGTTCATTACCAACATAATCACCGCGTTAATCAGAACATACGCCAGGGTAATGGCGGTAAAGGATTCCCACGCATGGGCAGAGTAATCCAGCAGTTTGCCCGCCTGCGCCGCCATATCCACCAGACCGATGGTGGACGCGATGGCCGAGTTTTTCACCAGGTTCATCATTTCCGAGGTCATCGGCGGTACGATCACGCGATAGGCATTGGGCAGCAGAACGTAACGGTAGGCTTGCGGTAAGGTCAGGCCCATCGCCAGCGCAGCATTTTTCTGCCCGCGTGGCAGAGACTGAATCGCTGCACGCACCTGCTCACACACGCGGGCGGCAGTAAACAGACCCAGGCAGAGCATGGAGGAGACAAAGAACTGAACGTTAGGATCCAGCTCTGATTTGAACCACATGCCGAGATCTTCCGGCAGCAGCTCTGGAATAACCAAATACCAGGTAAAAAACTGCACGATTAACGGAACGTTACGGAACAGTTCGACGTAGCAGGTTCCCAGCGAGGAGAGAAAGCGATTCGGGACGGTACGCAAAATACCGAACAGCGAGCCGACAAGGAAAGCGATGATCCAGGCGGTGATCGACAGTGCGACCGTGACCTGAAAACCGCTCCACAGCCAGCCAAGATAGGTGGTGTTGCCGAACGGGGCTTGCTGCAGGAAAATGCCCCAGTTCCAGTCGATTGACATAATAAACTCCAGAAAAAAAAGGGTAGCAGCGCTACCCTCGAAGATTGGTGAGAAGCTTTAATCGTCGCGCTGAGTGGGGAACGACCCCTCAACGTTTAGTCTGTCCGCGCTTCCCGACAATCGAGAGGGCAGGAGATCCCGCCCCTTAGTGGTTCTAATTAGTTAAGTGCTTTGTCGTTCGGTTCTTTAAACAGGGCTTTCATGTCGTCAGACAGTTCAAAGTTCATGTTCAGATTTTTTGGTGGGATTGGGTTCTTGAACCACTTATCGAACCATTTCTCCGCGTCGCCGGAGGTCTGAACCTGAGCGATGGTGTCATCGACCAGTTTCTTAAATTCCGCATCGTCTTTGCGCATCATGCAGCCATACGCTTCTTTAGACTGCGCGGTACCGACGATTTCCCAGTTGTCCGGTTTCTTCGCTTTAGCGCGCTCACCGGCCAGCAATGCATCATCCATCATGAACGCAACGGCGCGACCGCTTTCCAGCGTACGGAAGGAGTCACCGTGATCTTTGGCGCTGATGATGCGCATGTCCATTTTCTTCTCTTCGTTCAGCTTGTGCAGCAGCACTTCAGACGTAGTACCGGAGGTGACGACCACCGCTTTGCCTTTCAGGTCAGCGAAGTCTTTAATATCGCCGCCTTTTTTGGTCAGCAGACGGGTACCCACCACGAAAATGGTGTCGGAGAAGGCAGCCTGTTTCTGACGCTCAAGGTTGTTGGTGGTGGAGCCGCACTCAAAATCAAAGGTGCCGTTTTGCAGCAGCGGGATACGGTTTTGTGAAGTGATTGGGATCAGCTTCACTTGCAGATCCGGTTTGTTCAGCTTCTTCTTCACCGCGTCCACGATGGCGTTGGAGTAAGCCTGAGAGTAACCCACGACTTTTTGCGTGTTGTCGTAGTATGAGAATGGAACGGAGGATTCACGGTGGCCGACCACAATCACGCCGTTTTTAGCGATTTTTTCCAGGGTGCCGCCCGCTGCTGGTGCAGCATCTTCGGCGTGAACAACGCCTGCAGACAATCCCATCACCAGCATTGCTGTGGCCAGTTTACGTAATTGCATATCCAACTCCTTTTTTATCAGCGTCAGGGGCGCATTGATATTCGGTGTGATGTTGTTATAGCTCGCGCGATACGAGTGCAGTGTTATACATGTTTGTTAACATTTAGTTTGGCTTAATGTAAAGATTTTGCTGCGTTATTGTTTATTTTTGCGAAGCGCGCCGCACCATTCAGAGGCATAAATCTCCCGTTGCACCGTTTCGGTGCTACCGACGAACTATGCTGGTGCGACCCGGTTGCACGTTAAGCCAAATCGCGTTTGCGTGAATAAACAAAGCAATAGACGTGCCAGAGTTGTCGAATGGAGGGAATTGCCCGGTTGCGGCTGCGCCTTACCCGGCTTAAAAACGGTAAGCCCGGCAAGCGTAGCGCCGCCGGGCAAAAAGGAAGGGGATTACTTACGACGCTGACGAAGGCTCATCAGCACTGCGCTAAAGCCGAACAGCGCGGTCAGGATCCACAGCGGCCAGTTGCCGGTGCGGGCATAAGGCGTCAGCCCGGTAGCTGGCGTGACCTTTGCAGTCAGCACATCGCGGGTAAACTGCGGGAGCATGGCCTGAATTTCGCCCTGCGGACCAATCACGGCTGTGATGCCATTGTTGGTGCTGCGCAGCAGTGGGCGCGCCAGCTCCAGCGAGCGCATCCGCGCCATCTGGAAGTGCTGCCACGGACCAATCGACTTACCAAACCACGCATCGTTAGAGATCGTCAGCAGATAGTCGGTGTTCGGGCGGAAATTATCGCGCACCTGCTCACCCAGAATGATCTCGTAGCAAATGGCAGCGGTCAGTAAAAAGCCGTGGGCGCTGAGCTGAGGCTGGATGTACGGACCGCGGCTAAACGAGGACATCGGTAAATCGAAGAACGGCGCCAGCGGACGCAGAATTGACTCCAGCGGCACGAACTCACCAAACGGTACGAGGTGGTTTTTGTTGTAACGGTTAGCCGACTCGTAGCTGTACGGATTGTCTTTCCCCAACGTAATGATGGTGTTGTAGGTATCGTACCGGTTCTGCTTGTTCAGACGTGCATCCACGATCCCGGTGATCAGGGTGGTGTCACGGGCGCGCAGCAGATCGTCCATCATGGCGAGGAAACGCTGCTGGTTGATCTCCAGATCCGGGATCGCTGACTCCGGCCAGATAATTAACTGGGATTTGCCCATCTCTTTCTGCGTGGCATCCAGATAAATTTTCAGGGTGTTGACCAGCTGACCCTCATCCCATTTCAGCGACTGGGGAATATTACCCTGCACCATCGACACCTGGGTGGCGCGCTCAGGCTCAAGGGTAAACCACTGGATGTAGCGCAACGGGAAGGGCAGCGCAAAGAGGATCAGCCCCGCAACCAGCGGTCGCCAGTTACGCTGCACCAATGCCAGGACCAGCAGGCCGCTCACAACCATCAGCAGGAAGTTGATGGCCTCGACGCCCATTACCGGTGCCAGCCCTTTCAGCGGGCCGTCGATCTGGCTGTAGCCGAACTGCAGCCACGGAAAGCCGGTCAGCACCCAGCCGCGCAGGAATTCGCTAATTTGCCAGACTACCGGGGCGGCAATGGCCACCCGCAGCCAGCTGGTTTTCGGCCACAGGCGCGACAAAATACCGGCAAACAGACCGGTATAGAGCGAGAGGTAGGCCGCCAGCAGCACGACGAGGAAGACATTCACCGGTCCCGGCATACCGCCAAACTGCGCAATACTGACGTAAACCCAGTTAATGCCGGAACCAAACAGGCCCAGCCCCCAGACATAACCAATGGCCGCGGCCTGTACGGGCCGGCGGTTCAGGGTCAGCCCCTGAAGCCCCATCAGAGAGAGGAGCGCGGCGGGCCAGAAGTCATAAGGGGAAAAAGCCAGCGTACCGCTGGCTCCGAGGATTAGCGCCAGCAGCAGACGTACGCGCTGGCGTTCAAACAGTGGGGCAAATGCCATTTAAATCAATCATCCAGTGTGGGTTGCGGAGCATCGTCCGGCATTCTTACATGAACCTGAATAATACGTCGACTGTCGGCCATCGCGACCTTGAACTGGTAACCATCTATTTCTACGGTCTCACCGCGCGCCGGAAGGTGACCAAATGCCTGCATCACCAGCCCGCCGATGGTATCCACCTCTTCATCGCTGAAGTGCGTGCCAAAGGTGTCATTGAAATCTTCGATCGGCGCCAGCGCACGTACGGTCCAGGTGTGGCGGCTCAGCTGACGGAAGTCGATATCCTCTTCTTCGTCATACTCGTCTTCGATTTCGCCCACAATCAGTTCGAGAATATCTTCGATGGTGACCAGGCCCGAAACACCGCCAAATTCATCGATAACAATCGCCATGTGGTAGCGCTGAGAGCGAAACTCTTTCAGCATGCGGTCTACCCGCTTGCTTTCCGGGACAACGACCGCCGGGCGTAACACTTTTTCCATGCTGAAGGCTTCGGCATCGCTGCGCATAAACGGCAGCAGATCTTTCGCCATCAAAATCCCTTCGATGTGATCTTTATCCTCGCTGATGACCGGGAAACGCGAGTGGGCAGACTCGATTATGACGTCGAGGCACTCATCTAAGGTCTGGTTGCGTTTCAGGGTGATCATCTGCGAGCGGGGGATCATGATATCGCGAACACGCTGGTCGGCGATATCCATTACCCCTTCGAGCATCTCGCGCGTATCTTCATCGATAAGATCGTTCTGCCCGGAGTCACGGATCAGCTCAAGCAGTTCGTCACGGTTTTTGGGTTCACCGTGGAACAGCTGGCTTAGAATGAGGGAGAAAAATCCCTTTTTGCTGGTTGGTGTGTCGCTACTGTGTGAATTGTCGTCGCTCATGGCGTTTGTTAAGGGTTCTCATGTTGATATAAAACTGCCGTCGCGGACCAGTGTCTGACACGACGGCACATTATGTCAGTCCGGCGCATAAGCGCCGAACAGACTACTCTTTCTCGGCAATGTACGGATCCTCATAGCCCAGAGCAAGCATTATCTCTGTCTCGAGGGATTCCATTTCTTCCGCTTCTTCATCTTCAATATGGTCGTAGCCCAGCAGATGCAGGCTACCGTGCACCACCATGTGCGCCCAGTGCGCTTCGAGCGGCTTTTGCTGCTCCTGCGCCTCTTGCTCGACCACCTGCCGACAGATGATTAAATCACCCAGCAGCGGCAGTTCGATGCCCGGTGGTGCTTCAAACGGGAAGGAGAGCACGTTGGTCGGCTTATCTTTCCCGCGATAGGTCAGGTTCAGGTCGTGGCTTTCGGCTTCATCCACCAGGCGAATCGTGACCTCTGACTCTTCCTGAAACTGAGGGATGACGGCGTTCAACCACGCCTGGAACTGGCTCTCTTCCGGCAGGCCGGAATTATCTTCACAGGCCAGCTGTAAATCGAGGATCACCTTACTCATTTCTGCTCTTGCTCCTGGGCTTCGCGTTTACGTTCCGCGGCCTGTTCTGCTCTACGTTTTTGATCTGCTGCTTCCCATGCTTCATACGCCGTGACGATGCGGGCAACCACCGGGTGGCGCACCACGTCTTCACTGTGGAAGAAGTTAAAGCTGATTTCGTCCACTTCGGATAGGACTTCAATGGCGTGACGCAGACCCGACTTGGTGCTGCGTGGCAGGTCGACCTGGGTGATATCACCGGTGATCACCGCTTTGGAGTTAAAGCCAATACGGGTCAGGAACATCTTCATCTGCTCGATGGTGGTGTTCTGGCTCTCATCCAGGATGATGAACGCATCGTTCAGCGTACGACCGCGCATATAGGCCAGCGGAGCCACTTCGATGACGTTACGTTCAATCAGTTTTTCGACCTTCTCAAAGCCGAGCATCTCAAACAGCGCATCGTAAAGCGGGCGCAGGTAAGGATCGACTTTCTGGCTCAGGTCGCCAGGCAGGAAGCCCAGCTTCTCGCCCGCTTCAACGGCCGGACGGGTGAGCAGAATACGGCGGATCTCCTGGCGCTCCAGAGCATCCACGGCAGCGGCTACGGCAAGGTAGGTTTTACCGGTACCCGCCGGGCCGACGCCGAAGGTGATGTCATGATCGAGAATATTGGCGATGTACTGCGCCTGGTTTGGCGTGCGTGGCTTAATGACGCCACGTTTGGTCTGGATGTGGATAGCTTTGCCGAAATCCGGCACGCTCTCCGCACTCTGCTCCAGTACCCGCGATTCTTTGATCGCCAGATGGATCTGTTCCGGCTCAATATCCTGCGTTTCACCGCGCATCGGGGCGGTATCGACGTACAGGTTGCGGAGGATATCCGCAGCGGCATTGACGCAAATTGCGCGTCCGGTGAGTTTGAACTGGTTATCGCGACGATTAATCTCAATACCCAGACGTCGCTCCAGATGTTTGATGTTGTCATCAAACGGCCCGCACAGGCTCAGCAGGCGAGCGTTGTCTGCTGGCTCAAGGGTAATTTCACGTGTGTCTATATTCAAACCGGTCCTCTTAATGTCTCGGGTGTCAGAAGGCAGTGTTTCTGTCTTATGAAAGTATTCACGCCCCAGGATAAAGGCGCAAGCATTGCGAAGGATATGGGGGAAAGAACAGGGGAAAACAAGGCCTGCCACAATAGCAGGCCAGAGGAATTATGGCTGATAAACGCCGACGCCCAGATCGCTTTCTTTACGGGTACGGGCAATCACCGATTCGGGTGACTCGGCGATACGCAGACCCATTTCGTCTTCGGTGCGAACCAGTTTTCCGCGCAGGGAGTTGGTCAGCACTTCAAGGATCTCGATATCAACGAATTTGCCCACCAGATCTGGCGTACCTTCGAAGTTCACGACGCGGTTGTTCTCCGTACGGCCTGACAACTGCATGATGCTCTTACGGGAGGTGCCTTCTACCAGCACGCGCTGCACGGTGCCGAGCATCCGACGGCTCCAGGCGTTAGCCTGCTGGTTGATGCGATCCTGCAGGATATAGAGACGCTGCTTTTTCACCTCGTCCGGCACGTCGTCAACCATATCGGCGGCAGGCGTACCCGGGCGAGCCGAGAAGATGAAGCTATAGCTCACGTCGAAGTTCACGTCGCCGATAACCTTCATCGTGCGTTCAAAGTCTTCGTCCGTTTCACCCGGGAAGCCGACAATGAAGTCCGAGCTAATCTGAATATCCGGGCGCGCTTCACGCAGCTTGCGGATAATCGCTTTATATTCCAGCGCAGTATGGGTACGACCCATCAGGTTCAGCACGCGGTCAGAGCCACACTGAATCGGCAAGTGCAGGAAGCTCACCAGCTCCGGCGTGTCGCGATAGACATCGATGATGTCATCAGTGAACTCAATCGGGTGGCTGGTGGTGAAGCGAATACGGTCGATGCCGTCGATGGCCGCCACCAGGCGCAGCAGTTCCGCAAAGGTGCCGGTGCTGCCGTCGTAGTTCTCGCCGCGCCAGGCGTTTACGTTCTGCCCGAGCAGGTTCACTTCACGCACACCCTGCGCCGCGAGCTGTGCGATTTCAAAGAGAATGTCGTCGCAAGGACGGCTGACTTCTTCACCGCGGGTGTAAGGCACTACGCAGTAAGTACAGTATTTGTTGCAGCCTTCCATGATAGAGACGAAGGCGGTCGGGCCATCCGCACGCGGTTCCGGCAGACGGTCGAATTTTTCGATTTCCGGGAAGCTGACGTCGATGATCGCTTTGCGATTACCGCTCCCGCGCACGGAGTTGATCATCTCCGGCAGACGATGCAGGGTCTGTGGACCAAAAATAATATCGACATAGTGGGCGCGCTGACGAATCAGCTTACCTTCCTGCGAAGCGACACAGCCGCCGACGCCGATGATCACGTCCGGCCTTTTTTGTTTGATCAGCTTCCAGCGACCTAACTGGTGAAAGACTTTTTCCTGCGCCTTCTCACGGATTGAGCAGGTGTTCAGCAGCAACACGTCTGCTTCTTCCGCCACGTCGGTAAGTTGATACCCATGGGTGGCATCCAGCAGATCGGCCATCTTTGATGAATCGTATTCGTTCATCTGACAGCCCCAGGTTTTAATATGGAGTTTTTTTGTCATCGACTTGCTCGTGCTCAGGATTGCAGGGCGCGTATTGTAATGCTTTGGTGCGGTTGTGACCAGTATGAAGGTTCCCGGACTCAAGGTGAAAAAATCCGGTAAACTTAAGGGATTCTCAAATAAGGACAAATGACCATGACTATCCAACAAACCGGGATCGCCATTGTCGGCGGCGGTATGGTCGGCGGGGCGCTGGCGCTGGGGCTGGCGCAACACGGGTTCGACGTAACGGTTATCGAACAGGCGCCGCCGCCTGCCTTTGACGATTCTGCACAACCGGATGTACGTATCTCTGCCATCAGCGCCGCCTCGGTTGATCTGCTCCGCGGGCTGGGTGTATGGGACACGATCCTGGGGATGCGTGCGCACCCGTATCGCCGCCTGGAGACCTGGGAGTGGGAAAACGCCCATGTGATGTTTGACGCCGCGGAGCTCAAACTGCCGCTGTTGGGGTATATGGTTGAAAATACGGTGCTGCAGCAGGCGCTCTGGCAGGCGCTGGAGGCACATCCTCAGGTCACGCTGCGGGTCCCTGCGTCGGTGAAACATTTGCACCGCCACAACGAGCAGCACCTGATTGAACTGGATAGCGGTGAGCAGCTGGCGGTAAAACTGCTGATTGGTGCCGACGGGGCGAATTCCCGGGTACGCGAGCTGGCGGGGATCGGTATTCACGCCTGGCAGTATCAGCAATCCTGTATGTTGATTACCGTTGCCTGTGAAAATGATCCGGGCGACAGCACCTGGCAACACTTCACCCCGCATGGTCCGCACGCCTTTTTACCGCTGTTCGACCGCTGGGCCTCACTGGTGTGGTACGACACGCCTGCGCGTATTCGGCAGTTGCAGGGAATGCCCATGGAACAGCTACAGCGGGAGATTGCCCGCGAGTTTCCGGCCCGCCTGGGCACAGTCACACCGGTTGCCGCAGGGGCATTTCCTCTGACTCGCCGCCATGCGCTGAACTATGCGCAGGAAGGCCTGGCACTGGTAGGCGATGCGGCGCACACCATTCATCCGCTGGCGGGGCAGGGGGTCAACCTTGGCTATCGCGATGTTGACGCGTTGATAGAGGTGTTATGCAGCGCCCGCAACCAGGGTGAGGCATGGGCAAGCCATCAGGTGCTGAAGCGTTATCAGATGCGACGGATGGCGGACAACTTCATTATGCAGTCCGGGATGGATCTGTTTTATGCCGGATTCAGCAACGATATTGGGCCGCTACGCGTTCTGCGTAACGTGGGATTGATGGCGGCGCAGCGAGCAGGTGGGTTGAAACGCCAGGCACTCAAGTACGCTCTGGGTCTTTAATCTTTTTCCCTCTCCCGGTGGGAGAGGGCCAGAGTGAGGCATCGGACCGCATCAGATGACAAAAACAAAAAAGCCCGCAGAGCGGGCTTTTTTGTAACTAAGTGGCTGGGGTGCAGGGATTCGAACCCCGGAATGCTGGTATCAGAAACCAGAGCC
This sequence comes from Leclercia sp. 1548, assembly GCF_050435045.1. NCBI lineage: Bacteria > Pseudomonadati > Pseudomonadota > Gammaproteobacteria > Enterobacterales > Enterobacteriaceae > Leclercia > Leclercia sp. 1548. Next base: position 1,057,712 of record NZ_JBNDJP010000001.1, on the reverse strand, counting down.
TTACCGCTTGGCGACACCCCAATTGCGTTAAACAAAAAACATTTAACGACTTTTTTAAATTGGCTGGGGTACGAGGATTCGAACCTCGGAATGCTGGTATCAGAAACCAGAGCCTTACCGCTTGGCGATACCCCAACAATTTTTTCTAGTTTACCGAAATAATCGGTAAATGACTAATTTGGTGGCTACGACGGGATTCGAACCTGTGACCCCATCATTATGAGTGATGTGCTCTAACCAACTGAGCTACGTAGCCAAACTGCTTTCTTCGATGGCTGGGGTACCTGGATTCGAACCAGGGAATGCCGGTATCAAAAACCGGTGCCTTACCGCTTGGCGATACCCCAATAACCGCGGAGAACCGCAAATCGAAGAAATATGGCTGGGGTACCTGGATTCGAACCAGGGAATGCCGGTATCAAAAACCGGTGCCTTACCGCTTGGCGATACCCCATCCGTGCAACGCTTTCCTGGGAATGGTGCGGGAGGCGAGACTTGAACTCGCACACCTTGCGGCGCCAGAACCTAAATCTGGTGCGTCTACCAATTTCGCCACTCCCGCAAAAAAGATGGTGGCTACGACGGGATTCGAACCTGTGACCCCATCATTATGAGTGATGTGCTCTAACCAACTGAGCTACGTAGCCATCTTTTTTTCGCGTTACCTTATCGGCGTTGCGGGGCGCATTATGCGTATAGACCCTTGCAGCGTCAACACCTTTTTCAACGAAAATGTCTGGAATGTGACTGTTTGGTTAGGTTGCGAACAGCGTGACCGAATATTCGGCAATTATTGGTTATTAATCGTTTTTGTCCAGCGAAACGCGAGGCAAAAAAAGAGGCCCCGAAGGACCTCATGGCGACGCTTGTTGCTTATTTATAAGCAGACTGGTGGACACCCACGGCACGACCTGACGGATCGTTCATGGTTTTGAACGCCTCATCCCACTCAATGGCTTTCGCAGAGGAGCAGGCGACGGATGGGCCACCCGGAACACACTCTGCTGCGCTTGGCAGCGGGAACAGCTCTTCAAAGATCTCACGGTACAGATAGGCTTCTTTCGAACCCGGTGTGTTGTACGGGAAGCGGAAGCTGGCTGTTTCCAGTTGTTGATCGGAAATCTGCTTCGCGGCCACCTCTTTAAGGGTGTCGATCCAGCTATAACCTACGCCGTCCGAGAACTGCTCTTTCTGACGCCAGGCCACGCTTGCCGGCAGGTAAGATTCAAAACATTCGCGCAGGATATGTTTTTCCATTTTACCGTTGCCGCACATCTTGTCCTGCGGGTTGATACGCATGGCAACGTCAAGGAACTTCTTATCCAGGAACGGCACGCGCGCTTCCACGCCCCAGGCAGACATCGCTTTGTTGGCACGGGCGCAGTCGAACATGTGCAGCGCCTGCAGCTTACGTACTGTCTCTTCATGTAGCTCTTTGGCGTTCGGCGCTTTATGGAAGTACAGATAACCGCCAAACACTTCGTCAGACCCTTCACCTGACAGCACCATTTTGATGCCCATCGCTTTAATTTTACGCGACATCAGGTACATCGGCGTCGAGGCACGAATGGTGGTCACATCATAGGTTTCAATGTGATAGATAACGTCACGGATCGCATCCAGACCTTCCTGCACGGTGAAGTGAATTTCGTGGTGTACGGTGCCGAGGTGGTTAGCCACTTCCTGCGCGGCTTTCAGATCCGGGGATCCTTCCAGACCGACGGCGAAGGAGTGCAGCTGCGGCCACCAGGCTTCGGAGCGCTCCTGATCTTCCACGCGGCGGGCGGCGTATTTTTTGGTGATCGCCGAGATAACAGACGAGTCCAGACCGCCAGAGAGCAGCACGCCGTACGGCACGTCTGACATCAGGTGGCTTTTTACCGCCTCTTCCAGAGCCTGCGTCAGCTCAACTTTGTCGGTCACGTTGTCTTTAACGGCATCGTAATCGAACCAGTCGCGTTGATAGTAAGAGCGGATCTCGCCATCTTTGCTCCACAGGAAGCTCCCGGCCGGGAACTCTTTAATGGTGCGGCACACCGGCACCAGGGCTTTCATCTCGGATGCAACATAGAAGTTGCCGAATTCGTCGTGGCCCATATACAGCGGGATAATCCCGATATGGTCGCGACCAATCAAATACGCATCTTTTTCACTGTCGTACAGGGCGAAGGCGAACATCCCCTGCAGCTCATCGAGGAATTCCGGGCCTTTTTCCTGGTACAGCGCCAGGATCACTTCACAGTCAGAACCGGTCTGGAAGGCATAACGATCGCCGTATTCCGCACGCAGCGCCTGATGGTTGTAGATTTCACCGTTGACCGCCAGCGCATGGGTTTTTTTCTCGTTATATAACGGCTGGGCACCGGCATTGACGTCAACAATCGACAGACGCTCATGAGCCAGAATGGCTTTATCGCTGGCGTAAACACCGGACCAGTCCGGGCCGCGATGGCGCATCAGACGGGACAATTCCAGTGCTTTTTTACGCAGTTCGCCTGCGTCAGTTTTAATATCCAGTACGCCGAAAATTGAACACATAACCTTCTCCATTAACCCTGTTGCAGTGTGATGTTGCTTGCTTATGAAAATGCCGCAAAAGGGGAGGGGCGGCAAGCGTTTTGCCGGGTAAAAGAGAAAAAGTGCAACGGTCATTGCCGAATGTTGAAAAAAGCGTATGTACTGGGGTTATTTATTGATGATTGTTCAATGAATGACGGTTTTAATTAAATACGTCTTTGTTTTTGCCACGACAAAATGAAAAAACCACGTCCGGGGACGTGGTTTCGGGTTACAGAATATCGATTTCCGCGACCGAGGGGTAAATCCAGCTCGGGCGGAAAGGCATCGAATCAATATCATCGAGGGTCGATACTCCCGACAGCACCAGGACGGTCTCCAGACCCGCCTGGAAGCCAGCCAGAATATCGGTACGCAGGTTGTCGCCTACGATCACAGTATCTTCGGAGTGGGCCTGCATTTTGTTGAGGGCCGCGCGAATGATCCACGGGCTGGGCTTACCCACATAAAACGGCGTACGGCCGGTCATTTTCTCAATACCGGCACAGAGCGCGCCACAGGCCGGATAAAAGCCGCGGCCGTGGGTATCGGGGTTGGTGGCAATGAAGCGAGCGCCGCTGGCAACAAAGAACGCCGCCTTGTGCATCATCTCCCAGTTATAGGAGCGCGTTTCACCGACGATCACAAAATCGGGATTCACATCGGTGATGGTAAAGCCTGCTTTGTATAGCTCATGGATCAGCGCACCTTCGCCCACCACATAGGCTTTTTTGCCTTCCTGACGCTTCAGGAAGTCGGCGGTAGCCATCGCCGAGGTGTAGAACACGCTGTCAGGCACATCGATACCAGCAGTGGCAAAGCGGTTCGCCAGATCCTGCCCGGTCTGGGACGGGAAGTTGGTGAGCAGAACCAGCGGCATGCCTTGTTCCATGATGCGGTTAAGAAATTCGGCTGCGCCCGGTACGGCAACGTTGTCGTGCATCAGCACGCCGTCGATATCACAAATAACGTTCTTAATGGTCATGGACTTCCCGGCATCAAAAAAAGAAGGCGACACTATAAAGCGCTGTCAGCTTTCCAGCAAACGCTGCAACAGGATACCGTTAAGCATGGCGCGTTTTACCAGCGCAAAGGCACCAATGGCGGAGCGATCGTTCAGCGCGGAGCGAACCACCGGCAGATTCTGGCGAAACGCCTTCAGCGCCTGCGTATTGATGCATCCTTCGATGGCAGGCAGCAGGACCTTTTCGGCTTCGGTAATTTCGCCCGCGATCACCACTTTTTGTGGGTTAAACAGGTTGATGGCGATGGCAATAGTTTTGCCAAGATGGCGGCCAACCTGTTCGATCACTTCGCTGGCCAGCGCGTCGCCCTTATTAGCGGCTTTGCAGATGGCATTAATTTTACAGTCATCCAGCGTGATACGGCTCTGATAACCCTGCTCAAGGAGATGACGCACGCGCTGCTCTATCGCGGCGTTGGCGGCCACCGTTTCCAGACAGCCAAAGTTGCCGCAGTGGCAGCGCTCGCCCAGCGGATCGACCTGGATATGGCCAATCTCCCCAACGTTGCCGTTTCGGCCAATAAAAATGCGTCCGTTGGAGATGATCCCGGCCCCCGTACCGCGGTGTACGCGCACTAGGATAGAGTCTTCACAGTCCTGACTCGCACCAAAGTAGTGCTCAGCCAGCGCCAGGCTGCGGATATCGTGACCGACAAAGCAGGTTACGGCGAAGCGCTTCTCCAGAGCATCAATCAGCCCCCAGTTTTCGACCTGAATGTGCGGCATATAGCGGATCACGCCGCTTTCTGGGTCGACAAGCCCGGGCAGGATCACGGAAATAGCGATCAGCTCGCGGATTTTACGCTGACAGGATTCGATGAACTCCTCAATGGCATTGAGCAGGGCATGCTCAAGCGTCTCTTGCGTACGTTCCGGCAGGGAGTAATGCTCTTCGGCAACCGCTTTGCTGCTCAGGTCGTACAGCGTCAAGGTGGCGTCATGACGGCCAAGGCGTACGCCAATGGCGTGAAAATGGCGGGTTTCGGTGACAATGGAAATGGCGCGACGGCCTCCGGTAGAGGCCTGCTGATCCACTTCTTTAATTAACCCGCGCTCAATGAGCTGACGGGTAATTTTCGTCACGCTGGCGGGGGCAAGCTGGCTCTGTTCTGCAATCTGGATCCGCGAGATGGGTCCATGCTGGTCGATCAGTCGATACACCGCAGCACTGTTCAGCTGCTTTACCAGATCAACGTTACCAATTTGAGCTTGTCCGCCAGGTGTCATACGTTTACTTACTCTGTGACGACCTCGTTACCATTAACGATGGTCTTGATGATTTTATAATCGTGTGTGAATGCGGTGAGGTTAGCCACCATGCCCGGAGCAATGCTGCCCAGCTGTTTGTCCACGCCAATTGCGCGAGCCGGATAAAGGGTTGCCATACGCAGCACTTCATCCAAGGCAATACTGCAATGTTCCACCAGATTGCGCACGCCTTCAATCATGGTCAGCGCCGAACCGCTTAAGGTTCCGTTTTCATCCACACACAGTCCATTCCGGTAGTATATTGTTTTACCAGCAAAAATGAACTGTTCAATATTTGCCCCCGCAGGTGCGGTTGCATCCGTGACCAGACACAGCTTGTCGCCTTTCAGGCGTTTGGCGTTACGCACGTTGGCATAATCGACGTGTAACCCGTCAGCAATAATGCCGCAGTAAACGTCCGGCTCATCAAAGATCGCCCCGGCCAGACCCGGCTCACGTCCGGTAATATACGGCATGGCATTATAAAGATGGGTAGCGAAGGTGATACCGGCGCGGAAGCCCACTTTGGCCTCTTTCAGCGTGGCGTTGGAGTGCCCGGCAGAAACCACGATCCCCGCATCCGCCAGCTTGCGGATAACGTCCGGCTCGACCATCTCTGGTGCCAGGGTCACTTTGGTGATCACATCCGCGTTGGCGCACAGAAAATCGACCAGTTCGCCGTCAGGTTTACGCACGAAGTCCGGGTTATGGGTGCCTTTCTTGACGATATTCAGCCACGGTCCTTCAAGATGCAGGCCCAGGGCCTGATGCGGGTATTTCGCCAGGTATTCGCGCATCACGCGGATGCCCTGTTTCATCAGATCGTCGCTGGTGGTGATAAGCGTCGGCAGGTAGCTGGTGCAGCCCGATCTTTCGTTGGCGTGCTGCATGATCTCCAGCGTCTCAACCGTGACGGCTTCCGCAGTATCGTTGAACTGCACGCCGCCACAGCCGTTAAGCTGTACGTCGATAAAACCGGGGGAGATGACTGCCCCATTGAGCGAGCGTTGTTCTATTTCCGCCGGCAGTTCGGCCAGTGGGCAGACACGTTCAATCAGGCCATTTGCGATCACAATCGCATGGTCATCCAGAATTTCATGGCCGGTATAAATCCGACCGTGGGTTAAAGCGTACATAACGACCCCCGGTTTAAAAATAGCATCCCGCCTCTGCAAACAGAGGCGGCGTTACATTACAGACCTTTGATGTTTTCTGCTTCTAATTCGTTGAAATATTTCAACGTCTTCACTTTCAGTTCCATCGTGGACGGCTCATCACACACGACCACCGCTTTCGGGTGCAGCTGCAGGCAGCTGATGGTCCACATGTGGTTGACGTTGCCTTCAACGGCGGCCTGAAGCGCCTGTGCTTTCACGCCACCCAGCACCAGAATCATCACTTCTTCTGCATCCAGCAGCGTACCCACGCCAACGGTCAGAGCGTATTTTGGCACCTGGTTAACGTCGCCATCAAAGAAGCGGGAGTTTGCCACACGGGTGTCATGAGTCAGGGTTTTGATACGGGTACGGGACGCCAGAGAAGAGGCCGGTTCGTTAAACGCGATATGACCATCGTTGCCTACGCCACCCATGAACAGGTGGATTTTGCCATAAGCGCGGATTTTTTCTTCATAATGACGGCACTCAGCTTCGATATCAGGTGCATTTCCATCCAGCAGGTTTATATTTCCTGGCTGAATATCAACATGGTCAAAGAAGTTACGGTGCATAAAGCTATGGTAGCTTTCCGGGTGATCTTTTGGCAGGCCAACGTATTCATCCATGTTGAAGGTGACAACATGTTCAAAACTTACCTGGCCCGCTTTATGCATCTCAACCAAAGCTTTATAGGCGGTAAGAGGTGTGCCACCGGTTGGCAGGCCGAGCACGAAAGGACGATCGGCAGTCGGTTTGAACGCATTGATACGGTTTACGATATGGCGGGCAGCCCATTTACCGACTTGTTCTGCAGTTGCCAGGGGGATCAGTCTCATTATTCACCTCTGAAGTTTTCATAAAAGTTGGCGGATTGCATGTCCGGGTATGATTAAGACTAACCTGGTTCACACCGAGAGGGGGTAATCCGTCTTGATTTTTCGTATCATAAAATAAGTTTTGGCGGTTTGCCAGTGCGGGGGAGGATGATAAACAATATTTGGTGACAAAAATCACAAAAAGTACGCGTTTAATTTGCGATACGAATTAATTTTCCACACACTCAATCAGCCAGTGAATCATCAACTGTATTTATAAGTTAGTGACACAAAAAAAACACAGCTGAGAACACACCGTTAACGGGGTCTCATAGGGGGAACAAATTGAGCATTTTAGGTTACTTACAAAAGGTTGGCCGCGCCTTGATGGTGCCGGTCGCCACGCTGCCAGCGGCAGCAATACTGATGGGTGTCGGTTACTGGATTGACCCGGTGGGTTGGGGTGGAGACAACGCGTTAGCGGCGTTCTTCATTAAGTCCGGTTCTGCCATTATTGATAACATGTCCGTACTGTTTGCCATTGGTGTGGCTTATGGTATGTCCAAAGATAAAGACGGTGCTGCGGCACTGACCGGCTTCGTGGGCTTCCTTGTGTTGACCACGCTCTGCTCCCCGGCTGCGGTTTCCATGATTCAGAAGATCCCTGCGGACCAGGTTCCGGCAGCGTTCGGCAAGATCAGCAACCAGTTCGTGGGTATTATGGTGGGTATCATCTCCGCTGAACTGTACAACCGCTTCAGTAGCGTTGAGTTGCCAAAAGCACTCTCCTTCTTCAGCGGCCGTCGTCTGGTGCCGATCCTGACCTCCTTCGTCATGATCGTTGTTGCTTTCATTCTGATGTACATCTGGCCGGTGATCTTCGACGGTCTGGTAAACTTCGGTGAGCATATTCAGAAGCTGGGTTCCGTCGGTGCGGGCGTCTATGCGTTCTTCAACCGTCTGCTGATCCCGGTTGGTCTGCACCACGCGCTGAACTCCGTGTTCTGGTTTGACGTTGCAGGTATTAATGATATCCCTAACTTCCTCGGCGGCGCACAGTCCATCGAAGCAGGTAAAGCGGTCGTTGGTATCACTGGTCGTTACCAGGCGGGCTTCTTCCCGATTATGATGTTCGGTCTGCCGGGTGCTGCGCTGGCTATCTACCACTGCGCGCGTCCAGAGAACAAAGCAAAAGTGCTGGGCATCATGATGGCGGGCGCCTTCGCGGCCTTCTTCACCGGTATCACCGAGCCGCTGGAATTCTCCTTCATGTTCGTTGCCCCGGTACTGTACGTGATCCACGCCGTGCTGACCGGTATCTCCGTGTTCATCGCTGCATCCATGCAGTGGATTGCTGGCTTCGGCTTCAGTGCGGGTCTGGTGGATATGGTGCTGTCTTCCCGTAACCCGCTGGCGGTTCACTGGTATATGCTGATCCTGCAGGGTCTGGCGTTCTTCGTGATCTACTATGTGGTGTTCCGCTTCACCATCACCAAATTCAACCTGATGACTCCGGGTCGCGAGCTGGCGGTTGCCGGTAGCGAAGCGGATGGCCAGGATGTGAACGTGAGCGGCGCAGGGACTGAAGATGTTTCCGGTCTGGCGCGTCAGTACATCGCGGCAGTCGGCGGTTCAGACAACCTGACCGGTATTGATGCCTGTATCACCCGTCTGCGTCTGAACGTGAAAGATTCTTCCCTGGTCAACGAAGCGCTGGCGAAACGCCTGGGTGCTTCTGGCGTCATCCGCCTGAACAAAACCAGCGTGCAGATCATCGTCGGCTTTGTGGCTGAGAAAATCGCTAACGCAATGAAAACCACCGGTCCGGTTGCCGCTGCTGAAACTGCACCTGCAGCCGCTGCCGCACCTGCAGCCGTTAAACCACAGGCTGTTGCCAATGCCACCACCACCATCGCGGCGCTGGTTTCACCAGTGACCGGTGAAGTGGTTGCCCTGGAACAGGTGCCTGATGAAGCCTTCGCCAGCAAAGCTGTCGGTGATGGCGTGGCGGTGAAACCAACGGATAAAACCGTCGTTTCTCCGGCAGCGGGCACCATCGTTAAAATCTTCAATACTAACCACGCTTTCTGTCTGGAAACGGAGAAAGGTGCGGAGATCGTTGTCCATATGGGTATCGGTACCGTCGCGCTGGGTGGACAGGGCTTCAAACGCCTGGTTGAAGAGGGCGCAGAAGTGGTGGCAGGTCAGCCGATTCTGGAAATGGATCTTGCTTACCTGAACGCCAATGCGCGCTCAATGATCAGCCCGGTTGTCTGCAGCAACATCGACGACTTTAGCGGCCTGGTGATTAAGGCGCAGGGTCAGGTTGTTGCTGGTCAGACGCCACTGTATGAAATTAAAGGCAAATAAGTGCTCCTGAGTTAGCGTTAATGCCTGAGCGGCGGGGATATCCCCGCCGCTTTTTTTTGCAGCAATCGCCCCGATTATTCTCTTCAGAGACCTTTTTCGTGTAACTAAAGGTTGTCACTACGCCCGGCTTATAAGATCATATGCCGTTATACGTCGTTTACGCTTTGAGGAATCTACGATGAGTGAGGCTGAAGCCCGCCCAAGCAACTTTATTCGTCAGATCATCGATGAAGATCTGGCCACTGGTAAGCACACCACAGTTCATACCCGTTTTCCGCCGGAGCCGAACGGCTACCTGCACATTGGTCACGCGAAATCTATCTGCCTGAACTTCGGCATCGCGCAGGACTACCAGGGTCAATGCAACCTGCGTTTCGATGACACCAACCCGGTGAAAGAAGATATCGAATACGTAGAGTCCATTAAGAACGACGTGCAATGGTTGGGCTTCAACTGGTCTGGCGACATCTGCTACTCCTCTGACTATTTTGACCAGCTGTATGCCTACGCCGTTGAGCTGATCAACAAAGGCCTGGCCTACGTTGATGAGCTTTCTGCGGACGAAATCCGCGAATACCGCGGCTCGCTGACCGCGCCGGGTAAAAACAGCCCGTATCGCGATCGCAGCGTGGAAGAGAACCTGGCGCTGTTTGAAAAAATGCGTGCCGGTGGCTTCGAAGAGGGCAAAGCCTGTCTGCGCGCCAAAATTGATATGGCTTCGCCGTTTATCGTGATGCGCGACCCGGTGCTGTACCGCATTAAGTTTGCCGATCACCACCAGACCGGCAGCAAGTGGTGCATCTATCCGATGTACGACTTCACCCACTGCATCAGCGATGCGCTGGAAGGCATTACTCACTCACTGTGTACGCTGGAGTTCCAGGACAACCGTCGTCTGTACGACTGGGTGCTGGATAACATCTCTATTCCGGTGCATCCGCGTCAGTACGAGTTCTCTCGTCTGAATTTGGAATACACCGTGATGTCCAAGCGCAAGCTGAACCTGCTGGTGACCGACAAGCACGTTGAAGGCTGGGATGACCCGCGTATGCCGACCATCTCTGGTCTGCGTCGCCGTGGCTATACCGCTGCCTCTATCCGTGAGTTCTGCAAACGCATCGGCGTAACCAAGCAGGACAACACCATCGAGATGGCGTCGCTGGAATCCTGTATCCGCGAAGATCTGAATGACAATGCGCCGCGCGCCATGGCTGTTATCGATCCGGTAAAACTGGTTATCGAAAACTATCCGCAGGGCGAAAGCGAGCTGGTGACCATGCCGAATCATCCGAGCAAGCCGGAGATGGGCAGCCGTGACGTGCCGTTCAGCGCAGAAATCTGGATCGATCGCGCCGACTTCCGTGAAGAAGCCAACAAGCAGTACAAACGTCTGGTGATGGGCAAAGAAGTGCGTCTGCGTAATGCCTACGTGATCAAAGCCGAGCGTGTCGAGAAAGATGCAGAAGGCAACATCACGACCATCTTCTGCACCTACGATGCCGAGACCCTGAGCAAAGACCCGGCCGACGGTCGCAAAGTGAAGGGGGTTATCCACTGGGTGAGCGCGGCTCATGCGCTGCCGGTTGAAATCCGTCTGTACGATCGTCTGTTCAGCGTGCCAAACCCGGGTGCCGCAGAGGACTTCCTGCAGGTGATTAACCAGGATTCACTGGTGATCAAGCAGGGCTTTGCTGAGCCATCCCTGAAAGATGCCGTTGCCGGTCACGCTTATCAGTTCGAGCGCGAAGGCTATTTCTGCCTCGACAGCCGCTATGCTACCGCCGACAAACTGGTATTTAACCGTACCGTTGGTCTGCGTGATACCTGGGCGAAAGCGGGCGAATAACCTCTTTCTCCTCTTAAAAACGCCGCGTACTGCGGCGTTTTTTTTACCTGTCGATCGTAGCCTGGCCATTTAAATCTTCGCGTTGCGAATTAATCCTGTTTCTTAAAACGGTTCGCTTTCTCTTCCTTCACGCAAATTAACCGTTATTACTACCGGATGGGATAATTAAATTTAATTTAATAAAAATAAATGACTCATTCTTAATATTATTTTAAGCAAAAATTCTCCCTTATTTCTTTTGTTACAAACAGCAACCAAATATGTGCGCTTTGTCATAATCCTGACTTTTGATCGCTGAAAAGCGTTGATAATTCGCGTCGCGAAAAATAGTCTAAGGGCAGGAGATGTAAGTGGCTATTGCCGGTTACCTCCACTTTTTACTTTTTTGTTTTTCGCCGTTTAAGGCGCTTTTAATACGTCAAAGAGGATTAATTATGCGTGCGTTTAGTGGCAAACGTAGTGCGCTTGCGCTGGCTATCGCCGGTGTTACAGCAATGTCAGGCTTGATGGTTTCTCCAAAAGCTCAGGCCGAAGGTTTTATTGATGATTCAACCCTCACGGGCGGTGTCTATTACTGGCAGCGTGAACGTGACCGTAAAGATGTTGAGTCAGATAAATATAAAACTAACCTGGCTCATTCCACCTGGAACGCTAACCTTGATTTCCAGTCCGGCTATGCCGCCGATATGTTTGGTCTTGATCTGGCAGCCTTTACTGCCATCGAAATGGCCGAAAACGGCGACAGCGGCCACCCGAACGAAATTGCCTTCTCCTCCAGCAACAAAGCCTATAAAGAGGATTGGTCCGGTGATAAGAGCGGGATCAGCCTGTACAAAGCGGCTGCAAAATTTAAATACGGTCCGGTCTGGGCGCGCGGTGGCTGGCTGCAGCCAACCGGTCAAACCCTTTTAGCACCGCACTGGAGCTTTATGCCGGGTACCTATCAGGGGGCCGAAGCCGGGGCAAAATTTGACTACGGCGATAGCGGTGAGTTGAGTTTCTCTTACATGTGGACCAACGAGTATAAAGCGCCGTGGCATCTCGAGATGGACAAGTTTTATCAGAATGACCGCAAAACCCGCGTCGATTATCTCCACTCCTTTGGTGCGAAGTACGATTTCAAAAATGACCTGATTCTGGAAGCCGCTTTTGGCCAGGCTGAAGGTTTTATCGATCAGTACTTTGCCAAAGCCAGCTACAAGCTCGATATCGTGGGCGGCCCGCTCTCTACCACCTATCAGTTCTACGGCACGCGTGATAAAGCCGACAGCGGCACCGTGAATGATATTTATGACGGTACGGCATGGCTGCAGGCGCTCACCCTGGGCTACAAAGTTGGCCAGGTGGATTTACGTCTGGAAGGGACTTACGTCAAGGCCGAAGGGCAGCAGGGGTATTTCCTGCAACGTATGACCCCAACTTACGCCTCCTCCAACGGTCGTCTGGACGTATGGTGGGATAACCGCTCTGACTTTAACGCCAACGGTGAAAAAGCGGTCTTCTTTGGCGCCATGTATGACCTGAGCAACTGGAACCTGGCGGGCTGGAGCGTTGGTGCGTCTTATGTCTACGCCTGGGATGCGAAACCGGCAGACTGGTTAATCAACAGCGCCGGTCAGCGTGAGGATATCGCCTCTAACAAGATCAAAGAATCGGCCTATAGCCTGGATGCGAGCTACACCCTGCAGGACGGCCGCGCGAAAGGAACCATGTTCAAACTGCACTTCACGCAGTATGACAACCACTCCGATATCCCAAGCTACGGCGGCGGCTACGGCAACATCTTCCAGGATGAGCGTGACGTGAAGTTTATGGTTATCGCCCCGTTCACCATCTTCTGATGACAATCCGGGCGGGGACGATCCCCGCCTGACTGGAGAGCGTTATGCTGAAAAAAATCGTAGTGGTTGCGGTGCTGGCATCAGGACTGGCCGCCTGCGCGCAGCCCCAGACCCAGAAAGAAGATACCCGTCTGAAAGAGGCCTACAGCGCCTGCATCAATACCGCTGAAGGTTCGCCAGAGAAGATCGAAGCCTGCCAAAGCGTGCTCGACGTGCTGCGTAAGGAGAAGGCGCACGAACAGTTTGCAACTCAGGAGACCGTCAGGGTGGCGGATTACCAGGCCTGTATCCAGGCGCGGAAAACGGGTAACAATCAGGAAGTCACTAAAAACTGCGATAAGATTTGGCAGGAGATCCGCACTAACAACGCGAAGTAATCTGCTGTTTGCCACGCCCGGTGGCGCTACGTTTACACAGCCTGAAGAGGGAAATCCCCTAAGGTCCGGTAAGCGCAGCGCCACCGGGCTTTTTGCATGATGACAGGCAAAAAAAAAGCCAACCGTCAGGTTGGCTCAGAGTTGATGCAAAGATTACTTGGTGTCGTGCGCGTGGTCATCTTCGCGGCAGTCGCCTTCGGCACAGTGGCCATACAGGTACAGACTGTGGTTGGTCAGACGAATGCCATGACGTGCGGCAATTTCGCGCTGGCGTAATTCGATGGAATCATCGCTGAATTCGATCACTTTGCCGCAGTCGAGGCAAATCAGGTGATCGTGGTGATGCTGCTGCGTCAGTTCAAACACGGATTTACCGCCTTCGAAATTATGACGCGTAACGATGCCTGCATCGTCGAACTGGTTCAGTACACGGTAAACGGTAGCCAGACCAATCTCTTCGCCCATGTCGATCAGACGCTTGTATAAGTCTTCCGCACTGACATGATGGTTATCCGGACCCTGAAGCACTTCCAGGATTTTTAACCGTGGAAGCGTGACTTTCAGTCCGGCCTTCTTTAATGCGGTGTTGTTGTCAGTCATGCGGAATCTGTCCTGTTGCTAAACGATTCACTTCTAAAGAAGAAGTGACAGAAAATGCACCTGGGATAATGCGTCTCATTATAGAACTGCCATGACCTAATGAAAACTGCAAGTCTCAAGTAAAGTATGCTTATAAAAACGTGGTACCGCCAACAAAGTTGTTACAAGGTTCCGCGTTTACTCCTGGATCATTGTACAGGTATGGCAGCAAAAGTTAAAAATTTGTAGCAATTATTTTGATTGGTTTTGCCTATTGATGCGGCGCAACTGTAACGTTGCGCCGCGATATCATCAGGCATTCAGAATGGCGTCGAGATGCAGCTCTTCGCGAATTTGTTTAACCCATTTGTCCACGCGCTCAGCGGTCAGCTCCGGCTGGCGATCTTCATCGATGGCGAGACCAACAAAGTTGTTGTCATCGGCAAGGCCTTTAGAGGCTTCGAAGTGGTAACCGGCAGTTGGCCAGTGACCAACAATCACTGCGCCGCGTGGCTCAATGATGTCGCGGATCGTGCCGAGGGCATCGCAGAAGTACTCTGCGTAGTCTTCCTGATCGCCACAGCCGAAGAGGGCGACCAGTTTGCCGTTGAAGTCGATCTCTTCCAGAGACGGGAAGAAATCGTCCCAGTCACACTGCGCTTCACCGTAATACCAGGTCGGGATGCCCAGCAGCAGAATATCGTAACCTTCGATATCTTCTTTGCTGCTTTTCGCAATGTCATGCACATCGGCAACGTCTTTACCTAACTGTTTTTGAATGTTTTTTGCGATATTTTCGGTGTTACCCGTGTCGCTGCCGAAAAAAATGCCGATGATTGCCATGAGTAAAATAACCTCTTGATACTTAATGGTATGGTGGCGCAATTTAGCCACGGATAAGGGCAATCATAGCAGAACAGAGAAGCCTGCGGAAACTGCTATCACGCAGGACTGCACTCTGTGCTACATGAAAACAACAAGAAGGGGAGTTTTCTGACTTACGCTTTGCCGTGCCATTTCTCGAGCTGAGAAATCAGCATCTCTTCGATAAGCTCACTGCGGCTGATCTCACGGGCGTTCGCCAGCTCATTCAGCGCATCGACGGCTTCAGCATTCAGTTTCAGCTCGACGCGTTTGAGCCCACGACTTTTATCGCGTTTAAGCTGATTGCGCTTATTGATGCGCAGCTGTTCATCACGCGAAAGCGGATTGGTTTTCGGTCGTCCCGGGCGACGCTCATTCGCGAACAGATCTAATGTCGTGCGGTCCGTGTGTTCTTTGGCCATGATTTTGAGACTTCGGGGGAAACAAGACACCCTGCTAATGCCCGGGCGATAAGCGCGCCATCATACATCACCGAAAACGGCACGCCAACGACTGGAGGCCCGCAGGCGACCAGTCGCTCTCTTTTTAATCAATTTTCGATGTCAGCGAGGTAACGGCGGATAGAGCGCAGCACGGCGTCCGGTTTTTCGGCATGAACCCAGTGTCCGGCCCCGGCAATCACATGCGCACGGGCCTGAGGAAATTGCGCCAGCAGCGCGTCACGGTACGCCTCGGTCACATAGGGTGAACTGCCGCCGGTAATAAACAGAGTAGGGTGCGGCCAGGCGGGCACCGACTGCCAGCCAACGATCCGGTCATATTGGTCCCACAGCGCCGGCACGTTGAAGCGCCACTCGCCGTCAACAAAGGATTTCAGCAGGAACTGCACCACGCCCTCTTCGTCGAGATGTTCACGCATCAGCGCTGCGGCCTGCTGGCGGGTACTGACGCCTGCGTCGGTCACGGCATTGATGGCGGCGAAGATCTCATCGTGGCGACGCACGTCGTAATCCACAGGCGCGACGTCGATCACCACCAGCCCGGCAATCCGCTCCGGCGCTAACGCCGTCAGCGCCATCACCGCTTTGCCGCCCATCGAGTGGCCAATCAGGATAGCCTTTTCGATATGGTGTTCATCCAGCGTATCCAGCAGATCCTGGGCCATATCGGCATAGGTCATCTGCGCCGAGCGCGGCGACAGACCGTGGTTGCGCATATCCACCTGGAGCAGCGTGTGGTCGGTCACCAGATCCCGCGCCAGCACGCCAAGGTTATCAAGGCTGCCAAACAGGCCATGCACCAGGACGATGGGAGAATTATTGTGCGGCGATTGTGCAGATTGCGCTCGGGTATTCAATTTCATGGCAAAGTTCTTTTTTTACGTATGTCAGGTTAGGGTATCATGTTGACCATTCTGCCGCCCGGCTGCAAGGAAACAGTTAATTCTGACTTTTGCCGCCATTCTGGCTTGACGCTATCCGCTGTTGGGTTTTGACCTTATACTCCCAACGACTTGTATTCAGATAAGATATCGCACTGGATTAAGATGAAAACAATCGAAGTTGATGACGAGCTTTATCAGTATATCGCCAGCCAGACGCGGCATATCGGTGAGAGCGCGTCCGACATTTTACGGCGCATGCTGAAAATCGCCGCCGCCTCGCAGTCTGCCGCTCCGGCCATCAAAGAAACGCGCCAGCCCGCGGCTGTCGTGCAGGAGAAGCCGCTGTCACCGGTTAAAGACAAAGTGCGTGCGATGCGCGAATTGCTGCTTTCTGACGAATACGCTGAGCAGAAGAAAGCAGTTAACCGCTTTATGCTGGTGCTGACTACACTCTATTCACTGGATAACAACGCATTTGCCGACGCGACAGAGTCACTTCACGGTCGTACCCGCGTCTATTTCGCGGCGGATGAGCAAACGCTGTTACAGAATGGCAATCAAACTAAGCCCAAGCACCTGCCCGGTACGCCGTACTGGGTGATCACCAATACCAATACCGGACGCAAGCGCAGCATGATCGAACACATCATGCAATCCATGCAGTTTCCGGCGGAATTGACTGATAAGGTTTGCGGCACTATCTAACCCTTGCATCAGAAGGACCAGGCAATGGCAAATCATGAGCGTGCGGGTCAACCTGCACAACAGAGCGATTTGATTAACGTCGCCCAACTTACCGCGCAGTACTACGTGCTGAAGCCGGAAGTGGGTAACGCAGAACATGCAGTGAAGTTTGGTACATCCGGGCACCGCGGCAGTGCGGTACGCCACAGCTTTAACGAGCCACATATTCTGGCCATTGCTCAGGCTATCGCCGAAGAGCGCGCCAAAAACGGTATCACCGGTCCGTGCTACGTGGGTAAAGATACTCACGCCCTGTCAGAGCCTGCATTTATTTCCGTACTGGAAGTGCTGGCGGCCAACGGCGTGGACGTCGTGATTCAGGAAAACAACGGCTATACGCCGACCCCTGCGGTCTCTAACGCAATTCTGGTGCACAACCAGAAAGGCGGCGCACAGGCCGATGGCATTGTGATCACGCCATCCCACAACCCGCCGGAAGATGGCGGCATCAAATACAACCCACCGAATGGTGGCCCGGCTGACACCAACGTTACCAAAGTGGTGGAAGATCGTGCTAACGCCCTGCTGGCCGCCGGTCTGAACGGCGTGAAGCGCATTTCCCTGGACGAGGCGATGGCCTCCGGCCACGTGAAAGAGCAGGATCTGGTGCAGCCGTTCGTTGAAGGGCTGGCGGATATCGTCGATATGGCGGCGATCCAGAAAGCCGGTCTGAAGCTAGGCGTTGACCCGCTCGGCGGTTCCGGTATCGAATACTGGAAACGTATTGCAGAGCACTACAAGCTGGATCTGACCATCGTTAACGACCATGTCGATCAGACCTTCCGCTTTATGCACCTGGATAAAGACGGCGCGATCCGCATGGACTGCTCCTCCGAGTGCGCGATGGCTGGCCTGCTGGCGCTGCGCGACAAGTTTGACCTTGCCTTCGCAAATGACCCGGATTATGACCGTCACGGCATCGTCACCCCGGCAGGGCTGATGAACCCGAACCACTATCTGGCGGTTGCGATCAACTACCTGTTCCAGCACCGTCCGCAGTGGGGCAAAGAGGTTGCAGTAGGTAAAACGCTGGTCTCCTCCGCCATGATCGACCGTGTGGTCAACGACCTGGGCCGCAAGCTGGTGGAAGTGCCGGTTGGCTTTAAATGGTTTGTTGATGGTCTGTTCGATGGCAGCTTCGGCTTTGGCGGCGAAGAGAGCGCGGGGGCGTCCTTCCTGCGCTTCAACGGTACGCCGTGGTCTACCGATAAAGATGGCATCATCATGTGCCTGCTGGCGGCGGAAATCACTGCCGTTACCGGTAAGAACCCGCAGGAGCACTACAACGAGCTGGCAGCCCGTTTTGGTGCCCCGAGCTACAACCGTCTGCAGGCGTCTGCCACTTCCGCACAGAAAGCAGCGCTGTCTAAGCTGTCACCAGAAATGGTCAGCGCCAGCACCCTGGCAGGTGACCCGATCACGGCCCGTCTGACGGCAGCACCGGGTAATGGCGCGTCGATTGGCGGCCTGAAGGTAATGACCGAGAACGGCTGGTTCGCTGCGCGTCCATCCGGTACGGAAGATGCGTACAAAATCTACTGTGAAAGCTTCCTCGGCGACGAGCACCGTCAGCTGATTGAGAAAGAAGCGGTTGAGATTGTGAGTGAAGTATTGAAGAACGCGTAAGTGCGGTTTGTGTGCCGGGCGGCAAGGCGATTGCCCGGCCTGGTACCTCTAAAAACGGCAACCTCAGGGTTGCCGTTTTGCTTTCTCTCAAAGCATAAACCGATAGCCAATGCCGGTTTCGGTTAACAGGTGGCGCGGGCGCGCGGGATCCACTTCGAGCTTCTGCCGAAGGTGGCCCATATAGATGCGCAGATAGTGACTATGCTCCACCGCATTCGGCCCCCAGACCTGGCTTAACAGCTGGCGCTGGGTGAGCACTTTGCCATGATTGTTGAGCAGGACCGCCAGCAGGCGGAACTCGATAGGGGTCAGATGGATTTCTGCCTCCCCCCGCTGAATGCGTCGTGACGCCAGATCGACGCGAATATCAGAGAAGGTGTACACCGGGTCGACAGGAGAGGTGGTTGCGTGGCGGCGCAGGGCAACGCGCAGCCGCGCCTGCAGTTCGCCAATGCCAAACGGCTTGCTGAGATAGTCGTCGGCACCGGCATCGAGCGCGGCGATTTTGTCGGTCTCTTCCAGACGCGCCGAGAGCACAATGATGGGCATCTGGCTCCACTGACGCACTTCCCGGATAAAGTCGAGGCCGTCGCCGTCAGGCAGGCCCAGATCGAGGATCACCAGATCCGGTTTGCGGGTGGCGGCTTCTATCAGACCCCGCTGTAACGTCCCGGCATCGTGTACGCGCAGCCCTTCACCTTCCAGCGCGGCGCGCAGAAAACGGCTGATAGCGAGTTCATCTTCAACAATCAGGACGTTAATCACAAATCCTCTGGCAATTCATTCAGTTCGGGTGGCGTATCGCGCGGCAGTGTAACACAGAATCTGGCCCCCCCTTCAGGGCGGTTATGGGCCGTGATGGTGCCGCCGTGTACCTCAACAATAGCCTGGCAGATGGCCAGCCCCAGCCCGACGCCGGGAATGGCCGACTCCTTATTACCCCGGGCGAACTTATCAAAGATAGCCTGTTCCTGACCCGCCGGGATGCCGGGGCCAGTATCCCACACTTCCAGTTGGAGCTGTTCCGGGGTGACGCTGGCATGAATGCCGATCTGCGCTTTGCGGCCCGCGTATTTGCCAGCGTTCTCCAGCAGGTTAATCAGCACCCGCTCGAACAGAGGACCATCCACGTGGATTAACGCCAGGGGATCGGGCATATCGAGCGCGATATGCCGCCCACCCAGTCCCGGCTCCAGCGTTTTTAAGGCACTGCCGATCACCTCTTCCAGCGTCAGCCACTCTTTTTTCAGGTTAAAACCGCCGGACTGGATCCGCGCCATGTCCAGCAGGTTATTCACCAGTCGGGTGGTATTCAGTACGTGCTGGCGGATCTCACTGGCCTGCGGGGCATGGCGGGAGCCTTCTGCCGCCAGGTCGAGGGTCAAAATTTCCGACTGGCCGAACAGCACCGTCAGCGGCGTGCGCAGGTCATGGGAGAGTGCCGCCAGCAGCGAATTGCGAATGCTCTCCCGCTCACTGGCTAACCGCGCCTGCTCTTCGCTGGCGGTCAGAGCCAGCCGCTCAAGGGCATTGGCGACCAGCAGGGTGAAGGTCTCCAGCAGGCGCTGCTGCTCGGGGATCATCAGCTGGCGCAGGTTAGACGGCTCAACGATCGCCACCCCCTGATGCTGGAGCGGCAGGATAAGATAGGGCACGCCGGGCAGGGTGTCGGTGCCTGCCCCGGCGGGCTGGCCCTTGTCAAAGCTCCAGCGGGCAATGGCCTCATCCCAGGGCGTCATTCCCGAGACCGGGGTCAATGGGCGCAGCGCGCCCTCGCGATCCGGGCTCAGGATCAGGCTGCGGGCGTGAAAGGTCGAGTGAATAAACTGCTGGCTGGTGTGGGCGATATCCTTCGGCGTGCGGCCCACCGCCAGCGCCTTCGACATCTCATACAGATGGCGGGTGCGCTGCTCGCGGTAGCGGGCGATCCGCGCCTGATAGCGCACCCCCGCCGTCAGGTTACCGATCAGCAAGCCCACCGCCAGCATCACGGCGAAGGTCAGCACGTACTGCACATCCGACACCGCCAGGGTACCGCGTGGGGCGATGAAAAAAAGATCGAAGCTGACCACGTTGATCACCGTCGCCAGGACCGAGGGCCAGCGGCCATAAAACAGCGCCACGATCACCACCCCAAGCAGGTAGATCATCACCAGATTGGCGGCATCAAAGTCGGGTAGCCACTGGTTGGCGATAAAGGTGATCAGGGCGCACAGCAATACCGCCACCAGACAACCGCGCAGCTGGATGCGCCATTTTTCGGTAAACGCCCGGTTATCCGGCGTCTTTGCGGGCAGGGCGGCGGGCTTGTCGTCAAGGGCGACGATCAACAGGTCGAGGTCGGGCGCGCGCTGCGCCAGCCTGTCGGCAAAGGTGTCCCGGTTAAACCACCGGCGATGAGAACGCCTGCCGATGACAATCTTGCCCAGGTTATGCTCCCGGGCGTAGCGCAGGATGGCTTTATCTTCTGCCTGTTCGGCCAGGGTGGCGGTTTCGGCCCCCAGCTCCTGCGCCAGACGCAGGGCGCTGAGAATGGCGCGGCGCTGGTTCTCCGGCAGACGGTGCAGCTGCGGCGTCTCGACGTAGACAGCGTGCCAGACGCTGCCGAACTTCGCCGCCAGACGCGCGGCGGTGCGCACCAGTTTCTCGTTACCGCTGCCGTGGCCGATGCAGAGCAGGATGGCGTCGCGGGTATGCCACACCTTCTCCTCGCCCTGACGGTCGCGCCAGGCCCGCATCTGATCGTCCACCCGGTCGGCGGTACGGCGCAGGGCCAACTCGCGCAGGGCGATCAAATTGCCTTTACGGAAGAAGTGCTCGATCGCCCGCTCGGCCTGCCCGGCGATGTAAACCTTGCCTTCGTGCAGGCGCTGGCGCAGATCGTCCGGGGGCAGATCCACCAGCACCACTTCATCTGCCGCGTCGAAGAAGGGATCCGGGACCGTCTCCCGTACCTGGATGCCGGTGACGCCGCTCACCACGTCGTTAAGGCTTTCCAGATGCTGCACGTTGACGGTGGTAAAGACATCAATGCCCGCTTCCAGCAGCTCTTCAACGTCCTGCCAGCGTTTAGGGTGACGCGAGCCGGGGGCGTTGCTATGCGCCAGTTCGTCCATCAGGATCAATGCCGGACGGCGGGCGAGGGCGGCGTCCAGATCGAATTCCGTCACCAGACGACCACGATGATGAATACGCCGGGAAGGCTGGGTCGCCAGCCCGGCCAGCAGGGCGGCGGTCTCCTGGCGACCGTGGGTTTCCGCCACGCCGATCAAAATATCAAGCCCTTGGGCGCGCAGACGCTGCGCTTCACTGAGCATGGCGAAGGTCTTGCCGACCCCCGCGCAGGCGCCGAAAAAGATTTTCAGCTTGCCGCGATGGGGGGTGGCAGCCTGCTCCAGCAGTTTGTCCGGGTCCGGGCGCTGAGGCTCGTCGATCATTTAGTTTTTCCTTAGTGCGTCCAGCGCCAGATTCAATTCAACAATGTTGACCACCGTGCCGCCCATCGCGCTGAACAGCGGTTTTTGCGTATGTTCGGCCACCAGCTGGCTGAGCTGCGCAGGCGTGAGCTGACGCGCCTGTGCCACGCGGGGGATCTGCCAGGCGACGGCCTGCGGCGTCAGACTGTAGTCCAGCCCGCTACCGGAGGCGGTCACCAGCTCCACCGGCACCGCCTGGCTGGCCTGCGGGTTGGCGACGCGTAATGCCGCTATGCGGGCGCGAACGGCATTATCCAGTTCAGGATTGCTGCCTGCCAGGTTACTGCCGCCTGAGGCCAGCGGATTATACGGGCTTTCTGCCGTGGCAGAAGGACGACCGTGAAAGTATCCCGGCGCGGTAAAGTCTTGTCCAATCAGACGTGAGCCGCGGATCTCCCCCTCCTGACGGATAAGGGATCCGTTGGCCTGGTCGGCAAACCACCACTGACCCAGGGCGGTGGTAACCAACGGATAAACGCCGCCGGTGACCAGGGCCAGCAGAATAAACAACAGTATAGCGGGACGTAACATAGCCATTTGATTTTCCTCTTAAACCAGCCCGAACAGGGTAAGCACCAGGTCAATGGCTTTAATGCCGATAAAAGGCACCACCAGCCCACCCAGACCGTAAATCCACAGATTGCGGCGCAGCATGGCGGCGGCGGTGAGCGGCTTGTAGCTCACCCCCTTCAGCGCCAGCGGGATCAGAAAGACAATGATCAGCGCGTTAAAGATCACCGCGCTCAGGATTGCCGAGGCGGGGGAGTGCAGGTGCATCACGTTCAGGGCGTTTAGCTGCGGATAGGTCGCCGCAAATGCCGCCGGGATGATGGCGAAATATTTCGCCACGTCGTTGGCGATACTGAAGGTGGTCAGGGAGCCGCGGGTCATCAGCATCTGTTTGCCGATATGCACCACCTCAATCAGCTTGGTCGGGTTGGAGTCAAGGTCGACCATGTTGCCCGCCTCTTTTGCCGCCTGGGTACCGGAGTTCATCGCCACCGCCACATCTGCCTGGGCGAGCGCCGGGGCGTCGTTGGTGCCATCCCCGGTCATCGCCACCAGCCGTCCTTCGGCCTGATACTGCCGGATCAACGCCAGTTTGGCCTCGGGCGTTGCCTCGGAGAGAAAATCATCCACGCCTGCTTCGGCGGCAATGGCCGCGGCGGTCAGACGGTTATCCCCGGTAATCATCACCGTTTTAATGCCCATTTTACGCAGCTGGGCAAAACGCTCCTTGATACCGCCTTTAACGATGTCCTTCAGGGCGATCACCCCCAGCACAGTCGAGCCTTCCGCAACCACCAGCGGCGTGGCGCCCTGACGGGCGACGTTCTCCACCAGGGTATCGACCTGCGGCGGGAAGTGGCCGTTGTTGGCGGTAATGTGACGGCGAATGGCATCCACCGAGCCTTTGCGAATCAACCGATCCTGGAAGTTAATTCCGCTCATCCGTGTTTGTGCCGTAAAGGGCACAAAGGTGGCCTGCAGGCTCTGTACGTCGCGCTGGCGCAAATTAAAGCGCTGTTTGGCGAGGATCACGATGCTGCGGCCTTCCGGGGTTTCATCCGCCAGTGAGGCCAGTTGGGCAGCATCGGCCAGCGTTTTCTCATCCACGCCCGGGGCAGGCAGAAACTCGGATGCCTGACGATTACCCAGGGTGATGGTGCCGGTTTTATCCAGCAGCAGCACGTCGACATCACCGGCCGCCTCCACCGCCCGGCCGCTGGTGGCAATGACGTTGGCCGCCAGCATCCGGCTCATGCCCGCCACGCCGATGGCCGACAGCAGGCCGCCGATGGTGGTTGGGATCAGACAGACCAGCAGGGCAACCAGCACGGTGACGCTTACCGCCGTGCCGCCATATGACGAGAAGGGCCACAGGGTGGCAGTCGCCAGCAGGAAGACAATGGTCAGCGCCACCAGCAGAATGGTCAGGGCAATTTCGTTCGGGGTTTTGCGCCGCTGCGCGCCTTCCACCATGGCGATCATCCGGTCGAGGAAGGTCTCACCGGGGTTAACGCTGCACTGGATCACCAGCCAGTCTGAAAGAATGCGCGTCCCGCCGGTGACCGAGGCAAAGTCGCCGCCGGACTCACGGATCACCGGCGCGGATTCGCCGGTGATGGCGCTCTCATCCACCGAGGCCCCCCCTTCGATCACCTCCCCGTCGCAGGGGATAATGTCTCCGGCTTCTACCAGCACGATGTCGCCTTTGCGCAGCGTATCCGCCGGAACCTTGTCCGTTGCGGCACCGTACCGGGCTTCGCGCAGCTTACGGGCGAAAGCCGTTTTCTGTACTCCTTTGAGGCTGTTGGCCTGCGCTTTGCTGCGTCCTTCTGCCAGGGCTTCGGCGACGTTGGCAAACAGCACGGTAAACCACAGCCACAGGCTGATCGCTGCGGTAAAGGTGGCGCTGCCTGCCAGTAATCCGCCCGCCATGGCCAGGGCCAACAGGGTGGTCAGCAGGCTACCCAGCCAGACAATAAACATTACCGGATTGCGCCACTGCACGCGCGGGTCGACTTTTTTAACCGCATCCATCAGCGCCTGACGAACCAGCGAGGGTTCGAGCAGGGCCAGTTGCTTACGACTCATGACCAATACTCCGCAAAATCAGCGTAAAGAGAGATGTTCCGCGACCGGGCCTAAGGCGAGGGCGGGAATAAAGGTGAGGGCACCCACCAGCAGGATGGTGCCGATCAGCAGGCCAACAAACAGCGCACCGTGGGTCGGGAGCGTGCCGCCAGAGGCGGGCTGGCGAGTCTTATTCACCAGCGATCCGGCGATAGCCATGACCGGTATAATTACCCCAAAGCGACCCACTAACATGCAGAACGCCAGCAGGCAGTTCCAGAATGGCGAGTTGGCGCTCAGGCCCGCGAAGGCGCTGCCGTTGTTGTTGGACGCCGACGAAACTGCGTACAGCACCTCGCTGAACCCGTGGATGCCGGGGTTGAAAATGCCGCTGCGTCCGGCGTCGGTCATCAGCGCCAGCGCGGTACCAAGCAGCACCAGCGCCGGGGTGACGAGGATCGCCAGCGCGGTAAGCTTCATCTCCCGCACGTCGATTTTCTTGCCCAGATATTCCGGGGTGCGGCCAATCATCAACCCGGCGATAAACACCGCCAGCAGCACAAACAGCAGCATGCCGTACAGACCCGATCCGACGCCGCCAAACACCACTTCACCAATCTGCATCAGCCACAGCGGGATCATCCCGCCCAACGCGGTGAAAGAGTCGTGCATGGCGTTAACCGCCCCGCAGGAGGCCGCAGTCGTGACCACGGCGTACAGGCTGCTGGCAAGAATGCCAAAGCGGCTCTCTTTGCCCTCCATATTGCTGTTGCTGTCTGCCCCCAGCAGCATGAAGTGGCTGTTGCCTTGCCATTCCGCCCACATCACCAGCGCTGCGCAGATCGCAAAGATGATGGACATGGTCCAGAGGATCGCATGCCCCTGGCGACGTTCGCTGACCGCCTCGCCAAAGGCAAAGCACAGCGCGGCGGGGATCAGGAAGATCGCCAGCATCTGCACCACGTTCGTCAGTGCCGTGGGGTTCTCAAACGGATGGGCAGAGTTCGCATTGAAGAAGCCGCCCCCGTTGGTGCCAAGTATTTTTATCGCCTCCTGCGAGGCCACCGGCCCCATCGGCAGCAGCTGCTTTGCCCCCTCCAGCGAGGTGAAGGGCTGATAAGGCAGCAGGTTTTGCAACACCCCCTGCTGGATAAACAGCAAGGCGATGACCAGCGACAGCGGCAGCAACACCCACAGGGTGATGCGGGTCAGGTCGACCCAGGCGTTGCCGAGTGTGGTGACATTCTGGCGAGCAAAGGCGCGGATGAGGGCAAAAATCACCGCAATGCCGCTGGCGGCCGAGAGGAAATTTTGTACCGTCAGGCCCGCCATCTGGCTGAAATAGCTCAGAGTGGTCTCTCCGGCATAGGACTGCCAGTTGGTATTACTGACAAAGCTGACCGCAGTGTTCAGCGCCAGATGCCAGGAGAGGCCCGGAAGCTGCTGAGGATTAAGCGGCAGATAACCCTGTAGCATCAGCATGGCGAACAGCACCGCCAGACCCACCCCATTCAGCAACAGGATCGCCAGCAGATAGTGACGCCAGTCCATCTCGCCGGTGCGGATCCCGAGCATTCGCAGTAACCCGGCGTCAAGGGCTTGCACCCCCGGCAACGGCAGGCCGTTGATCATCCGCGCCAGCCACATCCCCAGCGGGCGGGCGAGCACCAGGAGCACCAGCAGAAAGCCGGCAATAAGCAGAAATCCTTGTGCGGCCATCAGAATGCCTCCGCGTTCAACAGGGCATAAATCAGATACCCCAGTAACAGGAACACCAGCACGATGCCCGCGATTACACCTGCACTCACAATTCACCTCCGGGTGACATTAGTCTTGGTGCAAAGGCTAAAATTTCGGGCGCAAAGATTTCGCAAAAATCGGAGGGGGAGGTGTAAAAAAAGTATAAAGAGGGATAAGACCCTAATTTAACTAATGGTTAGTATAAATTTAACTTTTATGTAACTTAATTACGGTATGAATTGTAAAGTACCTTCTTATTCACCAAAAAAGTGGTCGGATGAGTAGTAAAATTACAACCAAAGCGTTATTATTTTCCTCAGTTAAGCAATTTCAATTTTCCGGAGAGGGTTTCCGGCCAGAAAAAGGGGAGAAAATGATGGAATCTTACAAAGCTTATCCGGCACATATCGTTTTTATTCGCCGCACTTTCGCTGTTTTAGCGGGTGTTCTGGCGTTACCAGTGATGCTTTTCTGGAAAGAGCGTTCTCGTTTTTATAGCTATCTGCATCGCGTCTGGGCTAAAACCAGCGATAAACCGGTGTGGATGGATCAGGCCGAAAAAGCCATTTGTGATTTTTATTAAGCATTCAGAAAGACTACACACAGCACTTGCACCAACAAAAAACCGCCACAGCAATGTGGCGGTTTTTTTTATCCCTCGGGATTCGCGGTCCGTTGGGTGGAGCTATCAGGCTCTTCCAGAGAAGACTATCTTATCCTTAACCGCTCTCAGGGGAAATGTAATCAATCTAAATGAATTCGGAAAGGCCTGTGGCGGTCTGCCTATGAGCCAGGATGTTACTATGATGTGTCGTCCCTTTCTGCCATCTCGCACATGGGCATCGGTCCCGGGAAAGGTGCATTCACAACCGTAAATCAGGATCTTCCAGAGCTTGTGTCTGCCGGATTATCACCGGTGGTGAACGGTGGAGCGGTTTATATGCAGGGACCGCATAATGAAACGCTATCTTTGTATTGCGTTCATTGTTACCAGCGTATTCGTGGTAAGAAGTGACGAGTCTGTCGTATCCGTTGCCCTTACCGCGTACATGCAGGACAAATAGCGTTAAGGCCGCCATCAGGGCGGCCTTTTTTATTCCAATATGGCTACACTTGTTAAAGCGAAGTATCCTCGGTGACTTGTAGATGTTACAGACGATAATCACTGGAGTGTTATGGCCACCCATCTGGTCTGGTTTCGCGCCGATCTGCGCATCCACGACAACCTGGCGCTTGCCGCCGCCTGTCGCAACAAAAATGCCCGCGTACTGGCGCTTTTCATCGCTACGCCGCAACAGTGGCAGCAGCACGCGATGGCACAGCGCCAGGCCGCGTTTCTTCACGCCCATCTCAACGGCTTACAGCAGCAGCTGGCCGATAAAGGCATTCCGCTGCTGTACGCTCAGGTCGATGATTTTGCGGCACAAGCAGAGAAAGTGGCGCAGATTTGCGCCGAGCATGACGTCACCCAACTTTTTTATAACTATCAGTACGAACTGAACGAGCAACAGCGCGATCGCCAGCTGGAGCGCGCGCTGGAGGACGTGACGTGTCAGGGATTTGATGACAGCGTTATCCTGCCTCCCGGCAGCGTCATGACCGGTAATCACGAGATGTACAAAGTGTTTACGCCCTTCAAAAACGCCTGGCTGCGGCGACTGAAAGAGGGGCTACCTGAGTGTGCGGCGGCACCTGCCGGGCGCGAGGGCGAAAAAGTTACGCTGGAGACGCTGGAGTTCGACTACCCGCAGCAGGCGTTCGATGCAGACCTGTTTCCGGCGAGCGAGAAAGAGGCGATTGCCCGGCTGCGCCAGTTCTGCCAGCAGAGCGCGGGCGACTACGAGACACAGCGTGATTTCCCGGCTATCGAAGGCACCAGCCGTCTCTCCGCCTGTCTGGCACTGGGGGTGCTTTCCCCCCGCCAGTGCCTGCACAGATTGCTCGCCGAGCAACCCCAGGCCCTGGAAGGCGGCCCGGGTTCGGTATGGCTAAATGAACTGATCTGGCGAGAGTTTTATCGCCACCTGATGACGTATCACCCTGATTTGTGTAAATATCGACCCTTCATTCGTTGGACTGATAACGTTCAGTGGCAGGCAGACGAGACTCAGTTGCGGGCCTGGCAATATGGACAGACCGGCTACCCGATCGTCGATGCCGCCATGCGCCAGATGAATGAAACAGGCTGGATGCATAACCGCCTACGTATGATTACCGCCAGTTTTCTGGTGAAAGATCTGCTGATCGACTGGCGAGCCGGGGAACGTTACTTTATTTCGCAGTTGATTGATGGCGACCTGGCCGCCAACAACGGCGGCTGGCAGTGGGCGGCGTCAACCGGCACCGACGCGGCCCCTTATTTTCGTATTTTTAACCCGACAACCCAGGGGCAGAAGTTCGATTCCGACGGCGTGTTTATCCGCCGCTGGCTGCCGGAGCTGGCCGCCGTGCCGGACAAGGCCATCCATGACCCCTGGACCTGGGCAGACAAGCAGGGGATCACCCTCGATTATCCGCGCCCGGTTGTCGATCATAAACAGGCGCGCGTAGCCACGCTGGCAGCGTATGAAGCCGCCCGAAAAGCGTAAGGGAGCAACAATGAAAAACAGTGAACTGGAAAAACTGATTAACGACAAGCTGAACAGCAGCAGCTTTAGTGACTATGCGCCGAACGGCCTGCAGGTAGAAGGGCGTGAGCAGGTGCAGAAGATTGTAACCGGGGTGACCGCAAGTCAGGCGCTGATCGATGAAGCAGTGCGCCAGAAAGCCGATGCGGTAATTGTCCACCACGGCTATTTCTGGAAAGGCGAATCCCCGGTGATCCGCGGTATGAAGCGCAATCGCCTGAAAACGCTGTTGGAAAACGACATCAACCTCTACGGCTGGCATCTGCCGCTGGACGCTCACCCGCAGCTGGGGAACAACGCCCAGCTGGCGGCGCTGCTCGGCATTACCGTCATGGGCGAAATCGAGCCGCTGGTGCCCTGGGGCGAGCTATCCATGCCGGTACCGGGCCTGGAACTGGCCTCCTGGATTGAAGCCCGTCTGGGGCGTCGTCCGCTGTGGAGCGGCGACACCGGGCCGGACAACGTACAGCGCGTCGCCTGGTGTACTGGCGGCGGGCAGAGCTTTATTGACAGCGCGGCGCGCTTTGGCGTCGATGCCTTTATTACCGGCGAAGTGTCGGAGCAAACCATTCACTCTGCCCGGGAGCAGGGGCTGCATTTTTATGCCGCGGGACACCATGCCACGGAACGCGGCGGCATCCGTGCCCTCAGCGAATGGTTGACGGAAACGACTGACCTGGATGTCACCTTTGTGGATATCCCTAATCCAGCCTGATGAGAGGTGTATAAGTGCAGCGAGCACGTTGTTATCTGTTAGGCGAAACCGCCGTAGTGCTGGAACTGGAGCCGCCGGTCACGCTGGCGACGCAAAAACGGATCTGGCGCCTGACCCAGCGGCTGGGGGAGATCCCCGAAGTGGTGGAAGCCATTCCGGGGATGAATAACATCACCGTGGTGTTGCGCAATCCTCACTCGCTGGCGCTGGATGCGATTGAGCGTCTGCAGCGCTGGTGGGAGGAGAGCGAGGCGCTGGAACCTGAGTCCCGCAATATCGACATTCCCGTCGTCTATGGCACCGCAGCAGGCCCCGATCTGGGCGAGGTGGCCCGGCACGCCGGGCTGACCGAGAAACAGGTCGTGGAGCTTCACGCCTCCGTTGATTATGTGGTCTGGTTTTTAGGTTTTCAGCCGGGCTTTCCTTATTTGGGCGGGTTGCCCGAGCAGCTGGCGACGCCGCGCCGGGATGAGCCCCGGCTGCTGGTTCCGGCTGGCTCGGTGGGGATTGGCGGGGCGCAAACCGGCATTTATCCGTTAGCCACCCCTGGCGGCTGGCAGCTGATTGGGCACACTCCGCTGCCGCTGTTTGATCCCCATCGTGACGAGCCGGTGCTGTTGCGACCGGGCGATACCGTGCGGTTTATCCCGCAAAAGGAGGGGGTATGCTAAAAATTATTCGCGCAGGGTTATATACCTCGGTGCAGGATGGCGGACGTATCGGTTTTCGCCAGTCAGGGATCAGCTACTGTGGCGCGCTGGATAAACCGGCATTACAGATCGGCAATCTGCTGGTGGGGAATGACCCGGACGATGCTGCGCTGGAGATCACCCTCGGGCAGTGTACTTTCGAATTCGAGCAAGACGGCTGGTTTGCCCTGACCGGGGCGGGCTGCGACGCCCACCTTGACGGCGCAGCGGTCTGGACCGGCTGGCGTCTGCCGGTGAAAGCCGGGCAACAGCTCACCCTGAATCGTCCCCGCCGTGGCATGCGCAGCTATCTGGCGATTGCGGGCGGTATCGACGTGCCATCGGTCATGAACTCTCTCAGCACCGACCTGAAAGTGGGGCTGGGTGGTCACGAGGGACGCCTGCTGAAAGATGGCGATCGCCTGGCCGTTCGGCCTGGCGCGCGGGCGTTCATCGAAGCCCAGGGGGTAAAACAACTGCTGTGGGATAACCGCGTGCGCGTCTTGCCGGGGCCGGAGTATCACGAGTTTGATAAGGCCTCGCAGGATGCGCTCTGGCGCCTGCCGTGGCAGCTTAGCCCGCAAAGTAACCGTATGGGGTATCGCCTGCAGGGGCAGAAGCTGGTGCGCAATACCGAGCGTGAAATGCTGTCGCACGGTCTGCTGCCGGGCGTCATTCAGGTGCCGCACAACGGGCAGCCGATCGTGCTGATGAACGATGCGCAGACCACCGGGGGGTATCCACGGATCGCCTGCATCATCGAGGCCGATATGTACCACCTGGCACAGGCCCCACTCGGGCAGCCGATCCACTTTGTCCCCTGTACGCTGGAAGAGGCGCTCGACGCGCGGCGGATCCAGAAGCAATACATCGAACAACTGGCGTGGAGGTTACATGATCGCGGTTGATTTAAATGCTGATTTAGGCGAAGGCTGCGGCAGCGATGCTGCGCTGTTAAAGCTGGTATCGTCTGCGAACATTGCCTGCGGCTTTCACGCCGGTGATGCCCGGACCATGCTGGCCTGCGTGCGTGAGGCGCTGACAAACGGCGTGGCCATTGGGGCGCACCCCAGCTTCCCGGACCGGGAAAACTTTGGCCGCACGGCCATGACCCTGCCGCCGGACACGGTCTACGCGCAAATGCTGTACCAGATTGGCGCCCTGGCGGCGATTGTTCGCGCCGAAGGGGGGCAGCTGCGTCATGTGAAACCGCACGGCATGCTCTATAACCAGGCGGCAAAAGATCGTGAGCTGGCCGATGCCATTGCCCGCGCTACCGTTACCATCGACCCGGATTTAATTCTGGTGGGGCTGGCGGGCAGCGAGCTGATCCGGGCAGGGACGCGCTTTGGCCTGATTACCCGCGAGGAGGTTTTTGCCGATCGGGGTTATCAGGCTGACGGCAGCCTGGTGCCGCGCACCCAGGCCGGAGCGCTGATCGCCGATGAAAATCAGGCCCTGGCGCAAACCCTGGAGATGCTCCAGCACGGACGGGTGAAGAGTATTACCGGTGAATGGGCAACCGTGCACGCGCAGACGGTGTGCATCCACGGTGACGGGGAACACGCGCTGGCCTTTGCCCGTCGCCTGCGTACAGAATTTGAAGCAAATAATATAAAAATCAGTGCATAACGCACACTTGCAAACACAACAACAGGAAAGAGAACATGGCAGAGACGCTATCCCTCTGGCCACTCATCGGTATCGCGGTGATTGTGGTCGGGTTTCTTTTACGCTTTAACCCGGTGCTGGTGGTCATTGTCGCCGGGATCGTCACCGGCCTTGCGGCGCATATGCCGATTGCCACCATTCTGGAAAAACTGGGTGAAGGGTTCCTGAATACCCGCAACCTGCCCTTTATCCTGCTGATCCCGCTGGCGGTTATCGGCCTGCTGGAGCGTCACGGCCTGAAAGAGCGGGCGCAGGCGTGGATCGCGAAGATCCACAGCGCCACCGCCGGTCGTCTGCTGATCGTCTATCTGTTTGTCCGCGAAGCCTCGGCGGCGATGGGGCTGACCAGTCTCGGCGGTCACCCGCAGATGGTGCGCCCTTTGCTGGCACCGATGGCGGAAGGGGCAGCAGAGAAGAAGTATGGCGAACTGCCGGGCGCGGTGCGTTATCGCCTGCGGGCGATGTCGGCGGCCACCGATAACGTCGGGCTGTTCTTTGGCGAAGATATCTTTGTCGCCTTTGGTGCCATCATCTTTATGCATAACTTTATGCTCGAATCCGGCGGGATCCAGACGGAACCGCTGCATATTGCCCTGTGGGGGATCCCGACCGCGCTCTGCGCCTTTGCGATCCACGCGACCCGCCTGTACCGCCTGGATAAGCATCTGGAGCGTGAGCTGGCCAAAGTGCAGGGAGAAGTGAAATGAATTTCCAGCAAAGTTATCTCTACTGGCTGGCAGGGCTGATCCTGCTGATCGTGGCGCTGATGTCGTTTCGCGATAAAGCCAACCCGCGACGCATCACGACTGGCCTGTTCTGGGGCATTTACGGTCTGCTGTTCCTGCTCGGCACCTGGACTTACGATCTGGTGGGTGACAAGCGAACCGTTCATATCGCGGTAGGGGTGGCGGTTGTCGTGCTGGCGCTGATTGCCGGTTTTGGTGGGGTGCGTCTGGGCAGCTATCACCAGCGCACGGCGGAAGAGCGTGAGAGCAGCGCGAAGCGTCTGGGTAATCGCCTGTTCTTACCGGCGCTGGCCATTCCGGTAGTGACGGTGGTGGGCGTGCTGATGTTTAACCACATTCCGGGCCTCCAGGAAACCCTGTTCGGGCCGGGCAACCACGCAACGCTGGTGACGCTCTTCTCGATGACGGTCGGTTCGCTGATAGGTCTGGCGATGGCGATCAAAATGACCCACGAAAACGTGCATCAGCCGCTGCAGGAGGCTCGCCGTCTGCTCGACTCCATCGGTTGGGCCTTTATTCTGCCGCAGATCCTCGCCACCCTTGGCCTGCTGTTTACCGCCGCCGGGGTCGGGGAGGGGATTTCGTATCTTACCCAGACGTATCTGGCGGTCGATAGCCGGTTTATCGCGGTGGCGGTCTATGCCATCGGTATGGCGCTGCTGACCATGGTGATGGGCAACGCCTTTGCCGCTTTCCCGATTGTCACGGCCGGGATCGGCATTCCGATTCTGGTGTTGCAGCACGGCGGCAACCCGGCGGTGATGGCGGCGATTGGCATGTTCTCCGGCTACTGCGGTACGCTGATGACGCCAATGGCGGCCAACTTCAACATTGTGCCCGCCGCCCTGCTGGAGTTGCCGGATAAAAATGCGGTTATCAAAGCGCAGGTGCCTACCGGGGTGCTGCTGCTGATTGCCAACGTTTTCCTGCTCTACTTCCTGATGTTCCTGTAAGGAGAAATGATGCAAACCGTATTAATCACGGGATTTGAACCCTTTGGCGGCGAAACCGTTAACCCGTCATGGGAAGTGGTAAAGCTGCTGGATGGGACCATTATTGACGACTGCCGCGTAGTGGCGCGGCAGTTGCCCTGCGTGTTCGGCGAGTCGTTAGAAGTTCTGAATGCGGCCATTGATGCCCTGCAGCCGTCAGTAGTGCTGGCGATAGGCCAGGCCGGTGGGCGCGTGGATGTGACCGTGGAACGGGTGGCGATCAACGTCGATGATGCCCGTATCCCGGATAACCGTGGGCAGCAGCCGGTGGACGTCGCTATCGTACCGGATGGTCCGGCGGCCTGGTTTAGCACCCTGCCGATCAAAGCGATGGTGACGGCGCTCCGCGAGGCCGGTATTCCTGCTTCGGTTTCGCAAACGGCTGGCACATTCGTCTGCAACCATGTGATGTATGGCGTGCTGCACAAGCTGGCGGACTGGCCGGAGGTAAAAGGCGGATTTATCCATATTCCATACCTGCCCGAGCAGGCCGCGGCGCATCCTGGCGCCCCGAGCATGGCCGCGCAAACCGTGAAGCAGGCGCTGGAGATTGCCATTACGGTGGCGTTGCGACAAGCGCACGACATCAAGGTGGTTGGCGGCGCAACGCACTAATACAGGACATTACGATGCCAGAAGGACCGGAGATCCGCCGCGCGGCGGACAGCCTTGAGGCGGCGATAAAAGGCAAACCGCTCACCGACGTGTGGTTTGCTTTTCCTCAGCTAAAACCCTTTGAATCCCGGCTTATCGGGGAGAGGGTTACGCATGTGGAGACACGGGGCAAAGCGCTTCTTACCCACTTCTCTAACCAGCTGACGCTCTACAGCCATAACCAGCTTTACGGCGTCTGGCGGGTGGTGGAAACCGGCCAGGAGCCGCAGACCACGCGGGTGCTGCGCGTTAAGTTACAGACCGCAGAAAAAACCATCCTGCTTTACAGCGCCTCGGATATCGAAATGCTGATGCCGGAGCAGCTTGCCACCCATCCCTTCCTGCAGCGGGTGGGGCCGGATGTGCTGGATTTAAGCCTGACGGCAGAAGATGTCAAAGCGCGGTTACTATCAGCAAAATTCCGCAATCGCCAGTTTTCCGGGCTATTGCTGGATCAGGCGTTTCTGGCGGGGTTAGGGAATTATCTGCGGGTTGAGATCCTGTGGGAGGTAGGGCTGGCACCCCAGCACAAGGCGTCACAGTTAACTGACCGACAGCTCGATGCGCTGGCGCACGCGCTGTTGGCGATCCCGCGCCTGTCGTACAACACCCGCGGCGTAGTGAATGACAATAAGCATCACGGGGCGTTGTTCCGTTTTAAGGTTTTTCATCGCGCAGGGAAAAAGTGTGAACGGTGCGGCGGGAAGATAGAGAAGACCACGCTCTCTTCACGCCCCTTTTACTGGTGCCCTGGGTGCCAGGTATAAAAGCCGGGTGGCGAAGGTAAAAATAAAACGGTAACCCTTGGGTTACCGTTTTTTATTTTGCCTCCTCTCCCTGTAAGAGAGGGGGAGGGCATCAGGCTGCCCTCATGCGTTTAGCGTTTGGTGATCGCCGTTTCGAAATTACGCTGCTCGTAGCCGGTGTACAGCTGACGTGGACGCGCAATTTTCATCCCTTCGGTGTGCATTTCGTTCCAGTGCGCAATCCAGCCCACGGTACGCGCCATCGCGAAGATCACGGTAAACATGGAAGACGGAATACCCATCGCTTTCAGGATGATACCGGAGTAGAAATCGACGTTCGGGTAGAGTTTCTTCTCAATGAAGTACGGGTCGTTCAGCGCGATGTGTTCCAGCTCCATCGCCACCTGCAGCAGGTCATCTTTAGTGCCCAGCTCTTTCAGCACTTCATGGCAGGTTTCACGCATCACGGTTGCACGCGGATCGTAGTTTTTGTAAACACGGTGACCGAAGCCCATCAGACGGAAGGAGTCATTCTTGTCTTTCGCGCGACGCACGAACTCAGGAATGTGCTCAACGGAGCTGATCTCTTCCAGCATCTTCAGTGCCGCTTCGTTCGCGCCGCCGTGTGCCGGTCCCCACAGGGAGGCAATACCTGCTGCGATACAGGCGAACGGGTTGGCGCCAGAGGAGCCAGCGGTACGCACGGTAGAGGTAGAGGCGTTCTGCTCGTGGTCAGCGTGCAGGATCAGAATACGATCCATGGCGCGTTCCAGAACCGGGTTCACTTCATACTCTTCACACGGCGTGGCGAACATCATGCGCAGGAAGTTACCGGCGTAGGAGAGGTCGTTGCGTGGATAAACAAACGGCTGTCCGATGGAGTATTTGTAACACATCGCAGCCATGGTTGGCATTTTGGACAGCAGACGGAATGCAGCGATATCGCGATGACGCTGATTATTTACATCCAGCGAGTCATGGTAGAACGCAGCCAGCGCACCGGTGATCCCACACATGACCGCCATCGGATGGGAATCACGACGGAACGCATGGAACAGACGGGTAATCTGCTCATGAATCATGGTGTGGCGGGTAACGGTGGTTTTGAACTCATCGTACTGTTCCTGAGTCGGCTTTTCGCCGTTCAGCAGGATGTAGCACACTTCCAGATAGTTGGATTCAGTGGCTAACTGATCGATGGGGAAACCGCGGTGCAGCAGGATACCTTCGTCACCGTCGATATAGGTGATTTTGGATTCGCAAGATGCGGTGGAGGTAAAACCAGGGTCAAAGGTAAACATACCTTTTGAACCAAGACTACGGATATCAATAACATCCTGACCGAGCGTGCCTTTTAGCACATCCAGTTCGATAGCATCATCACCATTTAGGGTGATTTTTGCCTTAGTATCAGCCATTTACGGTCTCCTTAGCGCCTTATTGCTTAAGACTGCCCTTAACCGGATTTGCATTCAGCTGATTTATCATTGTTACCAGTTTGTTATTTGGCTCGCCGCTCAGCTCACGAGGAGAAACCAGGGTACAGAGCAATGGCGCTAGCAGGTAAACAAATGAGAAACCAGAGAAATAACAGCAAATCAGTGTTTGCGCAGTCCGAATTATTCAAACCTGTATATCACTAATAACTGTCCTGATAACTTCGGTCAATACCATCACACTGTTACATAACTTATTCTCAGGTGAAAGAGAGACCTCATAACTTTTGCGCATTATATGCCTTTTCTGGTGATGTTTGTAACAATAATGTTTAACATTTGTCAAATCAGATGATTAAAAATTAAAAAGATGTTGTTATCGTGACCCTGATCACTGTTCCGCATAAAACCAGACAAACTGTATGTAGGTTAATTGTAATGATTTTGTGAACGGCCTATACTGCCGCCAGGTCTCCGGAAAACCCTGCAATCCCGAGCCAACCAGCGTTGTAACGTGTCATTTGAGCATCTGGAAGCAATGTTTTGCATGACGCACAGTTATATAAAAGGCACGCTGTCTGACCCGCATCGCAGTCCGGAGGAAGGAAACTATAAGAACAGCATGTGGGCGTTATTCATGATAAGAAATGTGAAAAAACAAAGACCTGTCAATCTGGATCTGAAAACGATCCGATTCCCTGTAACGGCAATAGCGTCCATCCTTCATCGTGTATCCGGTGTGATCACGTTTGTCGCGGTGGGTATCCTGTTATGGTTGCTGGGTACCAGCCTCTCGTCTCCAGCAGGATTCCAGCAGGCCTCCGACATCATGAACGGTTTCTTCGTGAAATTTATCATGTGGGGCATCCTGACCGCGCTGGCCTATCACGTCGTCGGCGGTGTTCGCCATATGCTGATGGACGTTGGTTACCTGGAAGAGACCTTCGAATCCGGCAAACGCACCGCTAACATTTCATTTGTCATCACTGTCGTGCTTTCACTTCTCGCAGGAGTCCTCGTATGGTAAGCAACGCCTCCGCATTGGGACGCAACGGCGTACATGACTTCATTCTGGTCCGTGCTACCGCTATCGTTCTCACCCTCTACATCATCTACATGATCGGTTTCTTTGCCACCAGCGGCGACCTGACGTGGGAAATCTGGACCGGTTTCTTCGGTTCGGCATTCACCAAAGTCTTCACCCTGCTGGCGTTGGCCTCCATCCTTATCCATGCGTGGATTGGCATGTGGCAGGTATTGACCGATTACGTTAAACCCGTGGCGATTCGTCTGACGCTGCAGCTGGCAATCGTGGTTGCCCTGGCGGTTTACGTTATTTATGGATTCGTTGTGGTATGGGGTGTGTAATGAAACTGCCAGTCAGAGAATTTGATGCTGTAGTGATTGGAGCCGGTGGCGCAGGTATGCGCGCGGCGCTGCAAATTTCCCAGAGCGGCCAGAGCTGTGCGCTGCTCTCTAAAGTCTTCCCGACCCGTTCCCATACCGTATCTGCGCAGGGTGGCATCACCGTCGCGCTCGGTAATACCCATGATGATAACTGGGAATGGCATATGTACGACACGGTGAAAGGCTCCGATTACATCGGTGACCAGGACGCCATTGAATATATGTGTAAAACCGGCCCGGAAGCGATTCTGGAGCTGGACCATATGGGTCTGCCTTTCTCCCGCCTGGAGAACGGCACCATCTATCAACGTCCGTTTGGCGGCCAGTCGAAGGACTTCGGCGGCGAGCAGGCGGCCCGTACCGCAGCAGCGGCCGACCGTACCGGTCACGCGCTTCTGCATACCCTGTATCAGCAGAACCTGAAGAACAAAACTACCATCTTCTCCGAGTGGTATGCCCTGGATCTGGTGAAAAACGAAGATGGCGCGATCGTAGGGTGTACCGCGCTGTGCATCGAAACCGGTGAAGTCGTCTACTTCAAAGCCCGCGCAACCGTGCTGGCAACCGGCGGTGCAGGCCGTATTTACCAGTCCACCACTAACGCCCATATCAACACCGGTGACGGCGTCGGTATGGCGATCCGCGCTGGCGTGCCGGTGCAGGATATGGAGATGTGGCAGTTCCACCCAACCGGTATCGCCGGTGCGGGCGTGCTGGTTACAGAAGGCTGCCGCGGTGAAGGTGGCTACCTGCTGAACAAACATGGCGAGCGCTTCATGGAGCGTTATGCCCCGAATGCGAAAGATCTGGCGGGTCGTGACGTGGTGGCGCGTTCCATCATGATCGAAATCCGTGAAGGTCGTGGCTGCGACGGTCCGTGGGGGCCGCACGCGAAGCTGAAACTTGACCACCTGGGTAAAGAGGTTCTGGAATCACGTCTGCCAGGCATCCTGGAGCTGTCCCGTACCTTTGCTCACGTCGACCCGGTTAAAGAGCCGATCCCGGTAATCCCAACCTGCCACTACATGATGGGCGGTATTCCGACCAAAGTGACCGGCCAGGCGCTGACCGTGAACGAGCAGGGCGAAGACGTGGTGATCCCGGGCCTGTTCGCGGTAGGCGAAATTGCCTGCGTATCCGTACACGGCGCCAACCGTCTGGGCGGCAACTCGCTTCTCGACCTGGTGGTGTTTGGTCGTGCGGTGGGTCTGCATCTGCAAGAGTCTATTGCTGAGCAGGGGCCGCTGCGTGATGCCACCGACGCGAATATCGACGCCTCTCTGGAACGTCTGAATCGCTGGAACGGTAACCGCAACGGCGAAGATCCAGTAGAGATTCGTAAGGCGCTGCAGGAGTGCATGCAGCACAACTTCTCGGTATTCCGTGAAGGTGATGCGATGGCGAAAGGGCTTGAGCAGCTGAAAGCGATCCGCGAGCGTCTGAAAAATGCCCGTCTGGACGATACTTCCAGCGAGTTCAACACCCAGCGCGTGGAGTGTCTGGAGCTGGATAACCTGATGGAAACCGCTTACGCGACTGCGGTCTCTGCAAACTTCCGTACCGAAAGCCGTGGCGCGCATAGCCGCTTCGACTTCCCGGATCGTGACGACGAAAACTGGCTGTGCCATTCCCTGTACCTGCCAGAGTCGGAATCCATGACACGTCGTAGCGTCAATATGGAACCGAAACTGCGTCCGGCGTTCCCGCCGAAGATTCGTACTTATTAATGCGGAGACAGGACAATGAAACTCGAATTCTCAGTTTATCGTTATAACCCGGATGTTGATGACGCTCCGCATATGCAGGATTACACCCTGGAAGCGGAAGAAGGCCGGGACATGATGCTGCTTGATGCGTTAATGCAGCTGAAAGAAAAAGATCCGACACTGTCATTCCGTCGTTCCTGCCGTGAAGGCGTGTGTGGCTCCGACGGCCTGAACATGAACGGCAAAAACGGTCTGGCCTGCATCACCCCTATCTCTGCGCTACAGCGTGCGGGACAGAAGATTGTGATCCGGCCTCTGCCAGGTCTGCCGGTTGTTCGTGATTTGGTGGTGGACATGGGGCAATTCTATGCACAATATGAGAAGATTAAGCCTTACTTATTGAATAATGGGCAAAATCCACCCGCTCGCGAGCATTTACAGTCGCCAGAGCAGCGTGAAAAACTCGATGGCCTGTATGAGTGTATTCTCTGTGCATGTTGTTCGACCTCTTGCCCGTCGTTCTGGTGGAACCCGGACAAGTTTATCGGCCCGGCTGGCCTGCTGGCAGCATACCGCTTCCTGATTGACAGCCGTGATACCGAAACCGACAACCGCCTGGAAGGGCTGAGTGACGCTTTCAGCGTATTCCGCTGCCACAGCATCATGAACTGCGTCAGTGTATGTCCTAAGGGGCTGAACCCGACGCGCGCTATCGGCCACATCAAGTCGATGCTGCTGCAGCGCAGTGCGTAAGTCATAAGAGGGGAACGCGGTTCCCCTCACCCTAACCCTCTCCCCACAGGGGAGAGGGGATAGATTGCAGAAACCTTTAAAAACTGCCAGATGAATAAATAATCGAGACGTTCAGCGCGAGACAAGGCGCGGTTGAATGAATCCCCATAGCATAGTGACTATGTGAATGGGGTGAGTGAAAGCCGCAACGCAATCGCAGCCGGAACGACGAAGATTATTTAGACAGTTTCTAAAGGTTCCTTCGCGAGCCAAATGAAAAGAGCTCGCAGGTGAACCCCGGCACGTACACGTGGTGTGCGTGGTAGTTTCTACGGCGAAAGTAAGCATAAAAATGCTTAAGGGATCACGATGCAGAACGGCGCAATGAAAGCCTGGCTGGACTCTTCATTCCTCTCTGGTGCGAACCAGAGCTGGATTGAACAGCTCTATGAAGACTTCTTAACCGACCCTGACTCAGTGGACGCTAACTGGCGTTCGATGTTCCAGCAGTTACCTGGAACAGGAGTCAAACCGGATCAATTTCATTCCAAAACACGTGATTATTTCCGTCGTCTGGCGAAGGATGCCTCACGTTACTCTTCCGCCATCTCCGATCCTGACACCAATGCAAAGCAGGTTAAAGTCCTGCAGCTGATTAACGCCTACCGTTTCCGTGGCCACCAGCATGCGAATCTGGATCCGCTGGGACTGTGGCAGCAGGAGCGTGTGGCAGATCTCGACCCGGCTTATCACGATCTGACCGAAGCTGATTTCCAGGAAACCTTTAACGTGGGTTCTTTCGCTATCGGCAAAGACACGATGAAGCTGGGCGATCTGCTGGAGGCGCTGAAGCAAACCTACTGCGGCTCCATCGGTGCGGAATATATGCACATCACCTCCACCGAAGAAAAACGCTGGATCCAGCAGCGTATTGAATCGGTTGCCGGTAAATCCACCTTCAATGCGGAAGAGAAAAAACGCTTCCTTAGCGAACTGACCGCAGCAGAAGGGCTGGAGCGCTACCTCGGTGCCAAATTCCCGGGTGCAAAACGCTTCTCGCTGGAAGGCGGCGATGCGCTGGTGCCAATGCTGAAAGAGCTGATCCGCCATGCAGGTAATAGCGGCACCCGCGAAGTGGTACTGGGCATGGCCCACCGTGGTCGTCTGAACGTACTGATCAACGTGCTGGGTAAAAAACCACAGGATCTGTTCGACGAATTCGCAGGCAAACATAAAGAACACCTCGGTACCGGTGACGTGAAGTACCACATGGGCTTCTCATCAGATATCGAAACCAACGGCGGCCTGGTTCACATGGCGCTGGCGTTCAACCCGTCGCACCTTGAGATCGTTAGCCCGGTGGTTATCGGTTCCGTGCGCGCCCGTCTGGATCGTCTGGACGAGCCGAGCAGCAACAAAGTGCTGCCAATTACCATTCACGGCGATGCGGCCATTACCGGTCAGGGCGTGGTTCAGGAAACCCTGAACATGTCTAAAGCGCGTGGTTACGAAGTGGGCGGTACCGTTCGCATCGTGATCAACAACCAGGTGGGCTTCACCACCTCTAACCCACTGGATGCGCGTTCTACCCCATACTGCACCGACATCGGCAAGATGGTTCAGGCGCCAATTTTCCACGTGAACGCGGATGACCCGGAAGCCGTTGCTTTCGTGACCCGTCTGGCGCTGGACTTCCGTAATACCTTTAAACGCGATGTGCTGATCGACCTGTTCTGCTACCGCCGTCATGGCCATAACGAAGCAGATGAGCCAAGCGCAACCCAGCCGCTGATGTACCAGAAAATCAAAAAGCATCCGACCCCGCGCAAAATCTACGCTGACAAGCTGGAAGCGGACAAGGTTGTGACGCTGGAAGATGCGACCGAGATGGTCAACCTCTACCGCGATGCGCTGGATGCGGGCGAATGCGTGGTGAAAGAGCTGCGTCCAATGAACATGCACTCCTTCACCTGGTCGCCGTACCTCAACCACGAGTGGGATGAGAGCTACCCGAACAAGGTCGAGATGAAGCGTCTGCAGGAGCTGGCAAAACGCATCAGCACCGTACCAGAAGCTATCGAAATGCAGTCCCGCGTGCAGAAGATCTACGCTGACCGTCAGTCAATGGCGTCAGGTGAGAAGCTGTTCGACTGGGGCGGTGCAGAGAACCTGGCCTACGCGACCCTGGTTGACGAAGGTATTCCTGTGCGTCTGTCCGGTGAAGATGCGGGCCGCGGCACCTTCTTCCACCGCCATGCGGTGATCCATAACCAGACTAACGGTTCCACCTACACCCCGCTGCAGCACGTGCATAACGGTCAGGGCCAGTTCAAGGTCTGGGACTCCGTGCTCTCTGAAGAAGCGGTTCTGGCGTTTGAATACGGTTACGCCACTGCTGAACCACGCACCCTGACCATCTGGGAAGCGCAGTTC
The DNA here is from genome assembly GCF_050435045.1 of Leclercia sp. 1548. Classification (NCBI taxonomy): domain Bacteria; kingdom Pseudomonadati; phylum Pseudomonadota; class Gammaproteobacteria; order Enterobacterales; family Enterobacteriaceae; genus Leclercia; species Leclercia sp. 1548. The sequence goes on along the minus strand of NZ_JBNDJP010000001.1, from coordinate 1,014,973 downwards.
GGTGACTTCGCCAACGGTGCGCAGGTCGTTATCGACCAGTTCATCAGCTCCGGCGAGCAGAAGTGGGGCCGTATGTGTGGCCTGGTGATGCTGCTGCCGCACGGTTACGAAGGGCAAGGCCCGGAGCACTCCTCCGCGCGTCTGGAGCGTTATCTGCAACTCTGCGCCGAGCAGAACATGCAGGTCTGCGTGCCGTCTACCCCGGCTCAGGTCTACCACATGCTGCGTCGTCAGGCGCTGCGCGGGATGCGTCGTCCGCTGGTGGTGATGTCGCCGAAATCGCTGCTGCGTCACCCGCTGGCGGTCTCTTCACTGGATGAACTGGCAAATGGCACTTTCCTGCCGGCCATCGGTGAAATTGACGACCTGGATCCGCAGGGCGTTAAGCGCGTCGTGATGTGTTCTGGTAAGGTTTATTACGACCTGCTGGAACAGCGCCGTAAGAACGATCAGAAAGATGTCGCCATCGTGCGTATCGAACAGCTTTATCCGTTCCCGCATCAGGCGATGCAGGAAGCGTTAAAACCTTATGCTCACGTACATGATTTTGTCTGGTGCCAGGAAGAGCCGCTCAACCAGGGCGCATGGTACTGCAGCCAGCATCATTTCCGTGAAGTGATTCCATTTGGGTCTGCTCTGCGTTACGCAGGTCGCCCGGCCTCTGCCTCTCCGGCAGTAGGGTATATGTCCGTTCACCAGAAGCAGCAACAAGATCTGGTTAATGACGCGCTGAACGTCGATTAATTAAAGGATAAATAATGAGTAGCGTAGATATTCTTGTTCCCGACCTGCCTGAATCCGTCGCTGATGCGACCGTTGCAACCTGGCATAAAAAACCAGGCGACGCGGTAAAACGCGATGAAGTGCTGGTAGAAATCGAAACTGACAAAGTGGTACTGGAAGTACCGGCTTCAGCGGACGGCATTCTGGATGCAGTGCTGGAAGATGAAGGCACGACCGTGACCTCTCGTCAGCTGCTGGGTCGCCTGCGTGAAGGCAACAGCGCGGGCAAAGAGTCCAGCGCCAAATCTGAAGAAAAAGCCTCTACACCGGCCCAGCGCCAACAGGCTTCTCTGGAAGAGCAGACGAACGACGCACTCAGCCCGGCGATCCGTCGCCTGCTGGCAGAGCACACTCTCGACGCGGCTGCCATTAAAGGCACCGGTGTGGGTGGTCGTCTGACCCGTGAAGACATTGAAAAACACCTGGCGAAAGCGCCTTCTGACGCAAAAGCAGAAGCGAAAGCACCGGCAGCCGCACCAGCAGCACAGCCTGCACTGGGCGCTCGCAGCGAAAAACGCGTGCCGATGACTCGCCTGCGTAAGCGCGTGGCCGAGCGTCTGCTGGAAGCGAAAAACTCCACCGCGATGCTGACCACCTTCAACGAAGTGAACATGAAGCCAATCATGGACCTGCGTAAGCAGTACGGTGACGCGTTTGAAAAACGTCACGGTATCCGTCTGGGCTTTATGTCCTTCTACGTGAAAGCCGTTGTTGAAGCCCTGAAACGCTTCCCGGAAGTGAACGCCTCCATCGATGGCGATGATGTGGTTTATCACAACTACTTCGATGTCAGCATGGCCGTTTCTACCCCGCGTGGCCTGGTGACCCCGGTTCTGCGTGATGTAGACACCCTGGGCATGGCTGACATCGAGAAGAAAATCAAAGAACTGGCCGTGAAAGGCCGTGACGGCAAGCTGACCGTAGAAGACCTGACCGGCGGTAACTTCACCATTACCAACGGCGGCGTATTCGGCTCGCTGATGTCTACCCCGATCATCAACCCACCACAGAGCGCGATCCTGGGCATGCATGCCATCAAAGATCGTCCTATGGCGGTTGACGGTAAAGTCGAGATCCTGCCGATGATGTACCTGGCGCTCTCCTACGATCACCGTCTGATCGACGGCCGCGAGTCTGTGGGCTTCCTGGTGGCGATTAAAGAGCTGCTGGAAGATCCAACCCGTCTGCTGCTGGACGTTTAGTTTTTAGCCGTACTGCCCGGCGGCACTTTGACTGCCGGGCCTACAAAAGCATGACCTAACGATTACCCTGAAGGATGGATAGAACACATGAACTTACATGAATATCAGGCAAAACAGCTGTTTGCCCGGTATGGCTTGCCGGCTCCGGTGGGTTATGCCTGCAATACCCCTCGTGAAGCAGAAGAAGCCGCATCTAAAATCGGCGCCGGTCCTTGGGTAGTGAAATGTCAGGTTCACGCTGGCGGCCGCGGTAAAGCGGGCGGTGTGAAAGTTGTTAACAGTAAAGAAGAGATCCGCGCCTTTGCTGAACATTGGCTCGGCAAACGTCTGGTGACCTACCAGACAGACGCAGGCGGCCAGCCGGTTAACCAGATCCTGGTTGAAGCGGCGACCGACATTGCAAAAGAATTGTACCTCGGCGCAGTGGTAGACCGTAGCTCCCGTCGCGTGGTGTTTATGGCCTCTACCGAAGGCGGCGTGGAAATCGAGAAAGTAGCGGAAGAGACCCCGCACCTGATCCACAAAGTCGCTATCGATCCGCTGGCAGGCCCAATGCCTTACCAGGGACGTGAGCTGGCATTCAAACTGGGTCTGGAAGGCAAACTGGTGCAGCAATTCACCAAGATCTTCATGGGCCTGGCGACCATCTTCCTGGAGCGCGACCTGGCGCTGATCGAAATCAACCCGCTGGTTATCACCAAACAGGGCGATCTGATCTGCCTCGACGGCAAACTGGGCGCTGACGGCAACGCACTCTTCCGCCAGGCGGATCTGCGCGAAATGCGCGACCAGTCTCAGGAAGATCCACGTGAAGCGCAGGCTGCACAGTGGGAACTGAACTACGTGGCACTCGATGGCAACATCGGTTGCATGGTTAACGGTGCGGGCCTGGCAATGGGCACCATGGACATCGTTAAGCTGCACGGCGGCGAGCCGGCAAACTTCCTCGATGTGGGCGGCGGCGCAACCAAAGAGCGCGTGACCGAAGCCTTCAAAATCATCCTCTCTGACGACAACGTGAAAGCGGTTCTGGTGAACATCTTCGGCGGCATCGTACGTTGCGACCTGATCGCTGACGGCATCATCGGTGCGGTAGAAGAAGTGGGCGTGAACGTCCCGGTGGTTGTGCGTCTGGAAGGGAACAACGCTGAACTCGGCGCGAAAAAACTGGCTGACAGCGGCCTGAATATTATTGCAGCGAAAAGTCTGACGGATGCCGCTCAGCAGGTAGTTGCCGCAGTGGAGGGGAAATAATGTCCGTTTTAATTAATAAAGATACCAAAGTCATCTGCCAGGGCTTCACCGGTAGCCAGGGTTCATTCCACTCTGAGCAGGCGATTGCCTACGGTACGCAGATGGTTGGCGGCGTGACGCCAGGTAAAGGCGGCACCACCCACCTGGGCCTGCCGGTGTTCAACACCGTACGTGAAGCGGTAGAAGCGACCGGCGCAACCGCCACCGTGATCTACGTTCCGGCGCCGTTCTGCAAAGACTCCATTCTGGAAGCCATCGACGCAGGCATCAAACTGATCATCACCATCACCGAAGGCATCCCGACCCTGGATATGCTGACTGTGAAAGTGAAGCTGGACGAAGCCGGCGTGCGCATGATCGGGCCAAACTGCCCGGGCGTGATCACCCCAGGCGAATGCAAAATCGGCATCATGCCGGGCCACATTCACAAGCCAGGCAAAGTGGGTATCGTTTCCCGCTCTGGTACGCTGACCTATGAAGCGGTTAAGCAGACCACCGACTACGGTTTCGGCCAGTCCACCTGTGTGGGCATCGGCGGTGACCCAATCCCGGGTTCTAACTTCATCGACATCCTGAAGCTGTTCCAGGAAGACCCGCAGACTGAAGCGATCGTGATGATCGGTGAAATCGGCGGCAGCGCGGAAGAAGAAGCGGCTGCTTACATCAAAGACCACGTGACTAAGCCAGTTGTTGGCTACATCGCGGGTGTGACTGCGCCGAAAGGCAAGCGTATGGGCCACGCGGGCGCCATCATCGCGGGCGGCAAAGGTACTGCGGATGAGAAATTCGCGGCGCTGGAAGCAGCAGGCGTGAAAACCGTTCGCAGCCTGGCTGACATCGGCGAAGCGCTGAAGTCCATCATCAAGTAAATCCTCTCTGCTCCCCGAGTGGGGAGCTTTGACATAATAAAATGTCTGTTTCGACATGGTTGGCCGCTACACAGCGGCCTTTTTTATTGCCTGCGTTTGGCAACCAGCGTGAATTTATAATCGTCGCTGTTAAACACGTTGCGGCTGTATTCAAACACGCGACCGTCTTTTAAAAATCCGCGCGACACCTTTTCCAGGATCGGTTTTGCCGGATCGAGCGCCAGCGCGGCGATCGCCTCCTGCGATGGCATGATCGGCACCAGCTCCTGCTCGCTGCGATCGATCGTCATCTTTTTAATCTGCTCGATGTAGTGATATTTGGAGTTTTCCATCACTTCCCAGGTGAGGTCAGAGAACATGGCCAGCGGCATCCAAGTTTCTTCCAGATTCACCGGTTTTCGCTTAATAAAGCGCACCCGTTTGACATGCCAGACGTTGTCATCGGGATTGATATCCAGTTTTTCTGCCAGCTTGGTGTCGGCTTTTACCACTTCAAAAATTTTTACATCGCTATGCGTATCCACGTTTCTGTCGGCGAGCTTCTCGTAAAAGCCGGTGAGCTGGTAGATATCATAATTGACGCGCTCTTCTTTGACGTAAGAGCCGCTGCCCTGAATGCTTTCAATAATCTGCTCTTCGGTCAGCAGTTTTAGCGCCTGGCGAACCGTCACCCGGCTGACGCTGAACGCCTCCTGTAGCGTGGATTCCGTTGGCAACGCGTCTCCAGGCTGTAAAACACCGGTGTTAATTTTTTCACGTAGCGCATCGGCTATCTGCCGGTACATCGGTTTATTACCCATTTGCAGTGCCCGTTTAATACCTTTTCATCGAATTATGCCTTCAGCATCTAAATTGTAAATAATACAAGTTAGATACAAATTATCGTCGTTAGTGAAAGTGATCACATAAATGTATTATTTGGTCTGCCACAATTCCCCGCAGACAATAACAACATCCATGTGAGGATCTTGATGAACCTGACGACCCTGACCCACCCCAACGCCATCTGCGTGCAGGCGCACTATGCCAGCCGCGATGAAGCCATACGCCAGCTCACCCTGCGGCTACTGGATTTGGGCAAAATTACCGACGGGGAGGCATTTTTAACAGAAGTGCTGCAACGTGAATCGCTTGGCCCCACCGCGTTGGGCGAAGGACTGGCGGTGCCCCATGGCAAATCGTCTGCCGTGAAAGAGGCGGCCTTCGCCGTAGCCACCTTAAGCACGCCGCTTACATGGGAGGGCGTGGATGGCCCGGAGGACATAGAGCTAATTTTCCTGCTCGCCATTCCGCCTGCCGAAGCAGGTTCAACGCATATTCAGCTGTTGACGGAGCTGACGTCCAGACTGGCTGATGATGCCCTGCGAGCAAGAGTGATGGCAGCTACCACGGCAGATGCTCTGCTGGCTGCGCTGGACGATGTCCCCCAGGCAGAAGAGGCTACAGCGTTGGTGGATGCGCCAACCGTGGTCTGTGTGACCGCCTGTCCAGCGGGGATCGCCCATACCTATATGGCGGCTGAATACCTGGAAAAAGCAGGGCGGAAGCTCGGCGTCAACGTGGTGGTCGAGAAGCAGGGGGCGAACGGCATTGAGGGGCGTCTCACCGCGCAGCAGTTACAGGAGGCCAAAGCGTGCATCTTTGCGGCGGAGGTGGCCATCAAAGAGCATGAGCGTTTTCAGGGGATCCCCGCCATTTCCGTACCGGTTGCGGAACCGCTGCGCCATGCTGAAGCACTCATCGAGCGCGCGTTGGCGCTCAAGCCCTCAACCGATGCGCGTCATGCGCATGGCGATACCGAAACGAAAAAGAGCGTTAAAACCGAGCTCAAGCAGGCGCTCCTTAGCGGTATCTCTTTTGCGGTGCCGCTGATCGTTGCCGGCGGTACGGTGCTGGCCGTGTCGGTACTGCTGGCGCAAATCCTGGGCCTGCAGCACCTGTTCGACCAGGAAAACTCGTGGCTGTGGATGTATCGCAAGCTCGGCGGCGGCATGCTTGGCATCCTGATGGTGCCTGTCCTTGCGGCCTATACCGCTTACTCGCTGGCAGATAAACCCGCCCTGACGCCGGGCTTTGCGGCCGGTCTTGCAGCCAATATGATTGGCTCCGGTTTTCTGGGCGCGATCATCGGTGGGCTGATTGCGGGCTACCTGATGCGCTGGGTGAAAAGTCACATCCGCCTGAGCAGCCGCTTCAACGGCTTTCTAACCTTTTATCTCTATCCGGTCATTGGTGTGCTGGGCGCGGGCAGCCTGATGCTGTTTGTCATCGGCGAACCGGTGGCCTGGCTTAATAACACGCTCACCGCCTGGCTTAACGGTCTTTCCGGCGCAAATGCCCTGCTCCTGGGGGCGATCCTCGGGTTTATGTGCTCATTCGATTTGGGTGGGCCGGTCAACAAAGCCTCTTATGCGTTCTGCCTGGGGGCAATGGCGAACGGCGTGTACGGTCCCTATGCGATTTTTGCCTCCGTCAAAATGGTGTCGGCCTTTACCGTTACCGCGTCAACAATGCTGGCCCCGCATCTCTTTAAGCAGTTTGAAATTGAAACCGGCAAATCAACGTGGCTGCTGGGGCTGGCGGGTATCACCGAAGGGGCGATTCCGATGGCGATCGAAGATCCGCTGCGGGTGATTGGCTCGTTTGTTCTCGGCTCGATGGCAACGGGCGCGATTGTGGGCGCGATGGGCATTGGTTTGTCCACGCCGGGGGCAGGCATTTTCTCCCTCTTTTTACTTCATGATGCTGGCATGGGCGGCATGACCGCTGCGGCGGGCTGGTTTGGCGCGGCGCTGGTGGGCACCGCCATCTCCACGCTCATTTTACTGCTCTGGCGACGCCAGGCGGTGAAGAAGGGCAACTACCTCACTGAAGACGTTACGCCATAAACACTCACTAACAGGAAACGAAGATGAAAGCTGTATCTCGCGTTCATATCACGCCACATATGCACTGGGACCGTGAGTGGTACTTCACCACCGAAGCGTCACGTATTCTACTGGTCAATAATATGGAGGAGATCCTCACCCGCCTCGAACAAGATGAGGAGTATAAATATTACGTTCTTGATGGCCAGACGGCGGTGTTGGAAGACTACTTCGCGGTGAAGCCGGAAAACCGGCCCCGCGTAAAGGCGATGGTAGAAGCCGGTAAGCTGATTATCGGCCCCTGGTATACCCAGACCGATACCACTATCGTCTCCGGCGAGTCGATTGTACGTAACCTGATGTACGGCATTCGTGACTGCATGGCGTTTGGCGAGCCAATGAAAATTGGCTACCTGCCGGACTCCTTTGGGATGTCCGCGCAGCTCCCCCACATTTATAACGGTTTCGGTATTACGCGCACGATGTTCTGGCGCGGCTGCTCCGAACGTCACGGCACCGATAAAACCGAATTCCTGTGGCAGAGCATGGACGGCAGCGAAGTAACGGCACAGGTGCTGCCGCTGGGTTACGCAATTGGTAAGTACTTACCGGAGGACGAAGCCGGGCTACGTAAACGACTCGACAATTACTTTGAGGTGCTGGAAAACGCCTCTGTGACCCAAGAGATTTTGCTGCCTAACGGGCATGACCAGATGCCATTGCAGCAGAACATTTTCGCGGTGATGGATAAGCTTCGTGAAATTTACCCGCAGCGTAAATTTGTAATGAGCCGGTTCGAGGAGGTGTTCCGGCACATTGATGCGCACCGTGATGAACTGGCGACGCTGAAAGGGGAGTTTATCGACGGCAAATACATGCGTGTGCACCGGACAATTGGCTCCACGCGCATGGATATCAAAATTGCCCACGCCCGCATTGAGAATAAAATCGTCAACATCCTTGAGCCGCTGGCGACGCTCGCCTGGACGCTGGGCTTTGAGTATCACCACGGTCTGCTGGAAAAAATGTGGAAAGAGATCCTCAAAAACCATGCCCACGACAGCATCGGCTGCTGCTGTAGCGACAAGGTTCATCGCGAGATTGTCTCCCGGTTCGAACTGGCTGAAGACATGGCCGACAACCTGACTCTTTTTTATATGCGTAAGATTGTCGACAACATGCCACAAAGCGATGAAGACAAGCTGGTGATGTTCAATCTGATGCCCTGGCCACGTGAAGAAGTGGTTAACACCACCATCCGTCTGCGCGCCAGTCAGTTCCGTTTGCTGGACGATAAGGGCAATACGATCCCCAGTTTTATCCGTCACGCCCGTGAAATCGACCCCGGACTGATTGACCGGCAGATCGTGCATTACGGGAATTACGACCCTTTTATGGAATTTGATATTCAGTTCCGCCAGATCCTGCCGTCGATGGGCTATTGCACGCTCTACATTGAGCCGCATGTCGCCGGTAAGATACTGCCATCGGTAAAACCTACCGGGGCGTTGCTGGAAAATACGTTCTGGCAAATCGATCTGAACCGCGACGGCACGCTGCGTTTGCGCGACAAAGAGTCCGGCCTGGTCTATGACCGGGTGCTGGAAATTGAAGAGAGTTCTGATGATGGCGATGAGTACGACTACTCCCCTTCACGCGAAGAGTGGCGACTCACTTCAGCGCAAGGAGAGCATGACGTCGAGGTGATTCATGAAGGCTGGCAGAGCAGGGCGGTTATCCGGCATCGGATGGCCGTTCCGGCGAATCTGGCCGAACGCTCGGCACGCCAACAACATGGCTCTCTTGAGGCCGAGATTGAGGTGACGCTTAGCCACAATAGCAGACGCATCGACGTGGCGGTGCGGCTGGACAATCAGGCCGACGACCACCGGGTTCGGGTACTGATCCCCACGCCGTTTAACACCGAAGAGGTGTTATCCGACACGCAGTTTGGATCGCTGACGCGCCCTGTGCAGGATGACGCCATGACAAACTGGCAGGAGGAGGGCTGGAAGGAAGCGCCGCTGCCAATCTGGAATCTCCTTAATTACGCAGTTCTCCAGGAAAAGCGTAACGGGATGGCGCTGTTTACCGAGGGGCTGCGTGAATTTGAAGTGGTGGGGGAGGGCCAAAAAACGTTTGCCCTGACTTTACTTCGCGGGGTAGGGCTGCTTGGGAAAGAGGATTTACTCCTGCGTCCGGGCCGGCCATCCGGCATCAAAATGCCTGTTCCTGATTCCCAAATGCGTGGCGAGATGCGTTGCCGTTTCAGCCTGTTGAGTTTTAGCGGTTCGCCAGTGAGCGCGGGTATTGCGCAGCAGGCGAAGTCATGGCTTACCCCCGTGCAGTGCTATAACAAAATCCCGTGGGACGCGATGAAGCTGAACCGCACCACGTTCACAACCCCTGGTCACTATAGCCTGTTAACGCTCGCACCGAATGGATGTGTTCTCAGCGCCCTGAAGAAGGCTGAAGATCGTGATGAGCTTGTTCTTCGTGTGTTCAACCCTTCTCAGACCCACTCCTGTGATGTCGCATTCTCCATGAGCCGGGCTATCAAAGGGGGCAGCGAAACGGACATGAATGAGGTGATAAAGGCGCCGCTGCAAGGAGGTAAAGAGATTGTAGAGGCTTTGCAGCCGGGGCAATCGCGAACCTTTAGTCTCGAAATAGGCAAATAACCTTTCCAGCAATTAAAAGGTCACAGCGCATGTGACCTTTTGTTTCATTAAATAGTCACATCGCGGTGTTAATTTTAAGGTGGATAAAGGTAAGTTAAATGTAATTGTGCAAAATTGCACACCCGCAATGAATAACGCTTTGCGGCAATAAACAGGCGGTGTTTTTCTTAAAGCAAAACCGGTTCATCCTTCCTCGTTAATAAAAATCACTTTTATTTATATTATTTCCAGAATTCGATAACCATTAACACCTCGGAATATACATATCATTAACATGGTTTTTACTATTTAACCCACAATTAAACATCGTTAACAATCAGGCGCGTTTTTGATTTAAATCAATGTTTAATGCCTGGAAAAAGGCGTCAAAAGGCGCTAAATTGTTCGCGATCAAAACGCACCAAAAGTGGTAGTTTTGCTATAAATTGATCATCGTCGAAAAATGTAAATCTGATTCAATAAAACCTGTTTATTGTAAGGGGTTTGCAGCGTATTATATTTGCGAGATCAATTTCTTTTTTCTTAACCTATTTGTAACCTTTCACTCTCGCTTTTTTCTTTTCAGAGGCAGGCGTGACGATAAGGATGCGAATAATTTGTTTTGGGGCATGTGTGTGAATCCTTATCTAACAGGTTTCACTCTCGAAGTCTTCATGCGATGAGCAAGGAGTCATGATGTTAGATGTAGTCGAACTGTCGCGCTTACAGTTTGCCTTGACCGCTATGTACCATTTCCTGTTTGTGCCACTGACGCTCGGTATGGCGTTCCTGCTGGCCATTATGGAGACGGTCTACGTTCTTTCCGGCAAACAGATTTATAAAGATATGACCAAGTTCTGGGGCAAGTTGTTTGGAATCAACTTTGCACTGGGCGTGGCAACCGGTCTGACCATGGAGTTCCAGTTCGGGACTAACTGGTCTTATTATTCTCACTATGTTGGGGATATCTTCGGTGCGCCGCTGGCTATTGAAGGTCTGATGGCCTTCTTCCTCGAATCCACCTTTGTAGGTCTGTTCTTCTTCGGCTGGGATCGTCTGGGCAAAGTCCAGCACATGGCGGTAACCTGGCTCGTCGCGTTAGGCTCTAACCTGTCCGCGCTGTGGATCCTGGTGGCCAACGGCTGGATGCAGAACCCTATCGCGTCAGACTTTAACTTCGAAACCATGCGCATGGAGATGGTCAGCTTCTCCGAGCTGGTGCTGAACCCGGTCGCTCAGGTGAAATTCGTTCACACTGTGGCTTCTGGCTATGTCTGCGGTGCAATGTTCATTATGGGCATCAGCGCCTACTATATGCTGCGTGGTCGTGACTTCGGCTTTGCGAAGCGCTCCTTCGCCATCGCGGCGAGCTTCGGTATGGCAGCTATCCTCTCTGTTATCGTGCTGGGTGATGAATCCGGTTACGAGATGGGAGACGTACAAAAAACCAAACTGGCCGCCATCGAAGCAGAGTGGGAAACCCAACCGGCTCCGGCAGCCTTCACCCTGTTTGGTATTCCCGATCAGGATGCACAGGAAAACCACTTTGCTATTCAGATCCCTTATGCGTTGGGCATCATTGCCACCCGCTCCGTGGATACGCCGGTTATCGGTCTGAAAGATCTGCTGGTGCAGCATGAAGAGCGTATCCGTAACGGGATGAAAGCTTACTCCCTGCTGGAGCAGCTGCGTTCCGGCTCTACCGATCAGTCCGTTCGCGATCAGTTCAACGACGTGAAAAAAGACCTTGGTTACGGCCTGCTGCTGAAACGCTATACCCCGAACGTCTCTGACGCGACGGAAGAGCAGATTCAGCTGGCGACCAAAGACTCGATTCCACGCGTTGCGCCGCTGTACTTCGCGTTCCGTATCATGGTTGGCTGCGGCATCATCATGCTGTTGATCATTGGCGCCTCCTTCTGGTCGGTCATTCGTAACCGTATCGGCCAGCGTAAATGGCTGCTGCGTGCTGCGCTGTACGGCATGCCATTGCCGTGGATCGCCATCGAATCCGGCTGGTTTGTTGCGGAATATGGCCGTCAGCCATGGGCTATCGGTGAGGTGTTGCCAACTGCGGTGGCGAACTCATCCCTGACCCCTGGGGACCTGATTTTCTCCATGCTGCTGATTTGTGGCCTGTACACCCTGTTCCTGGTGGCTGAACTGTTCCTGATGTTCAAGTTTGCGCGCCTTGGTCCAAGCAGCCTGAAAACGGGTCGCTACCACTACGAGCAGTCCACCGTCGCTTCTCAGCCGGCACGCTAAGACAGGAGTCGTCAAATGATCGATTATGAAGTATTGCGTTTTATCTGGTGGCTGCTGGTCGGGATCTTACTGATTGGTTTTGCGGTCACTGACGGTTTCGACATGGGGGTGGGCATGCTCACCCGCTTCCTCGGTCGTAATGATACCGAGCGTCGAATTATGATTAACTCCATCGCCCCGCACTGGGACGGTAACCAGGTGTGGCTGATCACCGCAGGCGGCGCGCTGTTCGCTGCCTGGCCGATGGTCTACGCGGCTGCGTTCTCCGGCTTCTATGTGGCGATGATCCTGGTGCTGGCATCGTTGTTCTTCCGTCCGGTCGGTTTTGACTACCGCTCGAAGATCGAAGACACCCGCTGGCGCAATGTGTGGGACTGGGGCATCTTCATCGGTAGCTTCGTGCCGCCGCTGGTGATCGGCGTGGCGTTCGGCAACCTGCTGCAGGGCGTACCGTTCCACCTCGATGAATACATGCGTCTGTACTACACCGGTAACTTCTTCCAGCTGCTGAACCCGTTCGGTCTGCTGGCAGGCGTGGTTAGCGTGGCGATGATCCTGACCCAGGGAGCGACTTATCTGCAGATGCGTACCGTAGGTGAACTGCACCTGCGCTCTCGCGCCGTCTCGCAGATTGCGGCGCTGGTAACTCTGGTCGGCTTCGCGCTGGCAGGCGTCTGGGTGATGTTCGGTATCGACGGTTACGTGGTGACTTCTGCGATTGACCATACTGCGCCGTCTAACCCGCTGACCAAAGAAGTTGCACGTCAGGCTGGTGCCTGGCTGGTGAACTTCAATAATACGCCGGTTCTGTGGGCTATCCCGGCGCTGGGTGTGGTGCTGCCGCTGCTGACCCTGCTGACTTCCCGCATGGAAAAAGGCGCATGGGCATTCGTCTTCTCTTCGCTGACGCTGGCGTGCATCATCCTGACGGCCGGTATCGCGATGTTCCCGTTCGTGATGCCATCCAGCACCATGATGAATGCTAGCCTGACGATGTGGGATTCCACCTCCAGTCAGATGACGCTGAACCTGATGACGTTTGTGGCTGCCGTGTTCGTCCCGCTTATTCTGGCTTACACCACCTGGTGTTACTGGAAAATGTACGGTCGTATCACGAAAGAACATATCGAAAGCAATACTCACTCTATGTATTAAGGAAGGAGCTGAATATGTGGTATTTCGCATGGATTTTAGGAACGCTTCTTGCCTGTGCATTTGGTGTGATTACCGCCCTGGCGCTTGAGCACGTTGAAGCGACCAAAGCCGGTGAAGAAAAGCACTGATGATCGCGTATCTTTACGGGATCATGGACAAGCGCCCGCTCAGGGCGCTTTCCTTAGTGATGGCGTTACTGCTGGCGGGTTGCATCTTCTGGGACCCGTCGCGTTTTGCGGCGAAGACCAGTGAGCTTGAAATCTGGCACGGTTTTCTCATCATGTGGGCGGTATGCGCCGGTGTGATCCACGGCGTTGGCTTTCGCCCTAAAGCCGTTCTCTGGCAGGGCATCTTCTGCCCCCTGATCGCTGATGTGGTCCTTCTTGTGGGCCTGATTTTCTTTTTCAGCTGAATAAGAACTATCCGTTAATATTATGGGCTTACCCTGGCCCATAAATATTTACTCTCCGTTTACTTTCCCCCATTCCAAAGCACCATTCCCGCGCGTATAGTAGCGAAGTTTAAAAGCTCTAACTCTTTTTGTATTACCGGGATGTAAAGTGAATACAACGCTGTTTCGATGGCCGGTTCGTGTCTACTACGAAGATACGGATGCCGGTGGTGTGGTTTACCATGCCAGCTACGTTGCCTTTTATGAACGAGCACGCACTGAAATGCTGCGCCATCATCACTTTAGCCAGCAGGTCTTGCTGGCGGAGCGAGTTGCCTTCGTGGTACGCAAGATGACGCTGGAGTATTTTGCGCCTGCCAGACTCGACGATATGCTCGAAGTCCAAACAGAAATAACATCAATGCGCGGAACCTCACTGGTTTTCACGCAGCGGATCGTCAATGCAGAGAATACGGTACTGAACGAAGCTGAAGTCCTGATTGTCTGTGTTGATCCACTCATCATGAAGCCTCGTGCGCTTCCTAAGTCTATTGTCGCGGAGTTTAAGCAGTGACTGACATGAATATCCTTGATTTGTTCCTGAAGGCAAGCCTTCTGGTTAAACTTATCATGTTGATTTTGATTGGTTTTTCAATCGCATCCTGGGCCATCATCATCCAGAGAACCCGTATCCTCAATGCAGCTGGCCGCGAAGCGGAAGCCTTTGAAGACAAGTTCTGGTCCGGTATTGAACTCTCCCGTTTGTATCAGGAAAGCCAGGGGCGTCGTGAAACCCTCTCCGGCTCCGAACAAATTTTCTATAGCGGCTTTAAAGAGTTTGCCCGTTTGCACCGCGCTAACAACCATGCGCCGGAAGCGGTCGTTGAAGGGGCATCCCGTGCGATGCGCATTTCAATGAACCGTGAACTGGAAACGCTGGAAACGCACATTCCATTCCTGGGCACCGTGGGTTCCATCAGCCCGTATATCGGTCTGTTTGGTACGGTCTGGGGGATCATGCATGCCTTTATCGCCCTGGGCGCGGTAAAACAGGCGACGCTGCAGATGGTTGCGCCGGGTATCGCAGAAGCGTTGATTGCGACCGCTATCGGTCTGTTCGCCGCTATTCCTGCCGTTATGGCGTATAACCGCCTTAACCAGCGCGTGAACAAACTGGAACTGAACTACGACAACTTCATGGAAGAGTTCACCGCGATTCTGCACCGCCAGGCGTTTACCAGCACCGAGAGCAACAAGGGGTAAACCATGGCCAGACAGCGTGGACGGGGTCGTCGCGAACTGAAGTCCGAAATCAACATTGTACCGCTGCTGGACGTGCTGCTGGTGCTGCTGCTGATCTTTATGGCGACAGCACCCATCATCACCCAGAGCGTTGAGGTTGATCTACCGGATGCGACAGAATCTCAGGCTGTAAGCACCAATGACGATCCACCGGTCATCATTGAGGTATCCGGCGTTGGGCAGTACAGCGTGGTGGTTGAAAAAGATCGTCTTGATCAACTGCCGCCGGAGCAGGTTATTGCCGAAGCGCAACGACGTCTGCAGTCCAATCCGAAAACGGTCTTCTTAATCGGTGGGGCGAAAGACGTGCCTTACGATGAAATAATAAAGGCGCTGAACCTGTTGCATAGCGCGGGCGTTAAGTCAGTCGGCTTGATGACGCAGCCTATTTGATCATCTGCGTACACAACAGAGTTTTTGGGAACCCATAGTGTCAAAGGCAACCGAACAAAACGATAAGCTTAAGCGGGCGATCATTATCTCGGCGGTGCTGCATGTCATTCTTTTTGCAGCACTGATCTGGAGTTCGTTCGATGAGCATCTCGATACCGCTGCCGGCGGTGGGGGAGGTTCATCCATCGATGCCGTGATGGTCGATCCCGGCGCGGTGGTGCAAAACTATAACCGCCAGCAACAACAGCAGGCGAGTGCAAAACGTGCTGAAGAGCAACGCGAAAAGCAGGCGCAACAGCAGGCGGAAGAGCTGCGTGAAAAGCAGGCCGCCGAGCAGGAACGTCTGAAGCAGCTCGAGAAAGAGCGTTTGCAGGCGCAGGAAGCGGCGAAAGAGCAGGCGGAGCAGCAGAAACAGGCTGAAGCCGCAGCGAAGAAAGCGCAAGAGCAGCAGAAGCAGGCAGAAGAGGCGGCAGCCAAAGCCGCAGCCGATGCCAAAGCGCAGGCCGATGCGCAGGCTAAACAAGCTGCCGAGGCGGCAAAACAGGCCGCGGATGCCGCTGCATTAGCCGCGAAAAAAGCCGCTGCCGATGCGCAAAAACAGGCTGAAGCTGAAGCCGCCAAAGCGGCTGCTGATGCGAAGAAAAAAGCAGAAGCTGAAGCCGCGAAGAAAGCTGCTGCCGACGCACAGAAAAAAGCGGAAGCTGAAGCTGCCAAACAAGCAGCTCAGGAAGCCGAGAAGAAAGCGGCTGCCGAAGCAGCTAAAAAGGCCGCTGCGGCAGAAAAAGCCGCCGCTGCTGAAAAGGCTGCTGCTGAAAAGGCTGCCGCAGAGAAAGCTGCTGCCGCAGAAAAAGCGGCTGCTGAGAAGAAGGCCGCCGCCGCAGAAAAAGCCGCCGCTGATAAAAAAGCCGCTGCAGAGAAGAAAGCCGCTGCCGATAAAGCTGCTGCTGACAAAGCGGCCGCTGCAAAAGCCGCAGCAGCTAAAAAAGCTGCCGCGGAAAAAGCAGCCGCATCGGACGTTGATGACCTGTTCGGCGATCTGAGTTCAGGTAAGAATGCGCCGAAATCGGGTGGGGCTAAAGGTAACGGTCAGCCGGCAAAAGATAGCGGAACAAGTGGTGCTAATGGTGGCGCGTCAGGCGCTGATATTAGTGCGTATGCTTCGCAAATCCGTAACGCAATTCAGAGCCGCTTATATGGCGCTGATCTGTATGCCGGTAAGTCCTGTGTGCTACATATTAAACTGGCACCAGACGGTCTGCTGCTGGACGTGACTGAAGAAGGTGGTGATCCTGCTTTATGTCAGGCTGCCCTGACGGCGGCAAAAACTGCCAGAATTCCTAAACCGCCTAGCCAGGCTGTTTATGAAAAAGTAAAAGATGCCAAACTGGACTTCAAACTGTAGCGATTTTCCCGCTAAAGTTAGCAAAACAGTCTACGTTTGAGGCTGTGGATTAGTAGTTTTGTTTATTTGGGTTTGTTAACATTCTGCTAAATTATCGCGGGTAAGGTTACCCGGATATGGGAGATATGATGAAGCAGGCATTACGTGTTGCAATGAGTTTCTTAGTGCTGTGGGCAGCGGTGCTGCACGCAGAAGTGCGTATCGAGATCACCCAGGGGGTGGACTCGGCACGTCCGATTGGTGTGGTTCCGTTCCAGTGGAAAGGGCCAGGCGCTGCGCCGGAAGATGTTGGTGGCATTGTTGCCGCTGACCTGCGCAACAGCGGTAAATTCAACCCATTAGATCGTTCTCGTCTGCCGCAGCAGCCGGGCAGCGCGCAGGAAGTACAGCCTGCTGCATGGTCTGGACTGGGTATTGATGCAGTGGTTGTGGGTCAGGTTACCCCTAACCCGGACGGTGGATATACCGTTGCTTACCAGCTGGTAGATACCGGTGGCGCACCGGGTACTGTACTGGCGCAGAACACCTATAAAGTGAACAAGCAATGGCTGCGTTATGCCGGTCACACCGCAAGTGATGAAGTATTTGAGAAGCTGACCAGCATCAAAGGCGCATTCCGCACCCGTATCGCTTATGTCGTGCAGACCAACGGCGGCCAGTTCCCGTATGAGCTGCGCGTCTCTGACTACGATGGCTACAACCAGTTCACCGTTCACCGTTCACCGCAGCCGCTGATGTCTCCAGCCTGGTCGCCGGACGGTTCAAAACTGGCTTACGTAACCTTCGAAAGCGGCCGTTCAGCACTGGTAATCCAGACGCTGTCTAACGGTGCGGTTCGGCAGGTGGCTTCCTTCCCGCGTCACAACGGGGCGCCGGCATTCTCACCAGACGGCTCTAAACTGGCGTTTGCGCTGTCTAAAACCGGTAGCCTGAACCTGTACGTGATGGACATCGGCTCCGGCCAGATCCGTCAGGTGACCGATGGTCGTAGCAACAACACCGAACCAACCTGGTTCCCGGACAGCCAAAACCTGGCCTTTACCTCTGACCAGGCCGGTCGTCCACAGGTTTATAAAGTCAATATTAACGGCGGTGCTCCGCAGCGTATCACCTGGGAAGGTTCTCAGAACCAGGACGCAGACGTGAGTGCTGACGGTAAGTTTATGGTAATGGTTAGCTCGGCCGGTGGTCAGCAGCACATTGCTAAACAAGATCTGGGCGGGGGCGGCGTACAAGTTCTGTCGTCGACTTTCCTGGATGAAACGCCAAGTCTGGCACCTAACGGCACTATGGTTATCTACAGCTCTTCTCAGGGGATGGGATCCGTGCTGAATCTGGTTTCTACCGATGGGCGTTTCAAAGCGCGTATTCCGGCAACTGATGGACAGGTAAAATCACCTGCCTGGTCGCCGTACCTGTAATAATAATTAATTGAATAATATAGGAATCATAGAAATGCAACTGAACAAAGTGCTGAAAGGGCTGATGATCGCTCTGCCTGTTATGGCAATCGCAGCGTGTTCTTCTAACAAGAACGCCAGCAACGACCAGAGCGGCGAAGGCATGATGGGTGCCGGCACTGGTATGGACGCAAACGGCAACGGCAATATGTCTTCTGAAGAGCAGGCGCGTCTTCAGATGCAGCAGCTGCAGCAGAACAACATTGTTTACTTCGATCTGGACAAGTTCGACATTCGTTCTGACTTCGCTGCAATGCTGGATGCACACGCTAACTTCCTGCGTAGCAACCCGTCTTACAAAGTCACCGTAGAAGGTCACGCGGACGAACGTGGTACTCCTGAGTACAACATCTCCCTGGGTGAGCGTCGTGCTAACGCCGTTAAAATGTACCTGCAGGGTAAAGGCGTTTCTGCTGACCAGATCTCCATCGTTTCTTACGGTAAAGAAAAACCTGCAGTACTGGGCCACGACGAAGCGGCTTACTCCAAAAACCGTCGTGCCGTACTGGTTTACTAAGAGAATTGCATGAGCAGTAACTTCAGACATCATCTGTTGAGTCTGTCGTTACTGGTTGGTATAGCGGCCCCCTGGGCCGCTTTTGCTCAGGCACCAATCAGTAGTGTCGGCTCAGGCTCGGTAGAAGACCGGGTCACCCAACTCGAGCGTATTTCTAATGCTCACAGCCAGCTTTTAACCCAACTTCAGCAGCAACTCTCTGACAACCAAACCGATATTGACTCACTGCGCGGACAGATTCAGGAAAGCCAGTATCAGCTCAATCAGGTTGTGGAGCGTCAGAAGCAGATCCTGCTGCAGATGGATAGCCTGAATAATGGCGGCGCAGCAGCGCAACCCGCCGCAGGCGATCAAAGTGGCGCAGCTGGTGCAGCGGCAACGCCTCAGGCTGATGCCTCAGCCTCGACAGGCGCGCCTGTACAGAGCGGTGATGCGAACACGGACTACAATGCGGCAATTGCCCTGGTGCAGGATAAATCACGCCAGGACGACGCGATGGCAGCGTTTCAGAACTTCGTGAAGAAATACCCTGATTCAACCTATCAACCCAATGCGAACTATTGGCTGGGACAGCTGAATTACAACAAGGGTAAAAAAGACGACGCGGCGTTCTATTTTGCTTCCGTGGTAAAAAATTATCCAAAATCACCGAAAGCCCCTGATGCGATGTATAAGGTCGGGGTGATCATGCAGGACAAAGGCGACACCGCGAAAGCGAAGGCCGTTTTCCAGCAGGTGGTCACTAAATTCCCGGGCACTGAAGGTGCGAAACAAGCGCAAAAACGTCTTGCTGCGATGGGATGATTGCCGGATGACCAGAAATCGCGTTTTTTCTGGTCTTGCCGCATACTTCCTAAGCAGTTAAGTGATATTCATCAAAATATTAGTTGCGCGGAATTCTTAAATCAGTAATATATGCCGCCGTTGCCAAGGGATATCAAACAGCCCAAAAGCAGCCAAAATAGTGGGTCGTTAGCTCAGTTGGTAGAGCAGTTGACTTTTAATCAATTGGTCGCAGGTTCGAATCCTGCACGACCCACCAATCGTTAGGTGGATAGCGATAGTTTAACGTGAAGGATAACGTTGCGTCAGCAACGGCCCGTAGGGCGAGGCGAAGCCGAGTCATCCTGCACGACCCACCACTTAAAGCAGTTCCGGCAGTACAGAGTGGGTGATTAGCTCAGTTGGTAGAGCATCTCCTTTACACGGAGGGGGTCGGCGGTTCGAGCCCGTCATCACCCACCACTCGGGTCGTTAGCTCAGTTGGTAGAGCAGTTGACTTTTAATCAATTGGTCGCAGGTTCGAATCCTGCACGACCCACCACTATAATGTCTTACTCAGATATTAAACGTGAAGGATAACGTTGCTTTAGCAACAGCCCAAAGGGCGAGGCGAAGCCGAGTCATCCTGCACGACCCACCAATCTTTTGATTGGTACCGAGTAAAAATTATCTTCGAAGTCAGTACCCGAATGGGTCGTTAGCTCAGTTGGTAGAGCAGTTGACTTTTAATCAATTGGTCGCAGGTTCGAATCCTGCACGACCCACCACTTCGAAGAATAAGCAGTAAATCCCGCAAGGGGTCGTTAGCTCAGTTGGTAGAGCAGTTGACTTTTAATCAATTGGTCGCAGGTTCGAATCCTGCACGACCCACCAATGTAAAAAGGCGCCCTAAAGGCGCCTTTTTGCTATCTGCGATCCGGACGATTCGAACCTGCAGCAGGTTCGGGCCGAACGTAGTGAGGCACCGGAGCCGTAAGGCGACGGCCCGAAGGGCGAGCGGAGCGAGTCATCCTGCACGACCCACCAATGTAAAAAGGCGCCCTAAAGGCGCCTTTTTGCTATCTGCGATATGAACGATTCGAACCTGCAGCAGGTTCGGGCCGAACGCAGTGAGGCACCGGAGCCATAAGGCGACGGCCCTAAGGGCGAGCGGAGCAAGTCATCCTGCACGACCCACCAATGTAAAAAGGCGCCCTAAAGGCGCCTTTTTGCTATCTGCTATTCCTGCGTCTGAAAAACATGCCTGATGGCGCTTCGCTTAGCAGGCCTACAAAAGCAATTCACCGCACGACTCAACCACAAATGCTACTGGCACGCTTTTGGTGTGACTTTGACTCCCAAATCCGCTATCTTGTTTAGTATATAAAACACAATTGCCATTACTTTGGTTTCCACCAAAAAATAACGGCAAACTTGTTAAGCCAGTAAAACGAGAAGCCAAAATGAGTGTGATGTTTGATCCTGAAGCCGCCATCTATCCTTTCCCGCCTAAACCCGTCCCGCTGAGCCTCGACGAAAAGCAGTTTTACCGCGAAAAGATCAAGCGCTTGCTCAAAGAACGCGATGCGGTGATGGTGGCGCATTACTACACTGACCCGGAAATCCAGCAGCTGGCAGAAGAGACCGGCGGCTGCATTTCTGACTCGCTTGAAATGGCGCGCTTCGGTGCAAAACATCCCGCGTCGACATTGCTGGTAGCCGGGGTCCGCTTTATGGGCGAGACGGCAAAAATCCTCAGCCCGGAAAAAACCATCCTGATGCCAACCCTGAATGCAGAATGCTCGCTGGATTTAGGCTGCCCGATCGACGAATTCACCGCCTTCTGCGACGCCCATCCCGACAGAACGGTGGTGGTTTACGCTAACACCTCTGCCGCGGTAAAAGCGCGTGCCGACTGGGTGGTAACCTCCAGCATCGCTGTTGAGTTAATCGAGCATCTCGACAGCCTGGGCGAGAAAATTATCTGGGCACCAGACAAACATCTTGGCAACTACGTTCAGAAGCAGACCGGGGCAGATATTCTGTGCTGGCAGGGGGCCTGTATCGTTCATGACGAGTTCAAAACCCAGGCCCTGGAGCGCATGAAAGGTCTTTACCCGGAGGCCGCCGTACTGGTCCACCCGGAATCACCGCAGGCGATCGTCAACATGGCGGATGCCGTAGGTTCAACCAGCCAGCTCATCGCTGCCGCGAAAACGCTGCCGCATCGTCAGCTTATTGTCGCCACCGATCGCGGCATCTTCTACAGAATGCAGCAGGCAGTGCCGGAGAAAGAGCTGCTGGAAGCGCCAACGGCGGGCGAGGGGGCAACCTGCCGCAGCTGTGCGCACTGTCCTTGGATGGCGATGAACGGGCTCAAGGCGATTGCCGAAGGGCTGGAGTCCGGCGGCGCGGCGCATGAGATCCATGTGGATGCGGCGCTGCGTGAAGGGGCGCTAATTCCGCTTAACCGGATGCTGGATTTTGCGGCTACACTACGTGCTTAAGCAACGTAACGTAACGCTGAGGGAAAAAGATGGATTTTTTTAGCACGCAAAACATTCTGGTACATATACCGATTGGTGCCGGCGGCTATGACTTGTCATGGATTGAAGCCGTCGGGACAATTGCGGGTCTGCTCTGTATCTGGCTCGCCAGTCTGGAGAAGATAGTCAACTACGCGTTTGGCCTGGTGAACGTCACGCTGTTCGCCATTATCTTCTTTCAGATCCAGCTGTATGCCAGCCTGCTGTTGCAGCTGTTCTTCTTCGTGGCCAATATCTATGGCTGGTACGCCTGGTCGCGGCAGAACAGCCAGCAGGAGGCGGAACTGCAGATCCGCTGGTTGCCGTTGCCTAAAGCCATCGGCTGGCTGGCAGCTTGCGTGGTCGCTATCGGCCTGATGACGGTCTATATCGACCCGGTGTTTGCCTTCCTGACCCGCGTGGCGGTATCGGTGATGAGCAGCCTCGGACTGAACGTTACCATGCCAGATCTACAGCCTGACGCCTTCCCGTTCTGGGATTCGTGCATGATGGTTCTGTCGATTGCCGCCATGATCCTGATGACCCGAAAATATGTCGAAAACTGGCTGCTGTGGGTGATCATTAATGTGATAAGCGTGGTGATCTTTGCTCTGCAGGGCGTCTATGCCATGTCGCTGGAGTATATGATCCTTACCTTTATTGCCCTCAACGGCAGCAGGATGTGGATTAACAGCGCGCGGGAACGAGGTTCCCACGCGCTGGCACGTTAATGGTGATGATGATGGGCGTGGCCGGAGGCGATCTCATTGAGGTGGCAATCCGGCCCGTTACAGGGGGTGTACTCCATCTGGATAGTGCTATGCGCGATAGCGTAATGATGCTCCAGAAAATGCTGGATACGCCCCAGTAACGCATCGTGATCGTGGGGAGGAATGACCTGAACATGCAACGTCATCAGCGGTTTTTCTCCCACCATCCAGACGTGAATATGATGCACGTCGCGGACTTCTGGAATAGAGCGCGTCAGGTTGCGTTTCAGCGCCGGAATATCCAGCGTCGCTGGCGCGCCTTCCAGCAGCTCATTCACACTCTCCTGCAGTAATCGCCAGGCACTGCGCAACACCAGACAGGAGACGACAATCGACAGGATCGGATCTATCGGTGTCCAGCCCGTCCACAGGATCACCAGCGCCGCGACGATGGCACCTACCGATCCCAGCAGGTCCCCCAGGACGTGCAGCGCCGCCGCCCGCACGTTAAGGTTTTTCTCCTCACTGCCGCGATGCAAAATCCAGAACGCCAGGATATTGGCGATAAGCCCGGCGACGGCTACCACCATCATGGTGACGCCCGCGACAGGCTGCGGATAGCGGAAACGCTGAATGGCTTCCCAGACAATTAAAATGGTGATCAACACCAGCGCGATGGCGTTGACGAAAGCAGCAAGGGTCGTCAGACGCAGCCAGCCAAAGGTGCGTCCGTGACTGGGCGGGCGGCGGGCGAATACTACCGCCAGCAGCGCAAACAGCAGTGCCGCTGCGTCCGTTAGCATATGGCCCGCATCGGCCAGTAGCGCCAGCGAGCCGGAAACCAGGCCGCCAATCACCTCAATAATCATAAAGGCGGCAGTGACGCCGAACGCCAGCATTAAGCGTTTAGCATTTCCATCCTGTGAAGAAGGGGCGTGTGAGTGGGTGTGCGCCATGAATGATGTCCCGGTCCATTATTATTGTAAGTGTAGAGTTTTTAACATTTTGCACAAAAAATAAAGGAGAGCCTTAGCTCTCCTTCATCATCATCGCATTACCGGTAATTACTGGGTAGTGCCGTCAGTTTTCTGCTCTTGTGGGGTTCTTTCGGAATCCACTTTACCGGACTGATCCGGGCATTTACCGTCTTTACACATAGAATTTTTGTGCTGATCGTCCTTGGTCATGCCGTCATTGCCCATCTTGCTTGGGTCGTCATTACCCATGATGGAATTGGAGCCGCCGGTGGTAGAACTATTACCGCTACCGGTAGTTGATCCGTTAGTGGTGGCGTTAGTACCGTCAGGATTTAACATAGTCCCGCTGCCGCCGCTGCTGGTTGTACCCGTAGTGCCAGAACCGGTATTAATCTGGCTGTTGCCGGTATTATTTGGCGCAATATTCTGGCGTGCATCTGGCGCTACCGCACCAGCATCAGCGGCGGCATTCGCCTGGCCGTTATTGCTGTCAGAGCCGCCGGCAGAATCAGCGGCCAGCGCAGCACCGCTTGCCATGGTGAGGGAAGCGGTCAGGAAAAGGGTTGCGAGTTTAGTCATTTTCATCATGCTGCTCCTGTTCTGGTCGTTATGTTCTGGATAACTTCTTTCCACAGTGCATATGCGAAATCGATACGGTGCTCAGTGGTCAAAGATGCCATGATCCCTACTTAGATCAGTATGGAATCGTGATAAACGTAATAAATGCAGTGCATACAGTTAAAAAGTTTAGGTTGTATCTTGCTTTTCGCTACTTTGTGAGGTTTTTTAAGCGAATTCCAGGATTTATCTGTGCGAAGTGTAAAAGCCAGTTTACACTTCCTGACTGACAAGATAGATTGAAGGGATTGCATTCGTTTATAAAAATATGGCAACGCTGGAAAGAACATGAATTATCAGAATGACGATTTACGTATTAAAGAGATCAACGAGTTATTACCCCCTGTCGCACTCCTTGAGAAGTTTCCTGCCACTGAAAAAGCCGCCAACACCGTTTCTCATGCCCGCAAAGCGATCCACAAGATCCTGAAAGGTAATGACGATCGTCTGCTGGTGGTGATCGGGCCATGCTCCATTCACGATCCCGCAGCGGCGAAAGAGTACGCAGCGCGTCTGCTGACGCTGCGCGAGACGCTGAAGGATGAGCTGGAAATCGTCATGCGCGTCTACTTTGAAAAGCCACGCACCACTGTAGGCTGGAAAGGGCTGATCAACGATCCGCATATGGACGGCAGCTTCCAGATCAACGACGGTCTGCGCATTGCCCGTAAGCTGCTGCTGGATATCAATGACAGCGGCTTGCCTGCGGCGGGTGAGTTCCTCGACATGATCACCCCACAGTATCTGGCAGACCTGATGAGCTGGGGTGCCATTGGCGCACGTACCACTGAATCTCAGGTTCACCGTGAGCTGGCATCAGGGCTTTCCTGTCCGGTGGGCTTTAAAAACGGCACCGATGGCACCATCAAAGTGGCGATCGACGCCATCAATGCTGCCGGGGCGCCGCACTGCTTCCTCTCCGTGACCAAATGGGGTCACTCCGCCATTGTTAACACCAGCGGAAATGGCGACTGCCATATCATTCTGCGCGGCGGCAAAGAGCCTAACTATAGCGCGGCACATGTTGCGGAAGTGAAGGCGGGTCTGGACAAAGCGGGTCTGGCTGCACAGGTCATGATTGACTTCAGCCACGCTAACTCCAGCAAGCAATTCAAAAAGCAGATGGATGTCGGCACCGATGTCTGCCAGCAGATTGCGGGCGGTGAAAAGGCGATTATCGGGGTGATGATTGAAAGCCACCTTGTGGAAGGCAATCAGAATCTGGAAGGCGGCGAGCCGCTGGTTTACGGTAAGAGCGTCACCGATGCCTGCATCGGCTGGGACGATACCGAAACGGTCCTGCGCCAGCTGGCGGATGCCGTAAAAGCCCGTCGCGGCTAAAAAAATGCCGGATTAGCATCCGGCATTCTGTATCTAAGGCCCGGTCATCACGACCGGGCTTTTTTATTACTTGGCTTTACCCTGGTTCGCAACGGCCGCAGCTTTAGCCGCGATCTCATCAGCGTTACCCAGATAGTAGTGCTTGATTGGTTTGAAGTTTTCGTCGAACTCGTATACCAGCGGCACACCGGTAGGGATGTTCAGTTCGAGGATCTCGTCTTCACCCATGTTGTCCAGGTATTTCACCAGCGCACGCAGGGAGTTACCGTGAGCCGCGATGATCACGCGCTCACCGCTTTTCAGGCGTGGCAGGATGGTTTCGTTCCAGTAAGGCACAACGCGATCGATGGTCAGCGCCAGGCTTTCAGTCTGTGGCAGTTCAGCATCGGTCAGTTTCGCGTAACGCGGGTCGTGGCCCGGGTAGCGCTCGTCATCTTTGGTCAGCTCTGGTGGGGTTACCGCGAAGCCGCGACGCCACTGTTTAACCTGCTCGTCACCGTATTTTTCTGCGGTTTCGGCTTTGTTCAGACCCTGCAGCGCACCGTAGTGACGCTCGTTCAGTTTCCAGGATTTTTCAACCGGCAGCCAGGCCTGATCCAGTTCGTCCAGTACGTTCCACAGGGTGTGGATGGCACGTTTCAGCACGGAGGTATAAGCAAAATCGAAGCTGAAGCCTTCGTCTTTCAGCAGTTTGCCTGCCGCTTTTGCTTCGCCAACGCCTTTCTCGGACAGGTCAACATCATACCAACCGGTAAAGCGGTTTTCGTTGTTCCACTGGCTTTCGCCATGACGTACCAGAACCAGCTTAGTTACAGCCATATTTTACTCCTCCAGAACAAGCATTATTTGAATGATAACAATTCTCATTATATTGCCGCGGGGAAGCCGCGGGCAACGCTTAACCCTAACCATAGCGAAAATAGTGTCTCAGTGTAAGATGCTTGTGAATGAGGGGTTGTGATTTTGTCTGTGAGTGGCGCTATTTTCAGCAAGCTGGGCAAAAAAAAGCCCTCCGGTGGGAGGGCCAGTTTTTATTGAGCAATAAAGTGATATTCCGTGACGCTGACATACTCTTCGCCAGGGCGCAGAATACAGTCGGGCTGCGGCCATTCCGCATGGTTCGGGCTGTCCGGCAGGAACTCGCTTTCCAGCGCCAGGCCTTGCCAGGCACGGTACTCTCCGTCTTCACGCGCGGGCGTACCCTCGAGGAAGTTCCCGGAGTAGAACTGCAAGGCAGGGGCAGTGGTATAAACCGTCATCTGTAGCTTCTCATCGGCAGACCACAGGTGCGCCGCTGGCTGGCTGACATCGCCCTCTGCATCAAGCAGGAACGCATGATCGTAACCGTTCACCTTGCGCTGATCGTCATCTGCCAGAAAATCCTGGGCGATGGCTTTGGTGGTGCGAAAATCAAAGCTGGTGCCCGCCACCGCTTTTAACCCTTCATGCGGGATCCCCATCTCATCCACCGGCAGATACGCCTGCGCCAGCAGTTGCAGTCTGTGGTTGCGCACGTCGCTACAGTCGCCGTCGAGGTTGAAGTAAGCGTGGTTGGTCAGATTGACCGGGCAGGGTTTATCTACCGTGGCGCGGTACTCAATGGCGATCCGGTTATCATCCGTTAAGCGGTAATGCACGGTCGCCGCACAATTACCCGGATAGCCCTGATCGCCATCCGGCGAGTCGAGGGACAGTAGCGCTTCGCCATCGTTCTGTTTGATAATGCGCCAGCGACGCTTATCAAAGCCGTCCGGGCCGCCGTGCAGCTGGTTTTCACCCTGACTAGGCAGCAGCGCATAAGGCACGCCGTCCAGCTCAAAGCGGCTTTTAGCGATACGGTTGGCGTAACGGCCCACAGAGGCACCGAGGAACGCGGTTTGTTCAACGTATTGCTCAGGCGATGCACAGCCGAGCAGGGTCTCGCGCACGCTGCCGTCACTCATCGGGACGCGGGCTGAGAGTAAGGTGGCGCCCCAATCCATGAGCGTCACCACCATCCCTGCGCTATTGCGCAAGGTAATCAGGCGGTACGGCAGGCCGTCCGGGGCGAGAACAGGGGTTTCGTTTAACACTGGCCAGCTCCTTGTGAGGCGTTGCAGACGTAGAAAGTTTCTTTGATACCGGTTTTGGCTTCGTACTGCTGCTCAACGGCTTGCTGAACAACCGGGACTAACGCCTCCGGCACCAGCGCAACCACGCAGCCACCAAAACCACCGCCGGTCATGCGCACGCCGCCCTGTTCGCCAATCGCCGCTTTGACAATCTCTACCAGGGTGTCGATCTGCGGCACGGTGATTTCGAAGTCATCGCGCATGGAGGCGTGTGACTGAGCCATCAGTTCCCCCATCCGATGCAGGTCGCCTTTCTCCAGCGCAGCCGCCGCTTCCACGGTACGGGCGTTTTCGGTCAGCACGTGGCGAACACGTTTTGCCACCACCTGATCCAGCTCGTGCGCGACTTTATTGAACTCAGTGAGCGAGACATCACGCAGCGCAGGCTGTTGGAAGAAGCGCGCGCCGGTTTCGCACTGCTCGCGGCGGGTGTTGTACTCGCTGCCCACCAGGGTGCGTTTGAAATTACTGTTGATGATGATCACCGCCGCACCTTTCGGCAGGCTGACCGCTTTGGTGCCCAGTGAACGGCAGTCGATCAGCAAGGCGTGGTCTTTTTTACCCAGCGCCGAAATCAGCTGATCCATGATGCCGCAGTTGCAGCCGACAAACTGGTTCTCGGCCTCCTGGCCATTGAGGGCGATTTGCGCCCCGTCCAGCGGCAGGTGATACAGCTGCTGGAAAACGGTGCCGACCGCCACTTCCAGCGAGGCGGATGAGCTTAAGCCCGCGCCCTGCGGTACGTTGCCGCTGATCACCAGATCTGCGCCGCCAAAGTTGTTGTTACGCTTCTGAAGGTGTTTTACCACGCCACGAACGTAGTTGGACCACTGCTGGCTGTCGTGCGCAACAACAGGCGCATCCAGCGAGAACTCGTCGATCTGGTTGTCGTAATCGGCCGCCAGCACGCGCACCTTGCGGTCATCGCGTTTCGCGCAGCTGATCACCGTCTGGTAATCAATGGCGCAGGGCAGCACGAATCCGTCGTTGTAGTCAGTGTGCTCGCCGATCAGGTTAACGCGGCCAGGCGCCTGGATAGCGTGAGTGGCGGGATAGCCGAACTTTTCAGCAAACAGGGCGTGGGTTTTATCTTTCAGACTCATTGTTATTCTCCAGATTCGCGAAAATGAACGTCACTGACTGCACGCAGGCGCTCTGCGGCCTGTTCAGCCGTCAGGTCGCGCTGGGTTTCCGCCAGCATCTCGTAGCCGACCATGAACTTACGTACAGTGGCGGAGCGCAGCAGCGGCGGATAAAAGTGGGCGTGCAGCTGCCAGTGTTGATTCTCTTCGCCATTAAAAGGTGCGCCGTGCCAGCCCATGGAATAGGGGAAAGAGCACTGGAACAGATTGTCATAACGGCTGGTCAGCTTTTTCAGCGCCAGGGCCAGATCGCTGCGCTGGTCTTCGCTCAGATCGGTGATCCGCAGAACATGCGCTTTCGGCAGCAGCAGGGTTTCGAACGGCCACGCCGCCCAGTACGGCACCACCGCTAACCAGTGTTCGGTCTCGACCACGGTGCGGCTACCGTCGGCCAGCTCGCGCTGAACATAGTCCAGCAGCATTGGCGACTGCTGTTCAGCGAAATAGGCTTTTTGCAGGCGATCTTCCCGCTCGACTTCGTTAGGCATGAAGCTGTTGGCCCACACCTGGCCGTGCGGATGGGGGTTGGAACATCCCATCGCCGCGCCTTTGTTCTCAAAAACCTGCACCCAGGGATAGCTCTGCCCCAGCTCGGCAGTCTGTTCCTGCCAGGTTTTCACCACCTCGGTCAGGGCCTCAACGCTCAGCTCCGGCAGGGTTTTGCTGTGATCCGGCGAGAAGCAGATCACCCGGCTGGTGCCGCGCGCGCTTTCGCAGCGCAGCAGCGGATCGTCACTCTGCGGCGCGTCCGGCGTGTCGGTCATCAGGGCGGCAAAATCGTTAGTGAAAACGTAGGTGCCTGTGTAATCAGGGTTAATGTCCCCGGTCACGCGGGTATTGCCCGGACAGAGGAAACAGTCTGGATCGTGCTGCGGCAGCGTTTGTTTCGCTGGCGTCTCCTGCGCCCCTTGCCAGGGGCGCTTGGCGCGATGCGGAGAGACCAGGATCCACTGCCCGGTTAACGGATTAAAACGACGATGCGGGTGATCGACGGGATTAAATTGGGTCATGACAGATCCTTAGTCTGGATAACCCTGCGGGTGGCGAGACTGCCAGCGCCAGGTATCCTGTGCCATTTCATCGAGCGTGCGCGAGACACGCCAGTTAAGCTCTTTGTCGGCCTTAGTGGCATCCGCCCAGTAGGCAGGCAGGTCGCCGTCGCGACGTGGGGCAAAGTGATATGCCACCGGTTTGCCGCAGGCAGCGCTAAAGGCGTTAACCACATCCAGCACGCTGCTGCCGACACCGGCACCGAGGTTATAAATATGAACGCCCGGTTTATCCGCCAGCTGCTGCATGGCTGCGACGTGACCGTCGGCCAGATCCATGACGTGGATGTAGTCGCGAACGCCGGTGCCGTCAGGGGTCGGGTAGTCGTTGCCGAATACCGCCAGCGAGTCACGACGGCCTACCGCTACCTGAGCGATATAAGGCATCAGGTTATTCGGAATACCCTGCGGATCTTCACCCATATCCCCGGATGGATGCGCGCCCACCGGGTTGAAATAACGCAGCAAGGCGATGCTCCAGTCCGGCTGCGCTTTTTGCAGGTCGGTCAGGATCTGTTCCACCATCAGCTTGCTTTTGCCGTACGGGCTTTGCGGCGTCCCGGTCGGGAAGCTTTCGACATATGGGATTTGCGGCTGATCGCCATAGACAGTGGCGGAGGAGCTGAAGATGAAGTTTTTTACGCCTGCCGCGCGCATGGCAGAAACCAGACGCAAGGTACCGTTGACGTTGTTATCGTAATACTCCAACGGTTTCGACACCGACTCGCCCACGGCTTTCAGCCCGGCAAAGTGGATCACTGTATCAACAGCGTGATCGTGGAGGATCTCCGTCATCAGCGCTTCGTTACGAATATCGCCTTCGACAAAGACAGGCTGTTTACCGGCCAGGCGTTCCATAACCGGCAGCACGCTGCGCTTACTGTTGCACAGGTTATCAAGGATGATGACATCGTGGCCATTTTGCAGCAGTTGCACACAGGTATGACTTCCTATGTAACCGCTACCACCTGTTACCAGAACTCGCATTTTTCGCTCCATTAGGCTTATGGTATGAGATAATCCTAGCATAACAGAGAGCTGGAAAGTGTGACATGGGATAAAATAGTGGAATCGTTTACACTGTATGAAACGCAGCAGCTCTCTGGCTAAAAAACGATTGTAGATCAAAGCGCCTGGGGTGGGATGTTGCAGGTTATCCGAAAAAAACGGGGGCATGGCCCCCGTGAGGATATCAGACCCGGCTCGTCTGGTAGCGGTAGCCCTCGCCGTCGGCAACAAACTCCAGCCGGTGGGTGATGCAGGCGGGGGCATCTTCCGCATGATGGGACACGAACAGCAATTGCGTTTCGCCTTCGCTAATCAGGACATCCACAAACCGGCGAATGAGCTGGCGGTTGAGGGGATCCAGCCCCTGCAAAGGCTCGTCGAGGATCAGGAGCGTCGGGTGCTTGACCAGGGCGCGAACGATCAGCGCCAGCCGCTGCTGACCCCACGACAGGCTGCTGAAGGGCGCATCCGCGACCCGGCTGTCCATCCCCAGAATATCCAGCCACTGCTGCGCCAGCTTGTGCTGCTTATCTGAGACCGCCTGATAAATTCCAATCGAGTCGAAATAACCCGACAGAATGACGTTGCGCACCGTCGTGCTGACGCGGTAATCGAGATGCAGGCTGCTGCTGACGTAGCCGATATGCTTTTTGATATCCCAGATGGTTTCGCCGCTGCCGCGACGGCGGCCAAAGAGTGTGAGATCGTTGCTGTAGCCCTGGGGGTGATCGCCGGTAATCAGGCTCAGCAGGGTCGATTTACCGGCACCGTTGGGGCCGACAATCTGCCAGTGCTCGCCGGGATTCACCGTCCAGCTCAGCTGGTCGAGGATCGGCCGATCGTCATACGACACGACGCCGTTATTGAGCACAATACGCGGTTCATTCTGCGGCAGCCCATGACGCGCCGAAGGGGCATCCGGTTCGGGCAGGGTAACGCCATTCAGTTTTTCACTGTGCGCCAGCTGGGCAATCAGCGCCTGGTTCAGCAGGTCCGCTTTTTTGCCTACGGCCGTCAGGGTGCAATCCGCGAGGACGCCGGCGTTCTGCACAAAGTCGGGGATTTCATCAAAACGGTTCAGGACCAGCACCAGGGTGTAACCCTGCTGATTGAGCGAGGCCAGCAGATCCGCCAGCTGCCCGCGGGATTTCACATCGAGGCCGTCGAAAGGCTCATCGAGGATCAGCAGTTCGGGTTCCGCCATCAGCGCCTGGCACAGCAGCGTCTTGCGGGTTTCCCCTGTTGAGAGGTATTTGAAGCGTCGATCCAGCAGGTGAGCGATGCCGAACTGCTCCGCCAGCTGGCGGCAGCGGGCGTCATCTTTAATCTCGTCCTGGATAATTTCAGCTGCCGTACGGCCGGTATCCTCTTCGCCGGGGCTGAGCAGATCGGTGTTGTTGCGCTGCCACTCGTCGCTGACCAGTTTTTGCAGTTGTTCGAACGAGAGGCGGGTCAGGCGAGTAAAAGTGCTATGGCGTTCGCCCTTCAGCAGCGTCAGCTCCCCGGCCAGCGCCCGGGCGAGGGCTGACTTGCCGCTGCCGTTACTGCCAACGAATGCCCAGCTTTCGCCGGCATTCAGCGTAAAATTTGCGAGCGTGAGCGTTCGGGTGTCGCTAAGACGAAACGTGCCTTGCGAAATTTGCAATGATGACATGATTTATCCCATTTTTTGCAGCAATAAGCATCAGGGATACGCACTGTCGGCGCGAATGTCAATGCGCTCAGCACAACGTGGCGATAATCACCCGGTCAGCATTAAAATATGCCGTTGCCTTAGCACCTTCTTCTAAATCCTGGCTCTGCGCCAGCGGCAGGGTAGCGCAGAGCGTCTGGCCATCGGGCAGGGTCATCAGCACTTCACATTGTTCGTCGCCGCGATCGATATGGTTGATGATCCCCTGTAACTGGTTATCTGCCTGTTGCGCCGCTGCACTGTCCCGGGTAATGCTGACCCAGGGCGCTTTCAGCAGCACCAGCACCTCTTTGCCCTCATTCAGCCCCAGTCGTTCGCCGCTCTGGGCGGTAATGGCCGCTTTCAGGCGGGTGGTGCCGTCCGCGAGTAAAACCTCCACATGCTGTTGCACATGGTCGTTGTCGCGGGCGGTGACGGTACCAAACCACTGGTTACGGGCGCTGGTCTGCAAAGAGAAACGCGAAATAGCACCAAGGAGGCTGTCTAACGGCAGGGCATCGTCGTCGCTCAGGACGTCGAAGGCTTTCTGTTGAATCCGTGCCAGCAGATCATAGAGCTGGATCAGGCGTTGCCCGAAGCGCGTCAGGATCGCGCCGCCGCCGCCTTTGCCGCCGGTGGCGCGATCGACCAGGGGATGTTCGCTCAGGGTGTTCATTTCGTTGATGGCATCCCAGGCGCTTTTATAGCTAATGCCGGCGTTTTTGGCTCCCTGGCTGATGGAGCCGGTTTGCGCAATCTGTTTGAGCAGGGCGATGCGACGGGGATCGGCAAACAATTTTTGCTGAAGACGTAGGGTGAGGAGAATTTCGGCCTGCATAACAATGTCCTGGCAAAAGGACTATTGTGACGTAATTCGTTTTATGCGCAAACTGTACCGCACAAAAGGGGATGTATTTCTCGCTTTTCCGGTTAGAATAAAGCATTCACATTGTCTGGAGAAAGCCATGTTAGAGTTGCTGAAAAGTCTGGTATTCGCCGTGATCATGGTACCAGTGGTGATGGCTATCATCCTCGGTGCCATCTACGGTCTGGGTGAGGTGTTCAACATCTTTTCCAATGTCGGCCACAGAAAACAGCCGAAAAAACAGAATTAATTCCCTTTAAAAACGCCCGGTTCCGCCGGGCGTTTTGCTCTCAAGTTTCCCCCCTCCGCGCCGATATTATTTATGGCATCAATTTGATCTACTCACTCATCGGTACGATTTACCGCTGGGAAAATCCTGGGGTTATCGTTATATTGCGATGTATATAACGAAACGCAACAGGAGCTACAAAATGGCACGTACATGGTTACGCCTTTTCGCAGGGGCAACGCTGGCCCTCACCCTGACCGGACATGCACTGGCGGATGAGGGCAAAATTACCGTCTTCGCGGCGGCCTCCCTGACGAATGCGATGCACGATATTGCTGCGGAGTATAAAAAAGAGAAAAACGTCGAGGTGGTTTCGTCGTTTGCCTCTTCCTCCACCCTGGCGCGTCAGATTGAAGCGGGGGCACCTGCCGACCTGTTCATCTCTGCCGATCAGAAGTGGATGGATTATGCCGTCGAGAAAAAATCGATGGATAACAGCAGTCGCGCAACCCTGCTGGGCAATAGCCTGGTGGTTGTGGCACCGAAAGAGAGTGCTCAGGGCGAGATTGCCATCAATAAAGAGACCCCATGGACCAGCCTGCTGCAAGAGGGGCGGCTGGCGGTGGGTGACCCGGAACACGTTCCGGCAGGCATTTATGCCAAAGAGGCGCTGCAAAAACTGGGTGCCTGGGAGACGCTGTCACCTAAACTGGCACCAGCCGAAGATGTGCGTGGTGCCCTGGCGCTGGTGGAGCGCAACGAAGCCCCGCTGGGGATCGTCTACGGTTCCGATGCGGTCGCCGGAAAAGGCGTAAAAGTGGTGGGGACCTTCCCGGAAGACTCCCATAAGAAAGTAGAATATCCTGTGGCCATCGTCGATGGACATAAAAACGCAACCGTCAGCGCCTTTTACGACTATCTGAAGGGGCCGCAGGCGTCTGCCATCTTTAAACGTTACGGATTTACGACTTACGAATGATATTAACCGATCCTGAATGGCAGGCCGTGCTGCTGAGCCTGAAAGTCTCTTCCCTGGCAGTTGCATTCAGTTTGCCCTTTGGGATCTTCTTCGCCTGGTTACTGGTTCGCTGTAAGTTCCCCGGCAAAGCGCTGCTCGACAGTCTTCTGCATTTGCCGCTGGTGCTACCGCCGGTGGTGGTAGGGTACTTGCTCCTCATCGCCATGGGGCGTCGCGGGTTTATCGGTGAGCGTCTGTACGAGTGGTTTGGCATCAGCTTTGCCTTCAGCTGGCGCGGGGCCGTCATGGCGGCGGCGGTAATGTCATTCCCGCTAATGGTGCGGGCGATCCGTTTGGGGCTGGAAGGGGTGGATCTCAAACTCGAGCAGGCGGCCCGCACGCTGGGTGCCGGGCGCTGGCGCGTATTTATGACCATCACGCTTCCCCTGACGCTGCCGGGCATTATTGTCGGTACCGTACTGGCGTTTGCCCGTTCGCTGGGTGAGTTTGGCGCGACCATTACCTTTGTTTCCAATATCCCCGGTGAAACACGCACCATCCCGTCGGCGATGTACACCCTGATTCAGACGCCCGGTGGTGAAGGGGCCGCCGCGCGTCTTTGCATTCTCTCCATTGTGCTGGCGATGGCCTCGCTGCTGGTGTCTGAGTGGCTGGCCCGCCTGAGCCGTGAACGGATGGGAAAATAATCATGCTGGAACTCAATTTTACCCAGACTCTGGGCGAGCACTGCCTGACCCTTAACGAAACCCTGCCAGCCAGCGGGATCACCGCCATCTTTGGTGTCTCCGGGGCGGGGAAAACCTCATTGATCAACGCGATAAGCGGCTTGACCAGGCCGCAGTCCGGCCGCATCGTGCTCAACGATCGGGTGCTGAATGACGTCGAAAAGCGCATCTACCTGGCACCAGAAAAGCGCCGGATTGGCTATGTCTTCCAGGATGCGCGGCTGTTTCCTCACTACAAAGTGCTGGGTAACCTGCGTTATGGCATGGCGAAAAGCATGGCCGGACAGTTTGATAAGCTGGTGGCCCTGCTGGGGATTGAGCACCTCCTTGACCGGTTGCCCTCCTCGCTGTCGGGCGGAGAAAAACAGCGCGTGGCGATAGGCAGGGCGTTACTCACCGCCCCGGAGCTGCTGCTGCTGGACGAGCCGCTGGCTTCGCTCGACATCCCCCGCAAGCGTGAGCTACTGCCCTACCTGCAACGTCTGGCGCGCGAAATTAATATTCCAATGCTTTACGTCAGCCACTCGCTGGATGAGATCCTGCATCTGGCTGATAAGGTGCTGGTGCTGGAAAACGGTAGCGTTAAAGCGTTCGGGAATCTGGAAGAGGTGTGGGGCAGCAGCGTGATGCATCCGTGGCTGCCGCAGGAGCAGCAGAGCAGCATACTGAAGGTGAGCGTGCTGGAGCATCATCCGCACTACGCAATGACTGCGCTGGCGATCGGCGATCAGCATGTGTGGGTCAATAAGCTGGATAAACCCCTGCAAAGCAGCGTGCGCATTCGCATTCAGGCGTCGGATGTTTCGCTGGTGCTTCAGCCGCCGTTACAGAGCAGTATCCGTAACATTCTGCGCGCCAAAGTGGCCCAATGTTACGACGATAACGGCCAGGTTGAGGTCCAACTGGAAATTGGCAGCCGCACGCTGTGGGCGCGCATCAGCCCGTGGGCCAGGGATGAGCTGGGGATCAAACCTGGCCTCTGGCTTTACGCGCAAATCAAGAGCGTGTCGATCACCACCTGATTACACCAGATGGGTATAGATAAACTGAGCGATGCTGTCGGTCGTGTTGTCGCCAATCACGATATTGGCGCGCGCTTTCACCGCGTCGTCAGCATTGCCCATCGCCACCCCTGTACCCGCCGCTTCGAGCATGCTGATATCATTGTAATTATCGCCAAAAGCAATCACATCCTTCATTGATCCGCCGATGGATTCGACATACTGCGCAAGGCGTTTGCCCTTGCTGTTGCCTTTGCGGGCGATATCCACCTGATCGTGCCAGGACCATTCGCACTCCAGCCCAAGCGTCTGCTCGACATGTTTTGCGAAAGTATTCAGTTTTACCGTGTCTTCACCGGTCAGGGCGAATTTCCAGATGGCGTTAACCTCCCGGGCCGCCTGCGCCAGCGACGGCACCTGGGTGAACACCGGACGCTGCGCTTCCGGCAGCGACAGCGCCCAATTGCTGGTGCGAATAACGTGGCCGGTCGGGCGCTCGTACATCATCGCGTCGTCAACATACATCAGGCCGTGAATGTCATGTTCATCGAGCAGATCAATCAATTGCAGCGCGTGCGTAACCGGTAAAGGATCGGCTTCCAGAACCTTTTTAGCTTGATAATCATACAAATAAGTGCCATTACAACAAATTGCAGGTGTATCTAACGCCAGTGCCTGATAAAAAGGATGAATAGCAACGTGATGTCGACCCGTCACGATGAGGAGTTGATATCCCACCTCCCGGGCGCGCTTCAGGGCGTCGAGGGAAGAGGGGAGCAGGGTTTTTTGCGGGGTTAATAGCGTACCGTCTAAATCCAGTGCAATCACACGCGAGGTCATTTGATATTCCGGGTTAATGTTGAAATGGCAGAATGAGCAGATGGTACACCGCACAACTAACGCTGCAAAATTCCTGATTAAAATTCAGCATTCACCGTTAAAAAAGACTATCCTGGTACATTACTTTTACGCGCAGTGAGGAAAGGAGCATTCATGAAACAAACCGTTTATACCGCCAGTCCTGAAAGCCAGCAGATCCATGTCTGGCGTCTGAATCCCGAAGGCACACTCACCCTGGTACAGGTCGTCGATGTTCCCGGCCAGGTTCAGCCGATGGTGATCAGCCCGGATAAACGTTTCCTGTATGTGGGCGTGCGCCCGGAATTCCGTGTGCTTGCGTACCGTATCTCTCCTGACGATGGCGCTCTGACCTGGACGGCCGAAGCCGCCCTGCCGGGTAGCCCAACTCATATCTCAACCGATCTGCAAGGTCGCTTTATCTTTAGCGGCTCCTACAATGCCGGTTGCGTTAGCGTGACCCGCCTGGATGACGGCATTCCGACCGAGACCGTAGAGGTGGTTGAAGGTCTGGAAGGTTGCCACTCAGCCAACATCTCCCCGGATAACCGCACCCTGTGGGTACCGGCGCTGAAACAGGATCGTATCTGCCTGTTTACTCTTGGCGACGACGGCAAGCTGGCGGCGCAAACGCCTGCGGAAGTGACCACTGTAGAAGGCGCTGGCCCGCGTCACATGGTCTTCCACCCGAATCAGCAGTACGCCTACGTCGTGAATGAGCTGAACTGCTCTGTGGACGTCTGGGCGCTGCGCGATCCGCACGGCAACATCGAGTGTGTGCAGACCCTGGACATGATGCCGACGGACTTCACCGATACGCGCTGGGGTGCGGATATTCACATCACCCCTGACGGACGCCACCTCTATACCTGCGATCGTACTTCAAGCCTGATCACCATCTTCAGCATCTCTGAAGACGGCAGCGTGCTGGCAATCGAAGGCTTCCAGCCAACCGAGACCCAGCCGCGCGGCTTTAACGTCGATCACAGCGGTAAATTCCTGATTGCGGCGGGACAGAAATCGCACCATATCGCCCTGTATGAGATTCAGGGCGAGCAGGGCCTGCTGGAAGAGAAGGGGCGTTATGCTGTCGGCCAGGGGCCAATGTGGGTGGTGGTTAACGCGCACTAAGGCCGATAAAATAAAAAACCTCGCCAATGCGAGGTTTTTTTATGCCCGGAGGTAACCGGGTGAGCACACCGAAAACATCAACCCCACTATTAATCCCGAGCTGATGCGCTATAAGCAGGGTTGCTGTTTTGCAACGGCTGGATGCGTATCAGAGGCGCGGTGCCTGACGTGCCCAGCCGCAGCAATAAGGAGGAGTCACTCCCCCTTGTTACCAGAATCTTACTGCTTTGGTTCGGCGATAACTTTGCTGCCTACACCGCGGTTGTTGTATTCCCACATGCGGTTGAAGTTAGCGTCGTTAAGGTTACGCTGCACGTTGCCTTTATCATCCACCGCACCGGTGTTACCCGCATACGGACGCTGAGAAATCGCGGCGTTGCCCCAGGGTTTTGCCATATTAAAGCCTTCGTTGATCACGCTGTCGCGGATCACCACCTGGCCGTTAGAGGCAGAATCGACATCCAGCGAGCGGCCCAGTTGCGCCACACCATCACCCATCGCGGTAAAGCGGCTGTTTACCGCCAGGAAGCCATAGAACATGTTCGACAGGGTAGCCGGTGCGAAGACATAGCCTTCCTGCTGCGTACGGCTGTTCATCACGCGGAAATCGGTATTATCAAACACCACCGCACCGCGACCTGAAACAATATCCACATCGCCTTCGATGTAGCTGTTAGTCACCAGGGTGCGAGTGATGCGGTTGTTTTTCAGGGTATTCTCGACACCGCTGTTGGTGACGAAGAAGGTGTTCTGACGACCCAGAATATTCACCTTGTCGATCTGCACCTGATCGCCATCGCTGCGCAGGGCTACGGCCTGGTGGTTTCCGGCATCGACGCTGTCACCCAGATTGTTTTCAATCGTCAGGTTCTGCAGCTGCAGGCCGTTGTTCTGCGACCAGAAGACCGCGGAACACATCACGCCGATGGTGGCGCTTTGCTTGCTCTGGCAACGGTCAAACATGTACCAGGCTGGTTTGCCAGGCATGTATTTACCGCCCGGGTTAACCAGACGACGCCAGGTGGTGGTATCGATTTCGGAGTCGATCGCCAGACCAATTTTCACATCAATGGGTTTTTCGCCCGTACCGTACAGGGTCACGCTGCCTGGCGCGGCAGGTACATACACCGTCCCTTCGTATTCGCCGGGCAAAATGGCGATGTACTGGCGGGAGCTGCTGTGCTTAGCAATGGCTGCATCGATGGCCGCCTGGATAGTGGTATGCGTAACGCCCTGGGTTCCCGCCGGGCCAACAACAAAGTTTGGCTGTGCAGGCAGGCGAATGGCATAAGGACTCCACGGCGCCGCGTTCGGATCCATGGCCGTGAAGTAGCGGGCCTGCTGGAAGTTTTTCGCTTCATCAGCGGAAAGGATCGGGCGGGAAGCCGTGCCTGGCGCGGCCTGCTCTGAAGGCAGTTGATCCGGCGGCGTAGAGCTGCACGCAGACAACGTCACGCCAAATGCGAGGGCCAGCGCCAGACGAGAAATCCTGGAAATGTTCAAGGGAAGCTCCTGCTAAGCATATCAATAGGGGGATAACTGAAATAGCCTGCTTTTTTATACTAAGTTGAGCGAAACGGGAAGATGAAAAGGCAAAAAGTTACTTTTTCTTCCCACGCTTAGCGGGAAAGTTGTCACAAATAAATAACAATTTCGGTAAAGGCGATTGACAGGCCGCCGGGAATGAAAATAAATGTCTATACAACTCATGACAAGCGGAAGCCCGATGCTGCAACTTCATCCCGACGACGTAATCTGGCGTAACCTGCGCCTCGCGACCCTGGATCCTGCCCACGGCACAGCCTATGGCCTGCTGGAGAATCGGGCGTTAATTGTGCGCGGTGAGACCATCCTGGCGATCGTGCCTGAATCTGACCTGCCTGCGGATCTGCCCAATGCCAACGATTTACAGGGCCGGCTGGTCACGCCGGGCCTGATCGACTGCCACACCCATCTGGTGTTCGGCGGCGAGCGCGCCGCCGAGTGGGAGCAGCGGCTGAACGGCGTCTCCTATCAGACCATCAGCGCCCAGGGCGGCGGGATTAATGCCACGGTGACCGCCACCCGGAACAGCACGCCAGAGCAGCTTGAGCAGCTGGCGCAGCAGCGTTTACAGCGCCTGATGCGCGAAGGCGTCACCACCCTCGAAATCAAATCCGGTTATGGCCTGAACGACGAAACGGAAGAGAAGATGCTGCGCGTGGTCCAGCGTCTGGCGCATACCCATCCCATTGAGATCAGCCCGACGTTGCTGGCCGCTCACGCGGTGCCGAAAGAGTACCGCCAGGATCCCGATGCTTATATAGACCATGTTTGTCAGCACACCCTGCCGCAGCTGTGGGAAAAAGGGCTTTTCGAAGCCGTGGATGTGTTTTGCGAGAATGTCGGCTTTACCCCAGCACAGAGCGAGCGGGTGTTTCAGGCGGCACAGGCCCGGGGGATCCCGATAAAAGGCCACGTCGAACAGCTCTCGAACCTCGGCGGCACCGCGCTGGTGAGCCGTTACCAGGGGCTATCTGCCGATCACATTGAATATCTTGATGAAGCCGGGGTGAGCGCGATGTCCCGAAGCGGCACCGTGGCGGTGTTGCTGCCCGGTGCTTTCTATTTCTTACAGGAGCGCCAGCGTCCGCCGGTTGCGCTGTTGCGCC
Organism: Leclercia sp. 1548; assembly: GCF_050435045.1. Classification (NCBI taxonomy): domain Bacteria; kingdom Pseudomonadati; phylum Pseudomonadota; class Gammaproteobacteria; order Enterobacterales; family Enterobacteriaceae; genus Leclercia; species Leclercia sp. 1548. Next base: position 974,099 of record NZ_JBNDJP010000001.1, on the reverse strand, counting down.
AGCAGGGGGTGCCGATGGCCGTCGCCACCGATTACAACCCCGGCACCAGCCCGTTTGCCAGCCTGCATCTGGCGATGAACATGGCCTGCGTCCAGTTTGGTCTGACCCCGGAAGAGGCGTGGGCAGGGGTGACCCGGCACGCCGCGCAGGCGCTCGGTCGCGGCGAAACGCACGGCCAGCTGAAGGCCGGGTTTGTCGCCGATCTGGCGATCTGGGATGCGAAAAGCCCGGTTGAGATGGTGTATGAGCCGGGGCGTAACCCGCTTTATCAGCGCGTATTCAGAGGAAAAGTACAATGAGTCTGTGGCAGCCCGTTTCACCTGACATCTGGCAGGGGCGCGACGACCGTCACGAGGCCAGCAATGCCCTGCGCCTGTTCCAGACCGTACGGCAAAGCGACACGCAGCAGCCTTCCGGGAACGGCATCGCCCTGATCGGCTTCGCCTGTGACGAAGGGGTGAGACGCAATCAGGGCCGGACCGGCGCCGCACAGGCCCCGGATACGTTACGCCGGGCGCTGGGGAATATGGCAAGCCATGAGGGCCATGAGCGGCTGACCGACATGGGCAATATTCGCGTTGAAGGGGAGGCGCTGGAGGCCGCCCAGCAGGCGCTGAGTAAGACGGTGACCGCCTGTCAGCAGGCGGGAATGCGCACCCTGGTGTTTGGCGGCGGGCATGAAACCGCCTGGGCGCATGGCCGGGGCGTGCTGGATGCCTTTCCCGGCGAGCGGGTAGTGATTATCAACCTGGATGCGCACCTCGATCTGCGAAACGCCAGCCAGGCCACCTCCGGGACACCCTTCCGCCAGCTGGCGATGTACTGCGCGGAACAGCAGCGTGAGTTTCACTATGCCTGCCTGGGGGTTAGCCGGGCGGCAAATACCAGGGCACTCTGGGATGAAGCGGCCCGTCTTAACGTCACCCTGGTCGAGGATCTTGACTTCCCTCAGCAGGCGTTACGGGTAGTTGAGAACATCCTGAACGAGGCGGATCGGGTCTATCTCACCATCGACCTTGACGTGATGCCGGCCGGGGAGATGCCCGCCGTGTCCGCGCCTGCTGCGCTGGGCGTTCCCGCCCGGGATCTGCTGCCGGTCATTGAGCGGGTCTGCCGCAGCGGCAAACTGCAGGCGGCCGATCTGGTGGAGTTCAGCCCCGGTTTCGACCGCGACGGTCAGGGCGCGAAGCTCGCCGCGCGGCTTGCCTGGCAAATAGCTCACTGGTGGGCATAAAGGCTGTATATACTCGACTTTTTCTTCCGGCTTAAGGAATTGCTATGTTTTCTCGCGCCCCGCAGCAGCAGGCCAATACGCCAGCCCCTTTCTATGAAAAGGTAAAACAGGCGATCAGCCATCAGATCGCCACCGGCGTCTGGCGTCCGCACGATCGCATCCCGTCTGAAGCCGAGCTGGTGGCGCAGTTCGGCTTTAGCCGGATGACCATTAACCGCGCGCTGCGGGAGCTAACCGATGAGGGACTGCTGGTGCGTCTGCAGGGGGTCGGCACGTTTGTGGCCGAGCCGAAGGGGCAGTCGGCGCTGTTTGAGATCCGCAGCATTGCCGATGAGATCGCCTCCCGCAACCATCAGCACCGTTGTGAGGTATTGCTCCTCGAAGAGACGCAGGCCAACGCCGTGCAGGCCGTGGCGCTGAATGTTAAAGAGGGCACGCTGATCTTCCACTCCCTGATGCTGCACTACGAAAACGACGTACCGGTCCAGATAGAAGATCGCTGTGTAAACGCCACGCTGGTGCCGGACTATCTGCAACAGGACTACACCGTCACCACGCCTCATGCCTGGCTGTCGCAGGTTGCGCCGCTGACGGAAGGGGAGCATATCGTTGAAGCGGTACGCGCCACGCCACAGGAGTGCGAGCTGCTGCGCATTAAAGAGCACGATCCCTGCCTGCTGATCCACCGCCGCACCTGGTCAGCCTCGCACATCGTTTCCCACGCCAGATTGCTGTTCCCGGGCAACCGCTACCGGCTGCAGGGCCATTTCATGTCATAAGCCAAAAGCGTGATTGCTGACGCAATATAACAAAAATGTATCGTAATTGTTAAAACCAGCCTTGTGTGCACTTGTCTATACAAGTATATCTTACTGTATATTCTGTCCCCAATGAGGAGCACACAATGTCGTCAGGTAAGTATCGCCAGCAAGAGATCCGCGCCCCCCGTGGCACCACGTTAAATGCCAAAAGCTGGCTCACCGAAGCCCCGCTGCGCATGTTAATGAACAACCTCGATCCCGACGTGGCGGAAAATCCTCACGAGCTGGTGGTGTATGGCGGGATTGGCCGCGCGGCGCGTAACTGGGCCTGTTATGACGCGATAGTTGCCGCCCTCACCGAACTGGAAAACGACGAAACCCTGCTGGTGCAATCCGGCAAACCGGTCGGCGTATTCAAAACCCACGAAAACGCCCCGCGCGTGCTGATCGCCAACTCCAACCTGGTGCCGCACTGGGCGACCTGGGAACACTTCAACGAGCTGGATGCGAAAGGGCTGGCAATGTATGGCCAGATGACCGCGGGCAGCTGGATCTATATCGGCAGCCAGGGCATCGTCCAGGGCACCTACGAGACCTTTGTCGAAGCGGGCCGCCAGCACTATAACGGCTCCCTGAAAGGACGTTGGGTACTGACTGCAGGCTTAGGCGGGATGGGGGGCGCACAGCCGCTGGCAGCGACCCTGGCAGGTGCCTGCTCCCTGAACATTGAGTGCCAGCAGAGCCGCATCGATTTCCGTCTGCGCACCCGTTACGTCGATGAGCAGGCCGACTCGCTGGATGACGCCCTCGCACGTATCAATAAATACACCCAGCAAGGCAAAGCGGTCTCGATTGCCCTGTGCGGCAACGCCGCCGATATCGTGCCGGAACTGGTGGCGCGCGGCGTGCGCCCGGACCTGGTCACCGACCAGACCAGCGCCCACGATCCGCTGCACGGCTACCTGCCAAAAGGCTGGAGCTGGGAAGAGTATCAGCAGAAAGCCCAGCAGGATCCTGAAGGCACCGTTCTGGCGGCGAAGCGTTCGATGGCCGAGCACGTCAGCGCGATGCTGGCCTTCAGCCAGCAGGGCGTGCCCACTTTCGATTACGGCAACAACATTCGCCAGATGGCGAAAGAGATGGGGGTGACCAACGCCTTCGATTTCCCGGGCTTTGTCCCTGCCTATATCCGCCCGCTGTTCTGCCGCGGCATCGGCCCGTTCCGCTGGGTGGCGCTCTCAGGCGACCCGGAAGATATCTACAAAACTGACGCCAAAGTGAAAGAGATCGTCGCCGATGATGAGCACCTGCATCACTGGCTGGATATGGCCCGCGAGCGCATTAGCTTCCAGGGCTTACCGGCGCGTATCTGCTGGGTGGGACTGGAGTGGCGCCAGAAGCTGGGCCTGGCCTTCAATGAAATGGTTCGCAGCGGGGAAGTCTCCGCGCCAATCGTCATCGGTCGCGACCATCTTGATTCCGGCTCGGTTGCCAGCCCGAACCGCGAAACCGAAGCGATGCAGGACGGTTCCGACGCAGTATCCGACTGGCCGCTGCTGAACGCCCTGCTCAATACCGCCAGCGGCGCGACCTGGGTCTCGCTGCACCACGGCGGCGGGGTAGGGATGGGCTTCTCCCAACATGCCGGGATGGTGATCGTCTGTGACGGCACCGATGAAGCTGCAGCCCGTATTGCCCGCGTTCTGCACAACGATCCGGCGACAGGCGTAATGCGCCATGCTGATGCCGGGTATGACATCGCGATTGATTGCGCGAAAGAGCAGGGCCTGAACCTGCCGATGATCACCTCCAGAGAAGGAAAGCACTGATGAACGCCTTAACCCTGATCCCCGGTTCACTGACGCTGGCCCAGCTGCGCCAGGTCTGGCAACAGCCGCTGCAGCTGACGCTTGATGAATCAGCCCACCAGGCGATTAACGACAGCGTGGCCTGCGTGGAAGCGATAGTGGCAGAGGGGCGCACCGCCTACGGGATCAACACCGGTTTTGGCCTGCTGGCGCAGACGCGTATCGCCACCCACGACCTGGAAAATCTGCAACGTTCACTGGTGCTGTCCCATGCGGCGGGTGTCGGCGAGCCGCTGGATGACAACATTGTGCGTCTGATGATGGTGCTGAAAATTAACAGCCTGGCGCGCGGTTTCTCCGGTATCCGCCTGAGCGTGATTCAGGCCCTGATCTCGCTGGTCAATGCCGGGGTTTATCCGTGGATCCCGGCCAAGGGTTCGGTCGGCGCGTCCGGCGACCTGGCCCCGCTGGCGCACATGTCCCTGACCCTGCTTGGCGAGGGCAAAGCCCGTTACCGTGGGGAATGGCTACCGGCCGCCACCGCCCTGCAAAAAGCCGGGCTTGCCCCGGTCACGCTGGCGGCAAAAGAGGGGCTGGCGCTGTTGAACGGCACCCAGGCTTCCACCGCTTTTGCCCTGCGAGGCCTGTTCGAAGCCGAAGATCTGTTTGCCTCGGCGGTTGTCTGCGGGGCGCTCACCACCGAAGCGGTGCTCGGTTCCCGCCGTCCGTTCGATGCCCGTATTCATGACGTGCGCGGCCAGCGCGGGCAGATCGACGCCGCGGCGCTGTTCCGTCACGTGCTGACCGATACCAGCGCCATTGCCGAATCGCATCACAACTGCGACAAAGTGCAGGACCCGTACTCCCTGCGCTGCCAGCCGCAGGTGATGGGCGCCTGCCTGACCCAGATGCGCCAGGTGGCAGAGGTATTGCTGGTTGAATCCAACGCCGTTTCCGATAACCCGCTGGTGTTCGCGGCCGAAAACGACGTGGTCTCCGGGGGAAACTTCCACGCCGAACCGGTGGCGATGGCGGCGGATAATCTGGCCCTGGCGATTGCCGAAATCGGCGCGCTCTCCGAACGCCGTATCGCGCTGATGATGGATAAACACATGTCGCAACTGCCGCCGTTCCTGGTGCGCAACGGCGGCGTAAACTCCGGGTTTATGATTGCCCAGGTGACGGCGGCGGCGCTGGCGAGCGAGAACAAAGCCCTGTCGCACCCGCACAGCGTGGACAGCCTGCCGACCTCAGCCAACCAGGAAGATCATGTCTCGATGGCCCCGGCGGCGGGGCGTCGTTTGTGGGAGATGGCGAGCAATACCCGCGGCGTGCTGGCGGTGGAGTGGCTGGCGGCCTGCCAGGGCTGCGATCTGCGGGACGGCCTGACCTCCAGCCCGCTGCTGGAGCAGGCGCGGCAGATCCTGCGGGAGCAGGTGGCGCACTATGATGATGACCGCTTCTTCGCCCCGGATATTGATGCGGCGATGGGGCTGCTGGATAAACGCACTCTGGTGGCGTTATTGCCTCCCGTGCTGTAACGGTTTGCCCGGAGGCGTTTCGCTTACCGGGCCTACAAAAAAACCGGCTTATTGGCCGGTTTTTTTAGTTAACTGTACATCGCCGTAATCGACGCGCTGCCCAGGGTATGGAAATGGACGTTAAAGCCCACCATCGCACCGCTCGCCTCTTTATCGACCTCGATTCTCTCCACATCCAGCGCATGCACCGTAAAGATATAGCGATGGGTTTCGCCTTTCGGCGGAGCCGCGCCGCCATATCCCGGCTTACCAAAATCGGTACGGGTCTCCACCGCGCCATCCGGCAGCGCCACCAGCGAGGAGCCGGAACCCTGCGGTAGCACGCGGGTATCGGCGGGAATATTGGCGACGATCCAGTGCCACCAGCCCGAGCCGGTAGGCGCATCCGGGTCGTAACAGGTCACGACAAAGCTTTTGGTGCCCGATGGCACCTCGTCCCACGCCAGATGCGGAGAGATGTTATCTCCCTCATATCCCATACCGTTAAACACGTGGCGCAGCGGGAGTTTATCGCCGTCTTGCAGATCCTGACTGATCAGTTTCATCGTATCTCTCCGTATAAGCCCTGCAAAAAGTGTAATCCTGTGGGCTTAAATCGCAAAGTGGGCGGGATTATTCACGGCATCCACCACGGCGGCGGTCAGTTTGTTAAGCTGATCGCGGCCAATGATATACGGCGGCATCAGATAAATTAGCTTTCCGAACGGGCGCACCCAGACGCCACGTGCCACAAAGAAGCGTTGCAGCGCCGCCATGTTCACCGGATGGGTGGTTTCGACGACGCCGATGGCCCCCAGCACCCGCACGTCAGCGACATATTCTGCCTCCCGCGCTGCCGCCAGCTCATCCTTCAGCTGGGCTTCGATGGCGGCCACCTGGCTCTGCCACTCGCCGCTCTCCAGCAACGCCAGACTCTCGCTGGCCACCGCACAGGCCAGCGGGTTGCCCATAAAGGTCGGGCCGTGCATAAAGCAGCCTGCTTCGCCATTGCTGATGGTCTCTGCCACCTGGCGAGTGGTGAGGGTGGCGGAGAGCGTCATGGTGCCGCCCGTCAGGGCTTTGCCGAGACAGAGAATGTCCGGCGTAATGCCCGCGTGCTCACAGGCAAACAGCTTGCCGGTACGCCCGAAGCCGGTGGCAATTTCATCGGCAATCAGCAGGATGCCTTCGCGGTCACACATCCTGCGAATGCGCTTCAGCCACTCCGGGTGGTACATGCGCATCCCGCCCGCACCCTGTACCACTGGCTCCAGGATCACCGCCGCAATCTCATGACGATGGGCGGCCATCAGACGGGCAAAGCCGACCATGTCCATTTCATCCCACTCGCCGTCAAAGCGGCTTTGCGGCGCCGGGGCAAACAGGTTTTCTGGCAGGTAGCCTTTCCACAGGCTGTGCATGGAGTTGTCGGGATCGCACACCGACATCGCGCCGAAGGTGTCACCGTGGTAGCCGTTGCGGAAGGTGATAAAGCGCTGACGGTTTTCGCCCTTCGCATGCCAGTACTGCAGGGCCATTTTCATCGCCACTTCCACCGCCACCGAGCCGGAATCCGCCAGGAAGACGCACTCCAGCGTCTCGGGGGTCATCGCCACCAGCCGACGGCAGAGATCCACCGCCGGTTGATGGGTGATCCCACCGAACATCACGTGGGACATGCGGTCAATCTGCGCTTTCATCGCCGCATTCAGCCGCGGATGGTTGTAGCCATGAATGGCTGCCCACCAGGAGGACATACCGTCCACCAGCTGTTCGCCGCTGGCCAGCGTCAGCTCGCAGCCGTGTGCTTCCGTCACCGGGTATACCGGCAGGGGCTGAGTCATGGAGGTGTAGGGATGCCAGATATGGCGCTGATCGAAGGCGAGATCGTCCGTTGTCATAATCGACTTGTAAACCATTTTGAAAACATTTAGGTTTACAAGCATAACCCGAACCCATCCTGAACTAAACCCCTTTGGAGACGCCCCATGGCTCACCAGACTCGCTGGACATTGTCGCAAGTCACCGCATTATTTGAAAAACCGCTGCTGGAACTGCTGTTTGAAGCGCAGCAGATCCACCGTCAGCATTTCGACCCGCAGCAGGTTCAGGTCAGTACTCTGCTGTCGATCAAAACCGGCGCCTGCCCGGAAGATTGCAAATATTGCCCGCAAAGCGCGCGCTATAAGACTGGCCTTGAATCCGAACGCCTGATGGAGGTAGAGCAGGTGCTGGAGTCGGCGCGTCAGGCGAAAAACGCCGGTTCGACCCGCTTCTGCATGGGCGCGGCATGGAAAAACCCGCACGAGCGTGACATGCCCTACCTCGAGCAGATGGTGCAGGGTGTGAAGGCCATGGGCCTCGAAGCCTGTATGACCCTCGGCACGCTGGACGACACCCAGGCCCAGCGTCTTGCCTCGGCAGGGCTGGATTACTACAACCACAACCTCGACACCTCCCCGGAGTTCTACGGCAACATTATCACCACCCGCACCTATCAGGAGCGTCTGGATACGCTGGACAAAGTGCGCGATGCGGGCATTAAGGTCTGCTCGGGCGGGATTGTCGGCTTGGGCGAGACGGTGACCGATCGCGCCGGTCTGCTCCTGCAACTGGCGAACCTGCCGACCCCGCCGGAGAGCGTGCCGATTAACATGCTGGTGAAGGTGAAGGGCACCCCGCTGGCCGACAACGACGATGTGGACGCGTTTGATTTTATTCGCACCATTGCGGTTGCGCGCGTGATGATGCCGACGTCGTTCGTGCGCCTCTCGGCGGGCCGGGAGCAGATGAATGAGCAGACCCAGGCGATGTGCTTTATGGCCGGAGCCAACTCCATTTTCTACGGCTGCAAGCTGCTCACCACCCCGAACCCGGAAGAGGACAAAGACGTACAGCTGTTCCGCAAGCTGGGGCTGAATCCGCAGCAAACCGCGGTGCTGACGGGCGATAACGAGCAGCAGTATCAGCTCGAACAGCAGTTGATCAACGCCGATACCGACCAGTTCTACAACGCGGCGACGGTATGACCTGGCAACAACGCATCGATGCTGCCCTTGATGCGCGCCGGGCGGCAGATGCCCTGCGCGTGCGCACCCCGGTGGAGCACGGCGCGGGGCGCTTTCTCATCCGCGAGCAGCGGCAATACTGCAATTTCTCCGGCAATGACTATCTCGGCCTGAGCCAGCACCCGGCGATCATCCGCGCCTGGCAACAGGGCGCGGAGCAGTACGGGGTGGGCAGCGGCGGATCCGGCCACGTGAGCGGCTACACCCATGCGCATCAGGCGCTGGAAGCGCATCTTGCTGACTGGCTCGGCTACCCCCGGGCGCTGCTGTTTATATCCGGCTTTGCCGCCAATCAGGCGCTGATTGCTGCCCTGACCGGCAAGGACGATCGCATCCTGGCCGATCGCTTAAGCCACGCCTCGCTGCTGGAGGCCGCCAGCCTTAGCCCGGCACAGTTACGCCGTTTTGCCCATAACGATGTCGCCCAGCTGGACGCGCTGCTGGATAAACCCTGCGAAGGGCAACAGCTTGTCGTGACCGAGGGGATCTTTAGCATGGACGGCGACAGCGCGCCGCTGGGTGAGATCCATGCGGCAGCGCAGCGCCAGGGCAGCTGGCTGCTGGTGGACGATGCCCACGGCATTGGCGTCACCGGGCCAGAAGGGCGAGGAAGTGCCGCCGGGCAGGGGGTAAAACCCGAGCTGCTGGTGGTGACCTTTGGCAAAGGCGTTGGCATCAGCGGGGCGGCGGTACTGTGCAGCGACCCGGTAGCCGACTACCTGCTGCAGTTCGCCCGGCACCTGATCTACAGCACCAGTATGCCGCCCGCCCAGGCGGTGGCGCTGCTGGCGGCCTTTAACCTGATCCGTAGCGACGAAGGTGAAGCGCGTCGGCAGCGGCTGGCGGGGCATATCCGCCAGTTCCGAGCGGGTGTGGGTGACCTCCCGATGACGATCACCGCCTCGCAGAGCGCCATTCAGCCGCTGATTGTGGGCGAAAACGCCCGTGCGCTGCATCTGGCGCACACCCTCAGGCAGCAGGGGATCTGGGTAACCGCGATTCGTCCTCCTACCGTGCCGGCAGGGACGGCGCGCTTACGCCTGACCCTGACGGCGGCCCATGAGTCGGCTGATATCGCCGCATTACTGGAGGCGCTGCATGTCGCAAGTGAATAAACAGGCGATTGCCGCCGCCTTTGGCCGGGCGGCGCACAGCTACGCACGCCACGACGGACTCCAGCGGCAAAGCGCTGACGGGCTGCGGGCCTTGCTCGCTGAAAACCGTTTCCCCCGCGTGCTGGATGCGGGCTGCGGACCGGGGAGTAACAGCCTCACCTGGCGCAAGGCCGGGAGCCACGTGACGGCGATGGATCTCTGCGCCCCGATGCTGGAGGAAGCGCGTCGCAACCAGGCGGCCGACCACTATCTGCAGGCCGATATCGAAGCCATTCCGCTGGCGGAGGGGCAGTTCAGCCTCGTCTGGAGCCATCTGGCGGTGCAATGGTGCGCCAGCCTGCCGCAGGCGCTGGCCGAACTCTACCGGGTGGCGCAGCCGGGGGGCAAGGTGGCCTTCACGACGCTGCTCAATGGCTCGCTGCCGGAGCTGAATCAGGCCTGGCAGGCGATAGATACCCAGCCGCATGCCAACCGGTTTCTGTCCGGGCAGCAGGTAAACGACGCCCTGTCCGGCTGGCAGTACCGCTCCGCGGTCCAGACCGTCACCCTGCTGTTTGACGATGCGCTCAGCGCCATGCAGTCCCTGAAGGGGATTGGGGCCACCCATCTTCACGCCGGACGGTCGAGTAAACCCTTAACCCGCGGGCAACTGCACCAGCTGGCCCAGGCCTGGCCACAGCAGGCGGGAAAATTCCCGCTCTCTTACCAACTTTTTCATGGGATTATTGAACGTGACTGAACGTTATTTTGTCACCGGCACCGACACCGAGGTCGGAAAAACCGTTGCCAGCACCGCTCTGTTACAGGCGGCGCGTGCGCTGGGTCGCCATACCGCGGGATACAAACCGGTGGCCTCCGGTAGCGAGATGACCGCAGCAGGGCTGCGTAACAGCGATGCGCTGGCGTTACAACGCAACAGTAGCGTGGCCTTGAGCTATCCGGCGGTCAATCCCTACACCTTTGCCGAGCCGACCTCGCCGCATATCATCAGCGCGGATGAGCAGCGCCCGATCCTGTTCAGTACGCTTTCCGCCGGGTTACGCACGCTGGAGACGCAGGCTGACTGGGTGCTGGTGGAAGGCGCGGGCGGCTGGTTTACGCCGCTGTCGCAGGAGCAGACCTTCGCAGACTGGGTGATGGCCGAGCGCCTGCCGGTGATCCTGGTGGTAGGGGTGAAGCTGGGCTGTATTAACCACGCCATGCTGACCGCGCAGGCGATCCGCCAGGCTGGGCTGCATTTTGCAGGCTGGGTAGCGAACGGGGTGGTGCCGCCCGGCAAGCGCCATCCTGAATACATGGCCACGCTCAGGCGCGTGCTGCCAGCCCCCTTGTTGGGCGAAATCCCGTGGCTGGGCGACGAAGCGGACACCGCAACCGTCGGGCACTATCTTTCCCTTACTGCGCTGACGCCGCAGGCCCCATCCAGTGGGCTATAAGCGGATCATCCAGCTCGCTGACCCTGCCCTGGGCTACATTTCGCCCCCGGTAAAGCAGGCAAAAGCGATCCGCTACCCGGCGGATCAGGGAGAGGTGCTGCTCGGCCAGCAGTACCGATAACCCCAGCTCCCGGTTGAACCTGAGCAGCAGTTGCGCCAGTTTGAGAGTAAATAACTGGCCTGTCCCACGGCTCGGCTCGTCGAGGATCAGCAGGCGAGGGTGGGTCACCAGCGCGTTCGCCAGCGCCAGCTGATATTGCTGATCGTCGTTAAGACCGGAGGCCCGCAGCTGGCGCAGCGGATAAAGCTCGGGAAAGAACTCAAAAACGTCGCGGCTTGTTGTCCCGCCCGCGACGCCTTTCGCCATTCGCGCAATGTGCAAATTTTCCTCTACCGTCAGTTGCGAGAAGATCCGCCTGTCCTGCGGCACAAAGCTAATTCCCGTCCTGGCCTGCTGCAAATCGCAGGGCGAGGCCCCGGCGTCATGCCAGACCATGGTGCCGCTGGCAATCGGCAGCAGGCCAGCAATGCAGCTCACGAGGGTGGTTTTCCCCATCCCGGGTAGCCCGAGTACGCCGGTGCAGACGCCGGGGGGGAGATCGAGGTCAACGTTCCACAGGGTGTGGCGATCTCCGTAATACTGATTAACGGCGCGCAGGCTTAACATGGTGGTGCTCCTTTTCAGGCATCGGTGACACCTGATACTCTGCAAGACTCTTGCCACTGCCTATAAAAGGGCGTTTAAAGCTGCTTTTTTCGGAATCGGCTCAAAAATCAGCGCGGTGAGCCAGGGGCGATGCACCGCGTCGGTGCCCTCTGAGATGCGCCTGGTGCAGGGCGATTTTGGTCAAAATGTGAACAGGATCTCACCAAATCCTTCGGTGATTTTGGTCATCAGATCGCCAAAATTAGGCGATAAAAATTTTTTACCGTTCCGTTGTGGGTAAAAACCGGGAACGAGCCGAGTCACGTTCCGTATGGGCTGGCGGCAGTTATCCACTATTCCTGTGGATAACCATGTGCATTAGAGTTAGAAAACACAAGGTAAGCGAGAGAATACGCGGCCTGCGCCTGAATTGCTGCGAAACGCGTCTTTTTGAAAATTTTTAAGAAGATCAAAGCGTTAAATAAAAGCAATCATTGTCATCAAAGTGTCAACTTGCAGGGGTGAAGTCCAGCGGCTCGCCTTGACAAATGTTAAAAAATGAAAAGTTCTGGGGATAACCCACCCCTGTTGGAATTTTATCCCGTTGCAGCCGAAATTTTACGCAGCTTCGCTCGATTCCCACTGCTGCTGGCACAAAACGGCGCGGATGCCACTGGATTTATATCCAGTATAATTTACTGGCAAAAATAGCCATCAGGAGTAAAATTACACACCTGCCGTATTAACCATCATCAGGTCGCCGCTCATGAGTAAACCGTTCAAACTGAATTCCGCTTTCCGTCCTTCCGGCGATCAGCCTGAAGCGATTCGCCGTCTGAAAGAGGGGCTGGAGGATGGGCTTGCACACCAGACGCTGCTGGGCGTAACCGGTTCGGGTAAAACCTTCACCGTCGCCAACGTGATCGCCGATCTGCAGCGGCCGACCATGGTGCTGGCACCGAATAAAACGCTGGCTGCGCAGCTGTACGGCGAGATGAAAGAGTTCTTCCCCGAAAATGCGGTGGAGTATTTCGTCTCGTACTACGACTACTATCAGCCGGAAGCCTACGTCCCCAGCTCCGATACCTTTATCGAAAAAGATGCCTCGGTGAACGAGCATATCGAGCAGATGCGTCTGTCCGCGACCAAGGCGCTGCTTGAACGCCGTGACGTAGTGGTGGTGGCATCGGTATCAGCCATTTACGGCCTCGGCGATCCCGATCTCTACCTGAAGATGATGCTGCACCTGACCCAGGGGATGATTATCGATCAGCGCGCCATTTTGCGGCGGCTGGCGGAGCTGCAGTATACCCGTAACGATCAGGCGTTCCAGCGCGGCACCTTCCGCGTTCGCGGGGAGGTCATCGATATCTTCCCGGCCGAGTCGGACGACTTCGCGCTGCGCGTCGAGCTGTTCGATGAAGAGGTTGAGCGTCTGTCGCTGTTTGACCCGCTGACCGGCCAGGTGGAGTCAATTATTCAGCGCTTCACCGTCTACCCGAAAACCCACTACGTGACCCCGCGCGAGCGCATCGTGCAGGCGATGGAAGATATCAAAGTCGAGTTGGCGGATCGCCGCAAAACGCTGCTGGACAATAACAAGCTGCTGGAAGAGCAACGTATCAGCCAGCGTACCCAGTTCGATCTCGAGATGATGAACGAGCTGGGCTACTGCTCCGGGATTGAAAACTACTCGCGCTATCTCTCTGGCCGCGGGCCGGGGGAGGCACCGCCAACCCTGTTCGACTACCTGCCGGCGGATGGCCTGCTGGTGGTGGACGAATCCCACGTCACCATTCCGCAGATTGGCGGGATGTATCGCGGCGACCGGGCGCGTAAAGAGACCCTGGTGGAGTACGGCTTCCGCCTGCCGTCAGCGCTGGATAACCGCCCAATGAAATTTGAAGAGTTTGAGGCGCTGGCACCGCAAACCATTTACGTTTCCGCGACGCCGGGCAACTACGAACTGGAGAAATCGGGCGACGAAGTGGTCGATCAGGTGGTGCGTCCGACAGGCCTGCTGGATCCGATTATCGAAGTGCGCCCGGTCGCGACGCAGGTGGATGACCTGCTGTCGGAGATCCGCGCCCGGTCGGCCATCAACGAGCGCGTGCTTGTCACCACCCTGACCAAACGCATGGCCGAGGATCTGACCGAATACCTCGAGGAGCACGGCGAGAAGGTGCGCTATCTGCACTCCGATATCGACACCGTGGAGCGAATGGAGATCATCCGCGATCTGCGTCTTGGCGAGTTCGACGTGCTGGTGGGGATCAACTTGCTGCGTGAAGGGCTGGATATGCCGGAAGTGTCGCTGGTGGCGATTCTGGATGCCGATAAAGAGGGCTTCCTGCGCTCTGAGCGCTCGCTTATCCAGACCATTGGACGCGCCGCGCGTAACGTCAACGGCAAAGCGATTCTCTACGGCGATAAAATCACCCCCTCAATGGCAAAAGCGATTGGGGAAACCGAACGCCGTCGCGAGAAGCAGCAGGCCTACAACGAAGAGCACGGCATTACGCCGCAGGGTCTGAACAAGAAGGTGGTGGATATCCTGGCGCTCGGCCAGAACATCGCCAAAACCAAAGCGAAAGGTCGCGGCAAGTCGCGCTCACCGGTGGAGGCCGATACCGTTGCCCTGACGCCGAAGGCGCTGCAGCAGAAAATTCATGAACTGGAAGGGCAGATGATGCAGCATGCGCAGAATCTGGAGTTCGAGGAGGCCGCGCAGATCCGCGACCAGCTGCACCAGCTGCGGGATCTGTTTATCGCCGCGTCCTAGGTAAAAGCGAACTGGCAGCCGTAGGCTGTGATGCCGTTAAGCTCGGCGGATTGTTCCGTTCACCTCATGTTCAGCAGAATATGGCATTCCACAACCCGTGAACGTGACAAGGGGGGCCGCCGGGCCCCCCTTGTCAATCCCCGCGGCCCCGCAATGAAACCGGTGCTTCGCACTGCGCTCACCTCCCGACCGGCTGCCTGCGGTCGGCTCAACTCGACATCCTGTCTCGATTCGCCTCTGGCCGCCATCCCTGGCGTCCAGCCCTTGTCATCCGGTCTCCGGTTCGCCGGTTTCAGAGGGGACTCAACACCGGTGCCACATTCAGATAGCTGAGAAGCGTGAGGGAGCGTGAATCCGGCTGAAAATCGACGAAGCGTTTCCGTAAGGCCAGGGCGAGGCGCAGGGACGCGCCGAGAGGGTATAGCCTGCAGGGATGCAGGCTGGTGCCCCGCCCGAAAGCCGGAGGGAATAAGCTGAGGACAAAATTGCCGGGAGCAATGTTGAACAGCGCCTGCGCTGGCCCCGAAGGGGTGAGGCTCGGGGATGGGGCGAATATTCTGCGAAGCGGCGATTTTCTTTGCCGGGAGCCGGGGTAGCCAGGGGGGAGGCGGCGAGCCCCCCTGGCACGTTCACCGCAGCGGAGGGGGCATAAAGCAGAGGTGCTTTAGTGAGCGGAACCTGTCCACTTCAGTCCCTTAGAAATATCGAATTGCTCAACTGCCTGGCATTACAGCCGAAGGCTGCCATTTTTAGGGTTTACACCTCCTCTCGGTGTGAGAAGGCCGCCATGAGGGCACCAGATCGCACCAGCCCGTAGGCTCGGTAAGCGTAGCGCCCACAATCTCAACCTAACGCCTGAATAGCCTTCTCCAGCGCCACGCGCAGTAAATGCCGATCATGACGATACTTGATATCGCTGGCCTCCAGCGGCTCCTGGATCACCACTCGGCCTTGCATCCCTGATACATCCGCGTTCGGCCCGACCACCACCGCATCAATAATCTTTTTGCCGACATACTGCTCCATCAGCGCCAACTTAGCGGGCAGCGAAAGCCCGGCGGCGGCAGGGCTGAGTTCACGGCCCAGATTGCCGATGTAGACCACCGGTGCGGGCGTCCGGCGCAGCGCCTGGGCCAGCTCTTTGATGAGCAGCAGCGGTATCAGACTGGTGTAAAAACTGCCGGGGCCAATCAGAATCAGATCTGCTTCGCCAATCGCCTCTACCGCTTCCCGGGTGGCCGGAACGGTGGGGTAGAGCATCAACTCTTTTGGCGGCAGGTCCAACTGGTCGATATTCACTTCGCCATACACTTCATGGTCGTGACTGTCGATAGCCATTAAATCGACCGGATGTTCGGACATCGGAATCAAAAACGCATCCACTTTTAACAGATTACGAATTAAATTGATCGCCTCCAGAGGCCGCACGCTGAGATGGTCCAGCGCCTTTAACATCAGGTTTCCGAGGTTATGCCCCGAAAGCTCGCCATTACCGCCAAAACGATACTCAAACATAGCGGAAGCGACGCTGGGTTCAGTGATAAGCTGATTTAAGCAGTTGCGCATATCCCCCCAGGCGATCCCCCCTTCGGCGCGTCGAATGCGTCCGGTGGAGCCACCGTTATCGGTGGTGGTAACGATCCCGGTCAGCCGTGAACCGAGCGATGACAACGAGGACATAACCCGGCCCAGTCCGTGGCCTCCGCCGAGAGCGACGACACGGTCGAGATCAGCAAAAATGCGATTGCGCATAGAAATTCCTTAGTAAGACGAACATCTTAACAGTAACTCAACTACCCCTAAATGACGATGCTACGCCGGGGGCAAAATGACATATATCAATGCAAGAATTTGATAATGACGTATTCTGGATCGAAATGGCACGAACATGTCGATATATACAAGTTTATATAACGAAAGACGGTAATAGCGAAACTGCTTTTAACACGCTACTATCGGCATAACCACGTTTTCGTAATCGAAAACATACACTCTAGCCTTTGCGCCTGTGTCGAAAGATATGGTGCTCTGGCCGTGGCGGTTTCGCCACCAGGGTACAGAAAGAAATGACTGTGCCTCCCGTATCAGGAAAGGTGTACATGGCATCACAACTTACCGATGCATTCGCGCGTAAGTTTTTTTACCTGCGTTTGTCTATTACCGATGTGTGCAATTTCCGTTGCACCTACTGTCTGCCGGACGGCTACAAGCCGGGCGACACCACCAATAACGGCTTTCTCTCCGTGGATGAAGTGCGCCGCGTGACGCGCGCCTTTGCCGCCATGGGAACAGAGAAGATCCGTCTCACCGGCGGCGAACCCTCGCTGCGCCGGGATTTCACTGAGATCCTCGCGGCGGTACGTGAAAACGACGCCATCCGTCAGATTGCGGTGACCACCAATGGTTATCGTCTGGCGCGCGATGTCGCCCAGTGGCGCGAGGCGGGGCTGACGGCCATTAACGTCAGCGTCGACAGCCTGGATGCCCGCCAGTTTCACGCCATCACCGGGCAGGACAAATTCCGCCAGGTGATGGAGGGCATCGATGCGGCCTTTACGGCGGGCTTCGACAAGGTGAAGGTCAACACCGTGCTGATGCGCGATGTAAACCATCATCAGCTGGATACCTTCCTGGCGTGGATCAAACCCCGCCGCATACAACTGCGTTTTATCGAGCTGATGGAAACCGGCGAGGGCAGCGACCTCTTCGCCCGTCATCACATCTCCGGCATGGTGCTGCGCGATGAACTGCTCAGACGCGGCTGGATCCACCAGCTTCGCCAGCGTAGCGACGGCCCGGCGCAGGTCTTTTGTCACCCCGATTACGAAGGGGAGATCGGGCTTATCATGCCGTATGAAAAAGACTTCTGCGCCAGCTGCAACCGCCTGCGTGTCTCGTCGGTGGGCAAGCTGCACCTGTGCCTGTTTGGCGACGGTGGCGTCGACCTGCGCGATCTGCTGGCCGATGATGCCCAGCAGCAGGCACTGGAAGCGCGCATTTCTGAGGCGCTGATGCACAAAAAACAGACCCACTTCCTGCATCAGGGCAACACCGGGATCACCCAGAACCTGTCCTATATTGGCGGGTAATCGCTACAAGGAACCAGAAGATGAGTCAGGTAAGCGCAGAATTTATCCCGACGCGTATTGCTATCCTTACCGTTTCCGAACGTCGCGGCGAAGAGGATGACACCTCCGGCCACTGGCTGCGCGATGCAGCCCACGAGGCGGGGCATCAGATTGTCGATAAGGCCATCGTCAAAGAGAACCGCTACGCCATTCGCGCAGAAGTGTCGCGCTGGATCGCCAGTGACAACGTACAGGTGGTGCTGATCACCGGCGGCACCGGGTTTACCGCGGGCGATCAGGCCCCGGAAGCACTGCTCCCGCTGTTCGACCGCGAGATCGAAGGCTTTGGGGAAGTGTTCCGCATGCTCTCATTCGAAGAGATCGGCACCTCTACCTTGCAGTCGCGCGCTGTCGCCGGTATCGCCAACAACACGGTGATTTTTGCTATGCCGGGTTCCACCAAAGCGTGCCGCACCGCATGGGAAAACATTATTGCCCCGCAGCTGGATGCCCGCACGCGTCCGTGTAATTTCCATCCACATCTGAAGAAGTAAGTTATGTCGCAACTGACCCACATTAACGCCGCGGGCGAAGCCCATATGGTGGATGTCTCCGCCAAAGCCGAGACCGTACGTGAAGCCCGCGCGGAAGCGTTCGTCACCATGCTCCCCGAAACCCTGGCCATGATCATTGACGGCAGCCACCACAAAGGGGATGTCTTCGCCACGGCGCGCATCGCCGGGATCCAGGCGGCGAAACGCACCTGGGATCTTATCCCGCTGTGCCATCCGCTGATGCTCAGCAAAGTGGAAGTGAATCTACGGGCCGAACCGGAACATAACCGGGTACGCATCGAATCCCTCTGCCGCCTGACGGGCAAGACCGGGGTGGAGATGGAAGCGTTGACCGCCGCGTCGGTGGCGGCATTAACCATCTACGACATGTGCAAAGCGGTGCAGAAGGATATGGTGATCGGGCCGGTTCGCCTGCTGGCGAAAAGCGGCGGTAAATCGGGTGATTTCAGGGCGGAAGAAAATGATTAAAGTGCTGTTTTTTGCGCAGGTTCGCGAGCTGGTCAATATCGACAGCCTGACGCTGGATAACGAATTCGCTACCGTAGAAGCGCTGCGGGCTCATCTGGCGGCGCAGAGCGACCGCTGGGCACTGGCGCTGGACGCCGGTAAGTTGCTGGCGGCGGTGAATCAGACCCTGGTGGAATTTAATCATCCGATTACGTCGGGCGATGAAGTGGCCTTTTTCCCACCGGTGACCGGGGGCTGACATGACAGAGACCAAAATCGTTGTCGATGAGGCGCGTTTCAACGTCGGCACAGAATATAACTGGCTGGCGGAGCGCGACGAAGACGGGGCGGTGGTCACCTTCACGGGTAAAGTGCGCAACCATAATCTGGGCGACAGCGTAAAGGCGTTAACGCTGGAGCACTATCCTGGCATGACCGAAAAGGCGCTGGCAGAGATTGTCGAACAGGCCCGTGAACGCTGGCCGCTCGGCCGGGTGACGGTTATCCACCGCATCGGTGAAATGTGGCCCGGAGAAGAGATTGTCTTTGTGGGTGTCACCAGCGCCCATCGCGGCGGCGCCTTTGCCGCGGGCGAGTTCATTATGGATTATCTGAAAACCCGCGCCCCGTTCTGGAAGCGCGAAGCCACCCCGGAAGGGGAGCGTTGGGTGGAATCCCGCGACAGCGACAAGGACGCCGCCAGCCGCTGGTAGCCGGATTCCGGGGATGTGTTAGGCTATAACAGTGCGTCCACTTAAAAAGGAGTATGTTATGGACAGATTTCCCCGTTCCGATTCCATCGTTCAGCAGAGCCGTACCGGGCTGCAAACTTACATGGCCCAGGTCTACGGCTGGATGACCTGCGGTTTATTGCTCACCGCGTTTGTCGCGTGGTTTTCTGCGAACACCCCCGCCGTGATGATGTTCGTCTTCTCCAGCAAAATTACCTTTTTCGGCCTGATCATCGCCCAACTGGTGCTGGTATTTGTCCTGTCGGGGCTAGTGCATAAACTCAGTGCCGGGATGGCCACCACGCTGTTTATGCTCTACTCGGCGCTCACCGGCCTGACACTCTCCAGCATCTTCATCGTCTACACCTACTCCTCGATTGCCAGCACCTTTGTCGTGGCGGGCGGGATGTTTGGCGCGATGAGTCTCTACGGCTACACCACCAAACGCGATCTGAGCGGCTTTGGCAATATGCTGTTTATGGCGCTGATTGGTATCGTGCTGGCCTCGCTGGTGAACTTCTGGCTGAAGAGCGAAGCGCTGATGTGGGCGGTGACCTATATCGGGGTGATTGTGTTTGTTGGGCTGACGGCCTACGACACGCAGAAGCTGAAAAATATCGGTGAGCAGATTGACGTGCGCGACAGTTCAAACCTGCGCAAATACTCCATTCTTGGGGCGCTGACGCTCTATCTGGACTTCATCAACCTGTTCCTGATGCTGCTGCGCATCTTCGGCAACCGCCGTTAATCGTCATGCCCGGCGGCGCGTTGCTTGCCGGGCCTGCAAAGGACTTCTCCCTCTCCCCGATGGGGAGAGGGTTGAGGTGAGGGGACATCACTTCGCCATCTGCTGCTCGTTTTTGGCCCGCATTTTCTTCGCCCGGCTCTCCAGCACCAGATAACAGACCGTCGCCAGCGCCAGCGGCAGGAAGTAATAGAGCATACGGTAGGCCAGCAGGGCGGCGATAATGGTGCCGTGGGAGACATGTTCCCCCGCCAGCAGGGCAATAAACACCGCTTCCAGCACGCCGATCCCGGCCGGGATATGCACAATCACCCCGGCAATACTGCTCACCAGCAGCACCCCCAGCACGAAGAAGTAGTTCACATCTTCGCCCATCAGCAGCCAGATAATCGCCCCCATCGCCATCCAGTTAGCGGCAGAAATGGCCATCTGCGCCAGCGCAAAGCGCCAGGAAGGCAGCACCAGCTTCTGTCCTTTGATGGTCATATGGCGATGTTTGGCAAAGGCGCAGGCCCACAGATAGACGGCAATCACCAGCAGCAATACCACGCCAAGAATGCGCAGCGTAGACTGGTCGATGTACCAGTGGTCAGGCAGTTGCACCACCCCGGCGGTAAAGATCACCCCGCCCAGCAGGATATAGCCCAGCCAGTTGGTGGTAATGCTCAGGGAGAAGATCCGCGTGATGGTACTGCTGGGCAGCCCCAGGCGGGAATAGAGCCGGTAGCGCATCCCGATGCCGCCCACCCAGGTGCTCAGAGTCAGGTTGAAGGCATAGCAGATAAACGACACCAGCATAACCTGGCGTTTAGCCAGCTTATGCCCACAGTAGACCCGTCCGAGCAGGTCGTAACAGCCATACAGTAGATAACTCAGCACCACCAGCGCCACCGCGCCCATCAGCGACATACGGTCGTAGTCACGAATAACCTTCCAGACTTCAGCCCAGTCGACCTTTTTCGCGTAAACCACCAGCAGCACCGCAACGGCAATAAAAAACACCCAGGTGAGGATCTTTTTTGCCAGACGCCAGCGCGAATGTTTTTTGCTCATCAGGGTTTCACTCCCGTGCTACCTGCTTCGACCCGATCCTGGGTCTCCATTTCGGGTTGTACCGGTGGCGGCACTTGCGCCAGCTTAGGCGTATGGGCCGGCAGCCAACCCACCAGGGCCGGGAAGTGACGCAGGAAGTGGAACACCAGCACGCTTTTGCCCAGATTCCACCAGGTGCGTTTCGGCACCATGGTTTCATCAACCCGCACGCAATCCTCGGCGATAATGGCGGAAAGATTATCGCGCAAGGTCTGGTTAAACTCGCGATCGTGAATAATCAGGTTGGCCTCCAGATTCAGCGACAGGCTGAGGGGGTCGAGGTTACTGGAGCCGACGGTCACCCAGTGATCGTCCATCAGCGCCACCTTGCCGTGCAGCGGACGGCGGCGGTATTCGTAAATCTCTACGCCACCTTTCACCAGATAGTTGTAGAGCAGGCGCGCGCCCACCGTGACAATCGGCATATCCGGCTCGCCCTGCACAATCAGCTTAACCCGCACGCCGCGACGGGCCGCGTTACGCATGGCGTGCAGCAGACGATAGCCCGGGAAGAAATAGGCGTTGGCGATGATCACTTCGCGCCGGGCGTTGGCCAGCATCTTCAGATAGTGCCGCTCAATATCATCCCGGTGCTCTTCGTTATCACGCCAGACAAACAGCGCCTGGGCTTCGCCCGGTTTGGTGTTCTCTTCGGGGCGATGGCGCCGCTTCCACCAGCGACGCACGGCGGCTTTGCCGGGCAGGTTTTCCACGACAAACTGCAAAATATCCTGCACCACTGGCCCTTCGACCTGGACGGCATAATCCTGTTTCGCCTCCGGGCCGTAGTCCGACATATGTTCGGCGGAGTAGTTAATGCCGCCGACAAATGCCACCTGCTCATCCACCACCACAATTTTACGGTGCATGCGGCGGAACACGTTTGTGCGCATACCAAACAGAGGAGGGCGCGGATCGTAGTAACGGAATACCACGCCTGCTGCGGTGAGTTCCCCTACAAAGTCGTCGTCGAGGTCGGGGGAGCCGTAGCCGTCGAGCAGCACTTCGATATGTACCCCACGCTGGGCTGCACGCAGGATAACGGCATGCAGCTTGCGGCCCACACTGTCATCGAACCAGATGAAGGTCTCAAGGAACACCCGACTCTGCGCCTTATCAATGGCAGCAAAGACCGCCGGGTAAAATTGATCGCCATTTTCCAGCAGCTTGATCCGGTTACCGCTTTGCCATGAACTTTTCATAAATGGATCTCCGCACTTAACGGTGCATGGTCGGAGAGATGACGCCAGTTACTCAGGGCCAGCGCGGTTGGGCTGCTGGCATGGGCATTTTTGACATAGATACGATCAAGACGCAGCAGCGGGAACCTTACCGGGAAGGTGCGGGCAGGTCGGCCGTGAGCAAGGGTGAACACTTCCTCCAGCCCGGCCTCCGCCTTCAGCGGATGGCTGGCGCGCTGGCGCCAGTCATTAAAGTCGCCAGCCACCACCACCGGATCGCCTTCCGGCAGGGCGTTGACCCATTCGGCCATCATCTGCAGCTGCGCCTGACGGTGGGCTTCCCGCAGGCCAAGGTGAACCGAGGCCACATGCAGCGGCATGGTCAGCTCCGGTACGGCAAGCCGACAGTAAAGCAGCCCGCGCTTTTCGCTCTCGCCAACCGAGACATCGTGGTTTTCATAGTGTTCGATGGGGTAGCGGGAGAGGATCGCGTTGCCGTGATGCCCTTCTGGATAGACGGCGTTACGCCCGTAGGCATAATCGCTCCACATGGTGTCAGCCAGAAATTCGTAGTGGCTGGTATCGGGCCAGTTCTCCACATGCATCGGATGCACCTCATGCGCGCCCATGACCTCCTGCAGGCAGACGACATCGGCGCTGACGGTACGTACGGCGTCGCGCAGTTCGGGCAGAATGAAACGGCGGTTGAAAGCCGCGAATCCTTTATGAATGTTGATCGTTAACACTTTTAGCGAAAAATGCCGGGTTTGTTGGGCCATACACTCCTTCCCGCGTCTCTATCCTGATGAAAATAAAGTGTAGTCGTCGTCACAAAAAGGTGCTGTGTTACGGAATTTTCCGTAAAGTGCGATAGTCTGAACAAGCAGAGTAAAATCCTTCAGGAGAGTGCCATGAAGTGGCAACAACGCATACGCGTCGCGACCGGCCTCAGTTGCTGGCAGATTATGTTGCATTTATTGGTAGTGGCTGTACTGGTGATGGCCTGGATGAGCGGAACCCTGGTGCGGGTCGGCCTGGGATTATGTGTGTTGTACGGCGTCACCGTACTGTTAATGCTCTTTTTACAGCGTCACCATGAAGAGCGCTGGCGCGAAGTGGCGGATGTGCTCGAAGAGCTGACCACCACCTGGTATTTTGGCGCGGCAGTCATTGTGCTGTGGTTGTTGTCCCGGGTACTGCAAAACAACTTTTTGCTGGCCGTCGCAGGCCTGGCGATCCTTGCAGGGCCTGCGATCGTTTCACTGTTAACCAAAGATAAAAAGCTACGCGATATTGCGTCTAAACATCGCGTACGCCACTGAGCCTGTCACGGCCGCTATTACCAGTAGCGGCCACAAACTCCCCCACACAATATCCAGACTCGCATCCTTGAGATAGATCTGCTTGGTGATATCGGTGAAGTGCCGAATCGGGTTCACCCAGGTCAGGTTCTGCAACCAGACCGGCATATTCTCAACCGGCGAGACATAGCCCGAGAGCAAAATCGCCGGCATCATGAAGACGAACACCCCGATAAACGCCTGCTGCTGGGTTGAACAGAGCGCCGAGATCAACAGACCAAATCCCACCAGCGACAGTCCGTATATCACCATCGTGAAGTAAAACAACGCCAGTGAACCGGCAAAGGGGATGTGATAGGCCCAGATGCCAATCGCCAGCACGATACTGGCCTGGAAGGTGGCGACAATCAGCGCAGGCACCGCTTTGCCGACGAAGATTTGCCAGGTCGCCAGCGGGGAGACCAGCAGCTGATCCAGCGTGCCCTGTTCGCGCTCGCGCGCCACCGACAGCGACGTGACAATCATCACCCCAATGGTGGTGATCATGGCGATCAGCGACGGCACCACAAACCATTTGTAGTCGAGGTTCGGGTTATACCAGTTGCGCACCACCAGCTCGCTGTTGTTCGGCTTCGGTTTGCCCTCCATCAACTCCTGCTGATACGTTTTCACTACCTGCTGCAAATAGTTAGCGGCAATCTGCGCGCTGTTGGAGTTACGCCCGTCGAGGATCAGCTGCATGGGGGCGGTTTGCAGGGTGTCCAGGTTACGGGAAAAATCGGCCGGGAAGCGCACCAGCAATAGCGCCTTTTGCGTGTCGATGGTTGGCTGGATCTCCTGTGGGCTATTGAGGATCAGCACGTGGGTAAAGGCTTTGGCGCGGGCGAATCGCTGAGTCAGCTCCACCGAATGCTTGCCGTTATCTTCGTTATAGACGGCAATGGTGGCATTGGTCACCTCCAGGGTGGCCGCCCACGGGAACAGCAGCACCTGGATCAGCACCGGCAATATTAAAATTGCCCGGGTCTGCGGCTCGCGCAGCAGCGATTGCAGCTCTTTGCGAATCAACGTCCATAAACGGTAAAGCATAGTGTCGTCCTCTTGTCGGGTGGCGCTTTCGCTTACCCAACCTACAAAATCAACGGGTCTTACAGGTCCGGTGAGCGGAGCGCCACCGGGCGCAACCTAATCCAGGCGCCGTTTGGTTTTCATCCACGTCAGCCCGATAAACATCACCGCCGAGGCAATCAAAAATAGCAGGTTCACAATCAGCACCATCGGGATATTGCCCGCCAGGAACAGGCTTTGCAGGGTGCTGACGAAATAGCGCGCCGGAATAATGTAGGTCACCGCGCGGATCACCGCGGGCATACTGTCGATCTGGAAAATAAACCCGGACAGCATAATGGACGGCAAAAAGGCGGCATTCAGCGCCACCTGGGCGGCGTTAAACTGGTTGCGGGTGACGGTAGAAATCAACAGGCCCATCCCCAGGGTGCTGAGTAAAAACAGGCTGGTGATGATGAACAGCAC
Source organism: Leclercia sp. 1548 (assembly GCF_050435045.1). Taxonomy (NCBI): domain Bacteria; kingdom Pseudomonadati; phylum Pseudomonadota; class Gammaproteobacteria; order Enterobacterales; family Enterobacteriaceae; genus Leclercia; species Leclercia sp. 1548. The sequence goes on along the minus strand of NZ_JBNDJP010000001.1, from coordinate 949,056 downwards.
CAGCAGCGAGCCACGATAGGGCACCCCGAGAATAAAGACTGCGACAAGCATGCAGAGCAGCATCGCCAGCATCCCGAGGAAGTAGTAAGGGATGAGTTTGCACAGCAGCAGTTCCGTGCGCGTGACTTCGGTAGAGAGCAGCGCCTCCATGGTGCCGCGCTCCCACTCGCGGGCGATCACCAGCGAGGTCAAAATAGCGCCGATCACCGTCATGATGATGGTCACCGCGCCGGGAATAATAAAGTGCTGACTGATGGCCGCCGGGTTAAACCAGTAGCGGGTCTGCACGTCGATCAGCGGCTCGAACGTTTCACCCCGATCTTCCGCCCGCTGCATCTGCCACATCTGCCAGATCCCTTCGGTATAACCCTGCACAAAGTTGGCGGTATTCGGTTCGCTGCCGTCGGTGATCACCTGAATGGGGGCGGTGTCGTTCGGGCGGGCCATGTGCTCGGCGAAATCCACCGGAATGACAATCAGCCCGCGAATGCGCCCGGCCTGCATCATCTGGATCAGCGCCTGGCGGTTATCGCTGATGGTGGCGTCAATGTACGGCGAGCCGGTCATGGTGTGAGTAAAGTCGAGCGCCTCTTCGCTGCGCTGCTCCAGCAGGATGCCGACGCGCAACTTGCTGGAGTCGAGGTTAATGCCGTAGCCAAAGATGAACAGCAGCAGCAGGGGGATCACCACCGCAATCAGCCAGCTGCTCGGGTCGCGAACGATCTGCCGCGTCTCTTTGATGCACAGGGCGCGCACCCGACGCCAGGAGAGGGCGGTATCAGACATGGCCGTGCTCCTTATCCCAGTCGTTAATCAGGGTAATAAATGCCTGCTCCATCGTCGGATCGGGCTGTTGCTCGTCGGCCACCTGGGCTTTGAGATCGTCAGGCGTGCCGTGGGCGATCAGCTTGCCGCGGTACACCAGCCCGATGCGGTCGCAATATTCCGCCTCATCCATAAAGTGGGTGGTCACCATCACAGTGACCCCTTTTTCCACCATGCTATTGATATGCAGCCAGAACTCGCGACGGGTGAGGGGATCCACACCGGAGGTCGGCTCATCGAGAAACAGAATGTCCGGCTCATGCATCAGGGAGCAAGCCAGCGCCAGCCGCTGCTTAAACCCGAGCGGCAGATCGTCGGTGGCATGGCTGGCAACATGATCCAACCCGAACGCTTCGCTCATGCGGCTGATTTTGTCGTTCTGCGCCCGCCCACGCAGGCCATACACGCCGGAGAAAAAGCGCAGGTTCTGCTCCACCGTCAGGTTGCCGTACAGAGAGAACTTTTGCGCCATATAGCCCAGATGCTGGCGCGCCTTGCCGGAGCTGACTTTCAAATCCATATCCAGCACCAGCGCCTTCCCGGCGGTGGGCACCAGCAGGCCGCACATCATTTTAAAGGTGGTGGATTTCCCCGCGCCGTTAGGGCCGAGCAGGCCAAAGATTTCGCCGCGTTTCACCGCGAAGTTCACGTCATCCGTGGCGGCAAAATCGCCGAACTTTTTGGTCAGGGATTTGGCCTCGATTACCGTTTCACCCGGCGTGCCTTCCACGGTATGCAGGATCGCCCCCAGAGGAGATTCCGCGGTGCCTGCGCCACCGAGCAGATCGATAAAGGCATCTTCAAAGCGCGGGGCAGCATCCCTGACGGCCAGATCCGGGAGATCCGCATGCTGGCGCAGATCATCGGCGCTGGCCTCTTTTTTAAGGATCACCCGCACCGATTTCCCCTGGATCATGCCGTCGCTCACCTGGGGCAGCTTCAGCACCCGCTGCAGCAGGCGGCGGTTGTTTTCGTGAGGTGAATTCAGCAGCAGGCTGCGGCCGGTCATGCTTTGCGTGAGCGCGGTAGGATCCCCCTGATAGAGCAGCTCCCCTTCGTTCATCAGCAGCACGTCCCGGCACTGTTCCGCTTCATCGAGATACGAGGTGCTCCAGAGGATTAACATGCCGTCGCCTGCCAGCTCATGCACCATCTGCCACAGTTCGCGGCGGGAGATGGGATCCACGCCAACGCCAGGCTCGTCCAGCAGTAAGACTTTCGGTTCACCCACCAGGGTGCAGGCGAGGCCCAGCTTCTGCTTCATCCCGCCGGAAAGCTTGCCCGCCAGCCGGTCGGTGAAGGGGCCGAGCGCGGTAAATTCGAGCAGGCGTTGAAAGGTCTTCTGCCGCGTCTCGCCGGTAACGCTGCGCAGGTCGGCATACAGGGTCAGGTTCTCCATCACCGTCAGATCTTCGTACAGGCCGAACTTCTGCGGCATGTAGCCCAGCATCGCATGCAGGGCGCGATCGTCGCGAACCGGGTCCAGTCCCAGCAAGCTGGCGGTGCCTTCGTCGGGCTTAAGTAGCCCGGCCAGCATCCGCATCAGGGTGGTTTTGCCTGCGCCGTCCGGCCCGACCAGCCCGGTGACATAGCCTTTATGCAGGGTGCAGTCGAGCGGCGCGACGGCGGGTTTGTCCATTCCGGCAAAGCGTTTGACCAGGCCGGTGAGCTGGATCACCGTGTCACTCATGGGTTTGCCCATTGTCGAAGCTGACGGTGACCGGCATCCCCTGACGCAGGGCTTCGTCGGCATCGTTGACGATAATGCGCAGGCGATAGACCAGGTCAGTGCGCAGATCCGGGGTTTCCACGGTTTTCGGCGTGAATTCGGCGGTCGGAGAGACAAAGCCGATCTTCCCATGATAAGGCTTATCCGCGCGTCCGTCGGTGTAGAGCAGCACCTCGCGCCCCGGCCGGGCTTCCCCAAGGCTGGCTTCATTGATATAGGCGCGTACCCACACCGGGCGGGTCAGGGAGAGGGTCAGCACCGTGCTGCCCGCGTTCAGCATGCTGCCCGGCTCGACGGCGCGGGTCATCAGGGTGCCGTTGGCTGGGGCCACCAGGGTGGTGTCATGCAGATCCAGTTGGGCCTGCGCTAACTGGGCCTGGGCCTGTTCAAGGCTGGCTTTTGCCTGGGCGATATCCTGCTCGCGGTTGCCGGAGCGGTACTGGCGTAACTTATCCTGAGCAGATTTCAGGGTCGCCAGAGCCTGATCGCGCGAGGAGCGGGCATTTTCCAGATCGTTAGCCGACACGGTGCGGCTTTTCCACAGCCCCTGCTGGCGATTGTAGAAGTTTTGCGCATAGTCATACGCTGCCTGAGCCTGTTTCACGGCGGCGGCGGCCTGGGCCACCTCTTCATCCCGGTAACCGGCCTGCATTAAATCATATTGCGCCTGGGCGACAGAAACACCCGCCTGGGCCTGCAGCAGCGCATTCTGGTACGGGGCTTTATCCAGCTCGCCCAGCGTCTGCCCGGCGGTGATAGTGTCCCCCTCGTCCACGGTTAACGACGCCAGCCGCCCGCCGACGCGAAAGCTCATATTCACGGTGCGAATATCTACGTTACCGTACAGGGTTAACGTCTTATCCTGCTGGCTCTGATACCACCACCAGCCACCGAATCCGGCGGCCAGCACAACCACCACGGCCAGAAGAATAACGGCAGGTTTTTTCATAACTCCAGGCTCCTTTGGGTTAAACCTTGCAGGATCAGATCAACATGGCAGGTGATGACCTGGCTTATCTGCGCGGCTTTGTCCGCATCAAATTCGGTCCAGCCGGTGCGTAACAAAATGGTCTCCCGCCCGAGGCGAAAGGCGAGCACTTCGCCCAGCAGGGCATGGGTATGCAAAATGGTCTGCGTATCACTGGCGTCGCGGCCGGTATACGCCGCCACCAGCCGGGTCAGGTGGGTGTGCATCGGGGCGATAACCTGATCGTGCACCAGCTGATAGGCAGCTGAGGGCGAGAGCTGCTCCCGGGAGATAAATTTACTCAGGTTCAGCGTATCGTCATGGGTCAGCAGCTGAATCATATTGTGGCAGGCATTTAAGATCAGCCCGCGAATGGCGGCGCGATCCGGTGAAGGCTCGGACAGCAGGGTGGTCGCGGCCTCGACGTGAGGACGAAAGTGGGTGCCGATGAAATCGGCGATCCACTGGGCGCAGGCGAGGTACAGATCCTCTTTCGAGCCGAAATAGTAGGTAATGGCGGCGATGTTTTGCCCCGCCTGGGCGGCGATATCGCGGGTGGTGGCATGCAGTCCGTACTCGCCAAACTGCGCCAGCGCCGCGGCAATCAACTGAGCTTTGGCCTGTTCGCCTTTCGTGGTGGTTGGGGTCGGATTCATAGTGTGCATAATCTTAATCAATCGATTGATTAAGATTATGCCAGATTTGTGATAAGTCCAGCCAGCCGGAGAAATATTTCGTTAAGGGAATCCAACGGGATATTTTATGCGCCACGTCACAAAAGCTGCTACACTCCGCTGCTTTGCGACACTGTGGTTTTTGTCCTCTTATTTGTCACTATCTCCCTGAAAACTACACCTGAAACGGTCGGGGCGGTTCGGAGTTGTTATGTCTTTTGATACCCTTGGCCTGGACCCGGAAATCCTGCGCGCTGTAGAAGAGCAGGGCTACCGCGAACCTACCCCTATTCAGCAGCAGGCCATTCCTGCCGTGCTGGCAGGCCGCGATTTGATGGCCAGCGCCCAGACCGGCACCGGTAAAACCGCGGGCTTTACCCTGCCGTTGCTGCAACGTCTGATCCAGAAAGAGCCGCACGCCAAAGGCCGTCGCCCGGTGCGCGCCCTGATCCTGACCCCGACCCGTGAACTCGCCGCCCAGGTGGGTGAGAACGTGCGTGAGTACAGCCGCTATCTCAATATCCGTTCGCTGGTGGTGTTTGGTGGCGTGAGCATTAACCCACAGATGATGAAACTGCGCAGCGGCGTGGACGTGCTGGTAGCCACCCCGGGCCGTCTGCTCGATCTGGAACATCAGAACGCCGTGAAGCTCGACAGCGTTGAAATCCTGGTGCTCGACGAAGCCGACCGTATGCTCGACATGGGCTTCATCCACGATATTCGCCGCGTGCTGGCAAAACTGCCGGCTCGCCGCCAGAACCTGCTCTTCTCCGCCACCTTCTCCGATGAGATCAAAGGGCTGGCGGAAAAACTGCTGCACAACCCGCTGGAAGTGGAAGTGGCGCGTCGCAACACCGCCTCCGAGCAGGTGACCCAGCATGTCCACATGGTGGACAAAAAGCGTAAGCGCGAGCTGCTGTCACAGATGATTGGCGAGGGCAACTGGCAGCAGGTGCTGGTCTTCACCCGTACCAAGCACGGTGCCAACCACCTTGCAGAACAGCTGAACAAAGACGGGATCCGCAGCGCGGCCATCCACGGCAACAAGAGCCAGGGGGCACGTACCCGCGCGCTGGCAGATTTTAAATCCGGTGATATCCGCGTGCTGGTGGCAACCGATATTGCTGCCCGTGGCCTGGACATTGAAGAGCTGCCGCACGTGGTGAACTACGAGCTGCCGAACGTGCCGGAAGATTACGTTCACCGTATCGGCCGTACCGGCCGTGCCGCGGCAACGGGCGAAGCCCTGTCGCTGGTCTGTGTGGATGAAATCAAACTGCTGCGCGACATCGAACGCCTGCTGAAAAAAGAGATCCCACGTATCGCTCTCGACGGCTACGACGTAGATCCGTCAATCAAAGCCGAGCCGATCCAGAACGGTCGCCAGGGTGGCGGGCGTGGTCAGGGCGGTGGACGCGGGCAGGGCGGCGGTGGCCGTGGTCAGCAGCAACCGCGCCGTAGCGAAGGTGGTGCGCCAAAAGCCGCGAACAAACCTCCGCGTCGTGACGGCGACGCCAAACCGGCAGGCGAACAGCAGCGCCGACGCCGTCCGCGTAAACCTGCCGCAGCGCAGTAATCTGGAAGCCCGGTCGTAAAGCCGGGCTTTTCTTTTGCGGCCCGCTTAAGAAAGTGCCACAATAGTGGCTGTTTATACAGTATTTCAGGTTCATCATGGCTTTAACCGCCGCGCTGAAAGCGCAAATTGCCGCCTGGTATAAGGCGCTACAACAGCAGATCCCCGACTTCATTCCCCGCGCACCGCAACGGCAGATGATTGCCGATGTGGCAAAAACGCTGGCCGGTGACGAGGGCCGACATCTGGCAATTGAAGCTCCGACCGGCGTCGGTAAAACCCTGTCCTACCTGATCCCCGGCATCGCCATTGCCCGGGAAGAACAAAAAACGCTGGTGGTCAGTACCGCCAACGTCGCTCTGCAGGATCAGATCTACAGCAAAGACCTGCCCCTGCTGCGCAAAATCATCCCGGAGCTGCGCTTTACCGCCGCCTTTGGCCGCGGGCGCTACGTCTGCCCGCGCAATCTGGCCGCCCTTGCCAGCAGTGAGCCATCCCAGCAGGATCTGCTGGCGTTTCTCGATGACGAACTCACCCCCAATAACAAGGCCGAGCAGGAGCAGTGCGCGAAGCTCAAAACCGATCTCGACGGCTATAAGTGGGACGGCCTGCGCGATCACACCGATCAGGCCATCAGTGATGACCTGTGGCGCAGGCTCAGCACCGACAAAGCCAGCTGCCTGAACCGCAATTGCCACTACTATCGCGAGTGCCCGTTCTTCGTCGCCCGCCGTGAGATCCAGGAGGCGGAAGTGGTGGTCGCCAACCATGCGCTGGTAATGGCGGCAATGGAGAGCGAGTCGGTCTTGCCGGACCCAAAACACCTGCTGCTGGTGCTGGATGAAGGCCACCACCTGCCGGACGTCGCCCGCGATGCGCTGGAGATGAGCGCCGAGATCACCGCCCCGTGGTTCCGCCTGCAGCTGGATCTGTTCTGCAAGCTGGTGGCGACCTGCATGGATCAATTCCGCCCGAAAACCATCCCGCCGCTGGCGGTCCCGGAGCGGCTGAGCGAACACTGCGAAACCATCTACACTCATATCGCCTCGCTGAATAACATCCTCAATCTCTACCTCCCGGCCAGCCAGGAGGCGGAGCATCGCTTTGAGATGGGCGAGCTGCCGGACGAGATCATGGCGGTTTGCCGCGAGCTGGCGCAGCTCATCGAAAAACTGCGCGGGCTGGCAGAGCTGTTTTTAAACGATCTGAGTGAAAAGACCGGCACCCATGATGTGGTGCGTGTACACCGGGTGCTGTTGCAGATGAATCGCGCACTGGGCATGTTCGAAGGGCAAAGCAAGCTGTGGCGGCTGGCGTCCATGGCCCAGGCCTCCGGCGCGCCGGTCACCAAGTGGGCGACGCGGGAGGTCAAAGAAGGGCAAGTGCATCTCTTCTTCCACTGCGCGGGTATTCGCGTCAGCGATCAGCTGGAAAAGCTGCTCTGGCGCAGCGTGCCGCATGTGGTGGTCACCTCCGCCACGTTGCGCTCGCTGAACAGCTTCTCGCGGTTGCAGGAGATGAGCGGCCTGAAGGAAAAGGCAGGGGATCGCTTTGTCGCGCTCGACTCGCCATTCAACCACTGCGAGCAGGGCAAGCTGGTCATTCCACGCATGAATTACGAGCCACTGATCGACAACGAAGAGCACCACCTTGCCGAGATGGCGGCCTATTTCCGCGAACAGCTGGAAAGCAAAAAATACCCCGGCATGCTGGTGCTGTTTGCCAGCGCCCGGGCAATGCAGCTGTTTTTAACCTTTGTCACCGATCTGCGCCTGCTCCTGCTGGTGCAGGGCGATCAGCCCCGTTACCGGCTGGTTGAAACACACCGCAAACGCATTGATAACGGCGAACGCAGCGTACTGGTGGGGCTGCAATCCTTTGCCGAAGGGCTGGATCTGAAGGGCGATTACCTGACCCAGGTACACATCCACAAGATTGCTTTCCCCCCTATCGACAGCCCGGTAGTGCTCACCGAAGGCGAGTGGCTGAAAAGCCTGAATCGCTTCCCGTTCGAAGTACAGAGCCTGCCTGCGGCCTCGTTCAACCTGATCCAGCAGGTCGGGCGTCTGATCCGCAGCCACAGCTGCTGGGGGGAGGTGGTGATCTACGATAAACGCCTGCTCACCAAAAATTACGGTAAGCGCCTGCTGAATGCCCTGCCGGTCTTTCCTATCGAACAGCCCGACGTACCCGAGGTGAAAAAACGTCCGGCTACACTCGCCGCCGGGCGTAAAAAAAGCGTCCGCCCTAAGCGGCGTGGCCCTACTGGTAAGTAAACGTCACCTGGACTACGCTGCTGAAGGTTCCTGCGCTGATGGGCATCGAGGTGACGTAATAGCGGGCGGCAAGGGGGAAGGTAGCCGTGCGCGTGTTTTGATCGATCAGCACGTTAAAGCTCGCCTGCGGCGCAAGCAGAATATTGTCCTGCGGGTCGCCCAGCTCCAGCGCTAGCCCTTTGGCGCTACCGGTGTTGGCAAACTTTGTCGGATGAATGCGGTCGGCCTGGCCGTAAAAAAAGGCGTTGGCCAGCATCAGGGTTTGCGGGCAGTGCGATACCGACAGGCTGAACGCTTTCCACGTGCCCGTGTCTCCGACATTCCTGAAGTCACTTGAGACGGCCTGCCCCAGGTTGACGGTGAGATCTTTGCTGGCGCTGTCTACGATGCAGGTATTGGCGTAAATATTCCCTCTCATCTCAATCTGAATATCCTCTGCGTGAGCCTGGCTCAGCAGCGTCAGCGCCATAATCAATGCGGTTTTTTTCATAACGATCACTTATAGGCGAGGGTAAGGGTCGCGATGCTGTTCGCTGGCCCCGGTGTGACGACATCGCTGATCTGTTCGTAACGCACCTCGAAGGGGATCCTCAGCGTTTCATTGGCGTTTGCCGGACGTTGGGTAGGAACGTAGCTATCAAAGGTGGCAATGTTGTCGTCGAACAGCATTCTGACGCCGACGCCGGTTGCCATGCCGCTTTGCTGGGTGAGTTTGATGACTCCTTCAAACTGCGGTTCGTAACCATTGGCACTGGAGATTTTCACTAACGGCTGAACGGTGGTGTCACAATCCACATCCACATTAAATTCCTGGGCTGGAGACGAGAGCGTGCCAGTGACGGCGAAATCACTGACCGGAAAATCCCCCAGGTTGATGGTGAGATTTTTCGGTGATACGGAACAGGTGACCTGATGCAGAATAACGTTACCGGCATAGGAGACAGTATTGGGACTGCCGATGCCGTCATTGCCGAATACGCCAATGCCAAACTGGGTTTGCGCCTGACTTAACGTTCCTGACTTCACCGTTTCGCTGGTCTTGACGAGCTGGAGGGTCACGTTAAAGTCGAACGACATTTTTCCATCATTCGAGACATAGCCGATTGGGGTACTGCGGGAGTCGCACGCGGTCTTTCCCCCACCGGAGATACGCTGCCCCTTATCATTCATCAACGCCACGCCGACGCCCGGCACGCCAGAATCATAGACGCCAGTCAGCCCTGGAATTTCGGCCCCGCTGCCGTAATAGCAGGAGATAATTTCCATTCCACTCTCATACGAATGATCGCAATTACCCGCCACGTGCACGGTCTGTTCCGTACCCGGAATGGTGGAACCCACCGCCAGCGTGGTGGGGATGGAGACGGAGGCGACATCGATCATTTTTGGCATATCGGGAGTGGTACACGCCGCTTTAGCGTGCGGCATAAACAACGCCGCCGTGCCAAGAACCAGAAGGAAAAAACAGTGTTTGAGAATCTGCATAATTGTTAGCCTGAACGGTGAATCAGTGACATTGCGCGGCAGCGTTGATGATGCTGGTTTTCTTTTCCTCATCCGTTAGCCGGTACTCAGCCACACAGCTTTCGCTGGCATCCTGACCCCAGGAAACAGACAGCGTTCCGTGCTGAGGCAGGCCGGAGAGGTAAGTCTGTCCGTCATTGCCTACGATAAACTCGCTATCCTTATCCCCGGTGGTGACCGTTGCGCCAAAGGGCAGCGGCTTACCCTGTCGCGTGAGCGTCATTAAGACCCGGCTGCCCACGCGGGTGTTAAAGCTGGCGCGGACCACCGCGCCGCGTGTTGGTGTAACAACTTGCGCCGCGTGGGTCACGTCGGCCTCGTCCGGCAGCGTTTCCGTATCCAGGGCAATAGTGTTGTGGCGATAGGCGGTGACAAAGGGCACGACGGTATAACCGCGAAAATCGGTTTTGACCCCGGTCTGGTTGGTAATGTGCGTGCCGTGCGTGCCTGGGGCTTTAACCAGCGCGATGGTATCCCCCAGCGGCTGGCTCAGGGTGATGCCGTTGGCATGGGCCACCATACCGCCCTGCAAGCCGACGTTAACGTTCCGCTGATTTTTGTCCTGGCTCACGCCGCCGCTGATTTCGCCATAAGTTCCTTTGTAATCGGCATTCAGGTTGGTTGAGTTGCCGCTTCCGCTGTTGCTCAATCCCTCCTGGATATTCCAGCTCAGGTTGTCACCCTGTAGTGCGGTGCCGTTTAGCCCGATATTTTGCGTGGTGCCCGCTTTCGTGTTGTTCAGGTTGTATGTCGCCCAGGTGTTATGCATCCAGTGATCCAGTGGCACGGAGACGCTCAGCGCGAACTGGTTGTCCTGGGTAACGGATTCACCGTCTTCGTTGCTGTCGTTGGTGTTCTTATTGAGGCTATAGCTCAGGCTGTAACTCACCCCGTGCCAGCTGTTGTTGTAGCTAACGCTCATGGAGGTCATATCCTGGCTTTGGCTCCAGTAGGTCTCTTTCACCAGACTCAGGGTGACCGAGCCCCAGCCTTCGCCCAGCGTCTGGTCAATGGTGGCTTCGGTACGGGCGCGGCGCTGCTGCGGCGCAGACCAGTCGTCACTCCGGGTATAAGACTCTATGGTATCTTCCAGGGTGTAGAATCCTTTGCTGTTATACCGATAGCCCGCCAGCATGAAGTTAGTCCCCATTTTTGAGAAATCTTTGCTGTAACGCACGCGCCATGACTGCCCGGTGCTGGCATGCTGTTTTTTAAGCAGCGCTTTGGCCCGCGTGACGTCGACAGAGAAAGCGCCTAAATCGCCCATATTTTTCCCCCCACCAACGGCCTGCGACTGGTAATGGTTGCTCTGCTGCACGCCGCCGTAGGCAGTAAAACCGTAAGGCAGGCCGTAGATGGCGCTACCCTGGGCAAAAGGAGTTTTTTCAACATCTTTGTCATAAGAGCGATAGCGCCCTGCGGTCACGCTGTAGCGCAGATTCTTTTCACGTTGCAGCACGGGGACCGAGGCGTAAGGCACCACGAAATGGCTTTCGCTGCCGTCGGTTTCTTTCACCGTGACCTGTAGATCGCCACTGCTGCCGGTGGGGTAGAGATCGTTAATCTCAAACGCACCGGGGGCGACGGTATTTTGATAAATCACGTAGCCGTTCTGACGCACCATCACCAGCGCGTTGCTGTGGGCGGTGCCACGGATAATCGGCGCGTAGCCTTTCTCGCTGTCCGGCAGCATGTCGCTGTCGGAATTGAGCTGCATGCCGGTATAGGGCACGCTGTCGAACACATCCGCCGGAGAAGAGCTTTGCCCTACCGTCAGATCGCTTTTCATCGCCACGATATCGCGCTGAGCGTAGGTATAGACGGAGGAGAAGCTGTGCTGCTCTTCGTGACCGGTGGTGCTGCGATTCCAGGTTGAGTAGTTTCGCACGCGCCAGGCACCGATATTCAGACCCGGGCGCAGGTTCACATACTGGCTGCTGTTGTCCTGCTCGCCTGGCTGGCGCGCATGGCTCTGGCTGGCGTTGGTGCTGTAGTTGAGCAAACCGGCGGTAATGCCTTCATCAAAGTCTTTCGGGTCGATATAGCCACGGGGTATCTGGCCCAGTGCAGACTGCGGAATGCTCAGCAGCAACTGCTGATGGCGGACTTTAAACGTGGCAGATGCGGCAGGAATCACGCTTAACTCTGCGCACTCACCCTTCGCCATCAGTTGCGGAAATTTTTCCGTTTTGACGCCAAGACGCTTTAAGTCGCCCAGCGAAAAACAGGGCTGAAGTGAACTGTCGCCTTTGGCATCCTTATGTAATTTAAACGTGACCTCACGGGTATCAATCTTGTTGTTATTAATAAAAAGGGCCACCTGATATTGACCCGGTGCCTGGCCAGGGCCTTTTTCATAGATTGAGAGGTCAGTTTTTCCCTGCTGGGGGTTATCCAGATCCAGCAGGGCGGGGTTAAAATAATCATCGGCCCATATTTGCTGTGAAAAACACGCCACTGCCAGGCCACATAAAATGACCAGCAGTGCGAGTAAATGACAGGAAAAAGGCTTGTTAGTGCTGTACATGATTATTTGGAACGCCCGTGTACCGCTTAATTAATGGAGTGCAGCGGTCCAGGTTTTACTGACGCTACCGTAATCAGTAATGATGGAGTAACTGACGGAATTACCGCTGATAGTGGCGGGAAGGGCAAAATGCGTTTCGGCTTTCGGTACCGCCCAGGTGACGTTTGGCACTTTCTTGCCGTTCAGCATGATTTGCTGGAAGTTCATATAAAACGGCGTTGGGTTATTTACAATCAGCTCGTTGCCCTCGCGATGCCACGCCAGTTTATCGCCTGCCTCTTCGGGTTGGCCTTTTACTGACGCGGGACGATAAAGTAACTTAATGCGCGTATTAATCGCGATTTGCAGGGTATTCACCCCCTGCTGATTTTTAGAAGAGGGAATCGCTTTAATGTTAAGCCAGAAAAGCGATTCGCGATCTTCGGGCATATTTCCGCCCGTACGGACCACACGCAGAACGTTATCTTCCTTGCCGTCCAGACGGAATAGCGGCGGCGTGATCAGGAAGGGGGCTTTGGCCATGTTTTTATCGCCAGAATCAACCCAGGACTGAACCAGATAATCCGTGCTATCGGGATTTGAAAGGCCAAGAGACGATTCCTTTTTATCTCCGTGGTAGACAAGACGGGTGCCGTTAATAATGACACCCGCATGCGCTGTCGCGGCTACCAGTAATAGAGTGCTCAGTAAATAAACATGGCGCATAAATATGTCTCAACATAAACAAGAAATATCAGCCCCGAAATCAGGGCTGATATTTCTGAATTGATGATATCAGTTATAGATAATGGTAAAGGTTGACACGGAATTGGCAGGGCCTGCGGTTACGGCCGCTTGCGTCTGAATATAACGTGCACCAAATTCCAGATCGTTTACCGTACTGCCAGCCGTTAACGGGTACTGGCGAGAAGGGGTATACAGACTGACGGGTTGCCCGGCGGTGTCGAGCAGCTGAATTGCCACACCGGTCGCGGCATCCGCATCTCGCGTTAACGCCAGTGTGGAATTGTTATCTGCATCCGGCGTCCCGCCGAAGTTAACCGCAGCAGAGGTGACCGTTTCCGGGCAATTGGTTAGCTGAATGTCGAACTTTGTTGCGGTGCTGGTTGAGCCTGTGCCGGTAAAGAGGGTTTTCGACACCTTACCTAACTGCACATCCAGAGGATTACTCAAACCGTTCGTTACCTGACAAGCGGAATCGATAATTTCGCCGCTAAAGTTAATCTGTCCTTCGCCATTTGTGGCCGCAAAGGCGGACGCGGCGCATCCTGCCATTGCGGCGATGAATAAACTTAAAGCCACCTTGTTCATAATCAATCCTGGTTTCTATCTTCAATAACAATCCGGTGTTTATTTAATCAGAATGTCTCCTGATAAGAATCTTTTGCCCGATTCACAAATATGCTCGATAAATCTTGCGTAATTTATTCTTGTGTTAAAACAGCCTGTTAATGGCGAAGGATAAAAAGCTATCGGCCGGGTCTTTATCAGGGCTATAGTGTTTAAAACATGTCGTAAAGGAGAAATCCCGTGGATTACCGTAAAATTATCAAAGAGGTAGGGCGTGGTAAGAACCATGCGCGCGACCTGGATCAGGAGACCGCCCGCATGCTTTATACCCATATGCTGGACGGAGAAGTTCCCGACCTGGAGATGGGCGGTATTCTGATCGCGCTACGAATTAAAGGTGAAGGCGAAGCGGAGATGCGGGGTTTTTACGACGCGATGCAGGCCCGCACCCTGCGCCTGACGCCGCCTGCTCTCAAGCCGATGCCAATCGTAATCCCCACCTACAACGGCGCACGCAAACAGGCCAACCTGACCCCGCTGCTGGCTATTCTGCTGCGAAAGCTAGGGTTCCCGGTGGTGGTGCACGGCGTCAGTGAAGATCCCACCCGCGTGCTGACAGAAACCATTTTCACTCTGCTGGGCATTGAGCCGACCCTGCACGGCGGTCAGGCGCAGGCGAAGCTCGAGGGGCATCACCCGGTCTATATCCCGATCAGCACCCTCTGCCCGCCGCTGGAAAAACAGCTGGCGATGCGCTGGCGCATGGGGGTGCGTAACAGCGCCCATACCCTTGCCAAGCTGGCGACGCCTTTTGCGGAGGATGCCGCGCTGCGCCTCTCCAGCGTCTCGCACCCGGAATATGTCACGCGCGTGGCGACCTTTTTTGCCGATATCGGTGGCCGGGGGCTGTTGATGCACGGCACCGAAGGGGAGGTGTACGCCAACCCGCAACGCTGCCCGCAGCAAACCCTGATTGATCCCACGGCGGGTACACGGGTGATACTGGAGCGTGGGGAAGAGAACACCGACGTCTCCCTGCCGCAGGCGAAAGATCCTGAAACCACTGCCCGCTGGATAGAAAGTTGCCTGGCCGGACGCGAAGCGGTGCCGCACTCCCTGAAGCTCCAGATGGCCTGCTGCCTGCTGGCGACCGGTGAGGTGGAGACGGTTGACGCCGGACTGGCGCGGGTTAACCAGAGTTTTTAGCGAAAAAAAAGCCCGTCCAGCGATGGACGGGCCAAAAAAATAACAACAGGGTCAATGAGGGTTGGAGCAGCCCACCAGCGAACTGGCGAGCAGGGCAGAGATAAGGGTCAGGTTACTTGTAGATAACCGCAGTACCGCTCAGTTTATTGTTGGTGTTAGCGGAGGTAATGGTGTAACCGGTCGCGCCAGCCGCTTCAGCTTTTGCTGCCAGGCGTGCTTCCAGACCGTCCAGCGTGGTCGCGCCTTCAGCACTCACCACACCGATTTTGTTCATGCTGTTTGCCTGGGCAGCGGTAAGAGATTCCGCAGCGAAAGCACCGAAAGATAGAGTCGTCAGGGCAACAGCAGCAACAGCATATTTGATGGTTTTCATGGTTAATCTCTCGCAGGTTATTCTGTTAAGGGGACGTTGTTCCGTCGATGTGATAAGTATCACGCTTTTTTGCGAAAGATAAAATCGAAGAGAATTGACGACATCATTCGAAAAATTTGAATGACAAATAAGTTATTGAATATTAATAAATTCAGTGAATGCCTTTACGCTTCTTGCCATTGCGCTTTACAGACGCAACGGTAAGGGCACATTTTGCCAAACCTGTGGTGAAAATTCGTGCACAAGAACGTAACCGCTTGCGTGGTAAACCCGCCGCCATGCCAGTCATCGCAACTGGCTGTCTTTCGATCCCCTACGATTATATCCTGCATGGGATGCGTTATGTGAATCTTTCTCCTGCTGGCAGGCGATGCACAGCCGGACGCCGGGTACGGCTTTGCGCCGCGCCTCGGGGATGGGCTCCCCGCACTCCTCACAGGTTTTCAGGCTTTCGCCTTGCGGAATTTCGCCTCGCGCCCGCGCAACAGCATCTTCAATGGTACTGTTGATCTGTTCATTCACGGCGTCATCATTCGCCCAACCGGAAGCCATAGACCCCTCCTGACAGGATATTGCGCTATCCAGTAACTATGGGGTCAAAAAACGCACAATCAAGGCGCGGGGCTAGATTTCAGACCATTCGCGCAGCAGGTTGTGGTAAAGGTTGAGCAGGGAGAGCACTTCGTCGCTTTCACCGTGACGGGCGCGCAAAGCCTGGATGTTACGGTCCAGATCGAACAGCATGCCGCGCTTTTTATCATCGCGGATCATCGACTGGATCCACATAAAGGAGGCCACCCGCACGCCCGCGGTAACCGGGGTAACGCAATGCAGGCTGCTGGAGGGGTAGAGCACCAGATCCCCCGCCGGGAGCTTGACGCTGTGCTGGCCATATGTGTCGTTCACCACCAGCTCGCCGCCTTCGTAGCTGTCGGGGTCGCTTAAAAAGAGGGTGGCGGAGAGATCGGTGCGCATCCAGCCGCTCTGGGGGTGGCTACGTACGGCCCCGTCAACGTGAAACCCGTAGGTCTCCTGTTGCTGATAGCGGTTGAACAGCGGGCTGGAGATCTGACGCGGCAGGGCAGCGGCAAAAAAGAGCGCGTGCTGATTCACCGCCTGCAATACCGCCGCCTGCAAACTGGCGTACAGCGGGCTTTGGGTATCGACCTGTTGGTTATTTTTAACCTGTGCGCCCTGGTTGCCCACGGTGGCACGGCCGTCGACCCAGGGAGCCTGATCCAGCTGGGCGCGGAACTGCGCCACCTCATCGGCGTTCAGCACGCCCGGAATGTGATACATCATAAAAGGTTCTCCGAAAGGTGGGGCCGAAGCCCCACGCGGGATCAGAAGTGCATGTTCGCCGTTAACATAAAGGTGCGCGGCTCGCCCGGATGGTAGCGGTAACCACTCTTGTTGATGGACGCGACATAGTCTTCATCAAACAGGTTGTAGACGTTGAGCTGCATATCGAGGTTGCGGTTAACGCGATAGCCCAGTTTGGCATCGGCCACCCAGTAACCTTCCGTGAATGACGGAGTACCCACCGCACCGTCAGAGCCGCGGTGCATACTGCCGATATAGCGTGCGCCAGCACCGACGGAGATCGCATCCGTGGCCTGGTACTGGCTCCACAGCGTAAAGGCATGTTCTGGAGTGTACGGCAGGGAAGAGGTGCCATCCTGCGCCACGTTGTTACCGGTGCGCACGCTGGCGTGCTGCTGGGTATAACCGCCGATCACCTGCCAGGCCGGAGTAATGTTACCTGCGGCAGAGAGTTCATACCCTTCAACACGTTTTTTACCGTACTGCGAATAAGTGCCGTCATCGTTCTGCTCGACTTCGTTTTCGATGTCGGTGCGGAAGATGGCCGCGGTCAGGAGCAGACGCTTATCCAGCACTTCCCACTTGGTGCCCAGCTCGCTGGTTTTGGCCTTCTGCGGTTTAAAGTCCGTGCGGTTGGCACTGCTGCCGGTGCCGCCCTGTGCCAGCGCGAAGTTATTGCCGCCTGGCGGCTGCTGGGAGATGGCATAGTTGACGTACACGTTGCCGTGCTCGGTCAGATGATAGAGCGCCCCGGCTTTCCAGTTGACCAGGTTGCCCGACGTTGCCGTGTCTACCGTGGTGACCGGAGAGCCTTTAGGCGTGCCAGCCGGGCAGGCAACAGCCCCGCGACCTGTGCCGCCGCAGACGCTGGCGCTGTCATATTCGGTATGGTAGGTGTCGAGACGAATGCCGCCATTCAGCTCAAAATCACGGGTGATTTGCAGCGTATCGAAGGCGTACAGACCGAAGGTATCGGTCTGGCCGTTGGCGTTAGCACCGTTGTTATCCAGCCCGCCCAGGCTGACGTTGCTGTTCGGGTGATAGATGTTCACCGGCGGCGGAGTAATGGCATTCACGCCGTAGTTGGTCTGGGTTTCGCGGGTGAATTCCACCCCGGTGCTGATATCGTGGCCGACGCTGCCGGTAAAGAATTTGGTCGTCAGGTTGGTCTGGTTGGTGAGGATCTTATTGCTGACATCTTTGGTGTTAGCGAGACGCGACCAGGTCCAGGTATCCACGTTGTTGCGATCGGGCTGCGTAATGTTGGAGGCGCCGCCCATGACGGCGGTCATCAGGTAATCCTGCTTCACCCGTGACCAGCGCGTGGTGTTACGCACGGTGGTGTTGTCGTTAAAGTCGTGCTCAAAACGCATCGTGGCGGTGTCAGAGGTGGAGTCGTCGTAATCCGAATCGGTGCCGTAGAAGTTATTGGTATCCACTTTGCCCGAGTGATTCAGCGCCGCGGTCCCCGCAGATGGCGCAGAGTAGCCCGGCAGCCCGATGGTCGGAATACCGCCATCCGGGGTGTTGTGCTGGGTCACGTGCAGGTAGTTCAGATACAGACGGTTTTCCGTTCCCAGGCCAAAAGCGAGGGAAGGGGCCACGCCGTAGCGTTCGTTCTTAACGTTATCGCGCCCTTCGTCATGGGTCTTTTCACCCATCAAGTTCAGACGAAACGCCGAGGTGTCACCCATCACCTGGTTAATGTCGAGGGTTCCACGACGCATGTACGCGCTGCCGATGCTGGCAGAGGCATCAATGCCTGAGTCCAGACGCGGCTGTTTGCTGATCATATTGATGGAGCCGCTGGGTGCGCTACGTCCGTAATCGCTGCCGGATGGCCCTTTAATCACTTCGACCTGTTCGGTGTTGAAGGTGTCGCGCGTGGTGGTGCTGATGTCGCGGATCCCGTCAACGTAAATGCTGTTCGAGGTATCTACCCCGCGCATGTACACCGCATCTCCGGTGGTGGAGTTGCCGTTTTCCCCGGCAAAGAAGGCCCCCACGCCTGGCACGTTTTTCAACGCGTCGGTCAGATTCGTGGTGCCCTGATCCTTTAATACCTGCTCGGAAATCACGGTCATGGTGCGGGTGGTGTCGGCCACCGGGCGGCTGAACTTCGCATCGGCAGATTTCTGCGGTGCATAGAGCGAAGGCTGCGCGGCTTCTACTACCAGGGTTTCATCAGACTTTTGTTCGTTATTATCCGCAGCCAGCGCACTCGCGACCGGGGTCAGACCGATACACAGGCCGGCGAAAAAGGTCAGCGAACTGAAGCTGTTCGGAACGTTGCGATTTTTATCCATATTGTTTAGCGACTTATAATTTTTAGAATCGAGTTTCCATTACGTTGTCAGGCAGGTCTGTGCCTTTTCCTGTGCCACGTGAATAACCGTAATGAACCTACAAATGATAATAATTGTGATAAACATTATCATTTGGCGTGACTTTTTATCACTCTCGCCAACAAAATGAAATACGTAAATTTACATTGCCTGCTAAAAAACTTCACAAAGTGGATTTTGGGCAAAAAATCAACTGCACCCGAGAGGATGCAGTCGTTATACAGGGAGGGAACTATTTGTAGATGGTGGCAGTACCAAACATGGTGTTATCGCCGCTGGCAGAGTTAACCACATAGCCTTTAGCACCTTGTTCACGCGCTTTTTCAGCGAGTTTATCCTGCAGATCGTCGAGGTCTCTTGCGCCCGAAGCCTGCACCGTTCCGGCTGGCCTGAGTTGGCTAGTATCGCCGCTATTGAGTGATTCAATCGACCATGCAGCAAACGACGCGCCTGCCAGTGAAGCGGCAGCGAGCATTACCAGGTATTTTTTCATAATCACTTCCTCTGATTGACAACGGGGTGATGCACACTAAGTGTAGAACGGGTCAGAGTGTGATTTAGTGCAAAAAATTGATGATGATCTGCTTATTTTTTGAACGACATATTTTGACAATTCTATGACAAATCAAATACATACAGGTCACTGATTTTTGGCGATTTATTCGCCAGTGCAGAGAAATATTTACCGTCGCGCCCGCAACGGGTATCTTACGCCGCTGTTTACAGGAGAACGCCATGACACCCGAGAAGCCGGGGTTGCACCCACGCAACCGCCACCGCAGCCGTTACGATATGAATGCCTTATGCGAGAGCTGTCCGGCATTGCGCGAATTTATCATTCAGAACCCAACGGGCGAGCCGACGGTGAACTTTGCCGATCCGCAGGCGGTGAAGACGCTGAACAAGGCGCTGCTTGCCCATTTCTACGGCGTGGCGCAGTGGGATATCCCGGACGGCTATCTCTGCCCGCCCGTGCCGGGGCGTGCCGACTATATTCACCATCTCGCCGATCTGCTGGCAGAAGGGAATAATGGCGCGGTGCCTGCCCAGGCGACCATCCTGGACATCGGTACTGGCTCTAATCTCATCTACCCGCTGATCGGTGCGCATGAATATGGCTGGCGCTTCACCGGCAGCGAAGTGGATCCGCAGGCGTATGCCAACGCCACCGCCATTATTAATGGCAACCCCGGCATGACCCGCGCCATTCGTCTGCGTCGTCAGAAAGAGCCTTCAGCGATTTTTGCCGGGGTGATCCATAAAAACGAACAGTACGATGCCACCCTGTGCAATCCGCCGTTCCACGATTCGGCAGAAGCAGCCCGGGCCGGCAGCGAGCGTAAGCGCCGTAACCTCGGCCAGGCGGCAGATGCCGCGCTGAACTTTGGCGGCCAGCAGCAGGAGCTGTGGTGCGAAGGTGGCGAAGTGGCCTTTATCACGAAGATGATTGCCGAGAGCGCCCAGTTTGCCCGTCAGGTGAAGTGGTTTACCACGCTGGTGTCGCGCGGTGAAAACCTGCCGCCACTGTACCGCGCGCTGACGGAAGTCGGTGCGGTCAAAGTGGTGAAAAAAGAGATGGCCCAGGGCCAGAAGCAGAGCCGCTTCATTGCCTGGACCTTTATGGATAACGACAAGCGTCGCCAGCGTTAACAGGTGAGGCCCGATACGCATAGCGGCATCGGGCACGTCTGACGGCACCGTCCGTTACAGGGTAGGCTCCTGCGGCGAAGGCGGTGTCGGGCCAGGGGACGGCAGCAGCTGATACATCTGCACCGGCATCCGTACCTCTGCCAGATCGAAATGTTTTTTCACCATGCTGTCGAGGGCGAAACGCACCGTCCACTGCTTCAGCGGCTGGGTGGTGAACGACACGCGCAGCGTAAAGGCGGTGCTGGTCAGCCCGACAATCCCGGCGAACGACGGCTCGCCAATAATCAGGCCGCGAATATCCTCTTTCTCCAGCAGTTCATCCACCGCCGCTTTCAGCGCCTGCTTCGCTTTCTCGGCATCTTCATGCCTGTCCACGTCGTAGTTCGCCACTACCGAACCGATACCACGAACAAAGTTGGCGAAGGTGGTAATCGAAGACCACGGAATAATGTGGTACGCGCCGGTATCCTGTCGCACCCCGACGGAACGAATCGACATCCGCTCTACCGTGCCGGTCAGCGGCCCGATGGTCACCAGATCCCCGGTGTTCATCCCGTTTTCAAACTGAATAAAGATGCCGGTGATGATGTCTTTTACCAGCGTCTGGGAACCAAAGGAGATCGCCAGCCCCAGTGCCCCGGCACCCGCCAGCAGCGGGGCGATGTTCACGCCGATTTCCGACAGCACAATCATGATGGTAATGGTGCTGATCACCACCGCCAGGGCGTTACGGAACAGCGTCAGCAGCGTGCGGGCGCGGGCGCTGGGCAGGGGGCGGCCATGAATATCCGAGGCCAGCCGGTTCTCGATCAGGCTCGCCAGTATCGTCCAGCCAATGGCGGAG
This sequence comes from Leclercia sp. 1548, assembly GCF_050435045.1. NCBI lineage: Bacteria > Pseudomonadati > Pseudomonadota > Gammaproteobacteria > Enterobacterales > Enterobacteriaceae > Leclercia > Leclercia sp. 1548. The sequence continues at coordinate 927,930 of NZ_JBNDJP010000001.1, read as the reverse complement.
AAGAACAGGATCAGCGCGATGCGGATCAGAATATCCACCGTCTTTTCACCGGCACCGTTATGCAGCCAGTTCCAGAGGTCGAATAACCCCCAGGCGCTGAGCAGCAACATGATGGCGACACAGACCGTCAGGATCCGCGCCACCTTCAGCGACACGGAGAGCCAACCGTTAATCCGCTTTTGCAGCTCCGGGTAGCTGCGCTGCACGTGCGGCGACAGGGTAATGGTTTTAGCCAGCCAGCGTGAGAGCAGCCCGGAGACGAACGCGGCGATCCCGACGATGGCCAGACTGCGGAAGGTAGCCCCCATCATAAACTTCAGGCTGTTTCCCGGATCGAACAGGGAGAAGAAGCAGAGCACGATAAAATAGGCGCTCGCCAGCCAGTGCCACACCAGGGCGAACGCGCGAATAAACAGGCTGAAGAAGGCGAGGGAGCGGTCGGCAAGGTGGAGCAGCCCCTCGGTAATGGCGCGTTTATTGTGGAAAATCAGGTACAGCGCCCAGACGGTGATGCACAGCATAATCAGCACGTTGGCCAGTGCCCCAATCTGCACGTTAACCTGGTTGGAGATAATGGGCACGGCAACCAGCAGACCATAGCCAATCATGCCGCTGAGAATGCTCAGGCGTAGCGACCAGTAGTGTGCGGCGCGATCGCTAATGGCAAAGGGGCGCAGGTCCGGTACCCGTGGGCAGAATATCAGCCGCAGGATCGCTTTGAAGAACTCAATGAGCGCGAAGGCGTTGAGGAACAGCGCCTGCTGGAAGGCGATGGTGGGGTTGCCGGTATTAAGATATTCGCTGAGGATTTGACCAATAAACAGGGTTAGCGCGAGCAGCAGCAGGTCGATAATAAAGGCGCTGGCGATGGTCAGCGGCAGGTGGAACCAGCTGCTGGTTTCCCGGTTCTTTCTGCGCCCCCAGGTGCCCATTTTGCGGTACAGCGGCAAGGCGCAGAGCCTGACCAGCCAGTAGAAGGCAAAGACTAGCCCGGCGAGGATCAAAAACTGCCGCGCGGCCACGACGAATGTCTGCGGGTTAAAGGGCTTGTGCGGGGAACCGATCAGGTTGCGGTATAGCTGGGCAAAACGGGAGGAGAGTGCATCGCCGTAATGACGGCTGATGTCGGTCAGGTTCTCCAGCACGGTCTTTTCTTCCACGATCTCCGGCGGCGTAATTTTGGGCACCGGCTCCTGTGGGGGCGTGGCGGCGACGCTGCGCAGCTGGGTGATCAGCTCCTGGCGCGAGGCATCATTTTCCAGCACGTCTGCCAGCGCGGAATAGGCGGCTTTTTTCTGCTCAACGTCCGGCTCGGCGGGCGGGGTTGTCGCGTCAGTCGCGGTAGCAGCAGGAACGCCGGGCAGGCTAACGGCCTGGGCAGGCAGGCAAAACAGGCTTATCAGGAGCAGCAAGATCCACGGCACGGCGTCCTCCGGTGACAATATTGTGCAAAGTGATAAGTATAGAAGGCGCGCAGAAGCGGGGGGTTTTTGGGACGATTCCAGGGATAAAATCGTAACAGTCGCAAAACCCTGGGTCGGGCAAGCGCCAGCGCCGCCTGACAACAGCGACAAAAAAGCCGGGCGGCGGCGACGCCTTACCCGGCCTGAAGTACGAACAGAGCTGTCATCAGGAAACGTGTTGCAGGAACTCCTGAAGACGCTGGCTCGGTGGGTTCTCGATCAACGTCTGCGGATTGCCATCTTCGGCAATACGGCCTTTGTCGATGAAAATCAGACGTGAGGCCACTTTTTCGGCAAAGCCGATTTCGTGGGTCACGATCACCATCGTCATCCCTTCTTCCGCCAGATCCTGCATAACCTTCAGCACTTCGTGGCGCAGTTCCGGGTCGAGGGCCGAGGTTGGCTCATCGAACAGCATCATTTTCGGTTTAACCGCCAGCGCACGGGCAATGGCCACGCGCTGCTGCTGGCCACCGGAAAGCTCGGACGGGTAGTGATGTCCGCGCTCCGCCAGACCCACTTTCGCCAGTAGCTCTTTTGCAAGCCGCTCGGCGGCCGCTTTGTCGGCACCGCGCACGCGCAGCGGACCGAACATCACGTTCTCCAGCGCCGTCAGGTGTGGGAAGAGGTAGAACTGCTGGAACACCATCCCGGCTTCCTGGCGGATCAGTCGCTCGTCCACTTTCGGGTCGTTGACCTTCAGGCCATCGACAATCAGATCGCCGCTGGTGATCTCTTCCAGTTTGTTGATGCAGCGCAGCAGCGTCGATTTACCGGAACCGGACGGCCCGATAATCACCACCACTTCACCGGTCTGGATCTGCAGATCGATATTGTGCAGCACCTGGGTCTGGCCAAAGTGCTTGGAAACGTTTTTAAATTCAATCACAGGATTTTCATCCTTCTTTCAAGACGACGCAGCACGAAGCTCAGTGCCAGGGTAATAATGAGATAGACCACTGCTACGGCGCTCCAGATCTCCAGGGCGCGGAAGTTACCGGCGATGATCTCCTGGCCCTGACGGGTCAGTTCAGCGACGCCGATAACAATGAACAGGGACGTATCTTTAATGCTGATGATCCACTGGTTGCCCAGCGGCGGCAGCATACGACGCAGCGCCAGAGGCAGGATCACGTGGCGGATGGTTTCGCGACGGGAAAGCCCCAGCGCCAGACCGGCCTCGCTAAAGCCTTTGTGAATCGACAGCACCGCACCGCGGGTGATCTCAGCGATATAAGCACCCGAGTTGATCATAATGGTGACGACCGCCGCGCTGAACGGATCAATGCGCAGATCGGTAAACGCCATAGGCAGGGCGAAGTAGATAAACATCACCTGCACCACAATTGGCGTGCCGCGAATCACTTCGATGAAAACCAGTGCGATGTGGTTGGCAATCCAGCCGCCGTAGGTGCGGGCGAAACCGGCGACGAGGCCGATAATTAACCCGCCAACCAGACCGAGGACCGAAATCCAGAGGGTCATTTTGGCGCCTTCAAGCAACAGAGGAATGGCAGGCCAGATGGCGCTCCAGTCAAACTCCATGATGTGTTCCTGTATACCGTGGTGAAAACAACAGGGGGCGAAGCACGCCCCCAGGATAAAAAGTGCTCAAAACGTCATTATTATTTTGGCTCAGTTCCGAACCATTTTTTGTAAATTTCGTTGTAAGTGCCGTTGTCGCGCAGGGTTTTCAGCGCGCCGTTCACTTTAGTACGCAGATCGTCGCTGCCTTTCGGGAAGGCGATACCGTATTCCTGTGCTTCCAGGGATTCACCTACCGCTTTGAACTTGCCGTTACCTGCGGTTTTGATGAAGTACAGAATGTTTGGCGTGTCGTGCAGCACGGCGTCAGCACGGTTGGTGCCGAGTTCCATGTAGGCGTTGTCGATGTTCGGGAACTGGCGCAGGTCTTTGGTTTTGATATTGGCTTTCGCGTAATCAACAGAACCGGTACCGCTCTTCACCGCGACCACTTTACCGTCGAGATCTTTCGCGCTCTTCACGTCGTTGTTGTCAGCTTTGACCATTACCAGCAGGCCGCTTTTGTAGTAGCCATCAGAGAAGTCGATAGCTTTTTTACGTGCGTCAGTGATGGTGATACCGGCCAGCGCCAGGTCAACGTTTTTGGTTTGCAGTGCCGGAACGATGCCGCTGAAGTCCATTGGCTTCAGGGTGTAGTCCAGTTTCAGTTCTTTCGCGATGGCTGCCCACAGATCCACGTCAAAACCAACGTACTGATCGCCTTGTTTAAATTCAAACGGTACGAAGGCGGTGTCGGTGGCAACAATCAGTTTTTTATCAGCAGCCTGAGAAGAAACGGCAAAAGCCAGGGTAAGTGCAGCCAGTGAAACTTTTAATACAGACTTCATAGCATTTCCTTTTATATCCACGGGGCGATCCCCTGCGAGAACGAACGGCTCTATGAAAAAAACGTGCCAACTTTGCAACAGGTTGTTTTTAAAAGGCCAATACGAATTTCATTGCACAAAATGTGGAGCAATGGCGCTGAAATGCACCATAACGAAGCCCTGTTTTGGTGCATGGCAACGCCATCACTGACCGTTAAGCTATTAAGCGCAAATATTGATGAGAAAACAATCTTTCGTTAACGATTGTGTGAGGTGATTATTACAAATGCTTTACGTTTGCGGCGGGGAGGGCGAAATTGCTGCACTATAAAAGTGCAAAACCCCCGCCAGAAGCGAGGGTGTGATAGCAAAATGCTATGGATTACTCGATGTTAGACTCGATGAACCACAGGAACTGATCCATGTCGCGGGAAGCCGCGGTCAGGATGTCAGCGGTATCTTCATCTTTAACTTCACCGATCGCTTTACGAACGTCGTTTGCAACGACAGCATAACGATCCGCCAGCTCTTTCAGATGTTCCTGCACGCTGTGAATATCCAGCGGGTAGCTTTTCAGCGCCGTTTTGCTGTTGATCACCTGAGTGGTGCCCAGCGCCACGCCGCCCAGCTGTACAGCACGTTCAGCCATGGTATCCAGGTGGGTAGTCAGTGCAGTACGGAAGCCATCCAGCATCTCGTGTACAGCAATAAAGTTAGCGCCACGCATATTCCAGTGCGCCTGTTTAGTAATCAGTGACAGATCAATAAACTGGATCACCTGGCGATTCAGCAACTCAATTGTCGCTTTCTTATCGCTGTCAGAGACATCGTTACGGGTATAGAGCAGATTAGGTGCTTTCGTTTTTACCAGTTTAGCGGTAGGCATAATCTCATTTCCTCTTGATGTTGGCGTCCAAAGTAATTTCCGAAATCAAGTATAGCACCGGCTATAGAAGGTGCGATTGGGTCCTGCCTATTGGTTTAATAGTGAAAGGCGGGTTGTGATAGTTAAATTACTGAAATGATTAACTTATTTTTATTTATGGGTAAATTTATCTTATTTTTAACGGGCGGGTGAGAAGGTAAGGCGATATTTCAAAATAATGACGGTTATTGCGAATGGGAATATTTTGCCGGGAAGTGGCTTCCCGGCCAAATAATTTTGGCTAGCGGATATCCACTTCTTCGACTTTACTCTCCCGGCGCAGGGTGAGCGTCGATCCCATCGATGCGGCAATGATGGAGCAGAGCGCCAGCGTCTGGGTAAAGGTGAGGGATTCGCCCAGGAACACCATCCCGGACATCGCCGCCAGCGCGGGTTCCATGCTCATCAGGGTGCCAAAGATGCGCGTTGGGAGGCGCGTCAGGGCAATCATCTCCAGCGAGTAGGGGAGCGCGGTTGAGAGCACCGCCACCGCCAGACCTACCGGCAGGATCGACCACTGCCAGATAGACTCGGTGGCCTGCGCCATCCCCAGCGGCACAAATATGATGGCGGCAATCAGAGACCCCAGCGCCACGGTGGCCGGGCCGTGCTCTTCGCCGGCACGCTGTCCGGTGAGGATATAGACCGCCCAGCAGGCTCCCGCCCCCAGAGCCAGTGCCGCGCCGGTCAGGTCGACGTGAGAGACGTCCTGCCCCAGCGGCAGCAGAAACCATAGCCCCAGTACCGCCAGCACCACCCAGACAAAATCGATCGGGCGACGTGAGGAGAACAGCGCCACCGCCAGCGGGCCGGTAAACTCCAGCGCCACAGCGATCCCCAGCGGCACCGTCTGAATCGACAGGTAGAAGAGATAGTTCATCGCCCCCAGCGACAGCCCGTACAGCAGCAGGGGCAGGCGCTGCTCTTTCTGGAAACGCAGTCGCCAGGGTTTAAAGATAACCACCAGGATTAAGGTGCCGAGTGCAATACGCAGCGCCGTGACGCCAGGCGCGCCCACCACCGGAAAGAGGGATTTAGCCAGCGAAGCACCACTCTGAATGGAGAGCATGGCAATAAGTATGACGATTACGGGCAACCAGACTGGCGCCCTGCGAGACAACCCAGGCATCCTTTCTCCTGTCAGTTTCTGTCAAAGGAAGTAAAGAGGGGGAGTGTAAAGGAAATATCGCCGCGCGGTTGAGTCTTTGTTGAAAAAAAAGTCGCCGGAAATCCGTAAAATGGCGTCATCCCAGTGGGTGATTTCTGTAACAGATTAGGAATCGTCTGGATGAATGTATTGTGACTGACGCGCAATATGCGCTTTTGAAACACAAATTTGGTGTTTTTTGAAGAAGATAGCTGTGGGTGGAAATGTTTGGTTACATGAAAACCTGCGTTAGACATCACGAAGCACAAAGAGTTTCACAAGATTTTTTGATATATTTAAAACTTACGGAATTACTTGAAGCACATTTGAGGTGGTTATGAAAAAAATTGCATGTCTTTCAGCACTGGCAGCTGTTCTGGCTGTTTCCGCAGGTTCCGCTGTAGCAGCGACCTCTACCGTGACTGGCGGTTACGCTCAGAGCGATATGCAGGGCGTCATGAACAAAACCAACGGTTTCAACCTGAAATATCGCTACGAGCAGGACAACAACCCGCTGGGTGCCATCGGTTCCTTCACCTACACTGAGAAAGACCGTTCTGAAGACGGCGCTTACAACAAAGCTCAGTACTACGGCATCACCGCTGGCCCGGCTTACCGTCTGAACGACTGGGCAAGCATCTACGGTGTTGTGGGTGTTGGCTACGGTAAATTCCAGCAGACTGAAAACCAGGGCTTCAACCGCTCTGCAAGCACCAGCGACTACGGTTTCTCCTATGGCGCAGGTATGCAGTTCAACCCAGTTGAAAACGTTGCGCTGGACTTCTCCTATGAGCAGAGCCGCATCCGTAACGTTGATGTTGGCACCTGGATCGCAGGCGTAGGTTACCGCTTCTAATCACTTCGGTGAGCTAGTAAAAAACCCGCTTCGGCGGGTTTTTTTGTTTTTGTTCTTTACCTGAGGGGTGAGGGAAACATGTAGCAGAAGTGGTAGTTCCGTTCACCTCGCATCCCTTACTTCTCCGATACACCTGAATCTATCGTTAGGGGGAACATGTGGAAAATGTGGTAGTTCCGTTCACCTCACGTTCCTTACTTCTCTGATATACCTGAACCGGTGAACGTGCCAGGGTGGCTCAATCGCCACCACCCTGGCGACCCGGGCTACCGGCAAGAAAATCGCCGCTTCGCGGTGCACTCAGCTTATTCCTCCAGGCTTTCGGGTCGGGCACCAGCCTGCATCCCTGCAGGCTATGCCCTCTCGGCGCGTCCCTGCGCCTCGCCCCGGCCTTGCGGAAACGCTTCATCGATTTTCAGCCGGACCAGGCCATCGCTGTTGTCTCTGAGCCATTCTTGTACTCTGTCATCGCGGGATGCGCGATCCTTCCCCTCTACCTGTGGGAGAGGGCCAGGGTGAGGGCATCAGGCCGCACCGCTGTTACCGGCTTTTCGTCTCAAACAGATCCGTCCCCAGATGGTTGTAATCCACTTTCTGTAACTTAAAGTTTGTCACATACACCGGCGGCGCCTTGTCGTTCGACACAAAGCGGTACTTATTCGCGATCTCTTTCGCGCTGATGCCCGTCCACTGCGAGAAGAAGCTTAAAAAATCATTCGCGGAACGGCGCGCCTTGACGATGCGATGGGCTTTATCATCGCTCGACAGCACCATAAACGGTACCTGGAAGTTCTGCTGGAAACTGTCGTCGTGCGCCAGGTACTGCACCTCTTTCCCGCGCTCTTTAAAGGCCAGCCCGTGATCGGAAAAATAGGCCATCGAGAAGGTCTCACCGGTGTTTTGCAACTGGGTATAGAGCTTGCTGAGCAGATCGTCGGTCTGGGTCATGGTGTAGAGATAGCATGAGGTCTCTTTCGACTGCACAAACTCGGCATATTTCCCCTGGGTGCGATCGCAGGCCTGCGGGTGTGAACCCATCAGATGCAGAACGATCAGCTGCGGCTGGGTGCGATGGCTGCTAAAGACCTGTTCGGTCATCTTAAGCAACGCCTCGTCCCGGGTATTTTTATCTGCCTCGAAATCCCCGCTTTTCAGGAACTGCACTTCGTCAGCCCGTTTAGCAATGCTGGCGATAGCGGTGTCGTATTCACCGATCTGCCCCTGGTTCGAGAACCACCAGCTCTGGAAGCCCGCGCGGTTGGCGAGGGTGACAAAGTTATCCTGATACTGCGGCTTGTTATCCACCACCCGGTTGAGCGTCAGCCCGAGCGACTTTTGCGTTGAACCACTGGCGGCAATGTAGTCGGTAAACAGCGTGCCGTTGACCTTGCTGGCAAACGGGGTGTTGTTCCAGTGTCCACCGAAGGCACCCAGCGCGTCACGGCGGGCGCTTTCACCGATCACCACCATATAGATGTGATATTTCGGCTTCACGGCCAGCACGTTCCAGGTGTCCTTCATCTGCGACAGCTCGGCCATCCGGGTCTGCTCTTCCACCACTTCCTGGTTGTTCACCACCACATCTTTGACAAAGCGAAACACCGGGTAGCCAGTATCTTTCAGCTTGAAGACGCCGCCCCAGGCCAGGTTTTGCACCGGGGCGACGAAAAAGGCCACCAGGCTGAACACCAGACACAGGCTGTCGATTTTGCCCCACGCCTTTTTGGGCTGCGGCTTACGGCGTACGGCGATCACCCCGAGGGTAAAGATAAACAGGCCGACGACGTAGCTGTACCACGGGAAGATAGTGAGGATCTCCGTTGACTCCTCCATGTTGGTAGAGTGCATCGCCAGCAGGGTATTAAAGTTTGGCGCGCCATAGGCCTGGCCAAAGGGGAAATACATCGCCGCCACCAGCGAGCAGATCCCGATTAGCCCTTTTTGCACGCGCGGCGCGCTGATCCAGAGCAGATGCAGCACACAGGTAAAGGCAACGGCATACAGCAGGCTGAAGGCGTAGCCAAAGGAAAAGTTAATCAGCAGCGACTGTAAAAAGTAGAATCCCGTCCACGGGCTTAAGGCCCGGCTGCGGGTAATGAGCGTTTCTTTCAGGGTTAAATTCATAGGTCACTATTGTGAAAACGCCATGTGCTCACCCTGGCGCCAAGGGTCAAAACCTGCCTGAGAATGCGTAGAAGGGGAGAGGAGGTCCGCATCTGGGAGCCGCAAATAGTGCAGGGCTGCAAGAAGATAGAGCCAGTGGCCTTTAAGGTCAACAGTTATAAAGAGGGTGTTTTGCGAAGAGGATTCCATTTCCGCAAAAAAGGTCAGGGCATAACGTGGGGACGAGCAGTATAGCGGAGATAAATGACACAAAAATGAAGCGGCGTACCGCGACGCCGCTTAGTGAGAAGGTTTGTTCTGCTGTGGCTTGCCGTTGATGATGTCGCAAATCATATTCAGCAGCATTAAGCGTACTTTAAAGGGAGAGTGGCTAAACACGCGTATACACCTCTTGAATTCGTTCATGGTTACCTCCTGCGGGTTGATCCCTTCGATCCGTGAAGGGTGACTGCATTACATACAGATATAGCACAGGCTATATTATATGGCTATGGCTATACCTCAAATAATTCGCGTTGCCTGACAAAACGATTAATCGTTTTGAACTGCGCTTGCGCTGGCCCTAAAAGGGCGAGGCCAAATGCCGTGTAACGTAGTGACGCAGCGAATCCCCAGGCACTTACTGAAGTCAGTGACGGGGGCGGATGAGGGCAAACTGGCATCGCCAGGTTGAACAGCGTTTGCACTGGCCCCAACGGGGCGAGGCCATGCCAACCCACAGGCACCCTGAAGCATGACGGGTATAAATCGTTAATTTTTTGTGCTTGTGTAGTGATGGTTTACAATGGCCGTTTATCTATTGATACGCTTGATGTGTCCCCCGCTTGAGGAAGCACAATGAACCGCCGTGCAGGTAAACCAACAACAAAAAAAATGACGCAACTGGTCAACGTCGAAGAGCATGTCGAAGGCTTTCGCCAGGTTCGTGAAGCGCATCGCCGCGAGTTGATCGATGATTATGTCGAGCTGATCTCGGATCTGATCCGCGAAGTGGGGGAGGCCCGTCAGGTGGATATGGCGGCACGTCTTGGCGTCTCCCAGCCGACGGTGGCAAAAATGCTCAAGCGCCTGGCAACGGTTGGTCTGATCGAAATGATCCCCTGGCGCGGCGTGTTTCTCACCCCGGAAGGGGAGAAGCTGGCGCAGGCGAGCCGCGAGCGCCATCAAATTGTCGAAAATTTCCTGCTGGTACTGGGCGTCAGTCCTGACATCGCCCGCCGTGACGCCGAAGGGATGGAGCATCACGTTAGCGAAGAGACCCTGCAACAGTTCCTGGCTTTTACCCTTAAATATGGATCGTCCGCGGAATGACCGTGCCTGGCCTGCGGGCGCTGGCCCGTGATCGTTTCTTTCATCTGTTACTGGTGGTTGGGGTCGGACTCAGCTTTCTGGTGCCCTTCGCCCCGCAGCGCTGGCCTGCCGCCATTGACTGGCACACCATCATTACCCTTGCCGGGTTGATGATGCTGACCAAAGGGGTCGAGCAGAGCGGTTTTTTTGACGTGCTGGGGCGCAAGATGGTGCGCCGTTTCGCCACTGAGCGACGCCTGTCGCTGTTTATGGTCTTCTCTGCGGCGTTACTGTCGACCTTTCTCACCAATGATGTGGCGCTGTTTATCGTGGTGCCGCTCACCCTCACGCTGCGCAAGCTGTGTGAAATCCCGGTCAACCGGCTGATCATCTTTGAGGCGCTGGCGGTTAACGCCGGATCGCTGCTCACCCCGATCGGCAACCCGCAAAACATCCTGCTGTGGGGACGCTCCGGCCTGTCCTTTGCCGCCTTTACCTGGCAGATGGCGCCGCTGGCGCTGGTGATGGTACTGACCCTGATGGCCCTGAGCTGGTTCGCCTTCCCGGCCAGGCCACTGCGCTATCACAGCGGTAGCGCGGCGGCCCAGTCTACACCGCGGCTGGCATGGAGCTGTCTGGCGCTTTACCTGGTCTTCCTTGTGGCCCTCGATCTCAAGCAGGAGCTGTGGGGCGTGCTGCTGGTGGCGGGGGGCTTCCTGCTGCTGGCCCGTCGGGTGCTGATTAGCGTCGACTGGACGCTGCTGCTGGTCTTTATGGCGATGTTTATTGATGTTCATCTGCTGATTCAGGTGCCGGCCTTGCAGAACGTGCTGCAAAACGTCACCCACCTGTCGCAGGGCCAGCTGTGGCTGACCGCTATCGGGATGTCGCAGGTGATCAGTAATGTGCCTTCGACTATCCTGCTGCTTAACTACGTGCCGCCGACGGCGCTGCTGGCCTGGGCGGTAAACGTGGGCGGCTTTGGCCTGCTGCCTGGCTCTCTCGCTAACCTGATCGCCCTGCGTATGGCAAACGATCGCCGTATCTGGTGGCGCTTCCACCTCTGGTCGCTGCCGATGCTGGTCTGGGCCGGGCTGATCGGATTCGGATTATTCCTTCTCATATAGTGCCCTGTTTGTCAGTTTTTCCTGGCAAATGTATAGCAACGTCCTAACTTTAGTGAACGGCATAAATTGTGATGCCGTTCACTAACAGGACGGATGCTGTTATATGGCTGAAGAAAACCAACCCTCCGAAAACACCGAAAACACCGATAAAAAAGAGACGCAACGTAAACGCCCCGGCAAAAAGCCGCTGATTATTCTGGGCATTGTGGTGATCGTGATGGTCATTGTGGCCCTGGTATGGTGGTTCATGACCCGTAACCAGGAGACGACGGACGACGCCTTTACCGAAGGCGACGCCGTGACCATCGCGCCCAAAACCGCAGGCTATGTCACCGAACTGCGGGTGCGGGATAACCAGCGCGTGAAAAAGGGCGATCTGCTGGTGACCATCGATCCCCGGGACACCGCTGCCCAGCGCGACCAGGCAAAAGCCCAGCTTGGCCTGGCCGAAGCGCAGCTTCATCAGGCCCAGGCGCAGCTGGCGCTCTCGAAGGTGCAATATCCTGCCCAGCGCGATGAAGCCAACGCCCAGGTGATCAAAGCCCAGGCGGATCTGGCCAACGCTCAGGCGGAATATCGCCGCCAGCGCGGCGTCGATCCCCGCGCCACCACGCAACAGAGCATCGACGCGGCCAATGCCCAGTTGCGCAGCGCCCAGGCCCAGCTTGCCAGCGCGAAAGCGCAGCTTGAGGTGGCTTCGCAGGTGCAACTGCAAATTCGCCAGCAGGAGACCAACGTCGAAGCCCGGGAGCGTCAGGTGGAACAGGCCCGCGCCCAGCTGGAAACCGCAGAACTGAATCTCTCGTACACCGAGGTACGGGCACCCTTTGATGGCTACATAACGAAACGCAACGTCCAGACCGGCACCCTGGTGCAGGCGGGCACTGCGCTCTTTTCGCTGGTCTCGGCCGATATCTGGGTTGTCGCCAACTTTAAAGAGTCGCAGCTGGAGCGGATGCGACCCGGTAATAAGGTGACGCTGAGCGTGGACGCCTGGCCGGATCTGGAGCTGGAAGGGCATATCGACTCTATCCAGCAGGGGAGCGGCTCGCGCTTTGCCGCTTTCCCGTCGGAGAACGCCACCGGTAACTTCGTGAAGATCGTCCAGCGTGTGCCGGTAAAAATCGTTATCGATAAAGGACTGGATCCCAACCAGCCGCTGCCGCTTGGCCTCTCGGTTGAACCTAAGGTAACCGTGGAATGAGTGAGCACAGCCATGAAAACTGGCGGCCAGCCAGTAACCCGTGGGCGGTGGCGATCGTCGTCACCCTCGCGGTATTTATGGAGATCCTTGATACCACCATCGTCAACGTGGCGCTGCCCCACGTCGCCGGTTCGCTTTCGGCCAGCTATGACGAATCGACCTGGGTGCTCACCAGCTATCTGGTGGCCAACGGCATCGTGCTGCCTATCTCGGCGTTTCTGAGCCGGGTCTTTGGCCGCAAGCAATTCTTCCTGATCTGCATTGTGATGTTCACCATCTGCTCGTTCCTGTGCGGTATCGCCACCGAGCTGTGGCAGATCATCCTGTTTCGTATTTTGCAGGGCTTCTTTGGCGGCGGGCTACAGCCCACCCAGCAGTCGGTGCTGCTCGACTACTTTAAGCCGGAAGATCGCGGCAAGGCTTTTGGCCTGTCGTCGATTGCCATTATCGTCGCCCCGGTGCTGGGGCCGACGCTCGGGGGGTGGATCACCGATAACTACTCCTGGCGCTGGGTGTTCTTTATCAATATTCCGGTGGGGATCGTTACCGTGCTGGCGATCTACCAGCTGCTGGAAGATCCGCCCTGGGAGAGTAAATCGAAGGAGAAGCTCTCCATCGACTGGACCGGTATCGGGCTTATCGCCCTGGGCCTGGGTTGCCTGCAGGTGATGCTCGATCGCGGGGAAGATGACGACTGGTTTACCTCGAACTTTATCCGCACCTTTGCCGTGCTGACGCTGATTGGCATTATCGGGGCCATCTACTGGCTGATGTATGCCAAAAAGCCGGTTGTGGATCTGCACTGCATGAAGGACAAAAACTTCGCCGTCTCCAGCCTGCTGATGGCCGGTATGGCAATGATCCTGTACGGCAGTTCGGTGGTGATCCCGCAGCTGGCGCAGCAGGATCTGGGCTATACCGCCACCTGGTCGGGGCTGGTGCTGTCGCCCGGTGCGATCCTGATCGTGCTCACTATCCCGCTGGTGTTGAAGCTGATGCCGATTGTGCAGACGCGCTGGATCATCGCCTTCGGCTTTACCTGTCTCGCGGTGTCGTTCTTCTGGTCGCGCACGCTGACGCCGGATATCGACTTCGAGACCCTGGTGCTGTTCCGCAGCGCCCAGTCGATCGGGCTGGGCTTCCTGTTTGTGCCGCTGACCACCATCGCCTTTATCTCGATTCCCCGGCAGCTGAACGCCGACGCAGCGGCGCTGTTTACCATGTTCCGTAACGTGGCGGGGTCGATCGGCATTTCGCTCTCAACGGCGGCCATTACCGAGCGCTCGCAGGCCCACAGCGCTTATCTGGCCACCCACACTTCGGCATTCGACGAGCCGTTCCAGCAAACGCTCCGCGAGATGGCGCAGGCGATCCAGAACTTTACCACCCAGGTGGGCGACCCCACCGGCATTGCCACCGGGCGCATGTATCAGGCGATGATCGAACAGTCGCGTTTCCTGGCCTACGTGGACGTTTTCACCATTCTGAGCGCGGTGGCCTTTTTACTGATTCCGTTTTGTTTGTTGCTCTCGCCGGTTAAGAGCGAGGGGAGTGCAGGAGCACACTGATGATTTGCAGACGTTTAAGCCCCCTGATGTTAATGCTGTTGCTGGCAGGCTGCGCCGTGGGGCCAGACTACCAGCAGCCCGCGCCCAACACCCCGACGCACTGGAACGATCCGGGCGACGGCGGCGTAAAATCGCAAACCGCGTCAACGGCCATCAATCCTCGCTGGTGGAAAACCTTTGGCGACCCGCAACTGGACAGCCTGATTGAACGCGCCATTGCCGGTAACCTGTCATTGCAGCAAACCGTGCTGCGCATCGCGGGGGCACGGGAACAGATCAACCAGGCGGGCGGTGCCTTCTTCCCGGCGGTGAATGGTAATTTGCAGGCCACCCGGCAGCAGCTGGGGCTGGAGGGAGAACTGAAATCCCACGGCGTGTACGATCAGCTGGATGACGTCGATCCCGAACTGCGCGGCGCGCTGGGGCCGCTGACCCAGCCCATTAACCTCTACCAGGGCAGCTTTGATGCCCAGTGGGAGCTGGATTTATGGGGCAAGGTGCGCCGTCAGGTAGAAGCCGCCGACGCGCAACAGCAGGCAGCCATCGAGCAGCGTAACGATGCCCTGGTGTCGCTGGAGGCCGAAGTGGCCCGCGGCTGGTTACAGCTGCGTGGCGCCCAGAGCAGTATCGCCACCCTTAACACCCAGATCGAGAGCGCGCAGCAGACGCTGGAGCTGACCGACAGCCGCCAGCGCGGCGGGCTGTCACCGCAGATGGACGTAGAGAACGCCCGCGCCCAGCTTGGCAACCTGGAGGCGCAGCTTCCGCAATATGAAGCCCAGGCGCGGCAGGCGATGAACGGCCTGGCGATCCTGCTTGGCAAACCCCCGGGGGCGCTGGATGGCGAGCTGCAGGCCAGCAAACCGCTGCCTGCGCTGCCGGAGATTGTCCCTACCGGTATTCCCTCTACACTGGCGCGGCGACGCCCGGACGTGCGTGAAGCCGAGGCGAATCTGCATGCAGCCACCGCGCAGATCGGCGTGTCGGTGGCGCAACTGTTCCCCAGCGTCTCGCTCAGCGGTCAGTTTGGCCTGCGTAACAGCGAAGCCAGCTGGCTCACCGACTGGAGTAGCCACTTCTACAGCGTCGGGCCGCAGGTCTCCATCCCCATCTTCCAGGGCGGGCGGTTGGTCTCCAGCGTGAAGGTCGCCCGCGCACAGCAGGGTGCCGCCGTACTGGAATATCGTCAGACGGTGCTCACCGCCCTGGGCGATGTGGAAAACGCGCTGGTCAGCTACCGCACCGATCAGAAGCGGGAGGCGGGATTAAGCAAAACCATCGATGCGCTGCAAAACGCCTTTGATCTGGCGAGCAGCAGCTATCGCCAGGGGATCGCGACCTTTATCGACGTGCTGGATGCGCAGCGCCAGTTGGCTCAGGCGCAGCAGCAGCGGGATCAGGCCCGGGTCCAGAGCGCGCTGGATCTGGTGGCGCTCTATAAAGCCCTGGGCGGCGGCTGGGAGCCGTATCAGCAGGTGCAGCTGCCGGAGTACGCCGTCTTTGGCGACGCCCCGCGCGGATAAGTTCAGAGGATTGGGCAAGAAACGGGCAGGAACCGCACATTCGCTATCGGCGTGAGCCGGGTATAACTATCGGGTACTCAACATACGAGGAGCGTCAAATGCGATATCAAAATCTGGGTAATACCGGCCTGTTTGTTTCTGAGCTCTGCCTCGGCACCATGACCTTTGGCGGCGAAGGCGGCATGTGGGGCAAGATAGGTCAACTCCAGCAACAGGATGCCGAGCAGCTGGTCGGGCGTGCGCTGGACGCCGGGATCAATTTTATTGATACAGCCAACGTCTATTCCGAAGGGCGTTCAGAAGAGATCACCGGCCAGGCGTTGAAAAACCTGAAGATACCGCGCGAAAACGTGGTGATCGCCACCAAGGTGTTTGGCGAAACGGGCAAGGCGGGGGTGAACTCACGCGGTAGCTCGCGGTATCACATCATCAGCAGCGTGAAAGAGAGCCTGCGCCGCATGCAGCTCGATCATATCGATCTCTATCAGTTGCACGGTTTTGACCCGGCCACCCCGATTGAAGAGACGCTCTATGCCCTGGATAACCTCGTCCAGCACGGGCATGTGCGCTATATCGGGGTATCGAACTGGGCAGCCTGGCAGATCATGAAGGCGCTGGGCATTTCCGAACGGCTCGGGCTGGCACGTTTTGCCTCATTACAGGCCTATTACACCCTTGCCGGGCGTGACCTGGAGCGTGAGCTGGTGCCGATGCTACAAAGCGAAGGTGTCGGGCTGATGGTCTGGAGCCCGCTGGCGGGTGGCTTGCTGAGTGGGAAATACAGCCGCGATGGGCAGGTGCAGGGCGGTGGCCGTCGCCAGGAATTTGACTTCCCGCCGGTGGATAAAGCGCGGGCCTTTGACTGCGTGGATGTGATGCGCCACATTGCCGGGAGCAAGGGCGTTTCCGTGGCGCAAATTGCCCTGGCGTGGCTGCTGCATCAAAAAGCGGTGACCAGCGTGATTATTGGCGCGAAACGGATCGATCAGCTGGATGACAATATTGCCGCAACCGCGATTCGCCTGAGCGATGACGAGCTGAAACAGCTGGATGCGGTGAGCGCGCTGCCGAGGGAATACCCAGGCTGGATGCTGGAGCGACAGGGGGAGTACCGGCGTAATCAGCTGGCGCAGCAGTAGCTTTTTATCGTTTTCTGGTCGATACGGTGGTGCGTTCCGTTCACCTTATTTCCAGCAGAATATGAAATGAACGGAACCTGTGAACGTGATAAGGGGGCCACCGCGGCCCCCTTATCAATCCCCGCGGCCCCGCAACGAAATCGGTGCTTCGCACTACGCTCACCTCCCGACCGACTGCCTGCGGTCGGCTCAACTCGACATCCTGTCTCGATTCGCCTCTGGCCGCCATCCCTGGCGGCCAGCCCTTGTCAACCGATCTCCGGTTCGCCGATTTCAGCGGGGACTCAACACCCGTGCCACATTCACGTGGCTAAGAAGCTGGAAGGAGGGATGAGTCCGGCTGAAAATCGCTGAGGCCTTGACCGCATGCCGGGTTGAGGCACATGGATGCGGACCTGGATGGATGTAGAATCACGCCGGACCCGATAGCCGGAGGGAATAAGCCGAAGACAACATTGCCAGGAGCAATGTTGAACAGCGCCTGCGCTAGCACCAAAGGGGTGAGACGAATATTTCTCGAAACGGCGATTTTCTTTGCCGGGAGCCGGGATGGTTAAGG
Organism: Leclercia sp. 1548; assembly: GCF_050435045.1. Classification (NCBI taxonomy): domain Bacteria; kingdom Pseudomonadati; phylum Pseudomonadota; class Gammaproteobacteria; order Enterobacterales; family Enterobacteriaceae; genus Leclercia; species Leclercia sp. 1548. The sequence goes on along the minus strand of NZ_JBNDJP010000001.1, from coordinate 910,654 downwards.
GAGCGGCAGTAGCCCCCTTAACATGTTCACCGCAGCGGGATGGGCATAAAAGCAGAGATGCTTTAGTGAACGGAACAATTCCACAGTAACAACAGAATTGTTCCTGTTACGATCAGTTCAGACGAACCGGCATACCGGAACGGTTGTTGATCGCTTGCTCAACGATGTTCGCATCCACGTCCTGCTGGCCGGTGATGGCCTGCACGTTGCTGGTCAGGGTGACCGGAACGGTGACGTTGTTGTCGATCTGATCTTCGCTGGTAGAGAGCGGGTTATGCACTTCGAGGTAACGGCTGCCATCTGGCTCGGTAGTTGCTTTTACCGGCTCGTTGATGAACTGCACGCGAGTACCAACCGGCACGTTCTCGAACAGGAATTTAATGTCGTCGTTACGCAGACGCACACAGCCGTGGCTCACGCGCAGGCCGATACCGAAGTTGGCGTTGGTGCCGTGGATCGCATACAGACGGCCGATATAGAGAGCGTACAGACCCATCGGGTTATCCGGGCCAGCAGGAACAACGGCTGGCAGCGGCTCGCCCGCGGCAATGTATTCCGCGTGCATTTTCGCGGTTGGCGTCCAGGTTGGGCCAGCTTTCTTACGCTCGACTTTGGTGGTCCAGTTCATCGGGGTATCTTTACCCAACTGGCCGATACCGATTGGCAGCACGATGACGGTGTTGGTGCCTTTCGGGTAATAGTACAGACGCATTTCGGCGCTGTTGATGATGATGCCTTCATGCACGGTGTCCGGCAGGATCAGCTGCTGAGGAATGTTCAGCACGGTGCCGCCCTTCGGCAGATACGGATCGACGCCCGGGTTGGCTTCCATCATGTTGGAGAGGCCCAGCTGATATTCCGCAGCAAAATATTCCAGCGGCTGAGTGTTACCTTCTTCAATAGTCACAACCTGGTTCTGACCTACCAGACGGCTACCGTCGGTTGGCAGTGGATAAGTGACAGCAGAAGCGGTCTTGCAAAACCCTACTACGGCAAACGCCGCCGCAAAAAGCGATGTTAATTTCATATTCATGGTGTGCGAGGTATCTGTGCCACATTGGCAGGTTGTTTAAAAGTCAGAACGGTTTAGGGAGCGCATTATATGTGCATTCCTGACCGCATGGAATTCGGATGTGTACTAAATCACACTTTTTTCCATCCTGTTAGAGTTTAGCGCTACGTTGATACACGGGATCTCATTTCGGAATTGTGGCATAATGCTGGGTTTATCACACTTCTCGCAGGAATCTCCCGTGTTAGTTACCAGCAACGTCACTATGCAGTTTGGCAGTAAGCCGCTGTTCGAAAACATTTCCGTCAAATTTGGCGGCGGCAACCGTTACGGCCTGATTGGTGCCAACGGTAGCGGAAAATCCACCTTCATGAAGATCCTCGGCGGCGATTTAGAGCCGACGCTGGGCAACGTTTCTCTCGATCCGAACGAGCGCATCGGTAAGCTGCGTCAGGATCAGTTCGCCTTTGAAACGTTCACCGTCCTTGATACGGTGATCATGGGCCACGGTGAGCTGTGGGAAGTGAAGCAGGAACGCGATCGCATCTACGGCCTTGCCGAAATGAGCGAAGAAGACGGCTATAAAGTGGCCGATCTTGAAGTGCAGTACGGCGAAATGGACGGTTACTCTGCGGAGTCCCGTGCCGGTGAGCTGCTGCTGGGCGTGGGTATTCCGGTGGAACAACATTATGGTCTGATGAGCGAAGTCGCGCCAGGCTGGAAGCTGCGTGTTCTGCTGGCGCAGGCGCTGTTCTCTAACCCGGACATCCTGCTGCTCGATGAACCAACGAACAACCTGGACATCGACACCATTCGCTGGCTGGAGCAGACGCTGAACGAGCGTAACAGCACCATGATCATCATCTCGCACGACCGTCACTTCCTGAACATGGTCTGCACCCACATGGCGGATCTGGACTACGGCGAACTGCGCGTGTATGCCGGTAACTACGACGAATACATGACCGCGGCAACCCAGGCGCGTGAACGTCTGCTGGCCGATAACGCCAAGAAAAAGGCGCAGATTGCTGACCTGCAATCCTTCGTCAGCCGCTTCAGCGCCAACGCCTCTAAATCGCGTCAGGCAACCTCCCGTGCCCGTCAGATCGACAAAATCAAGCTGGATGAAGTTAAAGCGTCCAGCCGTCAGAACCCGTTCATCCGCTTCGAGCAGGACAAGAAACTGTTCCGTAACGCCTTAGCTGTCGAAGAGCTGACCAAAGGTTTCGACAACGGCCCGCTGTTCAAGAACTTCAACCTGCTGCTGGAAGTGGGCGAGAAGATCGCTATCCTCGGTGCCAACGGCGTGGGTAAATCCACCATGCTGAAAACGCTGGTGGGTGAATTGACTCCGGATCACGGCACCGTGAAATGGTCCGAGAACGCGCAGATTGGTTATTACGCCCAGGATCACGCCGAAGATTTCGACAACGATCTGACCGTTTTCGACTGGATGAGCCAGTGGAAGTCGGAAGGCGATGACGAGCAGGTGGTGCGCAGCTTCCTTGGCCGTCTGCTGTTCAGCCAGGATGACATCAAAAAGCCAGCCAAAGTGCTCTCCGGTGGTGAGAAGGGCCGTATGCTGTTCGGCAAGCTGATGATGCAAAAACCGAACATCCTGGTGATGGACGAACCGACCAACCACCTGGATATGGAATCTATCGAATCGCTGAACATGGCGCTGGAGATGTATCAGGGTACCCTGATCTTCGTCTCACACGACCGTGAATTCGTGAGCTCGCTGGCGACCCGCGTGATTGAAATTACGCCGGAGCGCGTCGTGGACTTCAGCGGTAACTACGAAGATTACCTGCGCAGCAAAGGCATCGACAACTAATTGTCCTCAGCCTGGCCCTTTCCCGTTGGGGGAGGGCCGTTCCTCTTTCCTTTCGCTTCACCCTCCGCACTTTTCCTGATAACGTCTTGTTTCGCTGATACATCTCAGTGCGTCTTTTTGGCGTTCGGGAAATTGGCATGCCAATTTAACATTTAAAAAACCTGTCATACCACGATTTTAATGTTGTATGACAGGTTTGTATTTCGCTTTCTGGATCAGTGAGATAACTTCAGAGCTTACACCATACCCAGCGCGCGCTTGCCGTGGATATTTAAATCATCCGTGGTGAAGCGTGACTGCCAGTCTGACTCATAATCCTCCCTCGGGAAGTCGCCCGGAGAGGCGCCGGTTTCCAGCGCTGCTTTCACCTTTTTCGCATAGGCGAGGTTTTTCTCGCACATTGGGGCCGCCGGAATGTACATCACGTTGCCCCAGCCCTGCTGGTTCTCTACCGGTGCCACCGAGTGGATCACATCGCAGTGCCACCACACGGAATCCCCGGCTTCCAGCGCCGGAATGCTGGTCAGCGCTTCAATCAACAGCGGGTGCCACTTCTCGGAAATCGGCAGGACGCGACCCGGTGCCACGCCGCACAGCTCATCTTCCGGGACGTCATCCAGCAGCGGACGCAGCAGGATATACGCCATCGCTTCCGGGATCGGCACCACGTGCAGCAGCCCCTGATCCGGGATCATGTCGGAGAGCGCCGTCCAGCCCTGGAAGGTACGGAACACCGAGCACTTGGTGGTGTTATCCACGGTGTACTCTTCCACTTCGGTACGGTGTGCGGCATTCCACGGATCGTATTGATCGATATTGCCATCGAATACCCGGGCGAAGACCTGCTGATAAGCCGGAAGCAGCCAGCGCTCCAGCGCGCCGGAGTCGGTGTGTGCGCCGAGGCCTTTCGAGGTGGTGCCCGGTGGACGGCGACGGATGCGGTCCGGGTAGATCACGCTCACGTCCGGGTTAAACCACTGTTTGCCGTTGCTCTCAAATGTCCATAAACGGTTCAGGAACGACTGCACCTGGGCCATCTCTTCGCTCTGACGGGCTTCCATCTGCGCGTGTGACCAGTAGATCGGGTAGATCTCCGGGCGGGAGGCGGTGAGGCTGCCAAAGAAGTTATCTCCCGGGCCTTTGTAGACATCATCAAAACGGTTGAGATCGAGATAGTCGAGCATCGCGTTGTCCCACGCCAGCGCCTGCTCACGGGGGAAATGACCTTTGATCACCGCACAGCCGCGACGCTTAACCGCCTCGCGCTGCTCCTGGCTGATGTTACCGCTCTGCACGTCGGCAAACGGGATCACCGGCCAGACGGGATCGCCTTTGCTTTTCAGCGCGTTAATTTCTGCCACGCGGCTGGCAATTTTATCGCTCAAGCGATCGAACACCGCCTGCACGTCACCGATCTGCGCCCGCAGCTCGCGTTTCATCTGGCGAATCGCGGCCTTGTGGTCTGAAGGCAAAGTTTCACTGGTAAAGGTTAAGGTCATAACAGCCTCGCTATCTTTCATTCGAAAGTAAAAGTAATTACAAGTGATACTTTAGGTTAAAAATAAGTTAAAGCAAGTTAAATAACTTGATGAAGTGCACAACCCGGAGAGAAAGGGAGATTCGCCGGAGCAGGCTCCGGCGAGAGGATCAGTGGCTGAAAGGCGGGGTGTTATCGAGGACGGCCTGAATCACGTTCAGCGCGCCCTGATGGTTGTTGTCGTCGGTCTGGTAGCGGGTGATGGCTTTAATGCTCTCGCCAGCATTTCCCATAGCAAAGGAGTAGTGGGCGAATTTCAGCATTTCGGCGTCGTTACCGCTGTCGCCAATCGCCACACATGCCTGCGGGGAGATATTCCAGCGCTTCAGCAGACGGCTGAGGCCGTTGGCTTTATGCAGGCCGGGGATAATCAGATCGACAAAACCAAACCCGCTGGTCACCGGTTTCATGATGCCGTCGAGCGAAACATGCAGGGCGTCAATCAGGTTCGGGATATCGCTGTCGGGCAGGTTCAGGGAGAATTTAAACAGCACATCGTCGATGTCGCGATAGTCGCTGACGCGCTTTAAGCGGTGATAGTGTTTCGACATCAGCGCGACGAAGGCCTCGGGTGCCTGGTCGCTGACGTACGCGCTTTCCAGACCGCAGGCGACGAAATTCAGGGATTTATCTTTCAGCAGCTCGCCGATCACAATCTGCGACTCGTGCTTCGTCAGCTCGCCGTGGAAAATCTGCTCGCCGTGATCGAACACCAGCGCGCCGTTTTCCGCCACGAAGGAGATCTGCGATTTCAGCTCCGGGAAGAAGGAGATAAGCTGGTAATACTGGTTGCCGCTGGCGACAACGAACTCAATATTACGGGCCTGAAGTTGCTGGAACTGCGCCTGAAAGCGGTCACGATCGTACTGCTTGGCGTCATTAAGAAAAGTTCCGTCCATATCTGTGACGATAACTTTAACGGTCATACATTGCGCTCCTGGATGTTACTGCGACCAGCAACATTCTAATAACAATGTGACTAAAACCACAAATTTAATTTCATTCGAAAGTAAAAGCGAAACGCCAACCCAGGTTGTAATGCCAGTCAGTTAAGCCCGGCGGACTGTTCCGTTCACCTTATGTTCAGCAGAACATGGCATTCCACAACCCGTGAACGTGACAAGGGGGGCCGCCGGGCCCCCCTTGTCAATCCCCGCGGCCCCGCAATGAAACCGGTGCTTCGCACTGCGCTCACCTCCCGACCGGCTGCCTGCGGTCGGCTCAACTCGACATCCTGTCTCGATTCGCCTCTGGCTGCCATCCCTGGCGTCCAGCCCTTGTCATCCGGTCTCCGGTTCGCCGGTTTCAGCGGGGACTCAACACCGGTGCCCCTTTCAGACGACTGCGAAGCGTGAGGGAGCGTGAGTCCGGCTGAAAATCGACGAAGCGTTTCCGTAAGGCCGGGGCGAGGCGCAGGGACGCGCCGAGAGGGCATAGCCTGCAGGGATGCAGGCTGGTGCCCGACCCGAAAGCCTGAAGGAATAAGCTGAGTGCACCGCGAAGCGGCGATTTTCCTGGCCGGGAGCCGGGGTAGCCAGGGGGGAGGCGGCGAGCCCCCCTGGCACGTTCACCGCAGCGGAGGGGGCATAAAGCAGAGGTGCTGTAGTGAACGGAACCTGTCCACTTCAGTCATTCAGAAATACCGAGTTGCTTAGCTGACTGTCATTACAACCCAGGTTGCCGTTTTTAGTGTTTTCCCTCTCCCCGTGGGAGAGAGCCGGGGTGAGGGCATCAGCGTGCGCATTTCCCCCTCACCCGCAAGGGAGAGGGGATACACCGTTACAACGTATGCTCGGTACGCGCAATAATATCGTCCTGCGCATCCGGTGACAGGGCGGTGAAGAACGCAGAATACCCCGCCACACGCACCACCAGATCACGATACTGGTCCGGGTGTTTTTTCGCTTCCAGCAGCGTTTCGCGGGAGACGATGTTGTACTGGATGTGCCAGCCTTTATGCACCTCGAAGAAGGTACGCAGCAGCACCATCAGCTTCTGGCGGTCGCTGTCATTATCCAGCGTCGCCGGGTTAAGTTTCTGGTTCAGCAGCACGCCACCGAGGATCGCTTCGGTCGGCAGTTTCCCGACAGAGCCAATAACCGCGGTTGGCCCCAGATGGTCAGTGCCGGAAGCCGGACTGGCCCCTTCCGCGAGAGGGGTGTGCGCTTTACGTCCATCCGGGGTCGCCATGGTGGCCGCCCCAAACGGCACGTTGGCAGAGATAGACGACGTCCCGGCGTAGTAATTCCCGCCAATCGGGCCGCGGCCGTAACGCGGGTTATGGTACTGCTTCAGCTCTTCGATGTAGGTCTGATAAGCCCGCGCCAGCAGCAGATCCACGCTGTCATCATCATTACCGTACTTCGGTGCGCCGTTGATCAGACGCTGGCGCAGCTGCTCGTGGGTTAGCCCTTCGTAATCATCGGCCAGTGCCGCCGCCAGCTGCTGCTGACCAATCGCGCCCTGGTCGAAGACCAGTTTCTTCACCGCCGCCAGGCTGTTGCCGAGGTTGGCGATGCCTACCTGCAGGCCGGATACCCAGTCGTATTTCGCGCCACCCTGCTTGATGCTCTTCGCGCGTTCAATGCAGTCGTCTACCAGCGCCGAGCAGAGAATGTCATGCACGTTCTCTTCCAGCATGGTGTCCACCACGTACTCAATCTCGATGGATTTACGGGTGTAGTATTTAATCTGGTTATCCCAGGCGGCCATCACCTCGTCGAAGGTGTTGAAATTGCCCGCCGACAGCGCTTTTTCCTGCGGCAGGAACACGTTGCCGCTGGTGGCGTCGCGGCCACCTTCCATCGCCGCCAGCATCACGCGGGCAAAGTTGATAAAGCTCATCCCGGTGCAGCGGTAGCCCCACTTGCCGCCGACGGCGGTTTCGATGCAGCCGATGGCAGCGTAATCGTAGGCATCCGCTTTTTCGATGCCGAGTTTGATGAACTCAGGAATGACAATCTCATCGTTGTTAAAGGCAGGCATCCCGAAGCCGCAGCGGATCACCTGCACGCAGGCGTCGAGGAAGTCATTGCTCATGCCCGCATGGTAGCGCACGCTCAGGTTCGGCTGGGTGGAGCGCAGACGCCCGCAGGACTCCAGAATCGCATAGGAGAGCTGATTGACCGCATCCATAGGCACGTCATTGACCAGCACCTGGCCGCCGATGGTAACGTTCTGGTACAGCGGGCTACCGGCAGAGGCTTTAGAGTGAGAGCCGGAGCGGATCTTGTTCACTTCAAGCAGCTTCAGCCAGCAGCTGTGCAGCAGCTCAATGGCGTGCTCGCGATCCAGGGACTGGTTCAGCTCCACGTCACGACGGTAGTACGGGTAGAGATACTGGTCCATACGGGCAAACGACACCGAGTGGCCGTTGGACTCAATCTGCAGGATCAACTGGATGAAATAGCACAGCTGCAGCGCCTGCCAGAAGGTTTTTGGTGGCTCGTGGGCGATAACATCGCAGTTTTCCGCCATCGCCAGCAGCTCGTCGCGGCGGCTTTCGCGGGTTTCGGTCGAGGCCATCTCACGGGCCAGATCGGCAAAGCGTTTGATATGCAGGCTCACCGCGTCCAGGACGATATCAATCGCTTTCAGGAACTGGTCGCCGTGCAGGTCTTCCAGCACCGTCAGGTTGATGCGCGAGCGGCGTTCGGCCACTTTTGCGCGCAGGCCGTCGAGCCCTTTTTCCAGCAGCAGCGGGAAGTTCACCGCCAGATGCGCATCGCCGGAGGTCATATTGCCTTCCGCTTTGATAATCCCGGTCCCCAGCAACCCTTTCTGCTCATCGGTGAACATGCCGTAGCAGCGATCCTGAACCGTCTGGCCGCGCCACCACGGGCAGAGTTCATGCAGCACACGTTTGTTCTCTTCGCTCACCGCAAAGCCCGCGCCCGGACGGTCGGCCAGGTCGTCGATCTCTTTTTCAATCCACGAGACGGTATATTCCGGGAAGATCGGCGCGGCGCGCACTTCGCTTGCCTGGTTGCCGATGATCAGCTCGTCATGTTTGATCCAGATAGTGCGCTGCGCCAGGTGGTGCGCCAGCGCCAGCGCACGACGTACCGGGATCGGCTTATCCATATGCTGCTGGTACATTTCGGTGTAGTGCTGCGCACGCTCGGTACAGACCGGCGGCTTAACGATGTGGACCAGAGCCGTTTTGTGCGCCTTAATGCGATCGCTCAGGGTAGTAAGATTCAGCTGTGTCATAACATTATCCTCGTAAGGTCGCGGTTAACCCTTTCTGGGCGGCATACTGCCGGGCAAAGTCCAGTAATGCAGGATTATCGAGCGGTTTATCTGGGGCAGAGTAGGGTTGGCCGAGCAGGGTGTATTTGTTCATGCCAAGTGTGTGGTACGGCAGAAAATGGATGTCGTGGACGTTCAGTTCGTCGGCGGCAAAATTGGTGATGGCGGTAATCGAGGCTTCATCGGCGTTAAAGCCCGGGATCAGCGGCACGCGAATAGTGAGCGGTTTTCCGGCCGCGGCCAGGCGCTTGAGGTTATCCAGCACCCGTTTCGCAGAGCCGTCCGTCCACTGCTTAAAGACCGCGCCATCGACATGCTTCAGGTCGGCGAGAAACAGATCGATATAGGGTAACGACGGCTCGATATAGTGCCAGGGGACATGCAGGCAGGTTTCCACCGCGGTGTGGATCCCCTGCTCATGGCTGGCCTGAAACAGCTGGCGCGCCAGGTCCGGGTTCATGAATGGCTCGCCGCCGGAGAGGGTCATCCCGCCGCCGCTGCGATCGTAAAACGGCTTATCGCGCAGCACAGTGGACATGATCTCCTCCACCTGCTTTTCTTCTCCGCAGACGGTCAGTGCCTGGGTTGGGCAGCAGTGGGTGAGGGCATCCAGACAGTTATCGTCGAGTTTTTCGCGGTGGATCACCAGCCCATTCAGCGTCCGGTCAATGACATCAGGCGCCACCTGCTGACAGAGGTTGCACCCCTCCAGGCACAGGCGAGTGTCGAACAGCAGGTCCCGCGACCGCGCACGGCTTTCCGGGTTCTGACACCAGCGGCAGCCCAGCGAGCAGCCTTTCATAAATACCACGGTACGAATACCGGGGCCGTCATGTGTCGAGTAACGCTGAATGTTGAAGATCATAATGTCGCCTCTTGTTGCGTATGAAGATTAAATGACTTTCGAATGAAAGTTATCTTGACGCAAATCAACCCCGACGCAGGTTTTGCCGTGTAGGGTTACGGCATCGTCATTTTTGAGGACCCCATCATGGAACTGTATCTCGACACATCTGATGTTCTGGCTGTTAAAAAACTGGCCCGCGTGTTGCCGCTGGCAGGCGTAACCACCAACCCAAGCATTGTTGCCGCAGGTAAAACGCCGCTGGAGGTGTTACTGCCTCAGCTGCAGGAGGCGATGGGGGGTCAGGGCCGCCTGTTTGCTCAGGTCATGGCGACGACCGCAGAAGGGATGGTGGAAGATGCCCTCAAGCTGCGCGCCATCGTTGCGGATCTGGTGGTAAAAGTGCCCGTCACAGCGGAAGGGCTGGCGGCGATCAAAATGCTGAAAGCGCAAGGGGTGCCGACCCTGGGGACAGCGGTCTACAGCGCGGCGCAGGGGATGATGGCGGCGCTGGCGGGCGCGGAGTATGTCGCCCCCTATGTGAACCGCGTGGATGCGCAGGGTGGAGATGGGATCCAGACGGTGGCCGAGCTACAGCAGCTGCTGACGCTCCACGTGCCGCAGTCAAAAGTGCTGGCGGCGAGCTTCAAAACCCCGCGCCAGGCGCTGGATTGCCTGCTGGCGGGCTGTGAGTCCATCACCCTGCCACTGGACGTGGCCCAGCAGTTAATTACCTCTCCGGCAGTGGATGCAGCGATTGCGAAGTTTGAGCAGGACTGGCAGGGGGCGTTCGGACGGACGTCGATTTGATGGGGCGGCCTGATGCCCTCACCCCAACCCTCTCCCACAGGGAGAAAACACTAAAACGGCAACCTTCAGGTTGCCGTTTGCTTTAACCTCCGCACACCTCACACCCGGGATGACGCATCAGCTTCATCTCGCGGAACTGGCAGGTCATGGCGTCGTACATCACGATTTTTCCCGCCGCGGGCGTGCCGTACCGGGTCAACACCTTAATGGTCTCCATCGCCTGCATCGACCCGATCACCCCCACCAACGGCGCCATCACGCCGGCCTCGACGCAGGTCAGGGTGTTTTCGCCAAACAGGCGGCTCAGGCAGCGGTAGCAGGGTTCGCCTTCGGCATAGGTAAAGACACTTACCTGTCCTTCCATGCGGATCGCCGCCCCGGAGACCAGCGGGGTTTTATGGACAAAACAGCCCGCGTTAAGCTGATTACGAATAGCGACGTTATCGGTGCAATCCAGCACCAGATCGTGATGGGCAATCTGCGCCAACAGCGAAGGTTCATCCAGCAGGGCATTCAGCAGGGTGAACTGCACGTTAGGGTTGATGCGCATCAGCGACGCATGGGCCGACTCCACTTTCGGCTCGCCGAGGGTGGCATCGCTGTGCAGGGTCTGGCGTTGCAGGTTGGAGAGCGACACCGTGTCGAAATCGAGCAGCGTCATGCGGCCCACGCCCGCAGCAGCCAGATACTGCGCTGCGGCACAGCCTAATCCCCCGAGACCGACCACCAGCACATTCGCCGCTTTTAACGCTTCCTGACCATCGAAATCAAAGCCGCGCAGCACAATCTGACGGTTGTAGCGCAGCATCTCCCGGTCGCTCAGTTCCACCGCCATGGTTAGCCCCCAAACAGCGCGTTAAACGGCTCAACCTCAACCCATTCACCCGCTTCCACGTTGCCGCGCTCGCGCTCAAGCACGATGAAGCAGTTACCCTGGCTGAAGGAGCTGAAAATATGCGAGCCTTGATGGCCGGTGATGCTTACCTCCAGCTCGCCGTCGGCGTTACGCGCCAGAATGCCGCGCTGGAAGTCGAGACGTCCCGGTGATTTTTTCAGGCGGGTGGCGGCACGCACGCGCTGGCGGGCAGGCAGGGCGTGCGCCCGGTTGCCGGAGAGCTTCGCCAGCAGCGGCTGCACCAGTTGGTAGAACGTGAGCGCCGCAGAGACCGGGTTCCCCGGCAGGCCGCAGAACCAGCTGTCCGGCAGCTTGCCAAAGGCGAAAGGTTTGCCCGGCTTAATGGCCAGTTTCCAGAAGCCGATCTCGCCCAGCTCATCGAGGATGGTTTTGGTGTAATCCGCTTCGCCCACCGACACACCGCCGGAGCTGAGCACCACGTCGGCCACGCGATCCGCTTCAATAAAGGCGGCGCGCAGTTTTTCTGGGTCGTCCGGGATAATCCCAAGGTTGATCACCTCGCAGCCCAGTTGCTCCAGCATCAGGTGTACCGCCAGCCGGTTGGTGTCGTAGATCTGCCCCTCGGCCAGCGGCTGGCCCGGCAGTTGCAGCTCGTCACCGGTGGAGAACAGCGCCACCCGCACCTTGCGCACCACGGCAATCTCCGCAATACCCAACGAGGCCAGCACCGGCAGTTCAGCCGCGGTCAGCCGGGTGCCCGCCGGGAAGACGGTCGCGCCCAGGGTAATGTCCTCCCCGCTGCGACGGATATTCTGTCCCGGCTTCACGCTGGCGATAAACCGCACACCGTCGTCGGTCTGCTCGGTCTCTTCCTGCATCACCACAGCATCGCAGCCCGCTGGCACCGGGGCGCCGGTCATAATGCGGATACAGCTTCCGGCAGGCCACTCGCCCTGGAAGGGCTGACCAGCAAAGGCTTTACCCGCCACCGGCAGCGCATTACCCGCCGCCAGATCGGCCAGCCGCACGGCATAACCGTCCATCGCCGAGTTATCAAAGCCCGGTACGTTAAGGGGCGAAACGATGTCGGCGGCGGTCACGCGGCCAAAACAGTGCAGCAGCGGCAGTGTTTCCTGGTCTGACAGCGGTGAAAGTCGATCGAGCATCTGCGCGAGTGCCGTCTCAAGCGGCATCAGTCCGGCGGTAAAATCCATGGGTCACTCCAGCAAGAGAATAACGAAGGCGGCCATTATGGCAGAAAAGTGCCCTTAACTGTATGACACCATGGGCTTAGCCTTTACATCACAGTGACGTCTTTCTATATTCAAAAATCATCTGAAGTTCCTGCAACAATAATGATATTTATAGAAAAAGCGGTAATTACGCGCGTAAAGGTGAAGTAGATGGGGAATGCAGTCATCGCAATCCACGGCGGCGCAGGGGCGATTACCCGCGCACAGCTCAGTCAGGAACAGGAGAGGCGCTACATTGAGGCGCTCTCGTCGATAGTAGAAACCGGCCAGCGGATGCTGGAGGCGGGGGAGAGCGCGCTGGATGTGGTCACCGAAGCGGTACGCCTGCTGGAAGAGTGCCCGCTGTTCAACGCCGGTATCGGTTCGGTATTTACCCGCGACGAAACTCATGAGCTGGATGCCTGCGTGATGGACGGCGTTACCCTGAAAGCGGGCGCGGTGGCCGGAGTCAGCCATCTGCGCAACCCGGTGCTGGCCGCGCGTCTGGTGATGGAGAAAAGTCCGCACGTGCTGCTGGTGGGCGAGGGGGCCGAGAAATTCGCCTTCGAACACGGCATGGAAGCAGTCTCGCCAGACCTTTTTTCCACCCCCGAACGCTATCAGCAACTGCTGGCCGCGCGTGATGCGGATGAAACCCGACTTGACCATTCGGCCCCGCTGGATGAAACCACGAAAATGGGTACCGTTGGCGCGGTGGCGCTGGATAAGGCCGGAAACCTGGCCGCCGCCACCTCCACCGGCGGCATGACCAACAAACTCCCCGGTCGGGTGGGCGATAGCCCGTTGCCCGGCGCGGGCTGCTATGCCAATAACGCCAGCGTGGCGGTCTCCTGTACCGGCACCGGCGAAGTGTTTATTCGCACCCTGGCCGCCTACGATATCGCCGCGCTGATGGACTACGGCGGCTTAAGCCTCGCCGAAGCCTGCGAGCGGGTGGTAATGGAAAAACTCCCGGCGCTCGAAGGCAGCGGCGGACTGATTGCCGTCGATCGCGAGGGTAACGTGGCATTGCCCTTTAACAGCGAAGGGATGTACCGCGCCTGGGGCTATGCCGGCGATACGCCAAGCACCGGCATTTACCGTGAATAAGGGGGAAAGGGTGCCACACAGCGATGAACTTGACCGCCAGCAGGTGCTGGCGGTGCACAACCTGAATGTCGCCTTTCCCGACGAACGGCAACCGATCCCGGCGGTAAAAAACCTCTCTTTTTCGCTGAAACGCGGCGAGACGCTGGCGATCGTCGGCGAGTCCGGTTCCGGTAAGTCGGTGACCGCCCTGTCGCTGATGCGCCTGATTGAACAGTCCGGCGGGCTGGTGGCATGCGACAGCCTGCTGCTGCGCCGCCGTAATGGCCAGGTGAGCGATCTCACCACCCTCAGTTCCTCCCAGGTGCGCAGCGTGCGTGGTGCTGACATCGCCATGATTTTTCAGGAGCCGATGACTTCGCTCAATCCGGTCTTCCCGGTGGGGGAGCAGATTGCCGAGTCGATCCGCCTGCACCAGGGGCTGAGCGGCGATGAGGCGCTGGCTGAAGCCAGACGTATGCTGGAGCAGGTGCGGATCCCGGAGGCCGACGCCATTCTGGGACGCTACCCGCATCAACTCTCTGGCGGGATGCGCCAGCGGGTGATGATCGCCATGGCGCTCTCCTGTCGTCCGGCGGTACTGATTGCCGATGAGCCGACCACCGCGCTGGATGTCACCATTCAGGCGCAAATTCTGCAGCTGATCAAAGTGTTGCAGGACGAGATGGAGATGGGGGTGATTTTTATCACTCACGATATGGGCGTGGTGGCGGACATCGCCGACCGGGTGCTGGTGATGTACCAGGGCGAGGCGGTCGAAACCGGCACTGTAGAACAGATTTTCCACTCGCCTGAGCATCCCTATACCCGGGCGCTGCTGGCCGCGGTGCCGCGGCTGGGGGCAATGAACGGCAGTGATTTACCGCGCCGTTTTCCGCTGATCTCCCTCACGAACCCGGGTTTTCAGGAGGCCGAAACCGAACAAGATACGGTGGTGCCCGGCGAACCCATCTTACAGGTGCGCGACCTGGTCACCCGATTTCCGCTGCGTGGCGGCCTGTTAAACCGGGTTAAGCGGGAAGTGCATGCGGTAGAAAATGTCAGCTTTGATTTATGGCCTGGCGAGACGCTGTCGCTAGTGGGCGAATCCGGCAGCGGCAAGTCCACCACCGGACGGGCGCTGTTGCGGCTGGTGGAGACCCAGGAGGGCACCATCACCTTTAACGGTAAGCGCATCGACACCCTGCCGGCCGGGCAACTGCAACCCCTGCGGCGGGATATTCAGTTTATTTTCCAGGATCCCTACGCCTCCCTCGATCCCCGCCAGACGGTGGGCTATTCGATTATGGAGCCGCTGCGGGTGCATAACCTGCTGGATGGCGATGCCGCCCAGCGGCGGGTGGCGTGGCTGCTGGAGCGTGTCGGCCTGAAGCCGGAGCACGCCTGGCGCTATCCCCATGAATTTTCCGGCGGCCAGCGACAGCGAATCTGCATCGCCCGCGCGCTGGCGCTCAATCCGAAAGTGGTCATTGCCGACGAGTCGGTCTCGGCGCTGGATGTCTCCATCCGGGCGCAGATCATCAATCTGCTGCTCGATTTGCAGCGGGAGATGGGCATCGCATTTCTGTTTATTTCGCACGACATGGCGGTGGTGGAGCGCATCAGCCACCGGGTGGCGGTGATGTACCTCGGGCAGATCGTCGAGATTGGCCCGCGTCGGGCGGTGTTTGAAAACCCGCAGCACCCTTACACCCGCAAGCTGATGGCGGCGGTGCCGGTGGCCGATCCGGCCCATCGTCAGGCCCGGCGGGTGCTGCTGCAGGACGAGCTGCCGGGCAACATTCGTAAGCGGGGAGAATCCACCGAGCGCGTGGTGTTGCGGGAGGTTGGCCCCGGCCACTTCGTCGCACCGCCGCGCCAGGATAATGCCTTTAAACATCTATAAATCACGACAGCAGGGAACAACAGGAGAACACAACAATGACAAAATATGTTGCTCGCAAATGGCTGTTAGCCGCGAGCGTCACGGCAGCCCTGGCGGCCACGCCGGCCTTCGCAGCAAAAGACGTGGTGGTGGCGGTGGCCTCCAACTTCACCACCCTGGATCCGTATGACGCCAACGACACCCTGTCGCAGGCGGTGGCGAAGTCGTTTTATCAGGGGCTGTTTGGTCTCGATAAAGAGATGCAGCTGAAAAACGTGCTGGCCGAGAGTTACACCGTCTCGGACGACGGGCTGGTCTACACCATTAAGCTGCGCAGCGGGGTGAAGTTCCAGGACGGCACCGACTTCAACGCTGAAGCGGTGAAGGTCAACCTCGATCGCGCCAGCAACCCGGAAAACAGCCTTAAGCGCTATAACCTGTATAAAAACATCGCCAGCACCGAGGCCGTCGATCCCACCACGGTAAAAATCACCCTGAAAGAGCCGTTCTCGGCCTTTATCAATATTCTGGCCCACCCGGCCACGGCGATGATCTCCCCCGACGCGCTGAAAAAATACGGCAAAGAGATCGGCTTCCATCCGGTCGGCACCGGGCCGTATGAGCTGGTGACCTGGAATCAGACCGACTTTGTGAAGGTGAAAAAGTTCGCCGGTTACTGGCAGCAGGGGCTGCCGAAGCTGGACACCATCACCTGGCGTCCGGTGGTGGATAACAACACCCGCGCCGCCATGTTGCAGACCGGCGAAGCGCAATTTGCCTTCCCGATCCCGTATGAGCAGGCGGCGCTGCTGGCGAAAAACAGCAAGCTGGAGCTGGTCGCCAGCCCGTCGATCATGCAGCGTTACATCAGCATGAATGTCACGCAAAAACCGTTCGATAACCCGAAAGTGCGCGAGGCGATTAACTACGCCATCAACCGTGAGGCGCTGGTGAAGGTGGCCTTTGCCGGGTATGCGACCCCGGCAACGGGCGTGGTGCCACCGTCCATTGCGTACTCCCAGCAGTATCATCCGTGGGAATATAATCCGACAAAAGCGCGTGCACTGCTGAAAGAGGCGGGCTTCCCGAACGGTTTCAGCACCACGCTGTGGTCGTCGCACAATCACAGTACCGCCCAGAAGGTGCTGCAATTCACCCAGCAGCAGCTGGCACAGGTGGGCATTAAGGTGCAGGTCACGGCGATGGATGCCGGGCAGCGTGCCGCCGAAGTGGAAGGCAAAGGGCAAAAAGAGAGCGGGGTGAGGATGTTCTACACCGGCTGGTCGGCCTCTACCGGCGAAGCCGACTGGGCGCTGTCGCCGCTGTTTGCCTCGCAAAACTGGCCGCCAACCCTGTTCAATACCGCGTTCTACAGCAATCCGCAGGTGGATAAAGACCTGACGGAGGCGCTGAAAACCACCCAACCGGAAGAGAAAGCGAAACTGTACAGGGATGCACAGGATACGATCTGGAAGGAGTCACCGTGGATACCGCTGGTGGTCGAAAAACTGGTCTCGGCGCATAACAAGGCGCTGACCGGCTTTTACATCATGCCGGATACCGGCTTTAGCTTTGACGACGCGGATCTGAAATAAAGCACTCATTCCCGCAGGTGTACGCCTGCGGGATGAGAGGAATGTGCATGCTGAATTATGTGATTAAACGCCTGCTGGGGCTGATCCCGACGCTGCTGATTGTGGCGGTGCTGGTCTTTTTATTCGTTCATCTGCTGCCGGGGGATCCGGCGCGGCTGATTGCCGGCCCGGAAGCCGATGCCACGGTCATCGAGCTGGTGCGTAAGCAACTGGGGCTGGATCAGCCGCTCTACCGGCAGTTCTGGCACTACATTACCAGTGTCGTGCAGGGGGACTTTGGTACCTCGATGGTCTCCCGTCGTCCCGTTTCCGAGGAGATTGCCAGCCGCTTTATGCCCACCTTCTGGCTGACCCTCGCCAGCATGGCCTGGGCGGTGCTGTTTGGCCTGATGGCCGGAATTGTGGCGGCAGTCTGGCGTAACCGCTGGCCGGACCGGTTGGGCATGGCGCTGGCGGTCACCGGGATCTCCTTCCCGGCTTTTGCGCTGGGGATGCTGCTAATGCAGATCTTCTCCGTCGAGCTGGGCTGGCTCCCCACCGTGGGCGCGGACAGCTGGCGGCATTACATTTTGCCTTCGCTGACCCTCGGCGCGGCGGTGGCGGCGGTGATGGCGCGCTTCACCCGCGCCTCCTTCGTTGACGTGCTGAACGAAGACTATATGCGAACCGCCCGGGCAAAGGGGGTCAGCGAGAAGTGGGTGATCCTCAAGCACGGTCTGCGTAATGCGATGATCCCGGTAGTGACCATGATGGGGCTGCAGTTCGGCTTCCTGCTCGGTGGCTCGATCGTGGTGGAAAAGGTCTTCAACTGGCCGGGGTTAGGGCGTTTGCTGGTCGATTCTGTCGACATGCGCGACTACCCGGTGATCCAGGCGGAAGTGCTGCTTTTTTCGCTGGAGTTTATTCTTATCAACTTAGTGGTGGATGTGCTCTATGCCGCCATTAATCCCGCAATCAGGTACAAGTAAGATGCGACTGTTAAACTGGCGTCGGCAGGCCATGTTAAAGGCCATGCCGGGACTCAAACCGGATCAGATCCGCACCCCGTGGCATGAATTCTGGCGGCGCTTTCGTAAGCAGCCGGTGGCGATGACCGCCGGGCTGTTTGTCCTGCTGCTGATCCTGGTGGCGGTGCTGGCCCCCTGGATCGTCCCCTTTGATGCGGAAAACTACTTCGATTACGACCGTCTGAACGAAGGTCCGTCGGTGATGCACTGGTTCGGCGTAGATTCTCTTGGACGCGATATCTTCAGCCGGGTGCTGATGGGGGCGCAGATCTCGCTCGCCGCCGGGGTCTTTGCGGTACTGATTGGCGCGGCCATCGGCACGGTGCTGGGCCTGCTGGCCGGTTATTACGAGGGCTGGTGGGATCGGATCATCATGCGCATCTGCGATGTGCTCTTTGCTTTCCCTGGCATTCTGCTGGCCATTGCGGTGGTGGCGGTGATGGGCAACGGCATGGCGAACGTGATCATCGCCGTGGCGATCTTCTCGATTCCGGCCTTCGCCCGCCTGGTGCGCGGCAATACGCTGGTGCTAAAACAGCAGACCTTTATCGAGTCGGCGCGCAGCATTGGGGCCAGCGATACCACAATCCTGTTTAACCATATTCTGCCGGGCACCGTCTCCTCTATCGTGGTCTATTTCACCATGCGTATCGGGGTGTCGATTATCTCGGCCGCCAGCCTGTCGTTTTTAGGTCTGGGCGCGCAACCGCCGACCCCGGAGTGGGGGGCAATGCTCAACGAGGCGCGGGCCGATATGGTGATTGCCCCGCATGTGGCGCTGTTCCCGAGCCTGGCGATTTTCTTTACCGTGCTGGCGTTTAATTTGTTAGGAGATGGGCTGCGCGACGCGTTGGATCCGAGAATTAAGGGATAACCTACCAATATTTGTATAGCTTATGGGAAAAGCTATTTTTATTCAGTGAGTTATAAAATGCCGCATAAAAGGGTTGCTGGAGTAAACTCTTTGTAAAAATTATAATGATTAACCGTTAAATAACGTTAAATATTGTAAGGATTACAATGAAAAAGCTTCTTTTATGCGGCATGGTTTTACTTTCTGCCTCGTGCGCCGATTTCCAGAAAAACATGAGTGACGGGATGAAAGCGGTCAATTCGGCCCTTACGCCAAAATCCTCTACCGGTGCGCAAACCACCGCGGCGGCAAAACAGCCTGGCACCATCACCAATGAACAGTGCAAAACCAGCGTGGGTAAATCCCGTGACTATTTTGAACAGATTGTTGGCTTCAAGCTGAACGAGACCAACTCCTCGGGCTATACCTCTTTCTCCGAGACCTACAACCTGCGCATTTCCGATCGTAAAGACCGTCTTGGCGGCAACTACGCTATCTGCATTATCTCAATCGATCCGCAGACCAATAAAGTCACGACCTTCTCAATGCCAACCTGATTCTGGCATGTTGCCGGGTAAGCGCAGCGCCACCCGGCAATTTTACACGTTACTTATCTACGCCGAAGCCCTGCTTAATGAGGGCCGGGAGCACGTCCGGGAAGTAAATGTGCTGGTAATAACCGCTCACGCTTTCACTCCAGGTATCACCGTCGGTACGGTTAATGGCCTGCCAGTGTTCGGTCATCTGCTGATTGTAACGGGTGATTTTGGCTTCCAGCCCGTCGGTAATATAGGCTTCGTCATGACGGAAGGTCTCCAGCGGGAGACGCGGTTTGTGATGCGAAGGAACATCAACGTGGCCAATCACCACGCCCGCCACCGGGAAGGTGTGTTCCGGTAGGTCAAGCAGCTCAATCAGTTCCAGTGGACGCAGACGAATCCCGCCAATCGGCACGATCCCCAGCCCTTCAGAGCGGGCTGCTGCCATCACGGAACCGAGGGCAATGCCCACATCGGTTGCGCCAGCCACCAGGCTCTCAATGCTCTGATGCGCAACCTGCTCTTTGCCCGCCAGCTTCATGCCGACTTCCGTTTTATACATATCCAGCACAAAAGTGATAAACACCGGGGCTTTGGCAATCCACGGCTGGCCGCCCGCGATCTGTGAAATCTGCGCGCGTTTTTCGGCATCGCGCGTCACGATGACCGACACCTGCTGGGAATGCACGGAGGTGGGGGCGCGGTACGCGGTGCTAATAATGCGTTCGAGGGTGGCGTCATCAATGGCGCGATCGGTAAAGCTGCGCTCGCTTTTATGGTCGTTAAACAGGTCAATAATCGTGTTCATAGCATCTCCGGTGTGAAGCGCAAAAGCCTACCAGCCCGGCACCGTTTTGCCTTTAACACTCTATGCGAAAATCAGAGGGGATTGCCCGACCAGCGGCCGGGCAGGGGGATTAGCGCAGCGCAGCCACTAAGGCTTTCGCCACGGCTTCGGAACTGCCCGGGTTCTGCCCGGTGATCAGCGTACCGTCTTCGACAATGAAGGAGCCCCAGTTCGGGCCTTTCTGGTAGTTAGCGCCCAGGGCAATCAGCTCATCTTCCACCAGGAACGGAACGATGTCGGTCAGTTCGACGTCGGCCTCTTCACCGTTGGTAAAACCGGTCACCTGACGGCCCTTCACCAGCGGCTCGCCAGAGGCGGCCTTCACATGGCGCAACACACCCGGCGCATGGCAGACGAAACCGATGGGTTTACCCGCGCGGTTGAAGGCTTCAATCAGCGTGATGGAGGTCTGTGACTCCGCCAGATCCCACAGCGGGCCGTGCCCGCCTGGATAGAATACGGTGTCGAAATCGTCCTGACGCACGCTGTCGAGCTTCAGGGTGTTGGCAAGTTCACGCTGTGCTGCCGGATCGGCTTTGAAGCGCTGGGTCAGTTCGGTCTGGAAATCGGCTGAATCACTTTTGGGATCCAGCGGCGGTTGACCACCGGCCGGGGAGGCCAGCACCACTTCGGCTCCCGCATCTTTGAAGATGTAATACGGGGCGGCAAACTCTTCCAGCCAGAAGCCCGTTTTCTTACCGGTATTGCCCAGGTCACTGTGAGAAGTGAGAACCATTAATACTTTCATTGTTATCTCCGGTGATAGACGATGGTAATCTCAGTCTTGAAGAGTTATTATTACATTCTTATCCAAATGTAGGTATTGAAGAACATTGGAAAAGTTTTAGTAACAAGTTAGTTGGTTTATAAATGACTAGTAGATTCCTATTAATATTTACATAAACTTGACATTAGGAAATATATGAAAATTATTACACTTTATAACCATAAAGGTGGCGTTTCTAAAACCACAACAACTTTTAATTTATGCAATTATATATCGGGCTCTGGAAAAAAAGTGTTGATGGTCGATGCTGATCCTCAATGCAACTTAACTGAAATTGCCATGGCTACGATTATAAAGCAACTCGATGAGCAATCTGAAAAAGAAAATACTGTAAAAGAATTGCCGGGAAGTGATATTCTTGAAGTGCTTAATCAAAGGATTAAAGGTGATTCAGCGTTTATTGACCTTGATAAAGTTGAAATTTGTCAGGTTGCAGATAATCTCGATTTAATTCGTGGATCAGTCGACTTATCTTCTATCGAGGATGACTTGGCTGAAGCTCATGTCCAAAGAATGAGCAATCGTACTAATCTTATGCGAACGTATGTTTCTATTGGTGATTTTTTGGAAAGGATTGCCGCCAAAAATTCATATGATTATGTTTTTATTGATGTTGGGCCTAGCTCAGGTGCTTTAACACGAGCGTTCTTTTTAGCATGCGATGGATTCTTTATACCGGTAGCTCCCGATCGATTCAATGTGCAAGCTATTTCAACTCTTAGCCATATTATTGATAGGTGGACCAGCGATCATGAACAGGCTATTGAAACATATAGAGAATTAGGGTTCCCTATTCGAGAAGGTAATCCTTCCTTCTTGGGCTGTATAGTTCAAGCCTTTAAAAAGTTCGCCGGAGCAGCAAAACCAGGATATCAGATGTGGATGGATAGAATTCCAGTAGAAATTGACGATAAAATTAGACCTTTGATTGGGGATGAGAAATATCTTCCGCAATTAGATGATAAATCAAAAGAGCACGCGATTATTATAGAAATACCTGACTTCAATCAACTTGCACCTTTAATGCAAGAGGTTGGCAAAGCAGTTTTCAACATTCAACAGCAAGATACAGCATTGATTACCAAAAGCGGCGATCCATGGAGAGGAAATAACTGGACTGGGGCACTAGGAAGAATAAATAACTACCGTTCTCTTTTTGATAAAGCTGCCAAATCAATTTTTGAGTTTGATAGGAGAAGTTAACAATGAATGTTGCCTCCTATTATGTCGCGTTTATTGATATTTTAGGTTTTAAAGATATTGTTGAGCAAGAAAAATCAAATCAATTTGATAAAGGCCTTCTTACAAAACTTTATGCGTGTCATTTACAATGTGGTGAGATATTTAAAGAATTTCATATCGATATAGTGCAGTTTTCTGATTCCATTGTCATTAGCAAACCATTTTCTGTTGATTCGTTTGAGCAATTTATTAAGGCTGTATCATCATATCAAAAAATGTTATTGAAAAGTGGTTTTCTTTGTCGCGGCGGAATTGCTTTAAATAAGCATTATAGCGATTCTGGTTTTATATTTAGCCCTGCGCTTATTGAAGCTTATAATGTTGAAAGTAAAAAGGCAATCTATCCGAGGATTGTCATTTCTGAAGATTTGATGGAACTTCTTTTCCCTACAAAAAATATTCCTGAATTTCTTTGCAAAGAATATGATGGATTATATTTCGTTAATTATGTAAGTAATGAGATGGATGAAGAATCCCGTGAGTCATTGGAAAATTTGATTAGCAGTTGTATCAGTAGTAAAAATCCATCGATTGCGCAAAAAGGAATTTGGCTAGCTGGTTATTTTGATATTATATTTCAGGCAAGTAGATGTCCATCAAGGTTTACATTGTTCCGTTAAACAAACAGAAGGGGATTTATTCCCCTTTTTTAAATATGTAAAATGGCTTAATTATATTTGAAATTAAAAGTGCGTTTCCAGTATTTGTATTTTATTGGGAAGGATGATTATTAAGTGGATATAAGATGTTTTTACGTTTACTTTTTATCTGAGAGAATCCATACCGTTAAAGTTAGTTGTTGATTAATTATGAGGCTAATTATATGAGCTTATGTGTAATTATATAGTTACCTTGTCCAGCGAATTACTGATTCCCCACCGATAGTAGTCAAACCTTGTTATCATCAAATTACTTTGGCAGACAAGGAATAACAACGATGGTTAAGGTGCGTGAGGCGAAAGCGGAAGATTACGAAGCATGGTTAAGGTTGTGGAACGGCTATCTCAGTTTTTACGGCACAGGCCTTGATGAGGCGGTGACCCTGGCAACCTGGCACCGGGTGTTGTCTGCGGATTCCACTCTGTTTTGCCGACTGGCAGAAACCGAACAAGGGGTGGTGGGGTTCGCGATTTGTGTGCTGCATGAAGGCACCTGGGTGACCCAGCCGCTGTGCTATCTGGAGGATCTGTTTGTCGATGACGCGGCGCGCGGCAAAGGGGCGGGCAGGGCATTGATTGAGGCCATTATCAACGAGGCGCGCGTAAAGGGCTGGTCGAAGGTCTACTGGGTGACCCGGGAAGGCAATCCGGCCCGGGCGTTATACGACAAGCTGGCAGTGGTGGATGATTACGTGCGCTATCGGATCACGATTTAGTGGTTTGCATGGTCGATCCCCTCTCCCTCGAAGGCTGAGGGATCCCCACAAATAATATTCGCACGGACGGATCCCCTCTCCCTCGAAGGCGGAGGGAGCCTCACAAATAATATTCGCACGGACGGATCCCCTCTCCCCTTTGGGGAGAGGGTTAGGGTGAGGGGCAACCACGTGCACATTCCCCCGTTAACCTTCCTCAGTCAATTAACGCATCAATCGCCACGCGCCCGTCCGGCGTTAGTAACCAGCGTGGCGCGTTCAGCGTGTCGGCGTAGAAGTTCACCAGCTCATACAGTAGCCCTTCCATTACTTTTGCCATATCCCACGGCAGTGCGTTGCTGAGAAGCAGTTGCGTAAGTGTCTGACAGTACAGTCCCAACAACTCGCTTTCCGGTTCAAAGGCGGGCAAGCGGGAGGGCAGATCGGTCAGGGTGAAACGCGCCACCAGGTGCGGCGGAATAGGCTCGTTAAGCGTTGGCTGCAGCAGCGCCAGGCAAGCAGAAAGGCGGGCGCAGAGCGCCAGTTTTTCCGCCGGATCATCAGTTTCCAGCAGGGTATAGGCGAAGCGTTCGCAATGGTTCGCCAGCTCGGTGAAGTCGGTGTTGTGAGAGAAGGGTACGTTAAATAAGGCCTGAGCCTGGGTTGGGGTAGTAGCCATAGTGGCAGCCTCCGATAAAGTTGTTAAACCCACCGTCAGAGGTTCCAATCTCATGGCGGTGGACTGAGCGAGGTTGGAACTACCGGCTTTATCGGATACCGGCGCATCTTACGATGCCCCCGCCAGCCCACCATTGAGGTGCAGCAAAGCGTACGACATAAGGCCTCTTATGTCATCGATAAAGTCAGTCAGGGTTCCAATCCCGGCGCCTGATTTTGCAGGCGCATCAGGAAGATACTGCGGGGAATTCGTGGCGACAAGCCGGGAAAATCATTCCCGGAAGGCGCCTCGCAAAAATTTTAACGTAACGAAGAAAGTAGATAATAATCAAATTCTTACGGCGATTTCCTGGTCCGGGTGAAATCGCTGAGGCGTTTCCTGAAGGCAGGGGCGAGGCGGTAAGCCCCTCTGGCACGTTCCCCGGTTCCGGTGTAGCAGAGCAGCAAGGAACCTGAGGTGAACGGAACGACCACCAGAGCCGCATGTTCCCCTCACCCTAACCCTCTCCCCAGAGGGGAGAGGGGATCGACTGTGCGGAAACTATTCCTGACCCTGTTTTCAGAGGGGAGAGGGGATAGTCCGTGCGGAAACTATTCCTGACCCTGTTTTCAGAGGGGAGAGGGGATCGACCGTGCGGAAACTATTCCTGACCCTGTTTTCAGAGGGGAGAGGAGATCGTCCGTGCGGAAACTGTTTGTGGCGATCGCTTAACCCTCAGCTTTCTCGTTATCCACGCTTCAGGCATTCTGCTCACTCCCTGCTCGCTATCCACGCCTCAGGCATTCTGCGTACTCCCTGCTCGCTATCCACGCCTCAGGCATTCTGCGCACTCCCTCCTCGCTATCCACGCCTCAGGCATTCTGCTCACTCCCTGCTCGCTATCCACGCTTCAGGCATTCTGCGCACGCCCTTCTCGCTATCTCCCCCTCAGGCATTCTGTGCACTCCCCCACAAAAGCGCACATAACCCGGCGTCGTCCTCCCTTCGCCTGTGCGTTTGCGGGCATCATACCCCCCATGACACTCCAGCCGTGGGATAAGCCATGCGTAATGAAATCCTGACCTTTCTGGCCAATCAGACCGATTTTTTCGACCCCGAAAACCTGAGCGAAGTCTTCACCGCCAGTTACCTGGCAGAGCGGTTTGACCTGAAACGCAATACCGCCAGCCACTATCTGAACCAGCTGGTGGCCCAGGGGGAGCTGGTCAAAATCAATACCCGTCCGGTCTACTTCCTGCACAAAAAAGCCTTTAGCCAGCAATTTTTCGGCCTGGCCGGGAACGAATACGACAGCATCGCCCAGCTGCTGAACGACGGCGACAGCGGGCAGGCGCCGCCGGATCACTTTGCACTGCTGATCGGGCATGACGGCAGCCTCAAAAAGGCCATTGCCCAACTGAAAACGGCACTCTTCTATCCCGCTGGCGGCCTGCCGCTGCTGATCACCGGCGACAGCGGCACCGGCAAAAGCTACATGGCGAACCTGATGCACGCCTTCGCGATTTCCCAGGGGCTGCTGGCGGACGATGCCCCCTTTGTGAGCTTTAACTGCGCCCAGTACGCCAGCAACCCGGAGCTGCTGGCGGCGAACCTGTTTGGCTATGTGAAAGGCGCCTTTACCGGGGCGCAGAACGATAAACAAGGGGCATTCGAAGCCGCCGACGGCGGCATGCTGTTTCTCGATGAGGTGCATCGTCTGAACGCCGAGGGCCAGGAGAAGCTCTTTACCTGGCTCGACCGCAAGGAGATCTACCGGGTGGGGGAGACCGCTCAGGGCCGCCCCATCAGCACGCGGCTGGTCTTCGCCACCACTGAGGAGCTGCACAGCACCTTTTTAACCACCTTCCTGCGCCGCATTCCCATCCTGGTCACGCTGCCCGACCTCCAGGCACGATCCCGCCAGGAAAAAGAGGCGCTGATCCTCCAGTTCTTCTGGCGGGAGGCGAAAAAGCTGAATGTGCGCCTGAATCTGACCCCCCGCCTGCGCCAGGTGCTGCAGCACGCGCCCTATCGCGGCAACGTAGGCGAGCTGAAAAACGTGGTCAAGTATGCGGTCGCCGCCGCCTGGGCCAGGCAGCGGGGGCAGGAGACGATTGGCGTCACCCTTCAGGATCTGCCGGAGAAGGTAATGGCCGCGATCCCGACGATGGGCGAAATGCCCGTTGCAGAAGAGCCGCTGACCATCGAGCCGGAAACCAGCCTGCTGTGGCTGCTTCGCGCTCACGATCGCACCCAGGGGATGATCCATGATACCCAGTGCCAGGTGCTGGCCCTGTACGAAGAGGTGCTCAGCGGCCGCTCGGGATGGGAGGAGGTCCATCGGCGGATGGGGGAGGAGATCGAAACCCTGTTCGACAGGCTGGTGTTTCATCATCGCGACACCACCGCCTCACCGGTATTGCAGCTCACCACGCAGCAGGTGCGGGAAGCGTTTTACCGGCTGGAGCAGCAGTTCAACGTGCAGTTTAACGGCAATGGCATCTACGCCCTGAGCCACTATCTGGTGCATCGCGCGCCAGGTGCGCTGTCAGCTCTGAGCCAGGAGCGGGTCCGGTTGCTGGATGACTTCCTGGCGCAAAAATATCCCCTGCTGTACCGCTTTTGCCAGGCGATGATCGCCGCCCTGACGCAAAAGCTCGATATTGAACCCCAGCGGATCGACGCGCTGTTGCTGGTGCTATGGCTGCATAAAGCAGGCGCGGTGAGCCAATCCCAGGTGACCCGGGCGGTGATCCTCGCCCACGGCTACGCCACCGCCAGCAGCATCGCCAATGTGGCGAACCGCCTGTTGAAACACACGGTCTTTGAATCCTTCGACATGCCGCTCGACGTCACGCCGGAGGCGATTGCCCAGCAGGTGATGCACTACATCGAAAGCAATGCTCTGGCGTCCGGGTTGATGATTCTGGTGGATATGGGGTCGCTGAACGCTATCCACAGCCACTTCCAGCGCCGCGTCTCCACGCCGGTCGCGATTGTGAACAACGTCTCCACCAGCATGGCGCTGTATGTCGGGGAGCGGATCCTCCAGGGACATCACATCGAGGAAATCGCCCGCGAGATCGGCGCGGATTTGCCGGTGGAACACCAGCTTTTCTGGCCGCAGGCCAGTAAACCCCGGGTTATTCTCACCACCTGCATCACCGGGATTGGCGCGGCGGCCAATCTCTGTCAGCTGCTGAAGGCCAGCATCCCGGAGGCGCTGGGCATTGAGATCATCGCCTGCGACTACGAGATGCTCAGCGACGCCCAGGAACGGGCGGTGGCCTTTAACCGCTACGACATGCTGGCGATTGTTGGCACCTTCGACCCGCAGGTGCCCGGTGTGCCGTGGATCTCACTGGATTCCTTGATTGCCGGGGAGGGGACGCGGCCGCTGATGCGCATCTTTGGCGATATCGCCACGGTGGAGCAGGTGGCCGAGATCAACAATCTGCTGCTGAAGAACTTCTCCCTGCGGCGGGTGATTGAGTCGGTGACCATTCTCGATACCACCAAAGTCATCAACCAGGTGGAGCAATTTGTCTTCCGCTATGAGCATCTGGCGGGCTGCCAGGTGCCGAACGAACGCAAGGTGGCGCTCTATGTGCACATCAGCTGTCTGATTGAGCGGCTGATCCGTAACGCCTCGCCCACCACCTACGCCGGGCGACAGTGTCCTGAAAGCGAGCTGGCGCTGTTGCGGCAGGCCTTTAGTGTCATTGAGAGCAGTTATAGTGTCAAAATCCCCGTTGTCGAGCTGTGCTACATCCACAATATTCTGACCCTGGAAACGGAATTTATTCAGGCAGATCAAGAGTTTTAATCCCTCCCTCTCTCCTGTCTCCCACGCGCCACTTTTTCCTGGCACGTGGGTTGCAGTCTCTGTAGAGCAAACAGCTGCACAGTGGAATGAGCTTCGAGGACAGGATGAAACGACATTACATATTTGCCAGCCATGGCACCTTAGCCCGCGGGGTACTCGACTCGGTCGAGTTGATCCTCGGCAAGCAGCAGGACATCCATACCCTCTGCGCTTATGTCGACGAGAACCAGGATGTTACCGGGCAGGTGGCTGAGCTACTTGCCAGCCTGCCGGAGCAGGATGAGGTGATTGTGATCACCGATATTTTTGCCGGGAGCGTCAATAACGAATTTATCCGCTATCTGCATCAGCCGAAATTTCATCTGATCGCTGGCCTGAATTTGCCGCTGGTCATCGGCTTGCTTATTTCTGCGGATGAACCGGATACCGAAAAATTAATCCATGAGGCGTTATTCAGCGCCCGGGAAAGTATTCAGTATTGCAACCACACCATTGCCAGTGCGGTACAGGCAGATAAAGACTTCTGAACGCGAGGAATAATAATGATTACGTTACTGCGTGTTGACCACCGCTTATTACACGGACAGGTGGCCTTTTCCTGGACGCAATATGTCGGGGCAGATTGCATTTTAATTGCCAACGACAGCGTGCCCAACGACGAACTGCGAAAAACAACTATCAAGCTGGCCAAGCCGCCTGCGGTCAAGCTGGTGATTAAAAATATTAACGACTCGATTGAGGCCATCAAAAGCGGCGTCACCGATAAATACCACCTGTTTATTGTGGTGGAGTCGGTAGAGGATGCCTGGCGATTAGCCTCCGCGGTGGACGGGATTAAGAGCATTAATCTCGGCGGCATTAAAGCGAAAGAAGGGGCAAGGAATATTTCAAAGGCCATTAATTTGCTGCCGGACGAAATTGAAAAACTCACTCAGCTGGTCGGCACTGGCATTGAGATCGAAATACGCCAGGTGCCTAACGATCGCAAACAGTTATTAGCGGAATCTCTGTAACTCCTGAGGACTCACTATGGTAGAGGCACTGTTACTCGGACTGGTGGCGTTTATCGCCCAGTCGGAATATGCCCTGGGCACCTCGCTGCTTTCCCGGCCCATTGTCACCGGATTATTAACCGGGCTGGTGTTAGGCGATGTACAGACGGGCGTGATTATGGGGGCGACGCTGGAACTGGCGTTTATCGGATCGTTTTCGGTGGGGGCGTCGATTCCGCCCGATGTGGTCACCGGCGGGGTGCTGGGGGTGGCGTTTGCCATCACCTCCGGGGCGGGAACCGAAACGGCGCTGCTGCTCGGCCTGCCGATTGCCACCCTGACATTGGTGTTGAAAAACGTCTATCTCGGCATGTTTATCCCGATGCTCAGCCAGAAGGCCGACAGCTATGCCGAGCAGGCGGATACCCGCGGTATCGAGCGAATGCACCTTCTCGCCGGGTTTGGTCTGTCACTGATGCTGGCGGCAGTGGTCACCGTGTCGTTCCTGGTCGGGAGTAGCGCGGTGAAATCCTTACTGGATGCTATCCCGGAATTTATTAAACACGGGTTAAGCGTGGCGACGGGAATCATTCCGGCGCTGGGCTTTGCAATGCTGGCCCGGTTGCTGATCAACAAAAAAGTGGCCCCCTTTTTCTTCCTCGGCTTTGCGCTGATGGCGTACCTGAAAATACCCGTCACCGGTATCGCCATTCTGGGTGCCATTGTGGCGGTAGTGATGGTCAACACGACTGCGCATAACGCTCCCCGTACTACCACCGATCAAGGAGTCAGTGATGACGACGAAGATGATTTCTGAAGAGACCCTGCCTGAGACGCAGGATGAGAACGCGATCAATGCACGCGATCTGCGCCGGGTGTTCTGGCGGTCGTTCCAGATGGAGTTTTCCTGGAACTATGAGCGGCAGATGAACCTCGCTTTTGTCTATGCCCTGATCCCGGTGCTGAAAAAGCTCTACCCGCAAAAAGCCGCGCTGGCGGCGGCGTTAAAACGCCACCTGGTGTTCTTTAACACCACGCCGCATATCGTCACGCTGCTGCTGGGCATTACCACCGCGATGGAGGAGAAAAACAGCCAGCAGCAGGAGATGGACGGCACGGCGATCGACAACGTGAAAGCGTCGCTGATGGGGCCGCTGGCCGGGCTGGGGGACTCCTTCTTCTGGGGCACGCTGCGCCTGATTGCCACCGGCATCGGCACCAGCCTGGCGCTGCAGGGCAACATCCTGGGGCCAATCCTGTTCCTGCTGGTGTTTAACGTGCCGCACATTCTGGTGCGCTGGCTCTTTACCCGCTGGGGTTACGTGCTCGGCACCGGGGTGCTTCATCGCGTTCAGAAGAGCGGGATGATGGAGAGCCTCACCTACGGCGCCTCGATTATCGGGCTGATGGTGGTGGGGGCAATGGCTGCCTCGATGATCAACATCACTATCCCCATCTCCTTCGGCGCGGGGGAGGCGAAAACCGAGGTCCAGGGGATTATCGACAACATCATGCCGTGCCTGTTGCCGCTCGTCAGCTTCGGCATTGTCTACTGGTTGCTGGGGCGCAAGGTCAAACCGCTCACCATTATCGGTGGCATGGCGCTGGTGGGGATTCTGGGTTCGTGGATTGGCCTGTTTTAAGCGGAGAAAACGATGCAACCGACAATGATGACCTATATCGAAGAGCAGCCCGCGGCGCTTGAGGCGATCCTCGGGGCCTACCCGCAGCATCTGGCGTCCGTGGAAGCCTTTGCCCGCCAGCATCCGGTGCGCCGTCTGCTGGTGCTGGCGACCGGCTCCTCGCTGAATGCAGCGATGTGCGCGCGCTACTTCTTTGAACACCGCTTTGGCCTGCTGGTGGACATCAAAGAGCCGTACAACTTTATGCACTATGAGGCCATCGACCCGCACACGGATATGGTGCTGGTCGTTTCCCAGAGCGGAAAAAGCGCCTCGACGCTGGCAGCAATGGAAAAAGTGCAGGCCGCCGGGCTGCCGGTGTTTGCCCTGACCTCGGATCCCGACAGCCCGATCGGTCGCCGCTGCGACCAGGTGCTAGACATCCATACCGGGATCGAGAAAGTGGGCTTCGTGACCCGCGGCTTTAGCGCCACGGTGCTGAATCTGCTGCTGGTCGCGCTGACGCTTGCCCGGGCGCAACAGCAGCTCGATGAGCGTGAAACGCAGGACACCCTGGCGGCGCTGCACCAGCTCGCGGCGGCGATCCCCGACACGATTGCCCGCACGGAGGCATTCTTCGAGCGGCACCTTCAGGCCCTGCAATCCGGCACGCGCTTTATCGCCATCGGTGAAGGTGCCCTGACCGGCGTGGCGAAAGAATTTGAAACCAAGTTCACCGAAACGGTGCGGGTGCCGTCCGGTGGGTTTGAACTGGAGGCGTACATGCATGGCCCCTATCTGGAGGCCAACGCTGAGCATGTGATGTTCTTTATTGAGGATGCGCCAAACCCACGCTTGCGGGCGCTAAGAGACTATATGGCTCCGGCGGTTAACCGGGCGTTCCTGATCACCCTGACGGGTGAGGAGGGGGAGAATACCCTGGCGCTGAACTGCCGTCTGCCGCATCTGCTCTCGCCGCTGCTGTTGATTATCCCTCTGCAAATTCTGGCCTGGCGTACCGCCTGCGCCAAAGGCATCGATCTCTCGGTGCGTATCTTCGACGACTTCGATCGGGTTTTAAAGAGTAAAATCTAAAGGAGAACAACTATGTTAGGTTTTAATCAGGACGAGTACCTGACCAGTGCTCGTGAGATTGTTGCTGCGCGTAAACAGGCGGAACAGGTCGCTGATGAGATTATTCAGCAGGGCTTCAGCACGCTATTTTTCGCCTCGGTAGGGGGATCGTTAGCGCCGATGATGGCGATTAACGCCTTCGCCCGGGAATTAACCGAGCTGCCGGTTTATCTTGAGCAGGCGGCAGAATTAATCCATGCCGGACATAAACGCTTAAATAAAGATTCCGTGGTGATTACTCTCTCGAAATCGGGTGATACCAAAGAGTCGGTGGCGATTGCCGAATTGTGTAAGGCGCAAGGGATCCGCGTGGTGGCGATCACCAAAAATAGCGATTCGCCGCTGGCAAATGCCGCCACCTGGCATATTCCGATGCGGCACAAAAACGGCGTGGAATATGAGTATATGCTGCTGTACTGGGTATTCTTCCGCCTGGTTCAGGGTAACGGGGAATTTGACGATTATGACCGCTTCGCCAGCCAGCTGGAGCTGTTACCTGAGAATCTCCTGAACGCGAAAAAGCAATTTGATCCGCAGGCCGATGCCATCGCGCAAAAATATCACAGTGCCGACTATATGATGTGGATTGGCGGCGCGGAGATGTGGGGCGAAGTCTATCTCTTCTCGATGTGTATTCTGGAAGAGATGCAGTGGAAGCGCACCAAATCGGTTTCATCTGCGGAGTTTTTCCACGGCACGCTGGAGCTGCTGGAAAAGGACGTCCCGCTGTTCCTGGTGAAAGGCGAGGGCAAATGCCGGGCGCTGGACGACCGCGTGGAGCGTTTCGCAGCGAAAATTACCGATAATCTGGTGGTGTTTGACCCGCGTGAGTACGCGCTGGCGGGGATTGATGATCGGTTCCGCTGGCTGCTGGCACCGTGCCTCATCTCAACCTTGCTGGTAGACCGTCTTGCTGCCCATTTCGAGCACTACACCGGCCACAGTCTGGATATTCGCCGCTACTACCGGCAGTTCGAGTATTAATAGCAATAAAAAAGGGGACGTTACGTCCCCTTTTTTTCAGGCCTGATAAGCGCAGCGTCATCAGGCGTTAACCGGGATTAAACCCGGCTACCCCACAGGTCATACTCGTCGGCGTTTTCGACTTTCACACGCACGATATCACCCGGTTTCACCTTCGTTTCGCCGTTCAGGTAGACCGCGCCGTCGATTTCCGGGGCATCGGCCATGCTGCGGCCAATCGCGCCTTCTTCATCCACTTCGTCGATGATCACCAGAATTTCGCGGCCCACTTTTTCCTGCAGACGTTCAGCAGAGATCTGCTGTTGCAGCTGCATGAAGCGGTTCCAGCGCTCTTCTTTAACCTCTTCCGGCACCTGATCCGCCAGTTCGTTGGCGGTAGCGCCTTCTACCGGGCTGTACTTGAAGCAGCCCACGCGGTCCAGACGCGCTTCTTTCAGGAAGTCGAGCAGCATCTGGAAATCTTCTTCGGTTTCACCCGGGAAGCCGACGATAAAGGTGGAGCGCAGGGTCAGATCCGGGCAGATTTCACGCCACTGCTTGATGCGCGCCAGCTGGCGGTCAACGGAGCCTGGACGCTTCATCAGCTTCAGAATACGCGGGCTGGCGTGCTGCAGCGGGATATCCAGATAAGGCAGAATTTTGCCTTCCGCCATCAGCGGGATCACGTCGTCAACGTGCGGGTACGGGTAGACGTAGTGCAGACGTGTCCAGATGCCCAGCTTAGACAGTTGTTCGCACAGGCCGACCATGCTGGTTTTCACCGGCTCGCCGTTGTGGAAGCCGGAGCGGTGCTTCACGTCCACGCCGTAGGCCGAGGTGTCCTGGGAGATCACCAGCAGTTCTTTCACACCCGCATCCGCCAGACGTTTGGCTTCGGCCAGCACTTCGCCAATCGGACGGCTCACCAGATCGCCACGCATGGACGGGATGATGCAAAAGGTGCAGCGGTGGTTGCAGCCTTCAGAAATTTTTAAGTACGCATAGTGACGCGGGGTCAGCTTCACGCCCTGTTCCGGCACCAGGCTCAGGAACGGGTTATGCTTTGGTTTTGGCACATAGTGATGCACATGTTCCAGCACCTGCTCGTAGCTGTGTGGACCGGTGATTTCCAGTACCTTCGGATGGACTTCGCGGATTTGATCGACTTTGGCGCCCAGACAACCGGTGACAATCACCTTGCCGTTTTCAGTGAGTGCTTCACCGATGGCTTCCAGAGACTCCTGCACGGCGCTATCGATAAAGCCGCAGGTGTTAACGATCACCATGTCGGCATTGTCGTAGCTCGGCACGACGTCATAGCCTTCAGTGCGAAGTTCGGTCAGGATACGTTCGGAATCCACCAGGTTTTTCGGACAGCCCAGCGAGACGAAGCCGATTTTCGGCTGGTGCGTAACATTGCTCATAGATTAAAAAGTAGTCAGTTAGGGAGTTATCAGGGCAGGGATTGTACAGCGTTCTCGCGGGGATTTATACAGATCCCTGTGCAGGGAAGGTAACTGTTTATATTTACCTATTCCGGCTTTAAGGGACTCGCAGCGGTCCGTGCCGTTATCCCAAAGACGGGCTAAAAGCAAAGGCCGAAACGTCCAGCATCCCGGCCACGTTTAAGAGACTCCACAGGCTATAGAAGAGAAGCATGATTTTATGCTCAGTCAAAACAACCACCTCCGCACAGCCTTTCCGCCTGCTGTTTTAACATTGTAAATTTTGTTAATCCGTCACGAATTATTGACCTGACGCATTAAATTGAGCAAAAAATAAACATAATCTGAAGGTGCAATTAAGCTGACAAGGGGGGAAAAAGCATGTCCGTTGACAGACTGAAACGCGATCTTCTTAACAAGATGATCAATGCCCGAATTGATCTCGCGGCCTATCTGCAGTTAAGGAAAGCGAAAGGGTATATGTCAGTCAGCGAAAGCGACCATCTGCGTGACAACTTCTTTGAACTTTGCACCTACATGCGAGAAAAAGCGCCTGAGCTGAGAGCGCATTGCAATGCCGACGAGCAGGCGATGCTCTATCGCGCCGCCGGATCGCTCACCACCGCAGGCGTCTGTATGATGACCGGCAACCACGATTGCCCGACGTTCATCGCCGTCAACGCAGAGAAGTTGGAAAACTGTCTGAACGATCTCACTCTCTGCATCCAGTATCTGAAATCACAGACACCGCTGATTCAGAGCTGATCCCGGGGGAGGCAACTCCCCCTTCTGGTTAAGCTTTTGTAAAAGTATCAACGCCCCTGCGCTGAGTGGCTAGTCTTATGCCATACGTCGAAAAGGAGTGCGTTATGCGTCGATCCTCGCTTATTTCCCTGCCAGTGTTGCTAATATCCGCCTCGCTGTTTGCCGCGCCTGCCGAAGTGAAGGTGGCGGTGCTGCAAAATAAACTCGATCACCCCTGGGCGCTGGCGTTCCTGCCGCAAGATCAGGGCATGCTCATCACGCTGAAAGGCGGGCAGCTTAAACGCTGGCAGCCAGGCAAAGGCCTATCTGATCCCATTGTCGGCGTACCTAAGGTCTGGGACAGCGGCCAGGGGGGATTACTTGACGTGGCGCTGGCACCCGATTTCGCGACGTCGCGCCGGGTCTGGCTAAGCTACGCCGAGGCGGGCGACGACGGGAAAGCGGGCACAGCGGTGGGGTATGGCCGTCTGAGCGACGATAACACCCGACTGGAGGCCTTCAGGGTGGTCTTCCGACAGCAGCCTAAACTCTCTACCGGCAATCACTTTGGCGGCAGACTGGTGTTCGACGGCAAAGGCTACCTGTTTATTGGGCTGGGCGAGAATAACCAGCGCCCTACGGCCCAGGATCTGGATAAGTTACAGGGCAAAGTGGTACGACTGACCGAAGACGGAGCAGTACCGGACGATAACCCCTTTGTGAAGACCAAAGAGGCGCGGCCGGAAATTTGGTCGTACGGTATCCGCAACCCGCAGGGGATGGCGATGAACCCGTGGAGTAACACCCTGTGGCTCCATGAGCACGGCCCGCGCGGGGGCGACGAAATCAATATCCCGGAAAGAGGCAAAAACTACGGCTGGCCGCTGGCGACGCATGGCATCAACTACAGCGGGTTGCCCATCCCGGAAGCGAAAGGGGAAACGGTCGCAGGCACCGAGCCGCCGCTGTTTGTCTGGAAAAAGTCCCCAGCGCTCAGCGGGATGGCTTTCTATAACAGCGACGTCTTCCCGCAGTGGAAAAACAAACTCTTTATCGGCGCGCTGAAGGACAAGGATGTGATTGTGCTGAACGTCAGTGGCAATAGCGTCACCGAGGAGGGAAGGATCCTCGGCGACCGCAACCAGCGGGTGCGCGACGTGCGGGTCGGGCCGGATGGCTATCTGTACGTGTTGACCGATGAATCCGACGGGCAGCTGTTAAAAGTCAGCCCGTCCAGGGAGTAGATCAGGTAACCGGGATCATCACCACGCTGCGGTAGGCCGGACGTTCGCTCAGGTTCGCCAGCCAGCGTGCCAGATGCGGGCGCGGTGCCCACTCCAGGCCCACGTTGGTCAGGTTCCAGACAAAGGGGGCGACGGCGATATCACCCACGCCAAACTCGTCGCCCGAGAACCACGGCTGGGCCGCCAGCGCCTCGTCCATCATGGCGAACAGCGATTCGCAGGTCGCTTTGGCAGCGTCGATGGCCGCATAATCGCGCCTGGCTTCCGGGGTTCTGACCAGCCCCATCAAAATCACCCGGTGGGCCGGGGAGAGCGTCTGGTTAGCCCAGTCCATCCACTTTTCGCCGACGGCACGCTTCGCAGGCGCATCGATCCACAGACGGTTCTGGCTATATTGCGCAGCGAGATAACGCACAATGGCGTTGGACTCCCACAGCGTAAGGTCGGTTTCGTCATCCCGCAGCAGGGGCACCAGGCCGTTGGGGTTCATGGCCAGATACTCGGCCTCTTTATTTACCCCGTGTTCCAGTCCCGCCATGATCTGCTTAAAGGGTAAATCCAGCTCTTCCAGCGTCCAGATGACCTTTTTAACGTTGGTTGAATTGTTCCTGCCCCACAAAGTAATCATAACAACCCCTTATAATTAAAGCCGATATCAGGATGAGATCCGTGTTGATGACTTTACATGGTGAGATAAACCAAACCAATACGCAACAGACGCGAAAAAAATCGATGCGGTCAAAGCGTATCGGGTTGTTATTGCATAAACTTTAAAAACTTTACGAGGTTTTGGTTTTTTTTAAGGCGTTAGTACGTTATTACTCATCGCTTCTTTTGACACGGTGGTATGACGTGATTTTTGGAATGGAAACTCGGGTGGCATTATGATGCGAAAAACTTTTTCTTTACGCGGTCTGGTCGCAGGTTCTGCGCTACTGGTCCTTTTTGCACCTTCGCTGTACGCAGCGGAACAGGCGGCACCAGAAGCTCCGCCGGTTGATGCGCGCGCCTGGATACTGATGGACTATGCCAGCGGCAAAGTGCTGGCAGAAGGCAATGCGGATGAAAAACTCGACCCAGCCAGCCTGACCAAAATCATGACCAGCTACGTGGTGGGGCAGGCGCTGAAGGCCGGTAAAATCAAGCTCACCGACATGGTTACCATCGGCAAAGACGCCTGGGCGACCGGCAACCCGGCGTTGCGCGGCTCCTCGGTCATGTTCCTCAAGCCGGGGGATCAGGTGGCGGTTTCCGATCTGAACAAAGGTGTAATCATTCAGTCTGGGAATGATGCCTGCATCGCGCTGGCCGATTATGTGGCCGGCAGTCAGGATTCTTTCATTGGTTTGATGAATGGTTATGCGCAAAAATTAGGCCTCACCAACACCACCTTCAAGACCGTTCACGGGCTGGACGCGCCGGGCCAGTTCAGTACCGCCCGCGATATGGCGCTGCTGGGTAAGGCCCTGATTCATGATGTGCCGGAAGAGTACGCCATCCATAAAGAGAAAGAGTTTACCTTCAATAAGATCCGCCAGCCGAACCGCAACCGTCTGCTGTGGAGCAGCAACGTCAATGTGGATGGGATGAAAACCGGCACTACCGCCGGGGCGGGGTATAATCTCGTGGCTTCGGCAACCCAGGGCGATATGCGTTTGATCTCGGTGGTGCTGGGCACCAAAACCGACCGTATCCGCTTTAACGAGTCAGAAAAACTGCTGACCTGGGGCTTCCGCTTCTTCGAAACCGTTACCCCTATCAAGCCGGATGCCACCTTTGTCAGCCAGCGCGTCTGGTTTGGTGACAAGAGCGAGGTCAAGCTCGGTGCCGGTGAAAGCGGCTCGGTCACCATTCCGCGCGGCCAACTGAAAAATCTCAAGGCCAGCTACACCCTGACGGAAAAGCAACTCACCGCACCGCTGAAAAAAGGCCAGGTGGTCGGCTCTATCGACTTCCAGCTGAACGGCAAATCGATTGAGCAGCGTCCGTTGATCGTGATGGAAGCGGTGGAAGAGGGCGGGTTCTTTGGTCGGATGTGGGATTACGTGCTGATGAAGTTCCACGACTGGTTTGGCGGCTGGTTTAATTAAGTCAAAGCCGGGTGGCGGCTTCGCCTGACCCGGCCTACGAACGACCCGGTATGCCCGCGCAAGCGTAGCGCTGCCGGGCAATAAACTGCACTCAGTACATCAGTTTAATCTGCTGCGCCTTCGCATACGTCACCAGCTCTTCATCCGGGCGGCAGTTACTCACAATGGCGTCAAAGCGCGTCAGTTCCCCCATCCGCGCCGGGCGCACCTTCCCAATTTTGCTGTGATCCACCACCAGCACGTGATACTGCGCCATGTTCATCGCCCACTGTTTTACCGGCAGCTCATCCAGATTAAAACAGGTCGCCCCCTGGCGAACATGCACACCTGCCGCGGAGTAAAAGGCGATATCCGGGCACAGGTTGCTGAGGGTGTCCTGCAAATTGAGCGGTTTGAAAATGGCGTTGCTGGCATGGAACTCGCCGCCGCAGAGGATCACCCGGCACTCGGGCTTTTCCTGCAGGGCGAGAAACGTATTCAGGGAGTAGCAGACCCCGGTGAAGGGCAGGGCGTTATCAATGGCTTCGATGATCCACGGCGTCGTGGTGCCGCAATCAAAAAACAACGTCTGATGAGGCTGCACCAGCGAGGCGGCCAGGCGCGCCGCTTTGCGCTTCTCTTCCACCAGGCGGGTTTTTTGATCGCTCAGCAGATAGTGGCTGGCGCTACGAGGTTCGAGAACAATGTAGCCGCCGAGCAGCACGACTGGCCCGCTTTCACTGTTGAGGTCGCGACGGATAGTCATCTCCGAGACGCCCAGCAGTGCGGCGGCTTCTTTCAGATGCAGTTTATCGCTGCGCTTAAGCGCGGTAATCAGTTGAGCCAGCCGTTCGTCACGTCGTGTTTCCATAGGTCCTCAGAGCCATTAATAAACCCCCGTTACGTCGGGGGTTCAAGTTTAACTCGCGAGACCCAAATTAGTCACGTATCCAGCCTTTACGGATGGGCAGGGCAAAGCAGAACCGGTACAGCTGCGAGAGGCGTTGGTAGAGGACGTCTCCGCACAGGTTCCACAGGATCTGTGCGCTCAGGCAGCCCAGCAGCCCGACCATCAACCCACCCAGCATATCCATCGGCCAGTGGACCCCCAGATAAACGCGGGACCAGGCGATGGCGCAGGCCACGACCATCAACACCATACCCGACCAGAGCCGGTGCCAGAGCAGGAATGCCAGGGCAAAGGTGAAAATGGCGGTACCGTGATCGCTCGGGAAGGAGTCATCGGCGGCGTGATGCAGGAAGTTATAGCCGACATGATCGACAAACGGACGGTCATGCGGGAACAGATGGCCCAGCAGCCACGATGCCGCCAGGCTTATCACCAGCGCCATGGCGATTTTAATCACCAGCTGACGTTGAGCACCCACCTGCTTGCGCGGTCCCCATAGCCAGAGAATTGCAATCAGCGCCGGCATAATGCTGATCAGATCTTTCGCCACAAAGATGGCCAGTTTGATGCTCCACTCCGGTGATGCTGGCGTCGCATTAATCAGGTAAAACAGTCCGTAGTTCAGATTCTCTAACATACCCTTGTTACTCTTTTGCAAACCAGATGGAAATCAGGCCATAGGCCACCACCTGTGAAAACCACACCCACCAACCTGCCCACAGGTTATGAGAGAAGAAATGTGCGCCGCGCATCACCTGGCCATAGCCCATGACCAGCCCGAGTACGACACCCGTGGCCATCAGCGCCCAGGCCAGACGGGGACGCTCGCGCCAGAAAGCAAAAAACAATCCCATCACCATAAAGCCGCTTGAGGCGTGGCCGCCCGGAAAACAGCGGCCAGGGCCACTGCCAGCAGGGGCTGCGTCAAACAGGGGATAGGACAACGCCTTGCCGCCGTACTCCACCAGATCCCAGGGGCAGCTGTGATGGCTGATCGCTTTCAGTAAACCCACCACCGCCGTACCCAGCGCCATCAGCAGCGCTGCGGTCACCAGCCGGGCATTACGCCGGAACGCGCCGTAAAGCAGCGTCACCGCCGCCACGGTAATGGTCGCGTATTTCGCCAGGCGATGATTGAGCAGATCCAGCAGCGCGTTGTGCTGCAGCGGGAAGTGCTGGCTCGCCGCGTCATACCAGTAGCCCGTTAACATCCTGTCCAGCGTTTCGTCCCGCGCCAGCCAGGTAAAAAGCCCGGCCAGAACCAGCAGCGCAAGGAGCTGGTAACCATAAAAACGAACCGGCATACGGTAAAGCGGTTTTGTCTTAGAAGTCTTTAACTTAGACAATTCTGAAGTGGAGGCGAGTTGTGTCATACTGAGAGCCAATGACTAAAAACGTCTAAGCATACGGTCGTTAACTTAAGGCAACCTTAAACGACGGCGATTTGTGCGTTATTTCTGTACAACTGCGTGTTTCTGCTATCTCTGACGCAGCCATTTCATTACACTTTGCGCGATTTTTTATCGGATATTGAGATCCCATGTTAAACCGTTCTTCTTCCCGCACGCGCCTGGGGCGTCAGGCGTTGCTGTTCCCGCTGTGTCTGGTGCTGTACGAATTCTCTACCTATATCGGCAACGATATGATCCAGCCGGGCATGCTGGCGGTGGTGGAGCAGTACAACGCCGGGATTGAGTGGGTTCCCACCTCCATGACTGCCTATCTGGCGGGGGGGATGTTTTTACAGTGGCTGCTCGGGCCGCTGTCGGATCGTATTGGCCGCCGCCCGGTGATGTTAACCGGGGTGGTGTGGTTTATCGTCACCTGCCTGGCGACCCTGCTGGCGCAAACCATCGAACAATTTATGGTGCTGCGTTTTTTACAGGGCATCAGCCTGTGCTTTATTGGCGCTGTCGGGTATGCCGCCATTCAGGAGTCTTTCGAGGAAGCGGTGTGCATTAAAATCACCGCCCTGATGGCTAACGTGGCGCTGATTGCGCCGCTGCTCGGCCCGCTGGTGGGGGCCGCCTGGGTGCATGTTGCGCCCTGGGAGGGGATGTTCGTACTCTTTGCGGCGCTGGCGGCGATCTCGTTTTACGGTCTGTACCGCGCCATGCCCGAAACCGCTACCCGCATCGGGGAGAAGCTCTCCCTGCAGGAATTGGGGCGCGACTATAAAGCGGTGCTGAAAAATGTTCGCTTTGTGGCGGGGGCGCTGGCAATTGGTTTTGTCTGCCTGCCCTTGCTGGCGTGGATTGCCCAGTCGCCGGTGATCATCATCAGTGGCGAAAAGCTCAGCAGCTACGAGTATGGCCTGCTACAGGTGCCTATTTTTGGCGCGCTGATTGTGGGCAACGTTGTGCTGGCCCGTCTGACGTCGCGCCGTACTGTGCGCTCGTTGATCATTATGGGCGGCTGGCCGATTGTGATTGGGCTGGTGGTTGCGGCGGTGGCGACGGTGGTCTCTTCCCATGCGTATCTGTGGATGACCGCCGGGCTGAGCATCTATGCGTTTGGTATTGGGCTGGCGAATGCCGGGCTGGTGCGCCTGACGCTGTTTGCCAGCGAGATAAGCAAAGGCACCGTATCGGCGGCGATGGGCATGTTGCAAATGCTGATCTTCACCGTTGGTATCGAAGTCAGCAAACACGCCTTCAGCAGCGGCGGCAACGGGCTGTTCAGCCTGTTCAACCTGGCGAACGGCGTATTGTGGCTGGCACTGATGTTTGTGTTCCTGAAAGACAAGCAGGTGGGCAGTTCATTACAGCCGGATTAAGCAAGCAGTCTGCTCGCCGTTTTACCGGATGGCGCTGCGTTTACCCGGCCTACGAAACCCGTAGGCCGGTGCAAGTAACGCGCCGCCGGGTTTAGCCCTGGTTGAACGGGGCTTCCCCTTTCAACACGCGGTCAATCACTTCCAGTACCCCTTCTTCGTTATTGTTCGGCGCTTCATAGCGGGCAACCGCTTTGATGTGATCCCGGGCATTCGCCATCGCAAAGCTGAATCCGGACTGGGTCAGCATCTCCACGTCGTTGCCGCTGTCGCCAAAGGCGACCACTTCGCTGTTGTCGATGCCCCAGATCTCCTGCAGCAGACGCAGGCCATTGGCTTTGTGGATGCCCGGCAGGATCAGGTCAATACTGCCGTGTCCGGTAGTGACCGGCACCATAATGTCGCTCAGCTTTTCGTGGATGATTGCCTGGATACGCGGGATATCGTCATCCGACACGTTTAGGCCAAACTTGAAAAAGATGTCGTTAAAGTTGTCGAATTTATCCACCTTTTCCAGCCGGTGGTAATACTTCGCCGCAAGATCGTGGAAGGCTTCGCCATAATGCTTGAGGGTATAGGCGCTGCCTTTACCGCAGGCGATCACTTCGACTTCAGGAATGGTGCAGAGAAACTCCGCCACGGTGGCGAACTGGGCCTGCGTTAACTCGCCGTTGTAAACATCTTCTCCGGCATTCACTACCCAGCCGCCGTTTTCCGCGACAAAGGCGATCTCATCGGCGATCTCCGGGAAAAAGGAGATCAGCTGGTAGTACTGGTTCCCGCTGGCGACCACAAACCGTATGCCCTGTTCCTTCATCTGCGCGTACTGGCGCAGAAAACGCGCGCGATTGTACTGCTTCGCATCGTCCAGGAAGGTGCCATCCATATCAACCGCAATCAGTTTTACGCTCATTATCCATTCTCCATGACCGAGTTCGCCTGGGTCACCGGTTTGGCGACCGCCCGGGCGACCAGGGCGGCAATCATCACTAATCCTAAAACCACCAGCATGGCGCTACGTAAGCCGTAGTGCTCGCCGAGGAAGCCCAGCAGCGGTGGTCCCACCAGGAAGGCAAGATAGCCGGTGGTGGCGACCACGCTGACGCGGGTTGGCGCATCCGGGCCGGTGTCGCTGGCCGCGGAGATAGTCAGCGGGAAACCGAGCGAGGCACCCAGCCCCCACAGCACCACCGATACGCCAGCCACCCAATCGACATCGACAAAAATAATCAACGCAATGCCCAGACCACCCAGCAGGGCGCTGGCGCGAACCACCGTCACGCGGCTGTAGCGGTCAATAAACCAGCCGCCGGTAAAGCGACCGACGGTCATCCCCAGCGTGAACCCGGCGTAAATCAGCGAGCCAGAGGTCGGGCTGAATCCGTGACCGTCCACCATCAGCA
This sequence comes from Leclercia sp. 1548, assembly GCF_050435045.1. Lineage (NCBI taxonomy): Bacteria > Pseudomonadati > Pseudomonadota > Gammaproteobacteria > Enterobacterales > Enterobacteriaceae > Leclercia > Leclercia sp. 1548. The sequence goes on along the minus strand of NZ_JBNDJP010000001.1, from coordinate 867,297 downwards.
GCGGCAGCCAGTCATTCGCAGAGCCTTCGGCAAAGGCCATCGCCAGCACCACCACGCCAATCAGCATCAGCTGCATATCACGATAAAACGGCAGCCCTTTCTCACCCGATTTGGCTTCACCTGCGGGGTTCTTGCCGTTGCCATCCGGGATGGCGGTGATCCCCAGCAGAACCGGGGCGATACAGACCAGCGCGGCCAGTAAGGTATGGGTCGTGGCGGCGATACCGGAGGCGGTGAGCGCCATGCCGATACCGGCGCCTGCCAGCGTGCCGAGGCTGTAAAACCCGTGCATCATCGGCAGCACGGTTTTGTTCATCTCCTGCTCGATAGCGGCGCCTTCCACGTTGATCGCCACCTCTGCCGCGCCAAAACTGCCGCCAAACACGGTCAGTCCGAGGGCAAAGGCCAGCGGGGAGGCGAACCACAGCGCAGCGCTGAGCATCATCATACCCACAATCGCGCAGCACATGGTGGCGCGGATCACTTTCCGCGTGCCGAAGCGCTTAACTAACCAGGCGGAACAGAGAATGCCACTCATTGACCCTATCGACAGACCAAATAACACGATGCCCATTTCCGCCGTCGAGACCGACAAAATGTCGCGGATGGCGGGGGTACGCGTGGCCCAGGAGGCCATTAACAGGCCGGGGATAAAGAAGAACATAAACAGCGCCCACAGGCGGCGTTGCAGCGTTTTGCGCGGTGAGATGACGGTCATGGTTTCTGTACCAGAAGGACAACATAGAAGACAACACTAGCAAGTTTGTGTACATTTGTACATAAATGCGCTGAGGTATAAATGAACAGACGACCCAACGATCCGCAACGGCGGGAACGGATATTGCAGGCTACCCTGGACACCATTGCTGAACATGGTCTGAACGCCGTCACGCATCGCAAAATCGCCAGCTGCGCCGGGGTGCCGCTGGGGTCGATGACCTACTATTTTTCCGGTATGGATGCACTGCTTGAGGAGGCCTTCACCTGGTTTACGCAGCAGATGTCGGTGCAGTACCGCGAGTTCTTTGCCGGTGTGACCGGGCCGGAAATGGCCTGTGAATCCATCACCACCCTGATTTACAGCTCCCAGGTCACCACGCCGCACAATATGGAGCTGATGTACCAGCTTTATGCGTTTATGAACCGCAGCCCCTCGTTAAAAACCGTGATGCAGGACTGGATGAAAACCAGCCAGACGACGCTGGAGCAGTGGTTTGATCCGGTCACCGCCCGCGGGCTGGATGCGTTTATCGAAGGGATGACGCTGCATTTTGTCACCGACAGACAGCCGCTTTCGCGGGAGGCGTTACGGGCGATGGTGAGGCGAATTGCGGGAATCTAACCTCAACAAACAGGCCAGCTTGCGCTGGCCTTTATGTGCTGTTTTGATGGATGTATTCCCGACTGGAAATTACTTTTCGCGCGTGACATACCCGAAATCAAATCCCTGCAGCACATGTTCACGCAAATACTGATTGATCGGGTAGCTGTAGCTTTGTCCGATACTGACGGCATGCATCACACGCAATACCGCTCCCCCGCTCAGCGGTAGAGGCTCATCGGTTATGGTAATTTTCGCGCCCGCCAGCCCATCTTTCAAATTTTTATAGGCCACTGATTCAGTGATGCTGTTATTGATAAGACTGAACGTGACCACCAGAACGACAATTAACGCGACAGGGAAGGCTAAAGGATGGCGATTCAGGAACCGCACCGGGCGCGAGGGACGGCGGGTTAATAGCGTCGCCGTCAGGGGAAGAAGGACTAAATAGAGCAGTTTTGCCAGGTGCGTAAGCGCACCCACCAGAGAGAAAATCAGCGCAATGGGCGGCACAATAACGGCACGCGCGGCATCTTCACCCAGCTTTTCATTACTCCCTCCCGCGCTATAGCTTGATACCGCCGCGCGCAGTTCAGGTAATTGCTGCTTCACCGCCTCGTTAAGATGTGGCGTGTGAAGCTCAAGGGCAAACTGCTTCAGCTTATCGTTCAGCGGATACTCTTCACGAACAAGCGTATTCGCCGGGAGAAGCAGTTTTTCGCGTAACTCTTTCTGAATCACGTCCAGGCGGAAAAAGACGCCCCAGTCCAGCCGCTTAGGGAGGGTGACCCCTTTGTAGACCACGGTTCGCTGGGCGAGATATTTCTGCCTGGCGGCTTTCGCCACTGCGGCATTAAACCCGGTGCGATCTGACGGTGACCAGTCATTGGTGACAGGGACGCCCTGGCCGCGAACCTGTTTTCTTACAGTGGCGTAATAACGGCGTGGGACGTTCCAGGTTTTCAGGCGTTTCGCTTCTAAGGAGCGCTCGTACCTTTGCCAGGCCCGGGCCTGCTCAAGTCGCACCGTTTCGCTGATATCCATCTCATCGTTGTAATAGGCAACAAATTGTTTATGCACCTCGCCGCGAGCCTGGAGCCAGAGCTCGTAGTAGCCGCGAACGCCGCCTTCCCGGGCACTGATATTGTCGCGTAAGTTCTGTTCCGCATCGCGTTCCAGTAATTTACGGTAGCGATCGGACGAACTGAGCAGAACCGGTAAGGTTGCCAGAAACGCCTTCCCGGAGGGGCTGGTCCAGGTTTGCGCCTGCCCGCCGCCGCTATCCAGCGGGATGCCTTCCAGCGTCTGCTGTCCTTCAATTAAGGCGTGCTGATAGAGCTGCGCCAGCAGGGACATCTGACGGAACTCACCCGTGCTCTTCGTCACCTGGCGTTCAATCACCCATTCGACCGCATGCCAGGTTAATGTGCCGGTGATCAGGCAGATCAACAGCACCAGCGCGGTGCTGGCTTTCGCCGTCAGCCAGACGCCTTTTTTCTTTAGCCGGACAAGACCCATCAGCGAGAACTGTAACGCCAGCAGCGCCGCCGCGATGGCGGTTAATGTCCGTCCGTAGCGCTCCATGTTGTGAACTTCATCGGCGGTCGAGACGCTGCCGACCAGGTCCAGCAGGCGGGAGTTGAAGGCCAGTTCACAAATGAGATAGGTGAGGGTGATGCCCGTCACCAGCCAGTTTTGCCAGGCGGGGAGGACCGAACGCTTGATCCCGTCCTGCGGCCAGTGTTTTTCCTGAACCTGCGCGGTCATGATTTAAGCTCCAGGCTGGTCTGACGGGTCTTCGTCGGGGCATAGATCTCGGTAGGCACGGAATTGTTCAACTCCGGCTGGGCTACCTTAGGCGGCAGTGGTTCCACCGTTTTGGTCGGTGTGCGTTTAACCGGCTTCGCCACAGGCTGCGCTTTGGTTTTACGGGACGTTCTCACGTTATCGTTACTGTTGCTGACGACCGTTTTTTGCTTCTGAACAGGGAAGCGACGGTGGTAAACCTCGCCATGCTGCCAGTTGAACTGCTCAACGCGATTGCCGGTGGTGAAATTCAGTTGCAGCTTGTCCGCGCTGGCGTTGATCTCTGGCCCTGTATCGCACACGCCGGTGAAGGCCCACTCCTGGGAGCGCGTATTTTGCAGATCGACCAGGCGATACTGTGCCGGGCAGGATGGCGTTGCCACTTTCAGCAGCAGTAACGTATGTCCTTCAATGTGATACTGGTTGATGATCCTCGCCCAGCTGATGCCCTCCAGCGGGCGCTCAATCATCAGATTGCTCCACTTCAGGCTATAACGACCATTCAGCTCTCTTAATGCTCCTGTTGAGCCATCCGCCAGCGTGAACTGTCCGACTTCGTTCCCCAGTACGCTCGCCAGATCGGTATTAAACAGAATTTTGCCTTTTTTATCGTAACGAACAGAGCAGCCACTTAATCCAAGAATTAACGCCAGAACCAGTAAGCTACGCAGGATTAAATTGTGTCGGGTGATACTCATCTGTTAATTCCGTTTTTGTTCGTTATTTTTTCAAGGCGCAATGTTATCAATGGAGCCATTGATAATTGATGAGGAGGATTTTCGCGGTCGCTTATAAATTTTACTTAAGTTCTGGCAAGTCACGAAAACGTATTCTGATGGAGGAAAAATTTATGTTGCCACTGCTCTCGAGAAAGCGTGATGCTCATCCATGAGAAAAACCTCAAAAAATTTAACATGTTGACATGATCAGTCAATCTCCATTTCTGGTAGTTCTTTGGAGCGGGATACAGCAGAGCAGGCGGCGAAAAACCACAGGGATTAAATTTTTCCGCTGCGATGATATATATTCCTCCAGAAGCCGTTTTTAACCGAAAATGATCTACGCTTTTATCTGCCTTTTATTTTTAAGCCTTACAGCGATCTTCCGCTGTTATACACACTTCCAGCGCGTCATATCTCCCCATGTTAAGCAGGGGCCAGGGGGCCATGGTTTTTACCCGGGTATAATTGACAGGATGCGGCCTTACGCCTACGTTGCTATTTTTACCCGGATAAAAAAGGAAGCGGCATGGCGAACATTACCCTTACCGCCTTCTGGCGGCACAAACAGATCGCCCAGGGTACGCTGAGCGAACTGATCCAGCAGATTCAATCGGCAAAACTCGGTCATGAAACCGTTTTCATCTTTAACGATCGCAGCGGCAAGCGTCTCGATATTCACCTTCACGAAGATATTGCCAGCACGCTGGCAGTATACCCGGAGCTGGCTGAAAGCAGCGTCATCAGAAGCCGGGGCAGGCCAAAGCTCGGCGTCCTCGCGAAAGAGGTCACATTACTGCCACGCCACTGGGAGTGGCTGGCCACCCAGCCCGGCGGAGCGTCTGCCACCTTGCGCAGGCTTGTCGACCAGGCCAGAAAATCCAGCGTAGCGGCGGATAATAAGCGCCAGCGCCACGATCGCGCCTACCACTTTATGTACGAAATCGCGGGAGATCTGCCTGATTACGAGGCCAGCCTGCGCGCACTTTTCGCTGATGACGAGGCGGCGTTTACCGCGTGTATCAGGCACTGGCCGCAGGATATTCGCCACTACGCACTCCGGCTGGCGTTTGGCAAAGAATGAGGATAGCCCGGGGAGAGGCACAGCCGGGCGACTCAAAATCTCTACAAATGTAAATTTTTGTGCAATTTACTCCTCAAAATAAATTTTAAGATATTGATTTTATTGAGTGTAAAATCAAAATATCGTTTCCACTGTTCCGCCGGACAACAAAACGCACAAGGATACGCTACGCTTTGTAAATCATCCTGCGGCAAGCGTTTTTACCCCTTCTGCGGACGTCGCCACCATAATACCGGGGAAGCCCCTATGACCCTTAGTCATGAAGATGATGTCAAAATGCTGCTGTCTGCGTTTGAACGACGTCTGGAACAACTCTTGCCCGAGGGCGAGCAGGAAGGCCAGGTCTATGCGGCCATGCGCGAAGCAACGCTTGTCGCCGGCAAGCGAATGCGCCCTCTGTTGCTGCTGCTGGCCGCGACGGATATGGGCTATAAAACTGAGCAGACAGGCCTGCTGGACCTTGCCTGCGCCATTGAGATGGTCCATGTCGCCTCCCTGATTCTGGATGACATGCCCTGCATGGACAATGCCACCCTCAGACGTGGACGTCCTACCGTTCATTATCAGTACGGCGAAAACGTCGCGATACTGGCGGCGGTGGCGTTGCTGAGTCATGCGTTTTGCGTTATCTCACGCGCGCCTGCGCTTACGCCTGAGGCAAAAGCGCGGGCGATTGCTGAGCTGTCGGCATCGGTGGGGCATATGGGGCTGGTGCAGGGGCAATTTCGCGATCTGAACGAGTCCCGGCAGAGCCGGAATGCGGATGAGATCCTGCTGACCAACGAGCTGAAAACCAGCAGCCTGTTCAACGCCACCCTGCAACTGGCGGCCATTGCCGCTGATGCACCGCCTCAGGTCAGTGAACGTCTGCGCTTTTTCGCCCGCGATCTGGGCCAGGCCTTCCAGCTGATTGATGACCTGACGGACGGCTCCAGTGCCACCGGTAAAGATCCGCATCAGGATAAAGATAAATCGACGCTGGTGGCGGTGCTGGGGGCAGAAAGCGTCTTCCTGCGGCTGCGCGAACACGTGCGCAGCGCCGATCAGCATATTGCCAGCGCCTGCCAGCCGGGAAATACCGCCCGGTACTATGTTCACGTCTGGTTTGAAAAACAGCTGACGCTTATCAGTCAGAGCCTGTCGTTATCCCTGTCGGAGTGTCAATGAGCAGCCTGTCGCAACGTAAAAGCGATCATCTCGATATCGTACTGAACAGCGCACCCGGCGCAAAAAAGTGTACCAACGGCTTTGAAAAATGGCGCTTCGGGCACTGTGCTCTGCCCGAACTGCATCTGGATGATATTGACCTCTCGACCTCGCTGTTTGGCCGGACCCTTAACGCGCCGCTGCTGATCAGCTCGATGACCGGCGGCACCCGCCGGGCGAGCCAGATCAATCAACATCTGGCCCTTGCCGCGCAGGCGCTGGGGCTGGCTATGGGGGTTGGCTCCCAGCGTGTGGCGCTGGAGAGCGAGGTAAATTATGGCCTGACGCGCGAGCTGCGTTCCTTTGCCCCGGACGTTGTGCTGATGGCCAACCTCGGTGCGGCGCAGATTGCGAGCCGACAGGGGATCGACTACGCCAGACGTGCGGTAGAGACCCTTGCGGCAGATGCGCTGATTATCCACCTCAACCCGCTTCAGGAGGCGCTGCAGCACGGCGGCGATCGCAACTGGTGCGGGGTGATCGACGCTATTCATCATACCGTTGAGGCGCTGCATGTGCCGGTGGTGATAAAAGAGGTGGGCAACGGGCTTTCGGTTCCGGTTGCCCGCGAGCTGGCCGCGGCGGGCGTGGCGATGCTGGATGTCGCCGGTGCTGGCGGCACCAGTTGGGCGGCGGTAGAGGGCGAACGCGCCGTCACCGCGCACGACCGGGCGGTGGCCATGGCGTTTGCCGACTGGGGCATCCCCACCGCAACGGCATTACAGGATCTGCATCAGGCCCTGCCCGACATGCCGCTGGTGGCCTCGGGCGGGATCGCCAACGGTATTGAGGTGGCAAAAGCCATCCGCTTAGGCGCAAGCGTGGTGGGGCAAGCGGCCGGGGTGCTGCAGAGCGCGTTGATCTCCAGCGAGGCGGTCATTGACCATTTCCAGGTAATCATCGCCCAACTGCGCGTCGCCTGTTTCTGCACCGGGAGTGCAAACCTGGCGCAGCTGCGTCAGGCCCCGCTGGTGGCACAAACCTGATGGCACACGCGTGGGACATCATCTTAGTGGGCGGTGGGCTGGCGAACGGGCTGATCGCGTTGCGGCTGCGACAACAGTGCCCGGCGCTACGCGTGCTGCTGCTCGAGGCCGACAGCCAGCCGGGCGGTAACCACACCTGGTCCTTTCATGAGGGCGACATAACCCCCGATCAGCACCGGTGGATGGCCCCCCTGGTGGCGCATCGTTGGCAGGGATACGACGTCCGCTTTCCCCGCCTGAACCGGACCCTTGCCGGAGAATATCTCAGCATCACTTCGGCGCGTTTTGCCGCCGTGCTGACGGAGACCCTGGGCGAGAGCCTGCAAACCGACGCCGTGGTCACTGATATCACCCCTGAGACGGTGACCCTCGCCGACGGCACGCGGCTCCGGGCCAGCGCGGTCATTGATGGCCGGGGCTATACGCCGGACAAACACCTCAACACCGGTAGCCAGTCATTCCTCGGCCAACAGTGGCGTCTGCGCCAGCCCCACGGCCTGACCCGGCCGATACTGATGGACGCCACGGTCAATCAGCAGGGCGGGTATCGTTTTGTCTATACCCTGCCGATTTCCGCAACCGAACTGCTGATTGAAGATACCCACTACATTGACGCCGCCCGGCTGCATCTGAGCGCCGCGCGGCAAAATATCGCTGACTATGCCCGTCAGCAGGGCTGGTACCTGGAGAGCCTGGTTCGCGAAGAGCAGGGCCATCTGCCGATTATGCTGGCGGGGGATTTCCCCGCGTACTGGCAGGCGCGGGATAAGAAGCCATGCAGCGGCCTGCGTGCCGGGCTGTTTCATGCCACCACCGGCTATTCGTTGCCGCACGCGGTGGCGCTGGCCGATGCCATTGCCGCAAGCGCGGAGTTCAGCGCGGCCGCAGTTTTTTCCGTTATACATCGTTATGCCCTGCACCAGTGGCACGCGCAGCGTTTTTTCCGCACCCTGAACCGGATGCTCTTTCTGGCAGGGGATGCTGATAAACGCTGGCAGGTCATGCAGCGTTTTTACTCTCTTAACGAAGGGCTGATTGCCCGCTTTTACGCCGGGCAACTGAACCTGGCCGATAAAGCGCGGATCCTGGCAGGTAAGCCCCCGGTTCCCGTCGGCGAAGCGATGCTCGCCATACTGAAACTCACTCCCCGGATGCGAGCGTTTCACCATGAATAAAACAGTGATTATTGGTGCCGGTTTTGGCGGATTAGCGCTGGCCATTCGGCTGCAGGCGCAGGGTATTGCCACACTTCTGCTGGAGCAGCGGGATAAGCCCGGCGGGCGCGCTTACGTTTATCACGATAAAGGGTTCACCTTTGACGCCGGACCGACGGTGATAACCGATCCCACCGCCATCGAAGAGCTCTTTACCCTGGCCGGCAAACGCATGGCGGACTATGTTGATCTGCTGCCGGTCACCCCTTTCTACCGCCTGTGCTGGGAGACCGGCGAGGTGTTTGATTACGACAATGTGCAGACCCGGCTGGAAGAGCAGATAAGACGGTTCAACCCCCGCGACGTGGAAGGTTACCGCAAGTTTCACGCCTACTCGCGGGAGGTGTTTAACGAGGGGTATCTCAAGCTCGGCACGGTGCCGTTCCTCTCGTTCCGCGATATGCTCCGCGCCGGGCCGCAGCTTACCCGTTTGCAGGCCTGGCGCAGCGTCTACAGCATGGTCTCGCGCTTTATCGAGAATGAACAGCTGCGCCAGGCGTTCTCTTTTCATTCGCTGCTGGTGGGCGGTAATCCGTTTGCCACCTCGTCCATCTATACCCTGATCCACGCCCTGGAGCGTGAGTGGGGCGTCTGGTTTGCCCGCGGCGGCACCGGGGCGCTGGTGCAGGGGCTGGTGAAGCTCTATCAGGATCTGGGCGGCGAGTTGCAGCTGAATGCTGAGGTGACCCGGCTGGTGGCCGAGGGCGAGCATATTCGCGCCGTGGAGCTGAAAGATGGCCAGGTCATCCCGGTCGCGGCGGTGGCCTCCAACGCCGACGTGGTGCATACCTATGAAAAACTGCTGGGACACCATCCGGTAGGCGCCTCTCGTGCGGCATCGCTCAAGCGTAAACGGATGAGTAATTCCTTGTTTGTGCTCTATTTTGGCCTGAACAAGCAGCACGATCTTGCGCACCACACCGTCTGTTTCGGGCCGCGGTACAAAGAGTTGATCGACGATATTTTTAATAAAAATGCGCTGGCGGAGGATTTTTCGCTTTATCTTCACGCCCCCTGCGTTACCGATCCCTCGCTGGCACCGCCGGGCTGCGGCAGTTATTACGTATTAGCGCCGGTGCCCCACCTGGGCACCGCAGATCTCGACTGGACGGTGGAAGGGCCGCGCCTGCGGGACAGGATTTTTGCCTATCTGGAAGCCCATTACATGCCGGGGCTGCGCAGCCAGCTGGTAACCCACCGCATGTTCACTCCCTTCGATTTTCGCGATCAGCTGGGCGCCCATCTGGGGTCGGCTTTTTCTGTCGAACCGATCCTGCGCCAGAGCGCCTGGTTCCGACCGCACAATCGCGACAGCCGAATCCCCAACCTTTACCTGGTCGGGGCGGGTACCCATCCGGGGGCCGGTATTCCCGGCGTGATTGGTTCGGCAAAAGCGACGGCAGGGCTGATGCTGGAGGCGCTTTCCCGATGAATACGACCCTGATGGATCATGCCACCGGCACCATGGCTGTGGGTTCGAAAAGCTTTGCCACTGCGGCGAAGCTCTTCGACCCGGCGACCCGACGTAGCGTGCTGATGCTCTACGCCTGGTGCCGTTACTGCGACGACGTAATCGACGGCCAGGAGCTGGGGTTTAACGCCACTCCCGTGGATAGCGCTCAGGCAGAGTTACGCCTGGAGATGCTTAAAAAGCAGACCCTGCGCGCCTGGGAAGGGTGCGAGATGCACGAGCCCGCCTTTGCCGCCTTTCAGGAGGTGGCGCTGGGCCACAATATCCCGCTCCAGCTGGCTTACGATCACCTTGATGGCTTTGCCATGGACGTACGCGAGACGCATTACGAGACGTTCGATGACACCCTGCAATACTGCTACCGCGTGGCGGGCGTGGTGGGGTTAATGATGGCCCGGGTGATGGGCGTGCGCGATGAAGCTGTGCTCGATCGTGCCTGTGATTTAGGCCTGGCGTTTCAACTGACCAATATCGCCAGAGATATTGTCGAGGATGCCCGGGTTGGCCGCTGTTACCTGCCCGCCCAATGGCTGGCCGAGGCGGATATCCCCCCGGAGGCGATAGCGCAACCCAAAATGCGCGCCCCCCTCGCGGATATTGCCCAGCGGCTGGTGGCAGAAGCCGAGCCTTACTATGCCTCTGCCCGGCAAGGGCTGGCGGGGCTGCCGCTGCGATCCGCCTGGGCAATCGCCTCGGCGCACGGGGTATATCGTGAGATTGGCGTGAAGGTGAGTGCGGCTGGGTCCCGCGCCTGGGATAAACGGCAGGGGACCAGCGCGGTTGAAAAGTCGGGATTACTGCTGAAAGGCGCCGGGCAGGCGCTCACTTCTCGTTTTGCGACACAGACGCCGCGTCCGGCCGGGCTCTGGCAGCGTCCGCGCTAGTCGTGCGACGCGCCTTGCGCTGGCGTAACGTGGCCTGCAATTTTTCAACGGGCGGCGCATACAGGAAACCAAAGGAGACGCAGTCCTCTTTGCCCCGAACGGCATGGTGCAGGCGGTGCGCCAGATAAAGACGCTTGAGATAACCCCGGCGCGGGATATAGCGAAACGGCCAGCGCTGATGCACCAGGCCATCATGCACCATAAAATAGAGCGCGCCGTAAAGCGTCATTCCCGCTCCAATCCACTGCAGCGGCCACACCCCCCAGGTGCCCAGAGCAATCAGCACAATCGCCAGCACAGCGAACACCACCGCGTAAAGGTCGTTTACCTCAAACCAGCTGGTGCGCGGCTCATGATGCGATTCATGCCACCCCCAACCCCAGCCGTGCATAATGTACTTATGCGCAAGGGCCGCGACTAACTCCATGGCGGCAACGGTTAAAAGCACGATCAATGTGTTGTACAACGCGAGCATTGTTGCTCCTTTGGCTCGGGGAGGGATGGGGTTTCAGGTATTAAGCGTAACACTTAAATGGGAGAAGGGTGGCGTGCGCAGCGGCTGTCTTCATAACTGTTTCATTTTACTTGCGTAGCTTGCTCTATAATCTCTGCAACTTTACTTCTGCTAAATCCTGTTTCATCTGCGATCTCCATTATTTTGGCTTCCTTCATTGCCTTACTACGCATGGCTGAAAGGGTTGGCTTAAAAGGATGGTTGTTTCCTTGAATATTTAATGGCAGTGAGATACTGCCAATAAGAATTTCTTCAAGTAACCAGGGTTCTTCATGTGCGACCCAGTAAACTTTTGCATTCTCTTCCATCCACTGGTCAAGCCATTGCTCACCTAAATGGGTAAACGTCGTTCTTTTTCCTGAACCAACCCGGCGGAGCGGATAATTGCTTTCCAGTGCAAGTAAAACCCCTAGCGAACGTCTGAGTGTCGAGCCTTCTGCGTTGCCGCTGTAATGCGTTTTAATGCGTGTTTTAAGGTTAGCGCGACTGTTGGGTTTTCCCTTTTTATCAGGTGAGATACCGACATAGAGCAATGTGTACCCATCCTGAGTGAGGCAATCTTCCGTCGGTACGCCTGGAGGGATTTCTTTGAACCACCAGAAATAGACACCGTTGATTGCAGGAACAGGTGTTGGTTGGCTCATGACTTCTGTTCTGCTGAATGTTTTGTCAGGATAAAAATTAAACACTGAGATTCTCCGCGCTGATTGATTCCTGGTATTTTAAGGGATCGTTGGCTGTGATGAGTTGATTTACGTAGTGGCTAATATGAGTTTAAGAGTAACAACGCAGCAGGTGGATACCTGGAAGAAACGTATTCAGAGGGATGGTTTGAAAGGTTCTACTTACTTTTGCCATCAGGGCGGGGCCGTTTGGGTTTCCGCATCAGCCGATCATCAGGCTATCTGTCAGAAAGTTTTAGGAAGGGATTCAGGAACAAGTTCTTTATCGAGTTATTTGCGCTGGGATGATGTTGGCGCTGTTGCTTTGGTTGAATTGTTGCACGCGATTGAAACGGCTTAAGGTGAAGATTTTGCTGCCAGTTTAAAGCATTGTCGCCACTTTGTAGCCAACAAGGGAAAGCGGTGGTGTAAGTGTTTCATTCGATGGGTGGTAAAATTCAGGCAACAAAAAACCCATCAACCTTGAACCAAAACGGCGGGGTTGATGGGCTCCACAAATTGGGGACATCAAAGAAAAGCAGTGGCAATAGTTATGACTGACATCTGACAGAAAAGTTCTGCACTTAGCGAAATTTTTTCGCCGTTGCGCAAATTTCTCCCTTACCCCAGCCCCGGCCAGATGATGATGATCAAGGTCCCCGCCAGGGTTAACAGCACGTTAGCGATGGCATAGGTGCCGGCATAGCCCAGCGCCGGGATGTTGCTGCGTGCGGTATCGCTGATGATTTCCATCGCAGGGGCACAGGTACGCGCCCCCATCATCGCGCCAAACAGCATGGCGCGGTTCATGCGCAGCACGTAGGCACCGAAGAGGAAACAGATCACCACCGGTACCAGGCTGACGATCAACCCGGCCACCAGCATCTGCCAGCCCACCGCGCCCAGGCTGTGACCAATGCCGCTGCCCGCGCTTAAACCGACGCCCGCCATGAACACCATCAGGCCAAACTCTTTCACCATGTTCAGCGCGCCCTGAGGGATGTAGCCGAAGGTGGGGTGGTTGGCTCGCAGGAAGCCGAGCATGATCCCGGCGAACAGCAGGCCCGCCGCGTTACCAATGCCGAAGCTAAAGTTGCTGAACTGGAAGGTGATCATCCCAATCATCAGGCCAACGATAAAGAAGGCGCAGAACGCCAGCAGATCGGTCACCTGGCTGTGAATGGAGATAAAGCCGATGCGGTCAGCGACGGTTTTCACGCGGCGCGTGTCGCCGCTCACCTGCAACACATCGCCCTTGTTCAGCACGATGTTGTCATCGATTGGCATCTCAATCTGGCTGCGGATCACCCGGTTGAGGAAGCAACCGTGGTCGGTCAGCTTGAGCTGTGCCAGACGGCGGCCAACGGCATTGTGGTTTTTGACCACAATCTCTTCGGTGACGATGCGCATGTCGAGCAGGTCGCGGTCGAACACCTCTTTGCCGTTGCGGAAGCTCGGATCGAGACGGGCGTGCGCATCCGGGTAACCCACCAACGCGATGTCATCGCCCATCTGCAGCACCGCATCGCCGTCCGGGTTGGCCAGAATGCCGTTACGGCGAATACGTTCGATATAGCAGCCCGTCTGGCGATAGATGCCCAGCTCACGCAGATTTTTACCGTCGGCCCAGGCCACCAGCTCCGGGCCGACACGGTAGGCGCGGATCACCGGAAGATAAACTTTGCGTTTGATGTCAGTGTCCAGACCGCGCTCGCGGGCGATTTGCTGGGCGCTGGTCTGCAGATCCTGATGCTGTAATTTCGGTAAATAGCGCGCGCCCACAATCAGGCTCACCAGACCGATCAGATAGGTCAGGGCATAGCCAAGGCTCAGGTGATCCAGCGCCAGTGACAGTTGGGCGTTATCCAGCCCAAGATGGCGCAGCGTATCCCCGGCACCGACCAGCACCGGCGTGGAGGTCATCGACCCGGCCAGCATGCCCGCCGTCAGGCCAATATCCCAGCCAAAGATCTTGCCTAAACCCAGCGCGATTAACAGGGCACTGCCAACCATCACCAGCGCCAGCATCAGGTAATTTTTACCGTCGCGGAAGAAAATAGAAAAAAAGTTGGGACCAGCTTCAACGCCGACACAAAAAATAAACAGCATAAAGCCCAGATTCAGGGCATCGGTGTTAATACTGAAATGCTGCTGGCCTAATAATAATGAAACGACTAAAACGCCAATAGAATTACCGAGTTGGATTGACCCGAGACGTAATTTCCCCAGGCAAAGACCTAAAGCCAGTACCACAAATAATAACAGGATGTAATTCCCATTTAACAATTCTGCGACGTTTATGTTCACGGAGGATAACTTTTCGTTTACCAGTAAGTGGTTGAAGGGGTGGGATATTTAGGCTACTGTTTGCGCTGTAATAACAGGAGTTAAGACACTCCTGATCGCATATCATAATATATCCCACAAAGTAATATCAAACTATTAGTGAATTTTTAACAGATATCACCCAATGATAGCAGTGACGTTAAGACCCGGTGATTTTGGCAAGGAAGGCCGGGTGACTCAACTAATTGGCGTCCATCGGACGGAAAAGTATTTGCCCGCAATGGCAGGGGGATAGATTGAATATTAAACGTAACTGGTTTGGCGTGGCTTGCTGCTTTTTACTGTTTACCGCAGTTTGCATCTGTCTGATGTACCAGGTGAGGGGGGCGTTTATTTCTTCGGGGTACCCTGGGCTTGGGCTACTTTTTTTCATCTTACCCGGTATCGCTGCCGGCTTCTTCTCCCGTGGTGGCGAGGTGATCAGGCCGCTGATGGGGGCGATACTCGCCGCGCCGGTCTGTCTGGTGGTGATGCGGATGATCTTTATTTCGTCACGCAGCATTCTGCAGGAACTGGCCTGGCTGCTGAGCGGCGTTTTCTGGTGTGCATTAGGGGCGTTGTTCTTTCTGTTTGTGCGCCGGGCGCTGAAGCACCGCCGGGTGAGAGTAAAAACGCCCTCAGAGTGAGGGCGTGAAAGGCTTACTGGGCAGCGAACAGGCCCAGGTGCTCTTTGGCATAGGCTTCAAAATCGGTAAAGCCGCCGATGTGAGTCTGGTCGAGGAAGATCTGCGGAACAGTTTCAACCGGCTTACCTACGGTCTGTTCCAGATCGGCTTTAGAGATGCCTTCTGCGTGGATGTCCACGTAGCGGTAGTTAAAATCTTCACGCTCAGCGGTCAGTTTTTCTGCCAGATCTTTTGCGCGCACACAGTAAGGGCAACCCGGACGTCCAAAAATTACTGCAAACATTTTCTCTCTCCTGAAACTAAGCCAGACGGCGAATGACACTATATTGCCGATAACTATCGGTAATGGAAAGCAGGTTCTGCCTGTTACATTGATACCTTCAGGCTATGTTTGGCCAATTACAGCCTCATTTTCTTTGCCTATACTGGCGAAATGTCAGTAACGCCGTAAAGAGAGACAAGATGACGCCAGTAATTGATCTGTTACGTTCCCACCGCTCCATCCGCCATTTTACCCAGGAACCTATCACCGAAGCGCAGCGCGAGGCCATTATTGCCGGTGCGCAGGGCACCTCCAGCTCCAGCTTCCTGCAGTGCAGCTCCATTATCCGCATCACCGACCCGGCGATGCGTGAACAGCTGGTGACCCTCACCGGCGGGCAAAAGCACGTTGCTGAGGCGGCGGAGTTTTGGGTGTTCTGCGCCGACTTCAACCGCCATCTGCAAATTTGTCCTGAGGCGCAGCTTGGCCTGGCAGAACAACTGCTGCTCGGCGTGGTGGATACCGCGATGCTGGCGCAGAACGCGATGACGGCGGCAGAGTCGCTGGGGTTGGGTGGCGTTTATATTGGCGGTATCCGCAACAGTATTGAGGCCGTGACCGAACTGTTGCAGCTGCCGAAGCACGTTCTGCCGCTGTTTGGTCTGTGCCTGGGCTGGCCTGCGGATAACCCGGACGTCAAGCCGCGCCTGCCAGCGGCGATGGTGGTGCATGAAAACCACTACCAGCCGGTCGATAAAGAGGTGCTGGCGCAGTACGACGAGGAGCTGGCGAACTACTATCTCAGCCGCGCGACCAATAACCGCCGTGATACCTGGAGCGACCATATCCGCCGCACCATCATCAAGGAAAACCGTCCGTTTATTCTCGATTATTTGCATAAACAGGGCTGGGCTACACGATAAGTCCATTCATCCTGCGCCTGCCTGCGTGTATGATACGCAGGCTTTTACCGGATTATGTCTGAGAGGTGCAGGGTGAAAATTGCCATATTGTCCCGGGATGGAACGCTCTTTTCCTGTAAACGCCTGCGTGAAGCGGCAGAGCAGCGTGGCCATCATGTAGAAATCCTCGATCCGCTGTCCTGCTATATGAATATCAGTCCGGCGGCATCCTCCATTCACTATAAAGGGCGTCAACTGCCGCATTTCGACGCGGTTATCCCGCGCATTGGCTCGGCAATCACCTTTTATGGCACCGCCGCGCTGCGCCAGTTTGAACTGCTCGGCAGTTATCCGCTGAATGAATCCGTGGCCATTACCCGGGCGCGCGACAAACTTCGCTCCCTGCAGCTGCTGGCCCGTCAGGGGATCGACCTGCCGATCACCGGTATTGCCCATTCGCCCGACGACACCAGCGATCTGATCGAGATGGTGGGCGGGGCACCGCTGGTGGTCAAGCTGGTAGAAGGCACCCAGGGGATTGGCGTGGTGCTGGCCGAAACCCGCCAGGCGGCAGAGAGCGTGATTGATGCCTTTCGCGGCCTGAACGCGCATATTCTGGTGCAGGAGTACATTCAGGAGGCCAAAGGGCGCGACATTCGCTGTCTGGTGGTGGGGGATGAAGTGGTCGCGGCCATTGAGCGCCAGGCCAAAGAGGGCGATTTTCGCTCCAACCTGCACCGGGGCGGTGTTGCCCGGGTGGTAGAGATCACCGCGCGCGAGCGGGAGATTGCACTGCTGGCCGCGCAGACGCTGGGGCTGGATGTTGCCGGGGTCGATATCTTACGTGCCGATCGCGGGCCGCTGGTGATGGAAGTGAATGCCTCACCGGGGCTGGAAGGCATTGAGAAAACCACCGGGATTGACATAGCCGGGAAGATGATCGGCTGGATAGAGCGTCAGGCTACGCCGGAGTTTTGCCTGAAAACGGGCGGATAACTGACCTGCCACGCACACGTCGCCTGGCACAGGCACTATTTTTTAAAGGGGTTCCACCGTTATGGATTCACTCGTTGTACCGACACTTGATACTTTGCGTCACTGGCTCGACAACATGGGCGTCAGCTTTTTTGAATGCGACACCTGCCAGGCGCTGCACCTGCCGCATATGCAAAACTTTGACGGTGTGTTTGATGCCAAGCTCGATTTGATTAATGACGTCATTCTTTTTTCCGCGCTGGCAGAGGTCAAACCCTCGGCGTTACTGGCCTTAGCATCGGATTTATCTGCCATCAATGCCAGTTCTTTGACGGTGAAAGCATTTCTCGATATACAGGATGATAATCTGCCAAAGCTGGTGGTTTGCCAGTCTTTCAACGCCACCGTCGGGCTGACTTTCCCGCAGTTCGCGGCGTTCATCCAGCAGAGCGAAGAGCAGATCTCCATGGTGATGCTTGAAGCCAGCGCCCATCAACTGCTCTACAACGCCGAAGAGGGCGCTGAGCAGCCTGAATCTGCGGGCAATTTTCTGCACTAAAGCTGTCTGACTTTTAGGCAGTCGCTGTCGTGGCGGCTGCATAACACCCTCGTTTCTGCTGGATTTAACCTTCCTTTAAAGAATTATTCACCGCCATCCCGGCAAATCGGCTTATCACATAGACACTTCCTGCATAAAAAATTGTTAAAAGGCGTTTTTTAATCTGAGCTATAGCTACGGAGACAAGCTACAGTTTATTCTTGCGATGCTGTTAAATGCGAGCAGATACCGCCACCTGAGTAACATCTTCTGCTGCATGCAGAGTGATAAATTATGCACGTTTCTTGCATAGGTTAAGAGTGTTCATTTTTGGCGCGTTTGTTAACGCGCTTTCAGAAGGATTAACGCTATGATCGCTTTACATAAAAAATGGTTATCGGGTCTGGTTGCAGGTGCTCTGATGGCGGTCTCTGCCGGCACGCTTGCGGCGGAACAAAAAACGCTGCATATCTATAACTGGTCTGATTATATTGCCCCGGACACGGTGGCGAATTTCGAAAAAGAGACCGGGATTAAAGTCGTTTACGACGTCTTCGACTCCAACGAAGTGCTGGAAGGCAAACTGATGGCGGGCAGCACCGGCTTCGACCTGGTGGTGCCGTCAGCCAGCTTCCTTGAGCGTCAGCTCTCTGCTGGCGTGTTCCAGCCGCTGGACAAAAGCAAACTGCCGGAGTGGAAAAACCTCGATCCCGAGCTGCTGAAGCTTATCGCCAAACACGACCCGGAAAACAAATACGCGATGCCGTATATGTGGGCCACCACGGGCATCGGCTATAACGTCGACAAAGTGAAACAGGTGTTGGGTGCCGATGCCCCGGTAAATAGCTGGGATCTGGTGCTGAAGCCAGAGAACCTTGAGAAGCTGAAAAGCTGCGGCGTGTCGTTCCTCGATGCCCCGGAAGAGGTGTTTGCCACCGTCCTGAATTACCTCGGCAAAGATCCGAACAGCACCAAAGCGGATGACTACACCGGCCCGGCAACAGACCTGCTGCTGAAGCTGCGTCCTAATATCCGTTATTTCCACTCGTCTCAGTACATTAACGATCTGGCGAACGGCGACATCTGTGTAGCCATCGGCTGGGCAGGGGATGTTCTGCAGGCGGCTAACCGCGCCAAAGAAGCCAAAAACGGTGTGAATATCGCCTATTCGATCCCGAAAGAGGGGGCGATGGCCTTCTTTGACGTCTTCGCGATGCCTGCCGATGCAAAAAACAAAGACGAAGCTTATCAGTTCCTGAACTATCTGCTGCGCCCGGATGTTATTGCCCATATCTCTGACCACGTCTTCTATGCCAACGGCAACAAAGAGGCCACCAGCCTTGTCAGCGCCGAAGTGCGTGATAACCCGGGGATCTATCCACCGGCTGACGTGCGCGCCAAAATGTTCACCCTGAGCGTTCAGGAGCCGAAAATCGACCGCGTGCGTACCCGTGCGTGGACGAAAGTGAAAAGCGGTAAATAACGATGTGATGTACGCCGGGCAACGCAAGCGCGTGCCCGGCGATACGCACCCTGATGGTGCGTTTGCACCAGTTTGATTGATGCCGGAGAGCACCCCGTGAACGACGCGATCCCCCGCCCGCAGGCGAAAACCCGTAAAGCGCTGACCCCGCTGCTGGAAATCCGCAACCTGACCAAATCCTTTGATGGTCAGAATGCCGTGGATGATGCCAGCCTGACCATTTATAAAGGCGAAATTTTTGCCCTGCTTGGCCCATCCGGCTGCGGGAAATCGACGTTGCTGCGTATGCTGGCCGGGTTTGAACAGCCCAGCGCCGGGCAGATTATGCTTGATGGCGTCGACCTTTCCCACGTGCCGCCGTATCAGCGTCCCATCAATATGATGTTTCAGTCCTACGCGCTCTTCCCGCACATGACCGTGGAGCAGAACATCGCCTTTGGCCTGAAGCAGGACAAAATGCCGAAAGCCGAGATCGCCACCCGCGTGGCCGAAATGCTGAGCCTGGTGCACATGCAAGAGTTTGCAAAGCGCAAGCCGCATCAGCTCTCGGGTGGGCAACGCCAGCGTGTGGCCCTGGCCCGCAGCCTGGCGAAACGCCCCAAACTGCTGCTGTTAGATGAGCCGATGGGCGCGCTGGATAAAAAACTGCGCGACCGTATGCAGCTGGAAGTGGTGGATATTCTGGAGCGCGTGGGCGTGACCTGCGTGATGGTCACTCACGACCAGGAAGAGGCCATGACCATGGCCGGACGCATCGCGATCATGAACCGCGGCAAGTTTGTGCAGATAGGGGAGCCGGAAGAGATTTACGAGCACCCGACCACCCGCTACAGCGCCGAATTTATCGGCTCAATCAACGTGTTTGAAGGGCTGCTGAAAGCGCGGGAAGAGGACGGCCTGGTGATCGACTCGCCGGGACTCATTCATCCGCTGAAGGTTGCCGCCGACAACTCGGTGGTGGACAACGTGCCGGTATACGTGGCGCTGCGCCCGGAAAAAATCACCCTGTGCGATGCACCCCCGGCCGACGGCTACAACTTTGCGGTGGGGGAGGTGGTACATATTGCCTATCTCGGCGATCTCTCCATCTATCACGTCCGGCTGAAGAGCGGCCAGATGATCAGCGCCCAGCTGCAGAACACCTGGCGCTACCGCAAGGGGCTGCCGACCTGGGGCGACGAAGTGCGTCTGTGTTGGGAAGCAGACAGCTGCGTTGTACTGACGGTATAAGGAACGGCGATGAGCAAACCTGAACCTGCGGCCCGCATAGCGGCGGGCATTGATACCAGCTGGCTGACGCGGATGCAGATGGCCCATGGGCGCAAACTGGTGATCGCCCTCCCATACGTGTGGCTGATCCTGCTGTTCCTGCTGCCGTTCCTGATTGTGTTTAAAATCAGCCTGGCAGAGATGGCGCGGGCAATCCCGCCCTACAGCGACCTGGTGGAGTGGGGAGACAGTCAGCTGTCGATCATGCTCAACCTGGGCAACTTCCTGCAACTGACCGACGATCCGCTCTATTTTGAGGCCTATTTACAGTCGTTGCAGGTGGCGGGCATCTCAACGATTTGCTGCCTTCTGCTGGCCTACCCGCTGGCCTGGGCAGTGGCGCACAGCAAGCCCTCGACGCGAAATATCCTGCTGCTACTGGTGATTTTACCTTCCTGGACCTCGTTCCTGATCCGCGTTTATGCCTGGATGGGGATCCTGAAAAACAACGGCGTGCTGAACAACTTTCTGCTGTGGCTGGGGGTTATCGATCAGCCGCTGACGATTCTGCACACCAACCTGGCGGTCTATATCGGCATCGTGTACGCCTATCTGCCCTTTATGGTGCTGCCGATCTACACCGCCCTGACGCGCATCGACTATTCGCTGGTGGAAGCAGCGCTTGATCTCGGCGCCCGTCCGCTAAAAACCTTCTTCACCGTGATTGTGCCGCTGACCAAAGGCGGGATTATCGCCGGATCGATGCTGGTGTTTATCCCGGCGGTGGGGGAGTTCGTGATCCCGGAACTGCTCGGCGGCCCGGACAGCATTATGATTGGCCGCGTGCTGTGGCAGGAGTTCTTTAACAACCGCGACTGGCCGGTGGCCTCGGCGGTGGCGATCGTAATGCTGCTCCTGCTGATCGTGCCGATCATGTGGTTCCACAAGTACCAGCAGAAACAGATGGGAGATCATGGATGAACAACTTACCGGTAGTGCGCTCTCCGTGGCGGATCCTGATCCTGGTGCTCGGCTTTACGTTCCTGTATGCACCGATGCTGATGCTGGTGATCTACTCCTTCAACAGCTCGAAGCTGGTGACGGTGTGGGCGGGCTGGTCCACGCGCTGGTACGGCGAGCTGTTCCACGACCAGGCGATGATCAGCGCCGTGGGGTTAAGCCTGACCATTGCCGCCTGTGCGGCAACGATGGCGGTGATCCTCGGCACCATCGCCGCCGTGGTCATGGTGCGCTTTGGTCGCTTTCGCGGGGCCAACGGTTTTGCCTTTATGATCACCGCTCCGCTGGTCATGCCCGACGTGATCACCGGCCTGTCGCTGCTGCTGCTGTTTGTCGCCATGGGGCACGCCATCGGCTGGCCGTCAGATCGCGGCATGTTGACCATCTGGCTGGCCCACGTCACCTTCTGTACCGCCTATGTTGCAGTGGTGATCTCCTCGCGCCTGCGCGAGCTGGATCACTCCATTGAAGAGGCGGCGATGGATCTGGGCGCCACGCCGCTGAAGGTGTTCTTTATCATCACCCTGCCGATGATTATGCCGGCGGTGGTCTCCGGCTGGCTGCTGGCCTTTACCCTGTCGCTGGACGACCTGGTGATCGCCAGTTTCGTCTCTGGCCCGGGAGCGACCACGCTGCCGATGCTGGTCTTCTCCAGCGTGCGCATGGGGGTTAACCCGGAGATCAACGCCCTGGCAACGATCATTCTCGGCGTGGTGGGCATTATCGGGCTGATTGCCTGGTATCTGATGGCGCGTTCTGAAAAACAGCGCCAGCGCGATATCCAACGTGCAAGACGCGGCTGAAGCTCCTAAAATCTGCACAGGCGTAAATGAGATGCCGCGTTATCGCGGCATCGTTTCATGGAAGACATCACGTTGGGATTTTTCAGTAAAACAAGTCAGTCACATGCCCGTCTGAATGTTCCTGCTCTGGTGCAGGTGGCGGCGCTCGCCATTATTATGATCCGCTGCCTTGATGTATTCATGATTTTCAATACCCTGGGCGTGCGCGGCATGGGGGAGTTCATTCACCGCAGTGTCCAGACATGGAACCTGACGCTGGTCTTTTTCGCCAGCCTGATGCTGGTGTTTATCGAAATTTACTGCGCTTTTTCGCTGGTAAAAGGGCGTAACTGGGCGCGACTTATCTACCTTCTGACCCAGGTGGTGGCTACCGGCTATCTGTGGGCCGCGTCGCTGGGCTACGGTTATCCTGAACTGTTCAGCATCCCCGGCGAGTCAAAACGCGAGATCTTCCACACCCTGGTGATGCAAAAGCTGCCCGACCTGCTGGTGCTCGGCCTGCTGTTTGTTCCGGCGGCCAGCCGACGGTTTTTCCGTCTGCAATAACGTGTATAATCGCTGCCCCCAGACGTATTAAGGTTTCGTTATGCAGTGCGCACTCTATGACGCCGGTCGCTGTCGCTCCTGTCAGTGGATAGAACAGCCGGTTTCTTCTCAACTTTCCGCCAAAATGGCCGACCTGCAGACTTTACTGTCTGGCCTGCCGGTGGCTGAGTGGTGCGCGCCCGTCAGCGGGCCGGAACAGGCCTTTCGCAATAAAGCCAAAATGGTGGTCAGCGGCAGCGTCGAGAAGCCGCTGCTCGGCATGTTGCACCGGGATGGCACGCCTGTCGATCTCACCGACTGCCCGCTCTATCCGGCCTCGTTCGCCCCGGTCTTTGCCGCTCTGAAACCCTTTATTGCCCGCGCGGGTCTGACCCCCTACAACGTGGAACGCAAGCGCGGCGAGCTGAAGTATATTCTGCTGACAGAAAGCCAGCGTGATGGCGGGATGATGCTGCGTTTCGTGCTGCGCTCGCAGGCTAAGCTGCCCCAACTGCGCGCGGCCCTGCCGTGGCTGCAACAGCAGTTACCGCAGCTGACGGTGATTACCGCGAACATTCAGCCGGTGCATATGGCGATCATGGAAGGGGACGAAGAGATCTTCCTCACCGACGCCCAGGCGCTGGCAGAACGCTTCAACGACGTGCCGCTGTGGATCCGCCCGAAGAGCTTCTTCCAGACCAACCCAACCGTTGCCAGCCAGCTCTATGCCACCGCGCGCGACTGGGTGCGTCAGCTGCCGGTCAACCATATGTGGGATCTGTTCTGCGGCGTCGGCGGCTTTGGCCTGCACTGCGCCACGCCGCAGATGAAGCTGACCGGGATTGAAATCTCTGCCGAGGCGATCGCCTGCGCCACGCAGTCAGCCACCGAGCTGGGGTTAACCAATTTGCATTTTCAGGCGCTCGATTCAACGCAGTTTGCCACCGGCCAGGACAACGTGCCGGATCTGGTGCTGGTTAACCCGCCCCGGCGCGGCATCGGCCAGGCGCTGTGTGACTACCTGAGCCAGATGGCTCCGCAGTTTATTATCTACTCCAGCTGCAATGCGCAGACGATGGCGAAAGATCTCCACGCCCTGCCGGGCTATCACATTGCGCGCGTTCAGCTGTTCGATATGTTCCCCCACACCGCGCACTACGAAGTATTAACGCTGTTAATTAAGCGTTGAGCCACTGCCCGGCGACGCTGCGCTTGCGCTCTCCCTGCGGGAGAGCGCCGTGGCGAGGGCACCTCCGCACAATGTTAAACAAAATGTGAACGTTTCCCGCCCCGGAAATCGGGTAAGCTTTACCTGTTAAGATTGAATAAGGCTGACCGATGAAGCAGATCCTGCTGGTGGAGGACGATGGCGATATCGCCGCGTTACTGCGCCTCAATTTAGAAGACGAAGGTTATGTGATCACCCACGAGGCAGACGGGGAAAAGGCGCTGCACCTGCTCGGGCAAACCCACTGGGATGCGGTGATCCTCGACCTGATGCTGCCCAACGTTGACGGACTGACCCTCTGCCGGGCGATCCGCCAGCGCGACCACTACCTGCCGGTGATTATCATCAGCGCCCGCAGCAGCGAAACCGAGCGCATTCTGGGCCTTGAAACCGGGGCCGATGATTACCTCGCCAAACCCTTCTCGGTGCAGGAGCTGGTGGCGCGGATCCGGGCGCTGTTCCGCCGTCAGCAGGCGATGGGCCAGCAGACATCCGGGCTTATCACCGCCCACGGCCTGACCATCGACCCGCTGGCCCGCAGCGTCCAGCTGCACGGCGAGGTGGTGGATCTCACGCCGCGTGAGTTCGATTTACTCTACTTTTTCGCCCGTCATCCCGGGGAGGTTTTCTCCCGCCTGGCCCTTCTCGAACAGGTGTGGGGCTACCAGCACGAAGGCTACGAACACACCGTCAACACCCATATCAACCGCCTGCGGGTAAAAATTGAAAAAGATGCCGCCGAGCCGGAGGTGATCCGCACCGTGTGGGGTAAAGGCTACCGGTTTGCCCGGGAGGCAGAATGACGCGCCGCCTGACCCTGCTGTTTATCCTCTTGCTGACGGGCTGTGCGGCGGTGGCCTGCGCGGTGCAGCTCTGGACCAGCATGCAGTACGGCAACGCCATGGTGCAGCGTTTGTCCGGCGGGCTGGCGCAGCACATCGCCCAGCGCGAAACACTGCTGGATGCCCAGGGGCAGGTCGATCGCACCCGGCTCAAGCCGCTGTTCGATCGGCTGATGACCTTTAACCCCAGTGTGGAACTCTACATTCTCTCCCCGGACGGACAGATCCTCGCGGATGCCGCCCCGCCGGGGCATATCAAACGGCAGAAGCTCGCCGTTGCGCCGGTTCAGCAGTTTCTCAGCGGCGGGATGATGCCGGTCTACGGGGACGATCCACGCACCCTGACGGGCGAGAAGGTCTTCAGCGCCGTGCCGTTGCATCAGGACGGCGTACTGCGCGGTTATCTGTATATCATTTTGCAGGGGGAAGAGCTGAACGCACTGGCGGAGCAGGCGTGGCAAAAAACGCTCTGGAGCACGGTGCTCTGGTCGCTGCTGCTGGTGGCCCTTTTCGGGGCGCTGGCGGGGGGGCTGGTCTGGTACTGGGTCACCCGGCCGGTGAAGCAGTTGACCGACGAGGTGAGTGGCCTCGATCGGGAAAGTATGCACGTTATCAAGCAGCTGGCCGCCCAGCCCCCGCAGGCCGCCCCGTCTGACGAAGTGGCCCTGCTGCGTAACACCTTTATCGAGCTGGCGCAGCAGATTGCCAGCCAGTGGGATCAACTGGCCGACAGCGACCGGCAGCGCCGGGAGTTTAT
The DNA here is from genome assembly GCF_050435045.1 of Leclercia sp. 1548. NCBI lineage: Bacteria > Pseudomonadati > Pseudomonadota > Gammaproteobacteria > Enterobacterales > Enterobacteriaceae > Leclercia > Leclercia sp. 1548. Next base: position 841,914 of record NZ_JBNDJP010000001.1, on the reverse strand, counting down.
CGCCAACATCTCCCACGATCTGCGCACGCCGCTGACCTCGCTGCTGGGGTATCTGGAAACGCTGTCCCTCAAATCCGGCACGCTTTCGGCGCAGGAGACGCAGCACTATCTCGCTATTGCCCTGCGTCAGGGGCATAAAGTGCGTCATCTGTCCCAGCAGCTGTTTGAGCTGGCGCGTCTTGAGCATGGCAGCATCAAGCCGCAGCGGGAGCGCTTTGCCATCGGGGAGCTGATCTCCGACGTGGCGCAAAAGTTTGACCTGGCGGTGGAGACCCGTCAGCTCCGGCTGCATATCGACGTGCCGCGCCAGTTGCCGATGATCAACGCCGATCTGTCGATGATCGAGCGGGTGGTGACCAACCTGCTGGATAACGCCATTCGTCATACGCCGCCAGGCGGCGAAATTGGGCTGAAGGTGTGGCTGGAGGGGGAGCAGTTGCAGGTGGAGGTGAATGACAGCGGGCCGGGCGTCGATGAACATCTCCGGGATCAGCTGTTCATGCGGCCTTCAGCGCTGAGTCAGCAGGCATCGCGGGATAATCGCGGTGGGCTGGGGCTGTTGATTGTCAAAAGGATGCTGGAGCTGCACGGCGGCGGGATCAAACTGATGGAGGCGGCGCATGGAGCCTGTTTTCGTTTCTTTGTGCCGCTGTGAGCCATGCCGGGTAGCGCTGACGCTTACCCGGCCTGCAAATCTCAAACCGGCCGGGTAAGGCGTAGCCGCCCGCGGGCAAAAAATCTTACTGCGGGAACCACTGGTCGCTGATTTTCTGATAGGTGCCGTCTGCTTTAATCGCTTTCAGAGCGCCGTTCAGTTTCTCTACCAGGGTTTTGTTATCCGGGCGTACGGCAATGCCCAGACCGGTGCCGAAGTACTGCGGGTCGGTCACTTTATCCGTTGCGGTGCCCAGCTGCGGGTTGGTTTTCAGCCACTCGTTCACCACCGCCGTGTCGCCAAACACGCCATCGATACGGCCATTTTTCAGGTCGATAATCGCATTCTGGTAGCTGTCGTACGCCACGGTTTTCACTTCCGGGTGCTTATCCTGGAGGTATTTCTGGTGTGTGGTGCCGTTTTCCATGCCAATGCGCTTGCCTTTCAGCTGCTCAAAGGAGGTGTACTGGCCTTTTTTGGCGATCACCACTGCGGAGTTGGCGTAGTACGGGTCAGTAAAGGCAACCTGCTTGCTACGCTCCGGGGTGATATCCATGCCCGAGATCACCGCGTCATATTTTTTGAATTTCAGGGACGGGATCAGGCTGTCAAAGGCGTGGTTAGTAAAGGTGCACTCCGCCTGCATTTGGGTACACAGCGCTTTTGCCAGGTCAATATCAAACCCGACGATCTGGTTGCTGGCATCCAGTGACTCGAACGGTGGATAGGTAGCAGAAACACCGAAGTTGATTTTATCGGCGGCAGAAGCGCCCGCGGCGAAGGTTGCCAGTAAAGCGGCCAGAACTAACTTTTTCATTGTGAAGCTCCCGTCTGTCAATCTTGTCATTATGCGCCGTGTCTGCGGCTGGGAGTTACAATGCCATTGAATGAATTTGTATGCAATAAAAATGATTAACTATTACTTGATTCCTAAAAAAAGGCGGGTGGTCGTTAGACTTGCCCGCCTAGAGTAATCACAATGTATGCAGTCTTAGTTGCGGCGTTCGAAGGCCAGCGCTTTACGCTCAACTAAACGCATCAGCAGCGTCAGCAGGCCGTTGACCACCAGGTAGATCAATCCGGCGGCACCAAACACCATCACATCGTAGGTGCGTCCGTACAGCAATTGTCCGTGACCCATCACCTCCATCAGGGTGATGGTGTAGGCCAGCGAGGTACTTTTGAACACCAGCACCACTTCGTTAGAGTACGAAGAGAGGGCGCGCTTGAAGGCGTACGGCAGCAGGATCGCCAGCGTATCTTTCTTGCTCATCCCCAGCGCACCGCACGACTGCCACTGCCCGTCCGGGATGGCGCGAATGGCCCCGTAGAACAGTTGGGTGGTATAGGCGGCGCTGTTCAGCGACAGGGCCAGCAGGGCGCACAGCCACGGCTCGGAGAGCAAATGCCACAGCACCGGATATTCCTGTAGCGTCGGGAACTGGCCCGGGCCGTAGTAAATCAGGAAGATCTGCACCAGCAGCGGTGTGCCGGTAAACAGCGTGATATAGCCGCGGACAATCCACACCAGTACCGGCGTTTTCAGCGTCAGGATGATGGTGAAAATCAACGCCAGCACCAGCGCCACGATAATCGAGGCGACGGTCAACGTCAGGCTGGTGTGCAGCCCTTTCATCAGTTCGGGTAAGTAATCCAGCATCAGCCTGGTCTCCGTTCAAAACGCGTCGCACGCAGGTCAATACGCTTGAGAATGTACTGACTGAGCAACGTGATCACCAGGTAGATGGCCGCCGCCACGATGTACCAGGTAAAGGGCTCCTGGGTACGGGTGGCGATGCTTTTGGTTTGCAGCATCAGGTCGTTAACGCTGATTAAGCTCACCAGCGCGGTATCTTTCAGTAGCACCAGCCACTGATTGCCAAGCCCCGGCAGGGCATGACGCCACATCTGCGGCATCACCAGACGGAAGAAGATCGCTGTTTTCGACAGCCCCAGCGCCTGGCCGGACTCCCACTGGCCTACCGGCACCGCTTTCAGTGCGCCGCGCAGAGTCTGCGATGCATAGGCGGAATAGAGCAGGGAGAGGGCGATCACGCCGCACAGGAACGGGCTGACATCGAAGTTTTCGATCTGCATCTGAATCGGGATCTGCACCACGCCCAGATTGAGCGTAAAGCCGTCCGACAGCATCAGCAGCAGCTGCGAGGAGCCGAAATAGATAAACAGGACCACCAGAATTTCCGGCAGGCCACGAAGAAGGGTCACCAGTGCAGAGCCGGTCCAGGCGACAGGTCGCCACTTAGCCGACTCCCACACGGCAAAGATCATCGCCAGCACCAGGCCGATAATCAGCGCACAAACGGCAAGGCCGACGGTCATCCCGGCGGCGCTTGCTAATGGAAAAATTTCGTTCATCAGATCTTACTTCTGGAACCATTTTTTATAGATGGAATCGTACGTGCCATCTTTCTTCACTTTTTCCAGCGCGGTGTTGAATTTCTGCTGCAGCGCGGTGTTGCCCTGACGCACAGCAATACCCAGACCGGTGCCGAAGTAATCTTTATCCGTCACTTTATCGCCAACCGCGGCCAGCTTGTCGTTGGCCTTCAGCCATTCGGTGACCACCGCGTTATCGCCAAAGACGGCATCAATACGGCCATTTTGCAGATCCAGACGGGCGTTCTGGTAGCTGTCGTAAGGCACGGTAGTGATTTCCGGGTGCTTATCCATAATGAATTTCTGATGGGTGGTGCCGTTCTGCACGCCCACTTTCTTGCCTTTCAGCGCATCAATAGAGGCATATTTGCCTTTCTGACCGATGAACAGGGCAGAGTTCTCGTAATACGGGGTGCTGAACAGAACCTGCTTTTCACGCTCTGGCGTGATATCCATACCGGCCATGACCGCATCAATACGGCGGAATTTCAGGCTTGGGATCAGGCTGTCGAAAGACTGATTCGAGAAAGTACAGGTGGCGTCGATCTCTTTACACAGGGCGTTAGCCAGATCCACATCGAAGCCCACAATCTTGTTGTTCGCATCCATTGATTCAAACGGAGGGTAGGAGGCTTCGGTGGCGAAACGAATGGTTTCGGCAGCGGTGGCAGAGAGGCTAACGCTGGCAAGCAGGGCGGCAATCACTATTTTTTTCATTGTCGTTCTCTCGATTCGATTAGTGAGACAGATAATTTCTGAACGCGTCGGTCTGCGGCTGGGCAAAGCAGCTCGCATCCCCTTGCTCAACAATATGACCGTTTTCCATATAGACCACACGACTGGCGGTTTTACGCGCCACTTCCACTTCGTGCGTCACGATCACCTGAGTAATATTGGTTTCCGCCAGCTCGCGAATAATGCTGACGATCTGGGCAGTGATTTCCGGGTCCAGCGCGGCGGTCGGTTCATCAAACAGCAGCACCGCAGGCTCCATCATCAGCGCGCGGGCAATGGCCACACGCTGCTGCTGACCGCCAGAGAGGTGCAGCGGATAACGATCGCTGTAGGGCTTCAGGCGCAGACGTTCCAGCAGCTTCTCGGCACGCGCCAGCGCCTGCTCTTTGGAGAGGCCCAGCACGCGGCATGGGGCTTCGATCAGGTTCTGCTGCACGGTCAGGTGCGGCCAAAGATTGTATTGCTGGAAGACCATCCCGACGTTCTGACGCAGATCGCGGATCGCTTTTTCAGACGGCGCTTTGGCAAAATTAAAGTGATTACCGGCGATATCCAGCGTACCGGAGCGCGGCATTTCAAGCAGATTGAGGACGCGAAGCAGCGAGCTTTTACCCGCCCCGCTTGGGCCTAACAGCACCAGCGTTTCGCCCTCAGGACAATTCAGTGTGATGTCGAACAGCGCCTGGTGTGCGCCGTAGAAGCAGTTAATGCCGTTTAGTTGAATACTCATCGGGGCAGTCTTTACTCATCCAGGCAATCTATAGCAATTGAGGCCGCAAATAGTACCGTCGGCAGAATAGTTATGCAATATTTCTGCGTTAAAAGTTAAATATAAACCGAATCTATACCTAAACATAGCACAAAATAGCGGAAGGTCTGGGCGGCGAGTATAAATGTCGGCATTCCTCACGAAATGCCAGACATTTTACGGGGTTTTCCCTGCTTGACGGGCGGTTAAGCGTGACTGTTTAGCGTTTTTCAATGGACTGGCGCAGGGTGCCTGCCGGGGCGTGAACAGTGCCGCCGAGATAGCGCACGTCATCAACTGCCCAGCACTGACCCTCGCGGATCATCAGCACTTCATCCTGCCAGGTCTCGCTGCCCTGCGTCAGTTTCACCCGCAGCGGAATGTTGCGCGCATCGGTATTCGGAATAGTGGATGCGCTGGAGACTTCAGCTTTTTGCGGCGCAATGTTGCGGCTGGAGAAAGGATCGTCTTTCAGCAGGTTTTGATGCTGCGGATCGCGGCTGGCATTATTGAGAAGCATCGCCAGGTCATCGCTCAGATACGGGCGCAGCGCGGTGAAGTCATTGCTGCGGTGCGAAATGCGGTAGTCATAGAATTGTTGGGCCACAGCATCCGGGCCGCCAGTAATGCAGCTGCCGCTGCGGGTACCGATATCCTTAAAAGCCGGGGTGACCGGGGTGGTGCAGGCGCTGAGCAGCAGCGCGCAAGGCACTAAAAGCGTCAAAGCAGAATAGCGCATGTTGATTTCCTTATGAGGCTGCAATAATTAACTAACCTTTAAATGATAGCGTAACGAAGAGATAATGGTTTTGTTCTTATACGCTTAGACCCGGCCCATCAGGCTATTTTATTCGCCATTTTGGACCTTGCCAGTGCTCACAATCCTCACGTACTACGTGTACGCTCCGGTTGTTCCGCGCTGTCCGTGTCCAAACTGCCTTCAACAATAAACGCCTGATGGGCCGGGTCCTGCACTTAACGCGCAACAAGGAGACGAAGATGCAATTTTCTACCACCCCCACTCTGGAAGGGCAGCCGATCAGCGAATACTGCGGCGTGGTGACCGGCGAAGCCATTCTCGGCGCCAATATCTTCCGCGACTTTTTTGCCGGTATCCGCGATATCGTCGGCGGCCGCTCTGGCGCGTATGAAAAAGAGCTGCGTAAAGCTCGTGACATCGCCTTTAAAGAGCTGGGCGAGCAGGCGAAGGCCCTGGGCGCGGATGCCGTCGTGGGGATCGATATCGACTACGAAACCGTCGGCAAAGACGCCAGCATGTTGATGGTCAGCGTCAGCGGTACGGCAGTGAAAACGCGCCGATGAAGCACGCGCTTGCGCCTCTCCTGCTGGCGCTGCTGCTGGCAGGCTGTGCGACAGAAAAAGGCGTCGTGGATAAAGGTGCCTATGAGTTGGATACCCGACGGCAGGCCCAGGCGGCCTACCCGCGTATCAAGGTGCTGGTGATCCACTATACTGCCGACGACTTCGACAGCTCTCTCGCCACCCTGACCGATAAAAACGTCAGCTCCCACTATTTGATCCCGGCGATCCCGCCGCAGCACAACGGCAAGCCGCGGATCTGGCAGCTGGTGCCGGAGCGCGATCTGGCCTGGCATGCCGGGGTGAGCTACTGGCGCGGCGCTACCCGTATTAATGACACCTCGATTGGGATTGAGCTGGAAAACCGCGGCTGGCAAAAGCACGGCGATGAGAAACGCTTCGCGCCGTTTGAACCGGCGCAGATTGCCGCCCTGATCCCGCTGGCGAAGGACATTATCCAGCGCTATGACATCAAGCCACAAAACGTGGTAGCCCATGCGGATATCGCGCCTCAGCGCAAAGACGATCCGGGGCCGCTGTTCCCATGGCAGGCGCTGGCGCAGCAGGGCATTGGTGCCTGGCCCGATCCTGACCGGGTCGCGTTTTATCTGAACGGACAGCCTCCTTATGAGCCTGCGGACACTGCCACGCTGCTTAATCTGCTTTCCCGATACGGTTACGAGGTGCCGGATAATATATCGTTGGCGCAGCAGAAACGTATTATTATGGCGTTTCAGATGCATTTCCGGTCAAAATTATGGAGTGGTGTTTCTGATAAAGAAACAATAGCCATTGCAGAAGCTCTGCTGGAAAAATACGGACAAAAATAACCTAAAAAAAACTACTCACTTATGAGTATTTGTCTTTGGCTTAAGATTAATCTTAAGTACATTGCCAATTCATTTTTAGTTAATTGACTTAAAATTACCCACATTTAATATAGAAGCATAGCTTGCTAATCAAGTTAGCCAATTAAAAATATTAGAGAGTAATTTTCCTCCAGGCTATCGTCTTAATTTATTTGAATCGGACCTCATTTATCAGTTGCGACATTGCTGTTGCAGGGGTTCCATTTACTCTAAAAAAAATGAAACAGGCATACTAATGTTAAATATTTACAGTAGAAATAGTCGCCCGGAAAAAGCGATAGACGCGATTATCGCTGCCACGGCTGATTATCCTGAAAAAACACTGAAAAAATGGCAGAAAGTCATTACTGCAGATACCAATTATGTTCACATCCTGATCCGCGGTGAAATCGAAATTCGCCGACGTTCCGATGAGTTAAGCATGTTCACCATGCGTCATGCGGGCTTTTTAGGGGTCTCCGCTGTCTATAACCGGGCGTCTCATATGTATGGTATTACCCGCGATACCAGCGTTATTCGCACCATCAAAAGAGAGGAATTTGAGCGCATCATCAGTGAAAACAATCTCTGGCTCGAATTTAGCCAAATTCTGGTCTGGTATATTGATATTCTGAGTAAGCGGGACGATGTTTTGGTTGCCCGCAGCGCCTATTCCGTGGTGCGCGAATTTCTTCTGGAAATTAATGATCTTATTCTCTACCAGAATCGCGATATTAATGTTTATGACTATATTCAGGAATACACCAACCTGGCGCGTAGCACCATTATAAAAATTCTCTCCGACCTGAAAAAAGGTCAGTACATTGTGGTGGAAAAAGGTAAATTGATAAACATCAGCAGCCTACCGGAACGTTACTGAACATCCTTCTCCGAATCTCCATGGGTTAACGCCGATGGAGATTTTTTTATTCCCTGCACAGATATTTTTTCAGTTTTAAACGCCGCCGTCTGATTTATTACGCTTTCGCCATTCAGAGCGCTGGCTTGTGTCTCATCAACCGGGTCCTGCGGTATTTTTCCCCGCGAATAATCCTGCTGCTGTTCTTTAAGCGCTTCCATAAGCCGTTCCTTTAATGAGAGTGACCCGGTTTCCGGCGGAACGTCATGCGAGTCGGATAAAGGGCTGGCGGAACTGTCACTGTCCGGGGCTTGCTGCCAGTCAGGCTCGCTGTCCATCATCAACGGATCCCCCGGCGGCGGCAAAGGCGCGCTGTATTCCGGGTGACTGACTTTTGGTGTCGGGAAGGGTTTCGACACGTAAACATAATGCATATCCGAAAGCTGCGTGTCAGGCTGCGCGACGCTCACCGGTTTTGGCGCAGGGGCCGGGTGACGCAGATTCCAGTAAATATGGGCATACAGGCCCGCGGCCAGCAGCGCAAACAGGCAACATAAGCTTGCCAGCGTTCTGACAAGCATTGTGTTCAGTGAGGGGAGACGGTAAGAGAACCAGACCGCCTCACCGGTCTGGAAGCTGCGCTGCGCAGCCAGGCAAATCGTGGACATTAGCGTGCTTTTCCTTGCGCCAGGGTGTGCGGCGCGGCCTTTGAAACCGGCGTCAATATGGCAGGGGTGGTGTTATTGAAACGCATCAACTGCATCAGGGTATCTTCACCCGGTATGCCATCAACGTTTAACTGCGCGACAGACTGGAATTCGCGGGTCCGCTTCTCCAGCTCATGCGTCCAGGCTTGGGTATGCGTGTCTGGCTCATGCAACGCCTGGCTGAGCTGCGTATCGAACCAGGCCAGATCCTGGCCGCTGCTGGTGGCGTTGATCTCATCTTTCCCGGCCGGGGTCAGACGGTGCAGTAAGGTGTAGTTCCCGGTGGCATGTGCGGTGAACCAGCTTCGCTTCACCTGCCAGGTGCGATTATTCATCAGCAGATCGAGGGAGTTCGCTCCTACCCGTGCCACCACGGCATAGTTCAGGTGATCCCCGGTTTTCAGTTCGCTTATCCACGGATAGCCCTCTTTTTCCAGCGTCGGCAGCGGGGCGTTACCCTGCTTACACGCGAGATTCACCCGGGCGGCATTCTGGCAGAGCGCCTCCTCGGCGGAAGGATCGTACCCCCACATGGTATAGAGCTGATGCATGGCGTCCGGCGCGTTCACCACCTCTTTCTCGATCGCCGGCTGGACCGGTGCTTTCAGCGCAGGGCGCGGTTGCGTCCAGCTCGCGGGGATGGGCGGCTGCACTGGCAATGTTGCGGTAATGGCGGGAGAGAAGTACCAGCCGCAGGCGGCAAACAGCACGCTGGCGAACAGACCGACCGTCGCCAGCGTTTTGCCGTGGGTTTTACGCGGCAGCACTTCGCCTGCCGCCAGACGTAAATGGCGTGGCCCCACCACTGCGGCGCGCTCCGTCCAGGCCGCCAGCATCGACAGGTGCGCCAGGGTGTTCAGTTTGCTCACCGACCCTTTGGTCAGGGCGTGCATCCGGCGTACACGGGCCGGGGTAAAGGGGGATGCCCCGGCACCACACGCCTCCGCCTGCGCCGTAACATAGCTCAGGGTCTCATGGCAGGTCAGCGGGCGTAGGGTATGGCGGGTATGGACCCGGGACGCCAGACCGGAGTGGTTCATCAGGCGAGCTTCCTGATCGGGAGTGCCGGTCAGCACCAGCGTCAGCGACAGATTGCACTCCTGCGCGCGGGACAGCAGCATGCCCAGAGTTTCCCAGCAATTATCCCGCATCGACTGGGTGGCGGCGATAGCCAGCACCAGGCTGTTTTTTTTGCAGGAAGGGTATTTTTCATGCCATTGGCGCAGCACTGCATCAATGGCATGAATTCTGTTATTGGCATCTTTTGCGTTGGCGCTGAGTTTATACAGCAGGGCTTTGGCGTTGAGTTTCGGAAACGCGTTGATGGCAACCCCGGCTGGTGACTTTGCCAGCACCTGGCCGGTGAAGGTGGCCAGCAGATCTTCGTCATCGCTGAAGAGCGCGGCAATGCCGGGTACGGTTGATTTCTCCGCCAGCATGCCGAAGACATCCTGGTGGTAAGCGGCAAAGAAGCTCCCGCAGGGGCGGACCGCACTCCTGAAAGGGTGGCGGGTAAATTTATAATGACTCAGATACATGACACTTCACCGTTGTATTTCATTAACCGATTTTCAGGCTGAAAAGTAAGGGAAGGCGCGTGTCGCAGCAATTTTTATACAGGAGAAAAATAACCTGTTGTTCGCGCTTAACATTGCTTTTTTTCAGGGTCAATATTTTTCTTCATTAAAGTTAACGGCAAACCCGATGGAGCGGGCCGGGCGTCATTATTATTATTTCCGGGTTTTTAAGGTGCAGCGCCAGGCTGCTAATTCCTGCATTTGCGACAAGGTCAGTTAAAAAATGAAAATGCAGCTTTATTCCCGATTGATTGCGCCCTGCGTGATGTTTGTTCTGCTGATATTCAGCGGTCATCAGGGATATGTCGTATTTAAAGAGTACAGAAAGGCGGCCGATCCCCTTCCGGGTCATTCACCGTCGAGCCCGCGCCCGCGCCCGGAGGAGCAGACTTTTGCGCTGTTCCAGCCTGCGGTTAAACAGCCTGCGCTTCAGCAGGCGGCGCAAAAGACGATTTCAGCGGAGGTCGACGGGATTATCAGCAGCGACGAAGCGTGGCTTTCGTTTGCGGTGATCAAAACCCCGGTTGGCCAGCAGAGTTACCGCGAAGGCGAGTATCTGCCGGGCTACAACGATGCGTGGATCGAAGAGATCAACAGCGACAATGTGGTGGTGAATTACCAGGGCGAGCGGCAGGTGCTGGCGTTAAAACGCCCCGATTATATTAAAGGCGATGCGAATGCGTCGCCGGTGCCAAAACCGAAAAACGATGCGGGTGCCGATAATATTCATCTCAATGATTACCTTGTCCTGATGCCTTATGTCGAAAAGGGCCAACTGGAAGGCTATCAAATAAAACCTAAAAATTCTTCCTCCTTTTTTAGCCATAGCGGGCTGAAAAAAGGGGATGTGGTAGTGAAAGTAAATGCCGTCGATATGACGCGAGCGGAGCAGGCGAAAAATATTATCGCCAGCTGGTCAAAAATGAGAGAAGCGGAAGTCGTAGTCCGACGCCACGCTCACCTTGAAAATATTCGGGTTAATGTTTTCAACAATTAACAAGTGTAATGTTATGAAGAAATTTCCCTGGGCGTGTGTCGCGCTGACAGCAGCGTCTTTGATGTCTAATTCCGTGATGGCGGCAAATTTTAGCGCCAGTTTCAAGAACACCGATATTCGCGAATTTATTGATACGGTAAGCCGCAATCTGAATAAAACAATTCTTGTCGATCCTTCCGTTCAGGGAAATGTATCGGTTAAGACCTATAACGTGCTGACGGAAGATGAATATTATCAGTTCTTCCTTAGCGTGCTGGATCTGTACGGTCTGTCGGTGATCCCGATGGATAACGGTATGGTGAAAGTCGTGCGTTCAACGGTCGCGCGTACCGCGGGTGCGCCGCTGGCTGACAGCCAGCATCCCGGCAAAGGCGATGAGATCATCACCCGTGTCGTGCGGATGGAAAACGTGCCGGTCCGCGAACTGGCCCCGCTGCTGCGCCAGCTGAACGACGCCACCGGTATTGGCAACGTGGTCCATTTTGAACCTTCCAACGTGCTGCTGCTGACCGGAAAAGCCTCGGTGGTTAACCGCCTGGTGGACCTGGTGCAGCGCGTCGATCGCTCCGGGATGCAGCGCCGGGAGATCGTGCCGCTGCGCTACGCCTCTGCCAAAGAGCTGTCTGACATGTTGAATAATCTCAACAATGAAGAGCAGAAGGGGCAAAACGCGCCGCAGCTGGCCACCAAAGTGGTCGCCGATGACGAAACCAACAGCCTGATCATCAGTGGCACGGAAGACGCCCGCGCGCGCACCCGGTCGCTGGTGGGGCAGCTCGATCGCGAACAGAACAATGAAGGCAATACCCGCGTCTTCTACCTGAAATACGCCAATGCCAGCAAAGTCGTCCCGGTGTTAACCGGTATCGGCGAGCAGCTGAAGGATAAATCGGGCGCGGCGAAAGGGAAAACAACCTCCGCCGGCAACGATCTGAATATAACCGCTGACGAGGCCACCAACTCGCTGGTGATCACCGCCCAGCCAAACGTGATGAACTCGCTGGAAAAGGTCATCGACAAACTGGATATCCGCCGTCCACAGGTGCTGGTGGAGGCGATCATTGCTGAAGTGCAGGACGGAAGCGGTCTTGACCTCGGCGTGCAGTGGACCGGTAAACACGGCGGGGTGCAGTTTGGCTCCACCGGCCTGCCGATCAGCCAGATCAAGAACGGGACCATGAAAGGCACCAGCTTTACCGGCCTGGCAACGGGCTTCTTTAACGGTGATTTCGGCGCACTGATGACCGCACTCTCTACCGACGGCAAAAACGACATTCTGTCGACCCCGAGCGTGGTGACCCTGGATAATAAAGAGGCCTCGTTTAACGTCGGCCAGGATGTGCCGGTGCTGGCGGGTTCTCAGACCACCAGCGGCGATAACGTCTTTAACTCGGTGGAGCGTAAAACGGTCGGTACGAAGCTGAAAATTGTTCCGCAGATCAACGACGGTGACATCATTCATCTGAAGATTGAGCAGGAAGTCTCCAGCGTGGATGCCAGTTCAACGGATGATGCCAGCCTCGGCCCGACCTTTAACACCCGTACCATCAATAACGAAGTGATGGTGCACAGTGGGCAGACGGTGGTCCTCGGCGGATTGATGGAGAACGTCACCAGGCAGAACGTCTCGAAAGTGCCGTTGCTGGGGGATCTTCCGCTGGTGGGGCAACTGTTCCGCTACACCTCACAGGACACCTCGAAACGTAACCTGATGGTCTTTATTCACACCACTGTTCTGCGTGACGACGATACCTACAGCGCGTCTTCGAAGGAAAAATATGACCAGATCCGGGCGCGGCAGCAGCAGCGCCTGGAGGAGAAAAAGCTCGGCGTTATCGAACCTGAGAGCAATGCCGTGCTGCCCGCTTACCCGACTGCGACCAGTACAAAACCGGTCAATCGCAATCCGTTTAAAGAGTAAGGGCGAGGCGCAACATGGATGGACTGAGTCATGAGTTATGCACCAGCAACTACGCCAAAACCCACGGGATCCTCTGTTATCAGGATCAGGTCTGGGTGCGTGATGACGCTCCGGCGTTTGCCCTGCTGGAAGTACGCCGGGTGCTGGGGCGATCCTTCACCCCGACTATCCTCACGGCCGAAGCCTTTGACGAGATGCTGGCCAAAATCTGGCAGCAGAACAGCGGCGTTTCCCAGCAGTTAGTGGATGACATGGACGCCGACATCGATTTGATGGCGTTAACGGAGGAGATCCCTGATAACGAGGATCTGCTGGATAACGACGAAAACTCGCCGGTGATCCGCCTGATTAACGCCATTCTGGGCGAAGCGGTGAAAGAGGGCGCCTCGGATATTCATATCGAAACCTTTGAGCGCACGCTGAGCATCCGCTTTCGCGTCGATGGCGTGCTGCGCCCGGTACTGCAACCGGCGCGGAAGCTTGCGCCGCTGCTGGTGTCGCGTATCAAGGTCATGTCAAAGCTTGATATCGCTGAAAAACGTCTGCCGCAGGATGGCCGTATCTCGCTGCGCATCGGTCGTAAAGCCATCGACGTGCGTGTTTCCACCATACCGTCGCAGTACGGCGAGCGCGTGGTCATGCGTCTGTTGGATAAGAGCAACCTCAAGCCGGATATCAACAAGCTGGGGCTGATAGACGAAGAGTTACAGCAGCTGAAAGGGCTGATTGGTCGCCCGCACGGCATTATTCTCGTTACCGGGCCGACAGGCTCCGGGAAAAGCACCACCTTGTACGCCATTCTTTCAGCGCTGAACGGACACGAACGCAACATTCTTACCGTCGAAGATCCGATTGAATACGAGCTGGAAGGGGTAGGACAGACGCAGGTCAATCCGCGCGTGGATATGACGTTCGCCCGTGGGCTGCGAGCTATTCTGCGTCAGGACCCGGACGTGGTAATGATCGGCGAAATTCGTGACGGCGAAACCGCGCAAATTGCGGTGCAGGCGTCACTGACCGGTCACCTGGTGATGTCCACTTTGCACACCAACAGCGCGGCAGGGGCGATTACCCGTCTGCGCGATATGGGGCTGGAGTCGTTTTTAATCGGATCATCGTTGCTCGGCGTCATTGCCCAGCGTCTGGTGCGGCGGCTGTGTACCCACTGCCGAACCACCAGTCCGCTGGACGACAATGAAAAAGCCCTGTTCAGCTTTATGGATACGCCGCCGAAAGCAATCTATCGCGCGGTGGGCTGCGAGCACTGTCGTCAGAGCGGGTATCAGGGGCGGGCGGGGATCCATGAATTTCTGGTAGTCGACAGTACGATGCGCCGGGCTATTCATGAAGACAAAGACGAAATGTCCATTGAGACCGAGCTGTTCCGTCAGGCCTACAGCCTGCGCGAAAACGGCCTGCTGAAGGTGATCTCTGGCGTCACCTCGCTGGAAGAGGTGATGCGCGTCACCGCCGAGCGCGGGGGAGATGAATAATGGCGTGGTATGCATGGACGGCTACCAATGCGGCGGGCAAAACCCAGCGCGGCACCTTACAGGCCGAGGGGCCAAAGCAGGTGCGTCAGGTGTTGCGCGATCAAAAGCTGATCCCGGTGAGCGTTACCGTCACCCGCGAACAGGCCGCCAGCGGTGGCGCGCAGAAGGGGGTAAAGCTCTCCACCCCCGTGCTGTCGATGTTTACCCGCCAGCTTGCAACCCTGGTTAACGCCGCGCTGCCGCTGGAAAGCGCCCTGAAGGCGATCGCAAAGCAATCGGAAGATAAAAAACTGGCGGCGATGGTGACGGATATCCGCGACAAGGTGGTGGAAGGGCATACCCTGTTCGACGCCTTCAGCCAGTTTCCGCGCACTTTTGACAAGCTCTACTGCACGCTGGTGATGGCCGGGGAAAAGACCGGCCATCTCGGCGATGTGCTGGAAAAGCTGGCCGAATACAACGAACAGCGCCAGAAGATGAAAAGCAAGCTCACCCAGGCGATGGTTTACCCCATCACCCTGACGGTGGTGGCCGTGGCGGTGATCTGCATTCTGCTGGTGGCGGTTGTGCCCCAGGTGATTGAGCAGTTTACCCATATGAAACAACAGCTGCCGATCACCACCCGGACGCTGATTGCGGTGAGTGATTTCCTGCAGGCGTATGGCATCTATATCGGCGGCGGGCTGGCGGCAGCCTTTATCGGCTTTAAAAGCTGGCTGAAAAAAAACAGTCATCGCTATCTCTGGCACCGCTGGCTGGTGAACGCCTCGCCGGTTAAAAAGCTGGTGTGCGCCATCAACAGCGCGCGCTATATCCGCACCCTGAGCATTCTGCAGGCCAGTAGCGTGCCGTTGCTGGAGGGGATGTATATCGCCATGGACGGGATTGAAAACCTCCATGCCCGCCAGGTGCTGGAGCAGGCGGCGGACACCGTGCGTCAGGGAGCCTCGTTATATGCCGCGCTGGAGCAGGCGAAATTATTCCCGCCCACCATGCTGTATATGATCGCCTCCGGTGAAGAGAGTGGCGAATTAGGCAATCTGATGGATCGGGCGGCAGAAAACCAGGAATCCGCATTACAGCATCGAATTACATTAACGCTGTCGGTATTTGAACCGGCGCTGGTGGTCTCCATGGCGACCATTGTTCTGTTTATTGTGATGTCAATATTACAACCGCTTCTGCAACTTAATAACATGGTAGGTTAATTATGGCGATGAAACGAAAAAACCTGGCGCGCCAGGCGGGCTTTACTTTGCTCGAATTAATGGTGGTCATTGTTATTCTCGGCGTGCTGGCCAGTATGGTGGTGCCGAATTTAATGGGTAATAAAGAGAAGGCCGATACCCAGAAAGCCACCAGCGATATTGTGGCGCTGGAAGGTTCGCTGGATATGTACAAGCTGGATAACCACCGCTATCCCACCACGGAACAGGGCCTGCAGGCGCTGGTCACCAAACCAGAAATCGCGCCAATCCCGAACGGCTATCGTGCCGACGGCTATATTCGCCGTCTGCCGCAGGATCCATGGGGCAGCGATTATATTCTGGTCAGCCCTGGTGAACATGGCGCCATTGATGTCTTTTCCGCAGGCCCGGACGGGGAAGCCAATACCGCAGACGATATTACTAACTGGTCATTCGATAAAAAATAATGAACAGGCAACGCGGCTTTACTTTGCTGGAAATTATCCTGGCGTTAGTCATATTTGCCAGTTGCGCCATGATGGTGGTCTCGACAATACCCTCCCGCAGTGGCGCGGATATATTTGGCCAGCAATTAAAAGCCCTTGTGGATTATGGCTCTGATCGTGCCGTCATGGACGGAAATATCGTTGGCCTGGTGATCACCCCGGATAATTATCAACTGGTGACGCTGACGGTTAAAAACGGCCAGCGTCGCTGGGTTCCTCTGTCTGAAAGACGTATCACGACTCAGGGGCATTTCCCTGAAGAGATGCACGTGTCGCTCTCCCCCCAGCGTCTGGCCGCCACGCCCGACGCTGAGCCGCAAATCGTCTTTTTGCCGGACGGGGAGATCAGCCGTTTCACGTTGACATTGCAGAGCTTCGATAAACAGCACCATTTCCGCGTGGTGTCGCAGGGCGCGGCACCGGTAACGGTAGAAAACGATGGCTAAGGCAAAGCAACAAGGCATGACGCTGCTGGAGGTGATGGTGGCGCTGGTGATCTTCTCCACCGCCGCGCTGGCGCTCATGAACTCCATCTCCCTGAACGTGCGCTTCACCCACGGGCTTGCCGATACCTTGCAGGCCAGCTGGGTTGCAGAGAATCAGCTGGCAGAAGCGCAACTGACCGGAAGCGATTTCCCTGATGCTCAACAGCAGGGCACCGAAATCATGGGCGGGCGCAGCTGGAACTGGCGTATGCAGCGGGTTAAGGCAGCCGACAACCGTCTGGTGGATAAGATCCAGGTCTATGCCGAAGGGGATGAGAGCCAGCCGGTGGTGGCGCTCAGGATCCTGCCGCCAGGGGAGAAAAAGTGAAAAAAATTCAGCACCAGCGCGGGTTTACGCTGCTGGAGATCATGATTGCGCTCACTATTTTTGCCGTGATCAGCACCCTCGCCTGGCAAATCCTGGATGGCGCGATGCGCACCAGCAATGCGACGGATCGTAATGCGGCAAAGCTCAACCAGATCCAGCGCGCCTGGAGCCTGCTGGAGCGTGATTTTTTCCAGCTGCAGGCCCGCGCGCCGCGCAACGACGGCGGGGTGTTTGTCCAGCAGGATAATGCCCTTGAACTGACCACGCTCAATGGCATGAGCGGCCAGGTGCAGCTCGAACGCGTCCGCTGGCGCGTTGACGATCACCGCCTGTGGCGCGATGTGTGGCCGGCGATAGACAGCCCGGCGGGCGTCAAACCGGAAGAAGTGCCGATTGTCGCCGAGGTGAAGTCAGCCGAGTGGCGGTTTTACAGCGGGTCATGGCAAAAGCGCTGGAGTGAGAGCGACCACCAGCCTGACGGCGTGGAACTGACGCTGACGATGGAGAATGGCGAGACCTGGCGCTGGGTGTTTACGACCCCTGGCGATATGCCGCAACCGCAGATCGTCGCAAAAGCCGAAGGCGAGAAGCCCGAGGCCGCGCCATCCGCACCCGCGCCCGAACAGGCGGCAGCGCCTGCGACGGGAGGCCAGTCATGAGCAGCGTTACCCTGCGACAGCAGCGAGGCGTCGCCCTGTTAGTGGTGCTCATCCTGCTGGTGATGATGTCAGCCCTGGCGGCCAAAATTAGCCAGCAGTTCTGCCGCAATTTACAGAAAACCCACTATCAGGTGAGTCAGCAGCAGCTGCGCTGGGCCATTCAGCGTCAGGAGCAGGTGGTGAAAATGCGGTTACAGACCGCCGCCATAGGCGAAAACAGCGTCCTGACGCTGGAGGGCGAATGGCATGAACCCCTTGAGACACAGGGGGAGTATTACACGGTGGTGAGCCAGGTTGAGGATGCCGAAGACTGCTTTAACGTCAATAACCTGCTCACAGAAGAGAAGGCGGCACAGGGGGGGCAGGAGCCGTCCGCTATCCCGGAAAAACCGCGTAAACAGCGCACCGTCGAGCAACTGCTGGTTAACGGCGGTCTGGATCACGCCACGGCGGAACAGGTCTATGGCCAGCTGGTGGATTACCTTGATGGCGACAGCACCACGGCGAAAGAAGCGCAGGAGAGTGATGCCTGGGCGGGTGTTCAGCCCGCGCGTCTTCCGGCCAACCAGATGATGCGCAACATTGGCGAAATTAAGCTGCTGCCTGCGTTCCCGGCGGCGGCCTACGCGAAAGTCAGTACCTTGCTGTGTGCCTTGCCGGATGCCAACAGCAAAATTGACGTCAACAGCCTGAAGCCCGAACAGGCAACCCTGCTGGCGGCGCTGTTTCCGGGGAAACTGACGGAGGATGACGCAGCACGCCTGCTCGCGGCGCGTCCTGAAGCGGGGTGGGAGAGTGTTGAGGCGTTCAGCAAAGCGCTGGAGCAAAACTTCCCGCAGCTGAAAGACGATTTAACGCAGGTGGCTGCGCAGGTTGCCGTCAGCAGTCGTTATTTCCGGGTCAACTACACCGGCAACACCGACGATTTAACGCTTCACGTGGTCAGCCAGCTTCAGATGAATACCGAAGCGGGCGAGATCCGGACGTGGCAGCGTCGTTACCGAATGATTGAATAACAAAAGCCGATACCGATGAAAAAAAGACTCTTTATTCGTCCCGATAGCCGCGAGGACGGGAATATTGCGTGGTGCGAATCCGGCAGCCAGCAGGTGCAGACGCTCAGCGGCATGGCGGCGCTGAATACGCTTGCGTCACACCCCCTGGCTGCCCACGTCTGTCTGTTGTTGCCCGCCAGCGAGATGATCTTCCGTCACTTTTCACTGCCGAAGAAAGGCCCTGGCGCCCAGGCGACGGCCTTCTCCTGGCTGGCAGAAGAGACGCTGATTGGCGATGTCGATGCGCTTCACTGGACGGTGTTGAATAAAAAAGGGCGGGAAGTGGACGCCGTCGCCATTGATGCCCAGCGCTTACATCACTGGATCGCAGTTTTCCAGCAGGCCGGGCTAAAGGTGGTGCAGGCGCTGCCTGACGCCTGGCTGCTGCCGGTGGCCGAGGGGGGACGCACGCTGGTCTCGCTGGGGGAGAACTACTGGCTGCGTTCTTCCACCGCAGGGGCGTGTGAAACCGATGCCTCGCTCCTGCCGCTGCTGATGGAGAAGACCGGCGAAGGAGAGGTGCGTTGCTACGGCGAGGCCCCAGAAGGGGTAAAGGTGGATGAAACCTTACCCTGGCAGCATCCTTTGCAACTGATTCAACCCCAATGGCAGGCCTGCCGGGCTAACGTCTTGCACGGTGATTTTGATCCCCGTGGCGCGCAGGGGGGCACGACAAAAAGCCTGAAAGGCGTGATGGTCGCGCTGGGGATCCTCAGCCTGGGGCTGCTGCTGGGGCCGAGGCTGGCCATGGCCTGGATGCTGGTGCAGCAGGAAAACCAGCTGCAAGAGGAGAATGCCACGGTGTATCAGTACCATTTCCCCAGCCTGCGGCAGCAAACGAACATCAAATACCATTTTGGTCAGAACCTTAAGAAGGTGAAGAAAGGCGTCTTTCTGCAACTGGACGATCTGAATAAAGCGAAGCAATCGGTGCCGGGAATGGAAATTAATTTGCTGGAGTACGACAGCGCGCAAAACGCGTGGACGCTCAGCGCCGTCGCAGAACATAGCGAATCACTACAGGCATTTATCAGGCAGGCGAATACGGATTTTGATTTTTCTCTCCAGCCGGTTTCCACGGCTGCGCCTTATACCGCCATGATTACAGGGAAGCATAAATGAAACAGCGAGTCGCGCAACTCAAAGCGCGTTATCAGCAATACAGCGTCCGCGAAAAGCGATTAATTACACTCTGTGGCACAGCGTTTTGCTGTGCTCTGGTCTATTACGCAGGCGTGGTGCCGCTGGACAATATGATAAAAAACAGCCAGGCCACGCTGAAGCGTCAGACCGAAACCCTGGCCTGGATGCGCAGCGAAATCGATAAAAATCATCTGCAGGTCCAGCAACTGAAAACCAATAATCCGCGCAGCGTGGTGGAAAACAGCGCGCGGGAAATTAAGCTGCCGCTGAATGACGTTCGACAGGAGGGGCAGACGTTATCTTTTATTGTGCCTCGGGTGAATATTTATGAGCTGAAGAACTGGCTGCGTGAAATCAATACTGCCTCAGGGATCCGGCTGGATAAAATGAAGCTCACGCCGGTGGACCATCTGAGTGACGTTAAGGCGGAGATCCAGCTCAGCTGGACGAAGATGGCATGACCAGCCTGGCGCTGCTGCGGGAGAGCAGCCCGGCGCTGTTTTGCACGATGAGCGCCATACTGGGGGCCATTATCGGCAGCTTTCTCGGCGTGGTGGCAGAGCGGGTTCCGCAGATGATGCTTGGGGAGGATTCGCGGATCAATCTCCTGTTCCCGGCCTCCCACTGTCCGGCGTGCCAGCATCAATTGTGCTGGTGGGAAAACATCCCGCTGGTCAGCTGGCTGGCGCTGCGCGGGCGATGCCACCAGTGCGGCAGCGCAATCCCGCTGCGGTTATGGCTGCTCGAAGCCTTTACCGCCCTGTTTTTTGCCGCCACGGCCTGGTGTCTACCCACCATATCGGCGCTCTTTTCCCTCTGGCTGATGGCGGCCTTTTTGCTGCCGTTGGCCATCATTGACGGGCGCTATCAGCTGCTACCGGACTGCCTGACGCAACCCCTGCTGTGGGCCGGGCTGTTGGTTCACATCTTCAGCCATACGCTGGCGCTGAGCGATGCCATTATCGGCGCGGTGGCGGGGTATCTGTCGCTCTGGCTGTTGTACTGGGCGTTTCGTCTGGCAACGGGAAAAGAGGGGCTTGGCTACGGCGATTTCAAACTGCTGGCGGCGCTGGGGGCCTGGTGTGGCTGGCAGGCGTTACCGACAATAATATTGCTGGCCTCGTTAATGGGCATTACGGGTTATTTCTTTTTTATTAGTTCGACGAATAAATCACCGCAGATTCCTTTTGGTCCCGCTATTACTTTAGCCGGTGTAATGACCTTTATTAGCCATATTTATGCGCTCGCTCTGTAAATAATCTGTCAATTATTTTTTGAAATTTTTTCGGCAGGGGAATTGAGTGAGTACGGCTTCTTTTACGAATACCATTCGATTTACAAACCGCATGGATTATTAATCTTACTGTTGAGATTATCAGGAAATCTTAAAAGCATATTAAGTGGCAATGTATTTTAATCTTTTTTGCGCGCCATGCTGGTTTTATTCATGTTTATGGAAGACATGTTCTTTAAGTTCACAAATTAGTTATCGGGAATTGAAAATGAAATTTATGAAGCCAAAATATCTGGCACTTTTTGTGGCGGCGGCCGTTAGCCCTGTATTTGCAGCCGTCCCAGGCGTACCGTCGCTGACCAACGGTAATGACAAATTTGCGATCGTTGAAGTTAACCAGGCCGCGCAGGATTATAACAACCTGGTCAAAGTTCACGATGGCGCTGACGTCAAAGTCGAGTGGAACATGTGGAGCGGCGATGCGCCAACGTCAGCAAAAGTGCTGCTGGATGGCAAAGAGGTCTGGTCCGGCGCGGGCAGCGCAGCTGGTTCTGCCACCTTTAAAGTGATGAAAGGCGGCCGTTACCAGGAGCAGGTCCAGCTGTGTAATGACAGCGGCTGTAGCACCAGCGCCAGCAAGCTGATCATTGTGGCGGATACCGATGGCAGCCACCTGCTGCCGCTGACCACCACCCTGCAAGAGAACAACAAAGCCTTTGCGAAGCACACCGACAAAGTGGTGGCGGCCTATTTCCCTGAGTGGGGCGTCTATGACCGTAACTTCACCGTAGATAAAATCCCGGTGGCTAACCTGAACCACATTCTGTACGGCTTCATTCCAATCTGTGGCGGTGATGGCATCAACGACAGCGCAAAAGCGTCCGGCGCGCTGGAATCTCTGAAACGTGCCTGCGCAGGTCGCGAGGATTACACCGTAGCCATTCATGACCCGTGGGCTGCCCTGCAAAAACCACAGCAAGGCGTGACCGGCTGGGATGAGCCGTACAAAGGCAACTACGGCCAGCTGATGGCGATGAAAAAAGCCAACCCGAATCTGAAAATTCTGCCTTCCGTCGGCGGCTGGACCCTGTCCGATCCATTCTTCCAGATGGATAACAAAGTGCTGCGCGACCGTTTCGTCGGCTCAGTGAAAGAGTTCCTGAAAACCTGGAAAGTGTTTGACGGTGTGGATATCGACTGGGAATTCCCGGGCGGCGGCGGTGAGAATGCCAAACTGGGCAATCCGCAAACCGATAAAGCCACCTACACCGCGCTGATGCACGATCTCCGTGCGATGCTGAATGAGCTCTCAGCGGAAACCGGTCGTACTTATGAGCTGACCACCGCGATTGGCGCGGGTAAGGATAAGATCGAGGACGTGGATTACACCAACGCTCAGCAGTATATCGACCATATCTTCCTGATGAGCTACGACTACTACGGCGCATGGAGCAACACCGAGCTGGGTCACCAGACGGCGCTGTATGGCTCCTCCTGGAATCCTGCGACTAACTACACCACCGACAACGCGGTGAAAGCGATGCTGGATCAGCACGTACAGCCGGGCAAAATCGTGGTCGGTGCAGCGATGTATGGCCGCGGCTGGACGGGTGTGCATGGTTATAACGGTGACAATCCGTTCACCGGCACAGCGACCGGGCCAATTGCAGGTACCTGGGAAGCGGGTATCGTTGACTATCGCGTCATCGCTAACCAGATGAAAGGCAAGCCAGGCTGGGAGTACAAATATGACGCCGCGGCTGAAGCACCTTACCTCTTTAACAAATCCACCGGCGAACTGCTGAGCTATGACGACGCCCGTTCTGTTGCCGCGAAAGGCAAGTATGTCCTGGACAAAAACCTCGGCGGCCTGTTCGCGTGGTCCGTTGAGTCCGATAACGGCGACATCCTGAATGCCATGAACGAAAGCCTGTTGGGCAGTGGTTCTTCCTCTGACCAGCCTGTTGTCACCAACCGTGCCCCAGTGGCGACGGCGGTGGATCAGGCCGTCACCGGCCCGGTTACCGTGACGCTGGATGGCTCTGCCTCTTCCGACCCGGATGGCGATGCGCTGACCTACAAGTGGACCCAGACCGCAGGCGCAACGGTGGCTATCGCCAACAGCACCTCCGCGAAAGCATCCTTTAGCGCCCCGGCGGTTACCGCCAACCAGACGCTGGCTTTCCGCCTGACCGTGACCGATGCAAAAGGTCTGAGCAGCACGGCGGATGTCCAGGTGCTGAACAAAGCGCCAAAAGCGAACCAGGCGCCGGTGGTTAACCCAATGGAAGCCATCACCCTGGAAGCGGGCCAGACGCAGTCTCTGCATGTTCAGGCCACCGACCCGGATGGCGATGCCCTGACCTACAGCTGGAGCGTACCGGCAGATATGAATGCCTCCGGTACTGATACCGCGAACGTGCGTATCACCGCACCAGAAGTGTCTTCAGAAGAGCATTACACCCTGAGCGCCATGGTGAGCGATGGCAAGACCAGCGTGCAGTCCAACGTGCAGGTCACTGTGACGCCAAAAGCCGCTGCGCCAGCTGACGACGTGACCCCGCCTGCTGACGACGTCACGCCACCGGCTGATGACGTGACACCGCCGTCTGATGAGGGCAGCGCGAGCAGCAGCTGCGATAACCCTGTCGATGCCAATGCCAGCAAATACGCTGCCTGGAATGCCAGTGCGGTGTACAACAATGGCGATATCGTCAGCTTCGACCACCTGGTCTGGAAAGCGAAATACTGGACTCAGGGCAACCAGCCTGGCTTCTCTTCCGAATCCTGGGATCTGGTCAGCAAGGTGAAATTCGGCTGGAAAGCGGATGTGGTTTACAACGGTGGCGATACCACAACCTATGAAGGTTCCGAGTACCGTGCGAAATGGTGGACCCGTGGTGACAACCCGGCCCACAGCGATGTCTGGGTGAAAGAGGGTGCAGCATCAGACTGCAAATAATCTTCTTCGTCTGAGACCGCGGGTGTGAATATCGCCCGCAACCCCTGACCGCGCTCCTCCCGGAGGGCGGTCAGTTCTTTAAAGGTACACAAGGAAAACGGCCTGCATCCGTCAGGTGATGAAATGAAACGGTTTATTTTTCTGTTGCTGTTAATCAGCCAGGGGGCATTTGCCAATTGCTGGAATACGGCAGGGCATTATTATCACGTCGATCCCTATCTGTTATTTGCCATTGCCGAAGTCGAGTCCGGCCTTAACCCCTATGCGGTAGGGTATAACCACGATGGTTCACGGGATGTTGGACTGATGCAAATTAACAGCTCACATTTCCCTGAGCTGGAACGTAAAGGTATCGATGAATATCGCTTAATGGCGGAGCCATGCACCTCCATTATGGTGGGCGCGTCTATTCTCTCCGGCATGATTAAAGTCTATGGCTATAACTGGGAAGCGGTCGGGGCGTATAACGCCGGACTAAAACGCGAGAATTTCCCTCAGCGTATGCTCTACGCCAGAAAAGTCTGGGATAAATACCAGAGAATAAAACGCGTGTCGCAGTACAAATAACCGGGCTGATTTTTTGACGAGTTTTTCCCGGTATTTTTCAGAAAGACAATTTGGCTGTTCCGGGTTCGGCGTAGGGTGAACCTGACGCAGGTTTGACATGGGCAGACGCCGGGTCAGTACGATAAAACCCCTGTTTTGCCCTTTCCCGGTGGGAGAGGGCATCATGTCACAGATGGCTAGCGATGTAATTTCCCGTGATCCCGCAGCCACGCCGCGGTACGCACAATCCCTTCATCCAGCGTCACCAGCGGTTTATAGCCCAGCTCACTCTCAGCGCGCTGCGTATCGAGGGTAAAATCAAAGTTAAGTTTCGACACCCCGTAGTGGGTCAGGGCAGGCTCTTTGGCAGCCTTGTTCCCCAGCCGCTCCATGCTGCGGGCAATAATATCCAGCATCGGGTAAGGCACCGAGCGGATCCGGCAGTGAATATTCAGCTCGTCAATCAGCTTCTGCACAATGCTGCGCAGGGAGCGCGGTTCGCCGTTGGTGATGTTGTACGCCCGCCCGGAAGGGAGCTGATCGCATTCGCTCTGGCTGGCCAGCCACATGGCATGAATGGCGTTGTCGAAATAGGTCATGTCCACCAGCGCATCACCGCCGCGCGGCAGCAGCACGCTACCGTAGTGGTGCATCATCTGCGCCAGGCGTGGAATAAAGACTTTATCGTGCGGGCCAAACAGGCTCTGGGGCCGCAGGATGGTAAAGCGGGTATGCGGGTTGGACTGCGCCAGCAGATCGATCACCTGTTCGCTGGCGGCTTTGCTGCGGGCAAATTCGCAGGCGTAGCGCGCAGGACGGAAATCTTCCTGGACGTCGCGATGGTGGTGATAGTCAAAATAGAGCGACGGGGAAGAGATGTGGACAAAGTTGCGCACGCCCCAGGCCACAGCCCACTCCCCCAGACGGCGGGTAGCGCGCACGTTAGCCAGATCGAACGCTTCCTGGGTTCCCCACGGCGAGGTAAAGCTGGAGCAGTGCCACAGCGTATCGATCCCGGCCAGCATCACTTTTGCCTGGGAAGAGACCAGTTCCGTCAGGTCGGCATGGACAAACTCTGCGCCCATTTTTTGCAGCAATTTACCCATCGCTTCATTGCGACCGGTAGCCCGGACGCTGACGCCTTTATTGCGCAAAAACTCCACCGCATTACGGCCTAAGCCGCTGGTGGCGCCGGTAACCAGTACCTTCATATCGATCCACTGTTTGAAAAGAATTTCGTGCGCATTCTTCCGTGAATTACGCTTGCATGCAATGGGAAACGTGAAAGATTCGCAGTTTTAATTAGACTTTTTCTGTCTTTTGTTCTGCCAGACGGGCAATACGCCGGGCCATACCGCGGAAGATGAACAGGTGCGCCGGGATCATCAGCAGCCAGTAGAACAGACCGGGCATGCCGTGCGGGTGCCACCAGGCGCGCACGTCCAGCTCCCGGTGGTCGCCTTTGTCCTTCAGGGTAAAACACAAACGCCCGAGGCCGGGGGCTTTCATGCCAAACAGCATCGCCAACTGCTTCTCCGGCTCGACGATAATCACCTTCCAGCTGTCGACCGTATCGCCGGTTTGCAGCCAGGGGGCCGCCGGACGGCCTTTCGCCAGCTTGTGCCCCACCAGCAGGTCCATCATCGCCCGGGTTTGCCACAGGGCATTGCCAAAGAAGTAGCCCTCTTTCCCGCCGATCTGATTGACCACCTGCCATAAGGCGCTCAGGCTGGCGGCGGTTTTTACCGTACAACCGGCCTGTTTCGGGTAATAACCATATTCCGGCCGCCAGCGGGCGAAGGCCTGGGCGTCGTAACCCCAGTCGCTGGAGTTCACCAGCTTCTCCTCTTCTTTCAGCGTATTGCGCACCGCGTCATCGAAGCGAATTAATTCCTGCGGGATCAGCGCCCGCAGAGTCCGGTCATCGGCCAGCAGATCGTGCTTCAGCCCCTGGATTAAGGCTTTGGCGGTGGTCGGCGGTACGGAGGTAATGACGTTTAAAAACCACACCGAGATCCAGCGGGTCGGGAAGGGGATGGGGATCAGCGGGCGACGGCGGCCGCTTACCGCCATAAAATGTTCGAACTGCTGCTGGTAGCTCAACACCTCTGGCCCGGCGGCCTCCAGTACCCGGTGCGTTGTGGCCGGGTGATGGAGCAATTCAACCAGGTAGTACAGCAGGTTCTCCAGCGCAATCGGCGTGGTGCGCGAGCGCACCCAGCGCGGCGGGGTCAACACCGGCAGGTTATAGACCATGTCACGCATCACCTCGAAGGCGGCAGATCCCGCCCCGACGATGATCCCGGCCCGCAGTTCGGTGAGTGGGATCCCGGCGCTGCGCAGGATTTCAGCGGTCAACTGCCGGGCGCGCAAATGGTCGGACTGCTCATGCTCCGGTGCCTGCAACGAACTGAGGAAGATGATCTGTTTGACCGGATTATCCAGCAGCAGGTCGCGCACGTTCATCGCCACCTGGCGCTCGTGAGCGATGAAGTCTCCCCCTTCGCCCATGCTGTGCACCAGATAATAGAGGGTATCCACCCCTTCAAGCAGGGCCGCCAGTTCCTGCGGCCAGTTGAGATCGATAGCATGGCAACTGACGTTGGGCAGGTTTTGCTTTTGCAGGCGCTCAACGTTGCGTGCCGCAGCCCGGACCTGATACCCGCGCACGCTCAGGGCGACCACCAGATGTTGGCCGATATACCCGCTGGCACCCAGCACCAGAATACGTTGCGGCACGTTAGCTCCTTAGCGCTGCAAAAAAGCCTGCCAGTGGGCAACCACGTCGGCAAGCTGCTCGCGGTTGACGTCGAGATGCATCACCAGACGAACCACGCCGGAAGCATTGATCAACACGCCGCGTTCTTTCATAAAGGCGCCCAGCGCGGCGGCATTGTCGTCACCCACGCGCACAAACAGCATATTGGTATCGTAACGCATCACATCGGCGCCGATCTCGCGCAGCTGCGTCGCCATCCATGCCGCGTTGTCGTGATCGTCTTTCAGGCGAGCAACGTTATTTTTCAGTGCGTACAGACCCGCAGCGGCGAGGATCCCGGCCTGGCGCATGCCGCCCCCGGTCATTTTACGCCAGCGGTTGGCTCGCTTGATGTAGTCGGCATCGCCCACCAGCAGGGAACCCACAGGTGTGCCCAGCCCTTTGGAGAGACAAATGGTGAACGAGTCGCAATATTGCGTGATCGCGTTCAGCTCGCAGCCATACTCCACCACGGCGTTAAAGATGCGCGCGCCGTCCACGTGCAGCCCCAGCTTACGCTCGCGGGTAAAGTCCCACGCTGCTTTCAGGTACTCGCGCGGCAGCACTTTGCCGTTATGGGTATTTTCGAGGCTGAGCAGTCTGGTGCGGGCGAAGTGGATATCATCGGCTTTGATTTTGGCCGCGACCTTGTCCAGGGGCAGGGTGCCGTCAGGCGCGGCATCGATTGGCTGGGGCTGAATGCTGCCCAGCACCGCTGCACCACCGGCTTCGTACAGGTAGTTATGTGCCCCCTGACCGACGATATACTCTTCGCCGCGCTCGCAGTGGCTGAGCAGGGCCACGAGGTTGGCCTGGGTGCCTGTCGGCAGGAACAGGGCGGCCTCTTTGCCGCTCAGTTCGGCGGCGTAACGCTGAAGTTCGTTAACGGTGGGGTCATCACCATAGACGTCGTCCCCGACCGGTGCTTCCAGCATCTCCTTGAGCATGGCCTGCGTCGGGCGAGTAACGGTATCACTGCGTAAATCAATCATGTCATATCCTTATACACGTCCTCCTTCGCGCTGCCGCGGCGTTGGCTGCCCCCTCAAACCCCCATCACATCGTTACCTCTGCTTCCGGGGATTTTCGGGCTTGCCGCCTTAATGCAACGCGAAGAATTTTGTGTATGAATTGAAAAGGATATTTTTACCTGAGCCAGTTGGTTTTTGCCAGTTCCAGAACTTCGTCGCCGCGACCGCTGATGATGGCGCGCAGCATATACAGGCTAAACCCTTTCGCCTGTTCAAGTTTGATCTGCGGTGGGATCGCCAGTTCGTCTTTGGCGACCACCACATCCACCAGCACCGGGCCGTCGGTAGCGAAGGCGCGTTGCAGGGCGTCATCCACCTCCGAGGCTTTCTCCACCCGGATGCCGGTGATGCCGCAGGCTTCCGCGATAGCCGCGAAATTGGTGTCGTGCAGGTCGGTGCCGTCGGTGAGATAGCCCCCGGCTTTCATCTCCATCGCCACAAAGCCCAGCACGCTGTTGTTGAAGACGATGATCTTAATCGGCAGCTTCATCTGCGCCACCGAGAGGAAGTCGCCCATCAGCATGCTAAACCCGCCGTCGCCGCACATCGCCACCACCTGGCGATCCGGCGCGGTGGCTTTGGCCCCCAGCGCCTGCGGCATGGCGTTCGCCATCGAACCGTGGTTGAACGAGCCGAGCAGGCGGCGTTTGCCGTTCATTTTCAGGTAGCGCGCCGCCCAGACGGTGGGGGTGCCCACGTCGCAGGTGAAGATGGCGTCATCGTCGGCGTAATGGCTGATCTGTTGCGCCAGGTACTGCGGGTGCAGCGCCTTGTCGCTGGGCTTCGCCAGGTCGTCCAGCCCTTTGCGCGCATCGCGATAGTCGCTGAGCGCTTTATCAAGGAACTTACGATCGGTCTTCTCCTCCAGCAATGGCATCAGGGCGGCGAGCGTGGCCTTGATATCACCCACAAGCGCCATATCGACTTTGCTGTGCGCCCCGATGCTGGCCGGGTTGATGTCGATCTGGATGATTTTGGCATCGGTGGGGTAAAACGCGCGATAAGGGAACTGGGTGCCGAGCAGCACCAGGGTGTCGGCGTTCATCATGGTGTGGAACCCGGACGAGAAGCCGATCAGCCCGGTCATCCCCACGTCGTAAGGGTTATCGTACTCCACATGCTCTTTGCCGCGCAGGGCGTGAACAATCGGCGCCTTGAGCATGCCCGCAAATTCCAGCAGCTCATCATGTGCACCGGCACAACCGCTGCCGCACATCAGGGCAATATTGCTGGAGTAGCGCAGTAGCTGGGCCAGCTTTTTCAGTTCGGCCTGGGCGGGGGTGACTACCGGCAGGGGGGCGGGATACCAGTGGTTACTGGCGCTCTCCGGGGCCGCCTGCAACGCCACGTCGCCAGGCAACACAATTACCGAGACGCCGCGTTTTAAAATGGCGTTGCGCATGGCCAGAGCCAGCACCTGGGGGATCTGCTCTGGCGAGGAGATCAGCTCGCAGTAGTGGCTGCATTCGCGGAACAGTTCCTGGGGATGTGTCTCCTGGAAATAGCCGCTGCCGATCTCACTCGACGGAATGTGTGCGGCGATGGCCAGCACCGGGACGTGATTACGATGACAATCAAACAGGCCGTTGATCAGATGCAGATTGCCTGGCCCGCAGGAACCGGCGCAGACCGCCAGCTCGCCGGTGAGCTGAGCCTCGGCCCCGGCGGCGAACGCGGCGACCTCCTCATGACGGGTGGGCATCCACTCGATAGTGTCCATCCGGTTCAGGCTGTCGCTCAGACCGTTAAGTGAATCCCCGGTGACACCCCAGATCCGTTTTACTCCGGCCTGTTCCAGCATTTTCGCGATGTAGTTCGCCACGGTTTGTTTCATGGTAGTCCGTCTCCTGAATGTGATAACGCTTTCAAGCTTAGATGAAACTCACCGCCATGCTGGGTTAATCCCCCTCATTAATGGTTGCTTTCAATGTGCAATATTTCGTCATATTGTGGGGTAGCTCCGGGTGAAAAAAGGAATAAATTCAAATGGTTAAATCATTGTTAATTGGTGTTAATGAAAAGCTAACATACGACGATACGGGTAAGCTGTTGTTGCGTCTGGCGGTAGGGGGATTGATGCTGTTTCATGGCCTGCATAAGGCCATCGACGGGGTGGGGGGCATCGCAGGCATGCTGGTGGCGAAGGGGCTGCCAGGTTTTATTGCCTATGGCGTATTGGTTGGCGAAGTTATCGCCCCGATCCTGATTATTCTCGGCATCCTTACCCGCCCAGCTGCGCTGGTGCTGGCCTTTACCATGGTGGTGGCGTGGTTGATGGTGGGCACCGGTAAAACCTTCGCGCTGGATGCGGTAGGGGCTTGGGCGATTGAGAGCCTGGTCTACTTCTTTGTGGGCGCGCTGGCGGTGGCATTTTTAGGGGCAGGGCGGTATGCGGTGGTGCGCGATCCGGCGTGGAAGTAATGCTTCTGCGGCAGTAAAGCCGGGCGACACTGTATGTGCCCGGCCTACAGTTTGCTGAGTTGGTAGGCCCGGTAGCACAGCGCCACCGGGCGTTTTTATCAGGCCAGCACTAAATCTCCCTGCGGATGACAGGAGCAGGCCAGTACATAGCCTTCCGCCACTTCGGCATCCGTCAGCGTCATGGTGCTGCTGACGGTGTAATTTCCGTCAACCACCTTCGTTTTACAGCAGCCGCACACGCCTGCACGACAGGCGGCCACCACCGGCACGTTATTGCTCTCCAGCGCCTCCAGCAGCGTGCTGCCCACGCGGCCAAAGAAGGTCTGCGCCGGTTGCAGTTTGGTGAACTTCAGCCCACTGGTGGCGGCTTCTGCCACCGGGGTGAAGAACTGCTCTTTAAAGAAGCGGGTTACGCCCAGGGCCTTCACCTCTTCTTCCACGATGTCCATATACGCTGCCGGACCACAGGTCATCACGGTACGACTGGCGATATCCGGCACGCGTTGCAGCAGCTCGCGGCTCAGGCGACCGGCGACAAAACCGGCCGTGGCGTTGTTTTCGGCCACCAGGGTGACCGGGTAGTTACGCCATTCATCCGCGAAAATCACATCCTGCGGCGAGCGCACGCTGAAGATCACCTCCACGTCGGCCTGAGGGCGGTACTTCGCCAGCCAGCGACGCATTGACATCACCGGCGTCACGCCGCAACCGGCGGCCAGCAGCAGGAATTTATCGTCTGGCTTATCGTCACAGGTGAAATCCCCTTGCGCGTCGGAGAGCCAGAGATAATCCCCACGTTTCACGTCACGGGTCAGCCACTGCGAGCCTGCCCCCTCATCAATGCGGCGGATGGTCAGCGTAATGTACTCACTGATGCCTGGCGTTGAGGAGATAGTGTACGCCCGCAGCGTCTCCGCTGAGTTACGCACGCTGACCAGCGCATACTGCCCGGCACGGTACGGATAGTAGTCGTGGCAGAGCAGTGACAGGGTCCAGACGTCCGGCGTTTCCTGATGGATGTGATGAACCTGCATCCGCCATGGGCACTGATGGGTTGGCATTGTCATTCTTTACTCCTTACGCGCTCAGCAGTTGCTTCATGTCTTCTTCAACGGTGGTCACGGAACGCAGACCAAACTTCTCGTTGAGGACGGCCAGCAGATCCGGCGTAAAGAAGCCTGGTGCGGTCGGGCCGGTAACGATGTTTTTCACGCCCAGCGACAGCAGGGTCAGCAGGATCACAATCGCTTTCTGTTCGAACCAGGAGAGCACCAGCGACAGCGGCAGGTCGTTCACGCCACAGCCCAGTTTTTCTGCCAGGGTGACAGCCAGAATGATTGCCGAGTAAGCGTCGTTACACTGACCGGCGTCGATCAGACGCGGCAGGCCTTCGATATCCCCGAACTCCAGCTTGTTGAAGCGGTATTTACCGCAGGCCAGGGTCAGGATCAGGCAGTCATCCGGTACGCTGGTGGCGAAATCGGTGAAGTAATTACGTTCCCCGCGTGCGCCGTCGCAGCCGCCCACCAGGAAGATGTGACGCAGTTTTTCACGGCTCACCAGGTCGATCAGGGAATCCGCGGCACCCAGCAGGGTCTGACGGCCAAAACCAACGGTGATCAGGTGTGGAATTTCGCTGTACGGGAAGCCCGCCATCTGCTGTGCCTGGGCGATCACCGGACCAAAATCGTCACCCTCAAGGTGGCTCACACCCGGCCAGCCGACAATGCTGCGGGTCCAGATACGATCGTCGTAAGCGCCAACGGTTGGGTCGATGATGCAGTTAGAGGTCATCACGATCGGGCCAGGGAAGCGGGCGAACTCGACCTGCTGGTTCTGCCAGCCGCTGCCGTAGTTACCGATCAGATGTTTGAATTTGCGCAGCTCAGGGTAGCCGTGGGCAGGCAGCATCTCGCCGTGGGTGTAGACGTTCACGCCGGTGCCGTCGGTCTGCTCCAACAGGTTATAGAGATCTTTCAGGTCGTGACCGGAAATCAGGATGCACTTGCCTTCGGTCGCTTTGACGTTGACCTGAGTCGGCGTTGGGTGGCCATATTTGGTGGTTTCACCGGCATCGAGAATGCTCATCACCTTGAAGTTCATCTGGCCGATTTCCATGGAGCACTCCAGCAGAGCGTTCATGTCAGAAGGCCAGGTGCCCAGCCACGCCATAATTTTGTGGTACTGGGCGTAGATATCGTTGTCGTACTGATCCAGAACGTGCGCGTGTTCCATATAGGCCGCGGCACCTTTCAGGCCGTACAGGCACAGCAGACGCAGGCCGAGGATGTTCTCACCGATCGCCGCTTTGTCTTTGTTCGGGGTAAAGTCTGCCGCCTGACGTTGCAGGTCGCCGAGATCGTCGCTCACCAGTTGCAGGTCGGCCATAGGGTTATCGACGCGGGCATTGGCATCAACATTCAGGGACTGCGCTTTCAGGGCGTCACGCAGGGCAATGGCTTCGCGGGCGTAGCCGACAATGCGTGGTGAATCGAAGTTGACGTTCGTCAGGGTAGAGAAAAACGCGCGTGGAGCGAAGTTATCAACATAGTGGTCGATAATGCCATATTCCCGGGCTTTTACCGCCCAGGCGGATAAACCTTGCAGGGCTGCAATCAGCAGATCCTGCAGATCGGAAGTTTCTGCGGTTTTACCGCACATGCCCTGTGCGTAGGAGCAGCCGTTGCCAGCTGGGGTACGGATGGTTTGTTCACATTGCACACAAAACATAATCACACCTGTTAAAGTTATATTTGATATACATGTTTAAGATTATGCTTGCGGCGATACGGTGAAAAGGGCTTTCTTTCACTAAGTAGAGGGTTATTGATTTAGCGCAATTTTGGCGGTAGAAGGCTACCGCCTAAGAAGTATCAGGCGGAGAAGAACGCCATCATGATCGGCACCAGCAGGCTTAAAATAAAGCCGTGAACGATGGCTGCAGGCACCATCTCCAGCCCGCCCGAGCGTTGCAGCACCGGCAGGGTAAAGTCCATCGAGGTGGCACCACACAGGCCCAGCGCCGTGGAGCGGCTACGACGGACCAGGCCCGGAATAAGCATAATGGCGATCAGCTCGCGGCCTAAATCGTTAAAGAAGGCGGCGCTGCCAATGACCGGGCCAAAAGATTCGGTTAACAGAATGCCGGACAGAGAGTACCAACCAAAACCGGAGGCCATTGCCAGGGCGGTATTGAGCGGCAGGTCGAGAATAAAGGCGTTGATCACCCCGCCCACCAGCGAACTGCCCACCACGATGACGGCGACCATCATGCCGCGGCGATTAAGGACAATCTGTTTTAAGGTCATGCCGTTATTTCGCAGCTGAATACCAATCAGGAACAGCAGGAAGATCAAGGTATATTCGCTGGCCTCGGTGGCGTGTTGTAAAAAGGCGAACCCGGTCAGACCCAGCATAAAACCGAGCACCACCACGCCGCATAATTTCAGTGACTCCAGCGCCATGGCGATACGCGACGGTAATTTTTCCTGATGATGGTGGTTTTTCCACGGAATAACGCGTTCCAGCCAGAAGAGGGCCGCAATATTGCACAGCAAAATAACCCCTATCGTAATGACGGAGTAATGCAGGATCGAGAGCAGGTTGGTCGCCAGATTATCGAGGAAGGCGAGGCTGATGCCCATAAAAAACAGAATGACGTAAACAATCCAGCTCAGTAAACGGTTGATCAGTTTTAACGCTGACAGCTGACGAAGAGGAATGAGATAACCCACGATCAGCGGGATCAGAATGATTAAGAGTCCTGAAAACATGAACAACCGGTCCTTTATATGAATGGCGCAGTGACACTACCCAATTCAGGCGGTTCAGTAAAGGTAGAAAATGGGGAGAGGTGCGGTTTAAGGCCGGGCGGCGCTGACGCTTGCCCGGCGCGGCGTTGGTTCAGTCGCGTTTTTCCAGCAGGGTGCGGTACAGCACGCCGCCGAGGATACCGCCGACAATCGGCATCACCCAGAACAGCCACAGCTGATCCAGCGCCCAGCCGCCCTGGAAGAGCGCTACTGCGGTACTGCGTGCCGGGTTAACTGAGGTGTTGGTCACCGGAATGCTGATCAGATGGATCAGGGTCAGCGCCAGGCCAATCGCAAGGGGGGCAAAACCGGCCGGGGCGCGTTTATCGGTGGCGCCGTGGATCACCAGCAGGAAGCCGGCGGTCAGCACAATTTCAATGACGATGGCAGACAGCATCGAGTAACCGCCCGGCGAGTGCTCGCCAAATCCGTTCGCAGCAAAACCGCTGGCCGCGGCATCAAAGCCTGCTTTACCGCTGGCAATCAAATACAGAATAGCGGCCGCAATAATGCCGCCAATCAGCTGGGCAATAATATAGCCGATAATCTCTTTTGCCGGAAAACGACCGCCCGCCCATAAACCTAATGTAACCGCCGGGTTAAAATGCCCGCCGGAAATATGCCCCACGGCATACGCCATGGTTAATACCGTTAAGCCGAAGGCCAGAGCAACCCCGACAAAACCAATCCCTAGTTCCGGGAAACCTGCCGCCAGCACGGCGCTGCCGCAGCCACCAAACACCAGCCAGAATGTACCAAAACATTCCGCTGCTAATTTTCTGAACATAACCACCTCAATGAAAAAAGGCGCAAGTCTGCGCCATTGTTATTTATCGCCAATAGGGCGATGAGTTTTGAAACGCCATTATTTTAAAAATGAATATCCCCCCTCACCAGCGAAATAAATAAGGTAAATTTGATGTAGGGCAAGGTGATGCCTTTAAGTAAAAAACGCATGGCGGAATTTCCGGCAGCAAAACGATTACGCGGATATTTTTATTTCGGATGAAAGCTGGCGGCTGAATATTTAATTTTTTTTAAATTTTCATATGACTATTCTACTGATAATCGGGTGTCCGTTCGGCCGTGCTGGGGTTATACTCCTGATAACTTAAAGGAAAAAGTTCATCTCTCCCGGAGGGTACATGTTGCTGGAACGTGTGGAAATCGTGGGGTTTCGCGGCATTAACCGTCTGTCGCTGATGCTGGAGCACAACAACGTGCTGATTGGGGAAAACGCCTGGGGTAAATCCAGCCTGCTGGATGCCCTGACGCTGCTGCTCTCCCCTGAATCCGAACTGTATCATTTTGTCCGGGAAGACTTCTGGTTTCCTCCCGGGGATATGCTGGGACGTGAACACCATCTGCATATTATTCTCACCTTCCGTGAATCCGAGCCGGGCCGCCATCGCGTTCGTCGCTACCGCCCGCTTGCCGACTGCTGGGTGCCCTGCGATGACGGCTATCAGCGCATCTTTTATCGTCTTGAAGGGGAGCTGGCCAATGACGACAGCGTGCTGACCCTGCGCGGCTTTCTTGATACTGATGGCAATCCTCTGAAGCTGGCGGATATTGATGAGCTGGCGCGTCATCTGGTGCGCCTGATGCCGGTGCTACGCCTGCGCGACGCCCGGTTTATGCGCCGGATCCGTAACGGCACGGTGCCCAACATGCCCGACGTGGAAGTCACCGCCCGCGAACTGGATTACCTGGCCCGCGAGCTGGTAGCCCGGCCGCAAAATTTAACCGACGGCCAGATCCGCCAGGGACTGTCTGCGATGGTTCAGCTGCTGGAGCACTACTTTACCGAGCAGGGCACCTCGCCGGTCCGCAACCGGCTGATGCGGCGGCGATCCCATGATGAACAGCGCAGCTGGCGCTATCTCGACATCATCAACCGGATGATCGACAAGCCCGGCGGCCGTTCGCACCGGGTGATCCTGCTGGGGCTGTTCTCAACGCTGCTGCAGGCCAAGGGCACGGTCCGGCTCGACAGGGATGCCCGCCCGCTGCTGCTGGTGGAAGATCCCGAGACGCGCCTGCACCCGATTATGCTCTCGGTAGCGTGGCATCTGCTCAACCTACTGCCGCTGCAACGCATCACCACCACTAACTCCGGCGAGCTACTGTCGTTAACCCCGGTCGAGCACGTCTGTCGCCTGGTGCGCGAATCATCTCGTGTCACGGCTTTTCGTCTCGGGCCGGGGGGGATGAACGCCGAGGACAGCCGCCGGATCGCCTTCCATATTCGCTTTAATCGCGCCTCCTCTCTGTTCGCCCGCTGCTGGCTGCTGGTGGAAGGGGAGACCGAAACCTGGGTAATCAACGAGCTGGCCCGCCAGTGCGGCCACCACTTCGATGCAGAAGGGATTAAGGTCATTGAGTTCGCCCAGTCGGGCTTAAAACCGCTGATCAAATTTGCCCGCCGGATGGGCATTGAGTGGCATGTGCTGGTGGACGGCGACGAGGCGGGCAAGAAATATGCCGCCACCGTGCGCGGGCTGATCAATAACGATCGGGAAGAGGAGCGCGCGCACCTGACGGCGCTACCCGCCATGGACATGGAGCACTTCATGTACCGCCAGGGATTCTCAGACGTCTTTCATCGGGTGGCGATGATCCCCGACGATGTTCCCATGAATATGCGGCGGGTGATCATGAAAGCCATTCATCGCTCGTCGAAGCCCGATCTGGCGATTGAAGTGGCGATGGAGGCCGGGCGGCGTGGAGTTGAAGCGGTGCCGACCCTGTTGCGGAAAATGTTCTCCCGCGTGCTGTGGCTGGCGCGCGGGAGAGCCGATTAACGGCCGGTGGCCTGGTTGACCTGCTCGATCAGGCTGTCCAGCAGGGCAAAGCGGCGGCGGTACTCGGCGCGCTTTTTGCTGGCGATCTCCTCCATCGGTTTGCGCGGCATGGCGAGCGGCAGACGGAAATTGCCGTCATCGCTGCGTTCGCCGCCAAGCGACGCCCAGAAACTGTCGTAATCGGCCAGCAGTTTGCCCTCTTTTTTCTTGCGATAGCGCCAGCTGCGGTAGATATGGGTGCTGTTGCTCACTGCAACGATCTGCTCTACGGCGAGGGCGCTGCCCAGCGTCATGGCAGCCTCCACCAGCAGACGTTTCGGGAACAGGCCGTGACAGGCTTTGGTGGCGCTCTGGATCGCCTCGTGCGGCACAAAGGCTTTTGCCCCCTGCATCCCGCCGATAAACAGCGTCGCGGTGCCGTTAACCTGGCACAGCGTGAAAGTCATCTCTGCCAGCACCGTCTGCTGCGCGTCGCAAAACGCCAGCGTGGCTTCACCCTCTTTATCCAGAAACGCATCGGCGCACAGGCGCAGGGTAAACTGCTGATCGTCTTTGCCCGTCAGGGTCAGTAACGTCACCCCTTCCCGGGAGAGATAGCCGTTCATCAGCGCTGCCGGGAGCTGGCGCTGCATTGTCTGATAGTGCCAGCTCAGCGCCTGCAGGGTTTGCTGACGGTTGATGGCAACGGATAACCACGGGCGGTGCAGGCGGCAGGGCAGCCCCGGCTGTACCTGCAACAGCTGCAGTAACTGCGGCTGTTTTGCCAGGCTTGTCAGCAGGCGGGCAGTGCTGAATGGCGTCATCAGCGATCGCAGCATAAACTTGCGGCGGTAGGCCGGATTGCGCCAGGCAAGCCCGGGGGTTAATCTCCCGGAGGCCAGGCTTTGAAACAGCTGCCAGCCCGATTTGGGTTGCGGTTG
Organism: Leclercia sp. 1548; assembly: GCF_050435045.1. NCBI lineage: Bacteria > Pseudomonadati > Pseudomonadota > Gammaproteobacteria > Enterobacterales > Enterobacteriaceae > Leclercia > Leclercia sp. 1548. The sequence goes on along the minus strand of NZ_JBNDJP010000001.1, from coordinate 803,806 downwards.
ATGTGAATAAGATGACTCTGCGATGGATGACATAATCAATACCGGTCTTGTTGCAAGGTCTTTATTTCAGCAGGGGTTTTATCAACCTCTCCTCAACGATTTTCATCCATCCCGACAAGCAGGGGTTTCGTTGAGGAACGGTTTAGTTAGAATCAACAGTTATGTAAGCCAGAATATCTATTTGGAATATTTATGAACTTCAAGGGAAAACGCAGGAAGCTGTTTCTGCTGCTGGTGCTGATTGTACTGGTGGCTGGATTCTGGCTGTGGCAGGTGCTAAACGCGCCGGTGCCGCAATATCAGACACTGATTGTCCGTCCGGGCGAACTGCAGCAAAGCGTGCTCGCCACCGGCAAGCTGGACGCGCTGCGCAAGGTAGACGTGGGCGCGCAGGTCAGCGGGCAGCTGAAAACGCTGTCGGTGGAGATCGGCGACAAAGTACAAAAGGGGCAGCTGCTGGGGGTCATTGACCCGGAGCAGGCAGAAAACCAGATCAAAGAGGTGGAGGCGACCCTGATGGAGCTGCGCGCCCAGCGCAGCCAGGCCGAAGCGGAGCGTAAGCTGGCCCAGGTAACCCTGAACCGTCAGCGGCAGCTGGCCGCAACCCAGGCGATCTCACAGCAGGATCTGGATACCTCAGTGACCGAACTGGCCGTTAAACAGGCCCAGATCGGCACTATCGATGCGCAGATCAAACGCAATCAGGCCTCACTGGACACGGCCAAAACCAACCTCGACTATACCCGTATCGTCGCCCCGATGGCCGGGGAAGTGACGCAAATTACCACCCTGCAGGGGCAGACGGTGATCGCCGCCCAGCAGGCACCGAACATCCTGACGCTGGCGGATATGGGCACCATGCTGGTGAAAGCCCAGGTTTCCGAGGCGGATGTGATCCACCTTAAGCCGGGACAAAAAGCCTGGTTTACCGTGCTGGGCGATCCGCAAACCCGCTATGAAGGGGTACTGAAAGACATTCTCCCGACGCCCGAGAAGGTCAACGACGCCATTTTCTATCACGCCCGTTTTGAAGTGCCCAACCCGCAGGGGGTGCTGCGTCTGGATATGACCGCGCAGGTGCATATCCAGCTGGCGGGGGTCAAAAACGTGCTGACCATACCGCTGGCGGCGCTGGGGCAACCGGCGGGAGATAACCGCTATAACGTGAAGGTGCTGCGTAACGGCGAGACGCGTGAACGTGAGGTGAGCCTCGGCTCGCGTAACGACACCGATGTAGTAGTGGTGAAAGGGCTTGAAGAGGGCGACGAGGTGGTTATCAGCGAGAGCCAGCCCGGGGCGGCTAAATGACCGCGCTGCTGGAGCTGATTGATATCCGCCGGAGCTACCCTTCCGGCGACGGGCCGGTGGAGGTGCTGAAGGGCATCACGCTGCAGGTCGAGGCCGGGGAGATGGTGGCGATTGTCGGGGCCTCAGGTTCCGGTAAATCGACGCTGATGAACATCCTTGGCTGTCTGGATAAACCCACCAGCGGCACCTACCGGGTGGCCGGGACCGATGTCGCCACGCTGGATAGCGACGCGCTGGCAAAACTGCGGCGGGAACATTTCGGCTTTATCTTTCAGCGTTACCATCTGCTCTCGCACCTGAGCGCGGCGCAGAACGTCGAAGTGCCGGCGGTCTATGCCGGTGTGGAGCGAAAAAAACGCCTTGAGCGGGCGCAGGCGCTGCTCACCCGGCTGGGGTTAGGGGAGCGGGTGGATTACCAGCCCTCGCAGCTCTCTGGCGGCCAGCAGCAGCGGGTAAGTATCGCCCGGGCGCTGATGAACGGCGGGCAGGTGATTCTTGCCGATGAGCCGACCGGGGCGCTGGACAGCCACTCCGGGGAGGAGGTCATGGCGATCCTGCATCAGCTGCGGGATCAGGGGCATACGGTGATCATCGTTACCCACGACCCACAGGTGGCCGCGCAGGCCGGGCGGATCGTGGAGATCCACGACGGTGAGCTGGTGAGCAACCCGCCTGCCACGCTTAACGCCACCCGACGTCAGGAGGTGGCGCTACCACCGCCGTCCGGCTGGCGGCAGTTTGCCAGCAGTTTCCGCGAAGCGCTGACCATGGCCTGGCTGGCAATGGCCGCCAACAAGATGCGGACCCTGTTAACGATGCTCGGGATCATCATCGGTATCGCCTCGGTGGTGTCGATTGTGGTGGTAGGCGATGCCGCCAAACAGCTGGTGCTGTCCGATATCCGCTCCATTGGCACCAACACCATAGATATCTATCCCGGCAAAGACTTTGGCGATGATGAGCCGCAGTATCAGCAGGCGCTGAAATATGACGATCTGGCCGCTATCCAGAAGCAGCCGTGGGTCAATTCCGCCACCCCGGCGGTGTCGCAGAATTTGCGTCTGCGCTACGGCAATATCGACGTGGCCGCCAGCGCCAACGGCGTTAGCGGCGATTACTTTAACGTCTACGGCATGACCTTCAGCGAAGGGGGCACCTTCAACGCAGAGCAACTGGCGGGCCGGGCGCAGGTGGTGGTGCTGGATGCGAACTCCCGGCGACAGCTGTTCCCCAACAAATCGAAGGTGGTGGGCGAGATTGTCCTGGTGGGCAATATGCCCGCGACGGTGATCGGCGTGGCGGAGGAGAAGCAGTCGATGTTTGGCAGCAGCAAGATTTTACGTGTCTGGCTGCCGTACACCACCATCTCCGGGCGCATTATGGGGCAGTCATGGCTGAACTCGATCACCGTGCGAGTGAAGGAGGGCTACGACAGCGCCCAGGCGGAGCAACAGCTTGAGCGCCTGATGACGCTGCGCCACGGGAAGAAAGATTTCTTCACCTGGAACATGGACGGCCTCTTGAAAACGGCGGAAAAGACCACACGTACTCTTCAGCTCTTCCTCACGCTGGTGGCGATCATCTCCCTGCTGGTCGGGGGAATTGGGGTAATGAATATCATGCTGGTGTCGGTGACCGAGCGTACGCGCGAAATCGGCATCCGCATGGCGGTCGGTGCCCGGGCCAGCGATGTACTGCAACAATTTTTGATTGAAGCGGTGCTGGTTTGTCTGGTGGGCGGTGCGCTGGGGATTTCGCTCTCCCTGTTAATTGCCTTTACGCTGCAGCTGTTTTTACCCGGCTGGGAAATTGGTTTTTCACCGATGGCGCTGTTAACGGCCTTCCTCTGTTCTACCTTTACCGGGGTTCTGTTTGGCTGGCTGCCCGCAAGAAATGCCGCACGGTTGGATCCGGTGGATGCCTTAGCCCGGGAGTGAGTCTGTTGCCGGGCGGCCGCTACGCCTAACCCGGCCTACAAAAATTTGTAGGCCCGCACAAGCGCAGCGCCGCCGGGCATGAAGCCGTACGACAGCCCGCAAATAAAAATGCCAGCGTATCGGGCTGGCATTTTGAGTGAGGGGTGTACACAATGAAACAGAGGGCTATGCCACCACTTCTGCTTCGATGGGCACAATAACGCTGGCATGATTGCCTTTTGGCCCGAGGTGTACATCGAACCGAACGGCTTGTCCGGCTTTCAGCGTTCTGTAACCATCCATCTGAATGGTGGAGTAATGCGCGAAGATGTCTTCGCCGCCGCCTTCAGGGCAGATGAAACCAAACCCTTTGGCGTTGTTGAACCACTTAACTGTACCCGTTTCCATGCTTCGACATCCTTCGTAAATCTTATTGAGTTAGATGTAATGAACCGGTGATGGAGTGGGGGCTGTTCAAAACCTCGCCAACTCACGCCTGTACAATTTAGATAAACCAGATAGATCGTCAAGCATTTGCCGGTGAAGGGAGGGGGAAAATGAGTCAAAATTTGAAGCAGTTAACGCTATTGACAGGTATTGTGACAGACATCGCGGATGGCAATAATAGATGTGAGTTATCTGACATCTGAGGTAGATTCAGGTTATGTATAGCCTCCTGTCAGCATCAGAACCGCGACCGGAGACCGTAAACGAAGATGACGACTGACAATGGGTAAGACGAACGACTGGCTCGATTTCGACAAGCTGGCGGAAGATAAAGTGCGCGACGCGCTAAAACCGCCATCTATGTATAAAGTTATGTTAATGAACGATGACTACACGCCGATGGAATTTGTTATTGACGTGCTACAAAAGTTCTTTTCTTATGATGTAGAACGTGCAACGCAACTGATGCTTACCGTTCACTATCATGGCAAAGCCATCTGCGGTGTTTTTACTGCAGAAGTCGCAGAGACGAAGGTGGCGATGGTGAACCAGTATGCGAGGGAGAACGAGCATCCGTTGCTGTGTACGCTGGAAAAAGCCTGAATAAGGCAATGAAAATTGGGGGAGGTGCCTATGCTCAATCAAGAACTGGAACTCAGTTTAAACATGGCTTTCGCCAGAGCGCGTGAGCACCGACATGAGTTTATGACGGTCGAGCACCTGCTGCTTGCACTGCTCAGTAACCCATCCGCCCGCGAAGCGCTTGAAGCCTGCTCCGTGGATCTGGTGGCGCTGCGTCAGGAACTTGAAGCCTTCATCGAACAGACCACACCTGTACTGCCCGTCAGTGAAGAGGAGCGCGACACGCAGCCGACGCTCAGCTTCCAGCGTGTTCTCCAGCGTGCGGTATTTCACGTCCAGTCCTCAGGGCGTAGCGAAGTCACCGGTGCCAACGTGCTGGTTGCCATCTTCAGCGAGCAGGAGTCGCAAGCGGCCTACCTGCTGCGCAAACACGAAGTCAGCCGCCTCGATGTGGTGAACTTCATCTCTCATGGAACGCGAAAAGACGAGCCGAATCAGGCATCCGATTCCGGTCATCAGGTCAACAGCGAAGAGCAAGCAGGCGGGGAGGAACGTATGGAAAACTTCACCACCAATCTTAACCAGCTTGCCCGCGTCGGCGGTATTGACCCGCTGATTGGCCGCGAGAAAGAGCTGGAACGGGCGATCCAGGTACTGTGCCGCCGCCGCAAGAACAACCCGCTGCTGGTGGGGGAATCCGGCGTCGGTAAAACGGCCATTGCTGAAGGGTTGGCCTGGCGCATTGTGCAGGGCGACGTTCCGGAAGTGATCGCCGATTGCACCATCTACTCGCTGGATATCGGGTCGTTGCTGGCCGGAACCAAATACCGCGGTGATTTTGAAAAACGGTTCAAAGCGCTGCTGAAACAGCTGGAGCAGGATACCAACAGCATCCTGTTTATCGATGAGATCCACACTATCATCGGTGCCGGTGCTGCCTCTGGTGGCCAGGTGGATGCGGCCAACCTGATTAAACCGCTGCTCTCCAGCGGCAAGATCCGAGTGATTGGCTCGACCACCTACCAGGAGTTCAGCAATATTTTCGAAAAAGACCGCGCCCTGGCGCGTCGCTTCCAGAAAATCGACATTACTGAACCGTCGGTTGAAGAAACGGTGCAGATCATCAACGGCCTGAAACCGAAGTACGAAGCGCACCACGATGTGCGTTATACCGCGAAAGCGGTGCGTGCCGCGGTGGAGCTGGCGGTGAAATACATCAACGATCGCCATCTGCCGGATAAAGCGATCGACGTGATCGACGAAGCGGGCGCGCGTGCGCGTCTGATGCCGGTCAGTAAGCGCAAGAAAACGGTCAACGTGGCGGATATCGAATCCGTGGTGGCCCGCATCGCGCGTATCCCTGAGAAGAGCGTTTCTCAGAGCGACCGCGATACCCTGAAAAACCTGGGCGATCGCCTGAAAATGCTGGTCTTTGGCCAGGATAAAGCGATTGAGGCGTTAACCGAAGCCATCAAGATGGCCCGTGCCGGACTGGGGCATGAGCATAAACCGGTCGGTTCTTTCCTGTTCGCCGGCCCGACCGGGGTGGGGAAAACCGAGGTGACGGTGCAGCTCTCCAAAGCGTTGGGCATTGAGCTGCTGCGCTTTGATATGTCCGAGTATATGGAGCGCCACACCGTCAGTCGTCTGATCGGTGCGCCTCCGGGCTATGTGGGCTTTGATCAGGGCGGCCTGCTCACCGACGCGGTGATCAAGCATCCGCACGCGGTACTGCTGCTCGATGAGATCGAGAAGGCGCACCCGGATGTCTTTAACCTGCTGCTGCAGGTGATGGATAACGGGACGCTGACCGACAACAACGGGCGCAAGGCAGACTTCCGCAACGTGGTGATGGTGATGACCACCAACGCCGGGGTGCGTGAGACCGAGCGTAAATCCATCGGCCTGATCCATCAGGATAACAGCACCGATGCGATGGAAGAGATCAAGAAGGTCTTTACGCCGGAATTCCGTAACCGTCTGGATAACATTATCTGGTTCGATCACCTGTCTACTGAGGTGATCCATCAGGTGGTGGATAAGTTCATCGTCGAGTTGCAGGTTCAGCTGGATCAGAAAGGGGTCTCCCTGGAAGTGAGTCAGGAAGCCCGCGACTGGCTGGCGGAGAAAGGCTACGATCGTGCGATGGGCGCGCGTCCGATGGCGCGTGTTATCCAGGACAACCTGAAGAAACCGTTGGCTAACGAACTGCTGTTTGGTTCGCTGGTGGACGGAGGCCAGGTGACGGTAGCGCTGGATCAGGCGAAGAATGAGCTGACGTATGACTTCCAGAGTGCGGCGAAGCATAAGCCGGAAGCGGCTCACTAAGACTGTTGCGTGATGATAAAAGCCGGGCGAAAGCCCGGTTTTTTTATGGCTGCTTTTTGCTTCTTATTGTGGGGGGAGTGAGGGCGGCGGGCTGCACAGTATGTCCCTACGGTGGTGGTTCCGTTCACTTTACGATCTGTATTTCTCTGTAAGCCACGTCACCCGTGAACGTGTTAAGGGGGCTTGCCGCCGCCCCCTTAACAATCCCGGCTCCCGGCAAAGAAAATCGCCGCTTCGCGGTGCCCTCAGCTTATTCCGCCAGGCTTTCGGGTCGGGCACCAGCCTGCATCCCTGCAGGCTATGCCCTCTCGGCGCGTCCCTGCGCCTCGCCCCGGCCTTACGGAAACGCTTCGGCGATTTTCAGCCGGACCAGGCCATCGCTGTAAGTCTTGAAGCTAATCTTTTATACCGTCATCGCTGTGAGTGTTGAAGCAAACCTCTGCCACTGTCCTGGCTGCACGTTTGATCGGTCCGGAGAGGGTTAAGATGCCTTCTCGGCGCGTCCCTGCGCCTTACCCCGGCCTTACGGAAACGCTTCGGCGATTTTCAGCCGGACCAGGTCATCGCTGTGAGTATTGAAGCAAATCTTTTATACCGTCATCGCTGTGTGTGTTGAAGCAAACCTCTGCCACTGTCATGGCTGCACGCTCGATCGATTTCCTCTTCCTTGAAGGGGAGAATTAAGATGCCCTCTCGGTGCATCCCTGCGCCTCGCCCCGGCCTTCCGGAAACGCTTCGGCGATTTTCAGCCGGCCCAGGTCATCGCTGGGAGTGTTGAAGCAAACCTCTGCCACTGTCATGGGTGCATGCTCGATCGGTTCCCTCTCCCTTGAGGGAGAGAGTTAAGATGCCCTGTCGGCAAATCCCTGCGCCTTACCCCGGCCTTACGGAAACGCTTAGGCGATTTTCAGCCGGACCAGGCCATCGTTGTGAGTGTTGAAGCAAACCTCTGTCACTGTCATGGCTGCATGCTCGATCGGTTCCCTCTCCCTTGAGGGAGAGAGTTAAGATGCCCTGTCGGCAAATCCCTGCGCCTTACCCCGGCCTTACGGAAACGCTTAGGCGATTTTCAGCCGGACCAGGCCATCGCTGTGAGTATGGAAGCAAACTTTTATACCGTCATCGCTGTGTGTGTCGAAGCAAATCTCTGCCACTGTCATGGCTGCACGCTCGATCGGTTCCCTCTCCCTTGAGGGAGAGGGGTAGGGTGAGGGGGAACCGCGCGCACTATCATCAAAATTTTGCGAGGCGTTATCCAGAATTCAAGCAGGGATATTGCTGGATAAAACCCCAGTAATAGAATGGCGATGCACCTGCAAAATCAGGTGCCAGGATTGGCGTCCTGAAAGTGTGTGAGCAGCATGTTTAGCTGCAGGCTTCGTTCGCCCTAAGGAAAAGGGTATATTCTGCATCTGGCGGGCGAATCGGGAGCTTCTTTTGAAGCGCCAGTAGTCACACACACTGGTACGCCAATTCCTTTTCGTCCGCCGCCAGCGAATCTGGCGTTTCCTGCGGTGGTAAATTCAATGTGTGTGAAGGTATTACCCATGTATACAGAAAACCATATCTCCCAGCTCTACAGCGAACTCGAACTTAGCACTCTCGATCTCTCCACGCTTGCCGCGCGCTGTAACCTGCTTACCGAAATTCTGGTCGATTGCAATTCGCTGCCGCAAACACAGCCCATCTGCCGCTGCCTTGCTGCATATCTGGACGCATTCAGAAGTGAGCTGGAAAAATCAATGACCGATTTCCGCGTGCTGGAAGAGGATGAGATCCCACCGATGCACAAACAGGAGTGGTTACTCGACAGCACCGAAGCCCAGTGCAATTACTGCCGGGCGTTAAACCATGTGCTGCTGGTGTCGCATTTCGACCGCGATATGCTGCCGCACCTTACCGGCCTGCTGTACGAGATCAGCCATGCGATGCTGGCCGATCTGACCGTGGTGCACGTCCACTGAGTCGGTGCCCCAACGTTGAAGTTAGGCAACGTGTTTGATATCAAGGCGCGGCGGGAGAGCCGTCTGTTCGCGACCTAAATGAGCTGGGATAAAGAGGATCGGAATGCCATCAATGATGACTCCGGCAGCGCAGGCTTTACTGCGGGCGGGACAGGGAATGTTGGCGGACAGACTGAAATCGGGTGTTGACCTCTGCTGAATAAAAAAAGGCCGGGATAACCCGGCCTTTAGTATTCTCTCTACGCCATTTGCGGCGAAAAACTCTTAGCGACTACGGAAGACAATGCGGCCTTTGCTCAGGTCGTACGGGGTCAGCTCAACAGTCACTTTGTCGCCCGTCAGAATACGGATATAGTTCTTACGCATCTTACCGGAGATATGCGCGGTAACAACGTGACCGTTTTCCAGTTCTACGCGAAACATGGTGTTAGGCAACGTTTCAAGAACGGTACCCTGCATTTCAATATTGTCTTCTTTGGCCATCTAATCCTCTGGGGTATCACTACCAAGTTTTGAACCGGCAAGATAATGCCGAAATTCATCAATTAAGTAAAGATTTGCGCGTTTAAAACGCAGCAAAGCAGTTTCAGCGTATTACCCGGACGTCACGGTTCGACCGTACGAAAAGCGCATACGTAAAGGGGAGGTGGCAGGATAAACGATAGGGCGTTATCGGATGCGAACTATTCCCAAACGGCGGCGGGGCAACAGGCAGAACCTACTCTGCGGCAGAATTATAGCACCTTGAGGAAAAATATGCGGAAAACATTTATCCCTGGGGCGTAAATAACGTCGCAGGCACCCAGAAGTTCTGCGGTAATTTTTGCATTCGCAGAGCGGCCAGCTGCGTCAGATATTCATGGCGGGAGATCTCAATCGCCCCAAGCGAGGCGGTATGCTCGTTCAGCACCTGGCAATCAATCAACTTGCCGCCGCTGCGGGTAAAGCGATCGCAGAAAACCAGGAGCGCAGTTTTAGACGCATTCACGGCGCGGCTGAACATCGATTCACCGCAAAATAACGTGCCCTGAGCCACACCATACATGCCGCCCACCAGATCATCACCCTGCCATACCTCAATGGAGTGGGCGTAACCCAGCTCGTGCAGACGATGATATGCATGGATCACCTCCGGGGTGACCCAGGTGCCTTCTGCGCGATCGCTGGCACAGCCTTCGATCACCTGGCCAAACGCATGATTGAGGGTGACGCGATAGGGGGAGTGGGCGTGAAACCGTTTCATGCTGCGACTGAGATGAAACCGTTCAGGCCACAAAATAGCGCGCGGGTCAGGCGACCACCATAAGATCGGATCGCCGGGCGAAAACCACGGGAAAATACCGCGCTGGTAAGCCATTAATAAACGCGACGGGCTGAGATCGCCGCCCAGGGCCAGCAAACCATTAGGTTCGCGCAGCGCCCCTTCTGGGGAAGGGAACGCAAGAGAATGACGAGAAAGCTGGACCAGGCGCATGACAACACAACTCCAGTACGCGAAGTGGGGATCGGTTCAAATATAGACTACAGACGTTGTTTAAACTGGTAGTAACGACCCTGTTTTGCCAACAGTTCTGCGTGACTACCTTGCTCAATAATCTTTCCGTTGTCCATCACAATAATTTGATCAAAATCCGCCAGTCCGCGCAGGCGGTGCGTCACCATCAGCACCGTTTTGCCCTGCATCTCTTTTTCCAGTAAATCAAGGATTTGCCGTTCTGTTGTTGCATCTAGTCCTTCGGTCGGTTCATCCAGCAGCATCAGCGGGGCATTGTGCAGCAGTGCGCGGGCAATCGCCAGGCGACGCAGCTCACCACCGGAAAGCTGACGACCTCCTTCACCGAGCCAGCTGTTCAGACCTTCATCGTCCAGCAGCTTGTGCAGACCGACCTTTTCCAGCATCGCACGTAATACGTCATCAGCGGTTCCCGGCGCGGCTAACAGCAGGTTATCCCGCAGGGTGGCGCTGAAAAGATGGACCCGCTGCGGCACTACGCTCACTGTTTTACGCAGCGCTGGCTCGCTCATCTCTTTGAGGGGCATATCGTTGAACAGGATCTGTCCCTGAGCCGGATCCCAGGCCCGGGTCAGCAGCTGCAGCAGGGTCGATTTCCCGCACCCTGTGCGGCCCAGCACCGCAACGTGTGCGCCTGCGGGGATCGTCAGATTGATGTTGTCCAGCGCCGGTTGCGCCTGCCCGTGATAAGCAAAGCTGACATCTGCCAGGCGGAGAGCCAGTCGCGCAGGCACGTCTGTTGCGGCGGTACTGAATTGCACTTCCGGCTGCTGGCCCGTGATCTGGGTAATACGCAGCGCGGAGGCCACCACCTGGCCGAGATGCTGAAAAGCCCCGGTCACCGGAGCCAGCGCTTCGAACGCCGCCAGCGCACAGAAGACAAACAGCGCAATGAGCGGCCCCGGCTGGGTATTATCCCCCACACCGCCGGAGGCCAGCCACAGCATCGCCATCACGGCAATACCGCCAATCAACAGCATCAATGCCTGGGACAGGGCCGTCAGCTCCGACTGTTTGCGCTGGGCTTCATGCCAGTTCAGCTCGGTGTTTTCCATCCGCGAGCGATAGCGACGGCTGGCGCCAAAAATTGTCAGCTCTGCCTGGCCCTGCAGCCAGCCGGTAAGCTGCTGGCGATATTCGCCGCGCAGTCGGGTCAGGTTTTCACCGGTCGGTTTACCGGCGCGGTAAAACAGCGGCGGCAGCAGACACAGCGTCAGGAGCATGATCCCGCCAAGCACCAGCGCGATGCTGGCATCCAGCAGGCTCAGCCCGAGGGTAACGACCACAATCACCACCAGCGCACCTACCATCGGGGAGATAACCCGCAGATAGAGGTGATCGAGGGTATCGACATCCGCGACAACGCGGTTCAGCAGTTCGCCCTGGCGATAGCGCGCCAGCCCGGCAGGGGAGAGAGGCAGCAGTTTGCTGAAGGTGGTGACGCGCAGGTGCTGCAGCACGCGGAACGTTGCGTCATGGCTGACCAGACGCTCGAAGTAGCGCCCGGCGGTGCGGGTGATGGCCGTGCCGCGCACACCCGCAGCAGGCAGCATATAGTTGAAGCTGTACAGCCCGGCAAACCCGGCCACCGCAGAAGCAGAGAGAAACCAGCCGGAGAGCGTTAACAGGCCGATACTGGCCAACAGGGTGACGATGGCCAGCACGACGCCGAGGATCAGCATCCATTTGTGGCGCATATAGAGCGCCAGATAAGGCAGTAAAGCGCGCATTAAATGTCCTCCTGACGGTTCGCCAGCAGGGCCGCAAACGGCCCCTGTGCCGCTGCGAGCGTGGCGTAATCGCCCTGCTCGACAAGCTGTCCATTGTCCATGACCCAGATCTCATCCCAGTGGGCAATGCCCTCCAGCTGGTGGGTCACCATCAGCGTGGTTTGCTGCTGCGACGCGGCATCCAGTGCCAGCATCACGCGCTGTTCGCTATGGGCATCCAGGCTGGCGGCGGGTTCATCCAGCAGTAACAGCTGGCAAGGGTTAAGCAGGGCGCGGGCCACGGCGATACGCTGCGCCTGGCCGACGGAAAGCCCCGCCGACTGATCGCCGACAAGGGTATTTACCCCGTCAGGCAGCAGGGGCAGGAATTCACTGACCCAGGCGCGATCGAGCACCGATTGCAGCTCTTCATCGCTGGCATCCGGGCGTGCCAGCAGCACGTTTTCACGCAGCGTGGCCGCCGGAAGCTGCGGGTTCTGACCCACCCAGCTCAAATGGGTGCGCCATTCATCAGGATCGAGCGCTGACAGCTCGGCCTGGTTGATGCGCAGCGATCCGCTGTAAGCCATAAAACCGGATAACGCATTCAGCAGCGAGCTTTTGCCGGAGCCGCTGGTGCCGACCAGCACCACGCGCTGACCTGCTGCGAGAGTGAAGTTTAATGGCCCCGCCAGTACCTTACCCTCCGGCGACAGCACGCAAAAATTCTCCGCTTCAATGCTGACCGGTTTGCTGGTGTTGAGAGTCACGTCCCCACGCTGCGGATGGGCCAACGGCGTTTCAAGGAAGGTTTTCAGGCTGTCAGCTGCGCCCACGGCCTGGGCCTTCGCGTGATAAAAGGTGCCCAGATCGCGCAGTGGCTGGAAGAATTCCGGGGCCAGAATCAGGGTCAGGAAGCCTGCCGAGAGGGTCACGGCAGTGCCGTAATGACCAAAATCGAGAGCGCCCAGGTAGGAGAAACCAAAATAGACGGCGACCAGCGCAATCGACAGGGAGGTAAAGAACTCCAGTACCCCGGAGGATAAGAACGCCAGGCGTAACACCTCCATGGTGCGCTGACGGAAGTCCTGTGAAGCGTGGCGGATGTTGTCAGTTTCGGCTTCACCGCGACCAAAAATGCGTAGCGTCTCCATGCCGCGCAGGCGGTCAAGGAAGTGGCCGCTAAGACGCCCCAGCGCCAGGAAGTTGCGGCGGTTGGCATCGGCGGCACCCATGCCGACCATCGCCATAAACAGTGGGATCAGCGGGGCGGTGCCCAACAGGATCAGCCCTGCAACCCAGTTATAAGGGAAAATCGCGAATACGATCAGCAGAGGCACAAAGACGGCCAGCGCCATCTGCGGCAGATAGCGGGCATAGTAATCATGCATATCGTCGATTTGCTCAAGGATAAGCGTCGCCCAGCTGCCGGCGGGTTTGCCCTGAATCCAGGCGGGGCCAGCTTCCTGCAGCCTGTCGAGCACCTGGCGGCGAATTTCGTAGCGAATATTCTGCCCGGCGTGAAAACCCACGCGCTCGCGTAACCAGACCACCCAGGCACGCAAAATAAAGACCAGAATCAGCACAATGAAAGGCAGTAACAGGGCCTCACGCGGAATGTTTTCCATGATCATATGGTTAAGAATGCGGGCCAGCAGCCATGCCTGGCCTACAATCAACACACCGCTGATAAACCCTAAAAGACGGGAAATATTCAGCCAGCGGCGGGAAAGAACGCTTTGCTGTTTAAGCCAGCGTGTTAACTCTTGTTGACGGGTTTTTTCCATTGCGTGCTTTGCAGGTGATGTTATTAGGTATTGGGCACGGCAATGTTACATCGCAGAGACAATAAAGGCGACTTATCGCCGCCTTTTTTACGTTTGTTGCTGATTTGTAAAAATTATTTGCTCTGATCGGCCAGTCCGTCGAGATAACGTTCTGCATCCAGCGCCGCCATACAACCGGTGCCCGCAGAGGTGATCGCCTGACGGTAAATGTGGTCCATTACGTCGCCCGCAGCGAACACGCCCGGGATGCTGGTCTGGGTGGCATTGCCGTGGATCCCGGACTGCACTTTGATGTAGCCGTTCTCCAGCTCCAGCTGACCGTCGAAGATCGCGGTGTTCGGGCTGTGGCCGATGGCAACAAACAGACCTGCCACTTCCAGCGTTTCGACATTGTCGGTGTTCCGGGTATCGCGGATACGCAGACCCGCCACGCCCATCTGATCGCCGGTCACTTCTTCCAGCGTGCGGTGAGTGTGCAGCACGATGTTGCCGCTGGCCACTTTGTCCATCAGACGCTTGATCAGGATTTTTTCCGCGCGGAAGGTATCACGGCGGTGAATGAGATGGACTTCAGAGGCGATGTTCGCCAGGTATAGCGCCTCTTCCACAGCAGTATTGCCGCCGCCGATGACCGCGACCTTCTGGTTGCGGTAGAAGAAACCGTCGCAGGTGGCGCAGGCAGATACGCCGCGGCCCTTGAAAGCTTCTTCAGACGGCAGGCCCAGGTAGCGGGCAGAGGCACCGGTCGCAATGATCAGCGCGTCGCAGGTGTATTCCGCATTGTCACCGGTCAGGCGGAACGGACGGTTTTGCAGATCGACCTTGTTGATGTGGTCAAAGATGATTTCGGTATCAAATTTGGCGGCATGCTCGTGCATGCGCTCCATCAGCAGCGGCCCGGTCAGGCCTTCAGGATCGCCTGGCCAGTTTTCTACTTCGGTGGTGGTGGTCAGCTGACCGCCTTTTTCCATGCCCGTAATCAGTACCGGTTGCAGGTTAGCGCGTGCAGCGTAGACCGCTGCGGTGTATCCCGCAGGTCCAGAACCAAGGATTAGCAGCTTACTGTGTTTGGCCGTGCCCATGAGATCCCCATTGTTGTTGGCAGACATTTTCCCGGATTGTAGGGAATTTATGTTCGTAAAAAAAGGGCGCAGCGATTTTGTTAACGATATGTGTAATAGAAAGCGCCAATCAACGGCAGGGCAGGGAAGGTGATTTTATAACAATAATCATGGCTAATCGCTCGAAACGACGGCGATAAAATGAGGATTAATCCCCGGACGTAATGAATATCCGGCATGTTGTACTAAAAATCGATGTTTTGCTTTGACAATCCCCTGCGCTTTTGCGAAAACATTCAAGGAAGAAAAAAAACGGTCTTTGTGTAACGCATAGTCATGCACAAAATCACCATTTTTACCGGGTCAGCGAAATCTACGCATGGTGTGGACAGATGCCATTCGTGATGTTGATGGCCGCCTCTGGGCAACGGTCTTCATACCACATAACCCCAATCGAATCGCTCAAACTAAATAACAGGCGAGGCGATTAACCGCGGGGAAAGACTCTGAACAGTGAAGTGCACAGGGTCCTGGCAGGAGTTAGGGAAGGAATACAGAGAGACAATAATAATGGTAGATAGCAAGAAGCGCCCTGGCAAAGATCTCGACCGCATCGATCGTAACATTCTTAATGAATTGCAAAAGGATGGGCGTATTTCCAACGTCGAGCTTTCAAAACGTGTGGGACTTTCCCCGACGCCATGCCTTGAGCGTGTGCGCCGACTGGAAAGACAGGGTTTTATTCAGGGCTATACAGCGCTGCTGAACCCGCATTATCTGGATGCCTCACTTCTGGTATTTGTTGAGATTACTCTGAATCGTGGTGCGCCGGATGTGTTTGAGCAGTTCAACGCCGCTGTGCAAAAACTTGAAGAAATTCAAGAGTGTCATCTGGTTTCCGGTGATTTCGACTACCTGTTGAAAACCCGCGTACCTGATATGTCTGCATACCGTAAGCTGCTGGGTGAAACCCTGCTGCGACTGCCTGGCGTGAACGACACCCGTACCTATGTGGTAATGGAAGAAGTCAAGCAGAGCAATCGTCTGGTTATTAAGACGCGCTAACACGGAACAGGTGCATTATCAGCGTACTTTGATTACACTCCTGGTAATCCATACAGCAACAGTGTCGGGCCTCCCGGCACTGTTGTCCGTTTAGCACGCAGGCAGGAATTGCCTGATACCTGGAGAGCCTGTTTTGAGCCAGGAATATACCGAAGACAAAGAAGTCAATTTAACCAAGCTCAGCAGTGGACGTCGACTCCTTGAGGCGTTACTGATCCTTGTTGCTCTTTTTGCCGTCTGGTTGATGGCAGCCTTACTCAGTTTCAATCCCTCCGATCCCAGCTGGTCACAGACCGCATGGCACGAGCCTATCCATAATTTAGGCGGTGTACCGGGCGCATGGCTGGCAGATACGCTGTTCTTTATCTTTGGCGTGATGGCCTACACCCTCCCTGTCATCATTATTGGTGGCTGCTGGTTTGCCTGGCGTCATCGCCAGAACGATGATTACATCGATTACTTTGCCGTCTCGCTGCGTCTGATTGGCGCGCTGGCGCTGATTCTCACCTCCTGCGGTCTGGCGGCGATTAATGCCGATGACATCTGGTATTTTGCCTCGGGTGGCGTGATCGGCAGCCTGCTGAGTACCGCCCTGCAGCCGATGCTGCACAGCAGCGGCGGAACTATTGCGCTGCTCTGCGTCTGGGGCGCGGGACTGACGCTTTTTACCGGCTGGTCCTGGGTCAGCATTGCGGAAAAAATCGGCAGCGTCATCCTCAACGTGCTGACTTTTGCCAGCAACCGCACCCGTCGGGATGACACCTGGGTCGACGACGAATATGAAGATGACGACTACGAAGACGAGGAACCGACCACAGAGCGTCGTGAATCCCGTCGCGCCCGCATTATGCGCGGGGCGCTGGCTCGCCGTAAGCGCATGGCAGAGAAATTCGCTAATCCGTTAGGACGCAAGACCGATGCGGCCTTGTTCTCCGGCAAACGGATGGACGACGAGGAAGTGGCTTACAGCGCTCGTGGCGTGGCCGCCGACCCGGATGATGTGCTGTTCTCCGGCAACCGTGCGCTGGCCTCCGACTATGACGAGTACGATCCGCTGCTCAATGGCCACTCGGTGGCTGAGCCGCTTGCCGCCGCTGCCGCGGCGACCACCGCAACACAGGCCTTTGCTGCCCCGGTTGATCCGGTGACCCCACCAACCCCTTCGATGCCGGATGCCCATCTTCAGCCGCCAGCGGTTGAATGGCATGCGGAACCCGCCGCGCCAGCCGCGCCAGTCAATGCGGAACCACAACCTTATGCCGCCGCGCCGCAGGAGCAGTGGCAGCCGCCTTATCAGCCTGAACCGGTATACGCGCAGCCGCAGTATGAACAGCCACAGCACCAGCAGCCTCAGTACGCGCAGCCGCAGTATGAGCAGCCACAGCACCAGCAGCCGCAGTACGCACAGCCGCAGTATGAGCAACCGCAGTATGAGCAGCCGCAGCACCAGCAGCCGCAGTATGAGCAACCTCAGTACGCGCAGTCTCAGTACGAGCAGCCGCAGTTTGAGCAGCACCAGCAGCCGCAGTACGAGCAGTCGCAGTACGGACAGCCGCAGCAGTATGAACCGCAGCAAGCTGAGTATCAGCCTGAGCCGGTTGTTGCCCCGCCTGTCGTTGAAGCGCCGCCGGTTGAAGAGGTGAAACCGTCCCGACCACCGCTTTACTACTTTGAAGAAGTGGAAGAAAAACGTGCCCGTGAGCGCGAACAGCTTGCGGCCTGGTATCAGCCGGTGCCAGAGGAAGTACAAGAGCCAGCCCCGGTAAAAGCTGCTGAGATCCCATCTGTACCGGTTCCGGCCGTGGAGCCTGCGTCCGTTGTCGCCCCTGTGGCGGCGAGTGTGCAGCAGGCCACAGCCGCAGGTGCCGCTGCGGCCAGCGCTGCTGCACCTTTATTCAGCCTGGCCACCAGCGGCGCGCCGCGTCCGCAGGTGAAAGAGGGTATTGGCCCGCAACTGCCGCGTCCTAATCGCGTGCGCGTTCCCACCCGCCGTGAACTGGCCTCGTATGGCATTAAGCTGCCTTCTCAGCGGATGGCAGAAGAGAAAGCCCGTGAAGCCGGACGGCAGCAGTACGATGATGAGCAGTACGAAGACGATGCTGACGAAATGCAGCAGGACGAGCTGGCGCGCCAGTTCGCCCAGCAGCAAAAGCAACGTTATGGCGATGAGTATCAGCCTGAGCCACAGCAGTCTCAAAGTCAGGTTGACGAAGATGATGCCGCCGAAGCGGAGCTGGCTCGCCAGTTTGCCGCCACGCAGCAGCAGCGTTACGCCGGTGAACAACCGACAGGGGCGAATCCATTCTCGTTGGCGGATTTTGAATTCTCGCCGATGAAAGATCTGGTGGATGATACGCCGAGTGAACCGCTATTCACGCCGGGCGTGATGCCGGAAGCCGAGCCGCCGCGCCAGGCCTATACCCCGCCTAAGCCCGCGGTGGCACCGCCGACCGTGCAGCCGCAGCACCGCGCAGCGCAGCCACAGCAGTATGCACAACCTGCTCAACCGCAGCATGCAGCGCAGCCACAGCAGTATGCACAACCAGCTCAGCCGCAGCATGCAGCGCAGCCACAGCAGTATGCACAACCTGCTCAGCCGCAGCACGCAGCGCAGCCACAGCAGTATGCACAACCTGCTCAGCCGCAGCATGCAGCGCAGCCACAGCAGTATGCACAACCTGCTCAGCCGCAGCACGCAGCGCAGCCACAGCAGTTTGCACAACCTGCTCAGCCGCAGCATGTCGCGCAACCACAGCAGTATGCACCGCCGCAACAGCCTGTGATTCAGCCACCGCCTCAGCCGCAGGAGAGCCTGATCCACCCGCTGCTGATGCGCAACGGTGACAGCCGACCATTGCAGAAGCCAACTACGCCACTGCCGTCGCTGGATTTGTTAACGCCGCCACCGACAGAAGTTGAGCCGGTAGACACCTTTGCTCTGGAGCAGATGGCCCGTCTGGTTGAGGCCCGCCTGGCCGACTTCCGCATTAAAGCGGATGTGGTGAACTACTCGCCCGGTCCGGTCATCACCCGTTTTGAGCTTAATCTGGCGCCGGGTGTAAAAGCCGCCCGGATTTCAAACCTCTCCCGTGACCTTGCGCGATCCTTGTCGACCGTGGCCGTGCGTGTGGTTGAGGTTATCCCGGGCAAGCCGTACGTTGGGCTGGAACTGCCGAACAAAAAACGTCAGACCGTTTATCTGCGTGAAGTGCTCGATAACGCCAAATTCCGCGATAACCCGTCACCGCTGAGCGTGGTGCTGGGTAAAGATATTGCTGGTGAACCGGTAGTAGCCGATCTGGCGAAAATGCCGCACCTGCTGGTGGCGGGTACGACCGGTTCCGGTAAGTCCGTCGGCGTGAACGCCATGATCCTCAGCATGCTCTACAAAGCGCAGCCGGAAGATGTGCGTTTCATCATGATCGACCCGAAAATGCTGGAACTCTCGGTTTACGAAGGTATTCCACATCTGCTCACCGAAGTCGTGACCGATATGAAGGATGCTGCCAACGCGCTGCGCTGGAGCGTCAACGAGATGGAACGCCGCTACAAACTGATGTCTGCGCTGGGCGTGCGTAACCTTGCCGGTTATAACGAGATCATCGCCGAAGCGGCGAAGATGGGGCGTCCGATCCCGGATCCGTACTGGAAGCCGGGCGACAGCATGGATGCCCAACATCCGGTGCTGGAAAAACTGCCTTACATCGTAGTGCTGGTGGACGAATTTGCCGACCTGATGATGACCGTCGGTAAGAAGGTAGAAGAGCTTATCGCCCGTCTGGCCCAAAAAGCGCGTGCGGCGGGGATCCACCTGGTGCTGGCGACCCAGCGTCCGTCGGTGGATGTAATTACCGGACTTATCAAAGCGAACATCCCGACCCGTATCGCCTTTACGGTGTCGAGCAAAATTGACTCCCGTACCATTCTCGATCAGGGGGGCGCTGAATCGCTGCTCGGGATGGGTGACATGCTCTATTCCGGCCCGAACTCCACCTCGCCGGTGCGTGTCCACGGTGCCTTTGTACGCGATCAGGAAGTGCATGCCGTAGTACAGGACTGGAAAGCGCGCGGTCGTCCACAATACGTGGATGGCATCACCTCCGACAGCGAAAGCGAAGGCGGCGGTGGTGGTGGCGTTGACGGCGGCGAAGAGCTGGATCCGCTGTTCGATCAGGCCGTTAACTTCGTCACCGAGAAACGCAAAGCCTCTATTTCCGGGGTGCAACGCCAGTTCCGCATCGGCTACAACCGCGCGGCGCGTATCATCGAACAGATGGAAGCGCAGGGCATCGTCAGCGAGCAAGGGCACAACGGCAACCGTGAAGTGCTGGCTCCGCCGCCGTTTGAGTAAAACCCCTCGATTGCAAAGATGGGTAAATCAGCAATAATTAAGCATTTTCTTCTGTCGCCTGCCTGCGGGCAGGTCCAGAATAGTTGACAGAAAACCCCCATTTTCGGGATGACGCTTTGTAAGGACGACCAATGAAAAAAATTGCAATCACCTGTGCATTATTGACCAGTTTTGTGGCCAGCAGCGTCTGGGCAGATGCCGCCAGCGACCTGAAAAGCCGCCTGGACAAAGTCAGCAGCTTCCACGCCAGTTTCACCCAGAAAGTGACTGACGGCAGCGGCAATGCAGTGCAGGAAGGTCAGGGTGACCTGTGGGTGAAACGTCCCAATCTGTTCAACTGGCACATGACGCAGCCGGATGAGAGCATCCTGGTTTCCGACGGCAAGACCCTGTGGTTCTTCAACCCGTTTGTTGAGCAGGCCACGGCCACCTGGCTGAAAGATGCCACCAGCAATACGCCGTTTATGCTGATCGCCCGTAACCAGACCAGCGACTGGCAGCAGTACAACATTAAACAGAACGGTGATGAGTTTGTGCTGACGCCGAAAGGCAGTAACGGCAACCTGAAGCAGTTCACCATTAACGTCAGCAATAATGGCACCATCAATCAGTTCAGCGCCGTTGAGCAGGACGATCAGCGCAGCAGCTATCAGCTGAAATCCCAGCAGAACGGGGCGGTTGATGCATCTAAATTCACCTTTACCCCGCCGAAGGGCGTGACGGTGGATGACCAACGTAATAAGTAAGAGGCGTGCGTGAGCAACCTGTCGCTCGATTTTTCAGATAATGCGTTTCAACCTCTGGCCGCCCGTATGCGGCCAGAAAATTTAGCGCAGTATATCGGCCAGCAGCATCTGCTGGCTGCGGGCAAACCCCTGCCGCGCGCCATTGAGGCCGGGCATCTGCACTCGATGATCCTCTGGGGGCCACCGGGTACGGGTAAAACAACGCTGGCAGAGGTCATTGCCCGTTACGCCGACGCCGACGTCGAGCGTATTTCGGCCGTCACCTCAGGGGTGAAAGAGATCCGCGAAGCCATTGAGCGTGCACGGCAGAGCCGTAATGCCGGTCGCCGCACGATCCTGTTTGTCGATGAAGTTCACCGCTTCAACAAGAGTCAGCAGGACGCCTTCCTGCCGCATATCGAAGACGGCACCATCACGTTTATCGGTGCGACCACGGAAAACCCTTCGTTTGAACTCAATTCCGCACTGCTGTCCCGTGCTCGCGTCTATCTGCTGAAATCGTTAACCACCGAAGATATTGAGCAGGTGCTGACGCAGGCGATGGAAGACAAGGACCGGGGCTACGGCGGGCAGGATATCGTACTGCCAGACGATACCCGTCATGCGATTGCCGAGCTGGTCAATGGCGATGCGCGTCGGGCGTTGAATACCCTGGAAATGATGGCCGATATGACCGAAGCCGACGACAGCGGCAAGCGGGTGCTGCTTCCGGCTCTGCTGACCGAAATCGCCGGGGAACGCAGCGCGCGCTTTGATAACAAAGGCGACCGTTTTTACGATCTGATCTCGGCGCTGCATAAATCGGTGCGCGGCAGTGCACCCGATGCTGCGCTCTACTGGTATGCGCGCATTATCACTGCGGGGGGCGATCCGTTGTACGTTGCCCGTCGCTGCCTGGCGATTGCTTCGGAAGATGTCGGTAACGCCGATCCACGCGCCATGCAGGTGGCACTCTCAGCCTGGGACTGCTTCACCCGCGTCGGGCCTGCTGAAGGCGAACGCGCCATTGCCCAGGCGATTGTCTATCTGGCCTGTGCCCCGAAAAGCAATGCCGTGTATACCGCGTTCAAAGCCGCGATGTCTGATGCACGTGAGCGCCCTGACTACGATGTCCCTGTCCACCTGCGTAATGCCCCGACCAAACTGATGAAAGAGATGGGCTACGGTCAGGCCTATCGTTACGCCCACGATGAGCCGAACGCATACGCTGCCGGGGAAGAGTATTTCCCGCAGGAGATGGCACAAACACGCTATTATCGCCCGACAAACAGAGGTCTTGAGGGCAAGATTGGCGAAAAGCTCACCTGGCTTGCCGGACAGGATCAAAATAGCCCTATAAAACGCTACCGTTAGAACGATCGTTGCGGTAAGGTTGACGGGAAACTTCAGTGACCGCAGGCTGCGGTCATTTCCTCCTATTTTTTAATTCGATAAGCACAGGATAAGCATGCTCGATCCCAATCTGCTGCGTAACGAGCCAGACGCAGTCGCTGAAAAACTGGCACGCCGGGGCTTTAAACTGGATGTAGATAAGCTGCGCGCTCTTGAAGAGCGTCGTAAAGTTCTGCAGGTTCAAACTGAAAACTTGCAGGCAGAGCGTAACTCTCGATCGAAATCCATCGGCCAGGCGAAAGCGCGCGGGGAAGACATTGAGCCATTACGCCTGGAAGTGAACAAACTCGGTGAAGAACTGGATCAGGCGAAAGCCGAACTGGACGTTCTTCAGGCTGAGATTCGTGATATTGCCCTGGCAATCCCGAATACCCCTGACGACAGCGTACCTGTCGGCAAAGACGAAAATGACAACGTCGAAGTGAAACGCTGGGGCACCCCACGCGAATTCGATTTCGAAGTTCGCGATCACGTTACGCTGGGCGAAATGCACGCGGGGCTGGATTTTGCCGCGGCCGTTAAGCTGACCGGTTCCCGTTTTGTGGTCATGAAGGGCCAAATTGCCCATCTGCACCGCGCGCTGGCGCAGTTCATGCTGGATCTGCACACTGAGCAACATGGCTACAGCGAAACCTACGTCCCGTATCTGGTCAACCACGATACGCTGTACGGTACCGGGCAACTGCCGAAATTTGCCGGCGATCTGTTCCACACCCGTCCGCTGGACGAAGAGGCAGACAGCAGCAACTACGCGCTGATCCCAACCGCAGAAGTGCCGCTGACCAACCTTGTGCGCGATGAGATCATCGACGAAGACGATCTGCCGATCAAACTGACTGCACACTCTCCGTGCTTCCGTTCTGAAGCAGGTTCTTATGGTCGTGATACCCGTGGTCTGATCCGTATGCACCAGTTCGACAAAGTTGAGATGGTGCAGATCGTACGTCCAGAAACCTCCATGGATGCGCTGGAAGAGATGACCGCTCACGCAGAAAAAGTGCTGGAGTTGCTGGGTTTGCCGTATCGCCGCATGGCGCTGTGCACCGGTGACATGGGCTTTGGTGCCTGCAAAACCTTCGATCTGGAAGTGTGGGTTCCGGCGCAGGGTACCTATCGTGAAATATCCTCCTGTTCCAACGTTGGTGATTTCCAGGCGCGTCGTATGCAGGCACGTTGCCGCAGTAAGTCCGACAAGAAAACCCGTCTGGTACACACCCTGAACGGCTCCGGCCTGGCGGTGGGCCGTACCCTGGTGGCGGTGCTGGAAAACTACCAGCAGGCTGACGGACGTATCGAAATTCCTGAAGTTCTGCGCCCTTACATGAAAGGCCAGCAGTACATCGGCTAATTGCCAAAATGTAAAAAAGCGCCTGCGGGCGCTTTTTTTATGCCCCGCTTTTGACATCAGGCAATACCCACTCCCTCTAAAGGGGTAATACTCTCCCGGCAGTTGGTTAGCATAAACCGCTGCTAACGCAATCACTCCTTATATAAATAACTATATAGCGGTTGCTGTTGCACATGGAATTTTGTGAGCAATCAAAGTGAGAGTCTATGAAAATAAAAACGCCTGATGCCTTACTGGCTGCTGAGGTGAGCCGTCGCGGGCTGATGAAAACCACCGCGATTGGCGGCCTGGCCGTTGCCAGTAGCGCATTTACTTTGCCTTTTTCACGCCTGGCCTCGGCGGCTGAATCCGTAACAGCCAAAAAGCCGGATGAAAAGGTAGTCTGGAGCGCATGTACGGTGAACTGCGGCAGTCGCTGCCCGTTGCGAATGCATGTGGTCGACGGTGAGATCAAATACGTCGAGACTGACAATACCGGGGATGATAACTACGACGGGTTACACCAGGTGCGCGCCTGCCTGCGAGGCCGTTCCATGCGCCGCCGTGTTTATAACCCGGATCGCCTGAAATACCCAATGAAGCGGGTAGGTAAGCGTGGGGAGGGTAAATTCGAGCGCATCAGTTGGGACGAAGCCTTCGACACCATTGCCAGTAATATGCAGCGTCTGATAAAGGATTACGGCAACGAGTCCATCTATCTTAACTACGGCACCGGTACCCTCGGCGGAACCCTGACCCGCTCCTGGCCGCCGGGCAAAACCCTCATCGCCCGTCTGATGAACTGCTGTGGCGGCTATCTTAATCACTATGGCGACTACTCTACCGCGCAGATCGCGGCAGGGCTAAACTACACCTACGGCGGCTGGGCAGATGGCAATAGCCCGTCCGATATCGAAAATAGCCAGTTGGTGGTGCTGTTCGGCAACAACCCGGGCGAAACGCGTATGAGCGGCGGCGGCGTGACCTATTACGTTGAGCAGGCGCGCGAAAAATCGAATGCCAAAATGATCATCATCGATCCGCGCTACACCGATACCGGGGCGGGCCGCGAAGATGAATGGATCCCGATTCGTCCGGGAACCGATGCGGCGCTAATCTCCGCCCTGGCGTGGGTGATGATCAATGAAAACCTCGTCGACCAGCCTTTCCTCGATAAATATTGTGTCGGCTACGACGAAAAAACGTTACCAGAAGGCGCACCAGCCAACGGGCATTACAAGGCCTACATTCTGGGGCAGGGCAGCGACGGCATTGCCAAGACGCCTGAATGGGCATCTGCCATTACCGGCATTCCGCAGGCACGCATTGTGAAACTGGCGCGTGAAATTGCGGGCGCTAAGCCGGCGTTTATTTCGCAGGGCTGGGGGCCTCAGCGCCACGCCAACGGTGAGCTGGTGTCCCGCGCTATCTCCATGCTGGCGATTCTGACCGGCAATGTGGGCATCCACGGCGGTAACTCAGGCGCGCGCGAAGGCTCCTACTCCCTGCCTTTCGAACGCATGCCAACCCTGGAGAATCCGGTCAAGACCAGCATTTCCATGTTTATGTGGACCGACGCCATTGAGCGCGGTCCGGCAATGACCGCCACCCGCGACGGCGTGCGCGGCAAAGACAAGCTGGACGTGCCGATCAAGATGATCTGGAACTACGCCGGTAACTGTCTGATCAACCAGCATTCACAAATCAACCGCACCCACGAAATCCTGCAGGACGACAAAAAGTGCGAGCTGATAGTGGTGGTGGATTGCCATATGACCTCTTCGGCGAAGTACGCCGATATTCTGCTGCCGGATTGCACTGCTTCAGAACAGATGGACTTCGCGCTGGATGCCTCCTGCGGCAATATGTCGTACGTGATTTTTGCCGACCAGGCAATCAAGCCGCGCTTTGAATGCAAAACCATCTATGAGATGACGACGCAGATCGCGAAGCGAATGGGCGTTGAGGAAACGTTCACCGAAGGCCGCACCCAGGAAGGCTGGATGCGTCATCTTTACGAGCAGTCACGCAAGGCTATCCCTGATCTCCTGCCGTTTGACGAGTTCCGCAAGGCGGGCATGTTCAAACAGCGCGATCCGGAAGGGCATCACGTGGCCTATAAAGCGTTCCGTGAAGATCCGGTAGCTAACCCGTTGACCACGCCATCCGGCAAAATTGAAATTTACTCGGCGCAGCTGGCGGAAATTGCAGCGACGTGGGAGCTGGAAAAAGGGGACGTCATCGATCCGCTTCCGGTCTACAGCCCGGGCTTTGAGAACTACGATGATCCGCAAAGCAAAGACTATCCGCTTCAGCTGACAGGTTTCCACTATAAGGCGCGTACTCACTCGACCTACGGCAACGTGGACGTGCTGAAGGCTGCCTGCCGCCAGGAGATGTGGATCAACCCGGTTGATGCACAGAAACGTGGCATCGCCAACGGGGATCGTATCCGTATTTTCAACAGCCGCGGTGAAGTGCATATCGAAGCCAAAGTCACGCCGCGCATTCTGCCGGGCGTGGTGGCGTTAGGCGAGGGGGCCTGGTACAACCCGGATGCGAACCGTGTCGATCAGGCGGGCTGCATTAACGTGCTGACCACCCAACGCCCGTCGCCGCTGGCGAAAGGCAACCCGTCCCACAGTAACCTGGTTCAGGTTGAAAAGGCGTAAGGAGTAGCCGATGACCACTCAGTATGGATTTTTTATTGATTCCAGCCGCTGCACCGGGTGCAAAACCTGCGAGCTGGCGTGCAAGGATTACAAGGACCTCACCCCGGATGTCAGCTTCCGCCGCATCTACGAGTACGCGGGCGGCGACTGGCAGGAGGACAACGGCGTCTGGCACCAGAACGTGTTTGCCTACTATCTGTCCATCTCCTGCAACCACTGCGAGGACCCGGCCTGCACCAAAGTCTGCCCGAGCGGGGCGATGCACAAGCGCGAAGACGGCTTTGTGGTGGTGGATGAGGATGTCTGCATCGGCTGCCGCTACTGCCACATGGCCTGCCCGTACGGTGCCCCGCAGTACAACGCTGCCAAAGGCCATATGACCAAGTGCGACGGCTGCCATGAGCGGGTGGCGGAGGGCCAGAAGCCGATTTGTGTCGAGTCCTGCCCGCTGCGGGCGCTGGACTTCGGCCCGATTGAAGAGCTGCGCAAGAAGCACGGCAAACTGGCCGCTGTCGCGCCGCTGCCGTCGGCGCACTTCACGAAGCCGTCTATCGTCATTAAACCCAATGCCAACAGCCGACCCACGGGTGATACCACCGGCTATCTGGCTAATCCGCAGGAGGTGTGAGATGGGAAACGGATGGCATGAATGGCCGTTGATGATTTTTACGGTCTTCGGACAGTGTGTGGCGGGCGGGTTTATCGTGCTCGCCGTGGCGTTGTTAAACGGCAATCTGAACAGGGAGCAACAGCACCGGCTGGTAATGAGCATGTTTGGTCTGTGGGTGCTGATGGGGATCGGGTTTATCGCCTCCACGCTGCACCTCGGGTCGCCAATGCGCGCATTCAATTCCCTGAATCGTGTGGGCGCCTCTTCGCTCAGCAACGAAATCGCCAGCGGGGCGCTCTTCTTTGCTGTCGGTGGGCTGGGCTGGCTGCTGGCGGCGTTGAAAAAACTGCCGACAGGATTACGCAATCTTTGGCTGATCGTGACCATGGTGCTGGGTGTCGTGTTTGTCTGGATGATGGTGCGGGTCTATAACACCATCGACACGGTCCCCACCTGGTACAGCGTCTGGACGCCAATGAGCTTCTTCCTGACCCTGTTTATCGGGGGCCCGCTGCTCGGCTTCCTGCTCCTGCGCGTAGCAGGCGTCGATGGCTGGGCCATGCGTTTACTGCCTGCCGTGTCGCTGTTGGCGCTGGCGGTCAGTACGATCGTTGCGCTGCTCCAGGGCGCGGAACTGGCGACGATCCACAGCTCCATTCAGCAGGCCTCAACTCTGGTGCCCGAGTATGGTTCGCTGATGGCTTGGCGGGTGGCGCTGCTGGCAGTGGCGCTGGTGTGCTGGATTGTGCCTCAGCTGAAAGGCTATCAGCCTGCGCTCCCGTTATTGTCGTTGGCATTTTTGCTGGTGTTGGCAGGAGAATTGATTGGCCGCGGGGTATTTTACGGTCTGCATATGACCGTTGGCATGGCTATCGCCAGTTAACGCTGATTATTGTTATATAAAGCCGGGACTTAGTGCCCGGCTTTTCTTTTTTCAATCATGAAATTTTTCAACTGTCGCCTGGCTTTCATTTTTAATCTAAATAAACAAAAACAAATACATAATTAATATCGATAGCTGACTTTGCATTAGCAGGATGAGTTTTTTCAATCGACAAGGTACATATTGTGCGTGCGCCCCTTTCGGGTGGATTGACTTTGTTTTTGCCAGTGGCATGATGCGCACGAAATCTGAACTTCCTCACGGTTTTTAATCCATGTCGACCTATACCCGGCCAGTGCTCCTGTTGCTCTGTGGCCTCCTTTTGCTGACCCTGGCGATCGCGGTGTTAAATACGCTCGTCCCGCTGTGGCTCGCCCATGAACACTTACCGACCTGGCAGGTGGGTATGGTCAGCTCGTCCTTTTTTACCGGTAATCTGCTGGGCACCCTGATGACAGGAAGCCTGATTAAACGTTTTGGTTTTAACCGCAGCTATTATCTGGCATCGCTTATTTTTGCCGCTGGCTGTGCCGGGTTAGGGCTGATGGTCGGATTCTGGAGCTGGATGGCCTGGCGCTTTATTGCGGGCGTTGGCTGCGCCATGATCTGGGTGGTAGTGGAGAGTGCCCTGATGTGCAGTGGCACCTCCCGCAACCGTGGGCGTCTGCTGGCAGCCTATATGATGGTCTATTACATCGGAACCGTGTTGGGTCAACTGATGGTCAGCAAACTGCCAACTGACCTGATGAGCGTGCTGCCATGGGTGACCGGCATGGTGCTGGCCGCCATTCTGCCGCTGCTCTTTACGCGTATTGTGAACCAGAGCAGCGAGCATCAGGAGGCAACTCACATCTGGCCGATGCTGAGATTGCGTCAGGCGCGTCTGGGAGTAAATGGCTGCATTATCTCCGGGATTGTACTGGGTTCGCTGTATGGACTCATGCCGCTCTATCTGAACCACCAGGGAGTCAGTGATTCCGGGATCGGTTTCTGGATGGCGGTGATGGTCAGCGCCGGGATTGTCGGGCAGTGGCCGATTGGTCGCCTTGCCGACCGCTTTGGCCGTCTGCTGGTGTTGCGCGTTCAGGTCTTTGTGGTGATCATGGGTTGTCTCGCCATGCTCAGTAATGCCGCGATGGCGCCGGCACTGTTTATCCTCGGTGCTGCGGGCTTTACCCTCTATCCGGTGGCGATGGCCTGGGCCTGTGAGAAAGTGGAGCATCATCAGCTGGTGGCCATGAACCAGGCGCTGTTGCTGAGCTATACCATCGGCAGTTTGCTGGGACCCACCTTCACCGCCATGCTGATGCAGAACTATTCTGACAATCTGCTGTTTATCATGATTGCCAGCGTGTCATTTATTTATCTGTTAATGCTGCTGCGTAAAGTGGGTGAACATCCAACGCCGGTGGCGCATGCCTGAGTAAATAAAAGCCTGTCGCCGACAGGCTTTTTTGTTTCTGTCACATATAAGAGTTT
The DNA here is from genome assembly GCF_050435045.1 of Leclercia sp. 1548. Lineage (NCBI taxonomy): Bacteria > Pseudomonadati > Pseudomonadota > Gammaproteobacteria > Enterobacterales > Enterobacteriaceae > Leclercia > Leclercia sp. 1548. The sequence continues at coordinate 774,666 of NZ_JBNDJP010000001.1, read as the reverse complement.
TACGCATTGTTTGTTTATTGTGTCAGACGATAATTCAGAAGCGTTCTATCACTAAAAGGCAGCGATCATGTCTACTCGTCGTTTTACCACTACAGCGCTGGCAGTAGTATTGTCTTTAACCTTCGCAATTGCACCCGCTATGGCTAATCCAGGAAACGGAAATGGTCACGGCAACGGACAAGGTAATAGCGGCAATCATGGTAACGGCAATTCCGGTAAGGGGAATGCCGGTAATCAGGGCCATAAACAAGATAACGGTCACCAGAATTCAGGCAAATCGAATAAAAACGTAAAAGACGATGTCGATGCTCGCGTCAGTTACGATCACGCCCGGCATCTGGCGTTGAATTACGGCTTAACGGGTTATGACTCACTGCCTCCGGGGATTGCAAAAAACCTCGCGCGCGGTAAACCGCTGCCTTCGGGCATCGCGAAAAAGGCCGTTCCGGCATCAATGCTAGGTCAATTACCTTCTTATCCTGGGTATGAATGGCGGGTGGTCGGAAAGGATCTGGTCTTAATTGCGCTGAGTACGGCGATAGTGACCACCATTATTAATGGTGTCTTTGACTAATAAATAAAACGCCCGGTGAAAGCCGGGCGTTTTGTTAATACATGACCTTGTGACCGTACTGCTCCAGAATGCCTTTTACGCGTTCCATGGTCTCTTTTTTCGGCGGCTTAACGCCATCCAGTTTGTACTCTTCGCCCATCGCCACCCATTTATGTTTGCCCAGCTCGTGATACGGCAGCAATTCAATTTTCTCAACGTTGCCTATATCGCGTGTGAACTCACCCAGGCGGTGTGCAGAGTCGTCGTCATCTGACCATCCCGGCACCACAACGTAACGGATCCAGGTTTTGATGCCTTTAGCAGAGATATATTTCGCAAACTCGAGGGTGCGGTGGTTAGAGACGCCGACCAGATTTTGATGGATCTCATCGTTCATCTGCTTGAGGTCCAGCATCACCAGATCGGTCACTTCCAGCAGCTCATCAATCACCGGATCGTAGCGACGGACAAAGCCATTGGTATCCAGGCAGGTATGAATGCTCTCTTTATGGCAGGCGCGGAACCAGTCACGAACGAATTCGGCCTGCAGAATCGCTTCCCCGCCGGAAGCCGTCACACCGCCACCAGAGGCGTTCATAAAGTGGCGGTAGGTCACTACCTCTTTCATTAATTCTTCGACAGTAACTTCTTTGCCACCGTGAGTATCCCAGGTGTCGCGGTTATGGCAGTACAGGCAGCGCATCAGGCAGCCCTGGAAGAAAGTGATAAAGCGGATGCCCGGGCCATCGACGGTGCCACAGGACTCAAAGGAGTGAATGCGACCAATAGTTGACATTGCGGTGATATCTCCAGATTCGGCCCGTCCGGGGCCTGTGTATATGCACAACTCAATCGGCTGTGTCGAGTCTGTTTTGGCTGTTATCCATTCATTATAGATAGCGGGCAAAAGAGACTAAGGTAGGGGAGGTGTTAAAAAGGCCCCACTTGTGTGGAGCCTTTATTGTACGCTTTTTACGGCGCCATTTCAGTCAAATCCACTTACATGGACTGAGTGAAAGTACGGGTAATCACGTCTTTCTGCTGTTCTTTAGTCAGCGAGTTGAAACGCACCGCGTAACCAGAAACACGGATGGTCAGCTGAGGATATTTCTCAGGGTGTTCCATCGCATCAAGCAGCATTTCACGGTTCATGACGTTCACGTTCAGGTGTTGACCACCTTCGATGGACGCTTCGTGATGGAAGTAACCATCCATCAGACCCGCGAGGTTGGTTTTACGCACTTCGTCGTCTTTACCCAGCGCATTTGGCACGATAGAGAAGGTGTAAGAGATACCATCTTTCGCGTAAGCAAACGGCAGTTTAGCAACGGAGGTCAGAGAGGCAACAGCACCTTTCTGGTCACGACCGTGCATTGGGTTAGCACCTGGTCCGAATGGCGCGCCAGCACGACGACCGTCTGGGGTGTTACCGGTTTTCTTACCATAAACCACGTTAGAGGTGATGGTCAGAACAGACTGAGTCGGGATAGCGTTACGGTAGGTGGTCAGTTTCTGAATTTTCTTCATGAAACGTTCAACCAGGTCAACCGCCATGTCATCAACGCGAGCGTCGTTGTTACCAAACTGCGGGTATTCGCCTTCGATTTCGAAGTCTACAGCCAGGCCGTCTTCGTCACGAATTGGTTTAACTTTCGCATATTTGATAGCAGACAGGGAGTCAGCCGCAACGGACAGACCTGCGATACCACATGCCATGGTGCGAACAACGTCACGGTCGTGCAGCGCCATCAGAGAGGCTTCGTAGCTGTACTTATCGTGCATGTAGTGGATGATGTTCAGCGCAGTGACGTACTGTTTAGCCAGCCAGTCCATGAAGTGATCCATACGATCCATCACTTCGTCGAAGTTCAGGACGTCGCCTTTGATCGGCTCAGACTTAGGACCAACCTGCATTTTCAGTTTTTCATCAACGCCGCCGTTGATTGCATACAGCATGGTTTTCGCGAGGTTAGCACGCGCACCGAAGAACTGCATTTGCTTACCAACAACCATTGGGCTTACGCAGCATGCAATCGCGTAGTCATCGTTGTTGAAGTCTGGACGCATCAGGTCATCGTTCTCGTACTGCAGAGAAGAGGTGTCGATGGATACTTTAGCGGCATATTTTTTGAAGTTCAGTGGCAGTTTTTCAGACCACAGAACGGTAATGTTCGGCTCCGGTGATGGCCCCATGGTGTACAGGGTGTTCAGGAAGCGGAAGCTGTTTTTAGTCACCAGAGTACGGCCATCTACGCCCATACCGCCGATAGATTCAGTTGCCCAGATTGGGTCACCGGAGAACAGCTCATCATACTCAGGGGTACGCAGGAAGCGAACCATACGCAGTTTCATGACCAGGTGGTCAATCATTTCCTGTGCGTCTTGTTCGGTGATTTTGCCTGCTTTCAGGTCACGTTCGATGTAGGCATCCAGGAAGGTGGATACACGACCGAAGGACATTGCTGCGCCGTTCTGAGATTTAACCGCTGCCAGGTAACCGAAGTAAGTCCACTGGATAGCTTCCTGAGCGTTGGTCGCAGGACCGGAGATATCGCAACCGTATTTCGCTGCCATCTCTTTGATCTGACCCAGCGCACGATGCTGTTCGGAGATCTCTTCACGCAGACGGATAGTCGCTTCCAGGTTAACGCCATTTTCCAGATCGGACTGCAGAGACAGGAACTGTGCGTATTTGTCTTTCAGCAGGAAGTCGATACCGTACAGCGCAACGCGACGGTAGTCACCGATGATACGACCACGGCCATATGCATCTGGCAGACCGGTCAGGACGCCTGATTTACGGCAGTTCAGGATGTCTTTGGTGTAAACGTCAAACACGCCCTGGTTGTGGGTTTTGCGGTATTCAGTGAAGATTTTCTTCAGCATTGGGTCCAGCTCGCGATCGTACGCTTTGCAGGAACCTTCTACCATTTTGATACCACCGAACGGGATAATCGCACGTTTCAGTGGTGCTTCAGTTTGCAGACCAACAATCTTCTCGAGGGACTTGTTGATATAACCCGCGTCGTGAGAAGTAATGGTGGACGCGATGGAGGTGTCGAAATCAACAGGCGCGTGAGTGCGGTTTTCCTGCTTAACGCCTTCCATAACGCTGTCCCACAGGGCAGTGGTTGCGTCGGTAGCACCGGCCAGGAAGGATTCGTCACCTTCATATGGGGTGTAGTTTTTCTGGATGAAGTCACGAACGTTGACTTCATTCTGCCAATCACCTTTGGCAAAACCTTCCCATGCTGCGGCTAACTTTTCATTAAGTTCGGACATGTAACACCTACCTTCTTAAGTGGATTTTTTATTTACTGCCTGAGAAAACCATTAATGATGGTTATCGCCACGCAGGTAAATGACCCAGTATGTCAACCCAACCAGCAGACCACCGCCAATAATGTTCCCGATTGTGACTGGGATCAGGTTATCAGTAATGAAGTTCATAACGGTCAGGTGAGAGAAACTTTCCGGGCTGGAACCGACTGCGGTCCAGAACTCCGGGCTGGCAAAATCACGGATTACAATACCCAGAGGGATCATAAACATGTTTGCAATACTGTGTTCAAAGCCGCTGGCAACGAACATGGCGACAGGCAGAACCATGATCATGGCTTTGTCCATCAGGCTGCGCCCTGAGTAGCTCATCCAGACGGCCAGGCAGACCATCAGGTTGGCGAGGATGCCAAGCGCAACGGCTTCAATAAATGTGTGGTGTACTTTGTGGTCGGCGGTTTGCAGGACGTTAAGCCCCCATGCGCCGTTGGCGGTCATATATTCACCTGACAACCACATCAACAGGACAAACAGCAGGCAGCCAACCAGGTTTCCAACGTAAACGTTGAGCCAGTTTTTAGCCAGCTGACCCCAGGTTATCTTACCGCTGGCTTTCGCGACGACGATAAGGACCGTTGAGGTAAAGAGGTCAGCGCCGCAAATTACGCAAAGGATCAGACCCAGTGAGAAACAGATGCCGCCGATAAGCTTAGCGATACCGAAAGGCATCCCGGCAGTACCGGTGGTGGCGGTGATATAGAAAACAAAGGCAATGGAGATGAACACCCCGGCAGTGATGGCCAGGAAGAACGTCGTCATCGGTTGTTTCGTTGCTTTATAGACACCCGCTTCTTCGGCAACTTTTGCCATTGCGGCTGGGAGTAAAAGATCAAAAGGGTTGTCAGCTTTCACACTAACTCTCTCTTTATTAAGTCGGCGACGAGATACTAACAAAGCATTATAGAAGAGAAATTGATGTAGATCATATCTCGCCTGGCTTATAGGCCCGCAAAGTGCGTGGTTTTCCAGCGAATGCGGTGTAAGTGTTTGATTATCCTTATAAAAATATATTTTAAAAGTTATAAAATGATTTGATTGTTTTCTTAATACCTTCTCCCGGGCAGTTAATTATAATGGAGTATTTAATATAAAAAGTAACAATAACCGGTAGGTCGCCAATATCATAGCTACCATTATTTAACCTTATTATTACAATTAAAATTTCTTGCCGCAGAAATAAAAAAACGGGGCAATAAAATTGCCCCGTAATATAACGTAGGTGATTGTATACGCCTACTGTTTGTAATGCTATGTAACGTTATTTAGCCCAGTAAACGCTTTTGGCCTTCTGCAATTTCTCATAGGCCTTCAGCAACGACTGGTGAGCAGGGAAGGCTTTCAGATCACTATCCACTGCCTGCAGGCCGTAGAATGGCGCTTCGCCGCTCAGGGCTGCACTGGCATTCTCTACCGCGTCGGCACCGTACATGCGGGTAAAGGCGTTCAGGTACTGCAGCGGCTCACGATCTTCTTCCTGCGCCAGCAACAGCAGCGTCTGCAGACAACGATAGTAGTTCGCGCGTTCTGCGCTGAAGACCGAGGCGTTGAACTCAATGGTCCACTCGGTCCAGATCAGCGCCTGCTCAAGATCGCCGCCTGCCAGCGCCAGCATCGCCTTCAGCTCACCGATACGCAGGGTGTACCAGCCGTTATCTTTGCCTGTTGCCAGGCCCAGCAGCTCGCGCACGCGGGTAAAGTCGTCGTGGCCTTCGTCGTCCAGTTGGGTAATAAGGTTCAGATAGTCCTCTTTCTCCCACGCGCTCTCCGGCAGGGCCAGCAGGGTTTCGCGCAGGTGCGCGCCCATGCTGTTGTTCGCCAGCCACAGGTCTTCAACCGGATAGATATCGGACATGCCCGGAACCAGAATACGGCAGGCGTACACGCCCAGGTGCTCGTAATCCGCGATGTACACTTCCTGGTTTTCGGCAGTGAAGATCGCCATCAGGGTAGCGAACTCTTCTTCCGTGGTGCCAGCAAAGCTCCAGTCAACAAATGGATAATCCGCGTCCTGCTTGAACATATCCCAGGAGATCGAGCCGCTGGAGTCGATGAAGTGAGTTTCCAGGTTGGCGTGCTCAGCCACTTCCTCATCATCGAAGGTCGGCGGGGTAAACACGTCCAGATCTTTCAGGCTACGGCCCTGCAGCAGCTCGGTGACGGTACGCTCCAGCGCCACGCCGAAGTCCGGGTGTGCACCGAAGGAGGCGAAGCAGGTGCCGTTCGCCGGGTTGAACAGCACGACGCAGATCACCGGGTACTTACCGCCCAGAGAGCCGTCATAGGCAAAGATTGGGAAACCTTCGGCTTCCAGTTTGGCAATGGACTCCACCACGCCCGGATAGCGGGCCAGCACGTCAGCCGGGATCTCCGGCAGGCTGATGGATTCTGCGATAATGCGGTTTTTAATATGACGCTCAAACACCTCGGACAAGCCCTGAACGCGCGCTTCGTTGCGGGTGTTACCGGCGGACATGCCGTTTGAGACATACAGGTTGCCGACGATGTTCATCGGGATATAGACGGTTTGTTCATCAGACTGACGGGTAAACGGCAGGGCGCAGATACCGCGATCTTCGTTACCTGACTGCAGATCGATCAGCATGCTGGCGGTCAGCTGATTTTCCAGATCGTAAAACGCGCGCAGGCGATCGTCGAGGATCCCTTCTGGCAGTTCGTCGTCTTCGGTCAGCGGGAACCATTTTTCATTTGGGTAGTGAACAAACGGGCCATTCGCCACGGTATCGCCCAGCCAGAAATCGGCAAAGAAATAGTTGGTGGACAGACGCTCAAAATACTCACCCAGTGCAGAGGCCAGTGCTGCTTTTTTAGTGGCACCTTTGCCGTTGGTAAAGCACAACGCGCACTCTTTATCGCGAATATGCACAGACCAGACATGAGGGACCGGGTTGAGCCAGGAGGCTTCTTCGATATTAAAGCCCAGGTCGGTCAGTTTTTGCTGGAAGCGAGCGATGGAATCTTCCAGGGCGGCGTCTTTGCCGGGGATAAACGTTTGAGTCATGGCGATCACTTATATCGTACGGAAAGCGCGCAATGATACGGGTTTTGCATGGCAGGCGCTATCTTCCCGGCGGTTTCGGCGAAAATAAAAGGCTGGGCTATGCTTACATGGAGTAACTTACTGTAAAGGAATATAAAAATGAAAGCATTCGATCTTCAACGAATGGCCTTTGATAAAGTCCCCGTTGAGTTTTTAGGCGAGGTTGCGCTGCGAAGTCTTTATACCTTTGTACTGGTTTTCCTGTTCCTCAAAATTACCGGGCGGCGCGGCGTGCGTCAGATGTCGCTCTTCGAAGTGTTAATCATTCTGACACTGGGATCGGCAGCAGGTGACGTGGCGTTTTATGACGATGTGCCGATGATTCCCGTCTTCATTGTTTTTGTCACCCTGGCGTTGCTCTACCGGCTGGTAATGTGGCTGATGTCGAAAAGTGAAAAGCTGGAAGATCTGCTGGAGGGAAAACCGGTCGCCATTGTCGAAGATGGCAAGCTGGCCTGGGAAAAAGTACAGCGCGCCAACATGACCGAGTTTGAATTCTTTATGGAACTGCGGGCCAGCAGCGTCGAGCAGCTAGGGCAGGTTAAACTTGCCATTATGGAGACCAATGGGCAGATAAGCGTTTACTTCTACGACGATGACCAGGTTAAGCCCGGGCTGTGCATCTTGCCGGATGAATTTGTGGAACGTTTTATGACGATACCGGAAGTCGGCGATTATGCCTGCCGGCGTTGTGGTCATGTTCAGACTCTACAGGCCGGGGCGCATCAATTATGCCCACGCTGCACGAATCCAGAATGGACGAAGGTTAGCCGGGCCAAACGCATCACCTGACAGCGATTTTGTCGGTTTTGTGACAGCCCGCTGGCAGAATCTATTGTGTGACGGCGGGCACATTTCCAGGGTCATAAGTTTTAGACATTGCGGCGCGTGTCACTGAATGATAAAACCGATATCCACAGTTATAACTTATGGCTTTTAGCGTGGTGAGGGGAAATGGCTCAGGTCTTTAATTTTAGTTCAGGTCCGGCAATGTTACCGGCGGAAGTGCTCAAACAGGCTCAACAGGAGCTGTGTGACTGGAACGGTCTGGGCACATCAGTGATGGAAGTCAGCCACCGTGGTAAAGCGTTTATTGAGGTGGCAGAAGAGGCAGAAGCAGATTTTCGTTTCCTGCTGAATATCCCCTCAAATTACAAAGTATTATTCTGCCACGGCGGCGGGCGCGGTCAGTTTGCGGGCATTCCACTGAACCTGCTGGGTGACAAAACCACTGCGGATTATGTCGACGCTGGCTACTGGGCGGCAAGCGCAGTAAAAGAAGCGCACAAATACTGCTCCCCGAACGTGATCGATGCCAAAGTTACTGTCGATGGTTTACGTGCGGTGAAGCCGATGAGCGAATGGCAGCTCTCCCAGGATGCAGCCTACCTGCACTACTGCCCGAATGAGACCATCGACGGCATCGCCATCCACGAAGAGCCAAACTTTGGCGAAAATGTGGTCGTCACAGCGGACTTCTCCTCCACCATTCTCTCTTCGCCGCTGGATATCAGCCGCTACGGCGTAATCTATGCCGGCGCACAGAAAAACATCGGCCCGGCAGGCCTGACGCTGGTGATCGTGCGTGAAGATTTACTGGGTAAAGCCCACAAGTCTTGCCCGTCGATTCTGGATTACACCGTGCTGAACGATAACGACTCGATGTTCAACACCCCGCCGACTTTTGCCTGGTACCTCTCTGGCCTGGTCTTTAAATGGCTGAGAAACAACGGCGGCGTGGCGCAGATGGATAAGATTAACCAGCAGAAATCTGAACTGCTGTATAGCGTGATCGACGGCAGCGACTTCTACCGTAATGACGTCGCCAAAGCTAACCGTTCCCGCATGAATATCCCGTTCCAGCTAGCCGACAGCAATCTCGATAAACTGTTCCTGGAAGAGTCCTTCGCCGCAGGCCTGCACGCGCTGAAAGGCCACCGTGTCGTCGGTGGGATGCGTGCTTCTATTTATAACGCCATGCCGCTCGAAGGCGTTAAGGCCCTGACCGACTTCATGACTGACTTCGAACGTCGCCACGGTTAATAGTGTACCTGTTTACCCCGCGGCCAGGCTGCGGGGTTTTTATTATGTTGAATTGAGAGTTAAGTTTCATGGAATCCCTGACGTTACAACCTATCGCGCGGGTAGATGGCACCATTAATCTGCCTGGTTCAAAAAGTGTCTCGAACCGCGCCTTGCTGCTGGCAGCGCTGGCAAACGGCACCACTGTTCTCACTAACCTGCTGGACAGCGATGACGTTCGCCATATGCTCAATGCGCTGAAAGCGTTGGGAGTCCACTATACCCTGTCTGCCGATCGCACTCGCTGCGAAGTCACCGGCAATGCCGGGGCACTGCAATCCGCTGACGCGCAGGAATTGTTCCTCGGAAATGCCGGTACGGCAATGCGCCCGCTGGCGGCGGCGCTGTGTCTGGGTAGCAACGACATCGTGCTGACGGGTGAACCGCGCATGAAAGAGCGTCCGATTGGCCATCTGGTGGACGCGCTGCGTCAGGGCGGCGCGCAGATTGATTATCTGGAGCAGGAAAACTATCCGCCGCTGCGCCTGCGTGGTGGCTTTACCGGTGGCGACGTGGCGGTAGACGGCAGCGTCTCGAGCCAGTTCCTCACCGCGCTGCTGATGACGGCACCGCTGGCACCGCAGAACACCACCATCACCATCAAAGGTGAGTTGGTTTCCAAACCTTATATCGATATCACGCTGCATCTGATGAAGACCTTCGGTGTGGACGTTGAAAACCACAGCTACCAGCGTTTCGTGGTGCGCGGCGGGCAGCAGTACCAGACGCCGGGTCATTACCTGGTGGAAGGCGATGCCTCGTCGGCCTCTTACTTCCTCGCCGCAGGCGCCATTAAGGGCGGTACCGTCAAAGTGACCGGTATTGGCCGCAACAGCGTGCAGGGCGATATTCGCTTTGCCGATGTGCTGGAGAAGATGGGCGCAGTGGTCACATGGGGCGATGACTTCATCTCCTGTACCCGCGGCGAACTGAATGCCATTGATATGGACATGAACCATATCCCCGATGCGGCAATGACTATTGCTACCGCGGCACTGTTTGCCAAAGGCACGACCACGATGCGCAACATTTACAACTGGCGCGTGAAAGAGACCGATCGCCTGTTCGCGATGGCCACTGAGCTGCGTAAAGTGGGGGCCGAGGTGGAAGAGGGCGAGGACTACATCCGCGTAACGCCACCGGCACAGCTGCAGGCTGCGGAAATTGGCACCTACAACGACCACCGCATGGCGATGTGCTTCTCGCTGGTGGCGCTGTCGGATACGCCGGTCACCATTCTCGATCCGAAATGCACCGCGAAAACCTTCCCGGACTATTTCGAGCAGTTGGCGCGTATCAGTACGCTTGCCTGATGACCCCCAGCCGCACCGCCCGGTGCGGCATCTTATTTGCTTACGCTTCCTGACGTCATCATCGTCCAATTCTTCTACACTCAGCTTCAAACATTTCGTAATTTACATGCAAAGGTAACAGTTGTGCGCATTGACGCGTATAATGCGCGGCGTTTACACAACGGTATGCCTACTTTAAGGAGAAAAAGATGACGGCAATTGCCCCGGTTATCACCATTGACGGGCCGAGTGGAGCAGGTAAAGGAACTCTGTGCAAAGCGATGGCGGAAGCATTGCAATGGCATCTTTTAGATTCAGGCGCAATCTATCGTGTGCTGGCGCTGGCTGCTTTGCATCACCATGTTGATGTGGCCTCTGAAGAGGCGCTGGTCCCGCTGGCCGCCCATCTGGACGTGCGTTTTGTCTCCACCAACGGCAATCTGGAAGTGATTCTGGAAGGGGAAGACGTGAGCGGTGAGATCCGCACCCAGGACGTGGCGAACGCCGCTTCTCAGGTCGCCGCGTTCCCGCGCGTTCGCGAGGCACTTTTACGTCGCCAGCGCGCCTTCCGGGATGCGCCGGGTTTGATCGCTGACGGACGCGACATGGGGACCGTGGTTTTCCCTGATGCGCCGGTGAAAATTTTCCTTGACGCTTCCTCGGAAGAGCGTGCGCAGCGCCGTATGCTACAGTTGCAGGAAAAGGGCTTTAGTGTTAACTTTGAACGTCTTTTGTCCGAGATAAAAGAACGCGACGACCGCGACCGTAATCGCGCCGTTGCGCCGCTTGTTCCCGCAGATGATGCATTAGTTCTGGATTCTACCAGTTTAACTATTGAGCAAGTGATTGAAAAAGCGCTACAATATGCGCGCCAAAAACTGGCAATCGCGTAATCGCGACCGATTTAGCAGTACCCCCGCTGCAATGGATTGACGGCGGGTATGTGAAACAACCCCATCCGGCACGGAGCCAGGTGGACGTTAATATTAACCTGAAGATTAAACATGACTGAATCTTTTGCTCAACTGTTTGAAGAATCCTTAAAAGAAATCGAAACCCGTCCGGGTTCCATCGTTCGTGGTGTTGTTGTTGCTATCGACAAAGATATCGTACTGGTTGACGCCGGTCTGAAATCTGAGTCTGCCATTCCGGCAGAGCAGTTCAAAAACGCCCAGGGCGAGCTGGAAATCCAGGTTGGTGACGAAGTTGACGTTGCGCTGGACGCAGTAGAAGACGGCTTCGGTGAAACCCTGCTTTCTCGTGAGAAAGCTAAACGTCACGAAGCATGGATCACCCTGGAAAAAGCTTACGAAGAAGCTGAAACTGTGGTCGGTGTTATCAACGGCAAAGTTAAAGGTGGCTTCACTGTTGAGCTGAATGGTATTCGTGCGTTCCTGCCAGGTTCACTGGTAGACGTTCGTCCAGTTCGTGACACCCTGCACCTGGAAGGCAAAGAGCTTGAGTTCAAAGTAATCAAGCTGGACCAGAAGCGTAACAACGTTGTTGTTTCCCGTCGTGCCGTTATCGAATCCGAAAACAGCGCAGAACGCGATCAGCTGCTGGAAAACCTGCAGGAAGGCATGGAAGTCAAAGGTATCGTTAAGAACCTCACTGACTACGGCGCATTCGTTGACCTGGGCGGCGTTGATGGCCTGCTGCACATCACCGATATGGCGTGGAAACGCGTTAAGCACCCAAGCGAAATCGTGAACGTGGGCGACGAAATCACTGTTAAAGTGCTGAAGTTCGACCGCGAGCGTACTCGTGTATCCCTCGGCCTGAAACAGCTGGGCGAAGATCCATGGGTTGCTATCGCTAAACGTTACCCAGAAGGTACTAAACTGACTGGTCGCGTTACCAACCTGACCGACTACGGCTGCTTCGTTGAAATCGAAGAAGGCGTTGAAGGCCTGGTTCACGTTTCCGAAATGGACTGGACCAACAAAAACATCCACCCATCCAAAGTTGTTAACGTTGGCGATGTAGTGGAAGTGATGGTTCTGGATATCGACGAAGAACGTCGTCGTATCTCCCTGGGCCTGAAGCAGTGCAAAAACAACCCATGGCAGCAGTTCGCGGAAACCCACAACAAGGGCGACCGTGTTGAAGGTAAAATCAAGTCTATCACTGACTTCGGTATCTTCATCGGCCTGGACGGCGGCATCGACGGCCTGGTTCACCTGTCTGACATCTCCTGGAACGTTGCAGGCGAAGAAGCAGTACGTGAATACAAAAAAGGCGACGAAATCGCAGCAGTTGTTCTGCAGGTTGACGCAGAGCGTGAGCGTATCTCTCTGGGCGTTAAACAGCTCGCAGAAGATCCGTTCAACAACTGGGTTGCACTGAACAAGAAAGGCGCAATCGTAAACGGTAAAGTGACTGCAGTTGACGCGAAAGGCGCAACCGTAGAACTGGCTGACGGCGTTGAAGGTTACCTGCGCGCTTCTGAAGCTTCACGTGACCGCGTTGAAGATGCAACTCTGGTTCTGAGCGTAGGCGACGACGTTGAAGCTAAATTCACCGGCGTTGACCGCAAAAACCGTGCAATCAGCCTGTCTGTTCGTGCTAAAGACGAAGCTGATGAGAAAGATGCAATCGCAACTGTTAACAAACAGGAAGATGCAAACTTCTCTAACAACGCAATGGCTGAAGCTTTCAAAGCAGCTAAAGGCGAATAAGTTACTCGTAGAGTAACTTGACAGATTGCAGGATTCGTCCTGTAATCAATAACAAAGGGCGGCTACGGCCGCCCTTGTTTAAGCTGTTTAGCTAATGGGTTTGAAGGAACCGGAGGAATCATGACCAAGTCAGAATTGATTGAAAGACTTGCCAGCCAGCAATCGCACATACCTGCTAAAGCAGTGGAAGATGCCGTAAAAGAGATGCTGGAGCATATGGCGACCACTCTTGCACAGGGCGAGCGCATTGAAATCCGCGGTTTCGGTAGTTTTTCTCTGCACTATCGTGCTCCACGCACCGGGCGTAACCCGAAGACTGGCGACAAAGTAGAGCTGGAAGGTAAATACGTTCCGCACTTTAAGCCGGGTAAAGAATTGCGCGATCGCGCCAACATTTACGGCGACTGAGTTTGGCCTGTGGGCGAAACTGAGTAACCACAAGAAAGCACCTGCGGGTGCTTTTTTTGTTTTTGTTTTTCCTGAACCTGAATCGGTATCGCAAGTTTTGCTGCCGGTTGCTGTAAAGCGAACATTTCCCACCAGCCTGCGCTGCAATCTGATTTTTTCACACCTGACTTGCTAAACAGCCCGCTGCACACTGCCCGGATACAGGGAGGTGTAAATGCGTTTGTCTGCGTTAGCGACATGTTTGATTCTCGCCATCTTACCGCTGCTCTGGTTGCCCACGCTGCCAGCGCTGCCGCTTATCCAGGTCATGATTGTTGCCGGGTTCCTGCTCGCTTTAATTCGCCATACCATGGCGCGATACATCGGCCTTTGGCTGCTCTTTTTTGCCTGGGGCGGGCTCGCCGCGTTAAGCGCAGTCTGGCCGATGCAGCACCTGACCCACGGACCGCAGAAGGCAGAGCTGGAGATTGTGGCGATCGGGAGCGATAAGATGTATCAGGCCCGTATCGTCAGGCTTAATGGCAGGGCAATGCTGCCTGCGGTGGGGGTTACGCTGTATGGCAATACGCTACCGCAGCCAGGTTGTGCCGGGCAGCGCTGGAAGATGACCATGACGTTACGGCCTGTTCACGGTCAACTCAACGAGGGAGGATTCGATGCCCAGCGCTATGCTCTGGCGCAGCATCAGTCCCTGACCGGGCGTTTCACCAACCCGGAAGTCACAGATGACCGCTGCAGCTTACGCGCCCGGTATCTTGCCACGCTGACGGCCAGGCTTTCGTCTTATACCTGGGGGCCGGTTCTGCTGGGGCTGGGGATGGGGGAACGTCTGGCATTGACGCCAGACATTAAAGATTTGATGCGGCAAACGGGTACGGCGCATCTCATGGCGATTTCGGGATTGCATATTGCCCTTGCGGCATCGGTTATCTGGCTGCTGGTACGAGGCATGCAGTTTTTTGTTCCGGCTCGCTGGGTGAACTGGCAAGCCCCGCTGGTGGCGGGATTCTGCTTTGCTGCCTTTTATGCCTGGCTTACCGGCATGCAGCCCCCCGCGCTGCGTACCGTCGTTTCACTGGGCACCTGTCTGGCGCTGCAGCTGAGCGGCCGTCTCTGGTCGCCCTGGCAAGTATGGCGAGTCTGCATCGCCGCCATTTTGCTGGTCGACCCGCTGGCAGTGCTATCGCATAGCCTATTACTTTCGGCCTTTGCGGTGGCAGCGCTGATTTTCTGGTATCAGTGGGTGCCTGCCCCCCGTTTATCCGGGCCGTGGATAATTAGGGCGGGAGGTAATTTGCTGCACCTGCAACTCGGCATGCTGTTGCTGTTGCTACCTGTGCAGGTGATGGTCTTTCACGGATTCAGCCTGTCATCCCTGGTGGCGAACCTGGTGGCGGTGCCGCTGGTGACCTTTGTCTCGGTGCCGCTCATTCTGCTGGGGATGTGTCTGCATCTCGGGCTATGGCCGCTCGCGGAACATCTGGTCTGGCGGCTGGCAGATGGTTCACTCTCCCTGTTGTTTAGCTTCCTGACCTCGCTGCCTGACGGTTGGATCGGGGTCGATAAACGCTGGTTGTGGCTAACTCTGTTGCCCTGGGCGGCGATTATCGCCTGGCGGATGCGCGGCGCACCAACCTACCCGGTGGTCTGTGTGTCGGCACTGGTGCTGGCGGCCAGTCCGTTATGGCGAACAAACAAAACGGAAGGGTGGTCGGTGCATATGCTGGATGTCGGACAGGGACTGGCAATGGTTATCGAGCGTCAGGGGAAAGCGATTTTGTATGATACCGGGCCTGCGTGGCCAGGCGGGGACAGTGCGCAACAGGTTATTATCCCCTGGCTGCGCTGGAATCACTTACGCCCGGAAGGAGTGATAGTCAGCCATGAACACCTTGACCATATCGGCGGGCTGGCCTCGTTACGCCAGGCGTGGCCGAATATGTGGATACGCAGCCCACTGCGCCAGAAGGGACAAGATGCCTGTTTTCGCGGCGAACGCTGGCAGTGGCAGGGGCTGACCTTCAGCGCGCATTGGCCTCTCGCCACCGCACCGCAGCGTGGTAACAACGGTTCCTGCGTGGTCAAAATTGAGGACGGCACCCATAGCCTGTTGTTAACCGGGGATATTGAGGCGCAGGGAGAAAAAGCGATGCTCAGTCGTCACTGGCAATATCTTGCGTCTACACTTATCCAGGTGCCGCACCATGGCAGTAATACCTCTTCATCACTCCCTCTGGTGCAGCGTGTGGGTGGGCGTATCGCCCTGGTGTCCGCATCCCGCTATAACGCGTGGCGACTGCCTTCGTACAAGGTGGCGCGCCGCTACAGAAAGGAGGGGTATCTCTGGTTAACTACGCCCCGATCTGGACAAATCACGGTTTCGTTTTCGCAACATGGCTGGCAAATCCAACGCTTACGGGATCAAATTTTGCCCCGTTGGTATCATCAGTGGTTTGGCGCGCCCGGAGATAACGGGTAGAATATGCGGCTATTTCAACAAATGCTGGTTTTTTGAATGCATAACGACAAAGATCTCTCCACGTGGCAGACCTTCCGCCGGCTCTGGCCGGTGATTGCGCCCTTCAGAACGGGCCTTATCGTGGCGGGCGTAGCGTTAATCCTCAACGCAGCCAGCGATACCTTCATGTTATCGCTCCTCAAACCGTTACTGGACGACGGTTTTGGTAAAACGGATCGCTCAGTGCTGCTTTGGATGCCACTGGTGGTTATCGGCCTGATGATTTTACGCGGCATCACCAGCTATATCTCCAGCTACTGCCTCTCATGGGTATCGGGCAAGGTGGTAATGACCATGCGTCGTCGCCTGTTCAGCCATATGATGGGCATGCCGGTGGCGTTCTTCGACAAGCAGTCGACCGGTACCTTGTTGTCGCGTATTACCTACGACTCCGAGCAGGTTGCGTCTTCCTCCTCCAGCGCGCTCATTACTGTGGTGCGTGAAGGGGCCTCGATCATTGGTCTGTTTGTCCTGATGTTCTGGTACAGCTGGCAGCTGTCGTTGATCCTTATCGTGCTGGCGCCGATTGTGTCGATCGCCATCCGCGTAGTCTCCAAACGTTTCCGCAGCATCAGTAAGAACATGCAGAACACGATGGGGCAGGTCACTACCAGTGCAGAGCAGATGCTGAAAGGACACAAAGAGGTGTTGATTTTTGGTGGCCAGGAAGTGGAAACCAAGCGCTTCGATAAGGTCAGCAATAAGATGCGTCTGCAGGGGATGAAGATGGTTTCTGCCTCTTCCATTTCCGATCCCATCATTCAGCTTATCGCCTCTCTGGCACTGGCATTTGTTCTCTACGCCGCCAGCTTCCCGAGTGTAATGGAAACCTTAACCGCCGGTACTATTACCGTGGTCTTCTCGTCGATGATTGCCCTGATGCGCCCGCTGAAATCGTTAACCAACGTTAACGCCCAGTTCCAGCGCGGGATGGCTGCCTGTCAGACCCTGTTTGCGATCCTCGATTCCGAACAGGAAAAAGACGAAGGTAAACGCGTGATTGAGCGCTCAACCGGTGATGTAGAATTCCGCAACGTGACCTTTACCTACCCGGGTCGTGATGCGCCAGCGCTGCGTAACATCAATCTGAAAATCCCGGCAGGCAAGACCGTCGCGCTGGTGGGCCGCTCTGGCTCCGGTAAATCGACCATTGCCAGCCTGATCACTCGCTTCTATGACATCGATGAGGGAGAAATCCTGATTGATGGCCACGATCTGCGCGAGTACACCTTGCGTTCGTTGCGTAACCAGGTTGCTCTGGTCTCGCAGAATGTGCATCTCTTCAACGACACCGTGGCCAATAACATCGCCTATGCCCGTAACGAAGAGTACAGCCGTGAGCAGATTGAAGCTGCAGCGCGAATGGCCTACGCCATGGACTTCATCAATAAGATGGATAACGGTCTGGATACCATTATCGGTGAAAATGGCGTGCTGCTCTCCGGCGGCCAACGCCAGCGTATCGCTATTGCCCGCGCGCTGCTGCGTGACAGCCCAATCCTGATCCTCGATGAAGCCACCTCGGCGCTGGATACCGAGTCCGAACGTGCCATCCAGTCTGCGCTGGATGAGCTGCAGAAGAACCGCACCTCGCTGGTGATCGCGCACCGTCTGTCGACTATCGAAAAAGCCGATGAAATCGTGGTGGTGGAAGATGGCTATATCGTTGAACGCGGTAGCCATACCGATCTGCTGGCGCATCAGGGCGTGTACGCGCAACTTCATAAGATGCAGTTTGGCGCATGATTGCCCGCATCTGGTCCGGTGAGTCTCCACTCTGGCTGCTGCTGTTGCCGCTCTCCTGGCTGTATGGCCTGGTGAGCGGCCTGATCCGCCTCAGCTATAAAGTGGGGCTGAAGCGGGCCTGGCGTGCCCCGGTGCCGGTGGTGGTGGTGGGGAACCTCACCGCTGGCGGCAACGGCAAAACGCCGGTGGTTATCTGGCTAGTGGAACAGCTGACCCAACGCGGTATCCGTGTGGGGGTTGTCTCCCGGGGCTACGGCGGAAAGGCGGAGCGCTACCCGTTGCTGTTGACCGGGCAAACTACCACCGCGCAGGCGGGGGATGAGCCGGTGCTGATCTTTCAGCGCACCGGTGCTCCGGTCGCGGTCTCACCGGTGCGCAGCGAGGCGGTTCAGGCCCTGCTGAGTCAGACGGACGTGCAGATGGTAATCACCGACGATGGGCTGCAGCACTACGCCCTGGCCCGGGATAAAGAGATTGTGGTGATTGACGGCGTGCGCCGCTTTGGCAACGGCTGGTGGTTACCCGCCGGGCCGATGCGTGAGCGTGCTTCTCGCTTAAAATCTGTGGACGCGGTTATCGTCAACGGCGGTTCCGCACAGGCGGGGGAAATCCCGATGCAGTTGCGTCCTGGCCTGGCCGTGAATCTGCTGACCGGCGAAAGGCGTGATGTTGCTGAACTCCCGAACCTGGTGGCGATGGCCGGTATTGGTCATCCCCCGCGCTTTTTCTCTACGCTCGAAGCCTGCGGTGCCCGGCTCCTCAATACGGTACCGCTGGCCGACCATCAGGCGCTGAGCCAGGCGCAGGTAGCAGGTTTTACTGCGCCCGGTCAGACGCTGATCATGACCGAAAAAGATGCGGTGAAATGCCGCGCCTTTGCCCGCGATAACTGGTGGTATTTACCGGTTGATGCTGAACTGCAGGGCGAACAGCCTGAACGACTGATGCAGGCGCTCATTGCCCTGGCAGAAGAGGGTTCACCCGCGCACTAACACACAGGAAATGGCATGGCTTTACCGCAACTCACGCTTTCAGCCGCACGTCATCTTCATCTTGCCGCGCAGGGGCTTTTGAAAAAGCCCCGTCGCCGCGCGCAGCCCGCCGATATTCTTACAACCATCCAGCGCATGTCGCTGCTGCAGATCGACACCATCAATATCGTTGCCCGCAGCCCGTATCTGGTGCTGTTCAGCCGTCTCGGCCACTACCCGCCCGAATGGCTGGATAGCGCGCTGCGTCAGGGCGAACTCATGGAGTATTGGGCGCATGAGGCGTGCTTCCTGCCGCGCAGCGATTTTGCCCTGGTGCGTCATCGGATGCTCTCCCCCGACAACATGGGCTGGAAATACCGCCAGGCATGGATGCAGGAACACGCAGAAGAAATTGAACAGCTGATCGCTCATATCCACGAGAAGGGGCCGGTACGTTCCGCCGATTTCGAACATCCTCATAAAGGCACCAGCGGATGGTGGGAGTGGAAGCCGCATAAACGCCATCTTGAGGGGCTATTTACCGCCGGAAAGGTGATGGTGATCGAAAGACGTAACTTTCAGCGCGTCTACGATCTTACTCACCGGGTGATGCCGGAGTGGGATGACAGCCGGGATATGCTGACCCAGGCGGCGGCCGAGGCAGTGATGCTGGAAAACAGCGCCCGTAGCCTGGGCATTTTTCGCGGGCAGTGGTTAGCCGATTATTACCGCCTGCGCCAGCCGGCGTTGGCTCCGCTGCTTGAAGGCTGGCAGGCGCAGCAGCGAGTGGTGCGTGTCGAGGTAGAAACCCTGGGCGAAATGTGGCTGCATGCCGATCTGCTGCCGCTGCTTACGCAGGCGCAGGCGGGCAAACTCACCGCCACTCACAGCGCTGTCCTGTCGCCGTTTGATCCGGTGGTCTGGGATCGTAAGCGTGCGGAGCAACTGTTTAACTTCAGCTACCGGCTGGAGTGCTATACCCCGGCACCGAAACGTCAGTACGGCTATTTCGTTCTGCCGCTGCTGCATAAAGGGCAACTGGTGGGGCGAATGGACGCAAAAATGCACCGTAAAACCGGTGAGCTGCAGATTATCGCCCTCTGGCTGGAAGAGGGTGTGCGGGTCAGCGCAGGGCTGGAAAAGGGGCTGACCGCTGCGATAAGTGATTTTGCGGGCTGGCAGGGCGCAACGCGGATAGCGCTGGGCCATCTTCCTGACGGACTTTTTGCGGCCTGTCGAAGTGGCTGGGAAATAGAAGCGGTCTGAAAATGGAATATGGTAAACTTTAACGATTATTGATACGGAGGAACTATGGATCACCGTTTACTGGAAATTATTGCCTGCCCGGTGTGCAACGGCAAACTCTACTACAGCCAGGACAAGCAGGAGTTAATCTGCAAACTGGATAGCCTTGCCTTCCCACTGCGCGACGGCATTCCCGTCCTGCTTGAAACCGAAGCCCGTTCGCTGGCGGCCGAAGAGAGCAAACCATGAGTTTTGTTGTCATCATTCCGGCGCGTTTCGCCTCCACCCGCCTGCCGGGTAAACCGTTGGTCGACATTAACGGTAAGCCGATGATTGTCCACGTGCTGGAACGTGCGCGTGAGTCCGGCGCTGACCGCATCATCGTCGCCACCGATCATGAAGAGGTAGCGCGTGCGGTTGAAGCGGCGGGCGGCGAAGTGTGCATGACCCGCGCCGATCATCAGTCCGGCACCGAGCGCCTGGCGGAAGTGGTCGAAAAATGCGGCTTTAGCGATGACACGGTGATTGTCAACGTGCAGGGCGATGAGCCGATGATCCCGGCGGTGATTATCCGCCAGGTTGCAGAAAATCTGGCCCAGCGTCAGGTTGGTATGGCGACGCTGGCCGTGCCGGTACACAGCGCCGAAGAGGCATTCAACCCGAATGCCGTGAAAGTGGTGCTGGACAGGGAAGGCTACGCGCTCTATTTCTCCCGCGCGACCATTCCCTGGGATCGCGACCGCTTTGCCGCTTCCCGCGACGCGATCGGCGACAACATACTGCGACATCTGGGTATTTATGGCTATCGCGCCGGCTTTATTCGCCGTTACGTGACCTGGCAGCCGAGTCCGCTGGAAAATATCGAAATGCTCGAGCAACTGCGCGTACTGTGGTACGGCGAGAAGATCCATGTTGCCGTCGCGCAGGAAGTTCCCGGTACAGGCGTTGATACGCCAGAGGATCTCGCCCGCGTTCGTGCTGAGATGCGTTAATCCCCCCTCATCCCCTCGGCTGAGGGGATATTTTATCTTCTGTATTTCTTCTCAAGAATCGTCGCATAAGAGTGACATTCGCCCGCCAGACGCTCATTATAAAAGCAGTAGTCTTAATGGGGGTAATCTGAAATGGAACAGCTGCTTGTCGAACTCAGCCATCTGCTGGGTGAAAAACTGAGCCGTGTGGAGTGCGTGCATGAAAAAGCAGATACCACGCTGTGGTCGTTATATGACAGCCATGGAAACCCCATGCCGTTACTGGCGCGAAGCTTCACTTCACCGGATGTTGCCAGACAACTGGCGTGGAAAATCTCCATGCTGGCCCGCAGTGGCACAGTCAGAATGCCGACCGTATATGGTGTGATGACCCACGAGGAGCATCCGGGTCCTGACGTACTGCTGATCGAGCGCCTGCGGGGCGTCCCGGTTGAAGCCCCGGCCCGCACCCCGGAACGCTGGGAACAGCTGAAAGATCAGATCGTCGAGGCGCTGCTGGCCTGGCACCGGATGGACAGCGGGGGTCTGGTCGGGTCGGTGGACAGCACCCAGGAGAATCTGTGGCCGCTCTGGTATCGCCAGCGGGTTGAGGTGTTGTGGGGAACGCTAAACCAGTACCGCAATACCGGCCTGACCATGCAGGACAAACGGATACTGTTTCGGACCCGGGAATGCCTGCCCGCCCTGTTTGAGGGCTTCAACGACAACAGCGTGCTGATCCACGGCAACTTTACCCTGCGCAGTATGCTCAAGGATCCCCGTAGCGATCAGCTGTTGGCGATGGTCGGGCCAGGGGTGATGCTGTGGGCGCCGCGGGAGTATGAACTGTTTCGCCTGAGCGAGAGCGGGCTGGCAGAAGATTTGCTCTGGCACTATCTGCAGCGCGCGCCGGTCTCAGAGTCCTTCCTCTGGCGGCGCTGGCTGTATCTGCTGTGGGACGAAGTGGCGCAGCTGGTGAATACCGGGCACTTTAACCGCGCCAACTTCGATCTGGCCTCGAAATCACTGCTTCCCTGGCTCGTCTGACGGCCCTTTGAGCCATTGCCAGATGCGCCCGAGCGTCTCATAACCCACGCGATCGCTGTGCATCAGCCAGACCGGGGACGGAATAATCCGTTCCCAGGGGTTGAGCGGCGCGCTAATCGCCAGCTGGTTAGCCGGGGCGGGCAGCGGGTGTAACCCCTGCTGTTCAAAGAAGATCATTGCCCGCGGCAGGTGTGAGGCGGAGGTTACCAGCAGGAAGGGAGCATCACCGATCGCCTGCTTCACCGCTGCGGCTTCCGCTTCAGTATCTTTGGGGCTGTCGAGGATGATGATGTCCTCCCGTGGCACCCCCAGCGACTGCGCCACACGTGCACCGGCTTCTGCGGTGCTCACCGGATTGCTTTTCGCCGCCGCCCCGGTGAAGATCATTTTCGAACCCGGATTGGCCAGCCACAGGCGCATCCCCTCATTGAGTCGCGGCAGGCTGTTGTTAATCAGATTGGAACTCGGTGCCCAGTCAGGATCCCAGGTATAACCTCCGCCGAGCACCACTATGTACGCAACCTTTTGATTTCCCTGCCAGGTCGGGTATTTGTCTTCTATTGGACGTAATAAGCCATCGGCCACCGGTTGCAGGCTCAGCAGCAGCAGCACCAACCAGCCTGTGGTCGCGATAATTTTGCCGGTTTTCTGAAAGCGGCTGAACCACAGCAACCCCAGGCCCAGCGCGATACACAGCAGAAGAAGAGGGAGGGGAAGCATCATGCCGCCAATATATTTTTTTAGGGTAAAAAGCATCCTTTCTGGCTCCTTTTTTGACCATACAGCTGAGGATTGTCAGGGATATTACACCAGAGAGGTTCATTATCCGTCCGGCTGTGACAAAATAGCGGTTTTGCTGTTAGTGGGTGGAGCCTCTCCCAATGCGGGATCGCAATTTTGATGACATCGCGGAAAAGTTTGCCCGCAATATTTATGGCACGACCAAGGGCCGATTGCGTCAAACGATCCTCTGGCAGGATCTGGACATCCTTCTTGCCCGCTTCGGGTCAAAAAAATTGCGCGTTCTCGACGCTGGCGGCGGTGAAGGTCAGACGGCGATAAAAATGGCCGAGCGTGGGCACCATGTCATCCTGTGCGACCTGTCGGCAGAGATGATCGCCCGTGCCGAAAGCGCCGCGGCGGAAAAAGGTGTGAGCGATAACATGCAATTTATACATTGCGCCGCTCAGGACATCGCTCAACATTTGGAAAGCCCGGTTGATCTGATATTGTCTCATGCGGTGCTGGAGTGGGTCGCCGATCCCCAGGCGCTGTTGCAGACGCTCTGGTCGATACTTTGCCCCGGTGGCGCGCTGTCGCTGATGTTTTACAACGCCAATGGCCTGCTGATGCGTAACGTGCTGGTGGGCAATTTTGGCTATGTGCAGCAGGGCATGTACAAAAAGAAACGGCGCACGCTTTCACCGGACTTTCCGCGCGATCCGCAGCAGGTCTATGGCTGGCTGGAAGCGATGGGCTGGCAGATCGCCGGTAAAACCGGTATCAGGGTGTTTCACGATTACCTGCGTGATAAACAAAAGCAGCATGACTGTTTTGACGCCCTGACAGAATTAGAGACGCGGTACTGTCGCCAGGAACCCTGGATTAGCCTTGGCCGCTACATACACGTCACCGCGCACAAGCCGCAGAGCAAGGATAACTTATGAGTGAATTTTCCCAGACAGTCCCCGAGCTGGTTGCCTGGGCCAGAAAAAACGATTTCTCCCTCTCGCTGCCGGTAGACAGACTCTCTTTTCTGCTGGCGGTTGCCACGCTGAACAGCGAGCGGCTGGATGGAGAAATGAGCGAGGGCGAACTGGTGGATGCGTTCCGCCATGTCAGTGATGCGTTTGAGCAAACCAGCGAAACCATTAATGTGCGTGCCAATAACGCGATTAACGATATGGTGCGTCAACGTCTGCTGAACCGCTTTACCAGCGAGCAGGCGGAAGGAAACGCCATCTATCGTCTGACGCCACTGGGTATCGGCATCACCGACTATTACATTCGTCAGCGCGAATTCTCGACCCTGCGCCTTTCAATGCAGCTCTCCATTGTGGCGGGCGAACTGAAGCGGGCGGCCGATGCCGCTGAGGAAGACGGTGACGAGTTCCACTGGCACCGCAACGTCTATGCACCGCTGAAATACTCGGTGGCTGAAATTTTCGACAGCATCGACCTGACACAGCGCATCATGGACGAGCAGCAGCAACTGGTGAAAGACGATATCGCCCAGTTGCTGAACAAAGACTGGCGGGCGGCGATCTCTAGCTGCGAAATGCTGTTATCGGAAACTTCCGGCACCCTGCGTGAACTGCAGGATACGCTGGAAGCGGCGGGCGATAAGCTGCAGGCCAACCTGCTGCGCATTCAGGATGCCACCCTGGCCCATGACAACCTGCATTTTGTCGATCGTCTGGTCTTCGACCTGCAAAGCAAACTCGACCGCATTATCAGCTGGGGTCAGCAGGCCATCGACCTGTGGATCGGCTATGACCGCCACGTGCATAAATTTATCCGTACCGCTATCGACATGGATAAAAACCGCGTCTTTGCCCAGCGTCTGCGCCAGTCGGTTCAGACCTACTTCGATGCACCGTGGGCACTGACCTACGCCAGTGCCGACCGCCTGCTCGATATGCGTGACGAAGAGATGAGCCTGCGCGACGAAGAGGTGACCGGTGAACTGCCAGCCGATCTTGAATATGAAGAGTTTAACGAAATACGGGAACAGCTTGCGGCGATGATCGAGGAGCAGCTGGCGATCTTCAAAGCCAAAAACAAACCGCTGGATCTCGGTCTGGTGGTGCGTGACTACCTCGCACAATACCCGCGTGCGCGCCATTTTGATATCGCCCGCATCGTGGTTGACCAGGCGGTACGCCTGGGCGTCGCGCAAGCAGATTTCACCGGCCTGCCGCCGAAGTGGCAGCCAATTAACGATTACGGAGCCAAGGTACAGGCGCATGTCATTGACAAATATTGAACACGTGATGCCAGTTAAACTGGCCCAGGCGCTGGCAAATCCGATCTTTCCGGCGCTGGACAGCCAGCTGCGTGCCGGTCGTCACATTGGTCTCGACGAGCTGGATAATCACGCCTTTTTGATGGATTTCCAGGAATACCTGGAAGAGTTTTACGCCCGCTATAACGTGGAGCTGATCCGCGCCCCGGAAGGTTTCTTCTACCTGCGCCCGCGTTCCACCACGCTTATTCCGCGTTCGGTGCTGTCCGAGCTGGACATGATGGTCGGCAAAATTCTCTGCTACCTCTATCTCAGCCCGGAGCGTCTGGCTAACGAAGGTATCTTCACCCAGCAGGAGCTTTATGACGAGCTGATGACGCTGGCCGATGAAGGCAAGCTGCTGAAGCTGGTGAACAATCGCTCCACCGGTTCCGACGTTGACCGTCAGAAGTTACAGGAAAAAGTACGCTCTTCCCTGAACCGTCTGCGTCGTCTGGGCATGGTGTGGTTTATGGGCCACGACAGCAGTAAATTCCGCATCACGGAATCGGTATTCCGCTTTGGCGCCGACGTGCGCGTGGGTGACGACGCCCGTGAAGCGCAACTGCGCATGATCCGTGATGGCGAAGCGATGCCGGTGGAAAACCATCTGCAGCTCAATGACGAGCATGAAGACACTCAGCCGGATAGCGGGGAGGAAGAGTAATGATTGAACGCGGTAAATTTCGCTCACTGACGCTGATTAACTGGAACGGTTTCTTTGCCCGCACCTTTGATCTCGATGAGCTGGTAACGACGCTCTCGGGCGGTAACGGGGCAGGGAAATCCACCACCATGGCGGCGTTCGTCACTGCCCTGATCCCGGATCTGACGCTGCTGCACTTCCGTAACACCACCGAAGCCGGTGCAACCAGCGGCTCCCGCGATAAAGGTCTGCACGGCAAGCTGAAGGCGGGTGTCTGTTACTCGGTGCTGGACGTGATCAACTCCCGTCACCAGCGCGTGGTCGTCGGCGTGCGTCTGCAGCAGGTTGCCGGGCGTGACCGTAAGGTGGACATCAAGCCGTTTGCCATTCAGGGATTGCCAACGTCCGTTCAGCCGACCTCGCTGTTAACGGAAACCCTCAACGACCGTCAGGCGCGTGTGCTGACGCTCCAGGAGTTGAAAGACAAGCTGGAAGCCATCGAGGGCGTGCAGTTCAAGCAATTCAACTCCATTACCGAATACCACTCTCTGATGTTCGATCTGGGTGTGGTCGCACGACGTCTGCGCTCGGCTTCGGATCGTAGTAAGTACTATCGCCTGATTGAGGCCTCGCTGTACGGCGGGATCTCCAGTGCCATCACCCGCTCCCTGCGCGACTACCTGTTGCCAGAAAACAGCGGCGTGCGTAAGGCCTTCCAGGATATGGAAGCGGCGCTGCGTGAAAACCGCATGACGCTGGAAGCGATCCGCGTAACCCAGTCGGACCGCGACCTGTTTAAGCATCTCATCAGCGAAGCCACCAACTATGTGGCGGCGGACTATATGCGCCACGCCAACGAGCGCCGTATCCATCTGGATCAGGCTCTTGAGTATCGCCGCGAGTTGTTTACCTCGCGTAAGCAGCTGGCGTCCGAGCAGTACAAGCACGTCGAGATGGCGCGTGAGCTGTCCGAACATAACGGGGCGGAAGGGGATCTGGAGGCCGATTACCAGGCCGCCAGCGATCACCTGAACCTGGTCCAGACCGCGCTGCGCCAGCAGGAAAAAATTGAGCGCTACGAAGCGGATCTCGATGAACTGCAAATTCGTCTGGAAGAGCAGAACGAAGTGGTGGCCGAAGCCGCCGACAAGCAGGAAGAGAACGAAGGCCGCGCAGAAGCCGCTGAGCTGGAAGTGGATGAGCTGAAAAGCCAGCTTGCCGATTATCAGCAGGCGCTGGACGTGCAGCAAACCCGCGCGATTCAGTACAACCAGGCGTTGCAGGCCCTGCAGCGTGCGAAAGACCTCTGCCATCTGCCGGACCTGACCCCGGAAAGCGCCGATCAGTGGCTGGAAACCTTCCAGGCAAAAGAGCAGGAAGCGACCGAGAAACTGCTAAATCTCGATCAGAAAATGAGCGTGGCGCAATCCGCTCACAGCCAGTTTGAGCAGGCTTACCAGCTGGTGGCGTCTATCAACGGCCCGCTGGCGCGCGCTGAGGCGTGGGAAGTGGCCCGCGAGTTACTGCGCGATGGCGTCAATCAGCGTCATCTGGCAGAACAGGTTCAGCCGCTGCGTATGCGTCTGAACGAGCTGGAACAGCGCCTGCGTGAACAGCAGGAGGCGGAACGTCTGCTGGCTGAATTCTGCAAGCGTCAGGGTAAACGGGTCGATATTGACGATTTGGAGGCCCTGCATCAGGAGCTGGAAGCCCGTATCGCGTCGCTGTCCGACAGCGTCTCTAACGCCCAGGAACAACGCATGGCGTTGCGCCAGGAGCTGGAGCAGCTGCAGTCGCGTATTAAGACGCTGATGCAGCGCGCCCCGATCTGGCTGGCCGCCCAGAGCAGTCTCAGTCAGCTTAGCGAGCAGTGCGGCGAGGAGTTCGAATCCGGCCAGGAAGTGACAGAGTACCTTCAGCAACTGCTGGAGCGTGAACGCGAAGCGATTGTTGAGCGTGATGAAGTGGGCGCGCGCAAGCGTGCCGTCGATGAAGAGATCGAACGCTTAAGCCAGCCGGGCGGGGCAGAAGATGCGCGTCTGAACACCCTGGCAGAGCGTTTTGGCGGCGTACTGCTGTCCGAAATTTATGACGACGTCAGCCTGGAAGATGCCCCGTACTACTCGGCGCTGTATGGTCCGTCCCGCCACGCTATCGTGGTGCCGGATCTGTCGCTGATCGCTGACCAGCTTGAAGGCCTGGAAGATTGCCCGGAAGATCTCTATCTGATCGAAGGGGATCCGCAGTCGTTCGATGACAGCGTCTTTGGCGTCGACGAACTGGAAAAGGCCGTGGTGGTGAAAATTGCCGATCGCCAGTGGCGTTATTCGCGCTTCCCGTCGTTGCCGCTGTTTGGCCGCGCCGCACGTGAAAGCCGCATCGAAAGCCTGCATACCGAGCGTGAGGCGCTGTCTGAGCGCTTCGCCACGCTCTCTTTCGATGTCCAGAAAACCCAGCGTCTGCACCAGGCGTTTAGCCGCTTTATCGGTAGCCATCTGGCGGTGGCGTTTGAAGCCGATCCAGAGGCGGAGATCCGCAAGTTCACGACCCGTCGTACCGAGCTTGAGCGGGCACTTTCCGCGCACGAAAACGATAACCAGCAGAGCCGCGTTCAGTTCGAACAGGCTAAAGAGGGTGTCGCTGCGCTGAACCGCATCCTGCCGCGCCTTAACCTGCTGGCGGATGATACCCTTGCCGATCGTGTTGATGAGATCCAGGAGCGTCTCGACGAAGCGCAGGAAGCCGCGCGCTTTGTGCAGCAGCATGGCAACCAACTGGCGAAACTCGAACCGCTGCTGTCAGTTCTGCAAAGCGATCCCGAGCAGTATGAACAGCTAAAAGAAGATTACGCCTGGTCACAGCAGGTTCAGCGCGAAGCCCGTCAGCAGGCGTTTGCCCTGACCGAAGTGGCCCAGCGCCGGGCGCACTTCAGCTACTCCGACTCGGCGGAAATGCTGAACGGTAATAGCGATCTGAACGAGAAGCTGCGCCAGCGTCTGGAGCAGGCGGAAACGGAACGTACCCGCGCCCGTGAAGCGATGCGTAGCCATGCCGCGCAGCTGAGCCAGTACAGCCAGGTGCTGGCATCGCTGAAAAGCTCCTTTGATACCAAGAAAGAGCTGCTGACCGACCTGCATAAAGAATTGCAGGATATCGGCGTGCGGGCCGACAGCGGGGCAGAAGAGCGGGCGCGTATCCGTCGCGACGAACTGCATGCCCAGCTCAGCAACAACCGTGCGCGCCGCAACCAGCTGGAAAAAGCGCTCACCTTCTGCGAAGCGGAGATGGATAACCTGACCCGTCGTCTGCGCAAGCTGGAGCGCGACTACCACGAGAAGCGTGAGCAGGTCGTCACCGCCAAAGCGGGCTGGTGCGCCGTGATGCGGATGGTGAAAGACAACGGCGTTGAACGTCGTCTGCACCGCCGCGAGCTGGCCTATCTTTCTGGCGACGAACTGCGTTCCATGTCGGATAAGGCACTGGGTGCGTTGCGTCTGGCGGTGTCTGATAACGAACACCTGCGCGATGTGCTGCGCATGTCTGAAGATCCGAAACGCCCTGAGCGCAAAATTCAGTTCTTCGTGGCGGTCTATCAGCATCTGCGCGAGCGTATTCGTCAGGATATCATCCGCACCGACGATCCGGTCGAAGCCATCGAACAGATGGAAATCGAGTTGGGCCGTCTGACGGAAGAGCTGACCTCCCGTGAGCAGAAGCTGGCGATCAGCTCCCGCAGCGTGGCCAATATCATCCGTAAGACGATCCAGCGCGAGCAGAACCGAATCCGTCAGCTGAACCAGGGTCTGCAGAGCGTCTCCTTCGGCCAGGTCAACAGCGTGCGACTGAACGTCAATGTGCGTGAAGCCCACGCCACGCTGCTGGACGTACTGGCTGAACAGCACGAGCAGCATCAGGATCTGTTCAACAGTAACCGCCTGACCTTCTCCGAAGCGCTGGCGAAGCTGTATCAGCGCCTGAACCCGCAAATCGACATGGGCCAGCGTACACCGCAAACCATCGGTGAGGAGCTGCTGGACTACCGCAACTATCTGGAGATGGAAGTGGAAGTTAACCGTGGCTCAGACGGCTGGCTGCGTGCAGAATCGGGCGCGCTGTCTACCGGTGAAGCTATCGGTACCGGGATGTCGATTCTGGTGATGGTGGTACAGAGCTGGGAAGACGAATCCCGGCGTCTGCGCGGCAAAGATATCTCGCCATGCCGCCTGCTGTTCCTCGATGAAGCGGCACGTCTGGATGCCCGCTCCATCGCCACACTGTTTGAGCTGTGCGACCGTCTGGATATGCAGCTGATTATCGCGGCGCCGGAAAACATTAGCCCGGAGAAAGGCACCACCTATAAACTGGTGCGTAAGGTCTACCAGAACAGCGAGCATGTTCACGTTGTCGGTCTGCGCGGTTTTGCCCCGCAGCCCCCGGAATCCCTCCCGGGAACGGCTGACGCTTCCTGAAGATTCCTAAAATTACCCATGGCGGCCTTCGGGCCGCCTTTTTTTTACCTTGAGCTTGTACTGGCGGCTGCGTTAACTTTAAACTTCTTTACATAAGGCAAGGCTGGTACCGGTCTGTCTTCCTATAATGAAAATGAAGCCCCGGTGATGAGGGCGCGACGTAAAGCAAACAGGGGGCAAGGGATGTTGCTGAATAAAATGTATGGTCGTCAGCTGTCAGCACTCAGTTTATGCCTGACAGTAGTAGTGGCTCCACTGTTTAACGCCCGGGCCGATGAGCCCGAACTGGTTCCTGTCGACAGCTCCGCCACTATGGGCGCGCAGCCTACGTCGCTGTCACAACCGCTGGATCAATCGCCAGCCACCGCCATCATGGCCGGGATTCGACCGCTGCCTGCCGATGTCAGCGCGGAACAACGCCGCGAACAGTTGCTGTCGACCCTGCCTGCGGGATACTCCCCGGTCTATCTCAACCAGCTTACGCTGCTGTATGCCGCCCGCGACATGAAACCTATGTGGGACGATCGCGAGGCCGTGCGGGCGTTCCAGCAACAGCTTGCTGAAGTCGCTATCGCCGGTTTCCAGCCGCAATTTACTGCCTGGGTGGAACTGCTGACCCAGCCTGCGATAACCGGAATGGCGCGGGACGTGATTCTGTCGGATGCCATGATGGGCTATCTGCAGTTTGTGGCGGGGATCCCGGTCAACGGTAACCGCTGGCTCTACAGCACCAAGCCGTACAAGATGGCAACACCGCCGCTGTCAGTGATAAACCAGTGGCAGCTGGCACTGGATAACGGGACGGTGCCACATTTCATTGCCGGTCTTGCGCCGACCCATCCGCAGTATGCGGTAATGCACGAATCACTGCTGGAACTGGTGGCCGATACGAAACCCTGGCCGCAGCTACGGAGCACCACCAAACTGAGTCCAGGGCAGTGGAGCAGCGACGTACCGGCCCTGCGTGAAATCCTGAAACGCTCCGGCGTGCTCGACGGTGGGCCTAAAATTGCTCTGCCGGGTGACGATTCGCAAAGCGTGGTGGTCAGCCCGTCCGCCCCGGCGCTCGAAAAGAAAACGAAGCCCGTCTCCAGCAAACCGGCTTCCTATGACCGCAGCCTTGTCGAGGCGGTAAAAGCCTTCCAGATCACTCAGGGGCTGGGTGCGGATGGCGTTATTGGCCAGGGCACCCGTGATGCGCTGAATCTCACTCCTGCCCAGCGTGCCGGGGTACTGGCGCTGAACATCCAGCGTCTGCGCCTGCTGCCGGGAACACTCTCTACCGGCATTATGGTGAATATCCCGGCCTTTTCACTGGTCTATTATCAGAACGGCAATGAGGTGCTGGCATCAAGAGTGATTGTCGGTCGCCCGGATCGTAAAACGCCGATGATGAGCAGCGCGCTGAATAACGTGGTGGTTAACCCGCCATGGAACGTGCCTCCGACGCTGGCGCGCAAAGATATTCTGCCGAAAGTGTGGAATGACCCGGGTTATCTTGAACGTCACAACTACACCGTGCTGCGAGGCTGGAACAGTAAAGAGGCCATCGATCCGTGGCGAGTAGACTGGGCGACCATTACCCCTGCGAATCTGCCATTCCGTTTCCAGCAGGCACCTGGGGCGCATAACTCGTTGGGGCGGTATAAATTCAATATGCCTAGCTCGGATGCCATCTATCTGCACGATACGCCTAACCACAACCTGTTCCAGAAAGACGTTCGTGCACTTAGCTCCGGTTGTGTACGTGTAAATAAGGCGTCTGAACTGGCTAACATGCTGTTACAGGATGCAGGCTGGAACGACACACGTATCTCCGACGCGCTGAAGCAGGGCGACACGCGTTATGTGAATATCCGCCAAAATATTCCGGTTAATCTGTACTATCTGACTGCCTTCGTGGGTAAGGACGGTCGAACCCAGTATCGTACAGATATTTACAATTACGATGAGATTGCCCGATCTAATACCCAAATCCTGACAAAGGCTGAACAATTGATCAGATAAATGAACAAGTTCGGAAAATTCTGCTGTTTTAAGTGGTGAAAAGATACGGGGCTTGCGGCTGCAAGCCCCGTATTTCCTGGTTTTGCTACCTTGACGCTGACAGGTTTGCCCGGTAAGGTGCCTTTCGTGCGCTGTATTGCATATATACGATAACACTGACCTGTAGACCTGATTATCATGGACAAATTCGACGCTAATCGCCGTAAGTTGCTGGCGTTAGGGGGCATTGCGCTGAGCGCTGCCATCTTACCGACGCCATCATTTGCCACGCTCTCCACCCCCAGACCTCGTATTTTGACGCTCAATAACCTGCATACAGGTGAGTCTATCAAAGCCGAGTTTTTTGACGGACGGGGCTATATTCAGGATGAATTAGCAAAGCTGAATCACTTTTTCCGTGATTTCCGCGCAAATAAGATTAAAGCCATCGATCCAGGATTATTCGATCAGCTTTACCGCCTGCAGGGCCTGCTGGGAACGCGCAAACCGGTCCAGCTGATCTCTGGTTACCGCTCCCTTGATACGAATAACGAATTACGCGCCCACAGCCGTGGGGTCGCTAAAAAAAGTTATCACACCAAAGGGCAGGCGATGGATTTTCATATTGAAGGCGTTTCGTTAGCCAATGTTCGCAAAGCTGCGTTATCTATGCGCGCAGGTGGTGTAGGATATTACCCACGTAGCAACTTTGTGCATATTGATACCGGGCCATTGCGGCACTGGTAATAACGAAATCAGGAGCAGTATGAACTATCGTATTATTCCGGTCACCGCGTTCTCCCAGAACTGTTCGCTTATCTGGTGTGAGCAAACCAAACTGGCAGCCCTGGTCGATCCCGGTGGTGATGCAGATAAAATCAAACAGGAAGTCGCAGCCGCTGGCGTGACCTTAATGCAGATTTTACTGACTCACGGTCACCTCGATCATGTGGGGGCTGCGGCCGAGCTGGCGCAACATTATGGTGTGCCGATCGTAGGCCCGGAAAAAGAAGATGAGTTCTGGCTGCAGGGCCTGCCGGCACAAAGCCGTATGTTCGGTCTGGATGAATGTCTGCCTTTTACGCCCGATCGCTGGCTGAATGAAGGTGAGCGCGTCAGCGTCGGTAATGTGACTTTACAGGTATTCCATTGCCCCGGACATACGCCAGGCCATATTGTCTTCTTTGATGACCAGTCGCGTCTGCTGATTTCCGGCGACGTGATCTTCAAAGGCGGAGTAGGGCGCAGCGATTTCCCCCGTGGCGATCACGGTCAGCTGATTCGCTCCATCAAAGAGAAGTTATTGCCGTTGGGCGATGATGTGACCTTTATTTCCGGCCACGGCCCGATGTCCACCCTGGGCTACGAACGGCTGCATAATCCGTTCCTCCAGGATGAACTGCCGGTCTGGTAACGAACAAATAAAAAAGCCTGCTCAAAGCAGGCTTTTTTTTGCCCGGTGGCGTTACGCTTACCGGGCCTGAATCATGTAGCCGGGCAACCGCAATGCCGCCCGGCTTAAAGCATTACAGCACCGCGACGATCGCTTCGCACAGTGGCGCCATGTTATCCGGCGTCATACCCGCCACGTTAACACGACCAGAAGCCACCGCGTACACGCCAAACTCTTCACGCAGACGCAGAACCTGATCTTTGGTCAGGCCGCTGAAGGAGAACATGCCGTTCTGCTTGATGATGAAGCTGAAGTCGCGATTCGCGCCTTTTTCCGCCAGGGTATTCACGAACAGCAGGCGCATGCGCTGAATACGCTGACGCATGTCGTTCAGCTCCTGTTCCCAGATAGCGCGCAGTGCGTCATTGCTGAGAATGGTTGCCACCACAGACGCACCGTGAGCCGGTGGGTTGGAGTAGTTGGCACGAATAACGGATTTCATCTGGCTGAACGCACGATCGACAGTCTGCTCATCGGCAGCGACCAGCGTACAGGCACCTACGCGCTCATTGTACAGACCGAAGTTCTTGGAATAGGAGCTGGCAACAATCAGCTCTTTATGCAGCGCAGCGAACGCGCGCAGGCCTTCGGCATCTTCTTCCAGGCCACGGGCAAAGCCCTGGTAGGCGAAGTCGAACAGCGGCAGCCAGCCTTTTTCGACGGACAGCTTCGCCAGCTGTTCCCACTGCTCAAGCGTAGGATCGATGCCGGTTGGGTTATGGCAGCAGCCATGGAACAGAACCACATCACCCGCCTGCGCTTCGCTCAGGCTGGCCAGCAGACCGTCAAAGTCGAGAGCGTGATTCGCCGCGTCGTAGTAAGCATATTCACGCACTTCCAGACCAGCAGAGTTGAAAACGCTCTTATGGTTCGGCCAGCTTGGATTGCTCACCCAGACCGTTTTTACGCTGGTATTTTTAGCGAGGAAATCCGCTGCCACGCGCAGGGCGCCAGTACCGCCAGGGGTCTGTGCGGTGCGGGCGCGTTTATCGTTGATAATCGCGTTGCCTTTGCCGAACAGCAGCTCCTGAGTGCAACGACCAAATTCCGGAATACCGTCGATGCCGAGGTAGTTTTTGGTATTTTCGTTTTCCAGCAGATACTGCTCAGCTTTTTTAACGCTGGTCAGTACCGGGGTCTTGCCGGTCTCATCTTTATAGACACCAATACCCAGGTTGATTTTTCCAGGGCGGTCATCGGCACGAAACAGATCGGCCAGGCCCAGAATTGGGTCGGCAGGGGCGGCGGTAATGTTCTCAAACATGACGAAGTTCCATTGTGGTTACGGAAGTGAAATCCGCTATCAGGTTAACGATAGTTCTACAAAATGCCAACCGTTTGCTACAAAAAGCGTGCGGCTTTTCAAAAGTCGCCATTTTTAGCTTTCAGGCATAAAAAAACAGGGCCGAAGCCCTGTTTTTTAGACATATAACAAAGTGGTGTACTGATTAGAACTGGTAAACGATACCAACACCCGCCTGGTCGTCGGTAGACAGGCCAGTTGCTTCAGTGTAGTTGTTGTCGTCCAGCAGGTTGAAGCGGTACGCAGCGTACACGTTCATGTTCTTGTTGAAGTAGTACCAGGTACCCACTTCTACGTATTTCACCAGGTCAGCATCGCCACCGCTGAAACCGTTACGAGCAGTCAGATCTTTACCTTTGGACTGTACGTAACCCACGGATGGACGCAGACCGAAGTCGAACTGGTACTGAACCACAGCTTCAACGTTCTGAGTTTTGTTCGCGAACTCGCCGTCGTTTTCACGGGTCATGTTCTGAGATTCGCCGTACATTACCGCTGCGTACAGGTTGTTTGCGTCATATTTCAGGGAGGTTGCCCAGCCTTCAGCACGTTCGCCTTTACCGTCTACACTCTGCGCAGTGGAGCGGTCAGAGTTAGAGTAGGCTGCGGTTACGTTGAAGCCTTCAGCGAAGTCATAACCCAGAGAGTAGCTGCCGCCGTCGCCGTTCTGACGGCTGGTGGTGTGACCAGATTCGTTTTTGCCCTGGTACTGCAGACCCAGCGCCAGGCCGTCAACCAGACCGAAGAAGTCAGAGTTACGGTAGGTCGCCAGACCAGTGCTACGGCCGGTCATGAAGTTATCGGTTGCAGCCACGGAGTCGCCGCCCCAGATAACGAACATATCGGTAGAAGCCAGCGCATCGTAGAACACGCCGTAGTTACGACCGTAATCGAATGAACCGTATTCACCGGCTTTCAGGCCTGCGAATGCCAGACGGGTTTTAGTACCCTGGGCGCCTTCCTGAGAGGAAGCGTCCATGTTGTATTCCCACTGACCGTAACCAGCCAGCTGGTCATTAATCTGAGTTTCACCTTTAAAGCCGATACGCGCATAGGTGGTGTCACCGTTATTAGAATCACCGTTAGTGGTCCAGATGTGCTCACCTACTGCTTTACCGTAGAAGTCCAGCTTGTTAGCGTTTTTGTTATAGATTTCTGCTGCGTTAGCTGCACCGGCTGCCAGCAGGGCAGGGATAACCACTGCCAGGATATTGCGCTTCATCATTATTTATTACCCTCATTGGTTTTTTTATGACACTCGCCACTGCCGTCAATAAATTCTGTCAATAAATATTTCCGGAACTATTGATGAGAGTTTGGTGTCTTTATGTGTCTGACAGGCATCTTTCCATTCAAATCCACGTTTCGCTAGCCTGAATGTGCTACAAACCTAAAGAATCGGTTACAATAAGAAAATATGTGTAACAAAAGATGTATTTTGAGGAACTTTGTGAAGCATCTCAAAGTTCAGAGTTGAATGGTCAAAATTAAAGCTCGACTAATTCTATCTATATGAATTGCTTATCTTAATTTCAGCTAACGACTTTTTTTATGATCCGAAGCATTAGCACACTATTTTTCTTATCGTTGAAGATGGACATCTGGATAGCCATATTTTTGTACGAAAAATGTGCTAACGCTTGAGGTAAGTATTAGGCGCAATAAGACTGTGGTTTATTTTGTGTGCAAAGATATTTCATGGAAATAAAGCGTAACAGTGGAGAGGATTTTGCGGGGTTGCGCTTTAAGGATAATGACTTTCAACTGACAAAATTTGACAGTACAGAATAAAATAATGGCCAGCAGAGGCTGGCCATTGAGTGTTACTGAATCAGAAGGTGGCGTTGCGCGGGGTACGCGGGAAAGGAATAACGTCACGCACGTTCTGAACACCGGTCACGTAAGCGATCAGACGCTCGAAGCCGAGACCGAAACCGGAGTGCGGTACGGTGCCGTAACGGCGTAAATCGCGATACCACCAGTAGTCCTCTTTATTGAGGCCCATCTCAGCCATACGCGCATCCAGCACATCCAGACGCTCTTCACGCTGAGAACCACCGATAATTTCACCGATGCCCGGGGCAAGTACGTCCATCGCGGCAACGGTTTTACCGTCTTCGTTAAGGCGCATATAGAACGCCTTAATGTCTTTCGGATAGTTTTTCACGACCACCGGGGCTTTGAAGTGTTTCTCGGCCAGGTAGCGTTCGTGCTCGGAGGAGAGGTCAACACCCCAGTAAACCGGGTTCTCAAATTTCTGACCGCAATTTTCGAGGATCGTCACCGCATCGGTGTAATCGACCTGCGCAAAATCAGCAGAGACGAAACGCTCCAGACGGGAGATTGCATCGCTGTCGACGCGCTCGGCGAAGAATTTCATGTCGTCAGCGCGCTCGGTGAGCACCGCGTTAAAGACATATTTCAGCATCGCTTCCGCGAGGCCAGCTACGTCATCGAGGTTGGCGAAGGCCACTTCCGGTTCCAGCATCCAGAATTCCGCCAGGTGACGGCTGGTGTTGGAGTTCTCGGCACGGAAGGTTGGGCCGAAGGTGTAGATTTTGGACAGTGCGCAGGCGTAGGTTTCGCCGTTCAGCTGGCCAGATACGGTCAGGAAGGACTCTTTGCCAAAGAAATCTTTGTCGTAGTCCACTTTGCCTTCCGGCGTGCGCGGCAGGTTTTCCATGTCCAGCGTGGAGACGCGGAACATCTCGCCAGCGCCTTCGGTGTCGGAGGCGGTAATCAGCGGGGTGGAGACCCAGAAGTAGCCCTGCTCGTCAAAGAAACGGTGCAGCGCCTGCGCCAGAGTGTGACGCACACGGGCCACGGCACCAATCATGTTGGTACGCGGACGCAGGTGAGCCACTTCACGCAGATATTCAATGCTGTGGCGTTTTGCCGCCATCGGATAAGTATCCGGATCTTCAACCCAGCCGGTCACTTCAATTGAAGTGGCCTGCAGTTCAAAGCTCTGACCCTGGCCCTGAGAGGCCACGATCTTACCGGTGACAACCACGGAACAGCCGGTGGTCAGACGCAGCACTTCCTGATTGTAATTGGGCAGAGAATTATTAATAACGGCCTGTACAGGATCAAAGCAGGAACCGTCATAAACGGCGAGGAATGAAAAGCCAGCTTTTGAATCTCGGCGGGTACGCACCCATCCGCGCACGGTGACTTCGCTGTCAACGGCTACGCGGCCCTGGAGTACGTCGGCTACAGGCACAACGCTCATAATAATCTCTCTATGTAGTCCAAAAATAAAATCTGTATCCCCTTCAATGGGGGGATATCTATGTTACCTGGCATCCGCCATCAGACAAGCAGATTTCGCTCTGATAAGAAAAGAAATAAGAAATAAATGAGAAAGGGAGCCGGGCAGACTCCCTGAATGGATCAACTGGCGATTTTTATCTGTGGCAGGTCGAACGCTTTACGCAGTGCGCGTACAAAAGCTTTGTCATGGCAAATAGTTTTGCCCGGGCTGTCGGAGAGTTTCGCCACCGGCTTGCCGTTACATTCCACCAGTTTAATGACGATATTCAGCGGTTTTACCTGGGGAATATCGCAGGTCAACCGGGTGCCGATGCCAAAGGCCAGGTTTACGCGTGAAGAGAAGTGCCGGTACAAGCCTACCGCTTTTGGCAGGTCGAGATTATCGGAGAAGACCAGCACTTTGCTCATCGGATCGATGCCTAACTTTTGATAATGGGCGATGGCTTTCTCGCCCCACTCCTGCGGATCCCCTGAGTCATGGCGCAGCCCCTGATAGGCGGTGGCGAACTCCGGGCCGAAATCACGCAGGAAGGCATCCATAGTAATACAGTCGGTTAAGGCGATGCCGAGCTGGTCCGGGTATTCTTCAAGCCAGGCCGCCAGCGCCGCACGCTGGCTGGTGGCCAGTTCCGGGCTGATCTGCTGATGCGCCTGGAACCACTCATGCGCCTGGGTGCCCATTGGGGTCAGGTTCAGGCGGCGGGCCAGATCGTAATTACTGGTGCCGACAAACCACGGCTCCTGCTGCAGCCGCTCGACGATGGCCTGCTGCACCTCGCGGGAGAAACGACGGCGGGTGCCAAAATCCATCAGCCGGAAACGCGACATATCCAGCGAGTCGGTCAGTTGGGCAAAATCAACCAGCTTGTGTTCCAGGGTATCCAGCGCTTGATCAACGCTGACCTCCGGGGAACGGAAGTGGTGTACCAGCTCGCTGATCACCGCCAGCAGCGGCACTTCCCACATGATCACTTCGCGCCACGGGCCTTCCAGGCGAATATGCAGCTTGCCGTTATCATTGCTGATCTGAACCTGGGCCGGGTCATAGCGGAAATTCCGCAGCCATTGCAGGTAGTCTTCTTTAAAGAAAGGCAGGCCGGAAAGCCACTGGAATTCCTCGTCCCGCAGACGAAGATGTTGCATAGCGTCGACTTGCTCACGAATGGCATCAGCATAGATCCCAAGCAAATCATCACCACGGCAGCGGAACTCAGCCGCGACCTGTACGTCGTGGTAGTGGTGAAAAACGGCTTGCTGCATATGCAATTTATACGCGTCGGTATCCAGCAGCGTATGCAGAACAGGTGAAGCGAATCGAGTCATAGGTGCGCAGTAGCATCCTCTCACGGGAGCGTTTAGTACAATAAACGACTAATGAAACCGCTGGAGTATACCTTGTTTAGCGATTTATTGAACCCCGATCACACCATAAGCCTGGACCAGGGTCGAGAGCATTTCGTGCCGCATGTTATTAAAATGTAGCAAATAGAGTGTTTGTGACTGAAAAGATGAACATTCTGCATAGCGCGATTTACACAACAGGAATAGACTGACTCGTTATTCGACAAACGATGCAAAAGGTTTTCTATGACACAACAGCCTCAAGCCAAATACCGCCACGACTACCGTGCGCCGGATTACCTGATTAGCGATATCGATCTGACTTTTGACC
Organism: Leclercia sp. 1548; assembly: GCF_050435045.1. Classification (NCBI taxonomy): domain Bacteria; kingdom Pseudomonadati; phylum Pseudomonadota; class Gammaproteobacteria; order Enterobacterales; family Enterobacteriaceae; genus Leclercia; species Leclercia sp. 1548. The sequence continues at coordinate 734,952 of NZ_JBNDJP010000001.1, read as the reverse complement.
TGGATGCCACTAAAACCGTTGTCACGGCGGTAAGCCAGGTGACACGCCATAACGCCACGGCAGTGCCGCTGCGTCTTGATGGCGAAGATCTGACCCTGGTGTCGATACACGTAAACGACACCGCATGGACTGACTATAAAGAAGAAAACAACCAGCTGGTGCTCGATAATCTGCCGGAGCGCTTTACATTACGCATCGTTAACGAAATCAGTCCGGCGTCCAACACCGCGCTTGAGGGGTTATACCAGTCGGGCGTCGCGCTCTGTACCCAATGTGAAGCCGAAGGTTTCCGTCACATTACCTGGTATCTCGACCGCCCGGATGTGCTGGCCCGCTTCACCACTAAAATCATCGCCGATAAAGCTACCTATCCGTTCCTGCTCTCCAACGGCAACCGCGTGGGCGAGGGCGAGCTGGAAAACGGCCGTCATTGGGTGCAGTGGCAGGATCCCTTCCCAAAACCGTGCTACCTGTTTGCGCTGGTAGCGGGTGATTTTGATGTCCTGCGTGACACCTTCACTACCCGTTCTGGCCGTGAAGTGGCGCTGGAGCTGTTTGTCGATCGCGGCAATCTCGACCGTGCGCCATGGGCGATGACCTCCCTCATCAACTCCATGAAGTGGGACGAAGAGCGTTTCGGCCTCGAATATGACCTCGACATCTACATGATCGTCGCCGTCGATTTCTTCAATATGGGCGCGATGGAGAACAAAGGCCTTAACGTCTTTAACTCCAAATATGTGCTGGCGCGTACCGATACTGCCACCGATAAAGACTACCTTGATATCGAGCGCGTCATCGGCCACGAATATTTCCATAACTGGACCGGCAACCGCGTCACCTGTCGCGACTGGTTCCAGCTAAGCCTGAAAGAGGGCTTAACTGTTTTCCGCGATCAGGAGTTCAGCTCTGACCTCGGCTCGCGCGCAGTAAACCGCATCAATAACGTGCGCACCATGCGCGGCCTGCAGTTTGCGGAAGATGCCAGCCCGATGGCGCACCCGATCCGCCCGGATAAAGTGATCGAGATGAACAACTTCTACACCCTGACGGTGTATGAGAAAGGTTCTGAAATCATCCGCATGATCCACACTCTGCTGGGTGAAGCGAATTTCCAGAAAGGGATGCAGCTCTATTTCGAGCGCCACGACGGCAGCGCCGCCACCTGCGACGATTTCGTACAGGCGATGGAAGATGCTTCTAATGTCGATCTGTCCCACTTCCGCCGCTGGTACAGCCAGGCCGGTACGCCGATTGTGACCGTCAAAGACGACTACAACCCGGAAACCGAGCAGTACACCCTGACCATCAGCCAGCGCACACCGCCGACGGCTGAGCAGGAAGAGAAGTACCCGCTGCATATTCCGTTCGCCATCGAGCTGTATGACAACGAAGGCAAGGTGATCCCGCTGCAAAAAGGCGGTCATCCGGTGCATAACGTGCTGAACGTGACTCAGGCCGAGCAGACCTTCGTGTTTGATAACGTCTACTTCCAGCCGGTGCCTGCGCTGCTGTGCGAATTCTCCGCGCCGGTCAAGCTGGAGTACAAGTGGAGCGATCAGCAGCTGACCTTCCTGATGCGTCACGCGCGCAATGACTTCTCCCGCTGGGATGCTGCGCAGAGTCTGCTGGCAACCTACATCAAGCTCAACGTGAACCGTCATCAGCAGGGCCAGCCGCTGTCTCTGCCCGTCCATGTTGCGGATGCGTTCCGTGCGATCCTGCTGGATGAGAAGATCGACCCGGCGTTGGCGGCTGAAATTCTGACCCTGCCGTCTGCAACGGAAATCGCCGAGCTGTTTGAGATTATCGACCCGATTGCGATTGTGGCCGTGCGTGAAGCTCTGACCCGTACTCTGGCGACCGAGTTGGCGGATGAGTTCCTCGCCATTTACAACCTCCACAAGCTGGATGCGTACCGCGTTGAGCATGCCGATATCGGCAAGCGCGCGCTGCGTAATACCTGCCTGCGCTATCTGGCGTTTGGCGAGACGGCGCTCGCCAACGAATTGGTCAGCCAGCAGTACCACACGGCCGACAACATGACCGACGCACTGGCCGCACTGGCCGCTAGCGTAGCCGCAGAACTGCCGTGCCGTGATGCCCTGATGCAGGCGTATGACGACAAATGGCATCAGGATGGTCTGGTGATGGACAAGTGGTTCATTCTGCAGTCCACCAGCCCGGCAGCGGACGTGGTGAACAAGGTGCGCAGCCTGCTCAACCACCGCTCATTCACCCTGAGCAACCCGAACCGCGTCCGTTCCCTGATTGGCGCCTTCGCCAGCAGCAACCCGGCCGCTTTCCATGCGGAAGATGGCAGCGGCTACCAGTTTATGGTGGAGATGCTGACAGAGCTTAACAGCCGTAACCCACAGGTGGCGTCGCGTCTGATTGAGCCGCTGATCCGTCTGAAACGCTACGATGAGCAACGTCAGGCGAAGATGCGTGCCGCACTGGAGCAGTTGAAAGGGCTGGAGAATCTGTCCGGGGATCTGTACGAGAAGATCAGTAAAGCGCTGGCCTGACAGTAAACGTCCGGCGGTAAGCTAAAAGCAAAACGGCAACCTCGGTTGCCGTTTTTAATCTCTGCACGTTATCCGTGTGGATAAGCGCATCAGGCATTGGCCGTCGCTAAATGACGCTCCGTCACCCCACGCGTCATCACCCGCTCCAACACCTCTGCTTCCAGCTCCGCCAGCCGCGCTGAACCTATCCGGCGAGGGCGTGGAAGGTCTACAGTCAGATCCAGCCCTATCCTGCCATCCTCAATCAGCAACACCCGGTCGGCCATGGCTACGGCTTCGCTCACATCGTGAGTGACCAGCAGCACCGTAAAGCCATGCTCCTGCCATAACGAGACGATAAGATCCTGCATCTCGATCCGCGTCAGCGCATCCAGCGCCCCCAGCGGTTCATCCAGCAGCAACAGCCCCGGGCGATGGATCAACGCTCTGGCCAGCGCCACGCGCTGTTTTTGCCCACCGGAAAGGGCAGCAGGCCACTCACTTGCGCGATTGTCCAGCCCGACGGCGGCCAGGGCCTGCAACGCCTGCGCTTTCCAGTTACCCTTCAGCCCCAGCCCGACGTTATCTATCACCGTTTTCCACGGCAACAGACGCGCGTCCTGAAACATCATGCGGGTATCTTCCTGGATCTCTGCCAGCGGGGTGTTCCCGGCCAGCAGTTTACCGCCGTCTGGCGCTTCCAGCCCGGCCAGCAGGCGCAGCAGGGTGCTTTTACCGCCACCGCTGCGGCCCACGACCGCCACGAATTGCCCGGCCGGGATATGCAGTTCCAGCTCGTTCAGAATGGTGTTTTCGCCGTAGCGTTTGGTGACGCCGTTGAGCAGCAGCGGCGTACCCTGGTTTAAGCGAGCCGTATTCATGCGTGTGCCTCCTTAATCGCGTAGGCCGGATGCCAGCGCAGCCAGCGGCGTTCAAGCCACTGGGCGCTCACATCCGCCAGTTTGCCGAGCAGGGCGTAAAGAACAATGGCGACCACCACCACGTCGGTCTGCAGGAATTCTCGGGCGTTCATTGCCAGGTAACCAATACCGGAGTTAGCGGAGATGGTTTCCGCCACGATGAGCGTGAGCCACATCAGGCCGAGGGCGAAGCGCACGCCAACCATGATCGAGGGCAGGGCGCCCGGCAGGATGACATGGATAAACAGAGCCAAGCCGGACAAACCGTAGCTACGCGCCATCTCCACCAGCCCGCGGTCAATATTACGAATGCCGTGCCAGGTGTTGATGTAGATCGGGAACAGGGTGCCGAGGGCGACGAGGAAAATTTTCGCCGACTCATCGATACCAAACCACAGGATCACCAGCGGGATCAGCGCCAGATGCGGCACGTTGCGCAGCATCTGGATGGAAGTATCCAGCAGACGCTCGCCCCAGCGGGACAGGCCGCTGATCAGACCCAGCGTCAGGCCAATCGATCCACCGATTGAAAAACCAATGACCGCACGCCAGGAGCTGATCGCCAGATGCTGCCACAGCTCACCGCTGGCACTCAGCGACCAGAACGCCGCCACAACGCCCTCCGGGGAGGGCAGTATGCGGCTCGACAGCCAACCCACGGAGGAGGCCAACTGCCAGATCAGGACAATCCCCACAGGGAGCAGCCAGGGCGCAATGCGCAGCAGCCATTTTCGGGAAGGGTTAGCCATGCGATCTCCTTAACTCTGGGCGACTTTACGCGGGATAAATTCATTCGCGATTGCCTCACCCTGATGCAACAGGGGCTGCGGCTGCGGGATCTGAGGAATGGCAACATCCAGATGCGGGAACAGCAGCTCGCCCACCTTGTAAGCCTCTTCCAGATGTGGATAACCGGAAAGAATAAAGCTGTCGATACCGAGTCCGGCATATTCATTAATCCGCGCCGCGACGGTCGGGCCATCACCCACTAACGCCGTGCCCGCACCGCCGCGCACCAGCCCCACGCCCGCCCACAGGTTCGGGCTGATCTCCAGATTCTCTCGCTTGCCGTTGTGCAGAGAGGCCATCCGGTGTTGCCCCACGGAATCGGTACGGGCCAGGGCGGCCTGGGCTTTGGCAATGGTGGCGTCGTCCAGATGGGCGATCAGGCGGTCAGCGGCCTGCCACGCCTCTTCAGTGGTTTCACGCACAATCACGTGCAGACGGATCCCGAAGCGCACCTGACGACCGCGGGCCGCCGCTTTGGCACGCACCTGCTCAATCTTCTCTTTAACCAGTTCCGGCGGCTCGCCCCAGGTGAGGTAGAGGTCTACCTGCTCGGCGGCCAGGTCCTGGGCGACGTCCGATGAACCGCCAAAATAGAGTGGCGGACGCGGCTGCTGGATCGGCGGGAAGAAGAGTTTCGCATCGCGAACATGAATGTGTTTGCCCTCGAAGGTCACGTTCTCACCTTCCAGCAGACGACGCCAGACGTGGGTAAATTCAGCGGAGGCTTCATAGCGCGCGGTGTGATCGAGGAAAACACCGTCTCCCGCCAGCTCCTGCGGATCGCTACCGGTGACCAGGTTAAACAGCGCCCGTCCGTTCGACAGGCGATCCAGGGTCGCAGCCTGGCGGGCGGCCACCGTCGGAGAGGTCACGCTCGGACGCAGGGCCACCAGAAACTTCAGGCGTTGTGTCACCGGGATCATCGATGCCGCCACCAGCCATGCATCTTCGCAGGAGCGGCCGGTCGGGATCAGCACCCCGGTAAAGCCAATCCGATCTGCCGCCTGGGCTATCTGCTGAAGATAAGCATGATCCACCGGGCGTGCGCCTTCGTCGGTGCCAAGATAATGACCATCCCCGTGGGTAGGTAAAAACCAGAACAGATTCAGACTCATGACTTATCTCCTTTCAGCGCTGTGGGGTGCCAGATACGGTCGCGAATATCAATTTTTTTCGGGACCAGGCGATTGTCGTAGAAAAGATCAGCGGTTTGCTGCTGTAACACGGCGGTATTGGCATCCACCGGTTTGATGACGGTAGGCGGGCGGTGATCCAGATAGGTGGCAATCACCGGCTCCGGGAGACCCATCGTTTTTGCCAGCAGGGCGATACTGGCCTGACGTTGACTCTGAGTCAGGGCATCCGCCTCGCTAAAGGTATTCAGGACGCCCTGAACAAATTCACCGTTTTTCTCGGCATAAGGGCGAGCGGCAAGGTAGAAGGAACCGGTCTGTTTCAGGGTTTCGCCATCTTTAAGCACCCTCACGCCACCCTGCAACAGGGCTGCGGAGTAGTAGGGATCCCAGATGGCCCAGGCATCCACGTTGTTTTGCTGGAAGGCGGCGCGCGCATCCGCCGGTGACAGATAAACCGGCTGAATATCTTTAAACGTCAGTCCTGCCTGCTGTAGGGCGCGCAATAAAAGATTGTGTGAGCTGGAGCCTTTCTGAAAAGCGACTTTATGACCTTTAAGGTCTGCGACGGTTTTAATCGGGCTGTTTTCAGGAACCAGGATCACTTCGGCTTTCGGTTTGGGCGGCTCCACGCCAACGTAGACCAGATCTGCACCGGCGGCCTGAGCGAAGATGGGCGGGATATCGCCGGTGCTGCCGAGATCGATACTGCCGACGTTCAACGCCTCCAGCATCTGCGGGCCTGCCGGAAACTCCACCCAGGAGAATCTGGTGTCCGGGTAGCGTTTTTCCAGCAGCTGGTGGCTTTTCGCCAGCACCATGCTGACGCTGCCTTTCTGGTAGCCGATACGCAGGCTATCCGGGGCAGGCGCGGCAGCGTGCGCTAGGGCAGAGAGGGCCAGCAGCCCTGCGAGGCCGGTACGGACCAGGGATTTAAACATGGGCGACTCCTTTCTGAAGACCAAAAGCAGGAACCTGGACGTCGCGGCGGTGCAACGCCTGCCAGAACGTCTCCAGCGCGCTGTCGAGACGGGTCTGTAAATTCGGGGTAAAGTGCGGCTTGTGCTGGTAATCGATCATCTGCGAATCATCGGCAAACACGCCATGCAGTATCTCCTGAGCTTTCAGGGCGCTGAGGACGGGCTTCAGGGCATAATCTACCGCCAGCAGGTGGGCGACGGTGCCGCCAGTCGCCAGGGGCAGGACAATTTTGCCTTCCAGCGCGCGCTCCGGCAGCAGGTCGAGCAGGGTTTTCAGGGCACCAGAAAACGAGGCCTTATAGACCGGCGTTGCGACGATCAGCCCGTCGGCATCTTTAAGCTGCTCATTCAGGGTTTTTAGCGCCGGGCTGTCGAAACGCGCATAAAGAAGATCTTCCGGGGCAAAGTTATGCAGATTCCAGTGGAACACTTCAACATCCAGCGAAGTGAGTTGCTCCCGGGCGTACTCCAGCAGCGCGCTGGAGCGGGAAGGGAATCGCGGACTGCCAGCCAACGTAATGACGCGCATAAATGCTCCTTATAACCAATTGTTTGCTTTTATCTAACATTGATAACATTTGTTGGCAGTGTGGCATTGCTGACTTATTCCACTAAATGATTTATCTGCAGAATAAATGCCAAAAAATGAATAAAGGAGGAATGAAAAGTAAACGATTGCGCGGCAGGGCGCTTTTTTTGCCCCAGGTCAATTCCCTTTCCCGCTGCAATCGCAGATAATACGCCCCCGGTTTGCACACCGGGAATCCAGGAGAGTTCATGTACTACCCCTTCGTTCGTAAAGCCCTTTTCCAGCTCGATCCTGAGCGCGCTCATGAATTTACATTCCAGCAATTACGCCGTATTACGGGAACCCCGCTTGAAGCGCTGGTGCGCCAGAGAGTGATGGAGAAGCCGGTCACCTGCATGGGATTAACCTTTAAAAACCCACTGGGTCTGGCAGCAGGGCTGGATAAAAACGGCGAGTGCATCGATGCACTGGGTGCGATGGGCTTTGGTTCCATTGAAATTGGCACCGTCACGCCACGTCCACAGCCGGGTAACGACAAGCCGCGCCTGTTCCGTCTGGTGGAGGCCGAAGGGCTGATCAACCGCATGGGCTTTAATAACCTCGGCGTCGATCATCTGGTCGAGAATGTGAAGAAAGCGCATTTCGATGGCGTTCTGGGCATTAATATCGGCAAAAATAAAGACACGCCGGTAGAGCAGGGCAAAGATGACTATCTGATTTGTATGGAAAAAGTCTACGCCTACGCCGGGTATATTGCGGTGAATATCTCTTCACCTAACACCCCAGGCCTGCGCACGCTGCAATATGGTGAAGCGCTCGACGATTTGTTAGTCGCCATCAAAAATAAGCAAAATGAACTCCAGGCGACCCACCATAAATATGTTCCGGTGGCTGTTAAAATCGCCCCAGATCTGACCGAAGAAGAGCTGGCGCAGGTGGCCGACAGTTTAGTTCGCCATAATATTGATGGCGTTATTGCCACTAATACGACCCTCGACCGTTCTTTAGTGCAGGGGATGAAATATTGCGACGAAATGGGCGGCCTGAGCGGGCGTCCGGTGCAGTTAAAAAGCACTGAAATTATTCGTCGTCTGTCAGAAGAATTGAAGGGCCGCCTGCCAATTATTGGGGTGGGGGGAATTGATTCAGTGATGGCCGCGCGCGAGAAAATGGCGGCTGGCGCTTCGCTGGTGCAGATATATTCGGGCTTTATTTTCAAAGGCCCACCGCTGATTAAAGAAATCGTTAATCATATCTAATCTTTTATCATGACTCACAACCAGGGCTTTATTTCCAGCTCTGGTTGTTTTATATTCCCGGACTGTTGCTTTATTAGACATTGTGGTCTTTGATTATTGAAGTTTAAAAAGCGAAGCGGCAATACAGGACTTTCTTACGACAGGACGTTTTAGGAACGGGAGAGACAAATGCGAATTAAACCTGACGATAACTGGCGCTGGTATTTCTGTGACGAGCACGATCGCATGATGCTCGATCTGGCCAATGGTATGTTGTTTCGTTCTCGTTTTGCCCGCAGGATGTTGACCCCGGATGCCTTTGCCGATACCGGTTTTTGCGTTGATGATGCTGCACTCTATTTCTCTTTTGAAGAGAAGTGCCGTGACCTCGAACTGTCGAAAGAACAACGCGCCGAGCTGGTGCTCAATGCGCTGGTGGCGATCCGCTTCCTTAAACCCCAGATGCCGAAAAGCTGGCACTTTCTTGCTCACAACGAGCGCTGGTCTCCCGTCACCGGCGATGCCGCGTGCGTCAGCCTGAGCGAGAATGCCGAGCAGGTGAATTTGCTGGTGGTGGAGCCGGGCGATAATGCCGCGCTCTGTTTACTGGCGCAGCCATCGGTGACCATTGCCGGGCGCACCATGCAGCTGGGCGACCCGATTAAAGTGATGAATGACCGGCTAAAACCGCAGCCGGTCTGTTTCAGCCTCGAGCAGGCTGTTTAAGCTTCCAGCTGTAACGCACTTTTCGGTACGCAGCTGCAGCACAGAATCGTGCCGTCACTGCCGATAGCCGATTTCTTCAACGCCGTTACTTCGCCTTCGACCAGGGTAACGCGACAGCATCCGCAGATCCCCGCCCGGCAGGAATAGGGCACACGAATACCGGCCTGTTCAAGCTGTTCCAGTAATACCTGCTGATTGTTGCCACGGATCGTCTGACCCTGCCACTGAATAGTGATAGCCGTCGCGGGCTGCGTCTCTACTTCGATAGCCTCTTCCTCAGCCCCTGCGCCGTAGATCCGGCCTGGCCCTGTGGAGAGAATTTCCACTTCGTCGCCTACGCGGATCACCCCGCTGCTGCGCGGGATCAGGTTCTGACCAAAATCGACATCGCCATTATCCTGTGCGGTGCGGAACGATTGCAGCGTTTTTAGCGGTTCACCGGCAGGGTGCTTTTGTCCTTTTTCCGGGCTGACGGTGGTAAAGATGCAGCGGCTGCAGGGTTTCACCACGTCAAAGATAACCTCCCCGATGCGGATGACTTTCCAGGTATCCTCTTCCCAGGCCGTTGCGCCTGTGACCACCAGATTCGGGCGGAACTGCTCCATCTGCACGCTGGCCGGGCAGCGCTTTTGCAGGTCGCGCAGGGAGGCGTCGTTAGTGAGCAGGAACGGGAAGCCGTCGGCAAACGACAGCGGAACCGCGGCAAAATCTTTAACGCGTCGCGTCATTTCAGGCCCGACCCAGCGGAGCTGTACCGGGCGCGAAAAGAATTCGCTCAGCCAGCGGTTGATCGTGTCGGGGGCGATACGCGCGGTAAAGTGGTTGCCCCATACTTCGGTAGGCGAATCCGCAGGGGCAAAATCGCTGAAGCGAACAAGACTACTGGAACCGTCTGGTGCGGTAAGATGCAGGCCGTCCTGAACCGGGGCCGGGGTGAAACGAACCATCTGTGGGAACTGGCGTGCGGTAATAAAGGTGCCATCCGGTTCTGTGATCATAAAAGTGCGATCATACGCAAAACCGCTGACGTCTGCGAAGGCATGCGTCAGCCCAATACCGCGCATGGATTTGACCGGATGAATGAAAAGCCTGGATAACGTCGCCACGGCACCGCTCCCTCAAATGAAAATAAGCCCTCAACTTTATGACATAGCGCCTGGATTGGCTATAATGCGCAGCAATTTTCTTAGAGTAAAAGTGACGATATGAATTCTCTGTTTGCCAGTACGGCCCGTGGGCTGGAAGAGCTGTTAAAAACTGAACTGGAAAACCTGGGTGCGCAAGAGTGCCAGGTGGTTCAGGGTGGGGTCCATTTTCAGGGCGACACGCGGCTTATTTACCAGAGCCTGATGTGGAGTCGCCTGGCCTCACGCATCATGTTGCCGATGAGAGAGTGCAAGGTTTACAGCGATCTCGATCTTTATCTGGGCGTGCAGACTATCGACTGGACAGAGATTTTTGCCCCGGGCGCCACTTTTGCCGTGCACTTCAGCGGCCTGAATGACGAGATCCGCAACAGCCAGTATGGCGCGCTGAAGGTCAAAGATGCCATCGTTGACTGCTTCACCCGTAAAAATCTTGAACGTCCGAACGTCGATCGTGAAAACCCTGACCTGCGTATCAACGTGCGTCTGAACAAAGAGATCGCCAGTATCGCGCTGGATCTGTGTGGCGAAGGCCTGCACCAGCGCGGTTACCGCGACCGGGCAGGTATCGCGCCGATCAAAGAGAACCTGGCGGCGGCCATTGTGATGCGTTCCGGCTGGCAGCCGGGTACGCCGCTGCTCGACCCGATGTGCGGTTCCGGTACGCTGCTGATTGAAGCGGCCATGCTGGCGACCGATCGCGCACCTGGCCTGCACCGCGGCCAGTGGGGCTTTAAAGGCTGGGCACAGCACGACGAAGCCACCTGGCAGGATGTCAAAGCCGAAGCGCAGACCCGTGCGCGCGCAGGTCTGGCAGCCTATGAGTCCCGTTTCTACGGCTCTGACAGCGATAGCCGCGTGATTGAACGCGCGCGCAGCAACGCCCGTCGCGCCGGGATTGGCGATCTGGTCTCCTTTGAGGTGAAAGATGTCTCCCAGCTCACCAACCCACTGCCAAAAGGCCCGTACGGCACGGTGATCAGCAACCCGCCTTACGGCGAACGTCTGGACAGCGAACCGGCGCTGATTGCCCTGCACAGCCTGTTGGGTCGCACCATGAAAGATCTGTTTGGCGGCTGGAATCTGTCGCTATTCAGCGCCTCGCCGGAGCTGTTGAGCTGCCTGCAGCTGCGCGCCGAGCGCCAGTTCAAAGCCAAAAACGGCCCGCTGGACTGTGTGCAGAAGAATTATCACCTGGCCGAAAAAGAAGCCGACAGCAAGCCAGCCAGCATTGCGGAAGATTACGCCAACCGTCTGCGTAAGAACCTGAAGAAATTTGAAAAATGGGCGAAGCAGGAAGGGATTGAGTGCTATCGCCTGTATGACGCCGATCTGCCGGAGTACAACGTGGCGGTCGACCGCTACGGCGATTGGGTGGTCGTGCAGGAGTATGCCCCACCGAAAACCGTTGATCCGCAAAAAGCGCGTCAGCGTATGCTTGATATCATCGCTGCAACCATCAGCGTACTGAATATCGCCCCGAACAAGCTGATCCTCAAAACCCGTGAGCGTCAGAAGGGTAAAAATCAGTACGAGAAGATGAACAGCAAGGGCGAGTTTATCGAAGTGGGCGAATATAACGCCCGCCTGTGGGTGAACCTGACAGACTATCTTGATACCGGTCTGTTCCTCGACCACCGTATCGCCCGTCGTATGCTGGGCCAGATGAGCAAAGGTAAAGACTTCCTGAACCTCTTCTCCTATACCGGCAGTGCCAGCGTGCATGCGGGTCTGGGTGGCGCACGCACAACCACCACGGTGGATATGTCCCGCACCTATCTGGAGTGGGCAGAGCGTAACCTGCGTCTCAACGGCCTCACTGGCCGGGCGCACCGTCTGCTGCAGGCCGACGTGCTGGGCTGGCTGCGCGAATCGGATGAACAGTTCGATCTGATCTTTATCGATCCGCCGACCTTCTCCAACTCCAAACGCATGGAAGAGTCTTTTGATGTGCAGCGCGACCATCTGGCGCTGATGAAGGATCTCAAACGGATGCTGCGTAAAGGCGGCACCATTATGTTCTCGAACAACAAACGCGGCTTCCGCATGGATCATGAAGGGCTGGAACAACTGGGGCTGAAAGCACAAGAAATCAGTCAAAAAACCCTGTCCCAGGATTTTGCCCGTAACCGTCAGATCCACAACTGCTGGCTGATCACCGCCGCCTGAAAGGAAAAGTAAATGTCATTAATTAGTATGCATGGCGCGTGGCTGTCCTTCAGCGACGCACCGCTTCTCGATAATGCAGAGCTGCATATCGAAGATAACGAACGTGTCTGTCTGGTAGGCCGTAACGGCGCAGGTAAATCGACCCTGATGAAGATCCTGAACCGTGAGCAGGGTCTGGATGACGGACGTATCGTGTACGAGCAGGACCTGGTGGTGGCGCGTCTGCAACAGGATCCGCCGCGTAACGTGCAGGGCAGTGTCTATGATTTTGTGGCCGAGGGGATCGCCGAGCAGGCGGAATACCTGAAAGGTTACCACGAGATCTCGCACCTGGTGATGACCGACCCGAGCACCAAAAACCTCAACGAGATGGCGCGTTTGCAGGAACTGCTGGATCACCATGGTCTGTGGCAGCTGGAAAACCGTATCAACGAAGTACTGGCCCAGTTAGGGCTGGAAGCGGATATGCCGCTGGCCTCTCTCTCCGGCGGCTGGCTGCGTAAGGCTGCGCTGGGCCGGGCGCTGGTCAGCGGGCCGAAAGTGCTGCTGCTTGATGAACCGACTAACCACCTCGATATTGAAACCATCGACTGGCTGGAAGGGTTCCTGAAAACCTTCGGCGGCACCATTATCTTTATTTCACATGACCGTTCGTTTATTCGCAACATGGCAACCCGCATTGTCGATCTCGACCGCGGTAAGCTGGTGACCTATCCTGGCGATTACGATACCTATCTGCTGGAAAAAGAGGAAAACCTGCGGGTGGAAGAGCTGCAAAACGCTGAATTCGACCGCAAGCTGGCTCAGGAAGAGGTATGGATCCGTCAGGGCATCAAAGCCCGTCGTACCCGTAACGAAGGCCGCGTCCGCGCCCTGAAAGCGATGCGCCGTGAGCGCAGCGAACGCCGTGAAGTAATGGGCAGCGCGAAAATGCAGGTCGAAGAGGCGAGCCGCTCAGGCAAAATCGTCTTTGAGATGGAAAACGTCAACTACCAGGTAGACGGCAAAGTGCTGGTGAAGGACTTTTCCGCCCAGGTTCAGCGCGGGGATAAAATTGCTCTCATCGGCCCGAACGGCTGTGGCAAGACGACCCTGCTGAAGCTGATGCTGGAACAACTGAAGGCCGACAGCGGCCGCATCCATTGCGGGACCAAGCTGGAAGTGGCTTATTTCGACCAGCACCGTGCCGAACTGGACCCGGACAAAACGGTCATGGACAACCTCGCAGAAGGTAAGCAGGAGGTGATGGTAAACGGGAAACCGCGTCATGTGCTGGGCTATCTGCAGGACTTCCTGTTCCATCCTAAACGGGCGATGACTCCGGTTCGTGCTCTCTCCGGGGGGGAGCGTAACCGTCTGTTACTGGCGCGTCTGTTCCTGAAACCCAGCAACCTGCTGATTCTCGATGAACCGACAAACGATCTTGATGTGGAAACGCTGGAACTTCTTGAAGAACTGATTGATAGTTATCAGGGAACGGTAATGCTGGTCAGCCACGATCGTCAGTTCGTGGACAATACCGTTACCGAATGCTGGATCTTCGAAGGGCAGGGTCGTATCGGACGCTACGTGGGCGGCTACCATGATGCCCGTGGCCAGCAGGCGCAGTCGCTGGCGACGAAACAGTCAAAAGTGAAGAGCGAAGCGGACGTTGCGGTAACCAAAGCAGAAACGGTCAAACGTGGCAGTAATAAATTAAGCTATAACCTGCAGCGCGAACTCGAAGGCTTGCCGCAGCGTCTGGAAGAGCTGGAAGCCAGTCTGGAAAGTTTGCAGGCTCAGGTGGCCGACGCGTCATTCTTTAGCCAGCCGCATGACCATACGCAAAAAGTTCTTGCCGATATGGCCCAGGCTGAGCAGGCGCTGGAAGAGGCATTTGAACGCTGGGAATATCTTGAGGCTCTGAAAAACGGCGCATAAGTGAAACATGGAGCCAGTATGTGTGAACATCACCATGCCGATCGGCATATTTTATGCTCCCAGTGCGATATGCTCGTGGCGCTACCCGCGCTCGAGCATGGACACAAAGCGGCATGCCCGCGGTGCGGGACAACGCTGACAACGAAGTGGGACGCGCCGCGGCAGCGTCCCACTGCTTATGCTATTGCTGCGCTGTTCATGCTGCTTCTGTCCAACCTGTTTCCCTTTATCAATATGAAAGTGAGTGGTATCACCAGCGAAGTGCATTTGCTGGATATACCCGGTGTTATGTTCTCGGAAGATTACGCCAGTCTGGGCACTTTCTTTATGCTTTTCGTCCAGATCGTGCCAGCGTTTTGCCTGGTGGTGATTTTGCTGCTGGTGAACCGCGTGCATATACCCAGGGCACTGAAAATCAGGCTGGCGCGGATCCTGTTCCAGTTAAAAAGCTGGGGGATGGCGGAGATTTTTCTTGCCGGGATCCTGGTGAGCTTTGTCAAACTGATGGCCTACGGCGACGTGGGCGTTGGCAGCAGCTTTATTCCCTGGTGTCTCTATTGCGTCCTGCAACTGCGCGCGTTTCAGTGTGTTGACCGCCGCTGGGCCTGGGACGATATCGCCCCGGCGCCCGTGCTGTCGCAAAAGCTAAAGGTCGGTGTGGCGGGTATCCAACAGAATCTTCGTCTGTGTCCCTGCTGTACGGCGATCCTCCCCGTTGACCAGGAAATCTGTCCACGTTGCGAAACAAAAGGGCATGTGCGGCGCAAAAACAGTCTCCAGTGGACGATGGCGCTGCTCGTCACTTCGATCATGCTCTATTTCCCTGCCAACATCCTGCCGATTATGATCACCGATCTGTTGGGCGATAAAATGCCCTCCACCATCATGGCCGGGGTGGTTCTGCTGTGGGGGGAGGGGTCTTATCCCGTGGCGTTGGTGATTTTTATCGCCAGTATTATGGTTCCTACGCTCAAAATGATTGCGATCGCCTGGCTCTGTTGGGATGCCAAAGGACACGGTAAGCGGGATAGCGAGCGGATGCATTTGATTTATGAAGTCGTCGAGTTTGTTGGACGTTGGTCAATGATTGACGTCTTCGTGATTGCCGTTCTGTCTGCCCTGGTGCGGATAGGCGGGTTAATGAGTATTTACCCTGCAATTGGGGCGCTGATGTTTGCACTGGTCGTGATTATGACCATGTTTGCGGCCATGACTTTCGATCCGCGTTTATCGTGGGATCGTGAGTCAGAACTGAGCCATGAGGATGAATAAAAGCATGGAAAATAAGAGTGGAGAGGCGAAAGTCCAGAAGGTCAAAAACTGGTCACCGGTGTGGATCTTCCCCATTGTGACCGCGCTGATCGGTGCCTGGATCCTGTTTTATCATTACAGCCATCAAGGCCCGGTTGTCACGCTGATCACCACCAACGCCGAAGGAATTGAGGGCGGTAAAACGACCATCAAGAGCCGCAGCGTAGATGTAGGGGTGGTCGAGAGCGCGACCCTGACCGACGACCTGACGCACGTAGAAATTACCGCCCGCCTCAATGCCGGTATGGAAAAGCTGCTGCATGGCGACTCGGTGTTTTGGGTGGTGAAACCACAGGTGGGGCGCGAAGGCATTAGCGGCCTGGGAACCCTGTTATCCGGGGCCTACATCGAACTGCAGCCGGGGAAAAAAGGTGCTCAACCGGAGCAGTATCAATTGCTGGACTCTCCGCCGCTGGCGCCGCCGGATGCGAAGGGGATCCGCGTGATCCTCGACAGTAAAAAAGCCGGTCAGCTCAGTCCGGGCGATCCGGTGCTGTTCCGCGGTTATCGGGTCGGTTCTGTTGAAACCAGTACCTTTGACACGCAAAAGCGCACCATCAGCTATCAGCTGTTCATCAATGCGCCGAACGATCGTCTGGTCACGGGCAACGTGCGCTTCTGGAAAGACAGCGGCATCGCCGTTGACTTAACCTCCGCAGGCATGCGCGTCGAGATGGGTTCCCTCTCCACGCTGTTTGGCGGCGGCGTGAGCTTTGACGTGCCGGAAGGGATGGATCAGGGACAGCCCGTGGCGCAGAAAACCGCGTTCAGACTGTATGACGATCAGAAGAGCATTCAGGATTCGCTTTATACCGACCACATCGACTACCTGATGTTCTTCAAAGATTCTGTTCGTGGCCTGCAGCCGGGCGCGCCGGTTGAGTTCCGTGGCATCCGCCTTGGCACCGTCGGCAAAGTGCCGTTCTTTGCGCCGGGGATGCGTCAGGTGCTGGATGACGATTACCGTATTCCGGTGCTGATCCGCATTGAACCGGAGCGTCTGATTAATCAGGTTGGCGATACGCCTGACATCGCTCAGCATATCGACGGATTGATGAAGCGCGGCCTGCGCGGCTCGCTCAAAACCGGTAACCTTGTGACGGGCGCGCTATACGTGGATATGGACTTCTTCCCGAAAGAGCCGCCGGTAAAAGCGATCCGCGAGTTTGGGGGCTACAAAATCATCCCAACCGTGAGCAGTGGTCTGGCGCAGATCCAACAGCGTTTGATGGAAACGCTCGACAAGATCAACAGTCTGCCGCTCAATCCGATGATTCAACAGGCCACCAATACGCTTAGCGAGAGCCAGGCGACAATGCGTCGTCTGCAAACCACGCTGGATAACCTTAACAAGCTGACCGCCAGCCAGTCGATGCAGCAGCTGCCGCAGGACATGCAGAAAACGCTGCGTGAGCTGAACCGCAGTATGCAGGGCTTCCAGCCGGGTTCAGCGGCGTACAACAAAATGGTGGCGGATATGCAGCGCCTCGATCAGGTTCTGCGTGAACTGCAGCCGGTACTGAAGACGCTGAATACGAAGAGCAACGCGCTGGTATTCGAAGCGAAAGACAAAAAGGACCCTGAGCCGAAGGGGGCTAAATAATGAAAAAATGGCTAATGATCACCGCAGTGGCGCTTCTGACCGCCTGTAGCTCATCAGAGAACAAGAGCTATTACCAGTTGCCTGTCGCAGCGCAAGCGGGTGGGCAAAGTATCGCCAGTCAGGGGAACCGCCTGCTGTGGGTAGAGCAGGTGGCCGTCCCGGATTACCTGGCCGGTAATGGCGTGGTATATCAAACCAGCGATGTGCAGTATGTCATCGCCAATAACAACCTGTGGGCCAGCCCGCTGGACCAGCAGCTGCGTAACACGCTGGTCGCTAATCTCGGTAGCCAGCTGCCGGGATGGGTGGTGGCTTCGCAGCCGTTGGGAAGCGACCAGGATACGCTGAACGTCAACGTGACTAACTTCCATGGTCGCTATGATGGCAGGGTGATTGTCAGTGGGGAATGGTTGCTGAAACATCAGGGTCAGTTGATTAAGCGACCTTTCCATCTTGAGTTGAAGCAGCAAAAAGATGGCTACGATGAGATGGTGAAAGTGCTGGCACAAGGGTGGGCGCAGGAGTCTGCGAGCATTGCCAGAGAGATTTCCCGACTGCCATAAGTAAAATTCATCGCATTAGGCCGCAGTTAGCGTCACGCTAATTGCGGCTTTTTTTTGGTTTATGCTCAGGCCGTTACTTGTGCCGCATCACACTTTTTGTACAAATGATCTTTTGAGTTGGTCACAAATATGACACTGGCGTGAATTTTGCGCATTGACGATCAACGCTAATCAGGGTATTCGTTATCTGTGGTTGCACGTTTTGTAATCACTGTTTTCTTTTCCACCAGATCAAATAATGAGGGAAACGAGGCATGAAGAGACAGAAACGAGATCGCCTTGAAAGGGCTCATCAACGTGGTTATCAGGCTGGCATCGCCGGACGTTCTAAAGAAATGTGTCCCTATCAGACCATCAATCAAAGGTCGCAATGGTTAGGGGGCTGGCGAGAAGCCATCGGAGACAGGGCAGTACTTGCTTGATAGCGTCTCTTTAAAAAAGAAACCTCCGCAGTGCGGAGGTTTCGCCGTTTTATGCTTCGGTAAAAGCAAAAATCAGAATGCGGAAGTATCCTGGAACAGACCCACTTTCAGGTCATTCGCGGTGTAGATCAGACGACCGTCGACCAGCACTTCGCCATCCGCCAGGCCCATGATCAGGCGACGGTTAACAATGCGTTTGAAGTGGATACGGTAGGTGACTTTTTTCGCGGTCGGCAGAACCTGACCGGTGAATTTCACTTCGCCAACGCCCAGGGCGCGGCCTTTGCCTTCGCCACCCAGCCAGCCGAGGTAGAAACCAACCAGCTGCCACATTGCGTCCAGACCCAGGCAGCCTGGCATCACCGGATCGCCAATAAAGTGGCAACCAAAGAACCACAGGTCCGGGTTGATATCAAGCTCTGCTTCTACGTAACCCTTATCGAAGTTGCCGCCGGTTTCCGTCATCTTAACGACACGGTCCATCATCAGCATGTTCGGGGCCGGTAACTGCGGGCCTTTTTCGCCAAACAGTTCACCGCGACCAGAGGCAAGAAGATCTTCTTTTGTATAGGATTCGCGTTTATCTACCATGTTCTCAGTATGCCTTATTTTAGTGAAGGACGCAGGATAGCTAACACGTGTACGCTGAACAAGTCCGATCAGTTCGGCGTGAACCAGTTCAACCAGCGTAACGGCCAGGGATAACGATGCCGTGCTTCCTGTTGTGTTGCCTGCGCAATACGTTCCTGGATGGTGTTCATTAACGTCGTCTGCCCTTCAGCATCCCACTCCAGGTTTGTCAGTAAGGGTAGCGCATCTGCAATGTCTTCGATGGCCCAGAGACTGAATTGTTCCTCTT
Organism: Leclercia sp. 1548; assembly: GCF_050435045.1. NCBI lineage: Bacteria > Pseudomonadati > Pseudomonadota > Gammaproteobacteria > Enterobacterales > Enterobacteriaceae > Leclercia > Leclercia sp. 1548. Next base: position 716,138 of record NZ_JBNDJP010000001.1, on the reverse strand, counting down.
CTACCGCGGTCAGCAGCGCCTGACTGAGGCTGAGATGACGCACGTTCGGCAGTGGAATAATAACGCCCTGTTTACCGTTCAGGCCGCGTTGCTGGCAAACGTTAAAGAAGCCTTCGATCTTCTCATTCAGACCGCCGACCGGCTGCGCACGACCAAACTGATCCACCGAACCGGTGATGGCAATGCTCTGATTCACCGGCACATCGGCAAGGGCGCTGATTAATGCGCACAGTTCTGCCATTGAAGCGCTGTCGCCATCGACTTCACTGTAGGATTGCTCGAAAGTCAGCGAGGCGGTGAAGGGGATCTGCTGCTCAAGCTGCAGTTCCGACATCAGATAAGCCTGCATGATCATCATGCCTTTGGCATGAATGTTCCCGCCCAGCTCGGCTTTACGTTCCACATCGATAAACTCACCGTCACCAATGTGTACAACGCAGCTGATACGAGACGGCTCGCCAAAGGCGCGCGGATGGCCCGGGAACTCGATCACCGACAGGGCATTGATCTGTCCGACGCGTTCACCTTCCGTTTCGACCAGGATCTGCTCAAGCAGGATCTCATCCTGCATGCGATCGGCCAGGTAGCCTTCGCGCCACTCTCGCTGCAACAGCATCTGGGAGAGCTGTTCGCCGGTAATAGTGTCGTCATCAGTCATGGCCGCAGCTTCACGCAGCTGCTTGCCAAGCCAGAGCGGGCAAAGCGGCAGGGTCTCCTGATCGCCGGTGTAGCGAACCGCCTCGCGGATCAGCACGGGCCAGGCATCGGCTGCCGGGGTAGGCAACTGCGCACGTTCGCAAACGGTAAGCACCCACTGGAGCCATTGCTGCATATCTTCGGCATCGGCGATCTGTGTGCTGTCTTCGAACTCGCTGTACACCACCTGGTCGGCCAGCTCGGGTTCCATCTCCTGGAAATCAGCCAGCGCTTCGCGATCGCCAATCAATACCACTTTCAGGGAGAGCGGCATAGAAGGCACGGCAACCGGAAGAGGGCGAGACTCATCCCAGGTCACCCAGTCAAAGCGCTGCTGGTTAACGCTGTTTTTCAGACGCATCCACAGCAGCGGCTGGGCCAGCAGCGTGCGCAGAGAGATGAGCAGCACGCCGCCATTGGCCTGATGGACCAGACCGGGATGCAGGGTTATTTCGCCATTGAACTGGCGCAGGCAGCCGAACAGCTGTTCTGCTTCTGTCCAGCCCGCCGGAACGATATTGCCTGTGACCGCAAAACGGCCATCGGGTACGGTGGCGGGTTCAAAGGTGACGCTGTGGCCGCTGATGCTGTATTCACCCCCAAAGACCGTCCCGGTTTCTGGTTGCAGCTGCCGCATGGCATCCGCCAGAAGACTCAGGTACTCCGCTTCGTCTGGCGCTTTCAACAACATGAACGGTGAGGTTGCCCACGGGCTTAACACCTGCTCCAGTGCGTAATGCAAACGGGGCTGTGTGTCACTGAGGATGTATTCGTGTTCTTTCGCGAGATCTGGCTGTGCAAACAGTTCCTGATAGCTATCGGTATCAGGAACGAGGTCACGCCATGCAAGTTTCGTAATGGTCAAAGTTGATGTTTTTTAGTCAGAAGTAAAACGATGGAGTATACCGTAAGGTGCAGGCTCTGCCCATGGGGAATGGGCGTTTCAAGAGATGAATGCATCACCGCGTGTCACAGGATATGATTTCTTTTCAGCAGATTGCCAAAAAACTGATATTCTGAACAGAGTTACACGGTCACACTGAGATCGCGATGAAATACCAACAACTGGAAAATCTCGAAAGCGGCTGGAAATGGAAGTATCTGGTCAAAAAACACCGTGAAGGGGAATTGATCACGTGCTACCTCGAAGCCAGTGCCGCAAAAGAAGCTGTGAATTTATTGCTGACCCTCGAAAATGAACCCATTCTGGTCAACGGCTGGATAGATAAACACATCAATCCGGCGCTACTGAACCGCATGAAGCAGACCATCCGCGCGCGGCGGAAACGGCATTTTAATGCCGAGCACCAGCATACGCGGAAGAAGTCGATCGATCTGGAGTTTATGGTCTGGCAACGGCTGGCCGGGCTGGCCCAGCGCCGCGGTAAAACCCTGTCAGAAACGATCGTGCAGCTGATCGAAGATGCGGAACATAAAGAGAAGTACGCCAGTCAGATGTCGACCCTGAAAACCGATCTCAAGGCGCTGCTGGCTGGTAAGAAGTAGGGTTTTCCTTTTCTTCAGGCAATAAAAAACCCCGCAACATGGCGGGGTTTTTTGTCAGACGATAACTTATGCCGCTGGCTGAGTTACAACGTCTTTGATGCCTTTAACTTCGATCTCTACGCGACGATCTGGTGCCAGGCAGTCGATCAGTGCAGCGCGAGCTTTCACGTTGTCACAGGTAGAACCGGTAACTGGGTTAGATTCGCCCATACCACGTGGGGAGATCTTGTTAGCCGGGATACCTTTAGAGATCAGGTAGTCAACAACGGACTGAGCACGTTTCTCGGACAGACCCTGGTTGTAAGCGTCAGAACCGATACGGTCGGTGTAACCCAGAACAACTACGGAACCATCTTTAGGATCCAGGTTGCTCAGCTGGGTGTACAGCTGATCCAGTGCCTGCTGACCTTCTGGTTTCAGGGTAGCTTTGTTGAAGTTGAACAGAACGTCAGACTTCAGAGTGAAGTGCTTGGTCTGTACTTCTGGAGCTGGTGCTGGCGCTGGAGCAACGATTGGCGCTGCTTCTTCCTGCTGGCCGAAACGGTAGGAAACACCTACGCTCAGCATGCCGTTGTCTGGACGAACACCAACGGTGTTGCCGTCGCCGATGTTGTTAACCCACTGGTATTCCAGACGGGTAGCAACGTCACGGGTCATTGCCCACTCAACGCCACCTGCGAATACTGGAGAAACGCCAGTGTCATGGTCGTCGCCAGCGATGCTGTTGCTGGAGTCTGCACGCCATACCATGCCGCCCAGACGGGTGTAGATGTCTACAGCGTCATTTACTGGGTAGCCCAGTTTAGCAGTCAGCTGAACGCCCTGTGCTTTGAATGCACCGTTAACGTTGTCACCTTTGTAAGGCATGCGGCCCAGCCAGTCGTAGCCCATTTCGAAACCAACGTACGGGTTAACCTGATAACCACCGAACGCGCCTGCGCCCAGCTGGCTTTCGTGAGTTGGGCCGTCGTTGTTCAGAGCATCGTTATACCAGCCAGTGTCATGGAACTGAGACCAGCCCAGTTTGCCACCTGCATACCAGGTATTATCTTTCGGAGCGGCCTGCGCTACGGTAGCGAAACCTGCCAGTGCCACTGCAATCGCGATAGCTGTCTTTTTCATTTTTTGCGCCTCGTTATCATCCAAAAATCGCCATGAGAATCTCAATGAGAGTCACGGTTAAATCCTTCACCGGGGGGCGGGGACAAAGAGTAAAGCTACCGATATCTTCGGTTTAGGCCGAGCACCCCTGGCGATGTAAAGTCTACAACGTACCTGAAAACTTACAAGTGTGAACTCCGTCAGGCATATGAAAAAAAAAGTTTTATATACACAATATTTAACATTTCTGGCGAAGATTTGGGCGTGCTAAACTGGAGGAAGCCGCGGCAGACAAGACTTGTCGCGGCTTTTAGAAGGGGAACCAATGGCGTACAGCGCGTGCAAAAAAAATTCCAGGAAAACTCTTATTTTTACTTAGTGATACAAATTTGAGTGAATTTTTAGCCCAGAAAGGTGTCCGTTGCCGTGAGCGTTCATCCTGACGGGACGCATAATGAAGCCGAGTGCATTCCCTTCTTCGGCCGCTTCGGCCAGTCGATATTGTTCCGTTTCGGTTAGCTCTTCCGTAAACCAGCCAATCACTACGCTGTAATTCCCGGTACGCAGCGCTCTCACCATGGATTCTACAGTATGGCAGGGATCCATCTGGCTAACCTGCATCACTTTGGTGAGCGGTAAACCTGCGGATTGCACCCATTCCCGACTTAATTTCTGCTGCGGCGTGAGCCACAGCTGCCAGCGAGACTGCTGACCAAGCTGCTGTAACAGGGGCAGCAATAACAGCTGCGTCATCATGGGCTGGTCTTCACGGTAAAGCACTTCACTAATCAGCCCGGTGGTCATATAAGCAGCGGAACTCCGTGCACTTTTGCCGGCAGAAGAAGAGAAAGTTGTTGAACGGTTTGCATAGCCTGAAGAGTACATAATCAATCCAGCCCTGTAGTTACTGTATGGATATACAGTAACCCCTGTACGTCTAAAGATCAACTTCATTTTCGGAAAGCGCCTCGCAAATTTGGTTTGTTATTGAGGCGTATTGAAAAATCATCTTGCCGTTCAATCATAAGTTACCTATTTTTTGGCTAACGGATCCGTTAACAAATGACTGCACCATTACTCCATGATTTAAAAGGGAAATATCATGAAAAAGTTATCCTACGAGCGGATCTATCAATCCACGAAATATCTTTCACCCCTCGGAGAGGTCCAGCATCGCGCCCTGTTTGGCGGATACACATTGGCGGTGGATGACGCAGTCTTTGCGATGGTGTCAGATGGGGAGTTGTACCTGCGTGCCTGTGAAGAGAGCGCACCGTATTGCGCCAAAAATACCACCTCTTATCTGACGCTGATGAAGCGGGGGCGCGCGGTATTGCTGAATTATTACCGTGTCGATGAGGCGCTCTGGCAGGATCAGAATAAGCTTTTACAGCTCTCTTCACTTGCTCTCGAAGCCGCGCGGCGGGAGCGCCGTGAGCGGTACAAACGCGACAGGCTGAAAGATTTACCCAATCTCAACTTTCAGCTTGAGATTCTGCTGAATGAGGCGGGCATCACCAACGAAGCAGCACTACGCGCCCTCGGTGCTGAGCAGAGCTGGCTAAAGATCAGAGCGCTTAACAAGCATTTGAGTTACAAAGTGCTGTTTGCGCTGGAGGGGGCGATAGTGGGGCTGCATGAAGCAGCGCTCCCGGAGCTCAGGCGCCGGGAGCTGGTGGAGTGGTACAAAACGCTACCGGTAGAGAACAGTCCTCACTCTGGCAGTTGATTCACGTGCTGCTGTAAACGACAAATTTCTGGCAGCAACGCAATAAGCAGACCGATTTGCTGCAGCACTAACGGCGCTTTGGTCTCGGCACCCGGTTCAATATGCGAAATGCGTTGCGCCAGTTCGGACAGGGCCTGCTGAACACGAGGCTCATCCGCCGGGCGTTGATGAAGCGCATCATCGACATAGCAAACGGCGTCATCCAGCAACGCCAGGATGGCCGGGCTGGTCAGCCGCTCACGGTGTGCGCCCAGCGCCGAGATGTAGCTGGTAAAAGTATGGTTCAGGCACAACAGGCGGAATGCGACTTCACGTGTTTCCGCCGTCGCCCGCGGCTCCGTGGACATGTTCGAGACCACCGACGCCAGCTCTGCATCGCGGTTGTGCGCATCGCGCCGGGCGATGCGATACGCCAGTCGGTTATCCCGGCCCTGATGATACTGCTCAAGGATGGCATCCAGATACCGGCAGTTAGCGTTCATCGCCTGATCCAGCACGCGGGGTAGGTTACGGAAGCGCCAGTCTGGCCAGATAAAGCTCACCGCGGCCCAGGCAATGGCGCAGCCAATGAGGGTATCGATGATGCGCGGCAGCGCCACTTCAAAGCCTTCCCCGAGCAGGTTGAAACAGAGCAGAACCAGCAGGGTTATGAACATAGTCGCATGCGCGTACTGCACATTGCGAAACGCAAAAAACAGCACCCCGGTGATCACAATTAAGATCAACTGGCCTTCCACTGAAGGGACAAAGTAAAGAATCGGCAATCCGATGGCGACCCCCACCAGCGTACCGAGAATACGCAGCGCAAGCCGGTGGCGGGTGGCGTTGTAGTTGGGCTGGCAGACAAACAGGCTGGTCAGCAAAATCCAGTAGCCATGGTCAAGCCCGGTCACCTGTATAAAGGCATAGCCAATACAGAGCACCACCGACATCCTGACGGCGTGGCGAAACAGTGCCGATTCAGGTGAAAAGTTGCGGCTTAAGCGCAGCCACATATCGCTAAAACCGTTAAGACTGTCGTCGGCAAGCTGGTTTTCGACATCGTTACCGGGCATCGCCTGGGCTTGCCCGGATTCGATAGTGGCGAGCTGGGCATCAATGGCGCGCAGGTTGCTCAAAAGAAAACCCAGCGCTTTCATTTGTTCGGCAGAGGTCCCGCTGGCCTGAACGCGATCGAGCGCTGCATCCAGGTGCGTGAAGGCCCGCTCAAAACGCGGATCGTGCTGATAGGGGGTGCGCAGCAGGATGGAGCGTGACAACTGCTGGCAGGCCTGCGCCTGCATAAAGAGCAGCCGCTGGAAGCGAAACATGACATCGCTATAGCGAAACTTCTCGCGCAAGGTGGCGTACTGAATATGTGATGAACTGGCACGCTCATGGATATCCTGCGCCACAAAATAGTAGTGCAGGGTGCGGCGGGTGCCACGCTGGCCGCGATCGCCGCGCAAGCGGGTGAGCAGAGAGGCTTTGGTCTGGTTTAACGTGGTCACCAGTTGACCGTTCGCCAAAGCCAGATCGTACAGCGGTGCCTGGCCGTCATCTTCAATATCGGGGTCGAAGAGGCGGGATTTTAGCTCCAGGTAATGCGCCAGCTGCTCATAGCTGCGGGCCAGATTGTCCTGCAACGGGCGAATAGGAAAGATGAGATGCCCGGCAAGGGTGAGCAGGTTATACCAGACCGCCCCCAGCAACAGCAGAACCGGTTGCTGATACCACTGATCGTAAAGTGACACTCCCAGCATGGTATAGATAGCAATCAACAGAGCGCCAAAGGCGATGGTGGCGTAGCGCTGGCCCAACCCGCCCAGCAGAATAAAGACGCTGGTGGAAAGCGTCAGTCCGATGGCGAAAAGCCATGGCCACGGGAAGAGCAGCTCCACCGACGCCGAGGCGATAAAAAAGCAGATCAGCGTGATGACCAGATTGCGCAGCCGACCGGCGAGACGGTCATCCAGATCGGCCAGCGCCCCGGCCACGACGCCCAGCGTCAGCGGAATGGTCAGCTTCACATCCCCCAGCCACCAGGGCAGGGCGGTGCTGCCACAGAGGGCAATAAAGATTCTGGCGTTATACAGCCAGGCGCTGTTGAGGGTGTAGCGGCGAAGCAGCGGGCTTAGCATAAGCGCACGGGATCCTTGTTACGGAAAACGACGGCGGGCGTTGGCCTCACGCGCAGCACGGGCAACTTCCACCGGGACGACCCGGCGTCCGACAGGCCACAGGGCAATGGCGGCAATTTTGAAATTGGCGATCCCGACAGGGATGCCGATAATCGTAATGCACTGCGCGATCCCCGCCACAATATGCATCAAACACAGCCACCAGCCGAAAAAGATCAGCCACAGAATATTGAGCAGCGTTCCGCCGGTATTCATGAGCGCGTTTTTGCTGCCAGGTTCCAGCTCATCCACATGGACCGCTTCATTACCAAACGGGACCAGCGAAAGTTTGGTGATCTCCCAGCAGGAACGCGTCAGCGGCAGGGTGAAGATCAGGACCACGCTGACCAGGGTTGCCAGCAGCCAGGAGAGCGTAGTGGCAAACCCACCCAGGACAAAATTCAAAATATTCAGAACGGTACGCATAAAACCTCAATTCTTTCCATAATGTTGAAGCCCTGCTGATTGTAACGTTTTTTTGCGCTGGAGCACCTGAAAACTGGCAGTTAAACTATCAGGCAATTATTCACGTCGTGGATCGGGCTGGACATGGAACTGAAAGCAACTTCGTTGGGCAAGCGCCTGGCACAACATCCGTACGACAAAGTCGTTCTGCTCAACGCCGGGGTAAAAGTCTCCGGCGAACGTCACGAATATCTCATTCCCTTCAACCAGCTGCTCGCCATTCACTGTAAGCGCGGCCTGGTCTGGGGCGAGCTGGAGTTTGTCCTGCCCGAAGAGAAAGTGGTGCGTCTGCACGGGACGGAGTGGGCGGAAACCCAGCGTTTTCATCACCATCTGAACACGCTCTGGCAGCAATGGAGTGCTGAAATGAGCGAGGTGGCGGCGCAGGTATTGCAAAACGCGCTGAATGACATTACCACCAGCAATGAGCAAAACAGCTGGCTGACGCGGGAGAAAACGCTGGGCCTGCAGCAAAAAATTAATCAGGCGTTGCAGGCGCTGCCGCTGTCGGTCTCGCGGCTGGACGAGTTTGATAACTGTCGGGAAGCCTGGCGCCAGTGTCGGGCATGGCTGGAGGATATTGACCAGAGCCGGCTGGCGCACAACCAGGCGTGGACCACCGCCATGCTCAGCCAGTATGCCGATTTTTTTGCCGGTATAGAGTCATCTCCTCTTAACCCGGCCCAGGCCCGGGCCGTGGTTAACGGCGAGCAGTCGCTGCTGGTGCTGGCGGGAGCCGGCAGCGGGAAAACCTCGGTGCTGGTGGCGCGGGCGGGCTGGCTCCTGACCCGCAATGAAGCCGTCCCCGACCAAATTTTACTCCTGGCATTTGGCCGCAAAGCGGCCCAGGAGATGGATGAGCGAATCGAGGCCCGGCTGCACACCCGCGACATTACCGCCAGAACATTCCACTCCCTGGCCCTGCACATCATTCAGCAGGGGAGTAAAAAGGTGCCGGTCGTCAGCCAGCTTGAGAATGACACCGTGGCGCGGCAAAAGATCTTTATCGAGGCCTGGCAACAACAGTGCAGCGAGAAAAAAGCGCAGGCCAAGGGCTGGCGTCAGTGGCTGGAAGAGGAGCTGGAGTGGAGCGTGCCGGAAGGCAGTTTCTGGCAAAACGAGAAGCTGGCGCGCCGACTGGCCCCGCGGCTCGATCGCTGGGTGAGCCTGATGCGGATGCATGGTGGCGCTCAGGCTGAGATGATTGCGGGCGCGCCCGAAGAGATCCGGGCCTTGTTCTCAAAACGGGTGAAGTTAATGGCCCCGCTGTTAAAAGCCTGGAAAACTGCCCTTAAGGAAGAAAATGCCGTCGATTTTTCCGGGTTGATCCATCAGGCCATCATTATTCTTGAAAAAGGTCGCTTTATTAGCCCGTGGAAGCACATTCTGGTGGATGAGTTTCAGGATATTTCTCCTCAGCGCGCAGCCCTGCTGGCGGCGCTGCGGGCGCAGAATAAACAAACCACCCTGTTTGCTGTCGGGGACGACTGGCAGGCGATCTACCGTTTTAGTGGTGCCCAGCTGTCATTGACCACGGCGTTCCATCACTATTTTGGCGAAGGCGATCGCTGCGATCTCGATACCACCTACCGTTTCAATAACCGGATCGGCGAGATCGCCAACCGGTTTATTCAGCAGAACCCGAACCAACTGGCAAAACCGCTGAACAGCCTGTCGGCAGGCGACAAAAAAGCGGTCACCCTGCTTGCAGAGGATCAACTCGATGCCCTGCTGGATAAACTCAGCGGTTACGCCAGGCCGGAGGAGCGCATTCTGGTGCTGGCGCGATATCACCACCTTAAGCCCGCCAGCCTGGAGAAAGCCGCGACCCGCTGGCCGAAACTACAGCTGGATTTTATGACCATCCATGCCAGCAAGGGGCAGCAGGCAGATTATGTGATTGTGGTAGGGTTGCAGGAAGGGAGCGATGGTTTCCCGGCACCGGCGCGCGAATCGGTAATGGAGCAGGCTTTGCTGCCAGTGGTGGAAGATTTTCCCGATGCCGAAGAGCGACGATTATTGTACGTGGCGATGACCCGCGCCCGTCACCGCGTCTGGCTGTTATTCAATAAAGAGCAGCCGTCGCGCTTTGTGGAGATTTTAAAGGACATTGATGTGCCGGTGGCGCGTAAACCGTAGCGGTGTTTTACCCGGTGGCGCTGCGCTTACCGGGCCTACGGGTCATGCGGTTTAGGGGTTTTGTAAGCCGGGTAAGGCGAAGCCGCTACCCGGCAGGGCGGGTATTTATTTCAGGCGTTCAGCCAGATAGCGCTGATAATCCGGGATCAATATCTCTACCTGGTCGTTGAACTGCGGAGAAGCAATAATAAAATCCGCCGTCGACAGGTTGGTGGCGACCGGAATGTTCCATACCGTGGCCAGGCGCAGTAGCGCTTTCACGTCCGGGTCGTGCGGGACTGCATTCAGGGGATCCCAGAAGAAGATCAGCACATCAATCTTTCCTTCCGAAATCTGCGCGCCCACCTGCTGATCGCCGCCCATCGGGCCGCTCAACATGGCATTGACCTGAAGCCCGGTTTCGCGGTGGATCAGATTACCGGTGGTGCCGGTGGCAGAAAGCTGGTGTTTTTCCAGCAAGGATTTGTGGCGCTGGACCCAGTTGAGCAGCATCTGTTTGCAGTGATCGTGCGCCACCAGCGCGATATGTTTGCGGTCCGGCAGTGTGCGAGTTGTGAGTTCCATAATCTCTATCCGTTAGTTAACTGGTTACAGATTACTGGAAGCACCTGACGCTGCAAGGGAAAGGGGTAAAAAATGCGGCTCAGGACGAGGGTTGTTGCTTCGCCCATTGCAGAAAACGGCTACGGGTCTCGGGATCGGCCTGGGCAAACCAGTATTTGAGCCGCTGCTCAGTCAGGTTCTGCGACTGCGGCGGCGGCATATCCAGCTCGGACACGCCAGATAGCAGCGTACTGTCGTCGGCCATGGTGGTGGAGAATTGCGGTATTGAGGCGCTCTGTCCGGCTTTGTTATATCGCTCGGTATCGTATTCGTAATTCACGCCGGAAGGCGTATCGGTGATCGCCAGAATATCCAGCTTCACCGGAATCGGGGTCGCATCGCCATCCAGTAATTCAATATGCGGTGAATGATCAAAAAGTTGCGACTCTTTTTCTGTTTCCAGCCGGGGAAGACTAAAATTAACCTGACTGATGCGCTGGGTGTTGAAACTGGCGACCAGGGGAGGGGAGATATAAACCCGTTCTTCATGATTGCCGAGGCGAATGGTCTTCTCTACCCGAAACACAATCTGATGAGGGCCATTGTCCAGCTCGATGCTGTCCGCGCCGCGCAGCAGTGAACTGGAGACCTTTTTTCCGTCCAGTACCAGCAGATCGATGTCCGTAGAGAGCCGCAGCGTTGTGGCAAAAACGCAAACCGGCATGAGCAGCGCAAACAGACTCCAGGCAATGCCGGTTTTCATAAAAAACCCTCTTAAAAGACGCGCGTCATGAATAATGTATCAAATTTTTTCTTAAATCATATTTACTAACATATAGACATAATCTGGGCATTTGCCCTCATGCGGACGTATGGGATGGCAGGTTGCTTTCACTGCATGAATATTGATGATGAATACGCCAGGAGGAAATCCATGAAACAGAATGATATTGCTGAGATCCTGTCCACCACCCGGACCATTGCGCTGGTAGGGGCAAGCGATAAACCCGACCGTCCCAGCTATCGGGTGATGAAATACCTGCTCGATCAGGGCTATCACGTGATCCCGGTATCACCAAAAGTGGCAGGTAAGACGCTGTTGGGCCAGCAGGGGTACGGCACTCTGGCAGAGGTACCGGAAAAAATCGATATGGTGGATGTGTTCCGTAATTCTGAAGCCGCCTGGGGTGTCGCGCAGGAAGCCGTTGCCGTCGGGGCGAAAACCCTCTGGTTACAGCTCGGGGTTATTAATGAACAGGCCGCGGAGCTGGCGCGTGAGGCGGGGATGAATGTCGTCATGGATCGCTGCCCGGCGATTGAGATCCCACGTCTGGGAATGGCGAAGTAATAAAAAACCCGGTCAGCCACCGGCTACCGGGTTTTCGTTAGTTGCGCAGGCGCGGGGCCTGTAACTGTCTGCGGATCGTTTGCGCCAGTTCATCCATGGAAGGCTGTTCAGGGTGTTCATCCTGTTGTTCGCCACTCAGTTGGGCTTCGGCAAGATAGGTATGCACGGCCTGGCCTTCGTCGTCTTCCATCACCACGTGGTACCAGGGGGCGGCGCGGAGTTCTGCGTTCACCGCCAGCTCATCGGCTGACGGTTCATCGAGGGAATATTCCGGGTCGATATCCACGACCACGCCCAGGTATCCTAACAGGGAGTGGCGGACCTGCTGGCCGATACCGAATTTGCTGGCAATCATAGTCACCTCCCGGGAAACGTTACTTACACTATAGGTGAGGGCAACATTCCACTTTTCAAGTTACATGATGCGACAGGCAAATCCTTTCAGATACAGCCCTTCCGGATAGGTAGCGATCACCGGATGATCGGCCGCCTGACGGAACTGCTCTATAAATTGTACATCACGACCAGCATCTACAGCGGCATCCGCGATAATTTTCTGGAATAATTCGGTGGTCATCAGGCCGGAACAAGAGAAGGTCAGCAGCACGCCGCCGGGGTTAAGCAGCTGGATCGCAAGCATATTGATGTCTTTGTATCCACGGCAGGCACCCATCAGCTGGTTTTTGTTTTCCACGAACTTTGGCGGATCCATCACAATAACGTCAAACTTCTCGCCCTGGTCGCGGTATTTACGCAGCAGCTTGAAAACATCGTCGCGCACAAATTCGGCTTTGCTCAGATCCAGCTTGTTCAGCGCCACGTTCTGCTTCGCCACGTCCAGCGCTTCCTGGGACGTATCAACGCTGACCACCTGGCTGCAACCGCCCATCAGCGCCGAGACCGCAAAACCGCCGGTATAGGAGAAGCAGTTCAGCACGCGTTTATCAGCAACGTACTGGCGGGTCGCCAGACGGCTGTCACGCTGATCAAGGTAGTAACCGGTTTTATGGCCACCCTGAATATCCACCAGCAGTTTCATGCCGTGTTCTTCAATCGGCAGCAGGGCTGGTGGCAGTTCACCGGTGACGGTGCCCTGAGTTAGCTCCATCCCCTCTTTTTTACGCACCGCAACGTCGCTGCGATCGTAAATGGCGCATTCAGGATACTGCGCCTGCAGGGCGCTGATTAACGCCGCACGCTGATATTCAGCGCCCGCGCTTAACAGTTGCAGCACCAGGAAGTTGCCGAAACGGTCGATGGTCACACCCGGCAGACCGTCGGATTCACCGGCGATCAGGCGATAGCTGTCCAGCCCGTCGCGTTTTGCCAGCCAGTCGCGCCACTGCTGCGCCTGCTGCAGACGACGAACAAAGAAATTGATGTCGATGGTTTCATCTTTATCGAAGGTCCAGACGCGCGCGCGGATCTGGGACGCAGGCGAGTAGGCGCCACGCGCTAACCATTTACCCTGATGGTCGACAATATCAATGGTTTCACCGAGGTTGGCTTTGCCTTCCATACGGGCGACCGCGCCGGAGAAGACCCAGGGATGGCGGCGCAACAAGGATTTCTCGCGCCCTTTGGCTAACACTAAACGTACACTCATAATTTACTATTCTGTCGATTCCAGGGAAATGGCGCGTAGAGTAGCACAGATGGCCGGGGGCAATCATCTGCGGGTACCGTTGAGCGTTGCGGCATAAATCAAAAATTATTCAGGCGAATTACCTGTTCGCAGCGGATTACACTGTTGTTGCCAGCCTGCGTTTTACAGCCCGTTTCCGACAACATTACGGCTGCTCAGTTAAAACGCTGTGCGAATCGCCCGGCCATAATTTGCTATTCTTTGGGTTCAGGGCCAGATACGGATAAGGGGACAGAACATGGCAAAAGTCTGCACAATCGCATGGGTCCACGGCACGGTTCAGGGCGTTGGCTTTCGTTACAGCACCCAGCGAGAAGCCACTGAACTGGGGTTGACCGGGTACGCGCGCAATATGGATGACGGTAGCGTCGAGGTGGTGGCCTGTGGCGAGGCGGAACAGGTCGAGAAACTGCTCGACTGGCTTAAAGCGGGCGGGCCACGTATCGCCCGGGTTGAGAAGGTTCTGTCAGAGCCGCATCAACCCGAACGGGATTACGTCAATTTTGGTATTCGCTATTAAATGCACTTCACGGGCTTAGGCAAGCCGGCGATCTTTGTCGCCTGTTTTGCCGGGCCTTTCGGGAACAGACGATACAGGTAGCGGCTGTTGCCTTTCTCCTCGCCATACTTATTGGCCATCGCTTTTACCAGCATGCGGATGGCGGGGGAGGTGTTAAATTCCAGATAAAAATCACGCACGAAGCGCACCACTTCCCAGTGTTCTGGCGTCAGAGCGATTGACTCTTTTTCAGCAATGACCGCCGCCAGGCCTTCGCTCCACTGGCTGGTCTCTTTCAGATAGCCTTCGCTATCGGTCTCAATCTCTTTACCTTCAAAGTTCAGCATAATCATCACAGGTTTATCGAAAACCGCGGCAGTTTACCAAAAAAGAAAGCCCCGCATAAGCGGGGCTTTTTATGTAGCACTATGGGTTAATCGCGGCTGGCGAAGCCCAGGATGCTCAGCAGGCTGACAAAGATGTTATACAGCGACACATACAGGCTCACGGTAGCGCGTATGTAGTTAGTCTCGCCGCCATGAATGATGTTGCTGGTTTCCATCAGGATCGCCCCGGAAGAAATCAGGATGAACACCGCGCTGATGGCCAGGTGCAGGGCCGGCAGCTGCAGGAAGATGTTCGCCACCATACCGATCAGCACCACGACGATGCCCGCCATCAGCATACCGCCAAGGAAAGACATGTCTTTGCGGGTGGTCAGCACGTAAGCGGAACAGCAGAAGAACACCAGCGCTGTGCCCCCCAGTGCCAGACCGATCAGATCGCCCATACCGGCAGACAGATAGGTGTTAAGCATTGGCCCCAGGATATAACCCAGGAAACCGGTGAAGGCGAACGCGGATAAAATACCCACCGGCTTATCAGCGGTTTTGTAGGTCAGGAACATCAGACCGTACATACCAACCAGCGTCAGAATCAGCCCCGGAGACGGCAGCATCAGCACCGTACTGGCGGTGGCCGTCAGTGCGGAAAAGGCCAGCGTCAGGCTGAGCATGAAGTAAGTATTGCGTAGCACCTTGTGGGTGCTGAGCAGCGATGTGCGGTCGCGTGAAGAACTAATAATACGATCCATGAGTCACTCTCTTATGACAGATGTAATTAACGGCAAGAATAGAAAACGACGCGCCGGTTACAAAGTGGTTTTACCCATCTTTACTCAGCGTCTTAGGGACAGAGCCAGCATGAAATTTTCCACAACGCGCCATATGCAGAACGAACCGCGGTTTGTCAGGATTAATCAGATCAAGCTCTTATAGGTCACTGAAATATATTGCCTTATTCCAGCCGCAACGCTAAGAGTTATTTTGCATCGTCAAAACTAAACTATAAGGCGAAGGACATGAAACCATCATCACGCGCTACATTTACACTCTCTTTGCTGACGACAGGGTTCCTTTGCGCAAGCGCAACGGCCTTTGCCGCCAGCGTACCGGCAGGAACAGAGCTGGCAGAGAAGCAGGAACTGGTCAGGAATAATGGCAATGAACCGGCATCGCTCGATCCGCATAAGGTCGAAAGCGATGTCGAATTCAATATTATCAGCGATTTGTTCGAAGGGCTGGTCAGCGTCTCGCCAGAAGGGGAGATCCAGCCGCGGCTGGCGGAAAAATGGGAGAACAAAGACAATACCGTCTGGACGTTCCATCTCCGCCCGGGCATTACCTGGAGCGACGGTACTGCCATCACCGCTCAGGACGTGGTCTGGAGCTGGCAACGGCTGGTGGATGCGAAAACCGCCTCGCCGTATGCCAGCTACCTCGGCAACATGCACCTGGTGAACGCCGCCGACATCGCCCAGGGCAAAAAAACGCCCGACACCCTGGGGGTCAAAGCCCTGAACGACACCACCCTGGAAGTGACGCTGACCCAGCCTAACGCGGCCTTCCTTGCCATGCTGGCGCATCCGTCGCTTGTGCCGGTCGATAAGGTGCTGATTGGCCGCTATGGCGATAAGTGGACCAAGCCGGAGCACTTTGTCAGCAGCGGGGCCTACACCCTCAGTCAGTGGGTGGTCAACGAACGGATCATCGCCAAGCGCAACCCGCGCTACTGGGATAACGCCCATACCGTCATCAACAAAGTAACGTACCTGCCCATCACCTCCGAAGCATCGGACGTGAACCGCTACAAGGCGGACGAAATTGATATTGTCTATACCGTGCCGATCAACCAGTTTGCCCAGCTACAAAAAACGATGGGCAGTGAGCTGGATGTCTCCCCGCAGCTGGCGACTTACTACTATGAGTTCAACACTACGCGTCCACCGTTTAATGACCCGCGCGTGCGCAAGGCGCTGAATCTGGCGCTGGATAAAGACATTATCGCCGGTAAAGTGTTAGGGCAGGGGCAGCGCCCGGCGTGGGTCATCAGCCAGCCGGATATCGGTGGCGTCAAACTCAACAGCCCGGACTACGCCAGCTGGCCGCTGGAGAAACGCATTGCCGAAGCGAAGAAGTTGCTGAACGAGGCGGGCTATAACGACAGCCATCCGCTGAGTTTCAAGCTGCTGTATAACACCTCGGAGTCGCACCAGCGCATTGCCATCGCCGCCAGCTCGATGTGGAAGAAAAACCTCGGCGTAGAGGCGAAGCTGCAAAACCAGGAGTGGAAAACGATGCTGGACACCATGCACACCCACAACTTTGACGCGGTGCGCTACGCGTGGATCGCTGATTACGACGATGCCGCCACCTTCCTGAATAACTTCCGTACTGGTGACAGCGAGAACACCAGCCAGTACAGCAATCCGGCCTATGACGAGGCGCTGGTCAATGCCGCAAAAGCGAAGACCACCGCCGAGCGCGGCACCTTCTACCAGCAGGCCGAAGATCTGCTGGCCCGGGACGTACCGGCGATCCCGGTCTACCACTACGTTCGCACCCACCTGATCAAGCCGTGGGTAGGGGGCTTCACGCCGGATAAGCTGGGTTACTATTTCACCAAAGATATGTACATCAAAAAGCACTAAGGCGCGGCAGTAAGATTTTGTGCTGATAAAATGGTCAGAATGTCGTCTATTCAACCGATTAAACGCATTTTGACTATTTTTCAGGCGAACGATTGTGCTCGTACTTTACAGGGCACACAGAGGTGTTTATAGTTCGCCTCACTTAGGAAGCGTGGCCGAGCGGTTGAAGGCACCGGTCTTGAAAACCGGCGACCCGAAAGGGTTCTAGAGTTCGAATCTCTACGCTTCCGCCAAATTAGAAAGCCCTGCGATAGCAATATCGCAGGGCTTTTGCTTTTTGATTTGTCTGTCGAATAACAACTCTGTGCTCATCCGGTCTGTTTATAGCCAAATATCAATGTTCATTGAAACATGATTGCTCTAACATGAAATTATCTATCCTGCGGACCTGAGGCTAAGTGTTGCATTGGTTGATAAAAAGAAAAGCACCATCAAAGATGTCGCTGCTTTAGCCGACGTTTCAATCGGCGTAGTGTCCCGCGTATTGAATCCCGGAACCGGTTCAGTTTCTGAACGTACCCGTCAGCGTATTATTGCTGCCATGCAAACGCTTAGTTATACCCCGCAGAGCGCCGCGCGTGAACTCAAGACCAGCCTGAATAACACTATTGGCTTAGTGGTGGCCGACATCAGTAACGAGTTTTTCTCTGAGATCTCTGATCTTATCGTTCGACGTGCTCGTGAACTGGCGATGAATGTCATTCTGGTCACGACTCAGGAAGATCCGCTTCTCGAGCGAGAAAGCCTGGAAATGTTGATGCAAAAGCGGGTCAAAGCCATCATCGCAACGCCGACAAGTGCTAATAAGGACATGTGGCAGTCGATCAGTGATATGGGGATCGCAATCGTCTTCATCGATCGCTATCTGGAGGATTTTACTCGCGCCAATGTGATTGGTTTTAATAATGAAACGTCCGCTCGACAGGCGACATCTTATCTGGCAGAACAGGGTCATCGGCGCATTGGATGGATAAGCGGACCTCTTAATACCTCCACCTCTTTGCAAAGACTGGAAGGCTACAAGAAAGGCCTTGAGGCGAATGGGATTGAATGTAATACCCAGCTTATTGTGGTGAAAAATTTTCGCGATCCGCTAGCCAGCCAGTCGCTTGATGAATTGCTATCGCTTGAAGACCCACCGACAGCAATTATCATTGGCAATACCTCAATAGCGCCAGTCATTATGTCGCGTATTCGGGAGCTAAAGTTATCGATACCCGACGATCTTTCATTAATTGTTTATCATGACAGCCACTGGAGTCGACTGCTGAGTCCATCCATTAGCGTCATAAAACATCCCCTCGAAGAACTCGCCAATAAAGCGCTTTTGAGTTTATCCGGGGAACAGCAAACACCCTGTGAACTCGACAGTACCTTAATTAAACGTGAAAGTGTTTCATGGATTAAATAAGGACGTTATTTAAACGCTGAATTTGCTTAATGATGGCGCAATGATCCAGCTCACCCTCTCCGGCATCAATCATCTGGCTAAAGAGTTGATTCACGGTTTCAGTCAAAGGGAGGGTCAAATCAAGTTGCTTCGCCAGTGCCACAGCACTACGCGTATCTTTAAGCTGCCACTTTGCAGCACCTCGCGCCTCAAAGTCTCCTTTAACCATTCGTTCGCCCTGGTGTTGCAGCAAGGTGGAATCTGCAAACCCCCCCAGCAGGGCTTCGCGTACCTTTGCCGGATCGGCACCGCCTTGTTGAGCGAGAGTAAATGCTTCCGACAATAAACTTAAGGTTCCGGCGACAATGATTTGGTTGGCAAGTTTTGTGAGTTGACCGGCTCCAACGCCTCCGACATGTGTCACTTTCCCCAGATGTGAGAGCAAAGGGCGAAGACTATCAACGATTTCTCTGTCACCTCCAGCCATTAATGACAGTGAACCCTTCTCTGCTCCTATCGTTCCGCCGGAAACAGGCATGTCGATATAGTGAGCCTGGACGCTGCTTGCCTTACGTGCTTGTTCAACAACAATGTCAGGGGAGAGCGTACTCATCATGATAATGGTGGTATTTTTACCCACGCTATGAAGTGCATCCTGGTTGAATATGACCTGGTCGCAGGCTGTTGCATCGCTCAACAGACAGATGATGACGTCACTGTCAGCAAGTAATTGCGCGGAAGATTGTTTGATCGTTATACCCGCGCGGGTTAATGGCAGCGCTTTTTCTGGCGACCTGTTCCACACCGCGACCGAATATCCGGCAGCGGCAAGTCGACGCGCTACCGGTTGTCCCATCAATCCGGTCCCCAACAAACCAATACGTATTTGACTCTTCATGTGTCCTCCAGATATCCCCGCAACTTAGGCCGTTACGGGGATTGCCATCATTTATAATCCCGCAAGACTGACCATTTGCTTACGCAGTTCGACGATGTCCAGATTGTTGTCAAAATGGACATCGCTGAAACGAATCGCCTTATCTTTTGCGACATCTTTCACCAGTCGGACATGATGGGCCAGCCCCATAGGCAAGAAGTCCTGCGCCACACTGATGCTGGCAGGTAAGGCATTAGCCCAGACGGTGAACCCACCTTCACCGTCCAGCATTTCACCCGCTTTAAGGTCGCGTTTTGCCGTTGCAACCGCATCGCCTCTGAAGCTTAACGCGGTACCAGTAGCTTCTCCTCGTAATACCGCAGAGAGAATACTGATACTGGTTTCCAGACCAATCAGATGGAATGGGCGCCACATGGATGCGTACCAGCCACTTGGGTCAGTGAGTAATCCGTACTGTTTAAAACAGGCGCGACTATATTCATCGCGGGCTTTGAACGTCACGAAGACGCCGTAGCGTATATTGTTAAGCACCTCACGTCCGTCAGGTTCCTGACTGGCAGCGATATCAACAAGCCCACTTCGGCTCAGTCGCCCGCCATCCGATTCTGGCGAGAAAACGCGGGCCAGGTCATGCACCCCCGCAGGAGGAAATTCCAGCCCATTATCAGGGCAGTCTAATCCAGTCGCGTTGGCGACGGCGGCCATTTCGATAGCCGCTTTGGTGCCATCGGTAAACGAGTTGTACATTTTAGGATTAAAGTCTCCGGCCGCGACCTCTTCGTCAGACCAGCCAAAAAATCCCCATACGGTATCCGGGGTAGAGTAACGGTACCGAGGCTCGTAATTCATTCCTTTACCCGCAGCAACGATTTCAAAGCCGCAGGCTTTAGCCCAGTCAACCAGTTCGCAAATGATCGCCGGTTGATCACCATAAGCCATGCTGTAGATCACTCCGTTCTGGCGCGCACGGTCAGCGATCAAAGGCCCGCACAGTACATCGGCTTCCACATTGACCATGACCACATGCTTGTGATGTTCGACTGCATGAAGAGCGTGACGCGTTCCTGCCAGGGGGTGTCCCGTCGCCTCCACAATGCAATTGATTTGCTCACAACGGATCAGCTGTTCTGCATCCTCCACGATGCAGGTAGTGCCTTCGCGCAAGGCTGCATCGATGTTTTGTGCCTGATACTGCGTTTCTGGCCATCCCACACGAGCCAGTGCTGCACGGGCTTTCTTAATATCGAGGTCTGCCACTGCCACCACGTGTAACCCTTCAAGATGTCGCAGTTGGGCCAGTACCATCGAACCAAATTTGCCGGCGCCGATAATACCCACACGAACAGGTTGTGCTGAACCCGATTTTACGGCACAGGCACGCTCAGCTAACAATGCTGCTAAGTTCATTTTCTACTCCTTTACAGGGGGATGTGATGGATTAACGCCAGCCAGCAACCTGACGGCGACTTCTGCTCATGAGATAAATCAGCAACGGCGAGAACAAAACCAGAACGGACAACAGGTAGAGGCCGTTTTGTGATTTACCGGTAATGGAGATGGTGAGGCCAACCAGGAAGGGGCCGAAGAACCCACCAATATTGCCAATCGAATTAATCAGTGCCATGCCACCGGCACAGCCCCGGCTGGTAAGGAATGAGGCGGGAAGGGTATAAAACGTCGGAACGCACGACAGCATTCCTATCGTCGATATTGTTAATCCCAACATAGAAATCACAGGTGAATCGCTGATGGCTGCGATCACAAAACCGAAAGAAAATACCAGCGAAGGGATAATAAAATGCCAGGTTCTTTCACCGGTTTTATCAGAATGATTCGACCACCAGCACATCACGACTGCACCAGCAATATAGGGAATAGTTCCCAGCATACCGACAACCGTATCTGAATAATCGAAGCGCTTAATGAACTGCGGCATCCAGAAACCCAGGCCTGTAAGACCAATGACGGTGAAGAAATAGGCCATCCCCAGGATCCAGACGCGTCGATCTTTGATCATCTCCCTGAAACCGGAGTGCCCTACGGACAAGGTAGCGTGTTGATCTTTTTCCATCAGATCCTGATAGGCCTGACGTTCTTCGGGTTTAAGCCAGGATGCTTTGGACGGTTTATCAGTAAGATAAAGGAAAACAATAACTGACAAGATTACCGGTGGGCAGCCTTCAATTAAAAACAGCCACTGCCAGCTCTCCAGCCCGCCGACATTATGGAAATTATCCAGAATGTAGCCCGAGATTGGGTTGGCAATAATTGCAGCCAGCGGAACACCCAGGTAGTAAATAGAAAAAACCTTAGCCAGTTCTTTTTTGGGGAACCAGGTAGTGAGATAGAAAACAATACCAGGGGCAAGACCCGCTTCAGCCACGCCCAGTAAAAAACGTAAGATACTGAGTGTCACGACGCCCTGTGCAAACGCCATCGCCATGGAAATGATGCCCCATGTGATCATAATTCGGGCTAACCAGAAGCGTGCACCGTATCGTTCCAGCAACACGTTGCTGGGAATTTCAAACAGGATATAACCAAAAGAAAATATACCGACAGCAAAGCCAAAATGTTCAGGCGTCAGTCCCAGGGATTGATTCATGGTTAACGCGGCCATGCCGATATTTGAACGATCTATAAACGCGAGCAGATACATCAGCAGTATCAGGGGCATCAGCCGGAATTTGGCTTTTCTTATCGCACCACTTGCCAGCGATGAAATTTCTGACTTGTCTGGCTCAGGCATGACACCCACACCTGCCAGCGTACTATCGAACTCTTCTACATGTTTCATGATGTATCCCAGTAGTGTTTAACCCACTGAAAATCACGGAAAAAGCATGAATACCGCGACAGTCTTATCAAAAAGTAAAACGTTTTACTTTTTCATGAGTTTTACGACTGAGAGGGAAACAGTCAAGAGAAGAGCATGGAAAGTTAAAAAATTGTGACCAGGTTAACGAGTGGTAAAAACTTTAACCATGGGCGGGGACGAAGTGGGATACGTAAGCCTGTTCTGGAGTAAACCTACGTTATCGTTGCGATAACGTAGGTTTGTCAGCCTTTAATTAAACCGTGATTCGCTGGCCTCCCAGCTATACGCGCCATTTGCCGTCAACCTATCGCCAAGTTCCTGGTACGCGAAATCATAAAAATCTGCGCTAATCTCGTAACCCGAGTAATCGACGACCGCGAGACCCACGAACGCCCCGGTAAAGAACCCACCATAGCTTTGCAGGACATAATCATCTGAGAGAACAGCGGCATCCAGCTTGACCGGAATCTCCGTGAAAGTGACGCCATCAAAGCTGTATTCATAGGTATAACTTTCCTTGCGCACTTTCGTGCGGAACCAAACATATTCTGTGCCTTCAGGAATTTTGATGGCGTTATCTTTCAGATAAGAGGTATATTTCCCGCGGTTATTTTCACCGATTTCAATCACCGGGCCATTAATTTCATTCCAGGTGATGAAAACGAAACTCCAGTGACGGTCATTATAATAATTGGTCAAGCCTGCCATTTGCTGATAACTAAATGGATTAAATTTGACCTTAACCTGAGCATCAAAATAAAAAGCCTGCCAGCGTCGGGCAATCAGAGAAAGGTCATGGGTGTTCGCTAAAGACCCTTGCCCCGTTAACGTCAGCTTTCCATCGCCTGTGGTACCCATTTTTTCGGTGAACGGGACACGAAGGGTATTCCAGTTAATATCGAGCATCGCACTGGTGAAATTATCGTGCTGGCTATGGTCTTTCGCGCTCTCGGTATGAATGGCATCGGCTGGCCCTTCGACAAAGGTCTTTCCACCGTGGCCGCCTACAATACGTGGCCAGCCATCTTCATCCCAGTAGACTTTCTGAATAGAGGTTTCACGGCCCAGCGTTGACCAGCCGCGGGGATCGTAGGCGGATTCACCGGGACGATTCCAGGGACGCGCGCAAAGCGAGGCATAATACCATTCACCCCCGGGGGTCGAAACCAACGCACCATGCCCCTGCTTCTGAATATAGCTGTCGGGGGTATCGACGTTCGTTAAGAATACCTCTCCCGGTTCTGTTTCAAAGCTGTTGGCATCTAAGGTTCTGGAGCGCGCCACCACTTCCTGGTGGGTAAACACAGTCCCGCCCTGAGCAGCGAAAAGATAGTAATAGCCGTTCAGTTTATAGAGATGTGGCCCCTCAACAAGTGCAACGGCAGTACCACGATAAATAGTCCGCGCTGTCTCGGGTTTTAATTTTAGTGTTCGGGTATCCAGCTCAGTTAAGGTAATGCCATCAAAGGGATGATGATACTCCCGGTGGTCCCAGGTTTGTTGCACAAGGTATTTACGCCCATCATCATCATGGAAGAGTGATGCATCAAAACCCACGCCGTTAAGTTTGACAGGATCTGTCCAGGGACCACGAATATCTGTGGCGGTGGTCAGATAATTGGTCATGTCCTTAAAAGCACCTTCTGTAATTTTCACATCTGTATAAACCAGCCAGAATTTGCCGTCAGCGTAAGAGAGCGCCGGTGCCCAAATTCCCCCTGACGAAGGATTGCCTCGCATATCTAAAAGCGCGGTGGTTGATAATGGGCTGGGCAGCAGATTCCAGTTTTGCAGGTCTTTGGATTCATGTAAACGAACGCCGGGAAACCACTCAAACGTGGAGTTGGCAATATAGTAGGTATCTCCAACACGGATAATGCTGGGGTCTGGGTTAAAACCAGGCAGTACAGGGTTCTGAATAAGCGACATATCATTCTACCTTTTTAATGTTTTTCTGACTTCAATTTTTCTAAGACTTTAAGATGAATCTAAAACTACACGCGGATCTCATCAAGCTGACGATTAATGTCGGTGACATGTTTATCTGAGATAGGATAAATGTGAATAACGATCATCGAGATAAAGGCTAAAACAATGGGGATCCAGACCGCGGTAACAATTATTCCGTCGATAGCGTTCGCACTTTGCTGCGCCCCTGTTTCGTTAAAGCCATAAACAGCCAGTAACCACAGTGGAATCGCACCGCCGATAGTAAAACCAATCTTGAAAAAGAGGCCCATAATGGCATTAATGATGGCGGCATTGCGCTTGCCTGATTTTAATTCACCATATGCAATCACTTCCGGGACCAGTGCCCACATGAATCCGGTCGCCGAGGTTAAGCCCCATTGTTTAATGAAGGTGGCGATGTAAGCCAGCCAGAGTGCATCATGCATACCTTCGCGTGACCAAACGTAAGTCAATAATTCCCCCACAATAAACATGCCCAGGAAGATGTGGAAGAACCCTTTTTTACCAAAGATTTTTTTCAGTTTTGGCCAGAAAATGGGGAACAAAATACCCGGAATTGACGCGACAAGGCCAACGGCACCCATCCATTCAGAATGGCCGACAACGTACTGATTGAAAAAGCCATTCACCGTGTTCATGAAGAACATGAATGTAAAGGCCAGCATGAAAAAGAGGCCAAGAATAACCAATGGGCGGTTATTTTTGAGTTCGAGGAATAAATCTGTGGTTTTAACGTTGGCCGTTTGTTCTGCAGAGGCAACAACACGTTCTTTGGTGAATTTATAGCAAATGAAAAGTGCCACCGCACCGATGACCATGTAGACCGCGTAAACCCCAAACCAGGCGTAATTCGCTGAAGGATCGGTATAGTTCCCCATATTCAGCTCAAGCCCAAAGAAACCCGTATCCTTAAGGCTGCGATCCTTGGGGGAGGCCATTTGGACAAACATGGGGAAGAGGGTATAGACCAGAAGGTTGGCGCTGTTTGCCAGCATCATGCGCGTACTGGTCAGTTTATCAATAGACTCAGGATCTCGGGTCAAAGACGCATTCAGTGAACCATAAGGAATGTTCACCACGGAATAAACGAGATCCAGTGCCAGATAAACGATAAAGGCGAAGGGAACGGAACCTCTGACGCCAGGAATAGGCGCAAAAAGTAACGCGGAAAGAATAACGAGCGGAACGCCTGCCCTTAAAATCCAGGGGCGGTACTTGCCCGCCGCTGAACTTCTTTTATCAACATAGGTGCCGACCATCGGATCCCAAAACACATTGATGATGCGGACAAAAAGAAATATGAAGCCTGCCGTGGCGGTACCGATGGTATTTACCGTCAACATGTGAAGCGCCAGAAAACCACCAATCGTGCCAAACACCAGGTTTTGCGCAAAATCCCCCATCCCGTAGCCAATGCGCTCCCCGCGAGATAATTTATGATATTCATCATGCCGGCTTTGCATTATCGTTTTACTCATTCTAATCCGATCTCCGATTTGTTTTATGAATGTTAGGCTCTTTCTGACACAGGTAGCCCGGGAGAATCCATTACGTTTTTAAATTAAGTAATTATGTTTTTTTACTTCTGTGATCGTCGAGCACAGGTTTATTTAAAACCCTTAAATAGTTCAGATGCAGGGTTATCAATGTGGTGGAAATATAAGGGTATTTTTGCGACACGGTTCACGTTTGAGGATTATCTTACTCCAATAGTGAAATAACGTAATTGAGCTACCGGCGAGGAAAATAGAGGGTATGTCTCAGCCGATTATTGGCCGCTTCCTGAGCGCGCCTGCGCTATTGAATTTGACATCAATAATGCTGAGAAGGAGATAGCCTTACGATAATAGTGTGTACCTCTGGCCCTATAAAAAATAAAAATCAACCTGTTCTGATGACAGCGACATATTCTGTCAATGCGGAACGGGGTGGTTATTGTCTGAATAAAATTTAAATATATTGAGATAACCATGAATATGATTAAAAAACTTCCATTAACAATGGCGGTTATCGCCGCGCTTTGCCCGGTTTCTGTCCTCGCCCAGGAATTCACGCAGGAGCAAATCGACGCCATTGTGGCCAAAGCGGTGGACAAAGCCCTGGCCGAGCGCCAGGCAAAAATGGATGCTGCGGTGGCGAAAAAGGCCGACGTGGTGACCGAGCCGCAGAGCGCCGCCCAGTCCCCGGATATGGCCATCCCGTTCGGCATTAAATTTACCGGCTATGCCCGCTACGGCGCGCACTTCCAGGCGGCCGACCAGAAATACGTCGCGGTGGACGGATCCTACAACGGCGCCTCGGCCATTGGCCGTCTGGGGAACGAAGGCAACGGCGGCGAGTTCCAGCTCTCGAAAGCCTTTAAGGGCGAAAACGGCGCCATCTGGGACGTCAACGTGATGATCGACCACTGGGGCGACGAGGTGAACCTGAAAAAAGCCTACGCCGGGGTGACCAACATTCTGGCATCCAACCCGAACGCCTATATCTGGGCCGGGCGTGATTTCCACCAGCGTCCGCAGCAGGGCATCAACGACTACTTCTGGATGAACCACGACGGCCAGGGTGCCGGGGTGAAGAACTTCGACATCGGCGGGGTGCAGTTTGACGTGGCCACCGTGGCGGCAGTCGAATCCTGCAGCCCGGAAGTGATGGACGACGAAGCTAACCCGTCGCGCATCACCTGTACCGGCGGCTCCGGCACCGGGGACAAAGGCAACTACGCGGCCACCTCCAAAATTCACGGCATGAAGCTCGGCCCGATCGACCTGGAGCTGTACGCCAACTACGGTTTTGACTCGAAAGCCATCGACACCGAAGAGCGGACCAACGCCTGGCAGGGTGGCGTGGTCCTGAGCCACACCAGTGACAGCGGCGTGAACAAGGTGATCGCCCGTTACTCTGATAACGCTGACAACAGCGTGTACAACAAAACCGAGGATCTGACCACGGTCTACGCCAGCTTCGAAGGGCTGTACAAGTTCACCCAGGCGACCCAGGTGGAGTACCTGCTGGCCTTCCACGACTATGACAACAGCCGGGACAATACCGACAACCGTAAGAACTACAACGCCATCGTGCGTCCGATGCACTGGTGGAACGACGTTCACTCCACCTGGCTGGAAGCGGGCTGGCAGCATGTGGATTACGACAACGGCGGGGATAACAAGGGCTGGAAGCTGACCCTGTCACAGAACATGTCCATCGCCATGGGGCCGGAGTTCCGTCCGATGCTGCGCTTCTACGTTACCGGCGGCAAGGTGGATAACGAGCGCACCGCCCGCGTGAACAACACCCGGGATGAAACGCTGGACGACTTCAACGTCGGCGCGATGTGGGAAGCCTGGTTCTAGGCAAGGTAAAAGCAAAACGGCAACGCTTCAAAGACCCCTGCATTCGGGGTGTTAGCCAGTAAAGAAACTTATGGACACACCGGATGGACAGGAACGCTGACGGCTATCGATGCTGTTAATCACATGGCTAACGTTATTCCCGGCAACAGACCGTATTCCCCGGTAGTTGACCTGAAATCAATCCAACTGTGTTTATCAGTGGACTATTACCCGTAACCACATACGGCTGGATTGTTGATCAGGTATACGGGGCATTGAAGTAAAATAGATAAGGGACTCGTGAGAGTCCCTTTTTTATGCTACTGCTGTTCCATTCCAGGTGTCATTAAATATTATATTCCCATCACAATATTTCCATTCGATAGATTCATAACGGATTTCAACTTCCTCCATATGTTTACTTGCAACTCCCAGAGGAAATAAAACTGGAGAGATTCTTGTTATTTTCACATTTCTTAATGTTATGTTAAAATATTCTATCTCTATGCCTGCTTCATTGATTCTATACATTTTTATTATAGCTTCTTTAAATATTCTGCCAGTGCATACACCTCTGAATAAATATGGCGTGATGCGATCAATTTCTTTTTCAAATGTGATAGGAAGATGAAGACGTGTTCCAGTTAGCTTCCCTGTATTATGATCTGTAGGAATCCAAACAGAATGATTGAACGATTTAAGCTCAGTTGAACCCAATCGTGTTGGCATTAAACATTCACCAATTACAGGTGAGTTATTTTCATCGGTAAGCCAAATATGTGCTGGTATAGACATTTTATTTTTTCCCTTTATGAAAAAACACTAATGAAAAAATAATCACAATCATCAGAACGATAATTATAAACGCAACTTTATTATTGTTGACAAGCGCCGATACAGAAATGGAAATTATCATAATAATAAAAACCACCCCATAACCTATGATATCGTTAATACAATCATCTTTAATGCTAATAAAAAATCTTTTAATACAACGCCTTAGAAAATTACTTATTAAATTAAACATTATCACATCATTCTTTTTAATGCTCTGGTAATTTCTTCATCAGAGGCTGAGTTAATATTTAAGTACCCTGATTTCATGATGATCGGTTCTATCAAGAAATACATCATCTCTACTCCCTCTGTATATAAAGCATTATAAAATAGTGGGCAGAAATTTTTTAGATTATCTGCACTTTCAGAAGCATGTTGAACAAGACCATAAACATTTATTCCTGCTATCCCCCATCCGACTCTACCGCCAATTTTTTTCATTAATGCATTTTGAACTGCTAAATTCATCTTGTTACCGTGGCATATATAGGATGCGACAGCATAGATTAAACCATTTTTTGAAATGTGTTTAATGGAGTAGTTTGTGGTAAATGGTGTTAATTTCTCAAGGATTGTTTTCTTTTTTTCTTCACTCTTATTTTTTAGAATTGTTTCTATATATATTTTAATCATTCGTAATATAACGTCCCGATGTTTTATCAGTTCACGCAGAGAAAATAAAAATCTTTTATCCTCAGAGAAAATCTTATTACATACATCTTGATAGTTGTCTGTAAGACAAGAGGTATAATAAAGTAATCGTGTTGTACCATCTTCAAGACCATTTAAATAATCGACAACTCCCTCTTTAACTCCAACTAGCGCTTTGTCTAATCGTACAGCTAGCTCTTTATCAGTTCCAATTTTTTTAATAATTTCTTCGCTATAATACATAACTAACTCCTTTGATTTAATGATTCGATCATTGAGCAATCACCGATAAAAGAAAAGTGATCTTGTTCTCAATTCAAACAAAGAATAAAATTAAGGCCACCTATCTATTATTGTGGTAGATAGGTGGCCTTCAACAATAAATGTGATCAATATAATTCTTGGTTATTAATGGATTATTATGTCTTTAAGCTTATTTTCCCATTTCAAACGCGCTTACAGTTTTTCCTGTTTATAATAATTTCTATCATAATGAATCGATGATACGTCATGTAAATCATGATGCTGAATTTATTGACGAATTTCTTTAGTGATTTTCAATTGTTCGTCCAATATTTGAAAAGGTGCGGAAATAATCTCTCGGAATAAATAAATCAACACTCTTTCTCTCACAAAAGCGTTTAATATTATCCGTCAGGAAATCGCTATTCATAAATTTTGTAGGGGCAACGGACTCTTCATCCGGTTTACCAGAAGCAATAAAATCGGTTTTGTGTGCCTCAAACAGATCTGCAAGCGTACCGCTTGTGTTAGTAACTTTGATCACATCCGAGCATGAAGAAAGGTTTTCGAACGTCTCAAGTGCGCTACTAATAGACATTGCCGGGTATTCACCTGGTGTCAGAAATATTGCTATTTTCCCAACAAAATGGCGATAGAGAAATGTTTTACGTCCATATAGATCGACGCGCACCCGACCCGTCCTGTGCCTCGTTCGCCGCTTGCATGATAAGCTATATAAGCGGCGGCTTTAGGGGAAAAGTTCTCTGGTGCTTTCGTAGTAAGGTTGATTTGCATTATTCATATCCTTTGCATAATAAGTGCAGATTTATTCGCAGTTAAAGTTCAAAACGAGTTAAAAAAAACGGTTTCTTAAACTTTAACGTAATGAGCAAAACTTACTCATGCAACGGCTAAAAATGAATTAAATTAACGTTTTCTAACTTTAATTATCTCGCTCTTTGTTCAATTGTTTTGACATGCTTCCCCGTGGGAGAGGGCCGGGGGGAGGGCATCAGGCTGCACCGTACCCGGCAGGGCCCGTCGTTCCCCGTTTCACCAGCGTCGCCCTGAAAACCCGGCTGGCCGGTTTTTCGGCATCCGCGGCGAGCAACATCTCACAGGCGGCCTCCGCCATCTCTGCCAGCGGCTGAGCGAAGGTGGTCAGCTGATACCCCAGCCAGCTTGCCTGGTCGATATCATCAAAACCAATAACGCGGATGTCCTCTGGAATACGCAGGCCAAACTCGTGGCGTGCGGCATCGATAAAGCCGCAGGCGATGAGGTCCGTGACGCAAAAGACGCCGTCCGGCGGCGATGGCTGGTTGAGCAACTCACGGGCAGCGAGGACGCCGGTCTGGTAACTGGCGCTGCCGGGGCGGATAAGCGTGACCCCGGCGCTCGCTTCGGCCGCGGCCGCCAGAAAGCGCGTTTCACGGGTAATCATGCTCGGGGAGCGGGCGGAGGAGGAGACAATAGCCAGACGGCGGCATTGTGCAGCCATCAGGTGGTCCAGGGCTTCCTTCATCGTCGAACTGTAGTCGATATCAATATTGTCCGCGCTGGGGAACTGCCCCATGCGGTTGATCGCTATCACCTGCTGTCCACTCTGCAGGCAGAGTTCTATCAGGGACGCGGGCGGTTTGCCCGACAGCACGATGGTGGCGGTTGAGCGGTAATTCAGCGTTTGTTGCAATGCCTCTCTGGCACTCGCTTCGTCGTCGTCGGTATTGATCACCATCACCGCGCGTCCGGCATGGTGCAGGCGGCGGGTCAGGTGGTCTAGCAGGCTGGCCTGCCAGGGGAACGACAGATTGCCGCCCAGAATACAGACCGGGCGGCTCTCCTCCCGGGAAAGCCCCCGCGCCAGATGGTTTACGTGGTAATTCAGCGCTTCGGCAGCGGCCAGCACCTTGCGCCGGGTATCCTCAGAGACGCTGCGGCCCGGCGTAAAGGTCCGCGACACCGCGGAACGGGAGACCCCCGCCAGGCGCGCCACCTCGGTGGCGCTGGCGAAGCCAGGGTTTTTCCTCAGGCTGTTATTGCTCATGACGCTGTTCCACTCCGGCGATGGCCCGTTCGCGGATAATGGCATGTTCGGCCAGGCGGATCAGCGACGGCTTCGGCGTTTCATACCACTCGTCCGGGTGGAGCTGGCGTCGGTCGCGGATCAGATCGATGGCGGACTCAAGGGTCGGGAAGCGCGCCGGGCACTCCAGATGCATAAACAGCGCCACCAGAGCGACGGAACGACTCCGCCCACCGCGACAGTTGACGAGGATATTGCCGCGCTTGCGGTTTCGGTAAGAGGCTTTATCCGGGATCTGCTGGAGCAGGGCCGAACGCATCAGCTGATAACCGGCGTGCAGCATTTCAGGGGCATTGCCTTCGCCATCCACCAGCCCCAGCTTGTAATAGCGGACCGGGCCTGAACCATGAGTAAGCAGCTGTACAGGCGCGCTGGCTTCCGGGTGCGACACCCAGTCGATATCAAGATTCACCGCGCAGTTAATCACGATCCCGATATCATGTTCCGCCAGCAGGGCCGCATCGCTCACTCCGCTGGAACCGCCGATATAAATATCCACCTCCCAGTCGGGAAAATTCTCGGCGATCAGGCTGATGGGCGGGCGGGGGAAATGACCGGCCCTTGGCTTCGCCTCAGCGTCGATCGTCAGGGGAATACCCGCCGCAGCCGCCAGTTCAGCCGCAATACCGGGGGCGGCGGCCAGGACCGGCAGTCCGCTGAAAATCCCTTCGGCACTTTCAGGAACCACGCCCGTCAGGCCGCCTGCTTCCCGCACCAGCAACAGCCCCGCCAGGCAATCCCAGGCGTTCATATGAATTTCGAGATACCCGTCGGTACGGCCTTCCGCCACCCAGGCCAGCGCCAGCGCCCCGGAACCGCCCCGGCGCACGCTAGTGCCCAGATTGAGCAATGAGGCCTGCACCTTCAGGTAGTGATTCTGGCTGTGACGGGAAGACCAGCCCAGCTCAACGGCGGCTCGCTGCGGGTCGGTAATAGCGGTACAGCGCAACGGCTGACCGTTTTTCAGGGCGTAATGGCCGCGACGGGCCAGATACAACTCCTGGCTGACCGGGTTGTAAATCGCCCCCAGCTCGGTCACGCCCTGGCGAACCCACGCCATGCAGACGCAAAAATGGGGGATACCGCGAGCGAAGTTGGCGGTACCGTCGATGGGATCCACCACCCACAGGCTCTCCGCGCTGGCAGGCTGGCTGGCGGACTCTTCACCGAGGATCAGATCGTTCGGGAATGCCCCGGCAAGAGCCGTCAGAACCTGTTTTTCAACGAAGGTATCGGCCTCGGTCAGGATATCCTGATGGCCCTTCAGCGCATACTCGCCGGGTTTGCGCGACTGGAAGAAACGCAGGGCGGTCTCCCCGGCGTCAACGATAATGCGCCTCAGCGCAGCTTCCCGCAGTTCAATGTCATGAGTAGTCAAAGTGTGCTGCCTGTTCAGAAAGAAAATGTACGCTGAAAACTACTTCTTGTAGTTCAGGCTCCAGATGTCCTGCCAGTCCTGGCGGCTTTCCCAGTCGTTCTGGGCGGTAGCGGTCAGGTATTCCATCAGCTCGCCGCGATGCTTTGCAATGCCGGAGGCTTCATCGGCGGGAAGGTTCACCTTCTGGTTGGTGGACATTTTGCCGTCCACGCCCTGAGGGGCGATGCCTTCGGCGGTCAGCAGATAGTAGGTAAAGAGCTTCGCGGTGTTCGGGCTTTTACTGCCGGTCGCCACCACGCCGAGGCTCGGGTAGTTCCAGCCGATAAACGGCTTCAGGCCGCTGCACAGACCCAGCTTCATCCCCTGCTTGTTGTCGCGGAATTTGGCGGTGGACACCAGGCCAACAAAGTCGGTTTTGCCGTCCGGCGCGCCGATGGCGGATGCCGCGTCGTTATCGGAATGGGTGAGCAACACGCCGTTGCCCGCCAGCGCCTTCACAAAAGCTGCCGTGGCCGACTTCTCGTCAGTTTGCAGCGGCTTGCCAAATTGCTGCTCATAGGCATCGCGAACCTGCTGGTCATAGTGGGTTTCCATCTGGCTGAACCAGTCGGTATAGGCCGGTTTGCTGGTGGGGTCCTGCATCGCGACGCGGCCCCGCCATTTTGGCTCGGTCAACTGCCAGAGATTGGTCACCGGGCAGGTGGCGTGATGATCGGTATTATAGGCAAACACGTTCGGGGCCAGCACGACGGTCAGCGGATCCTGATAGCGGGCGGGAATGTCGCCTTTCAGATCGTCCGGCACCCAGCTCTGGACATAGCCTTTTTTGAGTAGCTGCGTCATCCCGGCAGGGGCGTCCTCAACGATAGCGACATCGGCGCGGACGTTTTTGGCCTGCGCTTCCCGGCTCATGATCTCAATGATCTGCGGCGCATCGGCCTTCACGCCCACGGCCTGCAAGCCGTACTGCTCGCTAAAGGCTTTGGCCTGTTGCACGATTTTCCCGGTCGAGGCGTAAACGGTAATCGGCTGCTCCTGTTTCGCGGCGGCGATCAGCTTTTGCAGATCGGCGGTTTCAGCCTGAGCGACAGCGCTGCTCAGCAGGGCGCTGGTGATAAGGACGGCGGACAACTTGCGCTTCATGTGTGTTCCTTAAGAGTCAATGGAGGTTAATTCGCGGTCACGTCGTGACGCAGTCCGTTGCGGTTAAAAAAGTGCAGGGACGAGGTCGGGAGCTGGCAATGCACCTGCTGACGGGCCTGCCAGCGCGGCCGCAGCTGCGTGGAGTGGAACAGCCGGTCTTCGCCCGCCACCAGCTCAATCACCCAACTGCCGCCGGTGGGCATAATGTTATCGATGGTCATGGGAACGGCGTTGCTACACGACTCGGCGCTCAACACGATCTCCTCCGGGCGGATACCGCAGAGCTGGGTCTGCTCGTGCAGGGTAAAGCGCCGCTGCAGATGCTGTGCCAGCTCGCTACAGGGCTGGTGAAGCGGGATCATGTTCAAGCGCGGAGTGCCAATAAACTCCGCGACAAAGCGGTTGGCCGGGGTGGCGTAAATCTCATCCGGGGTACCCACCTGCTGCATCTGCCCGGCGCTCATCACCGCAATGGTGGTGGCAAGGGTCATCGCTTCCCACTGATCGTGGCTGACAAAGACGATGGTGGTGCCGAAGGTTTCATGCAGGCGGCGCAGCTCGGCGCGCATCTCCAGACGCAGCGTGGCGTCGAGGTTCGAGAGCGGCTCGTCCAGCAGCAGTACGCCAGGATTCACCGCCAGCATGCGGGCCAGGGCCACACGCTGCTGCTGACCGCCGGAGAGCTGCGCCGGATAGCGCCTGGCGTAATCGGCAATACGCAGTTTTTCCATCACGTCCTGACAGCGGGCGATACGCGCTTTGGTGGGCACTTTCTGTAACCGCAGGCCGAAATCGACGTTCTGCTCGACGGTCATATGCGGCCAGAGCGCGTAACTCTGAAAGACCAGTCCGATGCCGCGTTTTTCCGGCGGCACGTATGTGCCCCGGGCG
This sequence comes from Leclercia sp. 1548, assembly GCF_050435045.1. Lineage (NCBI taxonomy): Bacteria > Pseudomonadati > Pseudomonadota > Gammaproteobacteria > Enterobacterales > Enterobacteriaceae > Leclercia > Leclercia sp. 1548. The sequence continues at coordinate 681,684 of NZ_JBNDJP010000001.1, read as the reverse complement.
ATGGAGTCGACAACGTTATCGCCAATGCTAATCTCCCCGCCGCTGGCGTGCTCGATGCCGGCAATCATCCGCAGGATGGTGGTCTTACCGCAGCCGGATGGCCCCAGCAGGCACATAAATTCGCCATCTTTCACCGTCAGGTTGATGTTGTTGACCGCCGGGGCATCGCTGCCCGGATAGGTTTTGCTGAGATTCGTTAAGTGGATAGTGGGCATCTTATTTCTCCAGACCATCAGCCAGACCAGTCCCGGTGATCTTCTGGATCATCACCGTGCCAGCCCATGAAATGAGGGCAATCATCAGCACCACGGCATTGGCCGCCTGCTGGTAGTTGTAGTCAATCAGGCGGAGGGACCAGGTGGTCAGCACGTCCGTCGCCGGGGTGGCGAGGATGACGAACAGGCTGACCCCTTTAATCCCTGAGATAAACGGCAGCAGGATCCCGGTCGCCAGCGGCGCGGCCTGAATCGGGATGACGATACGGCGCAGGCGGGCGAACCAGCCGGCACCGGCAATCCGCGCCGCTTCCTCGGCCTCTTTCCCAAGTTGGGTCATCGCCGCGATGCCGGAGCGGCTGGCATACGGCATTTTTTCGGCAATCAGCGCGAGGATCAGGATCAGCGGGGTGCCATACAGCGCCGGAACCGGTCCGCGGGCCACGGCAAAGAGCGATAAAAAGGCGGCGGCGAAGGCAATACCCGGCACCAGGTAGGGCAGGAAGGTCAGCTGACGCAGGACGGCGGCGACCCAGCGGAAGTGGCAGCGCAGCACCGCGTAGCCCACCAGCAGGCCCAGCACGCCGCAGGCGAGGGACGCCGAGCCAACGATGACCAGGGTGTTCCACACCGTGTGCCAGAATTCGGCGCTCAGCAGGATCCCGTTGTGCAGGGCCACGGTGTCAAGGTTGTGACCAATCCAGTAATCGAGGGTGAAGTTATCGGCGCTAAAGCGGCCCGGCAGGATCATGACCGTCGACAGGAACAGGGTCAGAAGCGGGATCGCCACCCCCAGCAGGACGAATGCCAGCGGCAGGGCGGTCGCGACGCTGCGCCAGCGTCCCAGGCTATGGCGGCGTTCCATCACGCCTTTGCCACCCAGGGTCACGAAGCGTTTCGCCTCACGCAGCATTTTCATATCCAGCAGCAGGGTCAGCATGCCCATCAGCATGATCACCGCCGCAATCACCGCCGCCACGCCGGACTGGCGCGTGCCGATGGCCCGGTACAGCCCGGTAGAAAGCGTATCGAAGTGCACCGGCAGGCCGAGAATATAGGGCAGGGCGAACTCGCCGATACAGTCAGCAAAAATCAGCAGGGCGGCGGAGAGCAGCGCGGGGCGCACCAGCGGGATGATAATTTTAAAGGCGATAACCCGGCGGGATGCGCCGAGGACCTGAGCACACTCCTCCATCTGGCTGTCCATGCGCTTCAGGGCGTTGCCAACAATCAGGATCACCAGCGGGGCGTAATGCAACACCATAATGGTCACAATCGGGAAGTAGCCGTAAGCCATCCAGTTCGGGGTCTGGATCCCCATCGCCTCCAGCCATCCCGGCTGCCCGCCGATGGCGTGGTTTTTAAAAAGGGTGCTCCACGCCAGGGCGAAGGTCCAGGAGGGCAGCATAAAGGGCACGATAAGCAGGGTGGCAAACCACTTGCGGCCCGCGATATCGGTGCGATTGACCAGCCACGCCAGCACGATGCCCACCACCAGCGCGATGGCGACGGTGCTCAGCGCCACCGCGAGGGTGTTGAGCAACGGTGTCCAGAGCAGAAGATCGGACATGCGCGAGCTAAGGGTGCGCAGCAGATAATAAGCGGTGAATGTCCCTTCGGTGGCACCGGTGCGGCCTTCATCGCCGCTCTGCACCAGCAGCGCGTTCAGCAGTACGGAAATGACCGGAGCCAGGATTATCCAGCTGAACAGAGCGAGCAGCAGCACGGCCAGAAGGTTGGCCGGCTCATGACTGATAATCGACAGAGTATGGCGGAGCTTTTGCCACGCGCTGTGGCGTGGGTGGATATCAGATTGGTAAGACACACGTTGACCCCTGGCTGTAAAAGACAGTCAGGAATATATCGAGGCAATGTTACATTTTTGCTAAAAATTTGCACATATGTGCAAAAAAGTGCGGGGCGTGCAAAACCGGAACATTATCAAATTCTTCACTTCTCCTCTTTACATAGCGCGCAGAGATGTTTATAGTGCGCCTCACTTTGGAAGCGTGGCCGAGCGGTTGAAGGCACCGGTCTTGAAAACCGGCGACCCGAAAGGGTTCTAGAGTTCGAATCTCTACGCTTCCGCCAAATTTGAAAAACCCTGCGATAGCAATATCGCAGGGTTTTTTGCTTTTGTTGTTTACAGCAAAAATGGGCGTCTATGAAGCATCGTCGTGCTACCTGCGATTCACTGCCACTGAGTGAACGTTGAATGCCTTGTTCACTGGCCTTGCGAGAAAACACCCTGACGATGCTTAGGTGTCCATTTAGCTTATTTTAATGTCATCCAGATTGAGATCTTCCTCTTCATTATCGTTGTTGATAATAACATCGCGAGGAACGTCTTTTTTGATAACGGCATAAACAGTGGCTGTTACGACTATATTGACCAGCAAGGCCATAATACCCGCCACAGGATTCGACATAGTTGGGATCATCAACACGCCGCCAAAAGGTACTGTCGCATCCGCACCATATACCATGGTAACCGCACCCCCACACGCGCCACCGATGGCCGCCGCAGTGATACCACGAACGATATCATTCATTACTATAGGTATAGAGCCTTCAACAATGTTCACGACCCCCATAGGTACCGCCGATTTCAACATCTCGATCTCTTCGTTATTGTAGATATTCTTGCGAAGAAGTTTGGCGATAAAAAATGCAAGCCCTAAACCGATAGGTGTTGCCGTGTTAACGAGCTGAAGGGCAGTAATAGGCTCATTGATACCCTGCGCCTGAAGCGTTAAAACAAATGCGAAGCAGGTTTTATTGATCGGCCCGCCAAAGTCAATGATACATAACGCCCCAATAACCGCCCCTAAGAGTAAATTAGATGAGGTCCCCATACTTCTCAGGAAGGAGGTGAGTGCATCGGTAAAAATACCAATAGGCGTACCGATGATATACACCATGATCAGGGCACTGATAATGGAGGCAAAAAATGGCACAATCAATGTCGGCATTAAGCCCCTGGCCCACGCCGGGACGTTAACATTTTTTATAATTGCCAGAGCAATATAGCCGGAGATATAACCCCCAATCATGCCGCCGATGAAACCGGCACCAATGGTGTTAGCCGCCAGACCGACAACAAAACCCGGTGCAATGCCGGGCTTGCCCGCGATCGAGCCGGAAATACCGATGGCAATCACGACGGGTAAAAGTCCGAGTGCTTTGGCCCCCAGGGTGGCTAAGGCCTGCCACAGATCAAACTGGCCCGGCACTAATGCGTCCTGAACCGTACCCCCAAGACCCATACCGATAGCAATAATAAATCCAGCAGCACAGACAATGGGAATCAAGTATGAGATAGCCGTCAGCAAATGTCCTTTAGGATTTGCTGCTTTCCATATTTCTTTTATATTCATACATTATGTCCTTTCTTTCAGACAGGATACGCACAGGTAAAAATTATGAATTGACCAATTCAGTAAGTTTCTCGATAAGCTTATTTGGCGACTTAACGGCCATTTCTGTGGGGACTTTAACGACTTTCTTTCCGGCAAAACGTTCTTCACCAGATACTTTCACATCGGCGGCTAACAGGACGATATCGGCCTGGGCAATCTCCTCGGCGGTTAATGCGTTCTCGATACCAATAGTGCCTTGCGTTTCAATTTTGACATTGTGTCCGGCTTTTTTTGCTGCAATTTCAATTTTCTTTTGCGCTATATAGGTATGGGCAATGCCAACAGTACAAGCTGTAATTCCGACAATATTCATAACGGTTCTCCAGGAGTGACTTTATTGCCATGCTATGGCAGAGGTGATAATGACGTTAAGCGTTAGCGCTTTCGTTTTCAGCGTTCAACAGATCGATGATTTTCTGGGGATCATTTTCTTGCAGTAATTTTTCTATTATCTCCTCATCGGCCAGAGAGCCTGAGACCTGGGATAAGAGTCGGATGTGCGTTGCATTTTGATCCACCAGACAGACCGCAAATAAGATAATGCAGCGGACATCGCTACCATCCATCGTTTCCCAGGGAATTTCATATTGAGTTCGTCCCATCGCCAGGGCAGTACGGGCAACGCCTGAAGATTTACCATGCGGGATGGCAATATGATTTTCGAAACCCGTGGACCCTTGCTCCTCGCGTAGCCAGACATCCTTCAGAAAATCTTCTTTATTAATGACAGCCCCATCCTGCACCAATAAATCAGTTAATTCTTCAATGGCTTCTTCTTTACTTTTAGCCATCATGTTTAATTTGATGCTCTTTACATTAAGTACATTCGAAATATCCATAATTATCCTTCGTTAATATAAATTTATGCCTGGGCAGCCGGGTAAACGGCGTTAGCTAAAAGTAGGGGCAAAACAATACCTGCCGTAGGGCAAGGTGATATAAGGAAACGCCAGAAATAACAGGGTTACAGCACCCTCAACCGTATCAATCAAGGGCGAGGACAAAGAGCCAGACCGGTTACATAGACTCTTTGCCCTGCGCTATGGCTCAATACGGCTGAGTGCGCTGCAATTTTCAGGCAGCGACTTCGCGCTGGTAAATATCGACCATTTTATCCCAGGCCTCGCTGACATTATCCGCCAGGGAGAACAGGCCCGAGGTTCCTACAATAAAGACGTCCACGCCGGACCGGGAGATGACATTGAAGGTTTTCTCGTTGCAGGAGCCGTCAATCTCGGTCAGGTAGTGGTAACCATTCTCCTCGCGCATGGCAATCAGTTGCTTGATTTTATTCAGTGATTCTGGAATGAATTTCTGCCCCGCATAGCCTGGGTCCACCGACATCACGGTCACTTTATCCAGCAGGTGGGCGTACTCTTTAATTGCATCCGCCGGGGTAGCCGGGTTCAACACCACGCCACAACGACGGCCCGCATCTTTAATCTGGTTCAGCAGACGGAAGATTTTGTTATTCGCCGTCTCCGGGTGGAAGCTGATAATATCGGCCCCTGCATCAATGCACATGGGAATAATATCTTCCGGGTGATTCACCATCAGATGTACATCAATAGGGACATCGGTAATTTTCTTCAGGTTTTCGATAAAGAACGGTGACAGCGTAATGTTCTTCACATAGCTGCCGTCCATAATATCGACGTGGTAAAAATCAGCCCGGCTGTTCATGGCCGTAATTTGTTCTCTGAACTGCGTTAAATCCATACACATTAACGAGGGCGAAAATTTAGCCGCCATACTTCACCTCCAGCAGAATTAATTAGTTAAACAGTGAAACGACATGCCCGAGAATGATGCCCACAACGCCGAAGTCCGCATCGCCAAAGGTCGTGGATGCAAAGCCAAGGTCGCCCATGAGAGGCAGCAAAATCGCAGGCAAAAATGAGATCAGCAGACCGTGAGCGAAAGCACCCACCACCGCGCCGCGACGACCGCCGCAGATGTTGCCGTAAACGCCCGCCGTCGCGCCGCAGAAGAAGTGCGGCACCAGGCCGGGAACGATGACGCTTAAACCAAACAGTGGGCACAGGAACATACTCACCAGACCGGCGGCGAAGCTTGACAGAAATCCGACGATCACCGCGTTCGGGGCAAACGGAAAGACGGTAGGGCAGTCGAGGGCCGGTTTAGCGTCTTTTACCAGCTTGTCGGCGATGCCTTTAAAGGCCGGAACAATTTCGGCAATAATCATGCGAACACCCGCAAGGATGATCCACACGCCTGCCGCGAAGGTCAGCGACTGGATAATGGCGAAGATAATAAAGTTCTGACCGCCACTGATGCTGGACTCAACAAAGGTTTTGCCTGCAACCAGCACCAGAATCACGAACAGGATCATCATCGTCAGTGAGATGGCGACCGAGGAGTCACGCAGGAAGTTCAGGGATTTTGGGACCTTCAGCTCTTCAATCGACGGGCTGCCTTTACCGATCGCTTTCCCCACCAGCGCCGACAGCAGATAGCCGGTTGAACCAAAGTGCCCCAGCGCCAGGTCATCAGTGCCTGTTATTTTGCGTGTGAACGGCTGCAGAATGGCCGGCGAGACCACCATCATGATGCCGAGGATCACCGCCCCCACCAGTACCACCCAGAACGGCGACAGACCGCCAACGGAGAGGATCACCGCCAGCATCGCCGACATATAGAGCGTGTGGTGCCCCGTCAGGAAGATGTATTTCAGCGGTGTGATACGGGCAAGGACAATGTTAAACAGCATCCCCAGCACCATAATCATTGCCGTGGCGGTGCCGTAGTTTTTCTGCGCCAGCGCCGCCATCGCGTCGGTATTGGGTACGACTCCCTGAATATGGAATGAATGCTCAAACAGCTGGCTAAAGGTTGTTAACGTCGTCGCGACGATCGCCGCCCCGGATGTTAATATCACAAAACCCATAATGGTTTTGAGGGTTCCGGAAATAACCTCAGAAAACGCTTTTTTCTGTAATAATAAGCCAATCAGGGAAAACAGACCGACCAGTATGGCGGGTGTACCCAACACATCATGAATAATAAACTGCAGCATAGAATGACTCCGTAAGGCCGCAAATAATTAATCAGAGATTTTCCGAGAGAATTTCTTTGATTTTATTGTTATCCAGCAGGTTAGATAAACCAAATACCTGGGCAGAATGGCCGGACAGATGTTCCGCAATATCCCGGGCGCTAAGAATAATATCGGCAGTTTCGCTTTTTGCCGATGTCAGATCGGTATGGGAAACTTCTGCTTCTTTATTCAGCTCTTTAATGATTTTTTTCACGTTCATTTCAACGATAAAACTACTGCCTAACCCGTTACCACACACAATCAGAACCTTTTTCATCTTTACCTCTATCCCTTTATAACGCGTTGAATTTCTTCAATTGATGATGCTTTCAGCAGCGCTGAGAGTCGTTCATCATCGCTAAAAATGTCCGCCAGAGCGGTAATCATATTGATGTGCTCATCTCCCGAAAGTGCGCACAACATAATCACAACGTAAACAGGGTCATTCTCTTCTGCGTCAAAAGAAACGCCTTGTTTAATATGTAAAAGCGATAACCCGTTTTTAATTGCGCCTTGTTCCGGGCGAGCATGAGGCATCGCCAGGCCAGGGGCTAAAACATAATAAGGCCCCAATTCCTGATGGCTGTTAAAAATGGCGTCAATATAAGCTTCGGTCATCGTCTCTTTCGCCAGTAAGGGCTGAGCAGATAACCTAATGGCCTGTTTCCAGTCGCTGACTGAATCCACAATCTGGATATTTTCTGCAGGTAACCAGGTCGTAATCATAAATACCCCGATGCGTTGAAAGTGAGTTTACTATAGTGGAATGCCTTTGTGGCTTACCGTGATCTTGCTCTCAAAGTTAGCGCTAACATGGCTGGAATGTTAAAATTCTTGTTACCGCTAACTTTATTAACGATACTGCTCATTACTTTGCAGTTGGGCAATGCGCAAAACGGTAAACATCATTTACAATGGCTGCCCAGCCAGGCGAAAGGAGGACATCAGTGCACACGTTAGATGCGGACGATAGCGCGAGAGAAAAACGCAGGAAAAACACCGGTAAAATTACGCTCGCTGAAGTTGCAAAACTGGTCGGCGTGAGCACGATGACCGTGTCACGCGCGTTACGTATGCCTGAGAAAGTGAATCCTGAACTGCGCACCCGTATTGAAGCGGCGGTGAGCGAGCTGGGCTATGTACCCAACCTGCAGGCCCGCAGTCTGGCCTCTGCTGACTCCCGCCTGGTGATGGGCGTGGTGCCTGCTTTTTCCGCCCCGGGTTTTCTGGCCGTCTCCGAAACGCTGCAGACCGTACTCGCGACGCAGGGCTATAGCATGATGTTTATCGAGTCCGGGCAGGGTGGGCAGAGTGAAGAAAACGCGTTTGCGCAAATGCTCGCCTACAACCCGGCGGCGATCATTCAATTCAATATTGATAACATCAGCAGCTGTTCGCAGATGATAAGTAACACCGGCGTGCCGGTGGTTGAGATTGGTGCCATTAATCGCGATGCAGGCTGGGTCAGTATTGGCGTTGACTACGCTGCGGCCATCAAAAAGCTGGTCAGATCGCTTGCAGAGGCCGGATATAAAAATATCGGCCTGCTTTGCACCGCCTCCAATAACATTATGTTCCGCCAGGTTCTGAGCGGTTGGAACAGCGCGATGCTCTCGGTTAACCACTCCCCACATCGGGTGGTGACTTCTCACCTGCCAGCCGGGATTACGACCGGTTTAAACCTGCTGGGGGATATCCGTATTACCTGGCCTGAGCTGGATGCGCTGATCTGCACTTCGGATGAAATTGCCTGCGGCTGCATTATGGCCTGCCACGGTGCGGGGCAAAAAGTGCCTGACACCCTGGCACTGGCAAGCCTGAGTGGGAGTACCCTCGCCGCAGTGTGCTCCCCGGCTCTGACTGCGGTGGAATTTCCGTGGAGTGAAACGGGGACGGTCGCAGGAAAAACCTTGCTGGATCTCCTGGACGGCAAATCGACAGATAAAGCCATTGAGTTGCCCTCAACGCTGCAAGTACGCGCCAGCACCCGCAAGCCTTCCTCCCGGTAAAATCGCTTTGATGAGTTATCCTGCCGAATACGGCAGGATAACGATCAACCCCTGGTCATCCCCCGGCGCAATGCTTCTGAGCCGCGGGTTGACCTCAGCAACACGATCAGGACTTAAACAGGTTCTTCAGCGTATGCGGCTGACAGCGCAGATACTGATCGGGCGCATGTACCTGAGCACCCAGTTCCGCCGCTGCATGCCATGGCCAGCGCGGATTGTAGAGCGCGCCACGGGCGATACCAATGATATCCGCATCCCCACTGGCGACGATGGATTCCGCATGTTCAGGGTTAGTGATTAACCCTACCGCCACCACCGGAATCTTCACGGCAGCTTTCACCGCTCTTGCCAGCGGCACCTGATAGCCAGGGTAGACATCAATCTGCTGATCGGGATGCAGGCCGCCGCTGGAAACGTGAATCGCATCCACGCCACGGGCTTCCAGCATCTTCGAGAACTCGACCGCTTCCTCAAGATTAAACCCGCCATCGACCCAGTCTGTTGCGGAGATACGCACGCTGATGGCTTTATCGGCCGGGAAGGCTTCCCGCACTGCATCGACAATCTCCAGCGGGAATCTGGCTCTGTTTTCCAGCGACCCGCCGTAATTATCCGTGCGCTGGTTAGAGAGCGGGGATAAGAATTGATGTAACAGATAACCATGCGCGGCGTGGATCTGGATCAGGTCGATATTCAGTCGGGCGGCACGTTTGGCGGCCTCTGCGAACTGGTTACGGATTTCGGCCAGGCCGTTGCTGTCGAGGGCGGTCGGGAGGGTGTAACCCTCGCTGTAAGGCACCGCAGACGGGGCTAAAGTTTGCCAGCCACCTTCCTGATCCGGTGGGATTTGCCCCTGCTTATCCCAGGGCTTGTACGTTGAAGCTTTGCGCCCCGCATGGGCCAGCTGGATGCCAACCGGAATATCTGACCACTTACGAATAGTGGCGAGCACCCGGCCCATCGCCTCTTCTGTCTTATCATCATAGAGACCGACATCAGCGTAGGTAATGCGGCCTTCGGGGGAGACGGCGGCTGCCTCAATGGTGAGCAGGCCCGCACCGGACTGTGCCAGTTGTCCCAGATGGAGGGTATGCCAGTCAGTCATGCAGCCTTCTTCGGCGGAGTACTGGCACATGGGGGCGATCACAATACGGTTTTCGAGTTCAAGATTGCGGATACGTAACGGTGTAAACAGCTTGGGTTGAGACATACATGTCACTCCAGATTGCAGCGTTAGAAAAGGGGCCGGGTCCTGGTCAGGATGCGACGATTTTTATCCTTGAATATTCATCAACATAACGCACAGGCAGTGATAACTGAACCTCCCGTTTGCGCAAAAGTGCGTTGCGCCTGGCGCAACGCTACAGCATTAGTGCTCTACACTTTCCGGCTCGGGTGAAAGATGCGCCATCAGAAAATCGACAAACACCTTCACTTTTTTGGTGTTCCTGCGGGTGGGATGGTAGATGGCATAAATCGCGGAATCATCCTCTCCGTCATTCACTTCCGCGCGCCATTGCGGCAGTAACCTGATCAGCTTCCCTTCGGCAATATCCTTGCCAATCAGCCAGTCCGGCAGCAGCGCGATGCCATAGCCGCTTAACACCGCCTCGCGCAATATTTCCGAGTTATTGCATTTCAGGGTGCCTTTAACATCGATGGCGACCTGGCTTTCCCCGTTGAAATACCACTTCGTTTTGCCGGATGAATAGGAAAAGATCAGGCAGTTGTGGTTTTTAAGATCGCCTGGCGCATCAGGATACCCCTTCGCTTTCAGGTAGTCCGGGCTGGCACAGACGCACCGACGCTGGGAAAGTAGCTTGCGTGCGATCAGATTGGGCGTGTCGACCTTACCCAGTCGGACAGTCAAGTCTAGCCGCTTTTCCACCAGATCGACGACCTCGTCGGTAAAGGTCAGATCCAGGGAAATTAACGGATAGCGGTGAGAAAAGGGGGCCAGCAGCGGGGCGATATGCAGTCTGGAAAACGAGACCGGTAAGCTTATACGTAACACTCCCCGCGGCTCTCCCGTCTGGTCCCGCACCTCCTGATTGGCATACTCCAGGTCGTTGAGGATCCTGACCGCGTGCTCGAAATACACATGCCCGGCCGCCGTCAGCGCCACGCTGCGTGTCGAGCGGGTCAGCAGCTGCGTGCCCAGCACCTTTTCCAGTCCGTCAATCTGTCGGGTTACCGAGGACGTCGCCAGCGCTAATTTCCTGCCCGCAGGTGCGAACCCGCCTTCTTCGACCACGGTAATAAAGGCCTCAAGCGATGCCAGCATATCCATTTTACTCTCCCCGCATCGTTGCGCATCGCGCAACTCTGTTAGCTGTTTTAATCATATTATCACCTTTAAGTAACAGTGTTAGCCTTCCGCTCAGTGAGAGGTGAAACATGAAAATATCCATCAAGGTTACGTCAGATTTTATTTGTCCCTGGTGCCGGATCGCAGATGCGCGTCTGGAAAAGGTGCTGCAATCCTTGCCCGAAGACGTCGAGGTCGAGGTTGACTGGCTCCCCCTTGAACTCAACCCGGGTATGCCGCTGGCAGGCATGGACCGTACCGCCTATCGACGCGCGAAATTCGGTAGCTGGGCGTATTCACATCAGCTGGATGAGCACACCGTTGAGAAGGGCAAAACTGACGATGTCACGTTCAACTATCCGGCGATTCAGCGGGTGCCCAATACCTTTGCTGCGCATCGGTTGACGCTCTTTGCCGGGGCCGGACCGGCCCGATCCCTGCTGGTTAAACGTCTGTTCCAGGCCTACTTCGAGGAGGGGAGAAATATTGGCGACCTGGATGTTCTGGCGGAGATAGCAGGCGAGTGCGGGATGGACAAAGAGGCCGCGCGCAATTATCTGCTGAGTACCGCGGGAGAAGCGGAGGTGATCCAGCTGGAAGACCTGGCGCGGCAGGGCGATATCAATAGCGTGCCAACCCTTGATATTGCCGGTATCCGGCTGACAGGCGCCGTTCCGGTGGATCAGCTCCGCTATTACATCATGAATGCGTATCGCAACCCGATTAAAACGGAAGGGGGTCAGATATGATCGGTGAAACACGCCCCAGAAAACGGGCCATTATTATTGGCGGCTCCTTAGGGGGATTATTTGCCGGGAATATGCTGCAGCAGGCGGGCTGGGAGGTGGATATCTTCGAGCGCTCGGCCCGGGATCTGGACAGCAGGGGCGGTGGTATTGTGCTTCAGCCCGAAGTGGTGGAGCTCATTCGCCGCAGCGGCATCGAACGCAACTGGGACGATCTGGGCGTGCGCTCATCGCACCGAGTCGTGTATCGCCCGGACGGCTCGGTGGAACACCGGCAGTATGCGCCTCAGGTGCAAACTTCGTGGTCCTTGATCTATTCCCTGATGCGCTCGACGATCAGCGATATTCATTATCACAAAAACCATGCGCTTACGGATGTGGCGTTTCCTGATAACCACCATGTCACGGCCCTGTTTGAAAGTGGGACAAAGGTGACCGGAGATCTGCTTATCGGCGCTGACGGCAACGGTTCATTTGTGCGTAAACTGCTCTGGAGCGACACGCCAGAGTATGCCGGGTATATCGCCTGGCGCGGGCTGGTGCCTGAAAACGACATGCCTGCGCTCGCCAGAGAGCAGCTTCACGGCGACTTTGCTTTCGCCAGCAACGAAGGGTCGCACATTCTGGGCTATCTGGTGCCGGGCGCGGATAACGATTTACGGCCTGGACACCGTTTTTACAACTGGGTCTGGTATCGGGTGGTCGATGACGTGCAGCGTGAAGCGATCATGACGGGGACCGACGGTGTTGCGCGCAGCTATTCCGTGCCGGAAGGGCTGTTGTCTGCACGCTGGAAAGCGCACCTGAAGGAAGAGGCTCAGCGTTTGCTCCCGCCCGGATTCCGCGACATCGTGCAGGCAACAAAGGAACCTTTTGCTCAGGCGATACGCGACCTCGCCGTCGATAAGATGGTGAAGGGCAGGGTGATCTTACTGGGTGACGCGGCCGCGATCCCCCGCCCTCATACTGCGGCGAGCACCTCAAAAGCAGCCGCCAATGCGCTGGCATTAGGGGATGCGTTGAAGGCCTGGCCTGACGATACCGACAAAGCCCTTGCCGAATGGGAAGGGGAACAACTCTTTCGCGGCAAATATTTACGCCAAATGGGGATGAGCATGGGAAATCGACTGCTTTTTGGCAGCGCGTAGGCGGAAGCTGTGCTGGGTCTGCTTAACGTGTCTCCGTCCTGCCCGGAACTCATTCTGCATGCCATGAATTGGGTCAGGGTTAAGCAGACGCCAGGGGTTAAACAGAATTCAAGGCCATTGAGGAAACCTATTTAACCCGGGTGTTTAAGTGAAAAGGTTAATTCTTCTTGCCAAATCTGGCCGCTTATTCACAAACGACAATCGCTTACAGGTTAATAACTACATCTTTATGCCCGCCGATCGGTAGCATTTGCAGAAGCGCTGGAGGGCAGATTATTCACGTAGTCTGCATGATGGATGCAGTTCGATATGTACTCCTTTAACCACTCGGTTGATTTTTTTCTGCCACTGCGTTTGTGCGAGAAAATTTTCACGGTAAACGGAGGGGCAAAGAAAGGGAGCTTAAAGGTTCTGACATTTGCCATCTTTTCAATTTTGCCGGCGACAAAGGTAGGGATTGCCATGAGCAGTTCACTTTCGGCGACAACATGGGGTGAGCTTAACATTGACGGCGTTTTAAGGGTGATACGTCGTTCAAGCCCAATGCGTTCAAGGTGGGTGTCCAGTAAGCCCCTTTTTTCATTCCATGGGGTGACGACCAGGTGACCGGCTTTAAGGTAATCCTCAAGTGAGAGGGTTTGGCGGCGAGCGTTGCTGATCACAACGAACTCGTCCTGGAACAGATCTATTTCATCCAGATCGGGGTGTTTAACTTCGTCAGGCTCACTGAAACTCAGCGCCAGATCGACTTCACCCGCCAGGAGTTCATTGAGGGCCGGATTATGGGGGAGATGGCAGAGTTCAAAATTGATACCCGGCGCAATGTTATGGATCTCCTTCATTAAGACAGGAAACACACAAAACGCCGTGTAATCCGTGACGGCAATACGGAAAAACTCGTTGCTGGTCAGGGGATCAAAGGGCTTCACCGGGCTGAGGTGCTGGTTCAGCGCCTGCAAAGCTTCAGCAATATGCGGGGCGAGCTGCAAAGCATACACGCTTGGGCACATTTTATGTCCTTCGCGGTAGAAAAGCGGATCCTTCAGGAATTCTCGCAATCGCGTTAAAGCATGACTCAGCGCCGAGGTGCTCATTGACAACTCATCTGCGGCCAGTCTGACAGAACGGTGCCTGAACACGGCATCGAAAATAGGCAGTAAATTGAGATCCAGACGCCTCAAAACATGATGCACGAAATTCACCTTCGATTGATTTTATTGCACTTAATTCATTGAACAATACCGTTTATCCTGACAACTGACAAACTCCAGAGGGGAAGCAATGGTTATGAGTGTGACGATCAGGCAGGCAAATCCACAGGATGCTGACGCCATCTATAACATGATCAACGGATTATCCGTTTACAGGGAAGGCCCCCAGGACGCGGTCCCCGATGTGGAAGAGATAAGAACGTCACTGTTTTCTACGGATACCACCGCAGAAGCGTATGTTTGTGAAATTGATGGAAATATGGCCGGATACTCTGTGATTTCCATGAGCTATTCGACATGGTTAGGCCGTCACAGCCTGAGTATGGACGATCTCTATTTTATGCCTGACTATCGCAGTTTAGGGGCGGGTAAATTGATGCTCCAGTATATTGCGCAGCTTGCCATCAGCAGGAAATGCAGCCGGATCGAATGGAATGTTCTTGAGTGGGATAAATCTGCAAAAGATTTTTATATGAGTATCGATGCTCTTCCCCTGACGGAGTGGGTTCGCTATCGTCTCGACGGACCGGCGCTTGAAAAGTTCGCTACGCGGGAAGCACTTTAAAGCATCTCACACTTTCAACCTTTAGGTTTATTAATCCCGATTTAAATGCGCGGAATTGTATAAGTGCGCGCAGACTGTTCTTGTATTTTGTGGGTTCAGTTTATTCATTACGGAACCCGGAATATGAAAGATATTTCCCTTCTTCTGACCACAGGCTCTGCCCGGCATATTGGTGAGGTTATAGCATCCGGCCAACTCACGTCTGTCGAAGCGACCGAATGGTATTTAAATCGTATCCAGCAATGTAATCCGGGTGAGAAAGGCCTTAATTGCGTCAGAAGTATTTCCCGGCTCGCCCTGGAAGAGGCAAAACGAGCAGATGACGAACTCGCTGCGGGGCATTCAAGAGGCCCCCTCCATGGCGTACCCTATCTTGCGAAAGATAATGTCTTTACCGGGGACGGCAGTTTCGCTTCTGCCGGGGCAAGTGCACTGGCGGAGTTTATCCCTCCTTATGAGGCAACGTTAGTGTCGCGTCTGCGTGACGCTGGCGCAGTATTGCTGGGCAAAACCAATCTGACTGAATTCGCAGATTTTGTGGCAGACACCATGCCATCGGGGTTCAGTGGGGCAGGTGGCGTGGTTCGCAATCCGCTAGGGGTAGAGTATGGACGCGGCCAGGGTTCAAGCGTCGGTTCCGCTGCGGCTGTGGCAGCGGGGTTCTGTGCCTTCGCAATCGGATCTGAAACGCAGAACTCTATTCAGGCCCCGGCCGTGCACACCTCGATTGTCGGGTTTAAGCCCAGCGTAGGACAGGTCAGTCGTCACGGGCTTATTCCGCTTGTCCCCAGCCAGGACTCACCCGGCCCCCTGACACGTTCTGTCGATGATGCTCTGCTGATATTTCAGGCTATAGCAGGACCGGATATGAATGACACCGCCACGCTTGCTAATTTTTCTGATGACGCGAGCAGGCACAACGATTTGCAGGGTCTGCGAATTGGTATTCCCCGCCGCTTTATGGCCGACAATGTGAATAACGATGACCATAAAGCTATTTTCAACGACCTTCTTGCCTCGCTGTCCCGGGCTGGCGCCATCATAGTCGATCCCTGCGATATGCCCGCTGCAGAGCAGCTTAACGCAGTGCGTTCATGCGTTTTCCGTTCCGAGTTCCATAGCAGTCTTAACACTTTGCTCGCCGGGCTTAAGCCGTGCGGTATGACCTCTATGGGCGATATTATTGAGTGGAATAAATCACACCCGGAGGCGATCCCCTATGGTCAGTCTCTTCTCGACGCTGCCAAAGCGTCCCCTGATATTCGCTCTGCACAATACATTAACGACCGCAGGCATGATGTTGCGCTGAGCCTGCACGAAGGGATTCTGGCCGCATTGAAGAAAGGCAGTGCTGATGTCCTGCTGTCTCCGATGACGGTGGCGGCCAAATGTACCGGCAAAGCCGGTGTGCCAGTGGTAGCCATACCCGCAGGTGCGGATGCAACCGGTCTGCCGTTCGGGGTCACGGTGTATGGCGCCCCAGGACAGGATTACGCGGTTATTCATGCTGCCGAAGCTATTGAGAAGGTTATTGGTAAGCGGGTGCTACCCGATTTAACCGTGGCGAATGAAACCTGATAAATCAGGTAAATGAAGGCAACGCAGTAGTGCGGAGTCCGGTCTTCCGGTCTTAAGTAAATAAGAAAAGGGCTGCCAGAGGGCAGTAATGCCAGTCAGTTAAGCGATTCGGTATTTCTAAGTTACTGAAGTGGAAGGGTTCCGTTCACTAAAATACCTCTGCTTTATGCCCCCTCCGCTGCGGTGAACGTGCCAGGGGGGCTCGCCGCCTCCCCCCTGGCTACCCCGGCTCCCGGCCAGGAAAATCGCCGCTTCGCGGTGCCCTCAGCTTATTCCCTCCGGCTTTCGGGTCGGGCACCAGCCTGCATCCCTGCAGGCTATGCCCTCCCGGCGCGTCCCTGCGCCTCGCCCCGGCCTGCGGTCAACGCTTCGGCGATTTTCAGCCGGATTCACGCTCCCTCACGCTTCTCAGTCGCCTGAAAGGGGCACGGGTGTTGAGTCCCCGCTGAAACCGGCGAACCGGAGACCGGATGGCAAGGGCTGGACGCCAGGGATGGCGGCCAGAGGCGAATCGAGACAGGATGTCGAGTTGAGCCGACCGCAGGCAGCCGGTCGGGAGGTGAGCGCAGTGCGAAGCACCGGTTTCATTGCGGGGCCGCGGGGATTGACAAGGGGGGCCCGGCGGCCCCCCTTGTCACGTTCACGGGTTGTGTAATGCCATGTTCTGCTGAACATGAGGTGAACGGAACAATCCACCGGGCTTAACTGACTGGCCTTACTGCCAGCGGTCAGCCCTATTCTGTATGAATTGTCCGCAACAGATCATTTAATCAGTCGGGCAGTCATGTGTACCTGGTTACCGGCATAGGCCTGGGTAATGGTGTACTCTGCGCCAGCCATTTTTGCCTGATGCGCAATTTTAGCTTCCGCAGCGTCGAGAGTAGACGCTGATGCAGTCACTGTCTGCGCATAGCTGGTGGAAGAAATCAGGGCGAAAAGCGCTACTGCAACAAAAGTTTTGATGGTGTTCATGGTCATTCCCTCAGAGTGTATTTTAAGTTAATTCAGGTTTTGTCTTGATGGAATGAATAGTAATGATGTTCAGGCGGTGAGAAAATCCCATAATCTTGCTTAAACAAATCAAAATATTTGAAGTAATTTAGTTGTGCGATATTTACCCTGAATGTGCGCTGACGTTTCGATGAGTTGATGAATCAGCAGGTAAGGCGCAGGACGAACCGCCCCGCACTTATGCGGGGCGGCTGAGAGGATAAAACCCGTCGTGGGTTTAGAATGCGAAGCAGCTGCAGCCGAGCGCGCCCCAGAAGGCGTTCTCCTCGGAAACCGGCAGGTTGGCGCCGCGAGCAATGTCGTGCGAGTGGCTATGTACCCCGCACGGGCCGCTGCACTGATGAGGCATCTGCTGCATGCCTACACGCGTTGCCGCCGTTGGCGGGGCGCTGCGGTAGTGACCCGGCACTTTCACCACCGGCGACCATTCTGGCAGAACCGGAATGGCAGGTGGCGCATCGCTACTGAACGAACCGGCTGCATAAACGATTTTTCCGCCCACGATCGTCAGTACCGACTCAATGCCCTTAATTTCCTCTTCAGGAACGCTGAAGAAGTCTTTACTCAGCACGGCCATATCCGCCAGCTGGCCGACTTTGATCTGGCCTTTTTTCCCCTGTTCGCTGGAGAACCAGGCGCTCCCCTGTGTCCATAGCATGAGCGCGGTATCGCGATCCAGACGCGCGTTAACATCATACATCTGCATCCCACCTACGGTGCGCCCTGAGACCAGCCAGTACAGCGCAGTCCAGGGGTTATAGCTGGCCACGCGCGTTGCGTCTGTACCCAGACCGACAGGTACACCCGTTTCCAGCATGCGCGCGACAGGCGGGGTGTGACGAGTGGCCTCAATACCATAACGTTCAGCAAAATATTCGCCCTGGAAGGCCATACGGTGCTGCACCGCAATACCGCCGCCCAGTTCCTTAATACGATCGATATTGCGCTGGGTGATGGTTTCAGCGTGATCGAAGAACCACTGCAAGCCATCAAACGGAATGTCGCGGTTGACCTTCTCAAAGACATCCAGCATACGGCTGATCGATTCGTCATAAGTGGCGTGCAGACGGAATGGCCAGCGGTATTCCACAAGGTGACGAACCACGCGCTCGAGTTCGTCTTCCATTCCTGGCGCCAGATCTGGCCGGGGTTCGAGGAAATCTTCAAAATCGGCAGCGGAAAAGACCAGCATTTCGCCTGCACCATTATGACGGAAGTAATCGCTGCCCTGACCCGGAACCAGCATATCGGTCCATTTTTCGAAATCTTCCAGCTCGTGTCCCGGGCGTTGAGTAAAGAGGTTATAGGCAATACGAACGGTCATCTGGTTTTTCTGATGCAGTTCCGCGATCACCTCATAGTCTTCCGGGTAGTTCTGGAAGCCGCCGCCGGCATCAATAGCGCTGGTCAGGCCCAGACGATTCAGCTCGCGCATGAATTGACGTGTGGAGTTGATCTGTTGCTCCAGCGGCAGTTTTGGGCCTTTTGCCAGTGTCGCGTAGAGGATCATGGCATTCGGGCGGGCAATCAACATACCCGTTGGGTTGCCGTTGGCATCACGCTGGATTTCGCCACCCGGCGGGTTAGGCGTGTCTTTGGTGTAGCCGACGACTTTCAATGCGGCGCGGTTCAGCAGCGCGCGATCGTACAGGTGAAGAACAAACACCGGCGTATCAGGCGCCGCTTCGTTGATCTCATCCAGGGTTGGCATACGGCGTTCCGCAAACTGGAACTCATTCCAGCCCCCCACCACACGTACCCACTGCGGATTTGGGGTACGAAGCGCCTGCTCTTTCAGCATGCGTAAAGCATCTGCTACCGAAGGAACACCTTCCCAGCGTAATTCGAGGTTGTAGTTCAGCCCTCCGCGGATGAGGTGCAGGTGAGAGTCGTTCAGTCCCGGAACGGCAGTGTGGCCTTTCAAATCAATGACTTTTGTGCCATCGCAGTGGTGTTCCATCACCTCTGACTGGCTGCCGACTTCAAGGAATTTCCCGTCGCGAATTGCTACCGCTGTGGCAACCGGATTTTCGCGATCGACAGTATGAAACCGTCCATTAATAAGAATGATATCGGCTTTACCGAGGGTAACCATAAGATCTCCTGGATTGGGTTGTCCGAAGCGGTAACACGTTCCGCGGACTGAGAATTGCCTGCCTGACAGGCAGAGGCTGGGGTAGCGGGATTATGGTAAGGAAGGCTGGAAAACGTCCAGTTATACAAAGGGATAGGTATACAAACGTATAGTATACCTAAAGATAATAGTCCGAAAAATAAAAGCTTCCTACACTGAGCCTCAGACAGTCACCAACCGTTATAGCGATGTAAACAGGGACGCTTAATGGCCAACAGGAATGATGTCAATCACACCGTTATAACCGCGGAATTTCGTAACTTTTATCTCAATGGACACCATTATGAGCAACAGCAAACTTGAAGTATTAACGCCGCAGAACTGCCAGATCATCTTCATCGACCAGCAGCCGCAGATGGCCTTCGGTGTACAGTCAATTGACCGTCAGGTTCTGAAAAACAACGTTGTTGCCCTGGCTAAAGCAGCGAAAGTTTTCAACATCCCAACGGTACTGACCACCGTTGAGACCCAGAGCTTCTCGGGTAACACCTTCCCGGAACTGCTGGACGTCTTCCCGGGCCAGGACATCCTGGAACGTACCTCCATGAACTCCTGGGATGACCAGAAAGTGCGTGATGCCCTGAAAGCTAACGGCAAGAAAAAAGTGGTTGTGTCTGGTCTGTGGACCGAAGTATGTAACAACACCTTTGCCCTGTGCGCGATGCTGGAAGGCGACTACGAGATCTACATGGTGGCTGACGCATCCGGCGGCACGACCAAAGAAGCGCATGACTATGCCATGCAGCGCATGATCCAGGCTGGCGTGATCCCGGTAACCTGGCAGCAGGTGATGCTGGAGTGGCAGCGTGACTGGGCTCACCGCGACACTTACGACGCCGTCATGAACATTGCGAAAGAGCATTCCGGTGCTTATGGCATTGGTGTTGACTATGCCTACACCATGGTTCACAAGGCACCTTCTCGTCAGAAGAGCGAGCACAAAACGCTGGCCCCGGTTCCGGCTCCGGTTCGTTAATCAGTGATACTGGCTGGCCCTCAATGGGCCAGCCGATACGTAAAGGAGGACCCATGAGTCCTTTATTGATTTCTCTGGGAGCAGGGGCATTAATCGGTGTGATGTATGCCTTGCTGAAGGTGCAGTCTCCGGCTCCGCCGGCAGTAGCGCTTGTTGGCCTGCTTGGCATGGTGATCGGCAGTGCGCTGGGTGGAAAACTTTTTCACAGCGATTCGACTGCCAGGGTACCCGCCAGCGAGCAAACACAGGTTGCTGAGGAAGTGCGGCCAACCCTCACCACACTCAGTGCTAAACAGGTGGGCTGACAATGTTGAAAACCTATTCTGTTTCGTTATCGGTAGGGATTCTGGCTGGGCTTGTTTATGCTGTCCTCGACGTGAATTCTCCGGCACCGCCGATCATTGCTCTGGTAGGGCTGTTAGGAATGCAGGTCGGGGAGCACGCTATCCCACTGATTAAAAAAATAATTAAACGCGAGCCGGTTAATTTCCACTGGTTCCGCCATGAGTATCACCATAAAATCGGGGACACCCCGCCGCCCTCCGGTGACAAAACCTCCTGAGTCAGCGCCATATATAAGTAAGTGAATTCTTTAAGGAAAACAGCATGCAGCTGTCGCAGCGCATTGTCGTCGTCGATGATGAACGTTCTGTCCGCAATGGTCTAACCAACCTTCTCCAGTCTGAAGGCTATCAGACCGAAGCCTTCGAGTCGGCGGAATCTCTTCTTTGTGATGAAGCAGCGATGGCCAATGCCGCGCTTTTTATCATTGATGTGCAATTGAAAGGCATGAATGGTTTTGAGCTTTTCATCAATCTTACCCGGCTGCTTGAAAAACCGCCGGGTATTATCATTTCCGGTAACGGAGATGAGGGCATGTTGCAGCAGGCCCTCGATCTGGGCGCACTTGCGTTTCTGCCTAAGCCGATCGAAATTGATACATTATTTGAATACATTCGTCATGAGTTCTCCTCGAAGGCCACACCTTAATGAGTACGAATCCGGAAGTGTTAAATACCGTAGAAAACGATCAGATCGTCCTGTCAGAGGAGATCAGCTTCAACCTGCTGGCTCAGGAAGGCAATATCGACTGGTTTTTGTGTCAACATGCCACGACGGGGGAAACCTTTGTCCTGGCGACGGCAGGAAATGAAGAGTCGGTATTTCATGTCACGCGGTTGCTCAAAAATGAATATGGCCTTCGCGCAAAATTATCTGAGAGCTGGGCACTGCAACCCCAACGATTTACCCTTTATCAGGGGCGTTATGCTCTGGTATATAACCCTTTCAATTACAATACTCTGGCCGACAGGTTGTGCATGCCCCCCGACACTGTTCGGGAGTTTCTTAGCTGTGCAGCCAAACTCTGCGCAACCCTGAGCATGATGCATCAGCATGGGCTGATCCATGGTGACATAAAGCCCGCCAATTTCTTTTTCACCGATGAGGGTGAGGTTCGCCTGGGGGGTTTTGGGCTTTCATCGATACAGAACGATCTGCTTCAGCAGTCCAGCATCCCGGTTTCGGGAGGGACGCTGGCTTATATGTCTCCGGAACATACCTACAGATCTTCCCATCCGGTCGATAAGATCAGCGATCTCTATAGCCTTGGCATTGTGCTTTATGAATTACTGACCGGAAGATTACCGTATGGCAACGCTGAAGGAGGCCATGCTGAATGGGTCCATCATCATATTGCCTCCGAAGCCTTGCCCCCCCATATGATCCGCCAGGATGTGCCGCTTGTTTTATCTTCGATTATCCTGCGATTGCTGGCCAAATCACCGGAGTACCGCTATCAGACCGTCGAGGGTGTGCTGGCCGATCTTCGTCGGTGTGCTTCAACATTAAGGCCCGACGGGATCATTGAGCCATTCGCCCTCGGGCTTCAGGATTTGCAGCCTTCCACCTTCGCCCCCGCAATCCTCTTTACGGAACATCCCCAGGCAAAGGAGATCCTTTCGGCTTTTGAGGAGGTCAGCAAAAGCGGCAAACACAGTCTGGTCGCGATAAGTGGCGTACCGGGTTCGGGTAAGTCTTCGCTTATTGCGTCGTCGTTGAAACTGCTTCGTAATCAGAACGCGTTGATGACAGTGGTGAAAGCGGATCAGCATTCTCCTGTTTTACCTTATGCCGTCTTTACTGCCGCATTCAGAACGCTGACTCTGCATGTTCTGGGCCTTCCTACTGAAGAGATGACGTGCTGGAAAACGCACATTACCTGTCTGCTGGGTAAATATGTCGGGCTGGCAGTGAACCTGGTTCCTGAGCTTGGGATACTGCTAAAACAGAGGGCAGCGGTGCAGACGCACGCGCATTCCGTAGATGCGCGCGATCGTCTCAATCTGGTGGCATGTAGCCTGGTAAAAGCGTTTACGGCACCGGGCCGTCCACTGGTGATGCTGATTGATGATGTCCACTGGGCCGATCAGGCCACACTGCTTCTGCTGCAAAATCTGCTCACGTTAAGCGAAGATATTCCGCTATTGCTGGTGATGACCTACAGGGACAGTGTCTCCTTACCTTGCCCGACAATCGCAGCCAATTTGAACTGTATTCGCGCCCGTGCCGCGCGTATTACGGACGTTACGCCTGCACCGCTTTCAGAAAAAAATATTGCCGACTGGCTTGCCGGACTCTTCCACAGCCGTCATCAGGAAATGGCAGAACTGGCAGCGATCATTCATGAAAAAACAGATGGTAATCCACTCGCGACCCATGAATTTTTCAGACAGGCTGTGCGCGAGGGTTTAATCACGCACAACGCTCCCTTTAAATGGACATATGATTCGCAGGCGCTCAAAAACTGCCACTATACGGAAAATGTGGCCGCCAGTGTTTTACACCATTTATCTGCCTTGCCGCCTGCAACCCGGGTTCTTTTGGGCAAATTAGCCTCTCTCGGCAGTGCCGGTGAACTGGATGTCACAGGCAAAATTATCAATCAATCTGTAAAAGATATTGAAACGACGCTTTTGCCTGCCGTTACGGCCAGACTGGTCTCGCTGAATGCATCAGGATATGCGTTTTTGCACGACAGCATGCACGAGGCGGCGCTCAGTCTTCTGGACGACGAAGAAAAAGATGGATTCCATTACGCGGCACTTCACTATTACATGCGCGAATCCAGTCTTGATATCTCGAACGCGCTCCTTTTCCGGGCCGCCCATCACTTGCTCTCCGTGAAAAATCCGTCACTTCTGACGCCCAATGCCCGCGAGTTATGCCAGCTGATGGTGAACGCGGCCAGGCGAGCAAAAATGACAGGCGACTACGTTTCGGCACTGCGTTATTTGAAGGTGACCCGTTTAATCAATAGCAGTGCAGGAAATGAAGAGAGCGTCGAGTTTTTGCTGGAGGAAGCTGAGTGCGAATTTCTTAACGGTAATTTACCGGCCGCGCTGGCGTTATGTCACACCATCCAGTCTCTTCCCGGTGAGATAACCGATAAAGCTGAGACCGCTTGTTTAATCGCAGAAATTCATATGCGCCAGTCGGACAGTCCGCTCGCACTGGAAACGGCTCTGGCCTGGCTTGCGGTATTTGGCATCCACCTGAACCGTAATCCGAGCCAGCAGGAGTGTGATAAAGCAAGGGTTGTGCTTAAGGAAGACGTAGGTAAAAACCCTTATACCCGATTCCGTTCACTTCCAGTGGTCACCTGCAAGGACACGGCGGCAATCATGAATCTGCTGGCCAGCGCCAGCACTTTCGCGGCATTCACCAACCCGCGTCTGCACTTTATGCTCCTGTGTAAATTGCTTCATCTCAGCATGGCGCGCGGACTGAGCGGGGCATCCACCCTGGCGCTGTCGTGGTACGGCGTGGTATGCGGGGATCAATATGATGAATACAGCCGGGGCTTCGCCAGCACGCTGCTGGCCCGGGAGTTGGTGTATAAGCACGATTTTGTCAGCTTTAAAGCTCGCACGCTCCTGCCACTCGATCAGGTCAGTGTCTGGACGATGCCGCTAACCTATGCCATCGAGCGCGCGAAAGCAGCCTTTGACACAGGTGTTGAAACAGGCGACAGGACATCAGCTTGCCTGGCGCTCCGGCATATCATCATGAACTATCTAGCCCGGGGCGATCATCTTGAAGGCGTGTCCACTTCCATCGCGCGCGGTATACAGTTCGTACGTAAGGTGCAGTATCGCGACGTGGAGGTGATCCTGAGCATGCAGCAGGATTTTGTCCTGTTCCTGCGGAAAACCCGCGGCACGACGTTCTCAGGGGACCATTTCCTGCCACCGGTACTTGAGGTTGTTAAGCCTGAGAACGCGGTAGAGCCAATGTACCTGATGCAATTCTGGTCGCGTCTGTATAAAGGGATGGCCCACTTCTTTGCTAATGAATATGGTGCCGCCAATCGGTGGTTTAGAGATGCCGGGTTCTATACCCGTCTCATCCCCGGGCATGTGCATATGCTTGATTTCCATTTATATAGCGCGCTTTCACTCACCGTACCGCTTCAGGCCGGCAGCATGGATGAAGCGTTGCGTCAGCAGCTGAATATCCATCTTGATCGCATCGTGACCTGGTCCAGTGAAAACACGAAAACGTTCAGCGATAAAGAGGCGTTGCTACGGGCTGAACTGCTTCGTCTGGAGGGCGAGACCGCACAGGCCGCAGAGTATTTTGAAAAAGCGATTACGTTATCCCGTGAAGGTCAGTTCCATCATATCAACGGACTGGCATGTGAGCTGGCTGCACGCATGGCCAGCACCAGAAACATGCCCTTTGCCGCGGAAGGCTACCTTAAAGGCGCCATTGCGGCCTGGGACCGCTGGGGGGCTGGGGCGAAAGTGCATCAACTGGAAACACAGTATCCGGCACTTGTCAGCCATCACTCTCAGACAGCACTGAGTACCGTCTCCTTTGAGCAAAGCGCCGTCATCAGCGATTTACAAAGCATGGTGACTGTCATGCGCGCCCTTACAGAGGAAATTAATCTGGATCGGCTGATCCATATCCTGATGATGATGCTGGTCGAACGCGCTGGCGCACAACACTGCATGCTGATCCGTTTAATTGATGGCACCATCCCTGAGATTCAGGCGAGGGCATCGACGACGATTGATGGCGTAAAAGTGAAAATTGTCCGGGAAATTCCAACGGCCAGCGATCTTCCCCTTTCCGTTCTCTCCGCGGTCATCAGGACGGGACAGGAGATTCGCACCGGTAAGCCAGAGACATTCAGTCCCTTTAGCCAGGACAACTATCTGGTTGCATCCGGGGCTGCTGTGATGTGCGTCCCGATGTTCAGGCAGGCGCAGATGGTTGGCGTGCTTTATCTTGAGAACAGGTTAATGCCTGATGTCTTTACCGCCGATCACTCCAGGATTGTGTCCATGTTAGGCGCCCAGGCGGCGGTCTCACTGGAAACGGCCCGCCTGTATGCCGAACTGGTTGATGAAAACAACCAGCGGAAAAAAATCGAAAAGCAACTCAGGGCAAGCCAGACATCACTTATTCTGGGTGAAAAAATCAGTAATACCGGAACCTGGCACTGGCATGTTGAGCCAGATATTCAGTACATCACGGACGAATATAAGCGCATTATGGGTCTTCCGGCAGATCAAGCCACCACTTCCATGGCTGAATTTCAGAGCCGTGTACACCCGGATGATATTCACTCTCTTCGTGAGTTGATCGAAACGAGTGTACGCCATGGCGTTGTGATGCAGGCCGAGTTTCGTATCATTCGCGATGATGGTGAATGCCGTTATATAAAAGGCATTGGCGAACCGAATGAGAACTGGCCAGACGTTGCGGAATACTTCGGTACGCTTACCGATATTACCGCGCAGCGTCAGGCTGAGGATGCCGTCAGGATCGCGCAGGTGGAGCTTGCCCGCGTTGCGCGTGCCACTACCGTTGGGCAGCTGACCTCTTCCATCGCACATGAAATAAACCAGCCGCTGATGTCGATTGTGGCGAATGCGGGCGCAAGTCAGCGTTGGTTGAAACGCGAGCCTGCGCATCTGGAGCATGCGGTAAACAGTCTCGATGAGATCATAAGGGAAGGGCGTCGCGCCGGGGAAATCATACGGGGTCTGCAAGCCCTGACCCGTAACCAGGCATCTGAACTCGCTCCGGCGAGTCTCCACGTGATCACCAGGGACATCATAGGCTTATCGCGTCTTGAACTGGAGCGTCGCGCCGTTGCCCTGGAACTCGATCTCGCTGCGCAGGGTGATGCCATCATGTGTCAAAGTGTGCAAATCCAGCAGGTCATGCTCAACCTCGCCATTAACGCGATCGAAGCGATGGGGAACAATAAAGGGTCACGGACGTTAAAAATCTCGTCCTGGAATCCATCAGAGGATGTGATTCGCATTGAAGTGGCTGACAGTGGTACGGGGCTATCTGACGAGGTTATCGATAAAATCTTTGATTCCTTCTATACCACCAAACCTGAAGGTATGGGAATGGGATTGACCATCAGTCATGCCATCATCAAGCGGCATGGTGGAATATTAAGTGCAGAGAATCGTCCAGAAGGAGGAAGCCTGTTCTGGTTTACGCTTCCATTGATAACCCAGTCTGATTAAATAAGGTCAATACGCCCACAGCAGGGTGGGGGAGGCCGATTAACTGCTCTGGCTGGAAAGAATTTCTCGCCAGTCAGGGCAGTTAATTATCATGAAGAATGCCAAGTTTTTCAGCGGCTCTTATCAGCTCAGGTACTGACCGTACAACCATTTTGTCCAGAACGCGTCTTTTATGGACTTTGGCTGTGATTTCACTGATTTCCATTTCTGAAGCAATCTGCTTATTCAGCAATCCACGGAGGATATGCTGCATCAGCTCTTTTTCGCGTGGTGTCAGAGAGTGATACCGCGTAGTCAGCAGCAATTTTTCCTGGGACAACACGGCACTTTTTTCTGCCAGCGCCAGCGCGTCTGCAACACTGTTTATCAGCTCATCCGGGAGAACGGGCTTGGTGAGAAATTCAAACGCCCCCGCTTTCATTGCTTTTACAGACACGGGAATGGTGCCATGTCCTGTCAGGAAAATCGTCGGGATGGAATAGCCACGCTCGTTGAGCACCGTTGAAACATCAAATCCATCGAAACCCGGCATGTTCAGGTCAACAATGAGACAGCTGGACGCATCATAGTCCTGTAAGTTCAGGAATTCTGAAGGCGATGTAAAGGCTTCAATAAGATAGTCTTCTGAGCGAAGAAGATTTTGCAGTGCAGCAATGACGGATTGATCGTCATCCACGATATAAACTTTTTTCATCATATTAACTCATTATGACTCTGGCGAGTGCTGTTATATGCAGGTTACTCAATATATCCTTTTAATAACGCTTTTCAAATAAAGTTTCGTATGAAATGCGTGCAAAAAGTATCATTGCGTGCCTTATAACGGTAATGCAATGATACAGCAGCAATTATGCGTATGAATGTTATACAATCAGGTTATTCCTAATAATAAGGCCATACTCTTTTTATGGGAATATCGACATGAGAATGATCGGTCTCATTATATATAGCAGGGTTTTATTTATGATGCGTTAACATCGATCAGCCATAAAATTTTGCGCACGTTTTTCACAGCCAAATAATAGAGGACGCCATAACTTAAATTTTATCGCTTGCTATCGGATGTCATGTTTTCGAAACTAAAAAAACTGATGCTATTTTATTCCGATTATCGATCAAAGGTAAAAAGGGCAAGGGTAACGTAAAGCGATTTTCAATTATCTCTTAGTATAACTATCCCCCAGTATAACTATCCCTTTGTATACTACAGCTTTTGTTCGGTATCCCTGATAATCCTTTCCAGACATACGCGTTCATTCCTGACCCCGAACTTACACGGCGCTTAAATTTTTACACTGGAAAATGATATGGCACAGACGACCTCTGACCAACAGTTTGCGATGGCGAATAATAAAATCATATCTAACGTCATTAAAGATATTCTTCCATGGATCGAAGAAAATCTGTATGACGAATCTTTCAGGGTGAAGGCTGTCAGCCACCGAAGCGGATATAGCCGTTGGCATTTCCAGAGGGTTTTTCGTGAACAAACTGGTTATAACCTGGCGACGTATATGAGAGTAAGACGTATAGCAAGGGCGGCACATTCTATTGCGTTCACCGACAAAGATTTGAAAGACGTCGCCTGTGAGAATGGATTTACCAGTCAGCAAAACTTCAGCCGGACATTCAAGAAATATTTCAACCAAACACCGTCTCGCTTTCGAAAAGTATGTTCCGGGCAAGAAGATATTTTTTACAGGATCTCTGGAAAAATAGGTCATGACTATGAAGGTGTGTTTTTTTTGAGAGATTGAGCCTGGAGGTCTCGCATTCCGGTAGTGAGAATCGGAAGGCGGGAATCCCGAAGAAATAAAAACAACCCGGTATCGATGCAGTAACGGCATAGCTAATTTATTAAAAACAACGACCCGCAGAATGCCGAAAAATTTTTCAAGCAAGTATTCACCATTTTAAGGGAAAGAGATGAGATTTCGTTATGTGGCACTGGCCGTGCCCTTCGTCATGCTGGCTGGAGAAGCGTCAGCAGCGGAGATTTATAACCAGAATGGCAACAGACTCGACTTATACGGTCTTGTTTCAGGATTGCATTACATGACGGATGACAAAAGCCAGGATGGCGATCAATCCTATATGCGTATCGGTTTCAAAGGCCAGACACAAATATCAGATAGGCTGACAGGATATGGTCAGTGGCAGAGTCAGTTTAATGCAAGTCAGTCAGAAGGTGAAAATGATTCCATGTTTACTCGCCTCGCTTTTGCAGGTGTGAAAGTGGGAGAGTTTGGGTCATTTGATTATGGACGCAACGTCGGCGTTTTATACGATGCGCTAAGTCAGACGGATATGCAGCCTGAATTTGACGCACAAACCTATAACACCGATCAGTTTATGTTCCGTAGGGGTAATAGTCTGGCGACTTACCGAAATACGGACTTCTTTGGACTGGTCGACGATCTTAACTTCGCGCTTCAGTACCAGGCTAAAAATGATGGTGGCGGCGAGCCAGGGGCACGGGATGTGTTACGTCAGAATGGTGACGGTTATGGCATGTCCCTTTCCTATGCTTTTGGCAATGGTATAAAAGCTGTCGGTGCGTTTACCCACTCCGACAGGACAAATGAACAAAATAATGCATCGGGTATTATGGGGCGCGGAGACCACGCTGAGGCCTATTCTGCCTCTCTTAAATATGATGCCAATAATGTCTATCTCGGGGTGATGTTCACCCAGGCCTACAACTCATCACGCTTTGGTTCCCGCGCCAGCTCTGACGTCTATGGCTTCGCAAATGAGTCACACATTTTTGAAGCTTTTGCCCAGTACACCTTCGATTCTGGCTGGGTCCCTTTCATTGCCTACAACCAGTTACGTGCCAAAGACCTTGGACGAGCCGGAGAGGGCACCGTCTATGGAAAGCAGGATTTAGTTAAGTTTGTTGATTTTGGAACAACGTACAACTTCAACCGCAATATGCTGGCCTATGTGGATTACAAAATTAACAGGGTCGAAAAAAATACCTTCACTAAAGCAGCAGGGATATCGACAGATGACATTGTGGCATTAGGCCTGGTGTATCAATTCTGATACCCGACCTAATAACTTTTATGAGCCGTCAATGAAAAAGGCTCTTAATTTTTTTGTTCCTGTTGGCCGCCTGCATCGTCATTCACGTCATGCAGCAAGGGCTAAAAGGCTGCCTGAATGAATCCCTGAAAGATGACGATGAGGTATTGCCTTCTCTCAGGGCCATAAATTAGCGCTGCATTATTCGTAGCCCTATTTTAGTAAGGAGTAAAACATGTTGCGGACTGCATATCATCCTGTTCAGACAAGAGCACCCTTTGTTCCCGCTGTAAACATGGCTCGCCTGCCTCATATGAGGGTGAGGGAGAGTGGTAAGCAGGTCACGCTGCATTTGCATATTCCCCTTAACAGAGACGGCGAGAAAGCGATTGAGCTACGCAATACAACGTCTTACCGGCCAGGTGTGCGTAGCGAAAAGATGTTTGCCGTTATTCAGGAGATGGTGGTCTGGATTGAAAACCACCTTGGCTCACCCCTTAGTGTGCAGGACATCTCCCGCAAGAGTGGGTATTCAGTATGGCATCTGCAACGTACCTTTAACCAGTTAACGGGGTTCAGCGTTTATGAGTTTGTCCGTACCCGAAGAGTGATTAATGTTGTTTATGCTTTAATCCGGGAGGATAAACCTTTGCTGGATGTCGCACTGGAAAATGGCTTCAATTGCCAGGTCTCATTTACACGCACCATCAGGCAACTCACGGGATATACGCCGGGATATATCAGACGCAATTTCATTCTGAATAATAAGTGCTTAATCAGCATCCTTGAATCATTAATGACGCGAAAATGATCGGCTGTGTCATGAACTATTACGTCATCGCCGCGCAACCCGCCTGCGGTGAAGAGAAATGAAATTTTTATTGCATGAAAAAAACGCCCGTTAATGGGTGATGACTGAACGACAATTACAGGGGATATTTGTGAACGTTAAACGTAAAGCCTTGGCGGTACTTCTTGCTGCTCAGATGAGCGCAGCATTTGCGGGTACTATGGAGAATGCACCGTTACCGACCAATGGTGTGGACGCATTTCTTAAGGCGTTGAATAGCGCAGGCGGAAAACCGATAGAGCAGCTGTCTGTACCCGAAGCACGTAACGTGCTTATTGGCGCCCAAGCTGGGGTAAAATTACCCCCTGCCAGCGTCTCTGAAAAGACCATTACCGTTCTCGGAAAACCGCTCACGTTGACCATTGTTAAGCCGGAGAACGCGACCGGAACGCTGCCGGTGTTTATGTTTTTCCACGGCGGCGGCTGGGTACTGGGTGACTTCCAGACCCATGAACGTCTGGTCCGTGATCTCGTCAACGGCTCCGGGGCGGCAGCAGTATTTGTAAATTACACCCCGTCACCAGAAGCGCATTTCCCGGTGGCCATCACCCAGGCCTATGAGGCAACGAAGTGGGTTGCCCAAAACGGAGCAGAAATTGGCGTGGACGGTAAACGTCTGGCACTGGTCGGTAACAGCGTTGGCGGCAATATGGTTGCTTCTGTCGCCCTGCAGGCCGAGCGTAACCATACCCCTGACGTCCGCTACAACGTGATGCTGTGGCCGGTAACGGATGCACACTTTTCTAATGCGTCTTACAACCAGTTTGCGGAAAATCATTTCCTTACTAAAAACATGATGAAGTGGTTCTGGGACAACTACACAACTTCCGAGCAGGATCGCGCGAACAGCCTGGCTTCACCTCTGCGCGCCAGCGCAGCAGAACTGAAAGGATTGCCGCCGACGCTTATTCAGACCGCAGAGCTGGATGTTCTCCGTGATGAAGGCGAAGCGTTTGGCCGTAAGCTCGATGCCGCCGGCGTGCCGGTAACCGTGACCCGCTATAACGGCATGATCCATGACTACGGCCTTCTTAATGCCCTGAGCCAGGAGCCGACCGTGCGGACGGCTTTACAACAGGCTTCATCGGAGCTTAAAACGCATCTGCAATAACTCTCTGACTATTACCTTCCACTGATGTGCTTGTCATACTTTATGCCCGCGGCGCGCGGGCTTTTTTTTGGTGTTTTCCCTGGCACCTAAGACGCCTGTATTCATCGATAGCCTCTGGGCGTCACCCTCCGGGTTTGCGATGCGACTCAGCAGGTAAACGCCTTCTCCTTCGCCAGCAGGAACGGACGCAGATACGCCACGGTATTCGACAGCGGGATCACCTCATCGGCGAGCTTAATCTTCAGCACTTCACGAATGTACGTCCGGCGGGTGACGATCCGCGCCCACAGCGCCGGGTACGCCGCCTGGATTCTGTTTTGCAGCGCCGCATCTGCCAGGGCGATACTCTCCTCGGCGCTGACCCCGGTATAGCCCGGTACGGAGGGGATAATATCGATCTGCAGGATCATCCCGCTTTTCAGCGTCTCGGCGGAGTGCGGATAAACAGGGGAGGAGAGCCACTCTTCATCGGCGCTGAGGTGGCCCGGATTCAGATGCCAGCCATACTGCGCTTTGTTGAGCACCTGTTCGATGTGGGCGTACAGTTCACCCCCCGGCATCCCAATGCGGATAGTTTCAAGCCAGCTGGCAACCGCGGCAAAATAGGGTTTCGCCACCCGATCGAGATAATCTTTTTGCGCTTCGGGCAGCTCGCCCTCGTCGGCAATCACAAACCCGGTCCGGCTTGATAACCCGCCTTTAAAGGCCGTAGTCATCGACAGGGGCTGGCCGCGCTCAAGCTTTTTGTAGGTGGGATAAAAGTTCGCTTTCTCAAAACGCTGCCCGGCGGCGGCAATGGTCACCACCGTCTGATACTGGCCTTCTGCCGCGAGCAGCGCCCCGAGTTCGGTTTCGCGGATCCCCGGTTCCACCGCGTTCATGGCCTGCAACATGCAGCCGGAGGCAAGGTTAGCGCCATACTCGTAATGCGCGATTTCGTTCTCGTTGTTGGTTACGCGGGCGCCGTTGTCGCCGCAAATAAACAGGTGCGCCGCGTTCACCAGCTGCGCGCCGGTGCTGTTCTTGAGCGCCTCGACGATAAAGTACGGCAGATCGAAGAGTTGCGTATTATCAGCCCTGGTCGCGGTAAACATTTTCCAGCCAACCAGCCCGATTCGGTTCAGCCTGTGAAGCCCGGTCTCACTGAACAGCGTCTCCAGCGAGGTTTCATTCTCCATCGGCTGGTTCGGCAGCGAAAATAACGGGCAGTGCTTCAGCGTGACCGGGATCCGCGAATGCTGCGCCATCTTCAGATTTTCATTACCCAGAATAGCGGTCGCAGCGCCTGATTTATCCAGTATCAGCAGGCCTTCCTCGAAGCGGGGCACAAACCCGGTCAGATACTCAAAATTACCCCCGTGCTCCTTATCGGCGTAAATCACGAGGGCATCGAAGCCCGCCTCGTTCATGCGGGTCAGCACCTTATTTTTACGCTCAAGCAGGGTGGCATCGGTGAGCAACACCGGGGGCACATCGGTGAAATGGCGCGGCGCAGGGATAGGCTGGAGCTGGATCATCATTGACCTCATCGTCAGGAGCAGGGCTGTCAGGCGCTTTTCCGGGCATGAACCCGTACGGTGGACGCAGGGGAATTTACCAGTTTATTTGCCGGTCGCACCGGGCGGCGCACCAGCTCTCCCTGGCAGTTGGGGCAGCGATGGTTGAGGTGAGTTTCAGCGCAGGCGGCGCAGAAGGTACATTCAAAGGAGCAGATTCGGGCGTCCAGGGCATCAGGAGGCAGGTCGCGATCACACCATTCACAGTTCGGGCGAAGTTCGAGCATAGGTTTCTTCCTTTCAGCGGGTTGCGTCTGCCTCACTATGCCAGAGAGACCGCAACCCCGCGACAGCGATATCGCAGGGTTGAGAGCGTTGTCCATAGTGTCGGAACGGCTTTCGCGTCTATCTCTTCATGAGTCAGTTCCCGTAGAAAGCATAAATGCCCGTAAGGGCATTTATGCTTCGACTGAATCTATCCTGTCAGAGACTGATTAGTGCCAGAACAGCGCAATCAGGATAATGATTGGGATCGGGACACCTAAAAAGAACAGTAATAGTGAGCGCATGTAAACCTCCTGCTTAATTAAGTATTAAAGATCGCGTTGACGGCCGCCCCAGGTCGCACACAAGCTGGCTACAAAAGCACCGGCCAACAGCGAGATGAATGTCCAGAGCATCAGATAGCTGGTGGCTTTGCGGGCTTCATCAGCAACCTTCTGCGCTTTCTCTTTCGTTTCTTTTAATTTCGCCTGGGCTTTGTCATAGGTGGTTTGAACCCGTTGTTCAGCTTCTTGCTGACTGATACCGGTACGTTGAGCAATCAGCTGCGCGACATACTGGCGATCTTCCTGAGGTAACTGGCCGGTACTGATACTGTTAGCAAAGATACCGGTCACTTCATTCAACTGAGCGGGAGAGAGTTCCTGCTGTGGCGCGGCAGGTGCCGGTGCAGCGGGTGCTGCTGGCGCATCTGGCGTCGCGGTTGGGTTTGCTGGAGCAGCAGCTGGCGTACCCGGACGGAACATGGAATTAACGAAATAGTCCATTGGCGAACCTGAGCCGTCAGAGGAATCTTTCGCCATCCCCGCTGCGCCGCCGACGGTGGCTGCAGCTGCACCGCCCGCAACGGAACCGACCACTTTAGCACTGCCGCCTACGATGGCGCTGACCGTAGAGGTTAACAGCATCGCCGAGACCAGCGCGGCAACCGCCCATGCCAAAAATCCGTGGGCAGTATCGCGGAAGTAAATTTCATTGGTATGGGTAGAGACCCATTTGGTGCGCAGGCGTCCGGCTAAATAGCCGCCCATGCCTGACGCCACAATTTGCGTGAACGTCAGCCACCCTATGGCCGCAATACCGACAGTACCGGCATCAAGCCCGTCATTTTCCCAGGGAGACACAGTCGTCAGGCCCAATCCTGCGCCCAACATAAGCATAATCAACGATAAAGACGCTGCCGCCGCCGCGCCAGCAAAGATGGCGCCCCATGATACTGCACTGCTGCTGCCCGCGTCGGGCAGAGGCAGACGCGGCTCAACATACTGAGTATTAGCAGTGGAATGATCGTGAATGTGAGTCATAGCTGTTGTCCTTTAAATAATCTTACGCCGGAACGCAAAACGGGAGTTTGCGTTCAGTACCAGGAACTGATTGAAAAAACAGGAAACATTATCAACTTCAACATTAAGGCTCTTTAAGGACGAAGTGGGGCAATTTATAATAACGATGTCATTAAAGATTAAATTAAATAAAAACAGTAAATGTAACTAACCCATGATTTCAGGATAGTTGATAATGTTGGCCCGGACACTTTTTGAAGCAAATAAATACAAAGCTATATTGTAATGATTTGTAAGTGCGTCGGGGTTATGCAACTCAGCGTTGCTATTATTAAGACGTATGATTATGTGACGGGAAAATAATCCCCATCCTGTCCAGGTTATTAAAACGATCGCCACAAGCTGGCGTGATAATTAAATAGGCCAGTGCCAGGTTTTATAAAAGTCCGTTACCGCATAAAGTAACGGACTTTATAATCAACCTTATTTATCACCGGCATCAGGTTTATTGACTCAGGCGACGCCAGTACCACCATCAGAACACCAGACCTGACCGGATGCGTAAGAGCTGCTGTCAGACGCCAGCAGAACGTACAGTGGCGCTATCTCAACAGGCTGGCCAGGTCTTCCCAGCGGGGTATCGGCACCGAATTGCTGCACTTTTTCCTGAGGCTGACCGCCGCTGGATTGCAGGGGCGTCCAGTAAGGACCCGGTGCTACAGCATTGACGCGAATCCCTTTAGGACCCAGCTGTTTTGCCAGTGATTTGGTGAAGGCCACGTTACAGGCTTTAGTCTGGGCATAATCCAGCAGGATCTCGCTAGGCTTGAAGGCCTGCACCGAAGAGGTGTTAATAATGACCGCGCCTTCTGACAGGTGACGCAGGGCGGCACGAGTGATCCAGAAGGGAGCATAAACGTTGGTTTTGAAGGTCGCATCGAAAGCGGCTGTCGTCAGCTCTTCAATGGACTCGCAATACTGCTGTCTGCCCGCGTTATTCACTAAAATGTCGAGGCCGCCCAGTTCACTCACCGCCCGTTCAACCAGCGTGTCGCAGAACGATTCCACCCGAATATCACCGGGGATCGCCACGGCTTTACGGCCTTCAGCCTGAATCAGCGCGATAACGGCCGCAGCATCAGATTCTTCTTCCGGCAAATAGCCAATGGCCACATCGGCACCTTCGCGGGCATAAGCGATCGCGACTGCGCGTCCAATACCGGAATCACCCCCGGTAATAAGTGCTTTTTTACCTGCAAGTTTGCCAGAACCGATATAACTGGTTTCGCCATGATCGGGGATTGGCTTCATTTCCGATGCCAGTCCTGGCGTTTGTTGCGGTTGCTCCACAAACGGTGGGCGTGGATAGTGTTTTGAAGTGATGTTTCCTGATGTCATCCCGACCTCCTTAGTCAATGAATATAAATAATAGTCACTGTGACGTGACACACATTTCCGGGAGGCAAAATTCGGACGATTCTTCTTTTGAATATATTTTTGCTTTTTTACGCAGGATGTCTTACCCAAATATAGGGTACGCCCTGTACGCAGAAATCAATATCTCATCAGGGCAATTATTTATGCGGATGCTTGCGTGTCATACGGGAAATAATACGCCTGAGGTGTCGTTCAGGTGAACGCTGTCGCGGCGCGTTGCGGGGCAATAAATTTACTCCGCCGTAACCGGGTCAGAAATGGTGGATATCCGCCTGGTTACCGGGAGAGGGGAATCAGCGCCGCAAGGTTTTTTTGTGGTGACCTCTCAACCCCCAGTCAATATGTTAGAATCCGCAAAACACCAGGCGCAAATAAG
Source organism: Leclercia sp. 1548 (assembly GCF_050435045.1). Classification (NCBI taxonomy): domain Bacteria; kingdom Pseudomonadati; phylum Pseudomonadota; class Gammaproteobacteria; order Enterobacterales; family Enterobacteriaceae; genus Leclercia; species Leclercia sp. 1548. The sequence continues at coordinate 644,890 of NZ_JBNDJP010000001.1, read as the reverse complement.
CAAGAGGGAGAAGATGGTAAGGAAAAACAGGATCGTTGTGGATTATTCGTTATCCATTTTAGAGCGCACTAAAGCCAGTAAACTTATTAACGATCATAAAAAAGAGTATCTCAAACCCTACGGTTATCTTTCACTCATTCAAAAGGCGGCGGTCTCTGTTTTAGGGGTAGCGGCGTTATTTACGCTTATTACGCTGCTGATGTTAAGCCTGAAAACCGCCCCCGACGCTGCTTTTTTTGCCAGAACACGTAACTTCAGTATCGCTCTGCTGGTGCTGTTTGGTGTCGCGTTGGCCCTGTTCAAACTCTATGACGTGTTGATGAATAACATCATGAAGAAACACCAGCGGGTTGAGCAGGAGGACCCGGAGACCTTACAGAAAGTGAAGCTAAACCGCTTCTTTATTGAAAATATCACCAACACCGCCAGCGGGAAAATCTACTGGAAAAACGTTAAGGACAGCTACCGGAAAGGTGGATTTATTTTTATCCATATGATGAACGATAATTGTGTGGTGATACCGGAAAGGGTTTTTGCTTCGGCCAGCGAAGCCGCAGAGGTGTTTGATTTTATCAACGAGCAGATAGCGCAAAATAAATAAACCATGACAACCCAACAGCAATTCAGCTTTGCCACTCGCCCGCTGGTGCCTTTCGCCCATGATTACACGCATGGCGAAACGGAGCCGTGGCACAGTCACACCTGCGCCCAGCTGCTGCATACCCTGAGCGGGGTGGTGCGCGTGGAGACCGCGCAGGGGTTCTGGATTGTACCGCCGGGGCGGGGCGTCTGGCTGCCTGCCGGGACGCAGCACCGTCTGCTGATCACCGGCAACGTGGCGGCACGGACGCTGTTTATCGATCCTTTTGCCCGGGCGGATCTGCCCTCGGTTTGCCAGGTGGTGCAAATTTCCACCCTGCTGCGCGAGCTGATCCTCGCCTCGCTGCACCTGCCAGAAAGCTACGCGGCGGGCAGCAGGGCCGAGCGCATTTATGAGTTGATCCTCGATGAAATCCGCGGAATAAGCGTGCTGCCGTTCAATCTTCCCGAGCCAGAGGCACCGGCACTGCTGGCGCTGTGCCGCCAAATTCAGGCCGAGCCGGGCGCGCGCTGGACAACGGCGCTGGCGGCCAGCCAGTTAAACATCAGCGAACGTACCCTGCTGCGGCATTTTCGCCAACAGACCGGGCTGGCGTTCAGCGAATGGCTGCGCAGGGCGCGGCTGATGGAGGCCCTGAACCGCCTGGCGCAGGGGCAGTCCGTGCTCCGGGTGGCGCTGGACCTCGGTTACGAGAGTCACAGCGCCTTTAGCGCCATGTTCCGTCGCACCCTCGGCGTGACACCGAGCGACTACTTCCAGCCTGAGTCGCTTTCCGGCAATGCGTTCAACAATGCCTGAAGCGATGCCCGGGAAACATCGTTGTCGATGCCCGTTCCCCAGCGGCTCACACCCTGCTTAGTGCTGCAACGAATATAGGCCGCCGACCGGCTTTCGCTGCACCTGCCGAGGGTATGCTCGTGATAATCCTCGATCGCGAATGTCAGATTAAAGCAGGTTTTTATCGCACTGGCGGCGGCAGAGAGCAGGCCGTTGCCTTTCCCCTCTAAGGTCACAATACCTTCGGCGGTCTGCACCCGGGCCGACAATACCAGCCCACCGTCCGGCTGGCTCTCCGTCCGGTAGTCCAGCAACTGACGCGGGGCGAGCTGATGCGGGCCATACAGCTCGCGGTAGAGCTGCCACAGCGCGCTCAGCGTCATCTCGTTGCCTTCCCGGTCGGTGTGGGCCTGAACGTGGCGGCTGAAGTCCTGCTGCAACGCCCGGGGCAATACCAGACCGTGGTTTTGCTCCAGCATCCAGGCCGCGCCGCTTTTCCCGGACTGGCTGTTGACGCGGATCACCGCCTCATAGCTACAACCGATATCGTTCGGATCAACGGGAAGATAGGGCATCTCCCAGCGCGGTGAGGCTGACTGTTCCCGGGCATGAAACCCTTTTTTGATGGCATCCTGATGAGAGCCAGAGAAGGCGGTAAACGCCAGCTTACCGGCATAAGGGTGGCGCGGATGCACCGGCAGCTGGTTGCACTGCTCCACCAGCTCCACCACCTGCTTCATGTCGCTGAAGTCGAGCTGCGGCGAAATCCCCTGGCTGTAGAGATTCATCGCCAGCGTCACCAGACAGACGTTGCCGGTGCGCTCCCCGTTGCCAAACAGACACCCTTCCACGCGATCGGCCCCGGCAAGCAGAGCCAACTCGGCGCTGGCGACGCCGCTGCCGCGGTCGTTATGGGGATGCACGCTAATACAGACGTCACGCCGGCGAGAAAAGTGACGGCAGAAGTACTCAATCTGATCGGCATACACGTTGGGCGTATTCACCTCGACCGTGGCGGGGAGGTTGATGATCATCGGCCGGGCGGAAGAGGGTTCCCAGACATCCGCCACCGCCTCGCAGATTTGCAGGGCGAAGTCCGGTTCGGTGAAGCAGAACGTCTCTGGCGAATATTCGTAGCACCAGCGAGTCTGCGGGTGAGCCTCGCACAGGGCGCGGATCTGGCGCGTGGCGCTGACGGCCAGTTGCACGATCTCCTCTTTGCTCTGGCGAAACACCAGCTGGCGGAACAGCGGCGCGGTGGCGTTATAAAGATGCACCGTGGCGCGTTTGGCACCCTCGAGAGAGGCAAAGGTGCGCTCAATCAGATCGCTGCGGGCCTGGGTGAGCACCTGAATGGTCACGTCATCCGGGATCCGCTGCTCCTCAATCAGCTGACGGACAAACTGAAAGTCCGTCTCTGAGGCGGAAGGGAAGGCGACCTCGATCTCCTTAAATCCACATGTCAGCAGTTGCTCCCAGAAGCGCAGCTTGCGCGGAATATCCATCGGTTCGGCCAGCGCCTGGTTGCCATCGCGCAGGTCGGTAGAGAGCCAGCGTGGCGCGTGGGTTAAGGTCTTTTCCGGCCACTGGCGGTCAGGTAACGCAATGGGGGCAAAGGCGGCGTACTTTTGCGAGGGATTGGGCAGCATGGTTATTCTCCAGGTGATGTTGTGTTTTTATCCTGGCGAAAAAGGGGGCAGGGCACTGGCGCAAAACTGACAACCTGTGGCGAGGATCCGCCACATCACATCGCCCTGTGCAGCGCCTCTTCCATCAGCTGCTCCAGCTTCGTCTGGGCTGTGCTTCCGCTCTTTTGTTCCAGCGTGATCCCCAGGCTTCCTGGCGCAGGCAGAACGCTCTCCGCCACCCGCAAGTTGCCCGGCATGCCGATACGGGTGCGCAGCGTGACGCCGAGTCCCGCCTGCACCGCCGCCCAGATGCCGCTCAGGCTGTGGCTGACAAACACCACCCGCCAGGGGATGCCCGCCTGGTTCAGGCAGTCGATGGCACGGGCGCGCATCAGGCAGGGGGAGTCAAACATGACCAGGGGCAGAGGTTCGCCCCGGGCCAGCAGGGCACCGATGTCCATCTCCGGGGGCTGGATCCACGCCATCTGGCGCTGGCCAATCAGCTGGCCCTGGCGCTTTTCCTGTGCGTTCTGCCATAGCAGCACCATATCGAGGGCGTCATCATCAAAGGCAGTGAGCAAAGCCCGGTTGCGATCGACCCGGGCAATGATCCGCACATCGGGATGGTGGCGTTTAAATTCCCCCAGAATGCCCGGCATCAGCGACTCGCCAAAATCCTCCTGCATGCCGATGCGGATCTCCTCCTGTAACTGTTCCCCTTTCAGGGCGCACTGCATCTCATCATTCAGGGCCAGCATCCGGCGGGCATAGCTCATGACGATTTCGCCGTCGCGGGTCAGCGCCAGGCCACGGCCCTTTTTCATCACCAGGTCTGCCCCGCACTGCTGTTCCAGCTTTTTCAGCTGGGCGCTGACCGCAGAGGTGGAGCGGCAGAGGCGAATGGCGGCCTGGGCGAAGCTGCCGCACTCCATGCCGGTGACAAAACTGCGCAGGGCATCGAGGTCGAGCGTGGGCGGGATCTTGTTCATAATCGTCCTGAAATACGGGATGGTAAGCCGCATATTATTTGATTTTCAGGATGAAAATATCGCGCCAGAATCGGCTTACTGTCAATACGGAGAGCACACCATGGCGAAATCACTGACTGCGGAAACCCTGTCCCGCGTCGCACCCAAACTGGCCGAGCTGAGCAGGGAGGTCCTTTTCAATGATATCTGGAAGCGTGATGCGCTCTCCCCGCGCGATCGCAGCCTGATCACCCTGGCCGCCCTGACGGCCCTGGGGCGCGTCCAGCAGCTGCCCTGGCATATCGACTTTGCGCAGCAAAACGGCCTGAGCAAAGAGGAGATCACCGAAGCCTTCACCCATCTGGCGTTCTACGCCGGCTGGCCTGCGGCGGTGTCGGCCCTTGGCTGCCTGGACGAGGAGTAACCCCGATGCCTTTCACCCGTATCTCCCTGCGTCCGGGGTACAGCGACGTGCAGATCGCGCAGATCTCCGACATCCTGCAGCAGAGTCTCGAGGCGGAGTTTGCCGTCCCGCCCGGCGATCGCTTTCAGATTTTCGAGGCGATCCCCGCCGGGCAGCGCCTGTTTGACCGCCACTATAAAAGTGGAGGACGCAGCGACAATTTTATTCAGTTCCACATTCTGGCGGGCAAGCCCCGCTCGCGCGAGCAGAAGCAAAATTTCTGCCGTCTGCTGTGCGATCGGCTGCACGCGGCGCTGGGCATACACCCGGATGATGTGATGGTGATGATCCACTTTAACACCGCCGATGACTGGAGCTTCAGCCAGGGACGGATGCTGTCGGAGGAGGGGTTATGATCGTGATGCAATACCGCTTCACCCTGCCTGCCGACTATGACATGGCCATCGTTGAGAAGCGCATTGCGCAGAACGGTGCCCGGCTGAACGGTTTCGCCGGGCTGCTGTTTAAAGCGTTTCTCGTCTCGCGACGTGAAGACGCCCATACCGAAGAAAACCGCTATGCGCCGCTCTACGTCTGGGAAAATGTCGGGGCGATGGCGCAGTTTTTACAAAGCTCTGGCTTTCGCAAGCTGACCGAGGATTTTGGCTGGCCGCAGATCGATACCTGGCTGGCGCTGCGCCTGCCTGCTGTTGATGAGGTAAAAGAGGCCGCCTGGCTGTCGATGGATCGCCAGACGATCGTCCCCCACAGCGACCTGTCGGCGCTCACCCTGCGTACGCCGCTGTGCGCATGGGATGTCAGCCGCTGGCAGGTGTTGGAGGTCGGGTTTGGTGACGCGCCGCAGGCGGGAAAAGAGAATTATCGCATCGGCTACGTGGCGAGCGGTACGACGGGTTCAACCGTAGTCCTTCCTTAGGCGTGATTTCCCTGCGGGGGAGATTCGCGGGATCGGGTTGGCACATTCAGAGGAGAGCGGGGCGAGCAACCCGCTTTCCGTCTCAAACGGTAGCGGCGGCCTGGCTTATATATCCTGTTGCGTATAATTACGCCCCGTGACAGGCATGAAAAATGTGCGGGTGTATTCATCACCGCTGTGTTGCGCAAAACAACCCTTCCCCGTAGCAACAAAGTGAATTAAACCATTATGTTTATGGGTGTTTATTTGCGTTGTATAACGTGCTGGCTTGTTTTTTGTACGCCCGGAATAAATTTAACCTGCGTCTAATACTTTTTCAGACCAGACTTAATCTAAATTATAGCGTGCGGGCATGTCTAACTCGTTGATTTCTATAGTTAGAATTTTTCAATGAATTTGCTGAATCCATAATAGTCCGGTGACATATATTAATAGCATAATAACTAAATTATACTTCTTACCAATTGACAGAAGGATGAGGTTAGAATGCGGTTAATTGTCTTGTTGTTAAGCTTTGTGGTAACCATCCAGGCCTGGGCTGGTGAACTTCCCAAACCTGTCGGCAAAGTCCTTTTAACACTGTCCGGTAATATAGAAAATACAAATGAAGAGGGCAAAGCCGTCTTTGATATCGCCAGCCTTGAGAAACTGGGCCTGGTGAGTTTTAAGACCACCTCTCCCTGGTATGATGGGCGCACGACCTTTACGGGCGTGCCACTGAAAAAGCTCATGGAGTATGTTGGGGCGAAAGGGTCTGTCCTTAAAATCACCGCGCTCAATGATTACACAACCGTGATCCCTCTTAGCGATGCCCTAAAATACAACGTTATCCTGGCCTTAAAAGTCAACGGGGAGTATATGCGTATCCGTGATAAAGGCCCGTTATTCGTCGTGTATCCTTATGACAGCATGCCTGAACTGAATAATCAGATTTTCTATTCAAGGTCTGCGTGGCAGGTCAGCAAAATGATGATCGAATAGGCGTTCAGGAGAGCTTCATGAACAGGATACTGGCGGGCATCATTTTTTTCCTCTTTATCTCTACCGGGTATGTCTCTTTCCTTGTGCATGAAAGGCAGCAAGAGTTACAAAAACTGACGCATTACACTGATTCCTGGTCGGCGGCACAGTTGGTATCCGAATATTACCGATTTGAGTCCATGCTGGGTCTTTATGCTATCGATGAAACGCTCTCCATCGATGATGTACGCCTGCGCCTCGACATTATGCTCAGCCAGAGTGATTTAATGAAAGAAGGGGATCTGGGGTATTATATTGAAAGCTCTGAAGCGCATCAGGCCCTGGCTGCGGAGCTGGAAAAGTCCCTGAAATATCTCGATCTCCATCTTGAGCAAATGAATCGCTCAGAGCTCAAGACATATCTGAAGACGATGCATACCCTTGATGCGCCGCTCAGCAACCTTTCATCCAGTGCGTTAAATAAAGATGTTAACTCGATTAACAGCGCCAACCTTAAAATTCAGACGCTGTATTATGTCTATTCCGCGACCTCTGTCCTGCTGATCATACTCAGCGCCATACTGGGTACGCTGATATTTTATCAAAACAGAAATATTCTCAAGGCACACCTTCAGGTCCAGAGCCTGGCTGAAGAGCTGCAAACCTCGAAAGAAAAACTGCAAATCCAGAATACGCAGCTGGAATATGACGTCTATCATGACTCGCTGACCGGGATGAATAACCGCCAGTTCTTCTGGGATAATTTAAAAAAGATAATCGAGGTAGCAGAGAAAAATAATAATTCTGTGGTTGTGATGCTGTTTGATTTAGATCGCTTCAAAGAGGTCAATGATACCTATGGTCATGATGCCGGCGATATGTTGCTGCGCCAGATAGCCGACCGCCTGACGTCCATGAGCCTGACGACAGAAACGCTCTATCGCTTAGGTGGGGATGAGTTTGCGTTTCTTTCGCGTGGCCTGACAGAGAGCAGCGCTGTGTCGCGAGCGCAAAAAATATGTGACGCTATCAACCAGCCCTACACCATAGATAACACCATTATTAATATCGCGACCTGCGTGGGGATTGTGATCTCCGAAACGGAACGCCGCGCCGACTATCTCTATAAATTTGCCGACCTGGCGCTTTATGAAGCCAAAAAACAAGGCTCCGGCCAGATCAAAGTCTTCCGCCAACGCATGCTACAGAAGCTGCTGGAAAGCAGAACCCTTGAACACGATATGGCCATGGCCTTAATGAATAAAGAGTTCGTGGTCTATTATCAGCCTATTGTGGATTCGTTCAGCCAGGATATTTACAGCTATGAAGCCCTTATTCGCTGGGTGCATCCTCTGAAGGGGCTTCTGTCGCCGGATAGCTTTATTCCCGTTGCAGAAAAAACAGGCATGATTAACGAGATGGGAAAGTCTGTGCTTGAAATGGCCTGCCGGGAAGCGGCTACCTGGGCGGTACCGGCCAAAATCTCCGTTAACGTCTCGCCTGTTCAGCTCAGCAGCAAAGCCTTCGCCAGTATGGTGCTGTCCATTCTGAAAGAGACAGGCCTTGCGGCTGATCGTCTTGAACTGGAAGTGACAGAGTCTTCTCTCTTTACCGAGAACAGTACGCCGATGAATACGCTCAACAAGCTCAGAGCAGTGGGCGTGAAAATCTCCATTGATGATTTTGGCACGGGTTACTCTTCGCTTTCGCGGTTGAGTAAGCTGGCCTTCGATAAAATCAAAATAGACAAATCCTTTGTGCATTCCATATCCACGCAGGAAGATGCCCTGAAGATCATCAAACTTATCACCGGCATGGCGAAGTCCCTCAACATGCAAACTGTGGCTGAAGGGGTTGAAACGCAGGAACAGCTGGAAAATCTTCAGGCACTGGGGTGCGATCTCGCCCAGGGCTATCTGTTTGGCAAGCCTCAGCCTGGTATCGATGGCAGAATCAGAAACGGTTAAATCGCGAACGGTCTTCTGCCAGAGCGAAGACGTTAGAGGGAAAAGTAGGGCAGTCCGAACAGGTAAACCCGGCTTTGCGCGGTGAGTTAAACGGGGTGATGACCTGTCACCCCTCCGACTGCGGATACTTCGGCACGACCTCATCCGGCCCCAGCTCCCGCCCGTCACTTGCCACCATCGCCAGCGGCCGCAGCGGCTTGCGATCCCGGGCATCCACCAGCACCGTTCCCACATCCCCTTCAGCAAACAGATGCGCATTTCCCCACTGGGAAAGGGCCAGCAGCACGGTTTGCAGGGCGCGGCCCTTTTCCGTCAGAACGTACTCCTGCCACGCACTCCCGTCAGAGGCGGGTTGCAGCACCATGATCCCTTCGTCCACCAGCAATTTCAGCCGGGTCGCCAGCATATTTTTCGCAATCCCAAGGCTTTTTTGAAACTCACCAAAGCGTTTAATCCCATTCAGGGCATCGCGCACAATCAGCAGTGACCACCAGTCACCGATAATATCCAGCGAGCGGGCAACAGCGCAGGGACTCTCTTCCAGGCGGGTACGTTTCATGGTGGCTCCTTATCAGCACAGAGTTTTATTATAAAACCATTCTTCGCCGCCGCACAAAGTTTGCCGCCACTTTGCGGGTGTGCTCCAGGTAATCCGTCACAAATCTGTCACACTGTTTACGACAATAAATCAGAGTGAGGAATTAGGGATGAGAAAAGCACTAATCGCTGTCGCCGTGACATGCAGCATCGGTCTGTCGGGCGGCGTCCAGGCGCAAACCGTGCCGGAAGGGTATCAGCTGCAACAGGTTCTGATTATGAGCCGCCATAACCTGCGTGCGCCGCTGGCCAATAACGGCAGCGTGCTGGAGCAGTCAACCCCGGAAAAATGGCCGGAGTGGGATGTGCCTGGCGGGCAGCTCACCACCAAAGGCGGGGTGCTGGAGGTCTATATGGGCCACTACATGCGCGAGTGGCTGGCAGAGGAGGGCGTGGTAACCGCCGGGGAGTGCCCGACGGCGAACAGCGTTTATGCCTACGCCAACAGCCTGCAACGCACGGTGGCGACCGCGCAGTTCTTCATTACCGGGGCCTTCCCGGGCTGCGATGTGCCGGTGCACCATCAGGAACAAATGGGCACCATGGATCCGACCTTTAACCCGGTTATTACCGATAACTCCCCGGAATTCCGCGAGAAAGCGCTGCAGGCGATGAACAACGAGCGCCAGGGGATGAAGCTCGACGAGAGCTACAGCCTGTTGGAGCAGATGACCGACTACAAGGATTCGCCTTCCTGCAAAGAGAAACAGGTCTGTTCCCTGACCGGGGCGAAAGACACTTACAGCGCCGAATACCAGAAAGAGCCTGGCGTCTCCGGCCCGCTGAAGGTGGGTAACTCGCTGGTGGATGCCTTTACCCTGCAATACTACGAAGGCTTCCCGCTGGATCAGGTGGCGTGGGGCGAGATCAAAACCGACCAGCAGTGGCGGGTGCTGTCTCAGCTGAAAAATGGTTATCAGGACTCGCTGTTCACCTCGGCGGAGGTGGCGCGGAACGTGGCGAAACCGCTGGTGAAATACATTGATAACGTGCTGGTCACCGACCAGGCGAAGGCACCGAAAATCACGCTGTTGGTGGGGCATGACTCGAACATCGCCTCGCTGCTGAAAGCCCTCGATTTCAAGCCTTATCAACTGCCCGGTCAGTACGAGCGCACGCCGATTGGCGGCAAGATCGTTTTCCAGCGCTGGCACGATAAGACCGGCAACCGGGATTTGATGAAAATTGAGTATATTTATCAGAGTACGGAGCAGCTACGTAATGCCCAGGTCCTGTCGTTAAAAGCCCCGGCGCAGCGTGTCACTCTGGCACTGAACGGCTGCCCGGTGGATGCGGATGGCTTCTGTCCGATAGAGACGTTTAATACGGTGCTGAATACGGCGGCGAAATAAGTTTATCGCCTCTCTGTACTGACCCTAAAAGTGGGGCAGATTAACCGAGGCATATGAGAAAGAGTCCATGGAATAGATGGGCTCTTTTTTTCCTGTTAACGCTTTGATTAATACACCTTGATGTTTTCATCAATAGCCTGAGGGCATCTTTATAGAGAAGCAGACAGGCGACGTAATCGCCTTTTATTGCTGGTCTTGTGACATTAGCTCAAATCATGCAGTGCCTTATTCAGCGGCGGCGTTAAAAGGATGTCCTGAAACACGACATCAAGCCCAGCCCGTTCTGGCGTACAACACATTGTACCGATCCTGACCGGCCCCGGCGGAAAATAGCTCAGGCGTATTAAAGGCCACGTCTGTCCCTCTGTTGAATACTGCAGTCTCAGGCTGTCTCCTTTACGCGTGAGCCTCAGCCAGAACGCTCGCGCATCGCCGGGAAACATTCCTGTAGCCCAGTCGGAATGGCCGAGTGTCAGCACGCTGCCAATAGCGGGCGCGCCATCGTTATATTCAATACCCGCTTTTAGCCAGTGCTGTTCATTACCTATCATCATCAGTCCGGCCTGATCGTACAGCGTGGTAAAGTCTGCGCAGATCTTGAGCTGGAAAGTAAAATCGCCCTCAACCTCAGTGGCAAAGACATGACCGGTAAAGCGTTCAAACCCGTACCAGGTTTTGCGCCAGAAATCAGTTTTATCATCGGTGGTGACCTGTAGAGTGTCATTCTGGCACTGCCACTTTGCAGGCTCATTTATCCAGGCAAACGATGTAAACATAACAGCTCCAGAATGGGTTATGGCTGACTTCACAAACACATCAGTAGAAACCTAAGCACCCCTAATACCAAACGTCATCATTCATAACGACCTTCAGATCGTCGATGTCCTTGAGTTTACGGACGTAAAATTAAGCGGATGTAACGTTCAGAAAAAGCCTTCCGTGTAGATCCTCTTCGAGGGTATTTGTACATCAGAGTAGAGGACTCCCCATTCAGAGAGTCCACTAAAATGGATGCACTACACACCCAAAGAGGGGGGGTAACGTGTCGGGTGGCGCTTTGCTTATCCGACCTACCGAATCCCAACTCTGAACGGATTCTGTAGGCCCGATAAGCCTGGCGCCATCAGGCGTTAGTCGTTCGCGTTGGTATCAAACGTTTTTACGCTCAATGGTCTGCTCGCCCCAGAACAGCGAGTCTTTGTCGGTTTTGTCGAAGGCGATCACCAGCACTTCATCACTGCCTTCTTCCCAGATTTTCTCGGCCAGTTTTTCGTCATAGTTTGCGACTTCAAAAATCGCCTCGGCGATCTCTGGTGACGTATTACGTAAACGCGCAAATTCTCCGACGCGATGTGCTTTAGCTTCTTGAGTTGGCATAGTGAACCTCCTGTTGAGTATTAACCTTTCAGTTTAGCAGCCAGACCGGCAACGTATTCACCCTGATAGCGGGCAATGTTCAGTTCTGCTTCCGACGGCTGGCGTGAGCCGTCACCCCCGGCAATGGTCGTGGCACCGTATGGCGTGCCGCCGCGGACCTGTGAAATATCAAACAGCTCCGGCGTGCCGTAGCCGATGGGCACGATCACCATCCCGTGATGAGCCAGGGTCGTCCAGGTCGACGTGATGGTCTGCTCCTGACCGCCGCCGGTGCCGGTAGAGCTAAATACGCTGGCGATCTTGCCGTGTAACGCATTTTTGGCCCACAGGCCACCGGTCTGGTCGAGGAAAGTACGCATCTGCCCGGACATATTGCCAAAGCGCGTCGGGGTGCCAAAAATAATGGCGTCGTAATCGCCCAGCTCCTGCGGTGATGCTTCCGGCGCATCCTGCGCTTTGCCTCCGGCTTTGGCAAAAGCGTCTGCCGGCATGGTTTCCGGTACGCGTTTGATCACCACCTCCACTCCCTCGACTTTCCTGGCGCCGTCCGCCACTGCATGAGCCATGGTCTCGATGTGTCCGTACATGGAATAGTAGAGCACCAGAATTTTCGTCATTTCGCTTCACTCCTCGCATGATTTTGAAGGCAGCGGCATGCTGCGCTCTTTTAAAGATATGACGTGACGGCGAGACTGCAAATTTTGAGGGCATTTATTTGATTTCAAACATAAAACAGGGAGGCCTCTTTTACGTAGCAAAATGAAACATTTTCGGTATTGTGGATTTTTAGAATGATAAGAACGGCTTATGGTTTCGTTTTAGCGAACGTCATACGAAAGGCTGATTTCATATTGCAGAATATTACGGTTAGCTGGCTGAATACCCATACTCCACTAAGCTTAGGTTCACGTGGCGCAGTTAAAGACACTTTTTTAGCGCCATCAGGTGAAAGAATTCGCTTTCACTGAATACAGTATTAAGTCTTATGTTTTATAACTCTGGAGGTCCGACATGGCAAACCATCGTGGTGGGTCAGGTAATTTTGCAGAAGACCGTGAAAGAGCATCAGAAGCAGGACGTAAAGGTGGCCAGCAAAGCGGGGGGAACTTCAAAAACGATCCTCAACGCGCATCCGAAGCTGGCAAAAAAGGGGGCAAAAATAGCCATGGCGGCAACAAAAGCAGTTAAGTTGCAGCCGTCTGAAGTATGGGTCTCATGACCCCTGGCACCCCCCGCCGCCGGGCCTCCCGGCGGTTTTTTTATGTCTGTTATTGAAGTGTTATCAAATTCCTTTCACACTAGCGGATTGACTCATTGTGCTGGTGCCTCATGTCCTCCTCCCGTTATGCCTTTTCGATCAAACCGCAGGAAGCGATCCTGATCCTTATCACCATGTTCTGGGGTGGGACTTTTCTTGCCGTGCAGTACGCCGTTACGCTCAGCGATCCCTTCTTTTTTGTTGGCCTGCGCTTCGCCACGGCGGCTATCGCGGTAGCGATCATCTCCCTGAAAACGCTGCCTGGCCTGACCATGACCGAACTGAAAGCCGGGCTGGCGATCGGCGTCTCCATTGCAATGGGCTACAGTCTGCAAACCTGGGGGCTGCAGTCGATCCCCAGCAGTAAATCAGCCTTTATCACCGCCATGTATGTCCCGCTGGTGCCGCTTTTGCAGTGGCTGTGCCTGCGCCGCATGCCGGGTGTGATGTCCTGCATCGGCATCGTGCTGGCCTTTATCGGCCTGATCCTGCTGGCGGGGCCAGACGATAACCTGCTGGCGCTCGGGCCGGGGGAGATGATTACCCTGGTAGGTGCGGTGGCGATTGCCGCTGAGATTATTTTGATCAGTGCCTGGGCCGGAAAGGTGGACGTCAAGCGCGTCACCGTTGTGCAGTTGGCTACCGCCTCGCTGGTGGCGTTTCTGTCGATGCTCCCGGCGGGAGAGTCCGTGCCGCCGCTCTCGTCAGGCCTGGTGATTGTGGCCCTCGGGCTGGGGATTTTCAGCGCCATTATTCAGGTCACCATGAACTGGGCGCAGCGCAGCGTCTCGCCAACCCGGGCGACGGTGATCTACACCGGGGAGCCGGTGTGGGCAGGGATTTTTGGCCGTCTGGCCGGGGAGCGCCTGCCGTTACTCGCCCTGGTGGGAGCAGCCTTTATTATCGCGGGCGTGCTGGTGAGCGAGCTGAAGCTTAAAAGAAAGAAAAAGGCGCTGGCGGAGGCCGACAGCGCCACGCTGGATCAAGGTTCCTGAGTCACGGCTTCGCCCTGCGGAACTGCCGCCATCCGGCGGCTGAGCAGGGCGTTAAGCGCAATCGCGCCAAAGGTGGCGGTGCCGATCCCGCCCAGGGTAAAGCCGCCCAGGGAGAGAGCAAAATCACCGGCGCCCAGAACCAGGGTCACGGCGACCATAATCAGGTTGCCGTTCTGACTGAGATCGACCCGGTTCTGCACCCAGATCCGCGCCCCGGCCACCGCAATCAGGCCAAACACTACGATTGACGCCCCGCCAATTACCGCTGCCGGAATGGTGTGGATCAGCGCGCCAAATTTGGGTGAAAAGCCCAGCAGGATGGCGATTACCGCCGCCGCCACGAACACCAGCGTCGAGTAGACCTTGGTCACCGCCATCACGCCGATATTCTCGGCATAGGTGGTCACGCCGCTGCCGCCCACCGAGCCGGAGAGCATGGTCGCCAGCCCGTCGCCGACAAAGGCCCGCCCCATCCACGGGTCCATATTGCGCCCGGTCATTCCGGCTACTGCCTTCAGGTGGCCGAGGTTCTCTGCCACCAGAATTACCGCCACTGGGGCGATCAGCATCATCGCCTGGCCGTTAAAGGTGGGTGAGGTCAGCTGCGGCAGGCCAAACCACGCCGCCTGCTGCACAAGGGCGAAATCGACCGGTTTGCCAAACCCCAGTACGCTGGTGAGCAGGGCGTAGATCAGGCAGGCGAGGATCAGCCCCACAAGGATCAGCAGCCGCTGGATCATCCCCCGGGTAAACACCGCCACCAGGCCAATGCACAGCACCGTGACCACCGCCATCCAGCTGTCGAACGCCGAGCCGGACACCCCTTTCACGGCGATGGGGGCGAGGTTCAGGCCAATCGCCATTACCACTGCCCCGGTGACCACCGGCGGCATCAGCCGTTCTATCCAGCGGGTACCGAGCTTCATCACCACCAGGCCAATGACGGTGTAGATCGCCCCGCAGGCGATAATCCCGCCCAGCGCCACGCTCAGTTGCGGGTTAATCCCTTGCCCGCTAAAGCCGGTGGCGGCGATCACCACCCCGACAAAGGCCGCGCTGGAGCCGAGATAGCTTGGCACCCGTCCGCCGGTGATGACAAAGAACAGCAGCGTGCCGATCCCCGACATCAGTATCGACAGATTGGGATCCAGCCCCATCAGAATGGGCATCAGCACCGTGGCGCCAAACATCGCCACAGCATGCTGGACACCCATCACCGCGGTCTGCGCCAGCGGGAGGCGTTCATCCGGCGCGACCACGCCGCGGTCTGAAGAGGTCGATTTCAACTGCCAGTGAGGAAAACCGAATAGTGCCATCAGCTGCTCCTTAAGGAGGGTTAACAGGCGGGTCGCATCAGGGCGTGGTAGCCGCGGTCAAACCACACCAGGCCCTGAGGCACCGGGTGGCGGGTTATAGCAACGATCTCGCAAAACATAATGTCGTGCGTGCCGACGCTCACCACCTGGCTAATGCGGCAGTCGAACGAGGCCAGCGCGTCGTCCAGCCGCGGGCAGCCGGTGTCCCCGGTCTGCCACCGGGCGGCGGCGAAGCGTTCTGCCATCGGGGTCTTGCCACCAAACAGATTGGAGAGCGATTCCTGCCCGGCACTCAGGGTGTTAACGCACAGGGTGCGGTTGTCGTTAAAAACTGGCCACACCGAAGCACCGCGATTGAGGCACACCAGCAGCGTCGGCGGCGAATCGGTGACGCTGCACACCGCGCTGGCGGTAAAGCCCGCCTGTCCGGCCGGGCCGTCGGTGGTAATAATATTCACCGCCGCCCCGAGGCAGGCCATGGCATCACGAAAGACTTGTTTATCAATGTTCATGGTTGCTCCTTATACCAGCCCGCAAGCGTCATCAAAGCTCAGGCGGGGCAGGCGGCCGTAAAGTTTGCTTGTATCGCCGTAACCGATGTTGATTAGCAGATTGCTTTTCAGGTTGCTGCCGGTAAAGAAGGCGGCATCCACCGTCTCCCGGTCGAAGCCGGACAGCGGCCCGGTATCCAGCCCGAGTGCCCGGCAGGCGACAATCAGATACGCGGCTTGCAGGGTGCTGTTGCGAAAGGCGGTCTCCTCGGCAAGCTGCGGGCTGGCGGTGAACCAGCTCCGGGCGTCGCCATGGGGAAACAGCTCTGGCAGCCGATCGTAAAACTGGCTGTCCCAGGCAACGATGGCCGTCACCGGGGCGGTGAGAGTTTTTTGCAGGTTGCCGCTGGATAGAGCCGGACGCAGTTTCTCTTTGCCTTCCGGGGTGCGGATAAACACCATCCGCGCCGGAGAGCAGTTGGCTGAGGTCGGCCCCCACTTCATCAGCTCGTATATTTCACGCAGCGTCTCGTCGCTGACCGCGCGGTCCAGCCAGCCGTTATGGGTCCGCGCTTCGGTAAACAGCGCATGCTGCGCGGTTGGGGTGATGGCTTCACTCATGGCAACTCCTTCGATAAACGTTCATGGCGATGCAGCAGACTGGCAAGCCCGTTTTGTAGCAGGGCGTTGAAAACCTCCGGCTCGGTAACGTTGCAGGCGTGGCCGCCCCGGGGCATCACCGTGAGGGTGCTGTCGGGCAGGGCGGCGTGGAGCTGGGATGAACAGACGGCTGGCACCAGCAGATCGTCGGCAGAGCAGATCGTTAACACCGGACAGCGGATCTCTGTCGCCAGGCGGCTGAAATCGGCCCGCTTGAGAGCGTTCAGTCTGCGCAGCAGGGTGGCTTTACCCTGAAAATGGGCCAGCGCCAGCGCCTCTTCGGCCTCCATGCGCGGCTGACGGGCGGCCATCCAGTCGGCGGGATAGAGAAACAGTGGCTGGGCTTCTACCCACGCCTGCGCGCCACCGGCATGCAGCAACCGCTCGCGCACCTGAAAACAGCGCCGGGTATGGGGATGCAGCGTCAGCCAGCCGTTGACGCACACCAGCGCGTCGATCGCGCCAGGACGATCCAACGCCAGCTGCAGGCCGATCAGCGCCCCCAGCGCATGGCCGACCACCGAAAAGCGCCCGATCCCGGCGGTGCTGAGCGCCTGCCACAGCTCATCGGCCATCTGCGCCAGGCTGTAGTCCTCCGGCAGCTCGCCGGGATTGTTGCCGGTGCCACGCTGGTCATAGCAGACCACCTGGTAATCCTGCTCCAGATCGGCCAACTGGGGCAGCCAGTAGCTGCCGCTGCCGCCCAGCCCGGCGCTTAACACCACCACCGGCGCGCCCGCAAAGGGCGGGGGTGAAATTGAAAGGTTCATGGCAACCTCACTGACCGATGTGGGCAATGGTGGCGATCTCCACCAGCGCCTCGGGTTTGACCAGCCCGCACTGAATGCAGAACCGCGCCGGTTTATCGCCAGGGAAAAACTCGGCATAGATTTCGTTAATCGCGGCGTAGTTTTTCCAGTCGGTAATAAAGATGCTGTTGAAGGTCACGTCCGCCATCGTCCCGCCCGCCGTTTCGATAACGCGCTGGATAGTCTGTAGCACGTGGCGGGTTTGCGCCTTTGGGTCATCGGGAAACACCACGTTGTTGTGGGCGTCGAACGGCAGGGTGCCCGAGACGTAGACCACGCCATCTGCCAGCGTACCTGGCACGAAGGGGGCGATCGGCGTACTGGTGCCTGGCGGGATAATCACAGATTTTGGCATTGGCTCACTCCTCAGGCGATACGGGCATAGGTGGATGGTGTAAGGGCGTCGCAGAAGGTGGCGACGTCGCTGACCCATCCGAAAAAGGTTTCGATGTTAAACAGCGCGGCCTGCTGGGCAAACGCCGGGCCTGCCTGGTGGGTGGCGTCTTCCAGCACCACCCCGAAATATTCAAGAAAGAAGCCGTCGCGCAGGGTCGATTCCACGCACACGTTGGTGGCTATGCCGGTGAAGATCAGATGGCGGATCCCCCGGCTGCGCAGCAGGCTGTCCAGCGGGGTATTAAAGAAGCCGCTGTAGCGCGGTTTCGGCAGCACGATATCCCCCGGCTGCGGCACCAACTCGTTCACCAGCTGGTAGTCCCAGCCGCCTTTCGCCAACAGCTTGCCCTGCAATTCCGGGCGCTGGCGCATGGTTTTCAGGGCGTTGGATTTGTGGAAGTTGGGCGAGCCGGGGCCGCCTGCCTCCACGTACTCTTCATCCCAGCCGTTCTGGAACCAGATGATCTGGATCCCGGCCTGGCGAGCCGCAGCCACCGCGGTGCGAATATTGTCGATTACTGGCCGGGTGGCGGAGACGTCAAACCCGGCGAGGTCAAGGTAGCCGCCAGGGCTGGCGTAGGCGTTCTGCATATCCACCACGATCAACGCGCTCTGGGCGGGATCGAAGGTGATAGCTTCCGGGCGTGCGGGCAGGATCGTCATTACGCGACCTCCCTGGTGATAGCGGGAAGATGCGATCGGCACGTCATCAGCGGCTGGATGCGCTCGCCAAAGGTTTCAATTCCGGCCAGGAAATCATCAAAGGTGAGCAACACACCTTCGGCACCGGGTACGCTCGCCACTTCATCGAGCATCCGCGCCACGCTGGCATAAGAGCCGACCAGGGTGCCCATATTGATATTTACTGCGGAGGTCGGGTCTGCCATCTGCCGCACGTTGGTGTCTGCCCCGGAGCGGGTATCTTTCTGGCTCTGTTCGCTGAGCCAGCTCAGGGCTTCGTCGTCGGCCCCGGCTTTGTAATGCTCCCACTTCGCCCGCGCCGCTTCGTCGGTTTCATCGGCTATCACCATAAACAGCACATAGGAGCCGACATCGCGCCCGGTTTTTTCAGCGGCCTGTTTCATGCGGGCCGCGGTGGGGGCGAAGGCCGTCGGCGTATTGACCCCTTTGCCAAAGCAGAAGTTGAAGTCGGCATAGTTTGCCGAGAACTCCATCCCCGCATCGCTCTGCCCGGCGCAGATCACCTTCATGGGCACCGAGGGCTGCGGGCTGACGCGGCAGTCGTTCATGGTGAAGAACTCACCTTTAAAGTCGCTTTTGCCGGTGCCCCACAGATCGCGCAGGACCTGAACATACTCGGTGAGATAGTCGTAGCGCTTCGAGAAATACTCATCGCCCGGCCAGAGTCCCATCTGCTCGTACTCCGGTTTTTGCCAGCCGGTAACGAGGTTGACGCCAAAGCGGCCGCCGGAGATGGTGTCGATGGTGGAGGCCATCCGCGCGACAATCGCCGGGGGCAGGGTGAGCGTGGCGGCGGTGGCGTAGATCTGGATGCGGGAGGTGACTGCCGCCAGCCCGGCCATCAGCGTGAAGGACTCCAGGTTGTGATCCCAGAATTCGGTTTTGCCGCCGAAGCCGCGCAGCTTGATCATCGACAGGGCAAAATCGAAGTGGTAGTGCTCCGCTTTTTGCACAATGGCTTTGTTCAGCTCGAAGGTCGGCATGTACTGCGGCGCGTGGGTGGAGATAAGCCAGCCGTTATTGCCAATGGGAACGAATACGCCAATTTTCATCACTAACCTCTCTTCATCTCAACATGGGGTGAAAGTCAGACGTGGCGCTGCATCCTGCATCTCCTGTTCAGCCGCGTAAGCCTGTTTTGCAAAGCGGATGCCAGGTTTGAAATTACTAATGTTATTAATGTGTTAATGATTGGTTGAGGAAAAGCAGGCGATAAAAGTGGACTGTCTGGTCAAAATAGTTGCACACAAAGCAGGCAGTCGTGCGCGGTAGCGGTGCAGATTGTCGTGGTAACTCAGGGGTTTTTGCTATGCTGGGTGCAGATCAACAAGGAGTGAGCCAATGGTACAAGGCGCAGTGAAAACGGGCGGTAAACGTTCCCAGGCAGTGAGCGCGAAAAAACAGGCCATTCTCTCGGCGGCGCTGGAGACCTTTTCGCAGTTTGGCATTCACGGCACGCGCCTGGAGCAGGTAGCCGAGCTGGCGGGGGTGTCGAAAACCAATCTGCTTTACTACTTCCCCTCAAAAGAGGCGCTGTACGTGGCCGTGCTGCAACAGATCCTCGATATCTGGCTGGCGCCGCTGAAGGCGTTCCGCGAAGAGCTGACCCCACTGGTGGCGATCCAGCAGTATATCCGCCTCAAGCTGGAGGTCTCCCGCGACTATCCGCAGGCCTCGCGGCTGTTCTGTCTGGAGATGTTGCAGGGGGCACCGCTGCTGAAAACGGTGCTGAGCGGGGACATGAAATCGCTGGTAGATGAGAAGTCGGCGATCATTGCCGGTTGGGTGGACACTGGCAAACTGGCCCCGGTGGATCCGCACCATCTGATCTTTATGATCTGGGCCGCCACCCAGCACTACGCCGACTTTTCCGCCCAGGTGGAGGCGGTGACCGGCAAGTCGCTCAAGGATGATGACTTCTTCCACAGCACCGTGGATAACGTGCAGCGGATGATTATCGAAGGGATCCGGGTGCGTTAACTGGACGGCGGAAGCGGGCAGCTTAAATCGCCCTCTTCACACTGCATCAGCGAGGCCAGGAAAGCGTCCCGTTCGTTGGTTTTCTCCGTCATACACTGGTTAATGATCATCGGCTGCACGGAGCCGCCTGCGGTACCCGAACCGATAAGGGCGCAGTCGGCATCGCGCAGGGCGATCCACGCCTGCTGGGCTTTTTTCAGCAGATCGCGCTGGGGTGTCGCGGCGCGCTTCATAACGGCCTGATACGTCTGGTTCAGGGTTTTATCCGCCGCCTGATACTGTTGCGCGGTGCAGGTGTTCATCTCAACCTGGGTGCTGGCGTTACCGCACTCATCCGCCAGCGCGCTGGCGCTCAGCAGTAACGCTGCTCCGGCAATAAAAGCTCTTTTCATGTTTCTCTCCGTGTAAAAAAGCCGGATGCGCTACGCTTATCCGGCCGGTGAAAACCACATTGTCACGCTATCTGTAGCCCCGGTAAGCGTAGCGCCACCGGGGAAAGATTGCACGTTTAGCCGATGGTCATCAGACTGGCATTACCCCCTGCGGCAGCGGTGTTCACGCTCAGGGAGCGCTCCACGTACAGACGCTCCAGCTGCAGATTGTCCTCGCCGCGGGCGAAGCCCTGCACCGACACAATCGCGCCGCTACGGGCCGCAACCTGTTCGCACAGCTCGCGCAGCTGGTCGGAATCGCCGTGATAGATCACCGCATCAAACGGCTGGCTGGTCAGCACATCCGCTTTCGCAAAGTGAATGCGCGCGGTTACTGCCTTCGGCAGCTGTTTCGCCAGGTCGCGGTGCAGGCCATCTTCCGGCCACAGCACTTCACATCCGGTCGCCAGTGCGGCTGCCAGCTGGATCAGCGCATCCTGCTCGTTATCCGCCACACAGAGCACGCGCTCGCGTGGCATCAGGGTCCAGGTGTTACGCTCGCCGGTCGGACCAGGCAGCACACGCTGCGTACCCGCCTGGGCCAGCTCGCCATACTGCTGGCACAGCGCCCGCAGTTCAGGACGTTTTTCTGCCCAGGTGGCCAGGGCTTCCAGCGGCTGAGTCAGCACCGCTTTCACCTGGGCGTCCACCGGAAGTTGTGCATCCTGACGCGCCAGGGTCACGCCGAGGGCATTCGCCGGACGGTTCGCCAGCAGGCGGTACAGGTACATTGGACCACCGGCTTTCGGACCGGTGCCCGACAGCCCTTCGCCGCCAAACGGCTGCACGCCGACGACCGCGCCAACCATATTGCGGTTCACGTACAGGTTGCCGACTTTCGCGCTGCCGGTCACCTGGGCGATGGTTTCGTCGATACGGGTATGCACGCCCAGCGTCAGGCCATAACCGGAGGCGTTAATCTGCTCAATCAGCTGATCGAGGTTGTTACGGTTGTAACGCACCACGTGCAGCACCGGGCCAAAGACCTCTTTTTTCAGTTCGTCGAAGCTGGCCAGCTCGATCAGGGTTGGCGCCACGAAGGTGCCGCTGGTCCATTCGCGGGCGTCTTCGCTGTTCTCACGCACCGCCTGGAATACCGGACGGCCTTTGGCGCGCATCGCCTGAATGTGATTCTCAATATTCGCTTTGGCTTCGGCATCAATTACCGGGCCGATATCGGTGGTCAGACGGCCTGGGTTGCCCATCCGGCATTCGCCCATCGCGCCACGCAGCATCTTCAGGGTGTGGTCAGCAATGTCATCCTGCAGGCACAGCACACGCAGGGCAGAGCAGCGCTGTCCGGCGCTGTCGAAGGCCGAGGCGACCACGTCCACCACCACCTGCTCGGTGAGGGCAGAGGAGTCCACGATCATCGCGTTCATGCCGCCGGTTTCCGCAATCAGCGGGGTCGGACGGCCCTGGGCATCCAGACGGGTGGCGATGTTGCGTTGCAGCAGGGAGGCCACTTCGGTGGAGCCGGTGAACATCACGCCGCGCACACGGTTGTCGGCGGTGAGCTTCGCGCCCACGGTCTCGCCGCGGCCTGGCAGCAGTTGCACCACGCCTGCCGGTACGCCCGCTTCCAGCAGGATGTTGATCCCCTGGGCGGCAATCAGCGGGGTTTGCTCGGCCGGTTTCGCCAGCACGCTGTTACCGGCGGCAAGCGCGGCAGCAATCTGACCGGTGAAGATGGCCAGCGGGAAGTTCCACGGGCTGATACAGACTACCGGCCCCAGCGGGCGATGGGTTTCGTTGTCAAAGTCGTCACGGACCTGACCGGCATAGTAGTGCAGGAAGTCAACCGCCTCGCGCACTTCGGCGATCGCGTTGCTGAAGGTTTTACCGGCTTCGCGCACCAGAATACCAATCAGCTGTTGCATCTGATCTTCCATCAGCACCGCAGCGCGCTCCAGGATCGCGGCACGCTCCTGCGGCGGCGTGGCGAACCAGATTGGCGCGTTGTTCACCGCGCTGTCGAGGGCCAGATCCACTTCCTGCTCGGTGGCTTCGCGGGCGAAACCGACAATGTCTTTCGGCTCGGCCGGGTTGACCACCGGCTGCATTTCGCCGTTGCTCACTGGCTGCTCAAGGATCGGTTTGGCCTGCCATTTCTGCAGGGCGCTGTTGAGCAGCGACGAAGAGAGCGAGGCCAGACGGTGTTCGTTCGCCAGGTCCAGACCGGAGGAGTTGATACGGCCTGCACCGTACAGCTCGCGCGGCAGGGCAATCTTCGGATGCGGCAGACCCACCTGACCTTCCTGAGCGGCCATTTTTTCCACCGCCAGCACCGGATCCGCCACCAGCTCGTCCAGCGGCAGAGTGGCATCGGCGATGCGGTTAACAAAGGAGGTGTTGGCCCCGTTTTCCAGCAGACGACGCACCAGATACGCCAGCAGGGTTTCATGGGTGCCCACAGGGGCATAAATCCGGCACGGACGGTTCAGTTTGCCATCCGCAACCTTACCGGTGACCTGCTCGTACAGCGGTTCACCCATGCCGTGCAGGCACTGGAACTCGTACTGGCCCGGATAGTAGTTCTGACCGGCGAGTTGATAAATGGCCGCCAGGGTGTGGGCGTTGTGGGTAGCGAACTGCGGGTAAATCAGGTTCGGCACGCCGAGCAGCTTTTTGGCACAGGCAAGATAAGAGACGTCGGTGTAGACCTTGCGGGTATAGACCGGATAGCCCTCCAGGCCTTCCATCTGGGCGCGCTTGATCTCGCTGTCCCAGTAGGCGCCCTTCACCAGACGGATCATCAGGCGGCGACGGCTGCGGGTGGCGAGGTCGATCAGGTAATCAATCACGAACGGACAGCGTTTCTGGTAGGCCTGGATCACGAAGCCAATCCCGTTCCAGCCTGCCAGCTCTGGCTCGAAGCACAGTTTTTCCAGCAGATCGAGGGAGATCTCCAGACGGTCGGCCTCTTCGGCGTCGATGTTGATCCCGATGTCATACTGGCGTGCCAGCAGGGTCAGGGACTTCAGGCGCGGGTAAAGCTCATCCATCACGCGGTCGTACTGGGCGCGGCTGTAACGCGGGTGCAGGGCGGAGAGCTTAATGGAGATCCCCGGGCCTTCATAAATGCCGCGGCCATTCGAGGCTTTACCAATGGCGTGGATCGCCTGCTGGTAAGAGACCAGATAGGCCTGCGCGTCGGCAGCGGTCAGCGCCGCTTCGCCCAGCATGTCATAGGAGTAGCGGAAGCCTTTATCTTCCAGCTTGCGGGCGTTGGCCAGCGCTTCGGCGATGGTTTCGCCAGTAACGAACTGCTCGCCCATCAGACGCATCGCCATGTCCACGCCTTTACGGATCAGCGGTTCGCCGCTCTTGCCGATAATGCGGTTCAGGGAGCGTGAAAGGCTGGCTTCGTTATGGGTGGAGACCAGACGGCCAGTGAACAGCAGACCCCAGGTGGCGGCGTTAACGAACAGCGATGGGCTGCGGCCAATGTGTGAATGCCAGTTGCCGTTGCTGATTTTGTCGCGGATTAGCGCGTCGCGGGTGGCTTTGTCCGGGATGCGCAGCAGCGCTTCCGCCAGACACATCAGGGCCACGCCCTCCTGGGAGGAGAGGGAAAACTCCTGCAGCAGGCTCTGCACCATTCCGGCACGGCCGGTGGCGGTTTTCTGGCTGCGCAGTTTTTCGGCCAGCTGATACGCCAGGTTATGGGCCTGGGTGGCAATCGGCTCCGGCAGGCGCGCCTGCTCCAGCAGCATCGGGACGGCATCGGTCTCGGCACGGCGGTAGGCGGCGGTAATGGCCGCGCGGCTCACCGACTGAGGCAGGATCTGCTCGGCAAATTCGAGGAACGGCTGGTGGATCTCTTCGACGGCCTCGGCGTGCTCGTCGCCCTCATTAGCGGCACCGGCCAACAGGGCAGGCAGCTCTGGCAGGGCGTCGTCGCTCTCCAGCTTTTCCAGATAATTAAAGATGGCCTGCTTAATTAACCAGTGTGGCGTGCGGTCAATTCGCGTGGCTGCCGATTTAATCCGTTCGCGGGTCGCGTCATCCAGCTTAACCCCCATGGTGGTCATGCCCATGCCAAAAACTCCTGTGATTCAGTAGCGCTAGTGTAGTTAACGTGAAATATCCACTATGTTGCAACTTTGTGCAACCTCGTTAAATGTGACCCGGTTTGCAAGCTGGAAAATGAATGGATTGTTACGGCATGGTTAACCGCAAAAAAGATGTGGATTTTCATTTTCAACCCTGGTTTCATGCGGCGCTTAACACTTTTTGCAGGTGCAACCGCGAAAAACGTGAGCGAGTGCAACCTCCAGCAATCTGCTGTGAAACCGGGGATGAAATTGATGTAAATGCAGTGTTAAATCATTTGTGTCAGAGCAGCGCATACGGCAGGATACGCGCGGCCAACACAAACACACATCATCACCCCCTCGTTCCGGGGGTGGAATAAAGACTGCCGGGAAGGCTGTCGAACATTTTTGCGGAGTATTTAAATGGCAATTAGCACACCGATGCTGGTGACATTTCTTATCTATATTTTTGGCATGATCCTGATAGGGTTCCTTGCATGGCGTTCTACCAAAAACTTTGACGATTATATTCTGGGTGGGCGTAGCCTGGGGCCGGTCGTCACCGCGCTCTCGGCGGGCGCATCGGATATGAGCGGCTGGCTGCTGATGGGGCTGCCGGGCGCTATCTTCATCTCCGGGATCTCTGAAAGCTGGATTGCCATCGGTCTGACCGTGGGGGCATGGATTAACTGGAAACTGGTGGCCGGGCGTCTGCGCGTGCATACCGAAGCCAACAATAACGCCCTGACCCTGCCGGACTACTTCACCGGGCGTTTCGAAGATAACAGCCGGGTGCTGCGTATTATCTCTGCGGTGGTCATCCTGGTGTTCTTCACCATCTACTGTGCCTCCGGCATCGTGGCCGGGGCGCGTCTGTTCGAAAGCACCTTCGGCATGAGCTATGAGACCGCGCTGTGGGCGGGTGCTGCGGCAACCATCCTCTACACCTTCGTGGGCGGGTTCCTGGCGGTTAGCTGGACCGATACCGTGCAGGCGAGCCTGATGATTTTTGCCCTGATCCTGACCCCGGTGATTGTGATCCTCTCCGTGGGCGGCCTGGGTGATTCTCTGGCGGTGATCCAGCAGAAGAGCATCGAAAACGTCGATATGCTGAAAGGCCTGAACTTTGTGGCGATTGTCTCGCTGATGGGCTGGGGGCTGGGTTACTTCGGCCAGCCGCACATCCTGGCGCGCTTTATGGCGGCAGACTCTCACCACACCATCGTTCATGCCCGTCGTATCAGCATGGCCTGGATGATCCTCTGTCTGGGCGGGGCCTGTGCGGTCGGCTTCTTCGGTATTGCCTACTTCAACAACAACCCATCGCTGGCAGGTGCGGTGAACCAGAACGCCGAGCGCGTGTTCATCGAGCTGACGCAGATCCTGTTCAACCCATGGATTGCCGGTATTCTGCTCTCTGCAATTCTGGCGGCAGTGATGTCCACCCTGAGCTGCCAGCTGCTGGTCTGCTCCAGTGCCATTACGGAAGATCTCTACAAAGCGTTCCTGCGTAAAAGCGCCAGCCAGAAAGAGCTGGTGTGGGTCGGGCGCACTATGGTGCTGGTGGTGGCGCTGGTCTCCATCGCGCTGGCGGCTAACCCGGAAAACCGCGTGCTGGGCCTGGTAAGCTACGCCTGGGCAGGTTTTGGTGCGGCCTTCGGTCCGGTGGTGCTGTTCTCGGTTATGTGGTCACGCATGACCCGCAACGGTGCGCTGGCGGGGATGATTATTGGTGCCGTCACCGTTATCGTCTGGAAACAATTCGCGTGGCTGGGGCTGTACGAAATCATTCCAGGCTTTATCTTCGCCAGCATCGGGATTGTGGTCTTCAGCCTGCTGGGTAAAGCGCCGTCTGCCGCGATGCAGAAACGCTTTGCGGAAGCGGATGCGCAGTACCACACCGCGCCGCCAACGAAGTTACAGGCGGAATAATGTGTTTTCTCCCTCTCCACGAAGGAGAGGGAGAACCCTTACCTTCGTAATCTAAGCCGGGCATGCCCGGCTTTTTTCTTGCCAAAATCCGTGATTTACGTTGATATCGCTGTGGGTTGCCCCTGAATACTTCGCGTCGCAGGAAGGTGGCAAGGACGTGAATCCTCAGGCGCTTATATAAGTGAGTAACTGGGGTGACGGTGCGTAGCCAACGCACATGCAGCGTGAAGCATGAAGGGCATATAACAATGAGGATAGCGAACAATGATAATCAAAACAGGGCTGATGGCGGGTGCGCTTTTACTGTTGGCAGGATGCAACGCCCCATCGCACAGCATAGCGGATAACACTTGCAAAGCCGATAACCAGATGCAGCAGACCACGCTCTATTTTGGCCTGAACCGTCCGGCAGGGGAGGCGATCACCGGCCAGGAGTGGCAGCAGTTTGTTGACCAGGACGTCACCCCGCGTTTTCGTGATGGCTTAACGGTGTTTGAGGCGCGTGGGCAATGGCTGGGTAACGACGGAAAAGTAGCGCGCGAGTCGAGTAAGGCGCTGATGCTCATCCACGGCAAAGATGCCCGGAGCGAAAGCAATATCGAGGCGTTGCGCGGCATCTATAAGCAGCGCTTTGCTCAGGAGTCAGTGATGCGCGTCGACCAGCCGGTGTGCGTGCAGTTTTGAGGTGATGCTGTTTGGCCTGTTGCCCTCATCCAAAGTGAGAGGGTTAATTCAAAAACGGCAATGCGCGTTGTAATGCCAGCCAGTTAAGTCCGGCGGATTGTTCCGTTCACCTCATGTTCAGCAGAACATGGCATTCCACAACCCGTGAACGTGACAAGGGGGGCCGCCGGGCCCCCCTTGTCAATCCCCGCGGCCCCGCAATGAAACCGGTGCTTCGCACTGCGCTCACCTCCCGACCGGCTGCCTGCGGTCGGCTCAACTCGACATCCTGTCTCGATTCGCCTCTGGCCGCCATCCCTGGCGTCCAGCCCTTGTCATCCGGTCTCCGGTTCGCCGGTTTCAGCGGGGACTCAACACCGGTGCCCCTTTCAGGCGACTGAGAAGCGTGAGGGTGGGGGGAATCCGGCTGAAAATCGACGAAGCGTTTCCGGAAGGCCGGGGCGAGGCGCAGGGACGCGCCGAGAGGGCATAGCCTGCAGGGATGCAGGCTGGTGCCCGACCCGAAAGCCTGAAGGAATAAGCTGAGTGCACCGCGAAGCGGCGATTTTCCTGGCCGGGAGCCGGGGTAGCCAGGGGGGAGGCGGCGAGCCCCCCTGGCACGTTCACCGCAGCGGAGGGGGCATAAAGCAGAGGTGCTTTAGTGAACGGAACTTTTCCACTTCACTCATTTAGAAATATCGAATTGCTTAACTGGCTGGCAATAACCCGAGTAGCCGTTTTGCATTGACGTTATTGGCCCGGCAAACATCGCCGGGCAACTAACTACAACACCAATCCCGCAAAGCTCGCCGACAACAGGCTCACCAGGGTGGCACCGTACACCAGGCGCAGGCCAAAGCGCGACACCACGTTGCCCTGTTTCTCATTCAGCCCTTTAATTGCCCCGGCCACGATGCCGATAGAGGCAAAGTTAGCGAAGGAGACCAGGAACACCGACAGAATGCCCAGCCCGCGCGGGGTCATCTGCGCCGCAATTTTTTGCAGCTCGATCATCGCCACAAACTCGTTCGCCACCAGTTTGGTCGCCATAATGCCGCCCGCGTGCAGGGCATCGCTCAGCGGAATGCCTACCAGCCACGCCAGCGGATAGAAGACATAGCCTAAAATCTGCTGGAAGCTTAAACCGAACACGGTAGAGAAGAGGGCGTTAACGGCGCTGATCAGGGCAATAAAACCGATCAGCATCGCCAGAATAATCATCGCCACTTTGAATCCGGCCAGAATATATTCGCCCAGCATCTCAAAGAAGCTCTGAGACTCATGCATCTTCTCAAGCTTAATTTCCGGCTCCGCTTCCGGGCGGGTCGGGTTAATCACCGTGAGAATTATAAAGGTGCTGAACATATTCAGGATCAGCGCCGCGACCACATATTTTGCCTCAAGCATGGTCATATAGGCTCCGACAATCGACAGTGAGACGGTCGACATCGCGGTAGCGGCCATGGTGAACAGACGGCGTGAGGAGAGATCCCCCAACACCCCTTTGTAAGCAATGAAGTTTTCCGACTGGCCCAGCGTCAGGGAGCTGATGGCGTTAAAGGATTCAAGTTTGCCCATGCCGTTTACCTTCGACAGCAGGGTGCCGACGACGCGGATAATCACCGGCAGAATACGCCAGTGTTGCAGAATACCGATCAGCGCAGAAATAAAGATAATCGGGCACAGCACACCGAGGAAAATAAACGCCAGCCCTTTTTCACCCATCCCGCCAAATACAAAGTTGGTTCCTTCGGCGGCATATTTCAGTAATGACTCGAAGAAGCCCGAGACGTATTGAATAACAAACAGACCGCTTTCGGCGTGGAGGAAAAAGAACGCCAGCGCAATTTCAATGACAATAAGCTGGATGACATAACGAATGCGAACATGACGGCGGTCAAAGCTGACCAGCCAGGCCAGCGCAAGGATTACCACCAGCGCCAGCAGAAAGTGCAGGAATTGATACATAGTTGATTTTCAGCAGATTAATGAGGCGCATATTTAGCCACAGCCTGCTTTAACCGTAAATGAACTTTTGCGTGATAACTTATTCACCTTTTAGTCACTGTGGTGATTATATTTCCCTTATGGGTTTACATCCTGTCATCAAAATGCAGCATATTTCGCTTGTATTTCTTATTGCCGTAATGATAATCACTATCACAAGAATTTACCTTTCTTTGCATCAGTTGACCGTGATAAACATTTAAGGTGTCGGCATGTTTGTTCCATTTCTCATTATGTTACGTGAAGGCCTCGAAGCGGCCCTTATTGTCAGCCTGATCGCCAGCTATCTGAAACGAACCCAGCGTGGTCGCTGGATTGGGGTGATGTGGATTGGCGTCTTCCTGGCGGCCGCCCTCTGTCTCGGTCTGGGGATTGCGATTAACGAAACCACCGGGGAATTCCCGCAAAAAGAGCAGGAGCTGTTTGAAGGCATCGTCGCAGTCATTGCGGTGGTGATCCTCACCTGGATGGTGTTCTGGATGCGCAAAGTGTCGCGTAACGTTAAGGTTCAGCTGGAACAGGCGGTGGATAGCGCCCTCGCAAAGGGCAATCACCACGGCTGGGCATTGATCATGATGGTCTTCTTCGCCGTGGCGCGTGAAGGGCTGGAGTCGGTCTTCTTCCTGCTGGCTGCTTTCCAGCAGGATGTCGGGATCTGGCCGCCGCTCGGCGCGGTACTGGGTCTGGCAACCGCGGTGGTGCTCGGTTTCCTGCTCTACTGGGGTGGGATCCGTCTTAACCTCGGCGTTTTCTTCAAGTGGACCAGCCTGTTTATTCTGCTGGTAGCCGCCGGGCTGGCCGCCGGGGCGATCCGCGCCTTCCATGAGGCGGGCCTGTGGAACCACTTCCAGGATGTGGCGTTCGATCTCAGTAACGTCCTGACCACCCATTCGCTGACCGGCACCCTGCTGGAAGGGATCTTCGGTTATCAGGAAACGCCGAGCGTCAGTGAAGTGGCTGTTTATTTCATCTATCTCATTCCGGCGCTGGCGCTGTTCTTTATGCCATCGCGGCCAGGCACGCAGCCGTCGCATACCGCGTCCTGAAGTGCTTATTTTGTCTACAAAATCATGCAAGTTGCATCCAGTCGGCAAGGCTGAGGCACCCCAGGCGCTTACTCAGGTAAGTGACTGGGGTGAGCAAACGAAGCCAATGCAGAGGTAGCTTGCAGGGTGACGTGTATAGTTACAACATACTTGTTAAAGGGAAGGGTCATGGCAATTCAATTTCGTCGCAGTGCGTTACAGGCTGGCGTGGCAGCGCTGATTGCGTCTGCCTTCGCTGCACAGGCCGCGGATGTTCCGCAGGTTAAAGTTACCGTCAATGATAAACAGTGTGAGCCGATGACCATCACGGTCAACAGCGGTAAAACCCAGTTCATCATCCAGAACCACAGCCAGAAAGCGCTGGAGTGGGAGATCCTCAAAGGGGTCATGGTGGTGGAAGAGCGTGAGAACATCGCGCCGGGCTTCAGCCAGAAGATGACTGCCAACCTGCAGCCGGGTGAATACGACATGACCTGCGGCCTGCTGACCAACCCGAAAGGCAAGCTGATTGTTAAAGGCGCTGCCACCGCCGACGCCGCCAAAGGCGACGCGCTGCTGAGCCTGGGCGATGCCATCACCGCCTATAAAGCCTACGTGACCAAAGAGACCGCGGATCTGGTTGCCGGCACAAAAGCCTTTACCGACGCCGTGAAAGCAGGCGATATCGAAAAAGCTAAATCGCTGTACGCGCCAACCCGCCAGCACTACGAGCGCATCGAGCCTATCGCCGAGCTGTTCTCTGACCTGGATGGCAGCATCGATGCCCGTGAGGATGACTACGAGCAGAAAGCCGCCGATCCGAAATTCACCGGTTTCCACCGCCTGGAGAAAGCGCTGTTTGGCGACGACTCAACCAAAGGGATGGAGCAATACGCGGAGCAGTTGAACAGCGACGTGCTGGAGCTGCAAAAACGCATCAGCGAGCTGGCCTTCCCGCCGTCAAAAGTTGTGGGTGGGGCAGCGGGTCTGATTGAAGAAGTGGCGGCCAGCAAAATCAGCGGGGAAGAAGATCGCTACAGCCATACCGACCTGTGGGACTTCCAGGCCAACGTCGAAGGTGCCCAGAAGATCGTTGACCTGCTGCGTCCACAGCTGCAAAAAGATAACAGCGCTCTGCTGGCGAAAGTGGATGCCAACTTTAAGAAAGTCACCACTATTCTGGCGAAATACCGCACCAAAGACGGGTTTGAAACCTACGACAAGCTGACCGATGCTGACCGTAATGCCCTGAAAGGGCCGATCACCACTCTGGCGGAAGATCTGGCTCAGCTGCGTGGCGTACTGGGTCTGGACTAAGTTGATGAACAAGCATGACGAGTTCGACGTGGCTGAACCTTCACGACGTCGGTTGTTAAAAGGGGTAGGGGCGCTTGGCGGCGCTCTTGCCCTGGCGGGTGGTTGCCCGGTGGCGCATGCGGCAAAACCGCAGAGTGCCCCGGGCACGCTCTCCCCGGATGCGCGGATGGAGACGCAGCCGTTCTACGGCCAGCATCAGGCGGGGATCTTAACCCCGCAGCAGGCATCGATGATGCTGGTGGCCTTTGATGTACTGGCCAGCGACAAAAGCGAGCTGGAACGTCTGTTCCGCCTTCTGACGCAGCGCATTGCATTTTTGACCACCGGCGGCCCGGCGCCCGATACGCAGAACCCGCGTCTGCCGCCGATGGATTCGGGGATCCTGGGTGCCTATATCGCCCCGGATAACCTGACCATGACGGTATCGCTGGGGGCCTCGCTGTTTGACGATCGCTTTGGTCTCGCCGCGCAAAAACCCAAATCGTTGCAGAAGATGGTGCGTTTCCCGAATGACTCCCTGGATGCGGCCCTGTGCCACGGCGATCTGCTGATCCAGATCTGCGCCAACACCCAGGATACGGTGATTCACGCGCTGCGCGATTTGATTAAACACACCCCGGATCTGCTGAGTGTACGCTGGAAGCGGGAAGGATTTATCTCTGACCACGCCGCGCGCAGCAAAGGCAAAGAGACGCCGGTGAATCTGCTCGGCTTTAAGGATGGCACCGCCAACCCGAACAGCCAGGATGCGCCCCTGATGGACAAAGTGGTGTGGGTAACGGCCGACCAGAGTGAACCAGCCTGGACGGTGGGCGGCAGCTATCAGGCGGTGCGCATTATCCAGTTCCACGTTGAGTTCTGGGACCGCACGCCGCTCAAGGAGCAGCAGACCATTTTTGGCCGCGACAAACACAGCGGCGCGCCGTTGGGGATGAAAAACGAGCACGACGTGCCGGATTACGCCAGCGATCCTGATGGCGAGACCATTGCGCTCGACAGCCATATCCGCCTCGCTAACCCACGCACAAAGGAGACCGAGTCCAACCTGATGATGCGCCGGGGATACAGCTACTCGCTGGGGGTGACTAACTCTGGCCAGTTGGATATGGGCCTGCTGTTTGTCTGCTACCAGCACGATCTGGAGCAGGGCTTTTTGACCGTGCAGAAGCGCCTGAACGGCGAAGCGCTGGAGGAGTACGTTAAGCCGATTGGCGGGGGCTATTTCTTTGCTCTGCCAGGCGTGCGCGATAAAAACGGCTGGCTTGCGCAGGGGCTGCTCGAAGCCTGAATCCCGTCCCGCTTACCCCATAAGCGGGACCTATTTTTATGTCCCGCTAAACTCTTGTTATAATTCTGTAATATTCCCATAGCAGACTAACTAACGCTGTCAGGTGAATCTTAAAAGTTGCACTCAGGTAAAAATAATGTTGCATTCATGCTAAATCCTGATGTACTTACATTAAGAAAGCGGTAAACCTTACAGTGATCATGAATCGCTCTGGAGATCGCGAATGGTTGGGTCCTCAACTGGACAAGGTAAAGGCAACAAACGCAGCACCCGGCGCGGAGGTTCACACTCCGGCAGCGATCTCTTCACCGAAAAATTCTCCCCCTCCCCAGTAAATCCTGATTTTTCCGATCCACCGAATGGTGAGCATAGCGATTCGGTTGGGTCATTTAACCAAGCAAGCTATGGCTTAGAAGGAAGCCAACCCTCAGATGTTTGTTCGCATAATCGTACCGATGCCGGTACGAGTGATGAATACCAACAACTCAAGGTGCTATCCATGGGAAGACAAAAAGCAGTGATCAAAGCTCGTCGTGAAGCAAAACGTGTGCTGAGACGGGATTCACGTAGCCATAAACAGCGTGAAGAAGAGTCGGTCACCTCGCTTGTGCAGATGAGTGGCGTTGAAGCAATTGGCATGGCGCGGGACAGCCGGGATATGGCGCCAATTGTTGCACGCAATGACGCTCAGGCGCAGTACCTGAATGCTATTGAGAGAAAGTCGCTGATTTTCGCCACCGGTGAAGCCGGTTGCGGGAAAACCTGGATAAGTGCAGCCAAAGCGGCAGAGGCTCTGATTCATAAAGACGTCGATAAGATCATTGTCACTCGCCCGGTATTGCAGGCCGATGAAGATCTCGGCTTCTTGCCCGGTGATATTTCGGAGAAATTTGCGCCATATTTCCGGCCCGTTTATGACGTGCTGGTGAAGCGTTTGGGCGCATCTTTTATGCAGTACTGCCTGCGACCAGAAATTGGCAAGGTAGAAATTGCGCCGTTCGCCTATATGCGCGGACGTACATTTGAAAATGCAGTTGTGATTCTCGACGAGGCTCAGAACGTAACTGCTGCGCAAATGAAGATGTTTTTGACGCGCCTCGGGGAAAACGTGACGGTGATCGTGAACGGGGATATCACCCAGTGCGACCTGCCGGCCGGCGTAAAATCGGGTCTGAGCGATGCGTTGGCACGTTTCGTTGAGGATGAGATGGTAGGGATAGTACAGTTTACGAAAGATGACTGTGTGCGTTCGGCGCTCTGTCAGCGAACACTGAACGCCTACTATTGAGTCTGTTGCTGTGTGCAAAGCCCGGGAAACCGGGCTTTGTTGTTTGTGCGGGGCAGATGCCTGATGGCGCTGCGCTTTGTTTCTTCTCCGATGGGGTTGAAGAATCCCCACAAAAATATTGGCACGGTCGGCCCCCTCTCCATTCAGGGCGGGGGTGAGGGGCCCAGAGCGCACGGAGTGACAGTGGGCTCCGGGAGGGATGGACTCGCTGCGGGTAGCCTGTTCACTGCGTTCGCGGTCTGTCCAACTGGCTGTCGCCCGTTGTCGAACCCTCGGTCGGGGGAGCTCATTCCTCCCGCAGGCGTGCTACATGCGAAAACAAAGCCCGCATTTTCATGCGAGCTCTCATCTAAAATATAGCGGTGAGGGAGGGATGGACTCGCTTCGCTCGCCCTGCGGGCAGCCCACTCACTGCGTTCATGGTCTGTCCAACTGGCTGTCGCCCGTTGTCGAACCCTCGGTCGAGGGTTCTCATCCCTCCCTTTCGGGAGTATATAAACGAAAAAAGCCCGTACTTTCGTACGAGCTCTCATCTGAAATATGGCGGTGAGGGAGGGATTGACTCGCTGCGCTCGCCCTACGGGCAGCCTGTTCGCTGCGCGCTCAGGCTGTCCAACTGGCTATCGCCCGTTGTCGAACCCTCAGTCGAGGGTTCTCATCCCTCCCGCAGGCGTGCTACATGCGAAAAAAAAGCCCGCATTTTCATGCGAGCTCTTCTTTAAATATGGCGGTGAGGGAGGGATGGACTCGCTGCGCTCGCCCTGCGGGCAGCCTGTTCGCTGCGCTCTCAGGCTGTCCAACTGGCTATCGCCAGTTGTCGAACCCTCAGTCGAGGGTTCTCATCCCTCCCTTTCGGGAGAATATAAACGAAAAAAGCCCGTACTTTCGTACGAGCTCTTATCTTGAATATGGCGGTGAGGGAGGGATTCGAACCCTCGATACGTTGCCGTATACACACTTTCCAGGCGTGCTCCTTCAGCCACTCGGACACCTCACCATATTGTTTTGCTGCCTTTCCTCTCGGGGGCAACGGGGCGCTACTATAGGGAGTCAGGCTAAATCGGTCAAGCAGATTTTCTGCATTAATGCGCGTTCGGTTAAGCAATAATCAGCTCCACGGTTTTCAGGCCATGGAGCGAACCATTAACGCTGTGAATCGAGCGCTTCGCTGTTCTTCATCACCTCTTGCGCCTTGCCGTAGCTTTCCATGAGCAACTGATATGCCGGGAAAATGTGTGTGTAGACTTCCGCCCACTGGGCGGCATCATCACGATTCCAGGTGCGCTGGATTTCCGAGGCCACGGCTGCGGTATCCATGGGCACAACGCCTGCCTGCACCACACGCGCCAGGGTGATCTCCTGCGCCATTTTGCTGTAGGTGCCTGAAGCGTCAATCACGGCAAAGACTTTATAGCCGTCAGCCACCGCGCTGATCGACGGGAAGGCCATGCAGACGCTGGTGATGGTGCCAGCAATAATAAGCGTCTTGCGCCCGGTCGCCTTCACAGCTGCCACGAACTCCGGGTTATCCCAGGCGTTAATCTCGCCTTTGCGCGCCACATACTGCGCATGCGGGGCATTAGCGTGGATCTCCGGGATCAGCGGGCCGTTTGGCCCTTGCGGTACGGAGGCGGTGGTGATCACCGGGATATTCGCCAGACTGGCAATTTTGGCCAGCGCCGCGGCGCGGGCGCGCAGCTCCGGCATTGGCATGTCACCAACGGTCTGGAACAGCCCGCTCTGGTGGTCGATCAGAAGCATCACAGCATCATTCACATCAATAACTGGACGCGCACCGCTAAAGTTAGCTGGGGTCGACATGGTTCTCTCCTTTATTACGTTCAGATCTGGCCGAAGCGGCCGGAATTGAAATCGCGAATAGCTTCTGCAATTTCGGTTTTACTGTTCATCACGAACGGGCCGTAGCCGACGATGGGTTCATTCAGGGATTCTCCGGCCATCATCAGCACTTTGGCGTCGCT
Source organism: Leclercia sp. 1548 (assembly GCF_050435045.1). Lineage (NCBI taxonomy): Bacteria > Pseudomonadati > Pseudomonadota > Gammaproteobacteria > Enterobacterales > Enterobacteriaceae > Leclercia > Leclercia sp. 1548. The sequence continues at coordinate 608,746 of NZ_JBNDJP010000001.1, read as the reverse complement.
GCTGGCCTCCAGATGCAGCTTCTCGCCTTCCTGACTCAGCACGACAAGCTGCGCTTCACCCGCCTGGGCGGAGCCGTTCACCGTCACGCTGCCTTCCAGCACGACCAGCGCCGTGCTCCAGCCTTCAGGCTGAGTGAGCGTCAGAAGGCTGCCCTGACGCAGGGTGATATCCCACAGGTTCAGCGGAGAGTGAGTCTGCGCCGGGCCGGTGACCTCCTCGTAACGTCCGGCGATCACCCGCAGTTCACCGCGGTTGTCGGGTAATGTCAGCACCGGGATCTGGCTTTTGGTGATGCTCTGGTAGCCCGGCGTCGCCATCTTGTCTTTGGCGGGCAGATTGACCCACAGCTGCATCATTTTTAGCTCGCCACCCTGCTGTGCAAAGGCGCTGGAGTGGAACTCCTCATGCAGAATGCCGGAGCCAGCTGTCATCCACTGCACATCGCCCGGGCCAATCACGCCGCCTTTACCCGTCGAGTCGCGGTGTTCCACCTCGCCGGAATAGACAATCGTGACCGTCTCAAAGCCGCGGTGGGGATGCTCGCCCACGCCGCGTTTTGCCCCATCTGGCGGGAAGCTGTACGGCCCGGCGTAGTCCAGCAGTAAAAACGGGCTAAGGGGCTCGCCGTGGGTCTGGTAAGAAAACATCGAACGCACCGGGAAACCGTCGCCAACCCAGTGCTGGCGGGGTGCGGTATAAATACCTGTTACGTTTTTCATCCTCTTCTCCTGATGTTCTGTCGATGTAATTAGCTTATATTCAGGCTTAATATCCCGGTAGACGGTGAAAATGACATGCACTGTTCCTGATATGGAACTATGAGGGCGTTATGCAGGATCTGAATGATTTCGTGTGGTTTGTGAAAGTGGTGGATCACGGTGGCTTCGCGGCGGCGGGCCGGGCGCTGGATCAGCCTAAATCGAAACTAAGCCGTCGGATTGCGCAGCTTGAGACGCGGCTCGGCGTGCGCTTGATCCAGCGTACCACCCGTCAGTTTACGGTCACGGAGGTGGGGCATACCTTCTATCAGCACTGTAAGGCGATGCTGGTAGAAGCCGAAGCGGCAGAAGAGGCCGTTGCGGCATTGCAGGCGGAACCCCGCGGCGTGGTCAGGATCACCTGTCCGGTGACGCTCCTGCATGTGCATGTCGGACCGATGCTGGCGAGGTTTATGGCGCGCTATCCCGGTATTAATCTGCAGCTGGAGGCGACCAACCGGCGGGTGGATCTGGTGGCCGAGGGGATTGATGTGGCGATCCGCGTTCGCCCGCGTCCGTTTGACGACAGCGATCTGGTTTTGCGGGTGCTTGCCGACAGAGGCCATTGTCTGGTGGCGGCACCGCAGTTGCTTACCCGGCTGGGAACGCCGCGTGCGCCGTCTGAACTGAGCGCCTGGCCCGGCCTGAGCCTGGGGGAGGGGAAACAAGTTCATAAGTGGGCGCTGAGCGGGCCGGAAGGGGCCAAAGCGGAGATCCATTTTCAACCGCGTCTGATCACCACCGACATGCTGGCACTGCGAGAGGCCGCCATGGCTGGGGTGGGTCTTGTGCAGTTGCCGATTTTGATGGTCAAGGAGCAGCTGGCGTCCGGGGAGTTAGTTAAAGTGCTTGAGGCATGGGAGCCGCGCAGGGAGGTTATTCATGCGGTCTATCCTTCCCGGCGTGGGCTGTTACCTTCGGTGAGAACGCTGGTGGATTTTTTGACTGAGGAATATGCGAGGATGGTGGAGGAGTGAGGCCTGGTGGCGCTTTGTTCCCTCTCCCTTGGGCAAAGGTTTAGGGTGAGGGGCCCAGACCGCACGGTGTCGCATTAAGCACCGGGAGGGATGGACTCGCTTCGCTCGCCCTACGGGCAGCCTGTTCGCTGCGCTCTTAGACTGTCCAACTGGCCGTAGCCAGTTGTCGAACCCTCGGTCGAGGGCTCTCATCCCTCCCTTTCGGGAAAATATAAACGAAAAAAGCCCGTACTTTCGTACGCGCTCTCATGTTGAATATGGCGGTGAGGGAGGGATTGACTCGCTGCGCTCGCCCTACGGGCAGCCCACTCACTGCGTTCGTGGTCTGTCCAACTGGCTGTCGCCCGTTGTCGAACCCTCAGTCGAGGGTTCTCATTCCTCCCTTTCGGGAGAATATAAACGAAAAAAGCCCGTACTTTCGTACGAGCTCTCATCTTGAATATGGCGGTGAGGGAGGGATTGACTCGCTGCGCTCGCCCTTCGGGCAGCCCACTCACTGCGTTCGTGGTCTGTCCAACTGGCTGTCGCCCGTTGTCGAACCCTCGGTCAAGGATTCTCATCCCTCCCTTTCGGGAGAATATAAACGAAAAAAGCCCGTACTTTCGTACGAGCTCTTATCTTAAATATGGCGGTGAGGGAGGGATTGACTCGCTTCGCTCGCCCTGCGGGCAGCCCACTCACTGCGTTCATGGTCTGTCCAACTGGCTGTCGCCCGTTGTCGAACCCTCAGTCGAGGGTTCTCATCCCTCCCGCAGGCGTGCTACATGCGAAAAAAAAGCCCGCATTTTCATGCGAGCTCTTCTTTAAATATGGCGGTGAGGGAGGGATTCGAACCCTCGATACGTTGCCGTATACACACTTTCCAGGCGTGCTCCTTCAGCCACTCGGACACCTCACCATATTGTTATCCCGTTGTTGCTGGGACGGGCGCTAATGTAAGGAAAAGCCTTACGGACGTCAATCAACTTTTTCAGTAAATTAGCGCGTTGAGACAAACTTCAACCAACCTGATTTCTTAATGTGCTGAAAGTGCCTCTTTTATCTACAACGACCAAGGGCACAAATTTTGTTATGCTGCGATGCAGTTGAAAATGAACGTAAAACAGCGCAACAGAAGGCAATCGCAATGGACATCATTTTTTACCACCCGACATTTGATAACGCTTACTGGATAAAAACGCTTTCGGCGGCGCTGCCGGGCGCACGAGTTCGTGAGTGGAAACGCGGCGATAATGACCCGGCGGATTATGCCCTGGTGTGGCATCCTCCGGTAGAAATGCTGCAAGGGCGTAAACTGAAAGCGGTCTTCGCCCTGGGAGCTGGGGTGGATTCGATCCTCAGCAAGCTCAAGGCGCACCCGGAGATGCTGGCAGAATCCATTCCTCTGTTTCGTCTTGAAGATACGGGGATGGGGCAGCAGATGCAGGAGTACGCCACCAGTCAGGTACTGCACTGGTTCCGCCGGTTTGACGACTATCAGGCGTTAAAACAGCAGGCGCGCTGGGAGCCGCTGGCCGATTATCAGCGTGAAGATTTCACCATCGGTATCCTCGGGGCAGGGGTGCTGGGGTCGAAGGTGGCCGAGGCGCTGGCACCCTGGGGCTTCCCGCTTCGCTGCTGGAGCCGGACGCGCAAAGACTATCCGGGTGTCACCAGCTTTGCCGGTATGGATGAACTGCCGCAATTTTTACAGGGCACGCGCGTGCTGATTAACCTTCTGCCGAACACGGCGGAGACCGTGGGGATTATCAATAGCAGCCTGCTGAATCAGCTGGCAGATAATAGCTACCTGATGAATCTTGCCCGCGGCGTTCATGTGGTGGAGGCCGATCTGCTGGCGGCGCTGGAGCGCGGCAAGCTCAAAGGCGCGATGCTCGATGTCTACAGTAAAGAGCCGCTGCCCGCCGACAACCCTTTATGGGCGCACCCGCGGGTGGCGATGACGCCGCACGTGGCGGCGGTAACGCGTCCGGCCGAAGCCGTGGCTTATATCGCGCGCACCATCACTCAGTTGGAAAAAGGCGAGCCGGTCACCGGGCAGGTCGACAGGCAGCGCGGTTACTGAGTCAAACCCGGCCATCGCCGGGTTTTTGCTAATAAACGCCTGGGATAACTGCTATCCTTTGGGAAACACGAGAGGAGAGAACGATGTACCCCGTTGACCTGCATATGCACACCGTTGCCAGTACTCACGCCTACAGCAATCTTCATGACTACATCACCCAGGCAAAGCTAAAGAACATTAAACTCTTTGCGATCACCGATCATGGCCCGGATATGGCAGATGCTCCGCACTACTGGCACTTTGTGAATATGCGCATCTGGCCGCGGGTGGTGGATGGCGTAGGGATCCTGCGCGGCATTGAGGCCAACATCAAAAACACCCAGGGTGAGATTGACTGTACCGGCCCGATGCTGACCTCGCTGGATCTGATCCTTGCCGGTTTTCATGAGCCGGTATTTGCTCCGCAGGACAAAGCTACCAATACCGAGGCGATGATTGCTACCATCGCCAGCGGCAACGTGCATATCATCAGCCATCCGGGTAACCCGAAATACCCTATCGACATTCAGGCTGTCGCCCGGGCGGCGGCTGAGCATTCCGTGGCGCTGGAGATCAACAACTCTTCGTTTATTCACTCCCGCAAAGGCAGTGAAGCCAACTGCCGTGAAGTCGCGGCTGCGGTGCGTGACGCCGGTGGCTACGTGGCGCTGGGTTCGGATTCCCACACGGCCTTTACGCTGGGTGATTTTAGCGAGTGCCTTAAGATCCTCGATGCGGTGGGCTTCCCTGAAGAGCGCATTCTGAACGTAACGCCTCGTCGTTTACTTGATTTTCTGGCGTCGCGTGGCATGGCACCGATTCCCGAATTTGCTGAATTTTAACTGTGTAATGGACTAAATAAATGAACGAGTTTTCCATCCTCTGTCGCGTACTGGGTTCCCTTTATTATCGCCAGCCGCAGGATCCGCTGCTGGTGCCGCTATTTACCCTGGTCCGCGAAGGCAAGCTGGCCGAAAGCTGGCCACTTGAGCAGGATGAGCTGCTGCAACGTCTGCAAAACAGCTGCGACATGCAGCAGATTTCAGCTGATTACAACGCGCTCTTTGTTGGCGAAGAGTGTCGCGTGTCGCCTTATCGCTCCGCCTGGGAAGAGGGCGCAACCGAAGCCGAAGTGCGTGCGTTTCTCTCTTCACGCGGTATGCCGCTGACGGATACCCCGGCCGACCATATTGGCACGCTGTTGCTGGCGGCTTCCTGGATTGAAGACCACGCGGCAGAAGACGAAAACGAGGCGCTGGAAACCCTTTTCGGTGAGTATATTTTACCCTGGTGCGGGGCGTTTCTCGGCAAGGTCGAGGCTCATGCCACCTCGCCATTCTGGCGAACCATGGCACCGCTGACCCGTGACGCCATTGCCGCTATGTGGGACGAACTGCAGGAAGAGAACGAAGAGTGATCTGGATCACTTTCTGAATGTAACAGCAAATCTCAATTTGCATATTTTGTGTTCCTGATCTCATTTCATGGCCGCGTATCTGCTAAGATGCGCGCCATGAACATACTACTTTCTATTGCAATCACGACAGGCATCCTCTCCGGGATATGGGGTTGGGTTGCCGTCTCCCTCGGACTCCTGAGCTGGGCGGGCTTTCTGGGCTGTACCGCCTATTTCGCCTGCCCGCAGGGTGGCGTGAAGGGGCTGTTTATCTCTGCATGTACGCTGATGAGCGGCGTAGCGTGGGCGATGATCATCATCCACGGCAGCGCGCTGGCACCCCATCTGGAGATCGTCGGCTACGTCATGACCGGCGTGGTGGCGTTTTTGATGTGCATCCAGGCAAAGCATCTTCTGCTGTCGTTTGTGCCTGGCACCTTTATGGGTGCTTGCGCCACTTTTGCAGGGCAGGGTGACTGGCGGCTGGTGGTGCCTTCGCTGGCGTTAGGGCTGGTGTTTGGCTATGCCATGAAAAACAGCGGACTGTGGCTGGCGGCGCGCAAACACAGCGCGCGAAACGTCACGGCGTTAAGCAAATAAAAAAGGCGAGACCAGGGTCTCGCCTTTTTAATGCGCTTTCTATCAGGATTCTGGCGGCGATGACATTTCGCGGTATTTCACCAGAACATCGTTTTTCACTTCGTTTTTGTTTTGCAGATCCCACAGACCGCGATCGATACCGTCGTTAATCAGGAAGATGACCCCGGTTTCGATAGCCGACATCAGGCAGAGCATCACCGGTTCGTTAGAGGTATAGCCGATTTCGCCTTCCAGCAGTCGTTGGTAGTCGATGAAGCGGAACACCCCGGCCTGAACCTCGTACGAGAGAATGGTTTTGCTGGTGGTGACCGAGGATAAAATTTCCCCGGTACTCACGTTAACCACACGCAGGTTCACTGCAATCTGGTCAAGCTGGTACTGAGTATCACCGCCGATACCGAAGTAGCGCGCCCCCACACCCCCCGATTTCACATTACTTTCGTAACCGATAATCGAGCCTTCAACCATGACGTTTGCCGCCGTGAGTGAGTGCAACGGAATACGGTTGTTCATCGCCACGGTGCCGTTATCCTGCGCTGCACGAATAATTTTGCGTTCGTTGAGCAGGTTTTGCAGCCCCTGACGTTCCAGAGGAATAAACCAGCGAGAATCTTTTAACGCCGTGACCAGCATCGCGGTGGCGCTTTGCGGGACTGCGGTGGAGAAGTTACTTGCCGGATAAGGTTTAAATTGACCGGTTTCATCCTGAATATTGTATACCGACACGTAGATCTTACCCGTTGGTAACGGTAACTGGGTCAGATCGCGATAGCTCTGGGCGCGAGGCATTAATGTCGGTTTTGCTGCCTGTTTGGGGGGAGCAGTTAAACAACCGCTCAATAAGCACACTGCAACAAGTATGAGAAAGCGCTGCATGATTATTGTCCTTATCTCAACTATGTCTAAAAGTCGGTGGAATTGCTTTGCAAGCCAGCGACCTGAATGGTGGAGGTTCTCCCCGTTTTCCGGTCTGTGACATTTAATTGCATTTGTCCGTCCGCATTGGCGATATCGACAATAAAGTCGCTGGTCACCATACGGCCCGGTTTACCGGTGTTGATGTTGGTCAATAATCCGCCCAGAACCTGGGCCTGGATCGCCTGGGTAAAGTTATCCAGTGCGCTTGGGGTCTCAATACCGAAGTCATCATCGGCGCTTGGGTCCTTATAGGAGTTTTGCGCCTGGGCCGAGTTTAAAAGAAAAGAGCCGTTATTAGGGTTTCCCCCAAAGTTAGGGTTACGGAACTGGAACGTCATATTTCCGGCCCAGCTCAATGATGGAATGAGCAGTAGAGCGATAACTGCATAGACAACACGCATGAATGCCTCCGAATTAAAACTCGTCTTGCGCTAAATCGCCGGTACTGAGCAGAGCTTTATCAATCTGCAGACGATTTATTGCTTCTTCGGTTTGAGCCAGAGCGAAGATTACGTTCTGATCCAGATCTCTTTTCGTTGGGAATAAAAAGGTCTGGAAAATAACGTCCTGATTCACCGTTATGGTGATCCAGCTACCCCATCGCGCACTGGGCCGTTCATTGATCGTTAAGTTCCCAGGATAGTCACTTTCCCATTTGTCGCTGAAGCCACGATAAAAAGCATGACCAACAGCCGAGACAGTGTGATCGGTTAACAATCCTGGGATCTCTACTTCAACCGCATGCAGATTCCCGGCAGCAAGCCAAAAGCTTGCTGCGGCAATCCAACTCGTTGTGCGTTTCATACTGTTAACGCCTGAGGTTATCATTTGCCCATGAAACCGCCTGCGTCCGGTTTTTAACAGCTATCTTCTTGAAAAGATTATAAAGATGGGTCTTTACCGTATTTTCGCTGATAAATAACGAACGGGCGATTTCAATATTTGAAGCTCCGATGCGTAATTTATTCAGAATTTCTTTTTCGCGATGGGTCAGCAAAGCAGACTCTGAACTGTTATAGCGATAATTTCCGGAATGCGTTATGAGGTAGCTGGCGAGTTTTTGCGAGAAGTAGCATTCCCCACGCAGAACGCCCTGCAAGCCGTCAACTACGCGTGCCTCGTCCTCGTTGACGTAAAAGACACCGTTGATATGCGGCCAGCTTTCAATATCTCTGAATGGATACTCTTCAGGCGTATTCAACAATAACACACGGATATTGTTGTTTTTTCTGCTTAAAATATCTTGCCAGTATTGGATAAGTTTTTTATCCGCTTCCATCATATCGAAAAGAATAATACTGCCAGGTGTAATGTCATCAAAAGAGCGTTGAATACTATGCAATTTCCCGCTCAATGTAAGGCTCTGCTTTAAATGCTGTAGTAAGGCTGTCGCCTGCAAAGAAGGTTTGGTCACTAACAATAATGTCTGACCATGAAAACTTTGGACTTCATTAAACATGATGAAACCCCTTTTTTGAAACACCTGGCAGCTGCCCCCAATAATATTATTGGGGGCACCAGAAGTACTGACAGATGTGGCACTGCTGTGTGTAGAAGAAAGACCATATCCCTCGAAGTAAGGGAAAATAAAAAAACAATTGCGAACTTCTGTTTTCAATCTAGCTATTACGGTTTTTAAAGCAAGTGTTAAACGTGTAACAAGATGTAAAAATCAATATTAACTTGTAAAAAATGAGTTCATGAATTGCTTAGAGTTCATCATAAAGTTGTACACAAAGATATTGATGCACACATTTAAAAAATCATACAAATTATATTATCTTAATGATTTTACTATAATTTATAGTTTTGAGGTTATTAGCGGGAAGGTATGAGCGAGGTCAAAACGCTAAGCCTCTTTTTACAATGTGTAAACGTCTTAAGAAATCACGCACTTTGTCACGCTATCATGGATATATCGTGATGGCGCACCTGCAAGTCAGGCGAAACGGCAAATCAGGATTTTCTCTTCTATCCATTTCCAAAACCCGGCTTTCGCCATTAAATGTCGCCTGTTAAATGGCTGTATCGCCACGCTGTTTAATTTTTTTTAATACTTTGGGGTGACGGGGAAAATAAAAATACAACTGGCGGGTGAGATATTAAAATTGTTTCGGCAGACATACTCTTCATCGTAACGCCGGGTTAACAAAATATTTAGCCTTGTTAACACAAGTTATTTTACCACCAGGTCCAGGGTGATAACATGAAGAACAGTTTGTTATTAATGTTTACATTACTGGGTGCACCTGGATTTGTTTTCGCTAGCTCTGATTTGGCAGCTTCAGAATACAATTTTGCGGTGAATGAATTGAGTAAATCATCTTATAACCAGGCCGCTATTATTGGACAGCAGGGCGTAAATAATAACGCAACTGTTCTCCAGCAGGGCTCAAAATTGTTATCTGTCGTTTCCCAGGAAGGCGGAAATAATCGGGCGAACATTGAACAATCAGGCAGTTATAACCTTGCCTACATTGATCAAAAAGGGAACTCGAACAGTGCGAGTATTAATCAAGGTGCATATGGTAATACCGCAATGATTATTCAGAAAGGTTCTGGTAACAGAGCGAATATTACGCAGTACGGTACGCAAAAAACGGCAGTTGTAGTACAGAGACAGTCACAAATGGCAATTCGCGTTATCCAACGCTAGTTATTTGATGACGAATTAATCAATCCGATGGGGGCTTTACAATGAAACTTTTAAAAGTGGCAGTAATTGCAGCAATCGTGGTTTCTGGCAGTGCTATGGCTGGCTCCGTTCCACAATGGGGCAATAATCATGGCGGCGGCAACAACGGTGGTAATAACATCAGCCCAGAAACACTGACTGTTTATCAGTACGGTGGTCGTAACAACGTAGACGCTTTGCAAAGCGACGCTCGTGGGTCTGAAATCACCGTTAGCCAGAGCGGTTTCGGTAACGATGCTGACCTGTCACAGGGCGCTGATAGCAGCGAAATCGATCTGAACCAGAGAGGCCAGGGTAACTCGGCAACTATCAGCCAGTGGAGTGGTCGTGACCTCACCGCTAACGTTCGTCAGTCTGGTGGTCGTAACGACGTCCAGCTGAATCAAACTATGAACGGCGCGACTGCTAACATCACTCAGGTTGGCTTCGGCAACACCGTGACTGCTGGCCAGTACTAAGCTGACGTCCGTACGACGATAAAACAGGGCTGAGGCCCTGTTTTTTTTTGGGAGAAGATCATGAATACACTTTTATTGCTTGCTGCACTTAGCAGTCAGATCACCTTTCAGACGGCCACTGAGGGCGACATGTTGACCATTATTCCCCAGGTCACGGTGACGGAACCCTGTTTATGTCAGGTGCAAATTCTCACCTCGCGCAGCGGCCCCGGTGGTCAAAGCACTTCGCGGCAGCAAAATACCGTCTCGTTACCCGCTAATAAAACGGTCAATCTTTCCCGAATGACCCTTAACTCAGGTCCCAACGATAAGATAAATGTCATAGTCACGGTGTCGGACGGTAAATCGCTGCATCTGTCGCAACAGTGGCCGCCGTCGAAAGCATAAGGGATGAAATATTCTTTAAGTTTATGGATTGATTGATGTTACTGAAATTGACTCGCGTCTGATGTTACTGGCATCGCCGATGCCAGTCGACGGCCCGTTTTAAGGCCTGTTGTTTCATCTGCAGGGATAATGTTTAGTGAAGTTCCTCCCGGTGGTCTTGCCAGATATCCTGTCTATTTAAATCCTCTCCCTGCCGCTTCGCTAACCCCAGCAATGTATCCCTTTTACCGATAAGGGGCGCGACGAGCCTTGCATCATTCCGCCTGCATCGCAGACGATTTCCGTGACCTGCCCGCAGAAGAGTAAAATGCGCACCCGTCAACGGCGCGATTCCGATGTCGTAAAGGGCGCGGCGGTCTTCGGGGATCGCGTGGCCATCACCATGACATACCCCCCAGTCCTGAAAAATCGCGGGCTATCGTTCGGGTGGATTACCACCATGGCGGGGCGGTTTTCTGTTTACAGGCCTTACATGGCCCATCCTCTGCGATACACTTAAGAGAAAAACGTCAGCAGAGGTTGAATATGAACTCGCGTATTGAAGTTTTTCTGGGTGATATCACCACCCTGCATGTTGATGTGATCGTCAATGCCGCTAATCCCTCATTAATGGGGGGCGGCGGCGTGGATGGCGCCATCCACCGGGCAGCGGGGCCAGCCCTGCTTGAGGCCTGCAAGGTGGTGCGTCAGCAGCAGGGCGAGTGCGCGCCGGGCCAGGCGGTCATTACCCTGGCGGGTGATTTGCCGGCCAAAGCGGTGATCCATACCGTCGGTCCCGTCTGGCATGGGGGCGATCATCATGAAGCCCGCATTCTGGAAGAGGCCTACCGCAACAGCCTGAACCTGGCGGCAGCCAACGGTTATCACTCCCTGGCATTCCCGGCGATAAGCACCGGCGTGTACGGTTATCCCCGCGCCGCCGCCGCGGAAATCGCCGTTAATACGGTTTCGGATTATCTCACCCGCAAGCCTCTGCCGGAGCGGGTATACTTTGTCTGCTATGATGAAGAAAATGCCCGGCTATACAAGCGACTGCTTACCCAACGAGGACAGGAAACCGACGCATAACACGCGACTAGGACGCGCTATTGCACCGGTCAGTTCTGCACATCCTGGCCTTTGTGGACTTCTCCCTCTTGATAACAGTCTGGACGCATTCGCCTGCCGCTACCGGCTGGCGGAGATGGCGGAAAAAACCCTGGATGTGCAGTACTACATCTGGGAAGACGACATGTCAGGAAGGCTGCTGTTTTCCGTGCTGCTCTCCGCCGCCATGCGCGGCGTGCGTGTACGCCTGCTGTTAGACGACAACAACACGCAGGGGCTGGACGCCATCCTGCGCTTGTTGGACGCGCATCCCAATTTTTCTGTACGCCTGTTTAATCCCTTCTCGTTTCGCACTCTGCGCGCCCTGGGTTATCTCACCGATTTTGCCCGCCTTAATCGGCGGATGCATAACAAGAGTTTTACCGTGGATGGGGAAGTAACTATTGTTGGCGGCAGAAACATCGGGGATGCCTATTTTGGGGCGGGTGAGGAGCCGCTGTTCTCCGATCTGGATGTGATGGCAACAGGCCCGGTGGTGAAGGATGTGGCGGATGACTTTGAACGCTACTGGAACTGTGCGTCGGTCTCCACGCTCCAGCAGGTGCTGGAACTGTCGGAAACCGAGATCGAAGATAAAATACAGCCGCCTGAAGAGTGGTATCGGGACGATATCACCCGCCGCTATCTGGATAAACTCCAGTCCAGCGAGTTTATCACCCGCCTGGAAGCCGGTAATTTGCCGTTGATCTGGGCTAAAACCCGGTTGCTTAGCGACGATCCGCGTAAAGGGCAGGGCCGGGCAAAGCGCCATTCGCTGTTGCCCCAGCGCCTGCTGGACGTGATGGGTTCGCCGGTTGAGCAAATTGCAATTATTTCAGCCTATTTTGTCCCGACCCGGGCGGGGGTAGCGCTCCTGCTGCAGATGGTGCGCAAAGGGGTAAAAGTCGCCATCATGACCAATTCGCTGGCGGCCAACGATGTCGCCGTGGTGCATGCTGGCTATGCCCGCTGGCGCAAGAAGCTGTTACGCCACGGCATTGAGCTGTATGAACTTAAGCCGACCCAGGATGGCGTGCCGGTCATCCACGATCGCGGCATCACCGGTAACTCCGGCTCCAGCCTGCATGCCAAGACGTTCAGTATCGATGGCGAGAAGGTGTTTATTGGTTCGCTGAATTTTGATCCCCGTTCAACCATGCTCAACACAGAAATGGGCTTCGTTATAGAAAGCGAGGTGCTGGCGCGACTGATCCATACCCGTTTTGTACGCAGCCAGCGTCACGAGGCCTGGCAGTTAAAGCTCGATAAGCTGGGGCGTCTGAACTGGATTGAGCGCAAGGATGGGGAGGAGATTGTACATAAAAAGGAACCCAAAACCCGCTTCTGGCAGCGGATGCTGGTGCGGCTTGCCTACTGGCTGCCTGTAGAGTGGCTTCTGTAAAGCGGCGCCGGTTGCGTAACCGGCGCACAAAGGTTTAGCTGGTGGTCTGCGGAGAGTTGGCGGGTTTGCTGGCCGGTTTACCGGAAAATAAAAAGCGCAGCAGCGGAATACGCAGATGAATTTCATATAGCACAATCGCGATCCCGACCACAAACACCAGTCCGGCGATAAAGCCCAGCAGGTTTGAGCTGATATGCGGCGTGATGTAGGCGCCGAAAAACAGCGTCAACGGATGATGCACCAGATAAATGAACAACGACGCATTAACAAAATAGGTGACGCGCGCGGATTTAAAGTTCAGCAGGCGGTGTCCCAGCGCAAAGACCACATTTACCATCCACAGCCCCAACACCATAGTAATCACGCTTTCGGTTTCATACATCCATGCATCGCCGCTGCCATAACGCTGATTCAGCAGATAGGCGACAAACGCCAGTGCCGCGCCAAGGGTGCAGCCGCGCGATGGCGTGGTGAACAGGGCTTTCAGTTTGGGATGGACAAACGCCAGGGCGCCAATAACAAAGAAAGGCAGATAGAAGAGGGTCTGCATGACCACAAAATTGAACAGGCCATCGCTGAGGATCGGCGAATAAACGATTAACAGCGTGCGGCGCAGGGCGGCATAGGCAATACCCAGCAGTAAAAACAGGACCGACAGTTTGCCCCAGGTGATGTCCGCGAGAAGTGTCCCTGATTGGGTGCTAAGACGGTGGCGCATGCGGCTGAACACCCACAGGCTAACCGTGGTCATCACCACCAGCACCAGCAGGAACCACAGATGCGAGACCAGCTCCCAGGCAAGAGTATTGTATTTTTCGTACAGCGACAGGGTGTGCCAGGTGTCCGCTTTGCCTTTGACATATTGCAGCATGATGAATTGCGGCAGCGTCAGCAGGGGAATGGCGGTGAGCATCGGAATACCAACGCGCTCCACGCGCACTTTCCACCACCGCTTTAGCGGGTAGCGCAAGAACAGCATGTAAGAAAAATAACCCGAAATAACAAAAAAGACCTGCATTCGGAATGAGTGAATAAAGTCGTTAAACAGCGTCAGCCACCATGAGGACTCGGCGCTATTGACATGCCAGACGTGGCTCGAATAGATCAAGGAGATGTGAAACGGGATCCCCAGCAGCATGAGCCAGGCCCGAATAGAATCAAGGAAATATTCGCGTTGTGCGGGTACGGTACTCATAGTGCGTTATGCATTCTCAGACTTATCGCCTTATCCCTAAGACCAATAGTGGTTACATTCGGGGCCAACCCTACACGAAGTCCGACAGACTGTCTCCAGGATAAGCACGCAAAGTGAATACGGGTTACTTTCACTTGCTTACTCCCTGAGCCAGCACGCTGAACAAAGCGGTGATTATGTTGTCGGAATGCCTGATTTTCCATTAAAATGGATCGGATCGATATAAGCACACAAAGGGGGAAGTGCTTACTTATTATGAAACATAAACCACAAATGATGAAAATGCGTTGGTTAGGGGCAGCCGTCTTGTTGTCTCTGTATACCTCATCGGCCCTGGCCTTTACCATCGACGACGTCGCAAAACAGGCAAAATCGATGGCAGGTAAGGGGTACGAAGCGCCAAAAAGTAACTTGCCCTCCGTTTTCCGCGATATGAAATATGCGGACTATCAGCAGATCCAGTTTAATCACGATAAAGCGTACTGGAATAAGATTAAAACCCCGTTCAAGCTTGAGTTTTATCATCAGGGGATGTACTTCGATACGCCTGTCACCATTAATGAAGTGACATCCAACGCGGTACGCAAAATCAAATACAGCCCGGACTATTTTAATTTCGGCAATGTGCAACACGATAAAGACACCGTAAAAGACCTGGGCTTCGCGGGCTTTAAAGTGCTTTACCCCATTAACAGTAAAGATAAGAACGACGAAATTGTCAGCATGCTGGGGGCAAGCTATTTCCGCGTCATCGGCGGCGGCCAGGTATATGGCCTCTCTGCACGTGGCCTGGCGATCGATACCGCACTGCCTTCCGGGGAAGAGTTCCCTCGTTTCCGCGAGTTCTGGATTGAGCGTCCAAAACCGACCGACAAACGCCTGACCATCTATGCGCTGCTGGACTCCCCTCGTGCGACCGGTGCCTATCGCTTTACCATCATTCCGGGCCGCGACACCGTGGTTGATGTGCAGTCTAAAGTCTATCTGCGCGATAAAGTGGGCAAACTGGGCGTGGCACCGCTGACCAGTATGTTCCTGTTCGGGCCTAACCAGCCGTCACCAGCCACCAATTTCCGCCCGGAACTGCATGATTCTAACGGTCTGTCGATCCTGGCCGGAAACGGCGAGTGGATCTGGCGTCCGCTGAACAATCCGAAACACCTGGCGGTAAGCAGCTTCAGCATGGAAAACCCACAAGGGTTCGGCCTGCTGCAGCGTGGTCGTCAGTTCTCCCGCTTTGAAGATCTGGACGATCGTTACGATCTGCGTCCAAGCGCGTGGATCACCCCGAAAGGCGAGTGGGGCAAAGGTAAAGTGGAGCTGGTGGAGATCCCAACCAACGACGAAACCAACGACAACATCGTCGCTTACTGGACGCCGGATCAGCTGCCGGAAGCCGGTAAAGAGATGAACTTTAACTACTCCATCACCATGAGCCGCGACGAAGACAAGCTGCATGCGCCAGAAAGCGCGTATGTGCTGCAGACCCGCCGTTCCACCGGCGATGTGAAACAGTCGAATCTGATCCGTCAGCCGGATGGCACTATCGCTTTCGTGGTGGACTTCACCGGTCAGGAGATGAGTAAACTGGCGCCGGAGACCCCGGTCACCGCGCAGGCGAGCATCGGTGATAACGGTGAAATCGTTGAAAACAGCGTGCGTTATAACCCGGTCACCAAAGGCTGGCGTTTAACCCTGCGTGTGAAACTGAAAGACGCGAAACAACCGACTGAGATGCGCGCCGCCCTGGTGAACGCTGACCAGCCGCTGAGTGAAACCTGGAGCTATCAGCTACCTGCCAATGAATAAGATAACTGAGTATATCGATGCCATGCCGCTGACCGATATCGAGAAGGCGGCACTGCCGAAGGGTGACATCAGCGAGGTGCATACCGCGTTGGATGCCGATCATCACGCGTTTACCCGTGAAGATGATACCCCGCTTGGCTCGGTTAAAAGCCGCCTTGAGCAGGCCTGGCCCGACTCACTGGCCGAAGGCCAGCTGATTCGCGATGACGAAGGGCGTACCCAGCTTGAGGCCATGCCGAAAGCCACGCGTTCCTCTATGTTCCCGGATCCCTGGCGTACCAACCCGGTAGGCCGTTTCTGGGATCGCCTGCGTGGCCGTGACGTGACCCCGCGCTATCTTTCCCGCCTGACCAAAGAGCAACAGGCCAGTGAGGAAAAATGGCGTACCGTCGGCAGCATCCGCCGCTACATCTTGCTGCTGCTGACCATCGCGCAGACCGTCGTCGCCACCTGGTATATGAAAACCATTCTGCCTTACCAGGGCTGGGCGCTGATCAATCCGGCCGATATGTTCGGCCAGGATCTGCTGGTTTCGTTTATGCAGATCCTGCCGTATGTGCTGCAAAGCGGCATCCTGCTGCTGTTTGCCATCCTTTTCTGTTGGGTATCGGCCGGTTTCTGGACCGCGCTGATGGGCTTTTTACAGCTGCTGATAGGTCGGGACAAATACAGCATCTCTGCGTCAACGGTGGGGGATGAACCTCTCAATCCTGAGCACCGTACTGCGCTGATCATGCCTATCTGTAACGAAGACGTGGATCGTGTCTTCGCTGGCCTGCGCGCCACTTGGGAGTCGGTAAAGGCCACCGGGAACGCCGCACACTTCGATGTTTACATTCTGAGTGACAGTTACAACCCCGACATTTGCGTGGCGGAACAGAAAGCCTGGATGGAACTGATCGCCGAAGTGCAGGGCGAAGGGCAGATCTTCTACCGTCGTCGCCGTCGCCGTGTGAAGCGTAAAAGCGGCAACATCGATGACTTCTGCCGTCGCTGGGGCAATCAGTACAGCTATATGGTGGTGCTGGATGCCGACTCGGTGATGACCGGTGACTGCCTGACTGGCCTTGTACGTCTGATGGAAGCCAACCCGAATGCCGGGATCATCCAGTCTTCGCCAAAAGCATCGGGCATGGACACGCTGTATGCGCGCTGCCAGCAGTTTGCAACCCGCGTATATGGGCCGCTGTTTACTGCCGGTCTGCATTTCTGGCAGTTGGGCGAGTCCCACTACTGGGGGCACAACGCTATCATCCGCGTGAAGCCGTTCATCGAGCACTGTGCGCTGGCACCGCTGCCGGGTGAAGGCTCGTTCGCTGGCTCGATTCTGTCGCATGACTTCGTGGAAGCGGCGCTGATGCGTCGTGCCGGTTGGGGGGTGTGGATTGCCTACGACCTGCCGGGATCTTATGAAGAGCTGCCGCCGAACCTGCTGGATGAACTGAAGCGTGACCGCCGCTGGTGTCACGGCAACCTGATGAACTTCCGCCTGTTCCTCGTCAAAGGGATGCACCCGGTACACCGTGCCGTGTTCCTGACCGGCGTGATGTCCTATCTCTCCGCGCCGCTGTGGTTCATGTTCCTGGCCCTGTCGACCGCGTTGCAGGTCGTCCACGCCCTGACCGAGCCGCAGTACTTCCTGCAACCGCGTCAGCTGTTCCCGGTGTGGCCGCAGTGGCGTCCTGAACTGGCGATTGCGCTCTTTGCGTCGACAATGGTGCTGCTGTTCCTGCCGAAGCTGCTGAGTATCGTGCTGATCTGGTGTAAAGGCTCGAAAGAGTACGGCGGCTTCTTCCGCGTAACGCTCTCCCTGCTGCTGGAAGTGCTGTTCTCAGTGCTGCTGGCACCGGTACGTATGCTGTTCCACACCGTTTTCGTGGTCAGCGCGTTCCTTGGCTGGGAAGTGGTCTGGAACTCGCCGCAGCGTGATGATGACTCCACCCCATGGGGTGAAGCCTTTATGCGTCACGGCTCGCAAATGCTGCTCGGCCTGGTGTGGGCAGTCGGGATGGCGTGGCTGGATCTGCGCTTCCTGTTCTGGCTGGCACCGATTGTGTTCTCGCTGATCCTGTCGCCGTTTGTGTCGGTGTTCTCCAGCCGTTCAACGATCGGGCTGCGCACCAAACGCTGGAAGCTGTTCCTGATCCCGGAAGAGTATTCTCCGCCACAGGTGCTGGTGGATACCGACAAGTATCTGGAACTCAACCGCAGCCGTTCGCTGGACGATGGGTTTATGCACGCGGTGTTTAACCCGTCCTTCAACGCCCTGGCCACCGCCATGGCGACTGCCCGTCACCGTGCCAGCCGCGTGCTGGAGATCGCCCGCGATCGTCACGTTGAACAGGCGCTGAACGAGACGCCAGAGAAGCTGAACCGCGATCGTCGTCTGGTGCTGCTGAGCGACCCGGTAACGATGTCGCGCCTGCATTATCGTGTCTGGTCTGCCCCGGAGAAATACTCTTCATGGGTGAACTATTACCAGACATTGAAGATGAATCCGAAGGCGTTAAAAGCGAAGTAATACGCAGAGTGGCGCTATGCCTGACTGGCCTGTGAATCTGCAGGCCCGTGCAGGCGACGCGTCGCGGGGCAAATAAATACCGGCTCTCGAGCCGGTATTTTTATCTTTGGAGGTACTGGATGCGATTTTTCATCGTCATTACGATGGCGCTATTACTGAGCGGCTGCGGAAGTATTATCAGCCGGACCATCCCTGGACAGGGACACGGCAATCAATACTACCCGGGCGTGCAGTGGGATGTTCGCGACTCCGCATGGCGTTACCTGACGGTGCTGGATCTGCCATTCTCGCTGGTTTTCGACACCCTGCTACTGCCCATCGACGCTCATCATGGGCCCTATGAGTAATTAACGCTCATCCCACTCATCCGCTGCAGTTTGGCCCTCTTCGGTATCCAGCGGCGGCTCGAGCTGAAACTCACCCTCATCCCATTCGTGCAGGGTGTTCTCTTCAAGCCACTCCTGACGCAATTCAATCTCGTCATAATCGCCATCAAACACTGCCTGGGCCGCTTCACCGGTCAGCACCGGCAGGCATTCGCCATCTTCACCGTCATCGGCAAAGAATTCGGCCTGCCACATAATGTCCCCATCCTGCATGACATATTTCTGAATATTGAGCTGCTCAATATTCGCGTCATCTTCCTCAATGCCGGGATTATCAGCGAGGAACTCCTCGCGCGCGGCATCAATCGCTTCCTCTAGAGTGGCAAACATAGTCATCGGCGTCTCCCTGTGATTTGACATGGTGTTCAGGGAAAGAATAGCTGATTCTCCATGATTGCAAGTATGAAAGCCGTAAAAGCATTCACGGAGTTGTCTTAATCAGGCGCAGATACCTTATCCGGCGTAGCAACAGCCCGTGGCTGCCGGACGGCGCGCGACAAACTGATCCAGGAGTAAAAAGCGTTAAACATCACCACGCAGGCGGTGACAATAAACACTGCGCGAAAGCCGTAGCTGGCAGCAATACCGGCCCCGAGAAGCGGGCCGGTGACGTTGCCGATATCACGAAACGACTGGTTATAGCTGAAGATACGCCCGGCAATCTGGTTGGTGGAGTTATAAACCAGCAAGGTCTGTACGGCGGGCAGCAGGGCACCGTCGGCTGCCCCGAGTAAAAAGCGCAGCACGCCCAGTTGCCACGGCGATTGCACGAAGGACATCGGGATAAGCAGCAGAACGGAGATCACCAGCGCGACAATCAGGATCCTTTCCGGGCCGATGCGATCCCCCAGTTTCCCCAGCCGCGGGGCGCTGATCAGGGCGGCCACGCCAGGAACCGAGGCGATTAGGCCGCTGATAAAGGCGATGTTGCTGACGTGGCCCGCAAGGTCACGGACGTACAGGGTCAGGATCGGCGCAATGGACCCGGTTGCCACCTGAATGATCAGGGTGGTGACAAACAGACTGAGCACCAGACGGGGATTTTTCAGCGAGGCAAACACCTGACGGGCGTGCAGCATCTCTTTTTTGGGTACGGGGGTGAAATTTTCCCGGATGCAAAAAAAGGTCAGCAGGAAGCAGGCAAACAGGACGACCGCCGTGATGAAAAATACCGGGCGCAGGCCGTAGCTGTCTGCCAGTAATCCTCCGGCCAGCGGGCCGAGCAGGGCGCCGCTTACAGCGCCGGTGGAGAGCGTTCCTAACGCCCAACCGCTTTTGTTGCGGGGAATTTGCGTGGCGATAAGCGCATTGGCATTGGGCACAAATCCGCCCAGTAGCCCCAGCACGGCGCGTAAGATCAGAAACTGCCAGATGTTTTGCGCCATCCCCATCAGCAACATAATAATTGCCATGCCCAGCGCCGAACGCAGGAGCATAATTTTACGCCCTTTGCGATCCGCCAGCCCGCCCCAGAATGGCGACGCGATGGCGGAGAAGAGGAAGGTGATGCTGAACACCAGCCCGGACCACATGTTAAGGGCGCTGTGGCCGCTGACGCCCAGCTGTTCGACATACAGCGGCAGGAAAGGCATCACCAGGCTAAAGGCGGCTCCCGTAAGAAAGCAGCCCAGCCAGGCTACGATAAGGTTGCGCTTCCAGTTTATTGGCGTTTCTGAAGGAGACATAGCTACCCGCGTTATGATGCGCAGCGGCATCATTATTTGAAGGAATTAATAAGCCTGCTAATTATGCGCCTGGGTGATGGTTGCTGCAATGTGGGAAAGCATCATACGTCAAAGGGGAGATGCGGCCGGTCAGGCCGCAGGAGAAGACATTAATAGCGGGAAGGCACCCCTTCAGGGCGGGTTTTAAACCGGCGGTGCAGCCACATATACTGTTCAGGTGCCAGCAGGATGCACTTCTCAACCACCTCATTCATCCACGCCGCGGTGGTTATCGCATCGTCCAGAGGCGGAGAACACTCAGGTTCCAGCATCATCAGCTCATAGCCTTTACCGTTGGCCTTCCGGCGCGGTACGAAGGGGACAATGGCTGCCTGTGACAAACGGGCCAGTGTCCAGGTGCCGGTGGTGGTGGCCGCTTCATCAACGGCAAAAAACGGAACAAAGACGCTGGCACCAGGGCCGTAGTCATGGTCCGGCGCATACCAGATCACCTCGCCGGATTTCAGCGCCCGGATCATCCCCTTAAGGTCTTTACGGTCGATCATGCTCTTGTTGGAGCGCATCCGACCCCAGGTTTGCAGCCAGTCGATCACCGGATTATCGTTCGGGCGATAGACACCGATGCCGGGAGCCTGCATGCCGAACATCCGCGCGCCGATCTCAAGGGTCAGAAAATGGACGCCAATCAGCAGTACGCCCGTTTTTTGCGCCTGAAGCTGATGCACTGGCTCCATTCCGGTGCCGGTCACTTCGGTCCAGCGCGCCATGCGTTTGTCGGACCAGAACCACGCCATGCCTGTCTCCATCAGCCCCATGCCGACGGATTCAAAATTCTTCACTACCATCTCGTGACGCTCTTGCTCGCTCATGTGCGGGAAACAGAGTTCCAGATTGCGTCGGGCAATGTAGGCGCGGCGTGACATAAAGCGCATTGCCAGGCGACCCATGCCGCAGCCAAGACGGTAGATCACGGGATAGGGCAGATGCACCAGTAACCATAATAAACCGATGCCAGCCCAGGTCAGCCAGTAACGAGGATGTAATAGCGCAATGGAAAATTTAGGTAATTGAGTCATGTCATTCCTGTTTTTGATACGTCCTGTCGGCAGATTGTCGCATTATTCGTTTCATATCCAAAACGCATAGCAACGAAATGTTCATTGAAGCCGCAATTGTTATGCTCTGCGCATTTTGAGGTGAGAAATGTAGCGCAAAATGAGGGGATGTAAATTCTCATTGTTTGCTATATGATGCCGCCCGATTTTCATTCTCACTACGATTGCAGGAACCGTACACCATGCCAGTGTTACACAACCTCATTTCGAACGAAGAGCTGAAAGCGCGTATGTTGGCTGAAACCGAACCGCGCACGACGATCTCGTTCTATAAATACTTCACTATCGTTAATCCACAGGCGACGCGCGACGCGCTGTACAAGGCGTTAACCGCCCTGAACGTCTTTGGCCGTATTTATCTGGCCCATGAAGGCATTAACGCCCAGATCAGCGTGCCGGAGAGCAAAGTCGACGCCTTGCGGGAATTTCTTTACGCCTTCGATCCGGCGCTGGATGGCCTGCGCCTGAACGTGGCGCTCGATGATGACGGTAAATCCTTCTGGGTGTTGCGCCTGAAAGTGCGTGAACGCATTGTGGCCGACGGCATTGACGATCCGACGTTTAACGCCAGCGATGTGGGCGAATACCTGAAAGCGGCCGATGTGAACGCCATGCTTGACGATCCCGACGCCGTGTTTATCGATATGCGTAACCACTACGAATATGAAGTGGGCCACTTTGAAAACGCGCTCGAAATCCCGGCGGATACTTTCCGTGAGCAACTGCCAAAAGCGGTTGAGATGATGCAAGAGCATAAGGACAAGAAAATTGTCATGTACTGCACCGGGGGCATCCGCTGTGAAAAAGCCAGCGCGTACATGAAACACAAAGGCTTCAACAAGGTCTGGCATATCGAGGGCGGGATCATTGAGTATGCCCGTCGCGCGCGTGAGCAAGGGCTGCCGGTACGCTTTATCGGTAAGAACTTCGTCTTTGATGAGCGGATGGGAGAGCGTATTTCTGACGATGTGATCGCCCATTGCCATCAGTGCGGCACCGCCTGCGATACCCATACCAACTGCAAAAACGACGGTTGTCACCTGCTGTTTATTCAGTGCCCGTCCTGCGCAGAGAAGTTCAACGGCTGTTGCAGCGAGCTGTGTAGCGAGGAGAGCATGTTGCCGGAAGAGGAGCAGCGCCGCCGCCGTGCCGGTCGCGAGAATGGCAATAAGATCTTCAATAAGTCGCGTGGGCGTCTGAACACCCGTCTGGGTATTCCTGACCCGGAATAACGCTAAAACCTTGCCCGGTCGCAGGATGCTGACCGGGCGAGGGCATTACTTCTGCTGAACCCCTTCCACTGAAATAATCAGCTCCACGTCCTGCGACGCCGGGCCAAGATCGGTCGTGATGTTGAAGTCTTTCAGATGGATTTTACCTGTCGCTTCAAAGCCAGCACGTTTGCCGCCCCACGGATCATCACCCTGACCAATCAGTTTTGCATCCAGCTTAACCGGCTTGGTCACGCCGTTCAGCGTCAGATTGCCGGTGATATCCAGATCTTCACCCTCTTTTTTCACCTCGGTAGAGGTAAAGGTGGCCTGCGGGTATTTCGCAACGTTAAGGAAATCTGCACTGCGCAGGTGCTTATCGCGCTCGGCGTGGTTGGTATCCAGGCTGTTGGTGTTCAGGGTGACATTCACCTTATCGGCCGCGGGATTTTTCTCATCAAACGTGAAGGACCCGTCGAAATCCTTGAAGGTGCCGTACAGCCAGCTGTAGCCCAGATGCTGGATGCGGAAGTTCACAAAGGCGTGCTGACCTTGTTTATCAATTTTGTAGTCGGCTGCTACCGCAGCACCGGTGGTGAACAGCAGAGAACCTAAGGTTAATCCCAGCAGGCTTTTTTTCATTTTATGCTCCAGAGTCAGGTGACGCTTTGCCCAACATACGTGTCAGGGTGGCGTCTTTGTCGATAAAGTGGTGTTTGATGGCCGCAAGACCATGCAGTGCAGATAACGAGACCACGCCCCAGGCCAGCCACAGATGAACAGTCCCGGCCAGATCGGCCTGCGCTCCGGCATCGGCCAACAGGGCAGGGACGTCAAACAGACCGAAGACGCTGATTGGCTTGCCGTCAGCAGTGGAAATTAAATAGCCGCTGATGAGAATGGCGAACAGCACCGCGTACAGAGCAACATGCGCCGCAGCGGCGGTCAGGCGCGTGGCGCGCGACTGGCTTTTCAGCGCCGGGGGAACCGGGGAGTAGTGGCGCCACAGCAGACGCACCACCAGGGCCAGCATTAGCATAAAGCCGATGCTTTTATGCAGTTCCGGTGCCTGGTGATACCAGCCATCGTAATAGCTGAGAGTAACCATCCATAATCCAAGGCCAAACATGCCATATACCGCAATAGCCATCAGCCAATGTAAACTCATGGAAATAACGCCATAGCGTGTGGGGGAATTACGCACCTGCATTGTGAATACCGAAATTAATTAGCGAGCGCTAAAAATGGCGTGGGTGAAACATTAATGCAAATGATATTTACAGATATTCATTATTAATTTTTGTTGTTCAGTATTTTCGAATGAATGTTTATATTAATAGTCAATATGGTTGTTAATGGTTTGTAGGAAGGCTGATCAGAGGCGGGTTATGACAAATTTATGATGTTCAAATAATTTATTCTGAAATTATAGTTATCTTAAGAATTGTCAATTTGTGTCAATATATCTCATCAGAAAAATACAATGTACAGAATATCGAGGATCGCCAGTAACGACCACAGCACAATATAGAGCATTAAATGCTCGCGAATATTATTGACCAGATAATTCACAATACGACGCATGAGGATACCGATAATAAAAGGAAGAAAGGCTTCGGCAACCCGAAGCCTGGCAGCATTATCGGCTAAAGCGCGACAGGGAGAAAGGCGTGAGATCAAATGGCGGGGCGATCTGCTGAGAGAATTGCGCGGCAATCTCACCCAGCACGCTGGCGAATTTGAAACCGTGACCGCTCAGGCCGGTGATCAGCAGCGTATTGTCGTGACCCGGCAGGGTGTCGATGATGAAATCTTCGTCCGGCGTGTTGTCATAGGTACAGGCTGCGCCATATAACAGGCCCCCGATACCCGGCAATATGTTGCGCAGGAATTTGAACGCTTCGGAGCCATCGCCAGGGTAAGCACCAAACGGCTTGCGCTCTTCCGGGGAGTTAATCACCTGCCCGCCGTTGTGTTTCCCAATCTTCAATGCATCTTTTTCCGACGGGAAGCCGTAGAACTGATCCCCGTCAGGCAGCTCGCCGGTGAACGCCGGGAAGTGATTCTGGTGGCTGTAACGGCCGTCGGACTGGAACCAGGAGAAAACCTTGCGCACAGGCTGGATCGGCAGGTCTGGCACCAGACGCGACACCCAGGTGCCAGCACTCACCAGCAGGCGATTGGCGCGGTATGGGCCTTCGGGCGTTTCGACGGTGACGCCGTCGTCCTGATGCGTAATCGCGTTGACCGGGCAGTTAAACAGCTGCGCACAGCCAGCCTCTTTCGCCAGTGCAATCCAGGTTTTTATCGCCAGTTCGCTGCGCAGCACACCGGATTCGGCTTCAAACAGACCGATATAGCCCTCGGGCACCTGAATTTCAGGCCAGCGTTTCATCACCGCCGCCGCGTCAAGCCGCTCAAGGTTAAGATTGAACTGACGGGCGCTTTGCTCAACGTTTGCCAGGAAGGACGACTCAGACGGCCCGAGATTGACGACGCCGGTGCGTTCAAAGACCGGCTCACCACTGATTTGGGCCAGTTCATCCCATAGCGCCTGCGCACGCAATACCAGCGGCACATAGCGTTCACCTTCTCCGTAAGCATGACGCATCAGGCGGGTGTCGCCGTGGTGGCTGCCTTCGGTATGGGGCGGCATATGGGCATCAATCATTAGTACGTTTTGCCCCGCCCGGGTTGCGTAATAACCTGCCGCTGCACCGACAGATCCGCTGCCAATAATAATTAGATCGTATTTCATCTGGTTCTCTTTACGCGTTTCGTTGCTTAGCAGGGTAATTAAGACCGGACGGTTATACAAGGGCGAAATAAATGAGGCACCGTGAGGTGCCTTTTGGGGTGAGAATGAGACATTACATTAATGTCGCTGGTACTCATTTGCCTCGTAGTCACTGGATTCTATTTTTGCAATACCGGCTTCTAAAATAGAAATAAACTGACGTGCAACATCTGTTGTTAACCATAGCGTCTGCCCAACCTCCGCTTCTTCGGTGTCAGGGTGGTCCGGGGTCTGGTAATGCAAACGCAGCATCAGTGCGTCGTAGCTATCTACAGTGCTGATATCCCAGCCAACAAGTGGATGTGTCTGGATGACTTCATTATTCTTTTCCATCATAACCCCCTGAATACGTGTTAAAAGACAACGACTGTGAGGTTCAATGCGTGTTTTTCTGAAGCAATTTCAGTATATCAATAAATAAGGCTTATGAAGGGAAAAAGAAACAGGGAGCAAGACATTTTTGTGTCTTTTAGGATTGTTTGAACATTAAAACATCATCTTGCAGATGATTTTTGATGGAGTCAGTCAGATTATTCGCAGTTCCGTTATGAAAACGAAAAAAAGCCGGGGCGACCCGGCAAAAAAAACAAAGAGGGAGAAAATTAATCGGTAATAAACCAGTCGTCAGCGCTTTCCCAGGTTTCCTGTAAAATTTCGCTGATGCGTTCTTTATCTTCTTTGGCACCACCGATAACCGAAAGATTGTTAGACCCGGCATAACGCACGGTGACAGCACCTTCGCGTTCGGGAAAGGAGTCATTTATACGGCGGGAAAATTCACCCGCCAGCGCGTCCAGCGCACCAGCAGGCAAAGCAGTTGTTCTGGCAATGGTGACTTCGATACGCATAGTTGCCCCCTGTGTAATATACTGTTTATTTATACAGTCATATTGTGGAACTTACAACAGGGGGCCAACAATTTTTAACCTTTCACCGTCCAGTGCACGGTTTCACCCGCGAGGAACGGGATCAGCGTGTCATCCGTCAGCGCAATAGACTCCACCACGCGGCTCTCTTCACGCACCAGCTCAACGTAGGTCTCATTGACCGGCAGGCCGTAGAAGCGAGGGCCGTTAAGGGAGCAGAAGGCCTCGAAGTGCTGCAGGGCGTTCATCTCGTCAAACACCTGGGCGTAGCTGGCCAGTGCGGTAGGGGCGTTGAAGCAGCCTGCGCAGCCACAGCTGGCCTCTTTGCGGTGACGGGCATGCGGGGCAGAGTCGGTGCCGAGGAAGGCGCGCTCAAAGCCGCTGGCGACCAGTTCACGCATCGCCTGCTGGTGGATATTACGCTTGAGGATCGGCAGGCAATAGAGGTGTGGGCGCACGCCGCCTACCAGCATGTGGTTGCGGTTGAACATCAGGTGCTGCGGAGTGATGGTAGCGGCCAGCAGTTCGTTACCGTCGCGCACGTACTCGGCCGCATCTTTGGTCGTGATGTGTTCAAACACCACTTTCAGACCCGGCAGACGCTGGCGCAGCGGTTCCATCACAGACTCGATAAAACGCGCTTCGCGGTCGAAGATGTCGATCTCGGCATGGGTGACTTCGCCATGCACCAGCAGCGGCATTCCCAGTTTTTCCATGCGCTCCAGCACCGGCATAATCGCATCAATGCTGGTCACGCCATGGCTGGAGTTGGTGGTGGCGTTGGCCGGATAGAGCTTGGCGGCGGTAAAGACCCCTTCGTTAAAGCCGCGTTCGATCTCGTTTGGATCGAGCGTGTCGGTCAGATAACAGGTCATCAGCGGGGTAAAATCGTGACCGGCAGGCACGGCAGCAAGAATGCGCTGACGATAGGCAATCGCCGCGTCGACCGTGGTGACGGGCGGTACCAGGTTTGGCATAACAATCGCGCGGCCATAAATTTCACTGGTATACGGCACGACAGTGTTGAGCATATCGCCATCGCGAAGATGGATATGCCAGTCGTCTGGGCGGCGAATTTTCAAAACCTGGGATGGTGCAGTCATGGATAGGCTCCGGCTGAGTGAGATGATTTTTGCCGGACACAAAGAATAGAGGGAAACGTTTTCGTTTGCACTCTTTTCCGCAAAAAAAGGCGCCGAAGCGCCTCAGAGGTTAATCGACGAAGGGGATAACAATCTCACCCGGTTTCACTTCGATCCCTTTTGCGTACTTTTTCGCCAGCGCTTCGCCCTTGCTGTTGTCTTCACGCAGGATGTAGGCCGGCTGGTGGTTGAAGTAGTTTTGCAGCGACTGATTCAGGTAGGGCATCAGCGTTTGCAGAACCGGTTTCATTTTATCCGGGGACACCACAGCGTCGGTAATCTCCATCTGCTGCAGATAGATTGCGCCCTGGTCTTTATTGAAGACCGGCAGCGCTTTTAATTTCAGTTTGATATTGGCTTTCTGGCTGCCGAACAGCGAGTTCATATCCAGGCTTGCATCCCCGGAGAGCATCACTTTGTTCGGCTCTTCACGGCCAATCTGGCTGGCGAGGTTGGTCAGGACAATATGCGCATCGGCCACGCCCGGGACGCCAATATCTTTCGCAAAGTTATTGCGCTTTTGCAGGGCCTGATTGATCTCTTGTTCACTGACGGTGTACTGGGTGAGCTGATTACAACCAACCAGCAGGCCGCTGACGATCAACGCAGTGGCAATAACGAATTTTTTCATGGTTTTCCTCGACATAGTGTCAGCGCTTCAATCCTGACGCGCCAGTATGTCAGGGGAGAGAGTGGCAGACCAGCAGAAAAAACTGATATCTGCGTCTGCCCGTCGATCAGGCGCCGGGTTCCAGAATGCCGGGCACGCGACGTTTATGGCTGAACTGCCAGCCCAGCGCAAAGAAGGTGAGAACCCCGATCAACGCCAGCATGACCCACGGCAACTCAGGCTGATGGAAGACTTTTCCGGCATCAAATAACCAGCCGCCACCGGCATACCCCAGCGCGCCGCCAATCGCCAGCCCAAGACGGCTAAAGCCCATATAGCTTCCCCGCGAGCGCGGGTCGGCCAGTTCGGCGCTCAGGGTTTCCCGGGCCGGTTCGGCAATGATTGAGCCGATATAGAACAGGCAAATCAGCATAAACAGCTGTTGCAGGGAATCTACCATGCCGATGGGCAGCATGCTCAGGGACATCAGCAGCAGCCCCGCCATCAGACGGTGCTCAAGACGGAACCGTTTTTCACTCCAGCGGGCAATCGGGTAGAGCAGAGAAAGAGAGAGGCAGGCTTCAATGGCGTACATCCATTTCACCGCTGCTGCGGAGCCCGCCACATCGTTGACCATGATTGGCAGCATCAGCATTACCTGCACCCCCAGCATGTAATAACCTGCCAGGGTCAGCACATAGGTGATAAAACGTTTATCGCGCCAGACCCGATCCAGCCCTTCGCGCACCGGCGCTTTCACGGTGGAGAGTTTCCATGCCGGTAACAGCCAGGCATTAAAGGCCGCGCAAAGGATAAACAGCACCGCGCCCGTGGCGCACACCAGACGAAAATCATATTGCAGCAGCCAACTGCCCAGCAGTGCGCCCACCACCGCCCCGGCACTGTCCTGCATCATCAGCAGGGAGAAAAAGCGTCCGCGATGCTGAGGGCGGATCAGTTTGACCACCAACGCCGTACGCGGCGGGTCGAACAGCGTGCCGCCCAGCCCGGAAATAATGCAGGAGACCCACAGCACCCATGGCTCATGGGCAATGGCCATGGTGGCAAACCCTGCCGCCCGCAGCAGCATGCCGGTGACGATCATCGGTTTGGCGCCGAAGCGATCGGCAATTGCGCCGCCGAACACCCCCAGCCCCTGCTGAACAAACTGGCGCATACCCAGCGCAATGCCGACCATCAGCGCCGCCCAGCCCATCTGATCGACAAAGCGAATTGAAATTAGCGGAAAAACGACAAAAAAGCCGAGCACAACCAGCATGTTATCAACGAGCAGGAAGTATTTGCCCAGACGGCGTGCGTGTGAGATACGGGACATTTCCCCTCCAGGGAAATATACCCGTCCATACTTCAAGTTGCCGGTGCGTTGACATGACTCGGCCCATGGCCTCGCCCCTTTGGGGCCAGCGCAAGCGCTGTCACTTACTGGGGTAAGCGCCTGGGGATTCGCTGCGTCGCCGCCTTCCTTCAACTCGAATTATTTAGGGTATAAAGATGATGAGCGCGCTAATATTCTGCGGCCTCGCCCGGTTTTTTCCCACAGCGCAGGCGACAATATTTTTTTATCAAAAAGGGACTTTGATTGAGGCTTTTAATCGAAAAATGTGAAAAGTCTTCAAAATGGTATGTCACTGTTTTCCCAGACGGCAGCGGCGCAGGTATAGTAAAGCTAACGGGTCAAGGTTGTAACTGGAAGGAGTTGTATCCATGTTTGGCTATCGCAGTAATGTGCCGAAAGTGCGCCTGACGACTGACCGGCTGGTGGTTCGTCTGGTGCATGAGCGTGATGCCTGGCGTCTGGCGGACTACTACGCAGAGAATCGTCAGTTTTTAAAACCCTGGGAGCCCGTGCGGGATGAGAGCCATTGTTATCCTTCTGGCTGGCAGGCCCGACTGAGCATGATTGCCGAGTTTCACAAGCAAGGCTCGGCGTTCTATTTTGCGCTGCTTGACCCCGATGAGAAAGAGATCATCGGGATCGCCAACTTTTCTAATGTGGTGCGGGGATCTTTTCACGCCTGCTACCTGGGCTATTCCATCGGGCAAAAATGGCAGGGGCAGGGGCTAATGTTTGAGGCCTTAACCTCGGCTATCCGCTATATGCAGCGCACCCAGCATATGCACCGCATCATGGCCAACTACATGCCGCACAATCAGCGCAGTGGCGATCTGCTGGCGCGCCTCGGATTTGACAAAGAGGGCTATGCAAAGGACTACCTGTTGATTGACGGCGAATGGCGCGATCATGTCCTGACAGCGCTGACGACTAAAGAGTGGAGCGCAGGACGCTAAGGAACAGAGATGAAATACCAACTAACCGCCACAGAAGCGCGCGTCATTGGCTGCCTGCTGGAAAAACAGGTCACCACGCCGGAACAGTATCCGCTCTCGGTGAATGCCGTTACCCTGGCCTGTAACCAAAAAACCAACCGTGAACCGGTGATGAATCTGGCTGAACATGAAGTGCAGGAGCAACTCGATGCGCTGGTAAAACGGCACTATCTGCGCACCGTCAGCGGCTTTGGCAACCGCGTCACCAAATATGAACAGCGGTTTTGTAACTCCGAGTTTGGCGCGTTAAAGCTGAACCCGGCTGAGGTGGCGCTGATCGCCACTCTGCTCCTGCGTGGGGCGCAAACGCCTGGCGAACTGCGTACCCGGGCCGCGCGCATGCACGAGTTCGCAGATATGCAGGAGGTAGAGCAGGCGCTTGAGGGCCTTGCCACCCGGGAAGATGGGCCTTTTGTTCTGCGTCTGGCGCGTGAGCCAGGCAAGCGCGAGAGCCGCTATATGCACCTTTTCAGCGGTGAAGTTGACACCGCCGACGCGGCACCCGAGGCCGCAGCGCCGGTTGCGGATGAGACCCTGCTGGCTCGCGTTGAAGCGCTGGAAAATGAAGTCGAAGAACTGAAACAGCGACTCGATTCGCTGCTGGCACATCTGGGAGATTAACGGTGACAAAATTACGTGTAGGCGTTGTAGGGCTGGGCGGAATCGCCCAGAAAGCCTGGCTGCCGGTGCTGAGCACTGCAACAGACTGGACATTGCAGGGTGCCTGGTCGCCGTCGCGGGATAAGGCGCTGCGGATCTGCGAGTCCGTGCGCATGCCTTATTATCCGTCGCTACAGGATCTGGCCCGCGACTGTGATGTGGTCTTTGTCCACACCTCCACCGTCACTCACTATCAGGTTGTCAGCGAGCTGCTACAGGCGGGCGTGCATGTTTGCGTCGATAAACCGCTGGCCGACAACCTGGCCGACGCCGAGCGGCTCATTGATCTCGCTGCACAGAAGAAGCTTACCCTGATGGTCGGCTTTAACCGCCGCTTCGCGCCCCTCTATCGGCAGCTCAAAACGCAGCTCACCGGTGCGGCATCGCTGCGGATGGACAAGCACCGGGCCGACAGTATCGGGCCAAACGATCTGCGCTTTACCCTGCTGGATGATTATCTTCATGTGGTGGATACCGCGCTGTGGCTGGCGGGGGATGAGGCCCGGCTCACCGGCGGCACGCTGCAAACCAACGATCAGGGGGCGATGGTCTATGCTGAGCACCATTTCAGCGCGGGCAATGTGCAAATAACCACCTCTATGCACCGCCGGGCGGGCAGCCAGCGGGAGTGGATCCAGGCGGTGACCGACGGTGCGCTTCTGGATATTACCGACATGCGCGAGTGGCGTGAGGAGCGGGGGACAGGTGTCATTACGCCAGCAATCCCGGGCTGGCAAAGCACCCTCGAACAGCGCGGCTTTGCGGGCTGCGCGCGTCACTTTATCGAATGCGTGCAAAATCAGACGGTTCCTGAAACCTCGGGGGAACAGGCGATCCGCGCCCAGCGTATCGTGGAGAAGCTCTGGCGCGAGGCCATGAGCGAATAACTCGCTGTAACATCTGCCCATAGCAATTCCTATGTTTACGAGTAGACTAGGCGCGTTTTCAGTTTTCCAGGTCGGGTAAGCATCGCGCCGCCCGGCGAAATTACGCCTGCTCTGCAGGCGTTTTGTTTCAGGTAGTGGACGCTCACATTAATGAACCTATTAAAATCGCTGGCTGCCGTCAGCTCGATGACCATGTTTTCGCGCGTGCTCGGCTTTGCGCGCGACGCCATTGTGGCGAGGGTCTTTGGCGCAGGGATGGCGACTGACGCCTTTTTTGTTGCTTTTAAACTGCCCAACCTGCTGCGCCGTATCTTTGCCGAAGGCGCATTCTCTCAGGCTTTCGTCCCCATCCTGGCTGAATACAAAAGTAAACAGGGGGAAGATGCGACTAAGGTGTTTGTCTCCTACGTCTCGGGCTTGCTGACCCTTGCCCTGGCGATCGTCACGGTGATCGGGATGTTAGCGGCACCCTGGGTGATCATGGTCACCGCGCCAGGATTTGCCGATACTGCCGATAAATTTGCCCTGACCTCGCAGCTGCTGCGCATTACGTTCCCCTATATTCTGCTGATCTCGCTGGCGTCGCTGGTGGGGGCGATCCTCAACACCTGGAACCGCTTCTCGGTCCCGGCGTTTGCCCCGACGTTCCTGAACGTCAGCATGATCGGCTTTGCGCTGTTCGCCGCGCCGCACTTCCATCCGCCGGTGTTGGCGCTGGCCTGGGCGGTGACGGTGGGGGGCGTGCTACAGCTGGCGTATCAACTGCCGCACCTGAAGAAAATCGGCATGCTGGTGCTGCCGCGCATTAACCTGCGTGATGCCGGAGCGATGCGGGTAGTGAAGCAGATGGGGCCGGCGATCCTCGGCGTCTCGGTGAGTCAGATTTCCCTTATCATCAACACCATCTTTGCCTCGTTCCTTGTCTCCGGGTCGGTCTCCTGGATGTACTATGCCGACCGCCTGATGGAGTTCCCGTCCGGGGTGCTGGGGGTGGCGCTGGGCACCATCCTGCTGCCGTCACTCTCCCGCAGCTTTGCCAGCGGCAACCATGATGAGTACTGCCGTCTGATGGACTGGGGGCTGCGCCTCTGCTTCCTGTTGGCACTGCCGAGCGCGGTGGCCCTGGGCATTCTCGCCAAACCGCTGACCGTTTCCCTGTTCCAGTACGGAAAATTCACCGCCTTTGACGCCGCCATGACCCAGCGGGCGCTGGTGGCCTATTCCGTCGGCCTGATGGGGCTGATCGTGGTGAAAGTGTTGGCCCCGGGTTTCTACTCGCGTCAGGACATCAAGACCCCGGTGAAGATTGCCATCGTCACCCTGATTATGACGCAGGTAATGAACCTGGCCTTTATTGGCCCGCTGAAGCATGCCGGTCTGTCGCTCTCCATCGGTCTGGCGGCCTGCCTTAACGCCGGGTTGCTCTACTGGCAGCTGAGAAAGCAGCAGATCTTTACCCCGCAGCCGGGATGGTCGAGCTTCCTGTTACGTTTGGTCATTGCGGTGCTGGTGATGGCTGCGGCGCTGGTTGGCATGCTGTACGTGATGCCGGACTGGTCGCTGGGCACGATGCCTTATCGACTGCTGCGCCTGATGGCGGTAGTGGTGGTGGGTGTTGTGGCCTACTTCGCAACCCTCGCCGTGCTGGGCTTTAAGGTAAAAGAGTTCGCCCGCCGTACGGCCTAAAGCAAAATCTAAAGCAAAAAAGGGGAGTACCTGTCGGTACTCCCCGTTCTCTGTCTGTCCCGTTCGGGCAATTAGATCGAAAACTTCTTCCCACTACTGCGTGAGCTGGATGTCTGGCCATTCGCGCCATACAGGGCCGGTTCCTGGTGCGGCTTCAGCACGTCCAGCGCCTGCTGGTTGCGGCTGATTTGTCCTTCAAGTAACCAGCCGTTGTGCTGATTGAGGTCGCGCAGATGCTGAGTTTTTTCAGTAATAGTTTGCCAGCGATCGGCCACATCATCATTTGCACTATGGCGCGCAGATTGCTCGGTACGTCGCTGCTGCTCCAGATAATCCAGAGTGGCCAGCAGGGAGCTTTTATCTTCGGTAATGCGCTGCAGTGCGCTGCCGTTGACATTCCCGGCAGAGAGCTGCTGCTGCTCGGCGTCCATAACCGTTTTCAGGTCGTTTAATACGACCGTCATGTGATCCATTATTTCCGTCAGACGACTCATACGGCGATTACTCTAAGAAACTTTGCGCATCCTGGATCAGCGCGTCAGCGATTTTACTGGTATCCATTTTTAGCTCACCGTTACGGATCGCGGTTTTCAGCGCTTCAACACGTTCCATGTTGATATCGTTGCTGCCTGGCTGCATCAGTTTTGCCTGGGCATCGCTCAGCGTGACGCTGGTGCTGTTAGTCGCAGCAGATTTTTGCGTGCGCGTTTTAGCTGTCGCAGTGTCATTCATTTCGCGAGGTTGTACAGTGCTAACCGGCTTCAGGGGCGATGTACGATCAATGCTCATTATGGTGTCCTCATCGAGGGTTGGCGGCGTTAGCGCCTGACATTATCATTTGTTAATGATTTATCGGCAGTCGCCGCATAATCTTTAAAAAGATTATAGGTTAATCAGAATATTCCCATCAGAATCGACCGTGCCGCTCACTACCTGGCCTGAAATCATCCTGACGCGGGCGTTTTGCGCCACGGCCGCATTGTTCAACGCTTTCCCTTCGCTGTTAACGCTAAAGCCTTCGCCGCTGGCGATCACCATGACCTGCTGTCCGGCTTTGACTCGCCATGACTGGCGCAGCATCGACAGTTGCAGAGGTTGCCCGGGCACCAGATCGCGCAAGCTAACGGCGTTCTGCGCCTGGTGAATATCCAGAATCGTGCGCGGCGGGAGCTGATCCAGCCTGCCGCGTTTCAGCGTAACGCTGTCTGGCTGCAAGGCCGCACCCCGGGGGATGTTCCGGGACGCGACAACATAATCGCCCGTCGCCTGAACTGCAACCTGTATAAACCGTTTTCCCGTGTCACAACGTGCCGTGACGCTCACGTTACCCCACTGTCGGGTGTTGCCAGCGACGCTGAATTCAGGCGTTTCGCAGGTGGGGAGCATGTTGGCTGGCGTGCGGATCTGAACCGAAACCTCATCGCTAAATCCAGCCAGTCGCTGGGCAAAAAACGCCGTCAGCTGAGCATTCAGATCCTGTGCCTGAGAGAGAGCGCTCCAGAGGAGCAGGGTTGCGGTCAAACCACCTTTGAGTGCCATATCGTCCGTTACCGTCGGATTACAGAATGAGCAGGATTCTACCTGTAGCGGGTGGGCATCAACGCAATAAATAGCGACGCATTTTGCGCTTATTCCGTCGATGACGGAGACGGGTTGAGATTTAAGCTATCCACTGAAATTTTGCCATCAGCGGAGGAGACATGCTCGATAAACTCGACGCCGCGCTACGTTTTCAGCAAGAAGCGCTCAACTTGCGTGCCCAGCGTCAGGAGATTCTGGCCGCCAATATCGCAAACGCCGATACCCCCGGGTTTCAGGCGCGTGATATCGATTTTTCCAGTGAATTAAAGAAAGTGATGGAGCGTGGTCGGGCCGAAAACAGCGGTGTTGCCCTTGCGCTGACCTCTGCACGTCATATTCCTGCAGAGACCGTCACGACCCCCAATACCGATTTACTTTATCGCATCCCGGATCAGCCATCTCTGGACGGTAACACCGTCGATATGGATCGGGAGCGTACGCAGTTCGCTGATAACAGTCTCAAGTACCAGATGGGGCTGACCGTTCTCGGTGGACAGATTAAAGGCATGATGAGTGTTCTGCAGGGAGGCAACTAATAATGGCCTTACTCAATATCTTTGATATCGCGGGTTCCGCGCTGACCGCGCAATCCCAACGTCTGAACGTGGCCGCCAGTAACATGGCGAACGCCGACAGCGTGACCGGCCCGGATGGCCAACCCTACCGCGCTAAACAGGTTGTGTTCCAGGTGGATGCTGCACCGGGTGCGGCAACCGGCGGGGTAAAAGTGGCCAACGTGATTGAGAGCCAGGCCCCGGACAAACTGGTGTACGAGCCGGGCAACCCGCTGGCCGACGCCAGTGGCTACGTCAAAATGCCGAACGTGGATGTGGTGGGTGAAATGGTTAACACCATGTCGGCGTCCCGCAGCTACCAGGCTAACGTAGAAGTGCTGAACACCGTGAAGAGCATGATGCTTAAAACGCTCACTCTGGGCCAGTAAAGGAGAGATCAATGTCCATTGCAGTCAATGTAAATGACAGGACGGCTACGACTGGCGTCGGTGGCACTACCGGCAGTAACTCCCTCACCGGAAGCAATGCTTCCGATCTGCAGGGCAGCTTTCTGACGCTGCTGGTCGCCCAGCTTAAAAACCAGGATCCAACCAACCCGATGCAGAACAACGAACTGACCACGCAGCTTGCGCAGATCAGTACGGTGAGCGGCATTGAGAAACTGAACACCACGCTGGGTTCTATTTCCGGGCAGATCGACAACAGCCAGTCGATGCAGGCCAGCACGCTGATTGGCCATGGCGTGATGATCCCTGGTTCGACCGTTCTGGCGGGCACCAGTGGTGCCGAAGGCTCGACCACCACCTCAACCACGCCATTTGGTGTTGAGTTGCAGCAGAGCGCAGACAAAGTGACGGCCACTATCACCGATAAGTCCGGTGCAGTGATACGGACCATTGACATTGGCGAGCTGAAAGCGGGCGTCCATACCTTTACCTGGGATGGTACTCAGACCGACGGCAGCACGGCACCAAACGGCTCTTACAACGTAGCGATTTCCGCCAGCAGCGGCAGCACGCAGCTGGTGGCCCAGCCACTGCAGTTTGCGATGGTGCAGGGTGTGATCCGCAGCGGTGGCGGTAACACGCTGGATCTCGGCACTTACGGTACCACCACACTCGACGAAGTTCGGCAGATTATTTAAGCCCTAACATTTACCAGGAGTAACTCATGGCCTTTTCACAAGCGGTCAGCGGCCTGAATGCTGCAGCCACTAACCTCGACGTCATTGGTAACAACATTGCCAACTCCGCGACCTACGGCTTTAAGTCCGGTAGCGCGTCATTCGCGGATATGTTCGCCGGTTCCAAAGTCGGTCTGGGCGTAAAAGTCGCCGGGATCACCCAGGACTTTTCAGATGGTACCACCACCAACACCGGTCGTGGTCTGGATGTGGCTATCAGCCAGAGCGGTTTTTTCCGTATGCTCGACAGCAACGGTTCTGTTTTTTACAGCCGTAACGGCCAGTTCAGCCTGGACGAAAACCGCAACCTGGTGAACATGCAGGGCTTACAGTTGACCGGCTATCCGGCAGCAGGTAGCCCTCCGACGGTTCAGACCGGTGCTAACCCACAGGCGATCACCATCCCTAATGACCTGATGCCCGCGAAAGCGACCAGCACTGCGGCGCAGCAGATCAACCTGAACTCCACGGACAGCGTGCCGAACATTGCGTTTGACGCGACCAATGCCAACCCGGATTCAGACAGCTTCAACAAGAAAGGCACTATCACCGTTTACGATAACCAGGGTAACGCCCACAACATGTATGTCTACTACGTAAAAAAAGCAGACAACAAATGGGATCTCTACACCCAGGACGGTAGCGTGACGAACGGTAAAATTACCAAAGCTGCACAGATGAACTTCGACAGCAATGGTAACCTGGACGGTATCTACAACTACAACGCCGCTGGCGTGTTGAGCGCGACCCCAAATGGCAACCCGGCGATCAACGTGACGACCGATCCACTGAGCGGTGCGCTGCCGGTGACCTTCTCCCTGAGCTTCCTGAACTCCATGCAGCAGAACACCGGGGCGAACAACATCGTGGCAACCAACCAGAACGGCTACAAGCCGGGCGACCTGGTGAGCTATCAGATCAACGATGACGGTACCGTGGTAGGTAACTACTCCAACGAACAAAACCAGGTGCTGGGTCAGATCGTCATGGCGAACTTCGCCAACAACGAAGGCCTGCAGTCTGAAGGTAACAACGTCTGGTCTGCTACCCAGTCTTCAGGCGTGGCGCTGCTGGGCACCGCCGGTTCCGGTAACTTCGGTACCCTGACCAACGGCGCGCTGGAAGCCTCCAACGTCGACCTGAGTAAAGAGCTGGTCAATATGATCGTCGCGCAGCGTAACTATCAGTCGAACGCGCAGACCATCAAAACGCAGGATCAGATCCTCAACACGCTGGTTAACCTCCGCTAAGTAGCTGACGGGATAGCTTAATGGATCACGCAATATATACCGCGATGGGCGCTGCCAGTCAGACGCTCAATCAGCAGGCAGTCACCGCCAGTAACCTGGCGAACGCCTCGACGCCAGGCTTCCGTGCGCAGCTCAATGCAATGCGCGCCGTGCCGGTGGAAGGGCTTTCCCTGCCGACGCGTACGTTGGTCACCGCCTCCACCCCAGGTGCCGATATGACACCGGGGCAGATGGACTATACCTCGCGCCCGCTCGACGTGGCGCTGCAGCAGGACGGCTGGCTGGCGGTTCAAACGGCCGACGGCAGCGAAGGCTACACCCGTAACGGTAACATCCAGGTGGATTCGGTCGGGCAACTGACCATCCAGGGACATCCGGTTATCGGTGAAGGCGGCCCGATCACCGTGCCGGAAGGCTCGGAGATCACCATCGCGGCAGACGGGACCATCTCGGCCCTGAACCCCGGCGATCCGCCAAACACCGTAGCGCCGGTTGGCCGCCTGAAGCTGGTAAAAGCCGAAGGTTTTGAAGTGCAGCGTGGCGACGACGGCATGTTCCGTCTGACCCAGGCGGCGCAGGCGACCCGTGGCGCGACCTTACAGGCCGACCCGAGCATTCGCGTCATGTCTGGCGTGCTGGAAGGCAGTAACGTTAAGCCGGTCGCGGCGATGACCGACATGATCGCCAGCGCGCGCCGTTTTGAAATGCAGATGAAGGTCATCTCCAGCGTTGATGAAAACGCCGGGCGCGCCAACCAGCTGCTGTCAATGAGTTAACAGGACACCTTATGATCAGTTCTTTATGGATCGCGAAAACCGGCCTCGACGCACAGCAAACCAATATGGACGTCATCGCCAACAACCTGGCGAACGTCAGCACCAACGGTTTTAAGCGTCAGCGTGCGGTTTTCGAAGATTTGCTTTACCAGACCATCCGTCAGCCGGGTGCGCAGTCGTCTGAACAGACCACGCTGCCATCCGGTCTGCAGATCGGTACCGGTGTTCGTCCGGTGGCGACCGAGCGTCTGCACAGCCAGGGTAACCTGTCTCAGACCAACAACAGCAAAGACGTGGCAATCAAAGGCCAGGGCTTCTTCCAGGTGCAGTTGCCGGACGGTACCTCGGCCTACACCCGTGACGGCTCGTTCCAGGTGGATCAGAACGGCCAGCTGGTGACGGCGGGCGGTTTCCAGGTGCAACCTGCCATCACCATTCCGGCTAATGCCCTGAGCATTACTATCGGCCGTGACGGGATTGTGAGCGTGACCCAGCAGGGCCAGGCCGCGCCGGTGCAGGTAGGCCAGCTTAACCTGACCACCTTCATGAACGACACCGGTCTGGAAAGCATCGGTGAGAACCTGTACATCGAAACTCAGTCCTCCGGTGCGCCGAACGAGAGCACGCCAGGTCTGAACGGTTCAGGTCTGCTGTACCAGGGGTATGTGGAAACCTCAAACGTCAACGTCGCGGAAGAGCTGGTGAATATGATCCAGGTTCAGCGCGCGTACGAAATTAACAGTAAAGCAGTGTCGACGACCGACCAGATGCTGCAGAAACTGACGCAACTCTAAGGTGTAGCCCGGTGCGGTTCACGCCGCACCGGCTCCCTGTTTTCGAAGATGAAGGCAATGCAAAAACTCGCGGCGATTCGTTATCCGATAGTGACCCTCCTGGCCGTTACCCTGACCGGTTGCGCCTGGATCCCGTCTCAACCTCTGGTGCAGGGTGCGACTTCCGCCCAACCCGTTCCTGGCCCGATGCCAGTCGCGAATGGCTCTATTTTCCAGACAGCGCAGCCGATTAACTACGGTTATCAGCCGATGTTTGAAGACCGTCGCCCACGTAATATCGGCGACACGCTGACCATCCAGCTTCAGGAAAACGTCAGCGCCAGCAAAAGCTCCTCAGCCAATGCCAGCCGCGACGGGAAAACCAATTTTGGTTTCGACACTGTGCCGCGTTACCTCGAAGGACTCTTCGGTAATGCCCGCGCCGATGTTGAGACGTCTGGCGGCAACTCCTTTAACGGTAAAGGCGGCGCCAATGCCAGCAACACCTTTAGCGGCACGTTGACGGTGACCGTTGACCAGGTGCTGGCGAACGGCAATTTACATGTTGTGGGTGAAAAACAGATCGCCATTAATCAGGGCACTGAGTTCATTCGCTTCTCCGGTGTGGTTAACCCTCGCACCATCAGCGGCTCCAACACCGTACCGTCCACCCAGGTGGCC
Source organism: Leclercia sp. 1548 (assembly GCF_050435045.1). Lineage (NCBI taxonomy): Bacteria > Pseudomonadati > Pseudomonadota > Gammaproteobacteria > Enterobacterales > Enterobacteriaceae > Leclercia > Leclercia sp. 1548. The sequence goes on along the minus strand of NZ_JBNDJP010000001.1, from coordinate 568,346 downwards.
GATGCGCGCATTGAGTACGTCGGCAACGGCTACATCAATGAAGCGCAGAATATGGGCTGGTTGCAGCGTTTCTTCCTTAATTTATCGCCGATGTAAGCGAGGTGACCTATGTTTAAATCCCTCTTCGGGATCCTGTTGGTGCTGGTGGCAACTGTTGCCCAGGCCGACCGTATCCGCGATCTCACAAGCGTTCAGGGTGTGCGGGAAAACTCACTGATCGGTTACGGCCTGGTGGTGGGACTGGACGGCACGGGTGACCAGACGACCCAGACCCCGTTTACTACGCAGAGCCTGAATAACATGCTCTCCCAGCTCGGCATTACGGTGCCCGCCGGGACCAACATGCAGCTGAAAAACGTGGCGGCCGTGATGGTCACCGCCTCCTACCCGGCCTTTTCCCGCCAGGGGCAGACCATCGACGTGGTGGTCTCCTCCATGGGTAACGCGAAAAGCCTGCGTGGCGGTACGCTGCTGATGACGCCGCTGAAAGGGGTGGACAGCCAGGTGTATGCCCTCGCGCAGGGTAACATTCTTGTCGGCGGGGCAGGTGCATCCGCAGGCGGCAGCAGCGTGCAGGTTAACCAGCTTAATGGCGGCCGTATTACCAACGGGGCGATCATTGAGCGTGAACTGCCGACCCAGTTCGGCACCGGGAACACCATCAACCTGCAGCTGAACGACGACGACTTCACCATGGCGCAGCAGATCGCTGACACCATCAACCGTGGTCGCGGCTATGGCAGTGCCACGGCGCTGGACGCCCGCACCGTGCAGATCCGTGTCTCCAGCGGCAACAGCAACCAGGTTCGCCTGCTGGCGGATATCCAGAACATGGAAGTGAACGTCACGCCGCAGGATGCCAAAGTGATCATCAACTCCCGTACCGGTTCGGTGGTAATGAACCGTGAAGTGACTCTGGACAACTGTGCCGTGGCGCAGGGCAACCTCTCGGTCACCGTCAACCGCTCGGCTAACGTCAGCCAGCCGGATACGCCGTTTGGCGGCGGTGAAACCGTAGTGACGCCACAGACCCAGATTGATATGCGTCAGAGCGGCGGCTCGCTGCAGAGCGTGCGCTCCAGCGCCAACCTGAACAACGTGGTGCGTGCGCTGAATGCGCTCGGCGCGACCCCGATCGATCTGATGTCGATTCTGCAATCCATGCAGAGCGCAGGCTGCCTGCGCGCCAAAGTGGAAATTATCTGATGCTGACCGATAGCAAACTGCTGAGCAGCGCGGCCTGGGATACCCAGTCGCTCAACGAACTGAAATCCAAAGCAGGCAAAGATCCGGCGGGTAATATCCGCCCGGTTGCCCGCCAGGTGGAAGGGATGTTTGTCCAGATGATGCTGAAAAGCATGCGTGAGGCGCTACCGAAAGATGGCATCTTCAGCAGCGATTCAACGCGTCTGTATACCAGCATGTATGACCAGCAGATTGCGCAGCAGATGACTTCCGGTAAAGGGCTGGGGCTGGCGGATGTGATTGTTAAGCAGATGGCGGCCGCTCAGGGCGTGCCGCCGGAAGAGACCCCTCAACAGGTCCCGATGAAGTTCGACCTGGAAAGGGTGACCAGCTATCAAAACCAGTCCCTGACGCAAATGGTGCGTAAAGCAGTGCCGAAAGTGCCAGAAAGTAACGATGAGCCGCTCACCGGCGACAGCAAAGACTTCCTGGCCCAGCTCTCGCTGCCGGCGCGTCTTGCCAGCCAGCAGAGCGGGGTACCGCATCACCTGATTCTGGCCCAGGCGGCGCTGGAATCTGGCTGGGGGCAACGGCAGATCCGTCGTGAGAACGGCGAGCCAAGCTTCAACATCTTTGGTGTGAAGGCCACAGGAAGCTGGAAAGGGCCAACCACCGAGATCACCACCACCGAATATGAAAACGGTGAAGCGAAGAAAATTAAAGCGAAGTTCCGCGTCTACAGCTCATATCTGGAAGCGCTTTCGGACTATGTCGGGGTGCTGAGCCGTAACCCACGCTATGCGGCAGTGACTCAGGCCGCCACGGCAGAGCAGGGTGCACAAGCGTTGCAGCAAGCGGGCTACGCCACCGATCCGCAGTATGCCCGTAAGCTGACCAGCATGATCCAGCAGCTTAAAGCGATGGGTGAAAAAGTGAGCAAAGCATACAGCAACGATATCGAAAATCTGTTCTGAAAGTTCTCAAGTCCGGCTGGGGCCTGCCGATAATCTCCAACAGGACTCGTGTCTGAAAGTATAAAAGGAACCCCCATGTCCAGTTTGATCAACAGCGCCATGAGTGGCCTCAGCGCGGCACAGGCTGCGTTGAATACCGCCAGTAATAACATTTCAAGCTACAACGTGGCGGGATACACCCGTCAGACCACGGTGCTGAGCGCCTCAAACAGCACCCTGACAGGCGGCGGTTGGGTTGGCAACGGCGTGTATGTCTCCGGGGTACAGCGCGAATATGATTCATTCATTACCAACCAGCTGCGCGCCGCGCAGAACCAAAGCAGCGCCCTGACCACCCGCTACCAGCAGATGTCCAAAATTGACGACGTTCTGTCCGGCAGCACAAACAGCCTGGCGTCGACGCTGCAGGACTTCTTCAGCAGCCTGCAGACCCTGGTGAGCAACGCCGAAGATCCGGCGGCGCGTCAGACCGTACTGGGTAAGGCCGCGGGCCTGGTGAACCAGTTCAAGGTGAACGATCAGTATCTGCGCGATCAGGATAAGCAGATCAACATTGCTATCGGCACCAGCGTGGATCAGATCAATAACTACGCGAAGCAGATTGCGAACCTCAACGACCAGATCTCCCGTTTGACCGGCGTGGGTGCAGGGGCTTCCCCGAACAACCTGCTCGATCAGCGTGACCAGCTGGTGAGCGAGCTGAACCAGATCGTGGGCGTTGACGTCTCGGTCCAGGATGGCGGCACCTATAACGTCTCCTTCGGTAACGGCTACAACCTGGTCCAGGGCAGCACCTCTAACCAGCTGGCAGCCGTGAAGTCCAGCGCCGACCCGTCCCGTACCACAGTGGCGTTTGTGGATGGCACCTCTGGCCCGGTCGAGATCCCGGAAAAGCTGCTGACCAGCGGCTCACTGGGCGGGATGTTAACCTTCCGTACCGAAGAGCTGGACACTGCGCGCAACACTCTTAACCAGCTGGCGCTCTCCTTTGCAAACTCGATGAACAGTCAGCATGCAAAGGGCTTTGACGCAGAAGGCGAGGCCGGCGAGAAATTATTTGATATCGGTGCTCCGGCGGTGCTGGCTAACAGCAAAAATAGCGGTTCGGCTTCCGTCAACGCGACGATCAACGTTGCAGACAGCGCTAAGGTACAGGCCACCGACTACAAGATGGAGTTTGATGGCTCCAACTGGCAGATCACCCGTCTCTCCGATAAAACCACGGTCACCGCTACCAACGACGGCAACGGTAACTTGTCCTTCGATGGGCTGACGGTCAACGTATCGGGCGCGGCGAATAAAAAAGACAGCTTTATCGTTAAGCCTGTCGCCAATGCCATCGTGAATATGGATCTGGCGATCAAAGATGAGTCGAAGCTGGCTCTCGCCTCTGATGCAGCCGGCGGTGAAAGTGATAACCGCAATGGTCAGGCGCTGCTGGATCTGCAGAAAACCAAAGTGGTGGGCGGCAACAAAACCTTTAACGATGCCTATGCCTCACTGGTCAGTACCGTCGGCAGCAAAACCGCGACGCTGAAAACCAGTAGCGCTACCCAGGCAAACGTGGCGACGCAGCTGAGCAACCAGCAGCAGTCGATCTCCGGGGTTAATCTCGACGAAGAGTACGGCAACCTGCAGCGTTTCCAGCAGTACTACCTGGCCAATGCCCAGGTGCTGCAAACCGCCAGTACGCTCTTTGACGCGTTAATTAATATTCGCTAAGGCCGAGGTCAACGATGCGTATTAGCACCCAGATGATGTATCAGCAGAACATGCGTGGGATCACCGATTCCCAGAGCAAGTGGCTGAGTTACGGTGAGCAGATGTCCACCGGTAAACGTGTTAACCGTCCTTCGGACGATCCGATCGCGGCCTCGCAGGCCGTGGTGTTGTCCCAAGCGCAGTCGGAGAACAGCCAGTTCAAGCTGGCCCGCTCTTTTGCCACCCAGAAAGCCTCACTTGAAGATAGCGTATTGAGTCAGGTGACGACGGCCATCGCTTCCGTACAGGAAAAAATGGTTTATGCGGGTAACGCTACGCTGAGTGACGATGACCGTATGTCCCTTGCCGCTGACCTGAAAGGCATCCGCGATCAGCTTATGAACCTGGCTAACTCGACCGATGGCAATGGCCGTTCTATTTTCGCCGGGTATAAAACTGAAGCTCCCGCTTTTGACGCGGAGACAGGTGAATATCTTGGCGGAGATGAGCCGATTTATCAGCAGGTGGATTCCGCCAGAACCATGATGATCAGCCATACCGGTAAGCAGGTATTTGAAAGCATTACCAGTAATGCCGACGAAGTTCCGGGTGGCGGCTTTGGGCAAACCAATCTTTTCAAAACGCTCGATACGGCTATCGCTGCACTGAAAACACCGGTGGATGATGACGCCACCGCAGCGCAAGCCCTGACTGACGCCCTGACGACTGCAGGTGTCAGCATCAAAAACACACAGAACAACATTTTGACCGTAGTTGCTGATGTGGGTACCAAGTTAAAAGAGCTGGATAATTTAGATTCACTGGGCGAAGACCGTACGTTAAGTCAGACCCAGCAGATGAGCGATCTCATTGACGTTGACTGGAACGCAGCGATTTCGTCTTACACCATGCAGCAGGCTGCGCTTCAGGCTTCCTACAAAGCGTTCAGCGATATGCAGGGTATGTCTCTGTTCCAGCTCAACAGATAACCGTCTTGACCTTTGGACATGACTTGAAACTGGTTATGTTCTGTGCCCAATCCGTTTGCGCGGATTGGGCTTTTTTTTTCAGGAATTCTGCATCACTGAGGCGCTGGTGCGGGCGCTCTCTGCCAGACGAATGGCCAGGGCGATGGCTGCGGTCACCGTTGCCAGGGCAACCACACCCGGCCAGCCAGCCATCGTATACAGCTGACTACCCAGCGCCGACCCCAGCGCCATCCCGATAAACACGCCGGTAAAGAGCAGGGCGTTCAGACGACCACGTGCCTTCGGCTCGAGGCCATAAACCAGATTCTGGTGGGCAACCAGGCTTGACTGCAGGCCGAGATCAAATCCGACGGCAGAGACCGCGATCAGGATCAGCTGGCCGTGTACGCCAAGAGCGGGCATCAGGAACATCAGGGCGAAGGAGACGGTCACCAGCGCGGCACCCAGTTGGGTGACTTTACCGGCGCCCAGTTTATCAGCCAGGCCACCTGCGAGCGGCGCTGCCAGGGCACCTGCGGCACCGGCAATCCCGTATCCCCCCGCAACCGCACTGCCCAACTGATAGTGTTCCATCAGCATCACTGCCAGCGTAGACCAGAAGGCGCTGAAGGCAATAGAGAGGAAGCCCTGCGCCAGAGCGGCCCGACGCAGCGCCGGATAACGACGCCACAGGTGCACCACTGAGCGCATCAAATCTGGATAACGCAGGTTTGAATGCACCGCGAAACGGGGCAGAATCAGCCACATCACGGCGGCAAGAATGGCAATGCTGCCCGCCGCCAGTTGATACATCACGCGCCAGCCAAAGGCTTCACCCACGACGCCGCTCACCGTACGGGAGAGCAGGATCCCCAGCAACAGGCCAGTCATGACCGTTCCGACGGTTTTCCCCTGTTTGCCTTCCGGGGCCAGAATCGCCGCCGCCGGAACGATATCCTGCGCCATGGTGGCCGCCATCCCAATCAGCAGGCTGACCAACAGCAGCGAGTGAATCTGCCCTGTCAGGCTACAGGCCAGCAGCAATCCCGCCAGCGCAATGCTTTTTACCACTATCAGGGTGCGACGGTCATAGCGATCGCCCAGTGGCAGAAGGAAAAGGATACCCAGCGCATAGCCTGCCTGGGTCAGTGTTGGCACCATCCCCATCCCTTCAATGCTGAGATGCAGATCGGTGCCCATCAGCGGCAGCAGCGGTTGGGCATAATAGATGGACGCGACGCTGAATCCTGCGCCGATGGCAAGGATAAAAATGACCCAACGGCTGACGGCTGGGGTTAAGGTGCTGGTGTTCATATGCAGTTCCTCATTTCGGGTGTGTCGCTATTCTTTACCAGCCCGGCTTGCGGTGGTAGCAGGCGCAGTGTTAAAACACTTATACGTGTAACGTATAACCGGATAAATCATGAAACGCTCAGAGCGTATAGACAGGGTCGAACTGATGCGAACCTTCGTGCGCATCATCGAAACAGGCTCCCTTTCCGCTGCTGCCGTACAGATGGCCACCACCCAGGCCACCGTGAGCCGTCGCCTGCAATCGCTGGAGACGCTGCTTGGGGTGCGCCTGATCCTGCGCACCACGCATGCCATGAAGCTGACCGATGATGGGGAACGCTGCTACCAGCACGCCCGGCGGGTAATCGACAGCTGGCATGCGCTTGAGGACGACGTCGGGCAGACGGAAGATGAACCCGTGGGCGTGCTTCGCGTCCGTGCCCCTCATGCCTTCGGGCAAGAGCAATTGCTGGAACCGTTAACGGCGTTTCTGCTGCGCTATCCGCGGTTGAATGTGGAGTGGATGCTCAACGACCGCTCGGCCGATTTCCTGAGTGACAATATTGACTGCGCCATCCGTGTGGGAGCGGAGATCGACCCCGCCACGGTATCGGTGTTGCTTGCCGAGGTTCCGCGCAGTGTCGTTGCCTCGCCCGGGTTGCTCGCTGGCCATGCGCCTGTTGAGAAGCCAGAAGATCTCTCTGCGCTGCCCTGGGTGGCACTCAATACGTTTTATCGTGAGCACGTGGAGCTGTTCCGCGCGGGCACCCCGCAATCGCTGCGGGTGGCTATCTCTCCACGGTTGAGTACGGACAGCCTGTACGTGGCGCGTAAAAGCGCATTAACCGGGTTGGGGGTGGCGGTGGTATCAAGCTGGACGGTAGAAGCTGACATTCGTGAGGGCAGGCTGGTGCACCTGGTGCCCGACTGGCAGCCAGCCGCGTTGCCGGTTCATCTGGTTTATCCGTGGTCACGCTATTATCCGGCACGCCTTCGTCGCTTTCTGGAGATGATGCGAGAGGTGATGCCTGAAATCGCCGGTATGCGCAGGCCAGAACAGAAGCAATAAAAAAGCCGACCCGAAGGTCGGCTTTTGCGCTTAAGCGGGCTTATTCAGCCGGCTGTGGACGCGTGGCAGGCGCGGTCGCCTGGTGCGTTGCGCTGTGACCACCTGCTGAACCTTTACCCTCGAAATCAAACGCCGGGCGTACCCAGTCGCTGTGACGCGGGGCTTCAGGCACATATTCCGGGGCTGGCGCGCGGGTCATTGGCGCAGTGGCGTGGTGAACACCCTCGTTAACCTGAGCAACGGGCGCTGGTGCTGGTTTCACTTCCGGCGCTTTCACTTCAGCGACTTCAGGTTTCTCTTCAGCAACAGGTTCAACAGCAATCTCAACTTCAGGTTGAACTTGCGTTTCCACTTCCACTTCTACAACTGGCTGTGGCTCCACGGCTTCCGCGGTAATTTCAACCGGCTCGGCAGCCTTAACGTCTTCCACTACCTGCTCTGCGACAACCACATCTTCAGGGGCGATGATCTGCGGCTGTTCAGTAACAGGCGCGGCAATCACTTCCGGGTGTGACGTTTCCACTTCAGCAGTCTGTGGCTGTGGCTCAGGGATAACAACTGCCGCAGCCTCGGTGATAACCTCATCAACCACTGGCGCGACTGGGGCAACCGCTTCGGCCGTCACGTTCTGCTCGTCAAACTGCTGCTCCTGAGGACGTGCAACCGGATAACGGATCCAGGCTTTGCCGGAGGCCATTTCTGGTGACGCACAGGCGATTGCCAGCGGCATTGGCGACTGCAGCGGATAACGCTCGTCACGATAACGGCGACGACGCTGACCGCTCACGCGCAGATGACGCGGGGAGCGACGTGAGCGACGCGGCATACCCGCATTGTCACGGCCTTCGGTGGTCTCTTCCTGTTCAGGGGCATTTTCGATGACCGCAGGCAGGTCGACTTTTGCCAGTTCGGTGCTCTGAACGGGTTCAACCTGTGGCGCTACCGCTTCAACAGCTGCTTCGTCGGTCTGAGACTCGAAACGGACTTTCTGGCTCAGCTGACGCTGCTTACGGCGTGGCATGACCTGAACACGCTCTTCCTGATCCGCATCCTGCACGGTCTCTTCTTCGCGATTCAGCGCTTTAACTTCCTGCTGCGCCTGGCGCTTGTCATCATTACGACGGCGGTTGCGCTCGCGGCGTGGCTGCTGCTCATCACGCGATCTGCTCTTTTCAGACTCCTCGCCGGCCGGCTGGCGAATTTCACGATCTTCCGCGTTCTGCTGCGGCTTCTCACGGCGGTTGCGACGGTTATCGTCACGTCCTTCGCGGCGTTCACGACCCTCACGGCCTTCACGGTTATCGCGATTGTCACGGCTTTCATTGCCTTCACGGCCTTCGTTGTTGTCTGAACGGTTATCGCGACGCTCGTTGCGGTCACGGCGGTTGTTCTGACGTTTACGACGATCCGGTGAACGCTCCTGTTTCTCTTCTTTCTTCTCAACCGGCGCCGGGGCAGGTTGTGGCTCTTCGCCAGCAAACATTTTCTTCAGGGCACTGAAGAAACGGCTCAGCAGGCCAGGCTGCGCTGCCGGTTGGCTGACGTCTGCCGCAGGTTTAGCTGCTGCTGGTTTGGCAACGGTGCTCTCCTGCGCAGGCGCAGGTGGGGCTTCTGGCATCACAAAGGCCGCCAGAGCAGGCTGTTCTGGAAGTTTACGCTCGGCGTACTCTTCTTCGGACGGCAGAGCCATCGCCTCTTCATGCAGCTTAGGCAGCATGTAGCTCAGGGTTGAAGTCTCTTCGCCTTTGCGCACGCGCAGCACGGAGTAGTGCGGGGTTTGCATCTGGTCGTTAGGCACGATCACGCAGCGTACGCCGCTCAGACGGGCTTCGATAGCACTTACCGCGGCACGTTTTTCGTTCAGCAGGTAGGAGGCGACCGGCACAGGCACAATGGCGTGGACTTCTTTGGTGTTCTCTTTCAGCGCTTCTTCTTCAATCAGACGCAGGATAGAGAGTGACAGAGATTCGTTGTCACGCACGGTGCCGGTGCCGCTACAGCGTGGGCAGACGTGGTGGCTGGATTCACCCAGCGACGGACTCAGGCGCTGACGGGACATCTCCAGCAGACCGAAACGGGAGATATGGCTGATCTGAATACGCGCACGATCCTGACGCACCGCTTCACGCAGACGGTTTTCCACCGCGCGCTGGTGACGTACTGGCGTCATGTCGATGAAGTCGATAACGATCAGACCGCCCAGGTCGCGCAGACGCAGCTGACGCGCAATCTCATCTGCCGCTTCGAGGTTGGTGTTGAACGCCGTCTCTTCGATATCGCCGCCGCGGGTTGCACGTGCGGAGTTGATGTCGATGGCGGTCAGCGCCTCGGTGCTGTCGATAACGATAGAACCGCCGGATGGCAGACGGACTTCACGCTGGAAGGCGGATTCAATCTGCGATTCGATCTGGTAGTGGCTGAACAGCGGGATTTCACCGGTGTACAGTTTGATTTTGCTGGTGAAATCAGGACGACCCAGCGCGGCAATGTGCTGGCGAGCCAGCTCAAGCACTTTCGGGTTATCAATCAGAATTTCACCGATGTCCTGACGCAGATAGTCACGGAAGGCACGTACGATAACGTTGCTTTCCTGGTGGATCAGGAACGGGGCAGGGCGGCTTTCAGCGGCTTTCTGAATCGCTTCCCAATGCTTCAGGCGGAAGCCGAGGTCCCACTGCAGCGCTTCGGCAGATTTGCCTACGCCTGCGGTACGAACAATCAGGCCCATGCCGTCTGGCAGTTCAAGACTGGCCAGCGCTTCTTTCAGTTCGGTACGGTCGTCGCCTTCAATGCGGCGAGAGATGCCACCCGCGCGCGGGTTGTTTGGCATCAGTACCAGATAGCTGCCTGCCAGACTGATAAAGGTGGTCAGCGCGGCGCCTTTGTTGCCACGCTCTTCTTTATCGATCTGAACGATAACTTCCTGGCCTTCACGCAGGACATCTTTGATGTTCGGACGGCCATGGGCGTTATAGTTAGAAGGGAAGTATTCGCGAGCAATCTCTTTTAGGGGGAGGAAACCATGACGCTCGGCACCGTAGTCTACAAATGCGGCTTCAAGGCTGGGTTCGATGCGGGTGATTTTGCCTTTGTAAATGTTCGCTTTTTTCTGTTCGTGTCCAGGACTTTCGATATCCAGATCGTACAGACGCTGCCCATCCACAAGGGCGACACGCAACTCTTCTTGCTGAGTTGCGTTGATTAACATTCTTTTCATCGTAACTTACTCATTATTCTTACATTGACGACTAAGCTGCGGGCAAGGTGACGCTTTCCGGGGTATGAACCGATGGCCTCGTGTCTATTCACGTCGCCAACCTCACGGTTGTCGCTCGCTTAAGAGGCGCAAAGTGTCGGTTGCCTATATTTCATACGGAAATACAGCGCGATTATCAGGGGAATAGCCTGGGTAAAACTCTCCAGAGAAGATTCCATTTACCGGTAAGTACTGCAACCCGCAGCCCGCTAACTGTCTGAAAGATCAATACGTCTTACGCCATTGCTGCGTGGATGATCGGTCAGACAAAATTGGTCATTCCGTCGACATCCTTACTTAACCAGGATTTAACACGGAAAACAGCAGCATTATTCCATTGCTAACCGGGTTATAGCAAGATGACTTTTGCCAATTATCACCCGGTTACTCACAGTTTTTTCACTTCCTTCGCAGGATTGGTTTAATAACCACCAAATCGATTGCGTGAACGAAACACTGACCGGGTAGAGCTAAATATAAGCATAGAAAAATGAGTGGCGCTAATGGCTGACGATAATTAGAATCGCCCCCCATGAAAACAGAGACTCCAGCCGTAAAAATGGTTGCCATTACCGAAGATGAAGCGGGGCAACGCATTGACAACTTTTTGCGCACCCAACTGAAGGGTGTGCCAAAGAGCATGATTTATCGCATCCTGCGTAAGGGTGAGGTGCGCGTGAATAAAAAGCGCATCAAACCGGAATATAAACTTGAAGCGGGTGATGAAGTTCGCATCCCGCCTGTGCGCGTAGCCGAGCGGGAAGAGGAGGCGGTGTCGCCGCATCTGAACAAAGTCGCCGCGCTGACGAATGTGATTCTGTATGAAGACGATCATATTCTGGTGCTCAATAAGCCCTCTGGCACGGCCGTCCACGGCGGCAGTGGGTTGAGCTTTGGCGTGATTGAAGGTCTCCGTGCGCTGCGCCCAGAAGCCCGCTTCCTTGAACTGGTTCATCGTCTTGATCGCGACACCTCCGGCGTGCTGCTGGTCGCGAAAAAACGGTCGGCGCTGCGTTCGCTGCACGAGCAGCTGCGTGAGAAAGGAATGCAGAAGGATTACCTCGCGCTGGTGCGCGGACAGTGGCAGTCCCATGTCAAAGTGGTGCAGGCGCCGCTGTTGAAAAACATTCTGCAAAGCGGTGAGCGTATCGTTCGTGTGAGTCAGGAAGGCAAACCGTCGGAAACCCGGTTCAAGGTGGAAGAGCGTTATGAATTTGCCACCCTCGTGCGCTGCAGCCCGGTGACCGGGCGTACCCACCAGATCCGCGTTCATACGCAGCATGCGGGCCATCCTATCGCCTTTGACGATCGCTATGGCGACCGTGAATTTGATAAACAGCTGGCCGGGACGGGTTTATCGCGTCTGTTCCTGCATGCCGCCGCGTTAAAGTTTACCCATCCGGGTACTGGCGAGGTGATGCGAGTCGAAGCGCCGCTGGATGATCAGCTGAAGCGCTGCCTGAGCATTCTGCGCGGTTAATTGCCGGGGCGCTGCGCTTAGCTGGCCTACAAAGCGTAGGTCCGTGCAAGCGTAGCGCCGCAGGGCGAGGCCGATGGCTACGCCATCAACGGGTTGTAATTCTCCCGACGCAGCATCTGGCACAGCGCAATCAGCGGTAATCCCACCAGCGCGTTCGGGTCTCGCCCGTCCAGTCTCTCAAACAAAGCAATACCCAGTCCCTCACTTTTAAAACTGCCCGCGCAATTTAATGGCCGCTCTTTTCGGACGTAGTCGTCAATTTCTTGTTCGCTGAGATGGCGGAAGTGAACGTCAAACGGCTCGCATTCCGTCTGTAAATGGCCCGTAGACGAATTATAAAGTGCCAGGCCGGTGTAGAAGGTGACAATACTGCCGCGCGCTTTCAGCAGTTGCTGGCGGGCATTCTCTTCGGTGTGTGGTTTGCCGGTAATTATTCCATCCAGGACGCAAACCTGATCGGAACCTATAATTAAATGATCGGGGAATCGCGCTGCCAGACTTTTCGCTTTTTCCTGAGCCAGACGGACCACCAGATGGCGTGGCGATTCACCGGGTTGTGGGCTTTCATCCACGTTCGGCGCGGCGCATTCGAAGGTAACTCCGAGCTTTTCCAGCAACACGCGGCGGTAAGGTGATGTGGAGGCAAGAATGAGATTTGGCATATTTTTTTCACCAGATATAGCGTATCGATGCCAGCCATTTTAAACTACAGGCCGCAATGTGTGCGAATAAATGGCAAAAGGCAGCCTGAGGTTGCCTTTTTCTTTGACTCTATGACGTTACAAAGTTAATATGCGCGCCCTATGCAAAAGGTAAAATTACCCCTGACTCTTGATCCGGTTCGTACGGCTCAAAAACGCCTCGATTACGAAGGTATTTATACTCGTGACCAGGCTGAGCGTATCGCCGAATCCGTAGTCAGTGTGGACAGTGATGTGGAATGCTCCATGTCGTTTGAGATCGATCCCCAGCGCCTTGCCGTTATTACCGGTGATGCAAAGGTGTCGGTCACGCTCGAATGTCAGCGTTGCGGGAAACCGTTCCCACTTCATGTTCACACAACATATTGTTTTAGTCCGGTTCGTTCAGACGAACAGGCTGAAGCACTCCCGGAAGCGTATGAGCCGATTGAGGTTAACGAATTCGGTGAAATCGATCTGCTGGCGCTGGTTGAAGATGAAATCATCCTCACCTTGCCTGTAGTTCCGGTGCATGATTCTGAACACTGTGAAGTGTCCGAGGCGGACATGGTCTTTGGGGAACTGCCTGATGAAGCGCAAAAACCAAACCCATTTGCCGTATTAGCCAGTTTAAAGCGTAAGTAATTAAGGAGTAAGGTCCATGGCCGTACAACAGAATAAACCAACCCGTTCCAAACGTGGCATGCGTCGTTCCCATGACGCGCTGACTGCAGTTACCAGCCTGTCTGTAGATAAGACTTCTGGTGAAAAACACCTGCGTCACCACATCACCGCTGACGGTTTCTACCGCGGCCGCAAGGTTATCACTAAGTAATCACGCGTTTGCGTGATTAGGCTTAGTGAGGGTTTCCCCGTGAAAACGGGGATATACCGAACCAGGCTGCGACGATACCTTGACACGTCTAACCCTGGCGTTAGATGTCATGGGGGGAGATTTTGGCCCTTCCGTGACAGTGCCTGCAGCATTGCAGGCACTGAACTCTAATTCGCAACTCACTCTCCTTTTAGTCGGCAATCCCGACGCTATCACGCCATTACTTGCAAAAGCTGACTTTGAACAACGTTCACGTCTGCAGATTATTCCTGCCCAGTCAGTTATTGCCAGTGATGTTCGAGCCTCACAGGCGATCCGCAGCAGTCGCGGAAGCTCCATGCGCATTGCGCTGGAGCTGGTGAAAGAGGGCCGTGCCGAGGCGTGCGTTAGTGCCGGTAATACCGGCGCGCTGATGGGGCTGGCAAAATTACTGCTCAAACCTCTTGAGGGGATTGAGCGCCCGGCGCTGGTGACGGTATTGCCGCACCAGCAAAAGGGCAAAACGGTGGTGCTGGATTTAGGCGCTAACGTTGACTGCGACAGCGTGATGCTGGCGCAGTTTGCCGTAATGGGCTCGGTGTTGGCAGAGGAAGTGGTAGGGATTTCTCATCCCCGCGTTGCTCTGCTGAATATTGGTGAAGAAGAGACGAAAGGTCTCGACAGCATCCGTGAGGCGGCCGAGCGGCTAAAAAATGAGCCGTCCATCAACTATATTGGATATCTCGAAGCCAACGAATTATTGACCGGAAAAACGGATGTACTGGTGTGTGACGGGTTTACAGGAAACGTTACATTAAAAACCATGGAAGGGGTGGTGAGGATGTTTCTTTCTCTGCTTAAATCGCAGGGAGAGGGGAAAAAACGGTCATGGTGGCTGATTTTATTGAAGCGTTGGTTACAAAAGAGCCTGGCGCGGCGATTCAGTCACCTCAACCCCGACCAGTATAATGGCGCCTGTCTGTTAGGATTGCGCGGCATTGTGATTAAGAGTCACGGTGCGGCCAATCAGCGAGCGTTTGCCGTCGCGATTGAACAGGCAGTGCAGGCGGTGCAGCGACAAGTCCCACAGCGGATTGCCGCTCGCCTGGGATCTGTATTAGCAAAAAGTGACTGAGCGTACATGTATACGAAGATTTTAGGTACCGGCAGCTATCTGCCAAAACAAGTGCGAACCAACGCCGATCTGGAAAAAATGGTAGATACGTCTGACGAGTGGATCGTCACGCGTACAGGTATCCGCGAACGTCGTATTGCCGCGCCAGATGAAACAGTTTCCACCATGGGCTATGAAGCCGCACAGCGTGCGCTGGAAATGGCGGGTGTCGATAAAGACGACATCGGCCTGATTATCGTTGCGACAACTTCTGCAACGCATGCCTTCCCGAGCGCAGCGTGCCAGATTCAGAGCATGCTGGAGATCAAAGGTTGCCCGGCGTTCGACGTTGCCGCTGCGTGCGCAGGCTTTACCTATGCGCTGAGCATTGCCGATCAATATGTAAAATCTGGCGCGGTGAAAAATGCGCTGGTGATCGGTGCTGACGTGCTGGCGCGCACCTGCGATCCAACCGATCGCGGGACGATCATTATTTTTGGTGATGGCGCAGGGGCTGTCCTGTTAGGACAATCTGAAGAACCCGGCATCATCTCCACGCATCTGCATGCTGACGGTAGCTACGGCGAACTGTTAACGTTGCCAAACGCCGATCGTGTTAACCCGGACAACGCCATCTATCTGACCATGGCCGGTAACGAAGTGTTCAAAGTGGCGGTCACAGAGCTGGCGCACATCGTTGACGAGACGCTGGCAGCGAACAATCTGGAGCGTTCCGCCCTTGACTGGTTGGTGCCGCATCAGGCGAACCTGCGCATTATTAGCGCCACGGCGAAGAAACTCGGCATGTCTATGGATAACGTTGTGGTGACGCTGGATCGTCATGGCAATACGTCTGCAGCATCCGTGCCCTGCGCGTTTGACGAAGCGGTGCGCGATGGACGCATTCAACGAGGCCAACTGGTCTTGCTCGAAGCCTTCGGTGGCGGTTTCACCTGGGGTTCTGCGCTGGTTCGTTTCTAGTATAAGGATAAAAAAATGACGCAATTTGCTTTTGTGTTCCCCGGCCAGGGTTCTCAGGCCGTTGGAATGTTGTCCGGCTTAGCGGAGCAGTATCCAGTCATCGAAGCGACCTTCCGTGAAGCGTCGGATGCACTGGGCTATGATCTTTGGGCGCTGACCCAGCAAGGGCCAGCCGAAGAGCTGAATAAAACCTGGCAGACCCAGCCTGCACTGCTGACCGCATCGGTCGCACTGTGGCGCGTATGGCAACAGCAGGGCGGCAAAACGCCAGCACTGCTGGCCGGTCACAGCCTGGGTGAATACTCTGCGCTGGTTTGCGCCGGGGTGATTGCGTTTGCTGATGCCGTGCGTCTGGTTGAGCTGCGCGGTAAATTCATGCAGGAAGCGGTGCCGGAAGGTACGGGCGGCATGTCAGCCATTATTGGTCTGGATGATGCTTCCATTGCAAAAGCCTGTGAAGAATCTGCAGAAGGTCAGGTGGTTTCTCCGGTAAACTTCAACTCGCCGGGCCAGGTGGTTATCGCCGGTCATAAAGAAGCGGTTGAACGTGCAGGCGCAGCCTGTAAAGCTGCGGGCGCCAAACGTGCGCTGCCGCTGCCGGTGAGCGTACCGTCACACTGCGCGCTGATGAAGCCTGCTGCTGAGAAGCTGGCGGTAGAGCTGGAAAAAATCACCTTTAACGCGCCAACCATTGCGGTGGTAAACAACGTTGATGTGCAGTGCGAAACCGCGCCAGAGGCCATTCGCCATGCGCTGGTTCGCCAGCTGTACAGCCCGGTTCAGTGGACCAAAACCGTTGAGTTTATGGCGTCCCAGGGCGTTGAGCACCTGTATGAAGTCGGTCCGGGTAAAGTTCTCACCGGTCTGACCAAGCGTATTGTTGATACCCTGACTGCCTCGGCTATTAATGAGCCGGAAGCCCTGTCAGCGGCACTCACGCAGTAAGAAGAGGAATACCATGAGTTTTGAAGGAAAAATCGCACTGGTCACTGGTGCAAGCCGCGGTATTGGCCGTGCTATCGCTGAAACCCTCGTCGCGCGCGGCGCGAAAGTTATCGGCACCGCGACCAGCGAAAGCGGCGCGCAGGCGATCAGTGAGTACCTGGGTGCGAACGGTAAAGGTTTGATGTTGAATGTGACCGATCCTGCATCTATCGAATCTGTTCTGGGAAATATTCGCGCAGAATTTGGCGAAGTGGATATTCTGGTCAATAATGCCGGAATCACTCGCGACAACTTATTGATGCGAATGAAAGATGATGAGTGGAGCGATATTCTCGAAACCAACCTGTCATCTGTGTTCCGTCTGTCAAAAGCGGTAATGCGAGCTATGATGAAGAAGCGTCATGGGCGTATTATCACTATCGGTTCTGTGGTTGGTACCATGGGAAATGCTGGTCAGGCTAATTACGCTGCGGCGAAAGCAGGTCTGATCGGTTTCAGTAAGTCTCTGGCACGCGAAGTTGCGTCCCGCGGAATTACTGTAAACGTTGTTGCTCCGGGCTTTATTGAAACGGACATGACGCGTGCGCTGACCGATGAGCAGCGTGCGGGTACGCTGGCGGCAGTTCCAGCGGGTCGTTTAGGCGACCCTAAAGAAATCGCCAGCGCGGTTGCATTTTTAGCCTCTGACGAAGCGAGTTACATCACTGGTGAAACTCTCCACGTCAATGGCGGGATGTATATGGTTTAATCACGATAGAAAATATTTGCGTTATTAGGGTCAATGGCCTCAAAATAACGTAAAATCGTGGTAAGACCTGCCGGGATTTAGTTGCAAATTTTTCAACATTTTATACACTACGAAAACCATCGCGAAAGCGAGTTTTGATAGGAAATTTAAGAGTATGAGCACTATCGAAGAACGCGTTAAGAAAATTATCGGCGAACAGCTGGGCGTTAAGCAGGAAGAAGTTGTGAACTCCGCTTCCTTCGTTGAAGACCTGGGCGCAGATTCTCTTGACACCGTTGAGCTGGTAATGGCTCTGGAAGAAGAGTTTGATACTGAGATTCCGGACGAAGAAGCTGAGAAAATCACCACCGTTCAGGCTGCCATTGATTACATCAACGGTCACCAGGCGTAAGTGAGCATCTCCAGGCGGTCATTCGACCGCCTGTGTTTTTTCTTTTGTAGTCCCTCGTTTTTCTTTTTTTTATCCCTCCCTGGAGGACAAGCGTGTCTAAGCGTCGTGTAGTTGTGACCGGACTTGGCATGTTATCTCCTGTCGGCAATACCGTAGAGTCTACCTGGAACGCTCTCCTTGCCGGTCAGAGTGGCATTAGCCTAATCGACCATTTCGATACTAGCGCCTATGCAACGAAATTTGCTGGCTTAGTAAAGGATTTTAACTGTGAAGAGATCATCTCGCGCAAAGAACAGCGCAAGATGGACGCCTTCATTCAATATGGAATTGTCGCTGGCGTTCAGGCCATGCAGGATTCTGGCCTTGAAATTACGGAAGAGAACGCAACCCGTATCGGTGCCGCTATCGGCTCCGGGATTGGCGGTCTTGGCCTGATTGAGGAAAACCATACCTCTCTGGTAAATGGTGGTCCACGTAAAATCAGCCCGTTCTTCGTTCCGTCAACGATTGTTAACATGGTGGCAGGTCATCTGACCATCATGTTTGGCCTGCGTGGTCCTAGCATCTCGATTGCCACTGCCTGTACGTCCGGTGTGCATAACATCGGCCAGGCGGCGCGTATCATCGCTTATGGCGATGCCGATGCGATGGTTGCAGGCGGCGCAGAAAAAGCCAGTACCCCGCTGGGTGTGGGCGGTTTTGGCGCTGCACGTGCCCTGTCTACCCGCAACGATAACCCGCAGGCGGCAAGCCGTCCGTGGGATAAAGACCGTGATGGTTTTGTGCTGGGTGACGGTGCGGGTATGGTCGTGCTGGAAGAGTACGAACACGCCAAAAAACGCGGCGCAAAAATCTATGCAGAAGTCGTTGGTTTCGGCATGAGCAGCGACGCTTATCACATGACCTCTCCGCCGGAAGACGGGGCAGGTGCTGCGCTGGCAATGGTTAACGCGATCCGCGATGCGGGTATCGAACCGGGCCAGATTGGCTATGTGAATGCGCACGGTACCTCCACGCCAGCAGGCGACAAAGCTGAAGCGCAGGCCGTTAAGTCTGTGTTTGGCGATGCGTCCCGCCGCGTGATGGTCAGCTCAACCAAGTCCATGACCGGCCACCTGTTGGGTGCGGCGGGTGCAGTAGAATCAATCTACTCCATCCTTGCGCTGCGCGATCAGGCTGTTCCGCCAACCATCAACCTGGATAACCCGGATGACGGTTGCGATCTGGACTTCGTTCCGCACGAAGCGCGTCAGGTCAGCGGTCTGGAGTACACCCTGTGTAACTCCTTCGGCTTTGGCGGCACCAACGGTTCTCTGATCTTTAAGAAGGTCTGAGGCTGACAGCCGGGGCGGCCGATCGCCTTCCCGGCAAATTGATAAAAAAGGTCCGCTTGTCGGGCCTTTTTTATTCGGTTTTATTCCCTTGTCCACGGCCCTCCTTCCTGCCAGACTATTCGCCCATTCAAAAGGAGCCATCATGTTCTTGATCAATGGCATACCACAGGAAACATTGCCCGCGAGCGACAGGGCTATACAGTTTGGTGACGGCTGCTTCACGACGGCACGCATTGCTGCGGGCCAGGTCTGTCTGCTGGATGCCCATCTGCAGCGCTTGCAAATGGCCTGTGAAAAACTGCTTATCCCTTTCGTTGCGTGGGCAGAATTACAGCGTGAGATGGTAGAGCTTGCGCGGGGAAACGAGCGTGGCGTGCTGAAGGTCATTATCAGCCGGGGAAGCGGCGGCAGAGGCTACAGCGCGGCGAACTGCCTGCATCCCGTCCGAATCCTCTCGGTGTCGGGGTATCCCGCCCATTATGATGGCTGGCGTCGCGAGGGCATAACGCTTGAGTTAAGCCCGGTGCGGCTGGGACGTAACCCACATCTTGCCGGTGTTAAGCACCTGAACCGGCTTGAACAGGTGCTGATCCGCACCCATCTTGAACAGACCGATGCGGATGAGGCCTTGGTTCTTGACAGTGAAGGGGTCGTTACGGAATGCTGTGCGGCAAATTTATTCTGGCGTAACGGGAAAGATGTTTTTACCCCCCGGCTGGACCAGGCAGGCGTTAACGGCCTGATGCGCCAGTTTTGTCTGCAACAGCTGGCACACTCCGGTTATCGCGTTGTCGAAATACACGCCCGGGAGGCTGTACTGGCTGAGGCCGACGAAATGGTGGTCTGCAATGCGTTGATGCCCGTCGTGCCGGTTCGCCAGTATGGTTCTCAACGTTTTTCATCGCGTGAGTTGTACGCTTTTTTAGCCTCTCAGTGTGAGCAAATCAGATAGTCATGAAGAAAATGTTGCGCTTTATTCTCCTCATCCTTGTCGTGCTGGGCATTGCCGCTGGGGTGGGGATGTGGAAAGTTCGCCAGCTGGCGGGCAGCCAAATCCTGATCGAGACGGAGACCATTTTTACCCTGAAACCGGGCACCGGACGGTTGGCGCTGGGTGAGCAGCTGTATAACGAGAAGATCATTAATCGCCCACGGGTGTTCCAGTGGTTATTACGTGTGCAGCCGGAGCTGTCGCATTTCAAGGCGGGCACGTATCGCTTTACGCCGGGGATGACCGTCAAGGAACTGCTGCAGCTGCTGGAGAGCGGTAAAGAGGCGCAGTTCCCGCTGCGTTTTGTGGAAGGGATGCGCCTGAGCGATTACCTGAAGCAGCTGCGGGAAGCTCCTTACATCAAGCACACCCTGCAGGATGATAGCTACGCCACCGTTGCTCAGGTTCTGAAGTTTGAGCATCCTGAGTGGGTGGAAGGGTGGTTCTGGCCGGACACCTGGATGTATACCGCAGGCACTACCGATGTGGCGTTGCTGCAACGTGCGCATAAAAAAATGGTCGCTGCGGTGGATAAAGCCTGGGAAGGGCGGATGAAAAATCTGCCGTATAAAGATCAAAACCAGTTCGTCACCATGGCCTCGATCGTCGAGAAAGAGACGGCGGTCGCTAGTGAGCGGGATCAGGTTGCCTCGGTATTTATCAATCGCCTGCGTATCGGCATGCGTCTGCAAACCGATCCGACGGTGATTTACGGTATGGGGGAAAATTACAAGGGCAATATTTCCCGTAAAGACCTGGAAACCCCGACCGATTATAATACCTATGTCATTAGCGGCTTACCGCCGGGGCCAATCGCCACACCGGGGCAGGCATCGCTGAATGCCGCCGCGCATCCTGCAAAAACGCCGTATCTCTATTTCGTCGCGGACGGAAAGGGTGGACACACTTTTAACACCAATCTTGCCAGTCATAATCGTTCAGTTCAGGACTATCTGAAGGCACGTAAGGAAAAAAATGCGCAGTAATTACATCGTCATTGAGGGGCTGGAAGGCGCCGGGAAAACCACCGCACGTGACGTGGTGGTCGAGACGCTCAAACAGTGTGGCATTGAAGAGATGATCTTCACCCGCGAACCGGGCGGCACTCAGCTGGCTGAAAAATTGCGTAGCCTGGTACTGGACATCAAATCGGTCGGGGATGAGGTCATTACCGATAAAGCCGAAGTCATGATGTTCTACGCCGCGCGTGTCCAACTGGTTGAAACCGTGATCAAACCCGCGCTGGCGCGGGGATGCTGGGTGATTGGCGATCGTCACGATCTCTCCACCCAGGCCTATCAGGGCGGTGGACGCGGCATTGATCAGCATATGCTCGGCACACTGCGCGATGCGGTGCTCGGGGATTTCCGTCCGAACCTGACGCTCTATCTCGATGTGACGCCCGAAGTGGGTCTGAAACGCGCCCGCGCCCGCGGCGAGCTTGATCGTATTGAGCAGGAGTCGCTGGACTTCTTTAATCGCACCCGCGCCCGTTACCGTGAGCTGGCCGCCGAGGACCCTTCGATCCGCACCATCGATGCGACCCAGCCGCTTGAAGACGTAATGAACGACATTCGCAAAACAGTCACTGACTGGCTGAAGGAACAACAGGCATGAAAT
Organism: Leclercia sp. 1548; assembly: GCF_050435045.1. Classification (NCBI taxonomy): domain Bacteria; kingdom Pseudomonadati; phylum Pseudomonadota; class Gammaproteobacteria; order Enterobacterales; family Enterobacteriaceae; genus Leclercia; species Leclercia sp. 1548. The sequence goes on along the minus strand of NZ_JBNDJP010000001.1, from coordinate 546,802 downwards.
GGTATCCATGGTTGCGCCCGCACTTTGAACAGCTGGTGAACAGCTATCAGTCCGGTCGGGGGCATCATGCGTTACTGATCCAGTCGCTGCCGGGCATGGGCGATGAGGCGTTGATCTACGCCATCACCCGTTTTTTGATGTGCCAACAGCCGCAGGGATACAAAAGCTGCGGTCAGTGCCGTAGCTGTCAGCTGATGCAGGCAGAAACGCACCCGGATTATTACGCGCTGGAGCCGGAGAAGGGCAAGACTACCTTGGGTATTGATGCGGTGCGCGCCATCAGTGAAAAGCTGTACGAGCGCGCGCGGCTCGGCGGGGCGAAAGTCGTGTGGCTGAAGGATGCCGCCCAGCTTACCGAGGCAGCAGCCAACGCGCTGTTAAAGACTCTTGAAGAGCCGCCGGAAAATACCTGGTTCCTGATGGCCTGCCGTGAGCCTGGAAGACTCCTGGCGACCCTTCGCAGCCGCTGTCGTCTGCATCATCTTAGCGTGCCGCAGGAGGCCTGGGCTATCAGCTGGCTTGCACGAGAAGTGACAACGTCACAGGAAGCGGCGTTAAGCGCGCTGCGCCTGAGCGGCGGGGCACCTGCCGCGGCGCTGGCATTGCTGCAGCCCAACGTCCAGACGCAACGGGAACAATTCTGTCACGCGCTCGGCGGAGTGGCAGACAGCGGCGACTGGCTGAGCCTGCTCCCGGCTCTCAACCATGATCAGGCACCCGATCGCCTGCACTGGCTGGCGGCTCTGCTGTTGGATGCCCTTAAAATTCAGCAGGGAGCAACCCTTGTCAGCAATGTCGATGCCTGGTCGCTCGTTAATAGTCTGGCGCAGCGCCTGCCAGGTGTGGCGTTACGGGCTATCCTTCATGATGTCTGCCAGTGTCGGGAACAACTACTAAGCGTAACGGGGCTGAATCGGGAGCTTGTCCTGACCGACCTGTTACTCACAATCGAGCATTACCTGCAACCGGGCACAACGCTGCCTGCATCCTATCTCTGAGAGAGACATTATGTTTTTAGTCGACTCACACTGCCATCTCGATGGCCTGGATTATCAATCCCTGCATAAAAACGTCGATGACGTGCTGGCAAAAGCCGCCGCCCGCGATGTGAAATTTTGTCTGGCGGTCGCCACGACGTTACCGGGTTACAAAACCATGCGTGAACTGGTGGGCGTACGCGACAACGTGGTGTTCTCCTGCGGCGTGCATCCCCTGAACCAGGATGAAGCGTACGACGTTGAAGATTTGCGCCGTCTGGCGGCGGAAGAGGGCGTAGTGGCGATGGGTGAAACCGGCCTGGATTATTTCTACACCCCGGAAACCAAAGCCCGCCAGCAGGAATCGTTCCGCGACCATATTCGCATTGGCCGGGAGTTGAATAAACCGGTGATTGTCCACACCCGTGATGCGCGCGCTGATACGCTGGCGATCCTGCAAGAAGAAAAGGTGACGGATTGCGGCGGCGTACTACACTGTTTCACAGAAGACAGAGAAACAGCGGGTAAGCTGCTGGATTTGGGTTTTTATATCTCGTTTTCCGGGATCGTGACGTTCCGTAATGCTGAGCAGCTTCGTGATGCTGCGCGTTACGTTCCGCTCGATCGCCTGCTGGTGGAAACAGACTCTCCTTATCTGGCACCGGTACCGCACCGCGGCAAAGAGAATCAACCCGCGATGGTACGGGATGTGGCCGAGTACATGGCCGTTTTGAAAGGCGTCGACGTTGCAGAACTGGCACGCATTACCACCGATAACTTTGCCAGCCTGTTTCACATCGATCCCTCCCGCCTGCAATCTGCATGATTAATCTATTTTTTTATGGCTCGTAATTAATAGCCAAAACGAGTAAAGTTCACCGCCCATGTGGGGGCGGTGAAGCGCTTTCTTGAAACATTTGGCAATTAATTTTGTAAATATCTGAAAGTTTTTCAGCTGCCTTACGCTGAAACGTGATAGCCGTCAAACAACGCTACGCGGATTTATTTTACTCTGTGTAATAAATAAAGGGCGCTTAGATGTCCTGTCCACGGCACGGTTCTCCCCCCGGGCCAATGCGTGAAAACGTAAAAAAAGCACAAATACTCAGGAGCACTCTCAATTATGTTTAAGAATGCATTTGCTAACCTGCAGAAGGTCGGTAAATCGCTGATGCTGCCAGTATCCGTACTGCCTATCGCAGGTATCCTGCTGGGCGTCGGTTCTGCAAACTTCAGCTGGCTGCCAGCCGTAGTTTCTCATGTGATGGCCGAAGCAGGCGGTTCTGTTTTTGCTAACATGCCACTGATCTTCGCCATCGGCGTTGCGCTTGGCTTCACCAATAACGACGGCGTATCAGCTCTGGCTGCTGTAGTTGCATACGGCATCATGGTTAAGACCATGGCTGTGGTAGCCCCTCTGGTGCTGCATTTACCTGCTGAAGAAATCGCGGCAAAACACCTGGCTGATACGGGTGTTCTGGGCGGTATCATTTCGGGTGCGATTGCGGCATATATGTTTAACCGCTTCTATCGCATCAAGCTGCCTGAGTATCTGGGCTTCTTTGCAGGCAAGCGTTTCGTACCAATCATCTCTGGTCTGGCGGCGATCTTCACCGGTGTGATCCTCTCCTTCATCTGGCCACCGATTGGTTCCGCGATCCAGACCTTCTCCCAGTGGGCTGCATACCAGAACCCGGTAGTGGCGTTCGGTATCTACGGCTTCATTGAGCGTTGCCTGGTACCGTTTGGTCTGCACCACATCTGGAACGTTCCTTTCCAGATGCAGATCGGCGAATACACCAACGCAGCAGGTCAGGTCTTCCATGGCGACATCCCTCGTTACATGGCAGGCGACCCAACTGCAGGCAAACTGTCTGGCGGCTTCCTGTTCAAAATGTACGGCCTGCCGGCTGCTGCGATTGCAATCTGGCACTCTGCTAAACCAGAGAACCGTGCAAAAGTGGGCGGTATCATGATCTCCGCAGCGCTGACCTCGTTCCTGACCGGTATCACCGAGCCGATCGAGTTCTCCTTCATGTTCGTTGCGCCGATCCTGTACATCATCCACGCGGTTCTGGCTGGCCTGGCGTTCCCAATCTGTATTCTGCTGGGTATGCGTGACGGTACGTCCTTCTCGCACGGTCTGATCGACTTTATCGTTCTGTCCGGTAACAGCAGCAAACTGTGGCTGTTCCCAATCGTTGGTGCGTGCTACGCGGTGGCGTACTACACCATCTTCCGCGTGCTGATCAAAGCACTGGACCTGAAAACACCAGGTCGTGAAGATGCGACAGACGACGTTAAAGCTGGCGCGACCAGCGAAATGGCTCCGGCACTGGTTGCAGCGTTCGGCGGTAAAGAGAACATCACTAACCTGGACGCGTGTATCACTCGTCTGCGTGTGAGCGTTGCTGATATCGCGAAAGTTGACCAGCCGGGTCTGAAAAAACTGGGCGCAGCAGGCGTAGTTGTTGCAGGTTCCGGTGTACAGGCTATCTTCGGTACTAAATCCGATAACCTGAAAACCGAAATGGATGAGTACATCCGCAGCAACTAAGTTGTGACCTGGGGAGACTAAGGCAGCCGAATGGCTGCCTTTTTTATTGCCTGTTGCCTGGTGGCGCTGCGCTTTCCTGAGCACACAACATTCAGGGCTCTGAGGTGGGTAAGGCACAGCCGTCATCCGGCCAACAGCGCGCATAAAAAAAGGGAGCCTTCAGGCTCCCTTTGACGACAGAATATTATCAGAACTGATAGCTTGCGGTCAGGCTCACGTTGCGCGGTTCGCCATACACAATTTCGCCTTCAACGTTGGTGTCGTAGGTCTTATCGAAGAGGTTATTCAGGTTACCCTGCAGGGAGAAGTTCTTCGTCACCTGGTAACGCGTGAAGAGGTCCACCAGCGCGTAGCTGCCCTGAGATGCACGCCAGGTGCCATAAGGCGTGTCCTGATAGGTATACACGCTGTTTTGCCAGTTAACGCCGCCGCCAACGGTCAGCTCAGGCATCGCCGGCAGACGGTAGCTGGTAAACAGTTTTACGGTCGTGCGCGGCAGCTGCGGGTTCACCGCCTTGCCCTGATTATCTTCCGCAACGTAACGCGTTGCACCAAAGGTCATCTGCCAGTTATCGGTCAGCGCACCGTTGATTTCAAACTCAACGCCTTTACTTACCGTACCGTCAACGCTCTCGTAAGCCACATCGGTGGAGCCCTGAATGGTCCGGCCGGTGCTTTGGCCCAGGTTATCCTGCTCAATACGGAACACGGACAGCGTGGTGGTCAGTCGGCTGTTCATCCAGTCAGATTTCAGGCCCGCTTCGTAGTTATTACCGGTGATCGGGTCAAGATATTTGCCGGAGCTGTCGCGGTAGTTCTGCGGCTGGAAGATAGAGGTATAGCTGGCGTAGGCAGACCAGTTGTCATTGATGTCGTAAACCAGACCCGCATAAGGCGTGGTGTGGTTTTTCTCCATGCCGTAGGTCAGGGTGTCTACACTCCAGTTGGTATACCGGGCACCAAGAATTAAATGCAGAGGATCGGCCAGTGAAATGCGCGTCGCGGCGTACAGCGATTTCATATTGGTGGTGTCATCCTGAGCCAGCGACTGCGATCCCCAATTGGTTTCCGGGAAGTAACCGTTATAGTCGTAGAAACTGCCGAACTCATCCGGGTAGACGTTAGCCCACGAGTTAGTGTAACGGTTCGTCTGACGGCTGAAGCTGCCGCCAATCATCATGGTGTGCTGGCGGCCTAACAGTTCATAGCCACCGTCAGCGAACAGATCCACCGCATCCACTTTACGCTTACCGCTGTTCCAGCCGGTGCCGCCAATGTAATCGTAGCCTGGGCCATAGTTCGAATAGGGGCCTTCCAGCATGCCAGTGCTCTTATTCACAAAGGCATCGATGTACATCGCTTTACTGTCGAACTTCGCTTCGGTATGGGTCGCATTCAGCGTGGCCTGCCAGTCATCGGCAAAGCGCTGCTTCAGGGTGAAGAAGACCTTATTGAACTCTTTGTCGTTGTAGGCCCAGTCTGGCGACGTGCTGTGCGCGCGGTCGTAATGTTTGGTGCTGCCGTCGGTGTTCCAGCGCGGCAAACCGCCCCAGGTCTGGTTATTGATGTCGATACGCTGGTATTCGTAGCCGGCGGACAGCGAGGTGCTGGTGCCCAGGTCGGCGTCCAGAATCCCGGAGAAGAAGGTTCGCTTCTGATTGTAATTGTCGAGCCAGGAATCACTGTCCTGATAACCCGCTACGATGCGGCTGCGCAGATTGCCGTCTTCCGTCAGCGGGCTTTGCATATCCATCACGTAACGCTGTTTGTTCCAGCTGCCGTATTCAGCCGACAGATTGGCCTTAAATTCGCGGCTGGTGGCATGTTTACGCACCATATTGATCGCCGCAGACGGGTTGCCTGTACCGGTCATCAGACCGTTAGCGCCGCGAACCACTTCGACCCGCTCAAACAGAGCCGTGTCTGACTGCGAATCGCCCAGATTCCAGCGTGACTCGAAATAGGTTGGGATGCCATCGACCATATAGTTGTCGATTTCAAAACCACGGGAATAAAAGTTGCTGCGATCGGAGTCAGTGGTGCTTTTGCTGATCCCCATCGTGTTATCCATCACGTCGCCCAGGGTTTGCAGCTGCTGATCTTCCATGCGTTGTTCGCTGACGATGGTGACCGACTGCGGAATGTCACGCTGCACCATCTGCATTTTGGTGCCTACGGTCGTGGTTTTTACGCTGTAGTCCTGGCTTTCATCCGCGGTGTCCGACGCCGTTGAACCATCAACAATAACGGTCTCTTCGGCCGGAGCGGCGAAGGTGGCCACTGGGGTCAACGCGAAGGCAATACAGGCTGCGAGCAGCGAAGGTTTAGCGACAGGCTGGCGCTGCCCGTCCCTGGTATAATTCATGAAAGACATCAATAAACCTTTCTGAGTGAAGTGTGAATGTTATGCCTCAGTTCCGTAAGTACAGACTGAGATCGTTATCGGTTTTTGAAATGCGCATGTAAATGCAAATGCGAAATATACGCATTGTGATTAACCCTGTAAACAGACGTTTCAGCCGTATCTGAAATTCTGTTTTAAGATTTAAGGGGAGGGTGCAGTGGGCGACAGCGTATAAATTGCGCTATAAGGAAAGAATTCGAGGGATAAGGTTGAAAGGATTGGAGAAAGTCGCTCATACTCTTGAGTCGTGTCACATAATAGTGCGCCTGCGACGGGGGGTTATCTCCGGGCACGTCGGCAGATTAAATGAACAAGGAAAATCTCATGGCTGAAGAAACTATTTTCAGTAAAATTATCCGTCGCGAGATCCCGGCGGATATCGTCTATCAGGACGATCTGGTTACCGCTTTTCGCGATATTTCTCCGCAGGCTCCTACGCACATCCTCATTATTCCTAATATTCTGATTCCGACGGTAAATGACGTGAAAACTGAGCATGAACTGGCATTAGGCCGTATGCTGACAGTAGCCGCGAAAATTGCTGAACAGGAAGGCGTGGCCGAAGACGGATACCGTTTGATCATGAACTGCAACCGCCACGGTGGTCAGGAAGTTTATCATATTCATATGCATCTGCTCGGCGGTCGCCCGCTGGGACCGATGCTGGCGCATAAAGGTCTCTAAGATGCCTGCAGGACGGATTGCGATACTGTTCATCATGATGGTGCTGGCGGGATGTAAATCTCAGCCAGCGATACCCGTCAATGATGAACAATCGCTGGTAATGGAATCATCAGTGCTGGCGGCAGGTATCACCGCCGACAAGCCTTCTCTAACGATCAGCGAAATTCAACCATCCGCTTCCTCTGTGCTATTTAATGAAAGAGATGAGGCGGTTACCGTCCATTACCGATTTTTCTGGTATGACGCCCGTGGCCTGGAAATGCATCCACTTGAAGCACCGCGTAGCGTAACGATCCCGGCGAATTCGTCGGTTAAACTTTACGGCGGCGCAAATTACCTGGGCGCGCATAAGGTCAGACTTTATCTATATCTCTAAGGGGTGAATTTTGATTAAAAACATCAGTCGTTACACGCTTGTCACGGCTTTTGCACTGTTCCTGTCAGGCTGTATTAGCCGCACTGAGCAACCACCCGCACCGGTGGAAGAGGTGAAACCGGGTGTTGAGCAGCCGGTTCAACCGACCCAGCCTGTGCCAACCGTGCCTACTGTGCCGTCCGTACCTGAGCAACCAGGCCCGATAGAACATCAGGAAGAGCCCGCGCAGCCTGCGCCGCGTGAGCGTCATTACGACTGGAACGGCGCGATGCAGCCAATGGTCGGCAAAATGTTGCAGGCGCAGGGCGTCAACGCAGGCAGCGTACTGCTGGTGGACAGCGTCAACAACCGGACCAACGGAAGCCTGAATGCCGGGGAAGCCACCGAAACGCTGCGCAATGCCCTGGCCAACAACGGCAAATTTACCCTCGTGTCGGCGCAGCAGCTGGCCGTGGCCAAGCAGCAGTTAGGCCTCTCTCCACAGGACAGCCTTGGCTCACGCAGTAAAGCCATCGGCATTGCCCGCAACGTAGGCGCGCAGTATGTGCTCTACTCCAGCGCGACCGGCAACGTCAACTCACCAGCGCTGCAAATGCAGCTGATGCTGGTTCAGACAGGTGAAATTATCTGGTCGGGCAAAGGTGCAGTTCAGCAACAGTAATCTGACGCGCGACACACTGCTGTCGCGCTTTTTCCCGCAATATCGTCTTATCGCGCCGCAGACCCATACCGGGTTGAGCGGCGCGAGTTGCATTATTGAGCATGCCGGACAGCGGCTGGTGTTGCGCCAGTATCACGCTGCACTGGCTACGCCAGCTCATTTTCGTCGCCAGTATCATGCGCTCCGCCATCTTTCCGCCGACATTGCTCCTCAGCCGCGGTTTTACAGCCCCGACTGGATAGCCGTCGATTATCTGTCCGGCGAGATCAAAACCGGGTTACCTGCCGCACCTGCGCTTGCCGCAATGCTGTATCATCTGCATCAACAGCCCAGGTTTGGCTGGCGTATCACCCTGGCCCCACTGCTGGAGCAGTACTGGTTGCAGGCCTCGCCGTCCCGGCGCACGCCGTTATGGCTACGATGGCATAAGCGGCTGCAAAAACGGGGCGAGCCGCGTCCGCTCCGCCTGGCGCCGCTGCATATGGATGTTCATGCGGGTAATATCGTGCATACAGAGACCGGCTGTCGGCTGCTGGACTGGGAATACGCCGGAGACGGCGACATTGCCCTCGAGCTGGCCAGCGTCTGGTCTGAGAGCGACGCCCAGCGTCAGCTGCTGCTCGCCGCGTACAGTGAGATCGCGCAGCTTGACCGCTTCCTGCTGCAACGCCAGGTGAATCGCTGGCGCCCGTGGGTGCTGATGCTGATGGCAGGCTGGTTTGAGCTGCGCTGGCAACAATCACAAGACAAACATTTTATTACGCTGGCCGATGAGATCTGGCGCCAGTTAGAAACAACAGAATAAGAGAGGTTCGTGTGGGTCCGGTCATGTTGGATGTGGAAGGTTATGAACTGGATGCGGAGGAGCGCGAGATTCTGGCGCATCCGCTGGTGGGTGGTCTGATCCTGTTTATGCGCAATTATCACGATCCGGCGCAGCTGCGGGAGTTGGTGCGTCAGATCCGTGAGGCCTCCCATCACCGTCTGGTGGTGGCAGTCGATCAGGAAGGCGGCCGCGTGCAGCGTTTTCGCGAGGGCTTTACCCGTCTGCCTGCGGCCCAGTCATTTGCGGCGTTACTCGGGCTTGAAGAGGGCGGCAAACTGGCGCAGGAGGCCGGCTGGCTGATGGCCAGCGAAATGATCGCCATGGACATTGATATCAGCTTTGCACCGGTGCTGGACGTAGGCCATATCAGTGCCGCCATCGGGGAGCGCGCGTATCACGAGGATCCGCAGAAGGCGCTACAGATCGCCACCCGCGTTATCGACGGGATGCACGAGGCCGGAATGAAAACCACCGGCAAACATTTCCCTGGGCACGGCGCCGTGACGGCGGATTCCCATAAAGAGACCCCGCGTGACCCACGCCCGCAGGCGGAGATCCGCGCCCGGGATATGTCGATTTTCAAATCGCTGATCAGCGACAACAAGCTCGATGCCATCATGCCCGCGCATGTGATCTACCCCGATGTCGATCCGCGTCCGGCCAGCGGCTCGCCGCACTGGCTGAAAACGGTCCTGCGCCAGGAGCTGGGCTTCAACGGTGTGATTTTCTCTGACGATCTGTCGATGGAAGGGGCGGCGATCATGGGCAGCTACGCCGAACGCGGCCAGGCATCGCTGGACGCGGGTTGCGATATGATCCTGGTCTGCAATAATCGTAAAGGCGCAGTCAGCGTGTTAGATAACCTGTCGCCGATCAAGGCTGAACGTGTTACACAATTGTATCATAAAGGTTCTTTTAGCCGTCAGGATCTGCGGGATACAGCACGCTGGAAAACGGTGAATGCGCAGCTTGAGGCGCTTCATGAGCGCTGGGAAGCGCATAAAGCGGGGCAATAACCCCTCCTGGCAAGCGTAGTGTGGCGAGGATACGATGATCATCTATTTGCACGGTTTTGATTCGAACAGTCCCGGTAATCACGAGAAAGTCCTGCAGTTGCAGTTTATCGACCCGGATGTACGGCTGATTAGCTATAGCACACGCCATCCGAAGCATGATATGCAGCATCTGCTGAAAGAAGTGGACAAAATGTTGCAGTTGAACGTTGACGATCGCCCGTTGATCTGTGGCGTCGGCCTCGGGGGATACTGGGCGGAGCGCATCGGGTTCTTGTGCGATATTCGCCAGGTGGTGTTCAATCCAAACCTGTTCCCGAACGAGAACATGGAAGGCAAGATCGACAGGCCGGAAGAGTATGTCGATATTGCCACCAAGTGCGTAAGCAACTTTCGCGAAAAGAACCGCGATCGCTGTCTGGTGATCCTCTCCCGCAACGATGAGGCACTGAACAGCCCACGTGCCGCGGAGCTGCTGCACCACTACTACGAAATTGTCTGGGATGAAGAGCAGACGCATAAGTTCAAGAATATTGCCCCCCATCTGCAACGTATCAAAGCGTTCAAGACATTAGGTTAATTCCTGATTACAGCCTAAGCCCGGCCACGTAACGTGAGCCGGGTTTTCTTTTTGCTAAGCTTGTGTAAATTTTAAGCGGCAAAACTTGATGCATATCAATTTTGGTATGACCAATGCACCGAACATGTTATTCTCATGACAGTTGAATGGTTTCAGTGCTGTAACCTGTTGTTAATTAAAGGTTATTTTCATAACTTTTAGTTAACAATTGGTTAATAATTTAGGGGGTCACGTTGACTACACCATTGAAAAAGATAGTGATTGTGGGTGGTGGTGCTGGCGGTCTGGAACTGGCTACGCAGTTAGGAAAGAAGCTTGGTCGCGGTAAAAAGGCCAAAGTAACACTCGTCGATCGTAACCACAGCCACCTGTGGAAACCGCTATTGCACGAAGTTGCTACCGGTTCTCTGGATGAGGGCGTTGACGCGCTGAGCTATCTGGCACATGCGCGCAACCACGGTTTCCAGTTCCAGCTGGGTTCGGTGATGGATATCAACCGCGAAAGCAAAACCATTACCCTGGCAGAGCTGCGTGATGAGAAGGGCGAGTTGCTGGTACCGGAGCGCAAGCTGGCGTATGACACGCTGGTTATGGCGCTGGGCAGCACCTCTAACGACTTCAACACCCCGGGCGTTAAAGAGCATTGCATCTTCCTCGACAACCCGCACCAGGCGCGTCGTTTCCATCAGGAGATGCTGAACCTGTTCCTGAAATACTCCAATAACCTCGGCGCAAATGGCAAGGTTAATATCGCCATCGTGGGCGGCGGTGCTACCGGCGTTGAGCTTTCTGCGGAGCTGCATAACGCGGTGAAACAGCTGCACAGCTACGGCTACAAAGGGTTAACCAACGACGCCCTGAACGTGACTCTGGTGGAAGCGGGCGAGCGTATTCTGCCTGCGCTGCCGCCACGTATCTCTGGCGCTGCTCACAACGAGCTGACCAAGATGGGCGTGCGTGTCCTGACTCAGACTATGGTCACCAGTGCCGATGAGCATGGCCTGCACACCAAAGATGGCGAATACATCAAAGCCGATCTGATGGTCTGGGCGGCAGGTATCAAGGCGCCTGATTTCATGAAAGAGATTGGCGGCCTGGAAACAAACCGCATCAACCAACTGGTGGTAGAGCCAACGCTGCAAACCACCCGCGACCCTGACATTTACGCCATTGGTGACTGCGCCTCCTGCGCACGCCCGGAAGGCGGGTTTGTTCCTCCTCGCGCCCAGGCCGCTCACCAGATGGCTAGTCTGGCGCTGCATAACATCCTGGCGCAGGCGAAAGGCAAAACCCTGAAGAATTACGTCTACAAAGACCACGGTTCTCTGGTGTCGCTCTCAAACTTCTCTACAGTGGGTAGTCTGATGGGTAACCTGATGCGCGGCTCGATGATGGTAGAAGGGCGCATTGCGCGCTTCGTCTATATCTCGCTGTACCGTATGCACCAGGTGGCGCTGCACGGTTACTTCAAAACCGGACTGATGATGCTGGTTGGCAGCATCAACCGCGTGATCCGACCGCGACTGAAACTGCACTAAGACCCATGCCCCTCCGCACTCGCTGGAGGGGCTTTTTCAGCATATTATTCTGTGTATCTCGCCCCTGGGGTCTAAGAGTCCTCCTAAACAGACCTTTTTTGTGTTTATCCCCACATTTTTAATCCTTTCTCTGATTTGCGGACACACCTCTTTAGTTGCAGAATTGTTACCAATAGCAACGAAAAGGAGAACGTCCCATGAATAAATCCATGGTGGCAGGTATAGGGATTGGCGTGGTTGCCGCGTTAGGCGTGGCGGCAGTTGCCAGTCTTAATGTCTTTGAACGTGGCCCACAATACGCGCAGGTTGTTTCGGCGACACCCATTAAAGAGACGGTGAAAACACCGCGTCAGGAGTGCCGTAATGTAACCGTAACGCATCGTCGTCCGGTGCAGGATGAAAACCGGATTGCCGGATCTGTACTGGGTGCAGTGGCGGGCGGCGTGATTGGTCATCAGTTTGGTGGCGGGCGCGGTAAAGATGTCGCGACTGTTGTGGGTGCGCTGGGCGGCGGTTATGCCGGTAACCAGGCTCAGGGAGCACTCCAGGAGCGGGATACTTACACCACGACGCAGCAGCGTTGTAAAACCGTTTACGACAAATCGGAAAAAATGCTCGGCTATGATGTGACGTACAAAATTGGCGATCAGCAGGGCAAAATTCGCATGGATAAAGATCCCGGCACGCAAATCCCTCTCAACGGTGATGGGCAGCTGGTACTGAATAACAAAGCATAAAAAAATCTGTTCTCTGCGTTTAGCTCCTCATTCGCTCAGGCTGGGGAGCTTTTTTTTATTCATAAAAAAGACCTCAACCCCCGCAGCGATGCGTAAGGAATAAGGTCTTTCTTAAGGATAAAGCAGGGTTAACCGTGGTTACAGGTCAAATTCGTTATCCTGGCGCAGTAACATAAATCCTGTTATCAGTACGGAAAGGAATGCAAATAAAACTGACCCACCACATAAAACCCAGAGACCGAATAACAATGTAATGACCATTAACACCTTGAAAAATGGTAATAGCAAAATCATTTTTATTCTCCTTCTGAATGTGAATAGCCAGAACATCTCCCTTATGACCACGCGTCTAATCATTAGCACGTCAATAATCACCCGTTAAGGATAGCAAGCGGCAGACATGTGGTGATAGTTTTTACCTATCTTTAAACAGATTTGTCTGAAAGTGGGGCAGAAGCAGGGCGGTAAACCGCCCTTTTTTGATCAGGATTTCAGGAGTTCAGGCCACAGGCGCAAGGTGGTTTGCGTGATAGTCTGCAGTTTTTCCAGGCTGGCACCCTCCCGGGCGCTGATTGACATTCCCTGCAGAATGCAGCTCAGATACTGCGCCAGTTTTTGCGGATCGCACTGGGCGGGGATCTCACCGCGCTGCTGACGTTGCTGTAAAAACCGGCACAGCGTCTCTTCCTGCATCGCATGGCGAGATTTAACCGTATGGGCAATCTCTTCTGACGACGCCGCCAGCGTCGCTGACGTGTTAATCATAAAACAGCCTGCGGGCGTGTCTTTGCTGGTAAAGCAGGTCGCCACTGCGGTGAAGTAGTCTTCCAGCGCGTCTTCAACGCGCTTCTCTTCGCAAAACAGCTGCGCTTCATGGCGGGCAGCGAATCGGCTGATATAGCGATCCAGCACCGCGCGGAACAGTCCTTCTTTATTGGTAAATTCTGCGTACAGCGTAGGCGCTTTGGCCCCGGTCGCTGCGACCAGGTCAGCCAGCGATGTGGCTTCATACCCATGCTGCCAGAACAATGTCATGGCCTTGTCCAGCGCCGCTTCCCTGTCGAACACTTTTGGTCGGCCACGGCTTTTCTTAGCGCAACGCGTGTCATCGGTTGTCATGAGCCGTTGTACCTCAATTGGTTTGTTGAATGACCATTATAAAAATAATCCCTTCTGGCAGCCAGCGCTGAATTCATAAAATAAATATCTTCATATCAACATGAATTTAAACGCTTTTAATTTTATTTTAACGATCGTTATAAAAATAGTTTGACCGTGATGGGGATCACATTTATCATTTAGTTATCGATCGTTAAGTTAATGCTTACGACATCCCATCACTTGCATAAGGTTCTCATTATGAAAAACGTAAAAACACTGATCGCCGCAGCCGTACTAAGCTCACTCTCTTTTGCCAGCTTCGCTGCTGTGCAGGTTCAGTCTACCCCTGCGGATCAACAAAAAGTGGGCACGATTGCCGCAAATGGCGGGCCTAACCTGGGTTCACTGGAAAGCCAGTTGGCGCAAAAAGCCGATGAGATGGGTGCAAAATCTTTCCGTATCACCTCTGTTACCGGTCCAAATAACCTGCACGGTACTGCGGTGATCTACAAATAAGCATGGCTTAACCCTCATTAATGCCACTGCGAAAAAAAACGCTCTGCAATTGCAGAGCGTTTTTTATTTGGCTATCTGGCTACAGGGCCTGAACCTCAGCATGGCGGGTAACATCCACCGGCATTCCCGAGCGGGCCTCCATTGCACGCTCCATCACTGTTTCATCTGCACTGGCTTTGAAGCTCTGCTGGGCACTATTCAACACAATCGGCAGGGTCTGGGGATCGTCATTCAGCTGCTTCGAGAGCGGTTGATGCACTTCCACCAGCCGCACGCCGCCTGGCTCTTCTGACACCTTAACCGGCGTATTCATGATATTCACTTTGGTGCCGGGCTGAATGACGCGGAACAGCGTCTCGATGTCATTATCACGCAGGCGGATACAGCCGGAGCTGACGCGCATGCCAATCCCGAAATCGGCGTTAGTGCCGTGCAACAGGTAGACACCACCGTAGGCGGCGAGGCGAATCGCATGATGTCCCATCGGGTTTTCCGGCCCGGCAGGCACGACCGCAGGCAGATCGATGCCCTGGGCTTTATAACGGGCGCGGATATTGGCGGTCGGGGTCCAGGTAGGGTTGGCGCGTTTGTCCGATACCGTGGTCACCATGGTTGGCGTCAGGGTATCGCCTCCCAGCTGGCCAATGCCAATGGGATAGACCGTGACCTCATTTTTACCCGGCGGGTAATAATAGAGACGCAGTTCGGCCAGGTTGATCACTATCCCTTCCCGGGGCGCGTCGGGGAGCAGGGTCTGTAATGGGATGGTCAGCACGCTGCCCGCGCGGGGAACATAGGGGTCCACCCCAGGGTTAGCCTGGAGCAGGGCCAGAAAGCCGACATTATATTTTTTGGCAATCGCTTCCAGCGAGCCGCCGTCATTTTCCACCACATGAAAGCGGTTCTCGCCCACGAGACGGCTGCCTGACGGGGGCAAGGGCCAGGTATTGGCCCGGGCCGGCAGAGCAAAGGCCAGGGTCGAGAGCAGCGCAACCAACGATATCCAACGGGTAAAACGCGGAGTTGTCATCATCACCAGAATCCATAGCAATAAAGATTATTGTTATCTGAAAGTTAATTGATAATTATGGCGAATGGACGTGTCGGGAAATCCAGGCGTATTGCAAAGAGTTGTAAATTGCGCGGGGAAATATCAGGCCGGGCGATCTTAGGGTCGCCCGGCAGTGGGTCAGGCGACGGCGTTCTCTTCGAGCTGACGCATAAAGTTACGCACCCATTCCATGCGGGTTTTCCGTTCCGCCAGATCCTGGGTGAATTTCAGACGCGTTGGGCCGTCCAGGCGATAGTGCTGAGGCTGCTTTTGCAGCAGGCTAATCAGCCACATAGGATCGACATGGTTCTTCTCGGCAAACTCAATCATGCCGCCTTTATCGTTCCCTTCCAGTTTGCGGATCCCAAGTTTTTGCGCCTGCTGACGTAACCGGGCGATATCCAACAGGTTACGCGCCGCATCCGGCAGCAGACCAAAGCGGTCGATCAGCTCCACCTTGATCTCGTCGAGGCTCGCTTCGTCTTTGGCGCTGGCAATGCGTTTATAGAATGACAGACGGGTATTAACGTCCGGGATAAAGTCATCCGGCAGCAGGGCGGGCATCCGCAGTTCAACTTCTGTTTGCTGGCTGGTGAGATCTTCCAGTGATGGCTCACGGCCTGCCTTGAGGGCATCGACGGCGTTCTCCAGCAGCTCCATATACAGCTGGAACCCGATGGTCTCCATCGATCCGCTCTGATCTTCACCAAGCAGTTCACCCGCGCCGCGGATCTCGAGGTCGTGCGTCGCCAGCGCAAAGCCAGCCCCCAGATCTTCCAGCGAGGCGATAGCTTCAAGACGTTTTTGCGCATCGGTGGTCATTGCCTTCGGATGCGGGGTCATCAGCCAGGCATAGGCCTGATGGTGCGAACGCCCGACACGACCACGCAGCTGGTGAAGCTGCGCCAGACCAAAGTGATCCGCCCGCTCAATGATGATGGTATTGGCGGTAGGAATGTCGATCCCGGTTTCAATGATGGTGGTACACACCAGCACGTTGAACCGCTGGTGGTGGAAGTCGTTCATCACCCGTTCCAGCTCGCGCTCGCGCATCTGCCCGTGGCCGATGGCGATCCGCGCCTCCGGTACCAGTTCCGCCAGCCGGTCGGCCGCTTTCTGGATATTTTCCACGTCGTTATAGAGATAGTAGACCTGGCCGCCGCGCAGGACTTCACGCAGGATCGCCTCGCGTACCACCAGATTATCGTATTCACGCACAAAGGTTTTTACGGCAAGACGACGGGCCGGTGGGGTGGCGATAATCGACAGATCGCGCATCCCGCTCATCGCCATGTTCAACGTGCGCGGGATCGGCGTGGCCGTCAGGGTGAGGATATCGACATCGGCGCGCATCGCTTTAATGCGCTCTTTATGGCGCACACCAAAGCGGTGCTCTTCATCGACAATCAATAGCCCCAGATCTTTCCACTTCACATCGCTCTGCAGCAGCTTATGGGTACCGATCAGAATATCGATTTTGCCTTCGCTGGCCTGCTCCAGGATCTGTGCCTGCTCTTTAGCGCTGCGGAAACGCGACATCATCTCAATGCGCACCGGCCAGTTGGCAAAGCGGTCGCGGAAGTTATCGTAGTGCTGCTGCGCCAGCAGCGTGGTCGGCACCAGGACCGCCACCTGCTTGTTATTCTCTACCGCGAGGAAGGTGGCACGCATGGCCACTTCGGTTTTCCCGAAGCCCACGTCGCCGCACACCAGCCGGTCCATCGCCAGCGGCTGACACATGTCGCTCAGCACGGCATTGATTGCCTGGGCCTGATCCGGGGTAGTTTCAAACGGGAAGCTGTCGCAGAACAGCTGGTACTGCTCTTTATCGTGTTTAAAGGCGTAGCCAGACTTCGCCGCACGCTGGGCGTAGATATCCAGCAACTCTGCCGCCACGTCGCGAACTTTTTCCGCCGCTTTCTGCCGCGCCCGCGCCCAGGCGTCACCGCCGAGTTTATGCAGGGGGGCATTCTCTTCTGCGCCGCCTGCGTAGCGGCTGATCAGGTGCAGGGATGACACCGGGACATAGAGTTTGGCGTCGTTGGCGTACATCAGCATCAGGTATTCGCCCTTGATGCCACCGGCTTCCAGCGTCGTCATCCCCGCATAACGGCCCACGCCATGTTCGAGATGGACAATCGGCTGGCCAGGATGCAGCTCTGCCAGGTTACGGATCAGCGTGTCGGGGTTGATGGTGCGGCGGCTGTCCTGGCGACGGCGGGCCACACGCTCACCCAGCAGATCGCTTTCGCAGATCAGCGCCAGGTTATTGAGCGTATCAATAAACCCGTGTTCAGCAGCACCGATCATCAGATAGCGCCCGGTACCGCTGGCTTCGTCCAGACGCAGGATGCGCTTCGGCGCCACTTTGATGCGGCTGAGCAGTTCGCCCAGCGCTTCACGACGCCCTTCGCTTTCAACCGAGAAGATCACCGGGCCGGTAAAGGCTTCGAGGAACTTGCGCAGGTTATCCAGCGGGGATTTATTCTGCGCCTGCACCGCGAGGTCCGGCAGTGGTTGATAGGCCAGATTGGTGTTGGCGGCTTTGTCCGGCAGGCTGTCCGTTTTAAGCTGCACGCGCGGCCAGCGCTTCAGCTCGCTGAAGAGTTCGTCAGTGCGCAGCCACAGCAGCTCCGGCTCGAGCAGCGGGCGCATCGGGTCCACGCCGCGGTTTTCAAAGCGGGCACGGGTTTCACTCTCAAAACGGTTGGCGCTGGCTTCCAGATCGCCGGTGTTGAGCACCAGCGTATTGGCCGGGAAATAGCTGAACAGGGCGGGCAGCGGCTCGCTGAAGAACAGCGGCTGCCAGTACTCGATCCCCGTCGGCAGGGTGCCTTTGCTCACCTGTTGATAGATATGCTCGGCATCGCGCTTGACCTCAAACTTATCGCGCCACTGGCTGCGGAACAGTTCGATGGCGGCTTTGTCGGTCGGGAACTCGTGCGCTGGCAGCAGGTTGATGGCCTCCACTTCCTCCAGCGTACGCTGGGTGTCAGCGTCAAACAGGCGCAGGCTGTCGATCTCATCATCGAAGAAATCCAGGCGATACGGCAGCGCGCTACCCATCGGGAAGAGATCGAGCAGGGCGCCGCGGGTGGCGTACTCCCCGTGCTCCATCACCTGATCCACATGACGATAGCCTGCGCTGTCGAGCTGGACGCGCAGTGCATCCCGCGACAGACGCTGGCCCTTTTTCATCACCAGCGCATGGCCGTGCAAGTAGCTGTGCGGGCAGACGCGCTGCATCAGGGTATTGACCGGCACAATCAGCACGCCGCGCTGCATCGTGGGCAGCTGATAGAGCGTGGACAGGCGCGAGGAGATAATCTCCTGATGCGGCGAGAAGCTGTCGTAGGGCAGGGTCTCCCAGTCGGCAAGACTGGTAACCAGCTGATCGGTAAACTGGCGGATCTCATCATGCAGGCGCAGGGCGTTTTGCATATCCGGCGCGACCAGCACCACTGGCCCCTGATGACGCTCTGCAATTTCCGCAACCAGCGTGGCGCAGGCTGCGCCGGTCAGTTCACCCAACTGGCGTTGGTCGCCCGCTTTGCCGGGCAGGGAAAAACGATATTGTTCAGGCATGGCTTTGTCAGGATCTCTTAGTGGGCATATCACTGATACACAATGTCTTTATTATCCTTGATCGTTTTACATTAGCAAATCGTAACCGCACGCAGCGTGAAGACGCCCCCGCAAGGGCGCTAGCGCGTGGCCTCAACCGGCGTCAGACGGGTAGGCGGGCTAAAGAAGAAATCTCCGGTTAGCGCAGTGGAGAGTTTACGCGCTCCCAGTCCCACGAGGGTGCAGACCAGAAGGCTGGCAAAGGGATACAACAGCACCACCGTCAACTCCGCCCACACCGGCCAGGTTCCGCTGTTCAGCTGGTGGATCATAAACAGGCTGACCCCTTCGATCAGAATGCGGTGGGTGGTGTAGATCGCAATGGTGTTCGAGCCAACCACGTTCAGCAGGTTGTCAGGGCTGACGGAAAAACGCTGCTCAAAGCGGTAGAAAAGGGCCATGATCAGCAGAATCGACAGCAGCGACAGCGGCAGGGGAACCCCGACGAACCACAGCACCACGGAGACCACGCCAAACGCCGCTACCGCCAGCGCGTCACGCCGCCATACCCGGGCCTGCATCCACGCCATCAGCTGCACCCCATACCAGGCCCCGAGGCTGTAGTAGATCATATTGCGCACCACGCTGTTCATGCCCCACCACGGCAGTGGCAGAAAATTAATCGCGATGCTGACCAGCGCCAACAGTCCAATGAGCGGCAGCTTCCAGCGGCTCAGCAGCTTGCAGAGGGTGAAATAGACCACCAGCGCATAGAGGTACCACAGGCTAGTGCTGGCGGTGAGCATTCCGGTGATAAAGCCACTCAGCGAGTCGGCATAGGCAGCGTTCGACGCGGTATTGAGATCCCGATCCGGTGCCAGCCACGCATTCAGATGGGTCAATGCCTGCCACTGCAACACACCCCACAGTGCCAGAACCCAGATAATGCTCCAGAGCCGTTTATCCACGCAGGTTTTCCAGTCCACCTCGTCAATGTAGCGCCGCACCAGATACCCTGAGATAAAGAAGAACACCGGCATACGGAAGGGGGCGAGATAAAGATTAAACGTCACCCAACATTTGGCGAGCAGCACCGAAAGCGGAGCGTGCAGGGCCTCAAGGTGGGGATAAAAGGTGATCACCGAGTGGTAAATAACCACCAGGCAGATGCATAACCCCTTTATCTGGTTAATCCATAGTGCTTTTTGTTTCATCGCTTACCGGGTCCTGTTTTTCATCGTCATCGAACGGGTAAGTGTGTTCAGACGCTGGCGGGATGTAACGGGTAAGAGTCTGTAAGCGGACGATTTTCAGAAAAACTGCAAAGTAAGGGTGAGGAAGCGGAGGGGCAGGTAGCGGTTACTGCCTTGATTTAGCCAGATTTTTCGGATAATTGATTATCAAAGCTTCGGGTATCAGTCATTTACCCTTAGCGGATTCGCTTATATACTCGTGGGTCTGCTACCAGCAAACAGACGGATTTCATGTACCAACCTGTCGCACTTTTCATAGGCTTACGTTATATGCGTGGGCGCGCCGCGGACCGTTTCGGTCGCTTTGTCTCCTGGCTTTCAACCATCGGCATTACGCTTGGCGTGATGGCGCTGGTGACGGTAATGTCCGTCATGAACGGCTTCGAGCGCGAGCTGCAAAATAATATTCTGGGGCTGATGCCGCAGGCCATTCTCTCATCCAGCAGCGGTTCGGTGGACCCACAAAAGCTGCCAGAAAGCGCCGTAAAACTGCAGGGCGTGAGCCGGGTGGCGCCGATCACCTCCGGTGATGTGGTGCTGCAGAGCGCGCGCAGCGTGGCGGTCGGGGTGATGCTCGGTATCGACCCGGCGCAAAAGGACCCCCTGACGCCGTTTCTGGTTAATGTTAAACAAAGCGATCTCGCTCCCGGCCAGTACAATGTGATCCTTGGCGAACAGCTGGCCGGCCAGCTTGGCGTCAACCGCGGCGATCAGCTGCGGGTGATGGTCCCTTCCGCCAGCCAGTTCACCCCGATGGGGCGTCTGCCAAGCCAGCGCCTGTTTAACGTCATCGGCACGTTTGCTGCTAATAGCGAAGTGGACGGCTATCAGATGCTGGTCAATATTCAGGACGCCTCGCGCCTGATGCGCTACCCGCTCGGCAATATTACCGGCTGGCGTCTGTGGCTTAACGAGCCGCTGAAAGTCGATGTCCTGAGCCAGCAAACCCTGCCGGAAGGCACCAAATGGCAGGACTGGCGCGAACGTAAGGGCGAGCTGTTCCAGGCTGTGCGGATGGAAAAGAACATGATGGGCCTGCTGCTGAGCCTGATTGTGGCGGTCGCTGCGTTTAACATTATTACCTCGCTTGGCCTGATGGTGATGGAGAAGCAGGGCGAAGTGGCGATTTTACAAACCCAGGGGCTGACGCCGCGACAGATCATGGCCGTGTTTATGGTGCAGGGTGCCAGCGCCGGGATTGTTGGCGCGTTACTGGGGGCGGTACTCGGTACGCTGCTCGCCAGCCAGCTGAACAATCTGATGCCGATCATCGGCGCGTTTCTTGATGGTGCGGCACTGCCGGTGGCCATTGAGCCGCTGCAAGTCGTTGGTATCGCCCTGGTGGCGATGGTCATTGCCTTACTTTCCACGCTTTATCCTTCATGGCGCGCTGCCGCCACCCAACCCGCTGAGGCTTTACGTTATGAATAAGATCCTGTTGCAATGCGACAACCTGTGCAAACGCTATCAGGAAGGCACGGTGCAGACGGATGTCCTGCACAATGTCAGCTTCAGCGTCGGGGAAGGGGAGATGATGGCGATTGTCGGCACCTCCGGCTCCGGGAAAAGTACCTTACTGCACCTGCTCGGCGGGCTGGATACCCCAACCTCCGGGGATGTGGTGTTTTCCGGTACGCCCCTGAGTTCAATGTCGTCGAGCGCCAAAGCCGATCTGCGTAACCGCGAGCTGGGCTTTATCTATCAGTTCCACCACCTGCTGCCGGACTTTACGGCGCTGGAAAACGTGGCGATGCCGCTGCTGATCGGTAAAAAGAAACCTGCTGAAATCAACGCCCGCGCCAGCGATATGCTGAAGGCAGTAGGTCTCGGCCATCGCGGCAATCATCGCCCGTCAGAACTCTCCGGCGGCGAGCGTCAGCGTGTGGCGATTGCCCGTGCGCTGGTCAACAACCCGCGCCTGGTGCTGGCGGATGAACCGACCGGTAACCTCGACGCCCGCAACGCCGACAGCATTTTCCAGCTGCTCGGGGAGCTGAACGCCTCGCAGGGCACCGCATTTCTGGTGGTGACCCACGACCTGCAACTGGCAAAACGGATGTCCCGCCAGCTGGAGATGCGTGACGGTCACCTGAATACTGAGCTGACCCTGATGGGAGCGGATTGATGGCTTCCCCGTTATCGTTACTCATCGGCCTGCGTTTTAGCCGGGGCCGTCGTCGCGGCGGCATGGTGTCGCTGATCTCCGTTATCTCCACCATCGGCATTGCACTGGGGGTGGCGGTGCTGATCGTCGGTCTCAGCGCCATGAACGGCTTCGAGCGCGAGCTGAATAACCGTATTCTGGCGGTCGTTCCACACGGTGAAATTGAGCCGGTGAATCAGCCCTGGAATAACTGGGAAGAGGCGCTAAACAAAGTAGAAAAGGTGCCGGGTATTGCTGCTGCCGCACCGTACATCAATTTTACCGGGCTGGTGGAGAGCGGGGCGAACCTGCGCGCCATTCAGGTTAAAGGGGTCAACCCGCGTCAGGAAGAGAAACTCAGCGCGCTGCCGCAGTTTATTCAGAAAGAGGCCTGGGCGAACTTTAAAGCGGGCGAACAGCAGATCATTATCGGCAAAGGCGTGGCCGATGCGCTGAAAGTGAAGCAGGGCGACTGGGTATCGATCATGATCCCCAACGCCAGCGCCGATCATAAGCTTCAGCAGCCGAAACGCGTACGCCTGCACGTCACCGGTATTCTGCAACTGAGCGGCCAGCTGGATCACAGCTTTGCCATGGTGCCGCTGGAAGACGCGCGCCAGTATCTGGACATGGGCAGCAGCGTCACCGGTATCGCGCTGAAGGTTAACGACGTCTTTAACGCCAACAAGCTGGTGCGCGACGCCGGGGAAGTGACCAATAGCTATGTCTACATCAAGAGCTGGATCGGCACTTACGGTTATATGTATCGTGATATCCAGATGATCCGCGCCATCATGTACCTGGCGATGGTGCTGGTAATCGGCGTGGCCTGCTTCAACATCGTCTCTACCCTGGTGATGGCGGTAAAAGACAAAAGCGGCGACATCGCGGTGCTGCGTACCCTCGGGGCGAAAGACGGTCTTATTCGTGCCATTTTCGTCTGGTATGGTCTGCTGGCGGGGCTGTTCGGCAGCCTGTGCGGCGTGGTGATCGGCGTGGTGGTTTCGCTCCAGCTGACGCCAATCATCAACGGCATTGAGGCCCTTATCGGCCATCAGTTCCTGTCTGGCGACATCTATTTTATTGACTTCCTGCCATCAGAATTACACTGGCTGGACGTCGTTTATGTACTGGTCACGGCCCTGTTGCTGAGTCTGTTGGCGAGCTGGTATCCGGCGCGTCGCGCAAGCAAGATCGATCCGGCGAGGGTATTAAGTGGCCAGTAATTTTACGTCATGACTGGTCGTCTTAGACACGCATCATTCGGGGTGCATCAGGATGGCAAGTCTGTGAAGCCCCGGACGCTTACACCGGTAAGTGGCTGGGGTAAACAGACGCCGCCAACGCAGAAGCAGCCTGAAGGATAAGGTGTATAGCCGCCAGATCAGAAAGAGGAATGCACTATGTATTATGGATTTGATATTGGCGGCACCAAAATTGCCCTGGGGGTATTCGATACCCAGCTCAAATTGCAGTGGGAAACCCGTGTTCCCACCCCGCGCGAAAGTTACGATGAATTCTTAACCGCTATTGCCGCACTGGTGGCCCAGGCCGATGAACGCTTCGGCGTGAAGGGGTCGGTGGGGATTGGCATTCCGGGGATGCCGGAGACCGACGACGGCAAGCTGTATGCTGCCAATGTCCCTGCTGCCAGCGGTAAGCCGCTGCGCGCCGACCTGACCCGACTGCTTGATCGCGACGTGCGCCTCGACAACGACGCCAACTGTTTTGCCCTTTCTGAAGCCTGGGATGACGAGTTCCGGCAGTACCCGCTGGTGATGGGGTTGATCCTCGGTACCGGCGTCGGTGGCGGGATCATTGTTGAGGGTAAACCGGTCACCGGGCGCAGCTATATCACCGGCGAATTTGGTCATATTCGCCTGCCGGTGGATGCGCTGGAGGTCGTCGGGCGCGATTTCCCGCTGCTCCGCTGCGGCTGCGGCCAGCATGGCTGCATCGAAAACTATCTCTCAGGCGGGGGATTTGCGTGGCTTTATGAACACTTCTATCATCAAAAACGACAGGCGCCAGAAATCATTACGCTGTGGGAGCAGGGTGATGAACAGGCCATTGAGCACGTGGAACGCTATCTCGATCTGCTTGCCGTGTGTCTGGGTAACATCCTGACCATTGTCGATCCTGACCTGCTGGTGATCGGCGGGGGATTATCGAACTTTACGGCCATCGCCGAGCGGTTATCCGGTCGGCTGCCGCGTCATCTGTTGCCGGTCGCCCGCGTGCCGCGCATTGAGCGCGCGCGCCATGGCGATGCCGGAGGGATGCGCGGTGCCGCGTTCCTCCATCTCACCCGTTAGCCATACGAGGTTATTATGTTGTCGCGTCGGTCACATCGACTCAGCCGTTTTCGTCGAAACAAACGTCGCTTGCGTGAACGCTTACGTCAGCGGATTTTCTTCAGAGACAGGGTACTGCCAGAATTGATGGAAAAGCCAAGAGTGTTGGTCCTGACCGGGGCGGGGATCTCCGCCGAGTCGGGCATTCGAACCTTCCGCGCCACCGACGGGCTGTGGGAAGAGCATCGCGTTGAGGATGTGGCGACGCCTGAAGGCTTCGCCCGTAACCCGCAACTGGTGCAAGAATTCTACAATGCCCGCCGTCGCCAGCTGCAGTCGCCGGAAATTGCCCCTAACGCGGCGCATCTGGCGCTGGCAAAGCTGGAAGAGGCGCTGGGAGACCGTTTTCTGCTGGTGACACAGAATATCGATAACCTGCATGAGCGCGCGGGCAACCGCAACGTGATCCATATGCACGGTGAACTGCTGAAGGTGCGGTGTTCCGGCAGCGGCCAGGTATTTAACTGGACCGGCGATGTCACCCTTGATGACAAATGCCACTGCTGCCAGTTCCCGTCCCCGCTGCGCCCGCACGTGGTCTGGTTTGGCGAAATGCCGCTGGGCATGGACGAGATCTATAGCGCGCTGGCGATGGCGGATGTGTTTATCGCCATTGGCACCTCCGGGCATGTCTATCCCGCGGCAGGATTCGTCCACGAGGCGAAGCTGCACGGGGCGCATACGGTGGAGCTGAACCTGGAGCCGAGCCAGGTCGGCAGCGAATTTGAAGAAAAAACCTACGGACTGGCGAGCGAAGTGGTGCCGACCTTTGTGGACAAACTGCTGAAAGGGTTATAACACGGACATTTGCCGGGTAACGCTTCGTTTACCCGGCCTGCAACGCTATCACCCTCTCCCTGCGGGAGAGGGCATCAGGGCGCAGGGCTTAACGACCCGCCTTCAACTTCTGGTAATACTCTTCATACAGACGGCTGGCATCGCCCACATCATTCTGCCACTCGCCTTTACTGATGGTTGCGGCATCCGGGTAGAGCGATTTGTCGTTCGCCACGGCCGGGCTGAGCAGCTTGCGGGCGGCCAGGTTTGGCGTCGGGTAACCGATAGTTTCTGCCACCTGTTTCGCCACATCCGGGCGCAGCAGGAAGTTAATCAGCTTCAGCGCCCCGTCCACGTTTTTGGCATTGGCCGGAATGGAGAGGCTGTCCATCCAGAAGATGCCACCTTCTTCAGGCCACACCACCTCAAGCGGTGTACCCGCCTGACGCGCCACGTACGCCGAACCGTTCCACACCATCCCCACGTTAACTTCCCCTTCCATATACGGGTTAGCCGGGTTATCGGAGTTGAAGGCCGCGACGTTTGGCATCAGTTTTTGCAACTCGTGATACGCCGCTTCGATCTCTTTCGGATCGGTGGTATTGCCGGAGTAACCCAGCTTACGCAGCGCCACCTGGAAGACTTCGCGCGCGTCGTCGGTCAGCAGTAAACCGCCTTTGTATTCCGGTTTCCACAGGTCTGCCCAGCGGGTTACCGTTTTAGGATCCATTTCCTCGCTGTTGATGCCGATTGCTGTCGCGCCCCAGATGTAGGGGATAGAGTAGTCATTATTCGGGTCAAACGGCTTGTTGAGCATCTCAGGATCGAGGTTTGAAAAATTGGTTAGCTTCGTTTTGTCGATCTTCTGGATCATGCCCTCTTTGCGCATCTTGTCGACGAAATAGGTCGAGGGAACCACCAGATCGTAAGCGCCGTCTTTATAGGTTTTGAGCTTGGCATACATGGTTTCATTCGACTCGTAGGTGGAATAGATAACCTTGATGCCCGTCTCTTTGGTGAACTGCTCCAGCAGGCCTGGCGGCACATACTCGGTCCAGTTGTAGAAGTAGAGCGTTTTACTGTCGTCTGCGTGCGCAGCGCCCATTCCGAGCACCAGTGCCGCGGCGGCAAGCATTTTTTTCATTTCACTGTCCCCTGAGATTTTGTTGTATCACGAGCAACAAGCTGGCTGGCAATCACCAGAACCAGCGATAACATCAACAGAATGGTTGCCAGCGCGTTCACCTCCGGTGATACGCCGACTTTTACCATTGAATAGATCTTCAACGGCAGAATTTCATAGCTCGGTCCGGTGACGAACGACGAAACCACCACGTCATCCATCGACAGGGTAAAGCTGAGCAGCCATCCCGCGGCCACGGCGGGCATCGCCAGCGGCAGAATAATTTTGCGCAGAATGGTCATTTCGCTGGCACCCAAATCTTTTGCCGCTTCCAGCATCCTGACATCAAAGCCTTTCAGACGGGAGTAGACCGTCACTACCACAAACGGCAGGCAGAAGGTGATGTGCGAGAAGAGCAGCGACCAGAAGCCGAGTTGCACCCCCAGCAGCATAAACAGCACCAGCAGGGAAATGGCCATCACGATGTCCGGGGACATCATCACCACAAACAGCATCCCGCTGACGAAGGGCTTACCGCGAAAACGGTAGCGGTAAAGCGCCACCGCGGTCAGGGAGCCAATCAGGGTGGCGAAGGTGGCCGAGATAATGGCCATGGTCAGCGAATGTTGCGCCGCCTGAAGCAGGCTATCGTTATTCATCAGCAGGCTGTACCACTGGGTAGTAAACCCCTGCCAGTTAATGCCAAAGCGCGAGCTGTTAAACGAGTTGACGATCAGAATAATGATCGGAATGTAGAGATACGCATAAATGGCGGTCATAAAACCGCCGCGGAGCAGTCGACCGATCATCCGAGTTCACCCTTATTGTTAAGCAAGCGCGAAGCACGCCAGTAGACCAGCAGCATCAGCCCCATGACCACCGTCAGGGTAATGCTGGTGGCCGAGCCGAACGGCCAGTCGCGAATGTTCAGGAACTGGCTCTTGATTACGTTGCCAATCAGCAGGTTCTTTGCCCCGCCCATCAGGTCGGAGACGTAGAACAGCCCCATCGCCGGCAGCATTACCAGCAGGCAGCCGGCGATGATCCCCGGCATGGTCAGCGGAATGATGATGCGGATAAAGGTTTGCAGTTTGCTGGCACCCAGATCTCTCGCCGCTTCCAGTAAGGGTTTATCCAGCTTCTCGATGCTGGAGTAGAGCGGCATCACCATAAATGGCAGCAGGATATAGACCAGCCCAATAATCACCGCTCCGGGGGTAAACATAATGCGGATCGGGGTGTCGATCACCCCCAGCCAGAGCAGAAAGGCGTTCAGGTAACCTTTGGTGCTGAGGAAGATCTTCAGGCCATAAATGCGGATCAGCGAGTTGGTCCAGAAGGGCACAATCAGCAGAAACAGCAGCAGCGGGCGCACCTTTTGCGGCAGCTTCGCCAGAAACCAGGCGAAGGGATAGCCCAGCACCAGGCAGGCCAGGGTGGCGATGAGCGCCATATTGAGTGAATGGAGCAGCACCTGGAAATAGAGCGGATCGAGCAGGCGCGCGTAGTTTTCCAGCGTAAAGACCAGCGAGACGAAATGGGCGTCATCGCGGGTCAAAAAGCTGGTGGCAATGATCATCAGGTTGGGTAAAAAGACAAACAACACAAGCCAACCGACGATAGTGGCGATCACCACATTCTGGAACTTACTTGTGTTCTTCATCAGCCAGCACAACCTCCCAGCTTTCTACCCAGTTAATGACCATTTTCTGATTGAGCGAATGGTCGAAATCAGGATCGTCCTCGTTAAAGAACTCACTGACGATCACCATCTTGCCGTTTTCCAGTTCGACCACCGACTCCAGCGTCATCCCTTTGTAGTTGCGCTCGCGGATATAGCCGATCAAGCCCTCGGCTTCGGTCTCGTCGTGGATCTCATCGACGCGCAGATCTTCCGGGCGCAACAGAACGTTAAGCTGCTGTCCTGGCTCTACGGCAAAGTTGACGAAGATGTTGCAGGCACGGCCTTCGACATTGGCCAGCACCCGCTGGTCATCGAGGCGTTCAATAACCGTAGCACTGAAGATATTGATTTCGCCAATAAAGCTGGCGACAAACAGGTTTTTCGGCTCTTCGTATATCTCGCGTGGCGTGCCGTCTTGTTCGATTTTGCCGTCGCGCATCACCACGATGCGATCCGACATGGTCAGGGCCTCTTCCTGATCGTGGGTGACAAAGACAAAGGTGATCCCGAGCTTACGCTGCAGCGCCTTTAACTCGTTCTGCATCTGCTTACGCAGCTTGTAATCCAGCGCGGAGAGCGACTCATCCAGCAGCAGCAGGCGCGGCTTATTGACCACCGCACGGGCGATGGCGACGCGCTGTTGCTGTCCACCCGACAGCTGGTGTGGCTTACGCTGTGCGAAGGTCTCCAGCTGCACCATGCGCAGAGCCTCGGTGACGCGGGGCGTGATTTCGCTGGCAGGGGTTTTTTGCATCCGCAGGCCAAAGGCGACGTTTTCGAAAACCGTCATATGCGGGAAAAGGGCGTAACTTTGAAAGACGGTATTGACGTGACGATGTTCAGCAGGAACCTGAGTGATGTCCTGATCTTCAAGATGGATGTAACCATGATCGACGTTGTCCAGCCCGGCGATAAGGCGAAGCACTGTCGTTTTACCGCAGCCCGACGGGCCAAGCAGCGTAAGAAACTCGCCGTTGTTGATCGTTAAATCGAGGTCGGAAATGACGGTTTTTCCGTCAAAGCTTTTACCAATTCCGGCCAATTGCACCAACGGTGACAGTGAAGCTGGTTGTGTATTCAATTTTTGATTCAGTCCCATATCGACGCTGCAGATACTTATCGCAGCGGGGTTTGTGGTTAGCCACCTTGGTGAAACGTAATGAGGGCGGACATTCTACGGGAATACTCCGTAATCGCCAATCCTTGTTACCCATTGATAAGCTACATTTATTAGCGATAGCTGCGACAAAACGGAAAAACTCTCGTTAACGGGATAAAAGTGACCTGACGCAATATTTGGGTTTTGATGCTTACTGATAATGTTGTCACAAAAAGTGAGGGTGACTGCATGGATAAATTGCTTGAGCGTTTTTTACAGTACGTATCGCTGGATACCCAATCTAAACCGGGTGTCCGCCAGGTGCCGAGCACCGAAGGACAATGGAAACTGTTACACCTGTTAAAGGCGCAACTGGAAGAATTAGGTCTGGTCAACGTCACGTTAAGTGAAAAAGGGACGGTGATGGGGACGCTCCCCGCCAGTGTCAGCGGTGATATTCCGGCGATTGGTTTTATTTCCCATGTTGATACCTCACCGGATTTTAGCGGTAAAAACGTGAATCCGCAGATTGTTGAGAACTATCGCGGCGGCGATATTGCGCTGGGGGTTGGCGACGAAGTGCTCTCCCCGGTTATGTTCCCGGTGCTACACCAGCTGCTCGGGCAGACGCTCATCACCACCGACGGCAAAACGCTGCTCGGTGCCGATGATAAAGCCGGCGTGGCCGAGATCATGACCGCGCTGGCGGTGCTGAAGCACAACAATGTACCGCACGGTGATATTCGCGTGGCCTTTACCCCGGATGAAGAGGTCGGCAAAGGGGCGAAGCATTTCGACGTTGAAGCGTTCGATGCTCGCTGGGCCTATACCGTTGACGGTGGCGGCGTGGGCGAACTGGAGTTTGAAAACTTCAATGCGGCGTCGGTCAATATCCGCATCGTTGGCAACAACGTCCATCCGGGCACGGCGAAAGGGGTGATGGTGAATGCGCTGTCGCTGGCAGCCCGTATTCATGCCGAAGTCCCGGCAGATGAAAGCCCGGAACAAACCGAAGGCTATGAGGGGTTCTATCACCTCACCAGCATCAAAGGAACGGTCGATCGCGCGGACATGCACTACATCATCCGTGATTTTAACCGCGACGGCTTTGAAGCGCGCAAACGCAGGATGATGGACATCGCCAAAAAGGTGGGCAAAGGGCTACACCCGGATTGCTACATTGAGCTGATCATTGAGGACAGCTATTACAATATGCATGAAAAGGTGATCGAGCATCCGTACATTCTTGAGGTAGCGCAGCAGGCGATGCGCGACTGTGGCGTCGAACCGCAGCTAAAACCCATCCGTGGCGGCACTGACGGCGCACAGCTCTCCTTTATGGGATTGCCGTGCCCGAATCTGTTCACCGGTGGCTACAACTATCATGGCAAGCATGAATTCGTGACCCTCGAGGGAATGGAAAAAGCGGTGCAGGTGATTGTGCGGATCGCCGAGCTAACGGCGAAACAGCAGTAACCCTGGGGCGCACCGATAAAAAAAGCCGGGTGGCAGCGATGCCATACCCGGCTTACGGTTTTGCAGGCCCGGTTAGCGCAGCGCCACCGGGCAACTCGACTCAGTCTTCGAAGAACCAGTATCCGCTGTTGACCAGCGCCGCCAGCATAGCGAGGAACGAAGGATCTTCCAGTGCTTCACCGAACGTGTTGGCCGTCAGCACCGTGTGGCTCGCCAGCGCTTCCAGCGCAGGACGGTGCGGGGAATCGAGTTGTTCGCCGTTGACGTACACCTCTTCGCCAATGCGTAACACGCGCAAGCCACCCAGACGTACCAGCTTGTCGCCCTGCTGCAGCGCATCGTAAATCTCATCTGGCTGATACGGCGGCTCCGGCAGAGAGACGTCCAGCTCGTGACGGGACTGACTGATAAATTCCCCGAACCACTGATTGAAATGCTGCGGCTGGTTGATCAGATCCAACATCATGCCGCGCAGTTTATCCAGCTCTTCGGGCAGGATATCTGCCGGGTGCTCACGCGATGGTACGTCCGGGTCGCTGAAGCGATGGCTGCCCAGCTCGCGCTGCAGAACGTAATCGGCAAACCCGCTGATCATCTCGCGGCCACTTGGAGCGCGGAAGCCCACCGAATAGTTCATCGAGTTCTCGAGGGAGTAACCCTCGTGAGGGAAGCCTGGCGGGATATAGAGAATATCGCCCGGCTCCAGCTCTTCGTCGATGATGCCGACAAAAGGATCGACCTGCAGCAGGTCCGGGTGCGGGCAGTGTTGTTTCATCGGCACCTTTTCACCCACGCGCCAGCGGCGACGGCCGGTGCCCTGGATGATAAATACGTCGTACTGATCCAGATGCGGACCAACGCCGCCTCCTGGCACGGAGAAGGAGATCATCAGATCGTCCATCCGCCAGTCGGGCAGGGCGCGGAACGGCTGCATCAGGGCTGCGGCAGGCTGGTGCCAGTGGTTGACCGCCTGCACAAGCAGGGACCAGTTGTTCTCGCCCAGATGATCGAAGCTTTCAAACGGACCGTGGCTGACCTGCCATTTCCCTTCGTTATGGCTGACGAGGCGGCTGTCGACTTCGCTCTCCATGGCCAGGCCGGCCAGTTCATCGGGAGAGATGGGATCGACGAAATTGGTGATGCCGCGTTTCAGAACCACCGGGCGTTTTTGCCAGTAACGTTCGATAAAGTCGGGCCAGTTAAGGGCTAATTGATAATCCATATTTATATTCCGCAGGCTTTTACTGACACGGATTATAACGGAAGCTTGGCGGGCTGCGTGGGAGAATCACGCTTTTTTCACCCGAAGGCTTAACTCTCGTCGCTTATCAGGTGCTGGCGGGCAAAAATGGCTTCCATCCGCGCGCCGCCCAGCAGACTGTCGCCCGTATCGATCCGGCCGCCGTACTGCTCAACAATATCGCGAGCAACCGACAGACCAACCCCCTGCCCGGGGCGTAAGGTGTCGGCACGCTGCCCACGATCGAAGACCTGGTCGCGTTTGCCCTGCGGGATCCCAGGGCCGTCGTCCTCCACAATAATGTGCAGCTGATCTTCACCCTGACGGGCAGAGACTTCGACGAACTCCAGGCAGTATTTACAGGCGTTATCGAGCAGATTGCCCATCACTTCCATAAAGTCATTCTTTTCGCCCACGAAGCTGATCTCAGGCGAGATATCGAGAGTAATGTTCACCCCCTTACGCTGATAGACCTTATTCAGAGCCGAGGTTAGGCTGTCCAGCAGTGGGGCGACGGGGTGCAGCTCCCGGCTCAGCAGGGTACTGCCAGTACGCATACTGGCGCGGTGCAGGTAGTAACCGATCTGCTGTGAGATACGGCTGATCTGCTCAAGCATCACCGGTTCTGCCTCATCGGCGCTGAGCTTCGCGCTGCGCAGGGATCGCATCGTACTTTGCATCACCGCCAGCGGGGTTTTCAGGCTGTGCGTCAGATCGGTCAGGGTAGTGCGGTATTTGTCGTAACGCTCACGCTCGCTTTTCAGCAGCCGGTTCAGGTTGCTCACCAGGCTGGTCAGCTCCCGCGTGGTGTTCGGGTCGAGATTCTCGCGATGATGCTCTTCCAGCTCGCGCACCTCTTTTGCCAGTGACTCAATGGGTCGCAGGCTCCACCAGGCGGCCAGCCACAGAAGAGGGATCACCAGTAGCAGGTTGGCGGCCAGCACATACACAAACCAGTTCCATACCATATAAGAGCGTTTCAGCTCGACCGGAATGGTGTCGATAACCACAATCGTCAGCTGCGGCATGGTGATGGTGGCGGGATAAATATTGACTGCCACCGAGTGGGTCAGCTCACTGTTGTCGTCATCCTCGCGGATCTCAGCCAGCTCTTTCTGCATGTTCCGATCGTTACCCACCAGCGCGCTGGTGGCATCCACATCCGCCTCCAGCTCATGAAAACCATTGGCCTTTAACCACTCCGGGCGGATGCTGTTAATCAGCCAGGGCACATCGCGCTGCGCCCACAGAAGCTTGCCTTTTTCATTGTAAATCAGCGACATGGTTGGACTCTGGTGATCCAGATGCTCCGGCATATCGATGCTGATTTTGTTGTCTTCCCATTTCGCGAGGGTATAGAACAGATTGCTCTCCCCGCGCAGCAGGCGGAAGGTAGTTTTGTCGAAACTGACACTGTAGCCCACCAGCGCGACCATCCCGTAGGCCAGCGAGAGCACCAGCACCACTACCGCTGTCGCCAGCAGGAAACGAAAGCGCAGCGACAGAGGCAGAAAGTGACGAAAGAGTTTTTTCATTTAGCGTAATTCGAACAGGTAGCCCTGACCGCGCACGGTGGTGATGACATCCTCCGGGTACTGCGCCTGTATTTTCTTGCGCAGGCGACCCATCAGAACATCAATGGTGTGGCTTTCACGCAGCTCCGCGTCGGGATAGAGCTGGAGCATCAACGAATCTTTGCTCACCACTTTGCCGCTGTTGCGGATCAACGTCTCCATGATGGTGTATTCAAAGGCGGTAAGCTTAATCACCTCGTCATGGATAGCGAGTTCCCGGCGGGAGAGATCGACCTGAAACGGCGGAATGGAGATCACCTGCGAGGCCAGCCCGCTGTTGCGGCGCATCAATGCCTGCATACGGGCGGCAACTTCTTCGATATGAAAGGGTTTGGTGACGTAGTCATCCGCCCCGGCACTCAGGACTTCAACCTTATCCTGCCAGCCTTCACGGGCGGTCAGGACCAGCACCGGTAGTGACACATCGTGACTGCGCCAGCGGCGGATCAGCGACAGGCCATCTTCATCGGGCAGACCCAGGTCAACGATGGCGATATCGGGCAAATGTTCATTGAGATAGTAATCGGCTTCTTTCGCATCTTCGGCATCGTCCACCTGATGCCCCATTTCCTGAAGCTGAACCTTCAGGTGATGACGTAGCAACGCATTATCCTCAACAACCAGTACGCGCATCATCGCTTCTCCCTAATATGAATGGTCAGAATAGTTTAACGCTGATTATGTTGGGGCGGGGATAAACATTTCGTAAACCGGAGGGGAAGCAACCCTCTTTCCGGGCGGAAAGAGGGCAAAAAGCATTATTTCAGCTCATCAACCATCGCAATGGCGCGACCGATGTAGTTGGCCGGGGTCATCGCTTTCAGGCGGGTTTTCTCGTCTTCTGGCAGTTCCAGACCGTCGATAAACTGTTTCATGCCTTCGGCGTCCACGCGCTTACCGCGGGTCAGCTCTTTCAGTTTCTCGTACGGTTTTTCGATGCCATAGCGACGCATCACGGTCTGGATCGGCTCTGCCAGCACTTCCCAGTTGTGATCCAGCTCGTCGAGCAGGCGCTCGCGGTTCACTTCCAGCTTGCTTACGCCCTTCAGGGTGGACTGATACGCAATCAGCGCGTAGCCAATGCCGACGCCGAGGTTACGCAGCACGGTGGAGTCCGTCAGGTCGCGCTGCCAGCGGGAAACCGGCAGTTTGCTGGCCATGTGTTGCAGCATGGCGTTCGCCAGACCCAGGTTGCCTTCGGAGTTTTCGAAGTCGATTGGGTTAACCTTATGCGGCATGGTGGACGAGCCGATTTCACCCGCGATGGTCTTCTGCTTGAAGTGGTTCAGGGCGATGTAGCCCCACACATCACGGTCGAAGTCGATCAGGATGGTGTTGAAACGCGCGATGCAGTCAAACAGCTCGGCGATATAGTCGTGCGGTTCGATCTGGGTGGTGTACGGGTTCCACTGGATGCCCAGAGAGGTGACAAATTCTTCGCTGAACTGATGCCAGTCCACTTCCGGGTAGGCAACCATGTGCGCGTTGTAGTTACCGACGGCACCGTTGATTTTGCCGAGGATCTCCACCTGCTCCAGCTGGCGGTACTGACGCTCCATACGGTAGGCGACGTTAGCCATCTCTTTACCGATGGTGGACGGGGTGGCTGGCTGACCGTGAGTACGGGAGAGCAGCGGGATAT
Organism: Leclercia sp. 1548; assembly: GCF_050435045.1. Lineage (NCBI taxonomy): Bacteria > Pseudomonadati > Pseudomonadota > Gammaproteobacteria > Enterobacterales > Enterobacteriaceae > Leclercia > Leclercia sp. 1548. The sequence continues at coordinate 511,852 of NZ_JBNDJP010000001.1, read as the reverse complement.
CGCGATATTCCACCGCCAGGGCTTTTACCGCGTCGATGATTTTGCGCCAGTACGGCAGGACCACTTCCTGACGTGCGGTAGAGAGCATCAGCGCATGGGAGAGGTTGTTGATATCTTCTGAAGTACAGGCGAAGTGAATAAATTCAGATACCGCGTGCAGCGCCGGGACGTTTGCCACTTTCTCTTTCAGGAAATACTCAACCGCTTTCACGTCGTGGTTAGTGGTGCGCTCGATGGTTTTGATACGCGCGGCGTCTTCTTCATTGAATTCTGCCACGATTTTATCGAGGTAATCGTTTGCCTGGCTGTCAAAAGCAGGAACTTCCGCGATCGCTGCCTGTGCAGCCAGCTTTTGCAGCCAGCGTACTTCAACTTGTACACGGAATTTCAGCAGACCATATTCGCTGAAGATCCCGCGCAGCGCGCTGACTTTATCGCCGTAGCGTCCATCGACAGGGGAAACGGCGGTCAGTGAGGATAATTCCATAATTCGCAACTCCGGGAGGTTAACAATGAGCAAGAATTTGTTTTGCCTGAGTCGTCAGGCGATTACGATAAAACATTAACTGCAGGCGGCCACCGCCAACCTGTTGCCACAGTACCGCGGCACGAATACCGGCCAGCAGTGAGGCGCGCACTTTGGCCTGTACCTGCGGGCTTTGCAGGACGGCAGGGGATCCGGTGACCTGGATCCGCGGCCCCAGTGGACTGATAACATCCACATAAATACCGGCCATGGCGCTGAGTAACGTCTCTGACTGCAAATCGAAATGATCAAGCTGACGCTGAAGGCCTGAAATGCGATCGCCCAGGGTGTCCATGGCCCCTTTGGCGGCGTTCAGTTTGCGCTCCAGCACCATCATGCTGAGGGTATAGCGCGTCAGTTCCGCGTTCAGCCCCTGACGGCTACTGGCATTTAACACACCGAGTAAGGTTTCCAGACCGAGGCGAAGATTCGCTTCGCTACCACCAAAGACGCCGAGGGTTGAACTGGGGTTCAAATCCACGACGCTGTTGAGCGAAACGTGCAGGGCATCAGCATCACAGTGACCCTGATGTGCCAGCTGTTGCACCAGACGGGCAGACTGGCAAATTCCCGCCAGTGCCAGGGTGATGTCATAAAAGTTCTTCGCCACACTGGCTCCTTTCTGTGTGTAATCGTATTAAACCGCAGTCAGCGGCAGGCGTTGTTCAATAATACCGCCGCCAAGGCAGATCTCACCGCTGTAGAAGACGGCAGACTGGCCCGGCGTTACGGCAGAAACCGGCTCGTCAAAGCGCACGTCAATGCGTTCGTCGTCCAGCGCGGTAATGGTGCAGGGGATATCGGTCTGACGGTAACGGGTTTTCACCGTGCAGCGCAGCGTGCCTTTCAGCGGCTCGCGATCGACCCAGTGCAGCTGTTGCGCGATCAGGCCGATGGACATCAGACGCGGATGGTCATGGCCCTGGGCCACAATCAGAATGTTGTTTTCAACGTCTTTATCAACAACGTACCACGGATCTTCGCTACCCTCTTTGGTGCCGCCGATCCCCAGCCCTTTACGCTGGCCTAAGGTGTGATACATCAGTCCCTGGTGCTCGCCAATGACATCGCCATCCACGGTAACGATGTTGCCCGGCTGGGCAGGCAGATAGCGGCCAAGGAACTCACGGAATTTGCGCTCACCGATAAAGCAGATACCGGTAGAGTCTTTTTTCTTCGCGGTGATCAGATCCAGCTCTTCAGCGATTTTACGCACTTCCGGTTTTTCCAGCTCGCCAACCGGGAACAGGCTTTGGGCAATCTGTTCGTGGCCGAGGGTATAAAGGAAGTAACTCTGATCTTTGTTGCCGTCGAGGCCGCGCAGCAGCTGGCTTTTGCCGTTGACATCGGCGCGGCGCACGTAGTGGCCGGTAGCGATGTAGTCAGCGCCCAGATCTTCAGCAGCGAATTCGAGGAAGGCTTTAAATTTGATCTCTTTGTTGCACAGAATATCCGGGTTTGGCGTGCGGCCAGCCTTGTATTCAGCCAGGAAATGCTCGAACACGTTATCCCAGTACTCTGCGGCAAAGTTGACGGTGTGCAGTTCAATGCCGAGCTTGTCGCAGACCGCCTGCGCATCGGCCAGATCTTCCGCCGCGGTACAGTATTCCTCGCCATCGTCCTCTTCCCAGTTCTTCATGAACAGGCCTTCAACCTTATAGCCCTGTTGCAGCAGGAGCCAGGCTGATACGGAAGAATCGACGCCGCCGGACATGCCGACGATCACTTTTTTTTGGCTTTCAGACATTGGAATACTCACGACATTGAACTTCAAGGCGGCGTATTCTATCACGCGCCCCCGGCATTGACACCCTCTGTAAACGGCCAGTTAAATTCCCCAATGGTCTCCAGCGGCAGACGATTGCCGGTGAGATAACTGCGAATGCTCTCCGCCACCAGTGGTGAACGCAGGTTGGTCGCGCTCAGAATGGTGTCGGCATCCACCCACAGGCAGCGATCGATATCGCTGTCGTGCGGCTCAGTGGCGCACGTTTCGCTAAGCTCAACGGCAAACAGGAAGCGCAAAAACGGCGTTTTATCCGGCGCGATCCACTGATGTAACCGGATGAAGTGTTGCGGTTCGGCATGAATACCGGTCTCTTCCCACAGCTCGCGCCGCGCTGCCTGGACCAGCGTTTCGTCGGCTTCCAGATGACCCGCAGGCTGATTCCACAGCGCTTTACCGTTGATGGTCTCTTCCACCACTAAAAATTTACCCTGGGCGTGGACAATGGTGGCCACCGTGACATGCGGCTTAAACATGATGCTCTCCTTGTTCGGTAACGTCCCGCCACTCACCGTTGGCGAGAGAATCCAGCGTGTAACTGCCCATCGCGTAGCGTATCAGGCGTAAGGTCGGATGCCCGACATGGGCCGTCATACGACGCACCTGGCGGTTGCGGCCTTCATAAAGGGTGACTTTGATCCACGAAACGGGAATCGATTTGCGCTCGCGGATGGGGGGATTGCGCGACCAGAGCCATTCAGGTTCGCTGACCAGCTCAATGCCTGCGGGCAGGGTAGGGCCGTCGTTCAGCGTGACGCCGTTACGCAATGCCGCCAGCGCTTCGTCGTCCGGGATGCCTTCAACCTGAACATAGTAGATTTTGCCGGTGCGTTTCCCGGGCTGCGTGAGCTTCGCTTGCAGGTCGCCATTATTGGTGAGCACCATTAGCCCTTCGCTGTCGCGATCGAGTCGGCCCGCGGCATAGACACCCTGAACGGGGATATAATCTTTCAACGTGCTGCGCCCGGCTTCGTCGGTGAATTGCGGCAGCACATCATAAGGTTTATTGAACAATATGACGCGTGTCGGCTCGCGTTGCTTGCGCGGCCTGGCGGCTTGTCGTGTGCTGAATCGTTCAACCCGGTGATTTCTAAAAGAAGTTTTCTGCATGGTATTTTCAGACGTTATCAATTGCCGCATTATAGCCTAATAACGAATGCCTTTCATGGCGCCAGACATTCAGGTACTATCGATAGGCTCATTACAAATTATTAACATAAGATCAGTAACAACCAGAAGCGCTCGAAGGAGAGGTTAATGGAAAGCAAAGTAGTTGTTCCGGCGGAAGGTAAAAAGATCACCCTGCAAGACGGTAAGCTGAACGTTCCACACAATCCGATTATCCCGTTCATCGAAGGTGACGGTATCGGCGTTGACGTAACCCCAGCGATGCTGAAAGTGGTGGATGCCGCTGTTGAGAAAGCCTACAAAGGCGAGCGTAAAATTTCCTGGATGGAAATTTACACCGGTGAAAAATCTACCCACGTTTATGGCCAGGACGTCTGGCTGCCAGCTGAGACGCTGGATCTGATTCGTGACTACCGCGTTGCCATCAAAGGCCCGCTGACTACCCCAGTCGGTGGCGGTATTCGCTCTCTGAACGTTGCGCTGCGTCAGGAACTCGACCTGTACGTGTGCCTGCGTCCGGTGCGTTACTACCAGGGCACCCCAAGCCCGGTTAAACACCCAGAACTGACCGACATGGTTATCTTCCGTGAGAACTCCGAAGATATCTACGCGGGTATTGAGTGGAAAGCCGACTCTGCCGATGCGGAAAAAGTGATCAAATTCCTGCGCGAAGAGATGGGCGTGAAGAAAATCCGCTTCCCTGAGCATTGCGGTATCGGTATCAAACCGTGCTCCGAAGAAGGGACTAAACGCCTGGTTCGTGCAGCGATTGACTATGCCATCACCAACGACCGTGACTCTGTGACCATCGTTCACAAAGGCAATATCATGAAGTTCACCGAAGGTTCCTTCAAAGACTGGGGCTACCAGTTGGCGACGGAAGAGTTCGGTGGTGAACTGATCGACGGCGGCCCATGGCAGAAGATCAAGAACCCGAACACCGGTAAAGAGATCATCATTAAAGATGTGATCGCCGATGCGTTCCTGCAGCAGATCCTGCTGCGTCCAGCTGAGTACGACGTTATCGCCTGTATGAACCTGAACGGTGACTACATCTCCGACGCCCTGGCGGCGCAGGTTGGCGGTATCGGTATCGCACCAGGCGCGAACATCGGTGACGAGTGCGCTCTGTTCGAAGCGACCCACGGTACTGCACCTAAGTACGCAGGTCAGGACAAAGTGAACCCGGGCTCTATCATCCTGTCCGCAGAAATGATGCTGCGTCACATGGAATGGTTCGAAGCCGCAGACCTGATCGTTAAAGGTATGGAAGGCGCGATTAACGCCAAAACCGTAACTTACGATTTTGAACGTCTGATGGAAGGCGCTAAATTGCTGAAATGTTCAGAGTTTGGTGACGCTATCATCGCGAACATGTAATCCGCTGTTCGGGTTATCTAAGAACGGGAGCCTGTAGGCTCCCGTTTTTTATTATTAACTGACCCGCTGACCCGCTGACCCGCTGACCAACGCAGGTCTTTATTGTTAGCCGTGAAAAATAAAAGATAACATTCGCTTTATTGAAGGAAGGGGATTAGGCTTCCCCTGTGGTGAATCCCCCTAAGCGGTGGGGCGACTAGTCAGAGCAGGTGAATGACGCGGCTCTGTGGTCTGGCGCAGAGTCACCGGGAGGCACCCGGCACCATGATTTAATCCAACCCGCTATTTTCATGAGAACGATACAGGCCACCGTGACCGGAGCGGGCACGGGGCCAGATTTCGTCATCTGACAATGTCGTTTCGATGAGTTCAATGGGCACTCCCGCGTCATTGATCACCGCGACCCGGTAACTATCAATTGGCTCGTAAGGGCCAGAATAATCTCTTCCCCTTCAATGGCCGCAGACAGGCTGTTTACCTTAAAAGCGACGTGCGGTACGGTTTTCAAAAGAGGGTGAAGGGGAGAGTCATGCGTGAAGCGATGCCACTGAACCCTGAATTTACCCGGGTTGTCAGCGGTATACATTCTGCTTTTTCACTGAATGAACCTTCAGGGATTCCATCCTGTAGCGGGATGCCGAAATGATGAAATTCGTAGTGAATGCCTGCTTTCATAAGCAATGATGTTTAAATGAATGCCGGGCAGCTGTCACCACCCGGCTTGGGTTACTACTGCAATTCCTTATCTTTTAGGTGTTCAACGTAAAAGTCATAACGGTCAAGGAACCACAGCCGGCAATCCTCATCCATGTTGCCGGTTATTGCATCCGTGCACAGATGTCGGCCGTGCAAATGCATCCGGGCAAAGCTACTGGCTAGAAAATCTAAATCCCGGGAAGACACGACACCCTTCTCACTGCCTAACTGCATACATTCCTCCTCTGTTAATGAAACAAAAAGAAAAATGTGACTGTTACAAGTATGGCTCAAAAAAAGGTCGGCGCTATCATTCCGCATTCAGAAAAATGCTCAAAATCAACACCAGATAGCTGGCCGGCCTGGAAATGCATAGTCAATCGTGGCAGGAGAGCTATCCGCTGCCTTGTTATCGCGTCCGCTTAAAAGGCAGGAAGTCTGTATTTGGGCATATCGTGGTGCTGCCGCATCTGATACTCGCGGATTATCGGGGGGGGCTGTAGTGGCGGCTTTAACAGGATACGACATCATGCTTTGCAGCAGTGAACCTGAACGCTGCCCTTTTTATAGATTACGAAGAGATAACGTTTAATGGGAGCAAGGCGCGAATAGTGTTAAAGAAAAGACAGCGTTAGCGTGATTCGCATAAACTCACCGCCTTCAGACGGTTTTTTTATTGCTTCCTGGCTGGTTTTGTCATCACTCTGCCTGCCATAAAATTAGTAACAACCAGAATGGGAATAGCAAGAAGCCATGGAAGGTGTGAACCATTCATATAATTTGTACTAATTTCCTTTACAAGCGCGACGCTGCCATAAATGTTAATGAAGATAAACCAGCCCAATATAAGGTTTCTCATTCCATCATCCTTAACTTATTAATTGTATGGATAATATCTTCTTGAGTTAGCATAAAAGCAAGAGTCTTAGCATAGGTAAACGCATCGTGATGGTTTTTGCGGATAACGTTTAAAGATGCGCTGGAAAGGCTAAAAATCAGCATCACGCGAGCCATAAACCGCAAGGTATAGGCCCAGCGAAAAATAATGATCTGCTATGGCGCAACGCGCAGGACGCCCCCGGTATTGATTGATGGTATGACCACGTTTTGCCATAGCAAACAGCACTGCTGCGCTAGTCGCTGTTATCGCGCTGACCACGGGACAACGGTGCCAGAACAAAAATCCAACATGTAGGGGTAACAGGACAATCCATCCCGCCCTGAATGCTGTCGGCTTTTATATCGCCCTGGCTAACATCTTTAGCAGCGCAACGCCAAATGTCGTAGGCATACATTGTGGCTTTGCTATAAATCCTCACTTCTCAGAAGCAACGGCACTCTCTCGCCTGACTGGATGAACGACACCTCCCTCTGCCACTTTCAGGTAGCGAAATATAATCCCCTGCTTTAACGGATATTCTGCACACAAAGTTTTCCTTGTCCTGCGGGTATTTGTATTAAAGGAAGTTATCTTCTTAATTACCCCTGATTTACAGCTTTTATTACGCGATTACACATATTGACACGAATGTTGCCGATCGGTAATTATTACGTAAAGCAATAAGGTTATTCTTATTTATTGCTCGTTATTCCGGCCATGCCATTTATCAAATCATTGTTATGTCGGGATAACCTGAGAAAAATCATGATCGGTGGGCCTTTTAATCTTTCTTACATAAAGGGCTCTTCTGACGATGAGGATTCTTCCTGGTCGACACGGTTGTCGCATTCTTCCTGCAATCATACTTTCTTTGCCCTTTGTCATTTCTGTGACCATGGCTCAGGCGAGGGCGTCTTCGTCTCCCTCGCACTCTATTTCTGACAACACCTCGCCGGGCGGTTTGTTTGCCGCGCTGCGGAGCACGATGCTCCATCACCCCGGTCTTGCCAGTCAGCAGGCGCTTGTGCGTTCCAAAGAGGCCAATGCCGACAGTGCCCGCGCGGCGCGTTTGCCCACGCTTGGGGCCAGCGCAGGGACGGGGCAAATTTCGGGTTACAATGATTCCACTTCGACCACCTTAAGCGTATCGCAACCGTTATGGGCTTTTGGGCGTATCGACAGCGCGATTGACTACGCCGATGATGACACCCTTGCTCAACAAGCCACGGCCTGGGCTACACGTCGTGAATTGCTGGAAGAGACCGCAGTGGCCTACGCAAATGTGCAGGGGGTTCGCGAGCGTCTTGCGGTTGCTGAATCGAACGTAAATAACCATCAGGCATTGCAGGAGCAGATCCAGCGCCGCGCGCAGGGTGGACTGGCCTCTTCGGCTGATGTCAGCCTGGCGAAGGCCCGGTTGTTACAGGCGCGTTCCTCGCTCGAACAGGCCAAATCGGACCTGCTTACCGCCGAATCCACGCTGTTATCCCTGACTCAGGAGCCGATCGCAAGCGATCTGCCGGTGCCTGGCAACATCCTCCAGCTACCTGCCGATCAGGCGATACAGGAACAAGTTCTCGCGCAGAGTGCGACCGTGCGTGCCCGCGAAGCGGGGGTTACGCTTGCCGAAACTGATGTAGAACGTCAGCGCACCTCATCGCTGCCGACCGTCTCCCTGCAGGCCTCCCGCAACGACTACTCAGGCATCCCCAACCAGAGAAATAACAATACGATCAATATTGTGGTGACCGGCACTATGGAAGGGCTGGGGCTGGTGAACCGTGGTCTTCAGAACGCGGCGCTGGAACGCGTGGAGTCCGCACGACAGGATCTGGCCCAACAACGCCACAGCGAAGACATTCAGACGCGCCAGTTGCTTGATCAGCGTGATGCTAACCAGACGTTGCTGGTGGGTTATGAGCAGTCTGTTGTCGAACTCAGCGACACGCTGGCATCGTTCCGTCGTCAGTACGAGTCGGGCTACAAAAGCTGGCTGGACGTTCTCAACGCTGTGCGCGAATTAACCGAACAACAACAAGCGCTGGTATCGGTACGATCGGCATGGCGGGTCGACAGCTTACGACTGGCCGCGCGCACGGGACGTATGGACGATACCTCGGGCGCCCTGCCCACGGGCACACCACTAGCTAACACCTCTGCGAGCCATCCCTGATGATACCTGTTCCTCTCTCTGAATTACTGGCCTTGCTGGACAAGCTACGCGCCCCGGTGAATAAAGCGGCATTAACGCAGGCGTATGCGCGAGCGCAGACCGTGACTCCGTTGACAGATCGTCCACAGGATCATGTGCGCAAGATATTGTCAGACGCGGGAATGAAAGATGTCCGGCTGGCATTACTTCCCTGGCGGCGTTTTGATCCACGCCATCTACCGGCACTGATGTGGCACGAACAGACATGGTGGCTGGCCGAACGCTATAGCGAGGAAGGGAAAACCGATACCCTCACGCTAACCCGGGAAGGTGTCGAACCCCGAACGCTGACGGTAGACGACCTTGTGACCGGTGCGCCGGGTACGGCTGCGGATGACGAAACGGCGGTGCTCTGGTTCAGCCTGGCTTCGCACGTCCAGTCAGAAAATCTCTCTGATAGCGAAAACCCGGCTATGCGCCTGGTCTGGCGAGAGCTGCTGCGCGACCGCCGCTGGGTGTCCCGGGTCGTCGCCGCCACGTTGCTGGTAAACATTCTGGCCATTCCCACCTCGCTCTTCGCCATGCAGGTTTACGATCGCGTGGTTCCCACGCTGGCCTGGGCAACACTGACCACGCTGGTTGTGGGGATGGTGCTGGTGGTGGGGCTGGACTGGCTGCTCAAAACACTGCGTGCCCGCGTCATGGACAGCGTTGCCAGCAGTGTGGATAAACGGCTTTCCCAGCATGTCTATGAACACCTGCTGCACCTGCAACTCGACCAGCAGCCCGGCAGTCTGGGCACGCTGGCCGCTCAGGTGGGAGCGCTGGATTCGGTACGGCAGGTTGTCTCTGCCGGTCTGGTCTTCGGTATCGTGGATCTGCCGTTTGCACTGCTGTTTATCGGGCTTATTGGTTTGATCGGTGGGCCTGTAGGCTGGGTTTACCTCGGGATGTTACCTGTCGCCCTGGCGATTGGCCTGTTCACCCGTCTGCGCTTACGCCGTCTCACGCGCCAACAGATGCTTCGCAGCAACGAACGTCTGGGCCTGTTAGTGGACAGTATTCGCGGGGCCGAGACGCTGCGCGCCAGTCATGCTGGCTGGCGTTTTGCACAAGACTGGCAGACGCTCAGTCATTCCATCTCTGGCTACAGCATTCAGCAAAAATCGCTCAGCCAGTTCTGCACTATTACCACCGGCAGTCTGGCAACACTGGCGTATGTCATGGGGATTGTTGTCGGGGTCTGGGGCGTCGAAGCCGGATATTTGACCACCGGCGGCATGGTAGCGTGCAGTATTCTGGGTGGCCGTGTCATCGGGCCGGTGAGTCAGGGTGTTCAGTACCTGATGCAGTGGCAGCAGGTCAGAGAGGCGCTGGATATGGTGAACAACCTCTTGCGTAAACCTACGGAGCGCCGTCCCGGGCAGACCCTGTTGTTACCCGATCGCCTGCCAGAACATATCAGTGTGGAAAAGCTGCGCTTCGCCTTTCCGCAGTCTCCGGTACAACAACTCAATATTCCCGCACTCCACTTTCATGCCGGTGAACGCGTTCTGCTGTTAGGACCCGTTGGCGGCGGTAAATCGACGTTGCTGAAGGTCCTGGCCGGGCTGTATCGCCCCGGTGAAGGCCGCGTCCGTCTGGGCGATGTCGATTTGTGGGAGATCGATCCCCAGTTGGTCAGTGCTCAGGTCGGCTATCTGCCACAAGCGGTGCAGCTCTTCAAAGGTACGCTGCGCAGCAATCTTATGCTCGCAGGTGCAGTCAGCGACACCACGCTGACGGACGTTACCCGCGATCTGGCGCTGGATCAGGTGGCTGCCAGTAATCCGCTGGGTATGGATATGGCTATCAGTGAAGGTGGCTCGGGTCTGTCTGGCGGTCAACGCCAGCTGGTAGGCCTGGCACGTGTGCTGATGGCACGTCCACGTATCTGGCTTCTGGATGAACCGACAGCCTCGCTTGATGGCGAAGCGGAGGCCCGTGTGTGGAAAGCATTACAAGCCAGGCTCCAGCCAGAAGATATCCTCATCGTCGCCACTCACCGTCCGATGGCGGCCATTAATTTTGCAACCCGTGTGTTGGTCGTGCAGGAAGGCACCATCGTACGAGATGGTACTCCAGACAAGTTGTTGCCAGGACTGATGGCGCGCGCCACCGGCTCGCGGCCCACCGTTGAGGTCATGAACGTAAAAACACGTATGCCAGAAGCATCAAATTCAGCAGGAGTTCTTAATGGCCGTTGAACTGTTTGACGACGAAGTCGCTGATGCTGCTCGCGTGCATCGGCTGGAAAACTACCACCGCAGCCGCATCTCCGCCGGGCTGATCTGGAGCAGCGTCGCACTGGTCCTGGGTTTCGTCATATGGGCGAGCTATTTTCGCATTGATGAAGTCGCACGGGCACACGGCGAAGTGATCGCCAGCAGTCGGGTGCAGATAATCCAGACCGTGGACGGGGGCGTACTCTCCGAGCTGCATGTCAAAGAGGGTGACCACGTTAAGGCGGGGCAGATTCTGGCTCGCCTCGATCCAACCCGCGTTGAAGCAGCGGCGGGTGAAGTGGACGCGCGTATCATCGGTCTCAGGGCGCGTATTGCCCGACTTCGCGCAGAATCAACGGGGCAGTCAGCGCCAAGGTTCCCCTCCGATCCTGACCCGGCCTTGCGCGAGCAGGCAGACATTGAGCGTGCACTTTTTCTGCAACGCCGTCAGAGCCTGCAGGAAGATATCACCGCGCTGCAAACAGCCGTGAATTTAGCCAGTCAGAAGCTCAACCTGGTGAACGAACTGGAACGCTCTGGCGATGTGAGCACCAGTGAGCGGCTTAACGCGCAGCGCGATCTCAATGAAGCCCGTGCCCGCCTGCTGGGTCGCCGCAATAAGTTTTTGGACGACGCACGAGCCGATCTCACCAAGGCTGAAGATGACCTGGGCCAGACATTGCAACAGATGGCAGGCCGTCGCCAGCAGGTGCACGATACGGTCTTTACGGCCATGGGGCCTGGGATAGTCAAAAACGTCCGCGTCACCACGCTGGGCGGGGTATTACGTGCGGGTGATGAGATCATGCAGATCGTCCCGTCCGATGATGCCCTCATCATTGAAGCTAAGGTTCTGCCTGCTGATATTGCCCGTGTTCAGGTTGGACTCCCGGCCACCGTACGCCTTGACCCCTTCGATTACACCATTTATGGCGCCTTGCAGGGGGAGGTGATTTATGTGTCGGCCGACACCCTTAAGGAAAACACACCACGTGGCGAGGAGATCTACTACCGCGTCCATGTTCGTTTGAAAAGCCATGCTGAAGGTCAGTCAGACCGTCAGGAAGAAGGGCAGTTTGTGCGCAGTACGACAGGGCGTCAGCTCGACATCCTGCCGGGCATGACCTCTCAGCTCGATATCCGTACCGGTGATCGCACGTTGATGGACTTTTTACTTAAACCTTTGCGTAAAACACTCAGTGAATCATTCCAGGAGCGATGACACCGCAGGTGGTCGTTGCAACCCGATTTTCCTGTTCGCCCCAATTGGACATAACACACACAATGAACTCCGAGACCCAGATGAAGCCACGCCAATATACGCTTAATACCGGTAAAACCCGTATCACTCTGCAGGCCGGGCAGACCAACATTCACAAGGCTGCGCCGGGTGAAACTTACCGGGTGCTCAAGCGCCAGGGCGAAAATGATCAGGAAAAGCTGGCCGATGACGTAGTCGCTTCGCGTCACGGACAAGATCTGCAACTGGACTATGCCGATGGGACCTCGTTGACCCTGCAGGACTGGTTTACGCAAAGCGATACCAGCGTAACCCTGCCTGCTGATGGCACATCTACCCAGGTGATGACGCCAGCCAGCACCGAGGGGGCGGCTTTGGCCGACGGCAGTCATGTGTTCTATGCGCACGGTTCTCCCGATGCGCTGGCCAGCATGACCTCAGGCCACCCGGGGCTGGATCATATCTTATCCGGCCTGCAAAATGGCACGGCAGGGTCGGGCCATCCGATTACCTACCTTCCTCAGTCGCATTCTTACGCGGGTTACCTCGCCGGCGCACTCGGACTGGGTGGCGTGGTCGGGGTTGCCGTGGCAAGTGGTCACAGTGGGGGTGACAATGGCGGCAAGCACGACAACGGTGGGGGTGAACCCGCTGTAGAGAACGCCGTCCAGCTTAATTTTGTCGGCGGCCCGGCGCTCAGCAGTAACGATTTGAATGTCGAGATTTATCAGGCCGATGGCAAAACGTTGATTGGCACGGGAACGCTGGGGCCAAACGGCTCAGTAACCGTGTCTGCTGGCAGTTACAGCGGCGTCGTTATCGTTAAGCTCGTCAATAGCGGCGGCGCGGCTGACTACCTGGACGAAGCGACAGGCGCGGGTAAAGATCTCTCTGCTCAGCTCTGGAGCATGGGCGTTATCTCCGGAGACAACAGCACCCTCGTTCTCAATATTAACGTGTTGACAACCCTCGCCTACACCAAGGCCCAGGAAGCCATGGGCGGCACGCCTGACAGCCCTGCGACCCTGAACGCGACGCAGGTGGTCGACACGTCCGCTGCCATCAGCAACCTGTTAGGTGTGGATGACATTCTGAACACCACGGTTATCGCAACCAACGGCGGCAGTTATGACGCGACCGATGGCCTGAGTGCCGGTGAAAAATATGGCCTCCTGCTGGCGGCATTCTCCGGCGCGGAAGCCAATGCCGGAGCGTCCACCCAGACCATCCTTGACACCGTCATTGCCGGAATTACACTCGGCAGCAGTAGCAGTCTGTCCGATGGGGTGCAGTCGTTGCTGATTAAAGGCGCAGCGGCCGCTACTGACACGTCCAGCGGTCTCAGCCTTATTATTGACACCCATGCTCCTGTTTTCAGCAGTTCCAGTACAGCCAGTGTGGATGAAAACATCGGGGCAGGCCAGGTGGTGTGGACTGCTGTCGCGACTGACCCCAGCCCATTTACCTACAGCCTGAGCACCACCGGCGATAGCGCGCTGTTCAGCATCAATGCCTCCACCGGCGCGGTCACCCTGATCGGCAACCCGGACTTCGAAAACAAAGCCAGCTACAGCTTCACAGTGGTCGCCACCGATGCGGCCGGGAATGCCAGCAGCCAGGCGGTCACGCTGGCTGTCAATAACCTCGACGAGGTGGCTCCGACCATCACCAGCGGCACCACCGCCACGGCGATCGACGAGAACAGCGGCGCGGGCCAGGTGATCTATACCGCCACGGCCACCGACACGGCGGACATCAGCGGCGGTGTCACCTTCTCGCTCCAGCCGGGCAGCGACGCGGGCCTGACCATCGATCCGGTTACCGGCGCGGTCACCCTGAGCGGCAACCCGGACTTTGAAAGTAAAGCCAGCTACAGCTTCACCGTGGTCGCCACCGATGCGGCCGGGAACCACAGCAGCCAGGCGGTCACGCTGGGGATCAACAACCTCGACGAGGTTGCCCCGACCATCACCAGCGGCACCACCGCCACAGCGATTAACGAGAACAGTGGCGCGGGCCAGGTGATTTATACCGCGACGGCCACCGACACGGCGGACATCAGCGGCGGGGTGACCTTCTCGCTGAAAGCGGGCAGCGATGCGGGCCTGACCATCGATCCGGTCACCGGCGCGGTCATCCTGACCGGCAACCCGGACTTTGAAAGCAAAGCCAGCTACAGCTTCACCGTGGTGGCTACCGATGCAGCGGGCAACCACAGCAGCCAGGCGGTCACGCTGGGGATCAACAACCTCGATGAAGTCGCCCCGACCATCACCAGCGGCACCACGGCTGCGGCGATCGACGAGAACAGCGGCGCGGGCCAGATCGTCTACACCGCCACGGCCACCGACACGGCGGACATCAGCGGCGGGGTGACTTTCTCGCTGAAAGCGGGCAGCGACACGGGCCTGACCATCGATCCGGTCACTGGCGCGGTCACCCTGACCGGCAACCCGGACTTTGAGAACAAAGCCAGCTACAGCTTCACCGTGGTGGCTACCGATGCAGCGGGTAACCACAGCAGCCAGGCGGTTACGCTGGGGATCAATAACCTCGATGAAGTCGCGCCAACCATCACCAGCGGCACCACCGCCACAGCGATTAACGAGAACAGCGGCGCGGGCCAGGTGATCTACACCGCCACGGCCACCGACACGGCGGACATCAGCGGCGGGGTGACTTTCTCGCTGAAAGCGGGCAGCGACACGGGCCTGACCATCGATCCGGTCACTGGCGCGGTCACCCTGACCGGCAACCCGGACTTTGAAAGCAAAGCCAGCTACAGCTTCACCGTGGTGGCTACCGATGCAGCGGGTAACCACAGCAGCCAGGCGGTTACGCTGGGGATCAATAACCTCGATGAAGTCGCGCCAACCATCACCAGCGGCACCACCGCCACAGCGATTAACGAGAACAGCGGCGCGGGCCAGGTGATCTACACCGCCACGGCCACCGACACGGCGGACATCAGCGGCGGCGTCACCTTCTCGCTCCAGCCGGGCAGCGATGCCGGCCTGACCATCGATCCGGTTACCGGCGCGGTCACCCTGACCGGCAACCCGGACTTTGAAAGTAAAGCCAGCTACAGCTTCACCGTGGTGGCTACCGATGCGGCGGGTAACCACAGCAGCCAGGCGGTCACGCTGGCTGTCAATAACCTCGACGAGGTGGCGCCAACCATCACCAGCGGCACCATCGCCACGGCGATCGACGAGAACAGCGGTGCGGGCCAGGTGATTTATACCGCCACGGCCACCGACACGGCGGATATCAGCGGCGGCGTCACCTTCTCGTTGAAAGCGGGCAGCGATGCGGGCCTGACCATCGATCCGATCACCGGCGCGGTCACCCTGACCGGCAACCCGGACTTTGAGAACAAAGCCAGCTACAGCTTCACCGTGGTGGCCACCGATGCAGCGGGCAACCACAGCAGTCAGGCGGTCACGCTGGGAATTAACAACCTCGATGAAGTGGCTCCGACCATCACCAGCGGCACCATCGCCACCGCGATCGACGAGAACAGCGGGGCGGGCCAGGTGATCTACACCGCCACGGCCACCGACACCGCCGACATCAGCGGCGGGGTGACTTTCTCCCTTAAAGTGGGCAGCGATGCCGGGCTGAGCATCGATCCGGTCACTGGCGCGGTCACCCTGACCGGCAACCCGGACTTTGAGAACAAAGCCAGCTATAGCTTCACCGTGGTGGCCACCGATGCGGCCGGGAACCACAGCAGCCAGGCGGTCACGCTGGCTGTCAATAACCTCGATGAAGTCGCCCCGACCATCACCAGCAGCACCACGGCTGCGGCGATCGACGAGAACAGCGGCGCAGGCCAGGTGATTTATACCGCCACGGCCACCGACACGGCGGATATCAGCGGCGGCGTCACCTTCTCGCTGAAAGCGGGCAGCGATGCGGGCCTGACCATCAACCCGGTTACCGGTGCGGTCACCCTGACCGGCAACCCGGACTTTGAAAGCAAAGCCAGCTACAGCTTCACCGTGGTGGCCGCCGATGCGGCAGGGAACCACAGCAGCCAGGCGGTCACGCTGGCTGTTAATAACCTCGACGAGGTGGCTCCGACCATCACCAGCGGCACCATCGCCACGGCGATCGACGAGAACAGCGGCGCAGGCCAGATCGTTTACACCGCGACGGCCACCGACAACGCCGACATCAGCGGCGGGGTGACCTTCTCGCTCCTGCCGGGCCGCGATGCGGGCCTGACCATCGATCCGGTTACCGGCGCGGTCACCCTGACCGGCAACCCGGACTTTGAAAACAAAGCCAGCTACAGCTTCACCGTGGTGGCTACAGATGCAGCGGGCAACCACAGCAGCCAGGCGGTCACGCTGGCTGTCAACAACCTCGATGAAGTCGCTCCAGCCATCACCAGCGGCACCACGGCCACGGCGATTAACGAGAACAGCGGGGCGGGTCAGGTGATCTACACCGCCACGGCCACCGACACCGCAGACATCAGCGGCGGGGTGACTTTCTCGCTGAAAGCGGGCAGCGATGCCGGGCTGACCATCGATCCGGTCACCGGCGCGGTCACCCTGACCGGCAACCCGGACTTTGAAAACAAAGCCAGCTACAGCTTCACCGTGGTCGCCACCGACGCGGCGGGTAACCACAGCAGCCAGGCGGTCACGCTGGAAATTAACAACCTCGACGAAGTGGCCCCGACCATCACCAGCGGCACCACGGCTGCGGCGATCGACGAGAACAGCGGGGCGGGCCAGGTGATCTACACCGCCACGGCCACCGACAACGCCGACATCAGCGGCGGGGTGACCTTCTCGCTCCAGGCAGGCAGCGACGCGGGGCTGACCATCGATCCGGTCACCGGCGCGGTCACCCTGACCGGCAACCCGGACTTTGAGAACAAAGCCAGCTACAGCTTCACCGTGGTCGCCACCGATGCGGCGGGTAACCACAGCAGCCAGGCGGTCACGCTGGGAATTAACAACTTCGATGAAGTGGCCCCCAGCTTCACTACCGGCAACAGCAGCGATAGCTATGCCAGTGCCACGGTGAACGTGGCCGAGAATACCGCCGCCAGCACCGCCATCTATACTGCGCAGGCGAATGATAATGACGCCGCCGACGGTGGCGAGCACGTCACTTACAGCCTGGCTGACGAAAATGGTGCCGCAGACGCCCAGTATTTCAGCATTGACGCTGTAACGGGGGCGGTCACCTTTAAGTCCAGCCCCGACTATGAAGGTGCCCACGCGCCTGCATACACCTTTGCAGTCGTCGCCACTGACGCAGCCGGTCACACAACCCGCCAGACCGTCACTGTCAATGTCACCGATGTGGACGAAATTGCCCCCACAGTCACACTCGATGGAAGCTCTACGGGGCCTGTGATGTTGAATACAGCGCCCCTCAACACGTATCTCAACGGTTATGACACTACCGCGCTGGGTGACGGCACCTTCCTGGTGACATGGGCAAGCAACAACAATGGCAACCTCGGGATCTATGCCCAGCGCCTTAGCGCGCAGGGTGTGGCGATGGGCGATCCGGTACAGCTCGCATCAGGCGCAACCTATACGGTCATGAGTTCTTCAGACAGTATCCTCAGCGTCACCGCCCTTAATGATGCAGGGGCTTACGCCGTGGCCTGGATCGGCAAGGACGGCACCAGCAGTTACAGCAGCATCTTTGCGCAATCGTTCAACGCTGACGGCACTCCACTATCCGCAGTCGCGCAACTTGATGGGGTTGCTTCTGCACATGACCTCGCCCCGCAAATCGCGACGCTTGCCGATGGCGGCTATATCGTGAGCTGGTCCATCAACAGCGGTGGCATTTACGTGCAGCGCTTTGACGACACTGGCGTTGCAGTAGGCAACACCGTGCCACTGGCTGTGTCCGGCTCTTCTGGCAACGCCAGCCCGCAGGTCACCGTGCTGGACAACGGCAGCTATGTGGTAACCTGGCAGGGCTATACCACCGGCGACTATCACATCTACGTGCAGCAGTTCGACGCCACAGGCAACGGCACCACGCCTGTGATGCTGGACGCTACGACGGGAACCAGTAATAGCTACGAAAACCTGCCACAAATCACGGCGCTGGCTAACGGCGGCTATGTCGTCACCTGGTCCGGCTATAACTACAGCGGTTCGAACTACAACAACAGCACCTATGTGCAGCAGTTCGATGCCACAGGCTCCAGGGTCGGCGGCATTGTCGTACTGGACGGCTCAAGCAACGCCAATAACGGTGGCAGCTATACCTATCCGTATGTCGCAGCCCTGGCCGACGGCGGCTACGCCATCACCTGGATGGAATACGACAACACCAACGGCTACTACAATTACAAGGTTTATGTACAACAGTTCTCTGCTGACGGCAGCAAAGTGGGCGCTACCGTGCAACTGGACGCTCCGCACAACAGTACGAGTAACGACCGTGATCAATTCCCGCGCATCACGGCGCTGGGGGATGGTGGCTACGCCGTCACCTGGATGAGTATTGGCAGCTCGAATTGGGACATCTATGTGCAGAAATTCAATGCCAGCGGTGTCGCGGTAGGCGATATGGTGCGACTGGAAGCTTCCGGCGGTGCGAGTGACCTCTATCCACAGGTCACTGCCGTCGGTGCAGACGGTGAATACATGGTGACATGGTACGGTTACAGCCCTGGCAGCGGCGTTTCTGGTTACCACCTCTACGTGCAGAAATTTAATGCCGACGGCAGCACTTACGACAACCTGGTCGTACTGAACCATGACGGCCTGGCCACCGTGCAAAGCACCGAAACCGGCACCGTCTATCTGGTCAACGACAATGTCGTGGTCAGTCAGCTCAGCGACATTACTGGCGCCGCCAGCGACCAGTGGGCCAGCACGGCCGTGATCGCAAATACCAGTGCATCGATCTCCGCTGCCAACCTTGCTGACGGCACCTATCACGCCTGGGCTGTTGATGCGGCAGGTAATCTTTCTGTCATTTCCGGCCGCAGCGTGGTGGTGGATAACACCGTGCCTGTCTTTACCAGCGCGACCACAGCCGCCGACATTACCGACAGCACCGTCGCTGGCGATACCGTGTATACCGCTGCCGCCACCGACGCGCACGGCGTCACCTACAGCCTGAACGACACCCAGCACTTCCGCATCAACGCCAGCACCGGCGTGGTGACACTGATTTCCAGCCCGGGCCAGGCCAGCGGTGCGCAATTCATTGTCACCGCCACCGATGCCGCCGGCAATCAGACCACGCAGACCGTCACCTACAACGTCGTCGATACCACGCCGCCGGGCGTCATGCTCGTCAGCGACGCGGACGGCGTGGAGAACAGTGGTGAGATGGTCATCGTGCAGAGCTCCGAGGCGGGCACGGTATACCTGGTCAGCGACAGCGTGACGGTGACGGATCTGAACAGCCTCACCAATGCTGCCGACAACCTGGTGAACAGCGTTGCCGTCGCGGCTAACGTCGGCACCGTGCTGGCCCTGAACGGCCTGGCCGAAGGGACTTACCACGCGTATGCCGTGGATGCGTCCGGCAATGTCTCCGCTATCTCCGGCAGTAGCGTGACAGTGGATAACACTGCGCCCGTCATCTCCGGTGGCGCAACGGCTAACGGCACCAGCCTCACCAGCGGCGCAGCGGCAGGCACCCAGGTGTACGACGCCAATGCCAGCGACGCCCACGCCATCACCTACAGCCTGGACCAGGACAGCCTCGCCTGGTTCGACATTAATGCCGCCACCGGTGTCGTCACGCTGAACAGCGCCGCCGTCGCCGGTAGCTATAACCTGGTCGTGACCGCCACCGATGCGGCGGGCAACCACAACAGCCAGACCGTCACCGTTGAGGTCGCGCCAGGCAACAACCTTGATGGCATTCCGATGGTCTCGGGCAGCACCACTGACACCTCCACCGAGATGATTGTCAACGTCGGCCTGGAGAAGCTGAGTAACGGTTACACGGTCGTCGAGTACATGCGGCAGACCGGCGGTGACTATATCACCTGGGATCCGACCGGCGCGCTGTACGACGGCGTCGTCAGGGTGCTGGACGCAAGCAACAACGTCGTCAAGACCCTGGACATCAGCATTCCCGCTGGCTACACCATGCTGGATACGCAGATCAAGGCGCTGGCCAACGGCGGCTTCGTCGTGGCCTGGTCGCAGGTGGATGCCCTTAGCTGGACTGACTTTAGCGTCCACTACGCGATCTACGACAACAGCGGTAACCTGCAATCCAGCGACACGCTGGCGTCGCCAGGCTCCGGCGTTACCATTGCGGCGCAAAGCAGCGCGAATGGCGGTGATTTCGCGATCGCCTACCAGACGATGGGCAACGGGACCGACCAGCAGGAGGCCATCTCGGTCTTCCACTACAACGGCAGCGGATCCAGCTTTACACCGGGAACGCAGACCCTGATTGGCGGCAATGACGCGAGTCAAAACTTCGGCGGCGTTGCCAGCCCGGCCGTCCAGTTGATGAAATTCCAGCTGACGCCAGGTGTGTTGACGGCGCTGAGCGATGGCAGCTATGTGCTGGCCTCCGAGGTCTACGACTGGATTGGCACGCCGGGTCAGTCGGCGACAACCACGCCTATCGGTGCCTTCATCTTCAAGCTCGACGCCAGCGGCACGCTGACCAGTTTCGACAGCGGCACCACCTGGCAGCGCGTTAACTGGAATGACGAGCAGGGCTCGCCGACTAACGTCATTGCTTTCGACGGCGGTTTTGCCGTCTTTAGCCAGGAATACCGCACCGCGGCCTGGGAGGTCACGCTTTACAACAACAACGGCACGCTGATCACCACCAACATACAGAGCAACACTGTCCATAACATGGGGACCCAGAGCTATCACGCCGTGGACGTTGGCGCGATGGACAAAACGCTCCATGACGAGCTGGCGTGGATCGGCAATGGCTCTGTGGCGGCATCGGCCACGGCCTACGACAACGGCACCGATCTGGTGTTTGTGTTCCCTGACGGTAACGGCGGCTTGAGCCAGGTCACTATCTCCAAAACCACCGGCGAGCTGACCAGTGACGTGACCGACACCGGTATCACGGTGCCTCAGGGCGGGCAGTTGTATAACCCGCGGATCGTTTCCGATGGCGCAGGCGGCTATGACATCACCTATTCTGTGCTGTTTGATGCCGACACCAGCGATGGCAGCAAGAGCGGCTACGCAGTGGGCGGTATCTACCAGATCGGCCTGAATGCCGGTCCTGCTCCGGTGTTACCGACAGTGACCGATGCCCACATCGCCATCACCTCTACGCCAGGTGGTGCAGATGGCATGACCTACAAGGTCGGCGACACCGTCACCGCCGTGTGGGACAACTCGGCCAGCGGCGACGCCAATACCAGCGCCGTGACCAGCGTTACCATGGATTTCAGCCAGTTTGGCGGCAGCACCTCGGCGACGGCTTACGACGACGGCACCCACGGCGATGCCATCGCAGGTGACGGTAAATTTACCGCTCAATACACTGTCACCGCCGGTGCCCTTGACCATGTAGCCGGTCGCAACGTCGCCGTCACGGTCACTGCGGCGAATCACACGTCTACCACGACGGCGGACAGCACCGGCCTGACGGTCGACAGCACTGCACCTGTACTCACCAGCAGTACGCCGCAGGACAATGGCGGCAGCATTGCCACGGGCGCTAACCTGACGCTGACCTTCAGCGAAGATGTGCTGGCCGGCAGCGGCCATATCACCCTCGTTAATGAGAGCGACAGCAGTCAGAACAAAGTCATCGACATCACCGACAGCTCGCAGGTCAGCATCAGCGGCAACACGGTGACCATCGACCCGACAACGGACCTGGCGGCAGGTGCAAACTACCACGTCCAGATCGACAGCACTGCGCTGCACGACACGGCGGGCAATGACTATGCCGGTATCAGTTCGTCTACGGGGCTGAATTTCACGACCGTTTCCGCCTCGACCGCGGATCCGTCCATCGTGGTGTTCGACCTGACGACGGGCCAAAGCTCAGATCACAACGGGCGTGTCTTTGATGCCAATACCGCGTACACCATCTATATCCGGGTCAACAGCGATTCCCACTCGCTGGTTGGGCTGGATAGCAATGAGATGTGGTCGGGCGCGCAGAATCTGGGCATAGACGACAAGATTGTGCTGGTGGGCACGGGCAGCGAAGTTAAGGGTGACTTTGGCAACGCAGTGTCGGGGATGCGCGGTGGGAATTCCATTAATTGGCTGGCGGGATCCTCTATTTCGTTTTCCTCTTATAACGTCGCAGGCGTTGACGCAAGCGGCAAATTCTATCGGGATGGTAATAACGTGGATCTCTGGAACGGCTCCTGGGCCGCGAACCCGAATCAGGACAACGGGTTTGCTCAGGCGTATCTACAGGCGATGCCTGCTGGCGTCCTCACCTCGCAAGGGCTGGCGATGCCATGACAGGTTCTCTGACGTTGCTACGCCGTCTGGTGGAAATGCAGCAGTTCGACGCGCTGCATGAAGCCTGTTATAGCCTGCCGGTGATTTCACCGGCAGAACAGGTGCTGCTGGCCCTGGCCCAGGCCCATCTGGGCCAGCCAGAGACGGCCCGCCAGGCGTTGATGGCGCTGGACCCGGCTACACTGGAGGTCGACGCCCGCGTCGACCTGGCCGCCGTACACCTGCGGCTTGGGGAATGTGACGCGGCACAGGCGTTGCTGGAAGCCACCCGCCCAGAGGCACCCGACCACGCGCTTCTGCTGGCGCGTCTGGCGGCCTGTTATGTGCAGCATCAACGGGGGGAGGAGGCCATCCCCCTGTATGAATGCAGCCTGCGCCTGCAACCCCGTATCGCCGTCTATCAGCCACTGCTGCGCCTCTACCTGCAAAGTGAGGCGTTGCCGCAGGCCGAGGAGACGCTGGCTGCCGCTGACCTCTTCTGGGCAGGCGAAAGGGAGCACTGGCCCGCATCGCAGGCGGCTTTGCACGACCAGCAGCTGCGCGGCCTGCGTCTGGAACTGTGGCTGGCCCGTGATGACTTCGTCAGCGCTGACGCCTGGCTGGACGCACGGCATGCTGAGCTGGCGGAGGACGATTATTGCGGCCTGCTGACCGGTTATGCTCAGCGTCTGGCCGAGCGCGGACGCCATGCCCAGGCCGAGGATGCGCTGCGCCGTGGTCTGTGGCATTACCCGGACCATACGGATTTGTACCAACAGCATGCTGAGCTGGCGGAGTTACAGGGGCGCCTGCCTCAGGCCTTGGCGCTACTGAACCGTGCCCTTCATCTGGCCGGACAACAGCAAAAAATGACGCTTCCGTTGCGCCTGAAGCTGGCCAGCCTCGCTACTCAGGGTTATCCGGCGCTGGCACGTAAGATGGCCCAACAGGCTATCGAGGAGGCCGGGGCGCTGACGCCATCACCTGAGATGGACGCGGCGCAGATCGGCCAGTGGCTGGCGCAGGCGCAAGTGGCACTCGCCGGGGTGGATGCACAGGAGCAACACTACACCGACGCGGAGGCGCGATACGTCGACATCCTGCAAGCCCATCCGCACCTGGTGCCCGCGCTACAGGGGCTGGGGCAGTTATATATGCAACTGGGGCGCATCGACGAGGCTGTCGCGCTGTTCGGGCAGGTTTTGGCTGTCGATCCGGCACGTGGTCATGCAGCATTGATCAATGCCCGACGTTTTCCGCAAGACGAAGAGACGTTGATTCGCCTGGAAACCCTGGCGCGACAACCTGGCCTGTTCGGCCCGGTGCAGCCTGGATTGCTGCTGCAACTTGCGGCAGCCTGGGAAAAGCGCAAGGACTACACCAAAGCCTTCACCCTGGCAAACGAAGCCAATGCCGCCAGCCGCGCATTGCTACGCTACGACCCGGTTGCACACCGGCAAGGCAGCGCGCGTATCCGTCATGCTTTCAGCCGTTCGCTCTACGAGCACCGACGCAGCATCGGCAATGATTCAACGCTGCCCGTGTTTGTACTGGGTATGCCGCGTTCCGGTACTACCCTGGTCGAACAGATTCTGGCGGGACACAGCCAAATCCACGGCGCGGGCGAACTGGGGGTGATCCCCAGTACGATCGCCCGCCTGGAACGCTGGGAGCGTCATACGGGGTCAGGACGCCATTACCCGGACTGTGTGGACGATCTGACTGCGGATGACGTCGCAGGTATCACCGCCAGCCTGCTCAAGGAACTGCGGGAAACCTTGCCAGAAAACGCGGCCGAGATCCGGCATGTGGTGGATAAGCTACCGCACAATTTCGAGAACATTGGTCTTATCAAACTGCTGTTCCCGAACGCGAGGATAATCTCAGTGCGACGTGATCCGCGCGATATCGCTATCTCCAACTACTTTACCGACTACGCGGCCAGACACGGTGGGATGGGCTTCGCCTATGACCTGCAGTGGATCGGTGAACAGTTGGCTGACCACAACCTGATGATGCACCACTGGAACCAGCTGTTCCCGGGTGACATTCTCGAGGTGCGCTATGAGGACGTGGTCTCTGAGCCGGAGCGAGAGGCGCGTCGTATGCTGGATTATGTGGGGGTGCAATGGGAACCGCAGGTGCTCGATACCTCTGAACTGGACAGGCCGGTCAAGACAGCCAGTGTCTGGCAAGTGCGTCAGCCTATCTATCAGACGGCGCGTGAACGCTGGCGGCGTTACGCGGACTTTCTGGCGCCGCTGATTGCAGGAACGAATGCGAAGATCGTGCATGAGCCTGTTGAGATGGTGAGCCTGCCAGTGCCGGGTATGCAAAGCGAGGGTATAGCGCGCTATCGTCAGGGGAAGCTTGATGAAGCCGAGATGCTCTTTAAACGCCTGCTGCACCACGTGCCCGAACACGCTACCGCGCAGTTTATGGTGGGCCTGATATACGTGCGTAAAGGGCATCTGGCTGAGGGTATTGTGCACATGGAAAAGGGATACGAGGCATGCCCGTGGAATCTCAACTGGCGACGCGATCTGGCGCAGGCATACGAATTAGCGGAGCAGCCGGAAAAAGCACAGGCGTTAAGAGCGGGCCGCGTTGGTACGGATGACAGCGTGGCGAGCGCAATGGATATTGACCAGGAGGATGCCCTTCCTCTGGGCTTTTCCATTCGCACCTCCGCGACGGCACCGTATTAATGAGCATCGGGATTCGCAGTCACGGGTGCCCGCCACGCCCCTAAAAGTAGGGCAGGGGCGATCACTGCGAACAGGTAATCCGGTTTCCGGGTTAGACTAAAACGGGAGCCAACAGGCTTCCGTTTTTTTATAGGCACTATGATGCAAGACCATGGAGGAGAGACCATGATTGACGAAGCATGGCTTCAACGATTGCGTGCAGGGGACGTCTCCACGCTGACACCAGCGACGCTGGCGGAACTTGCCGCCGAGCTGCTCTCCTTGCGCCAGGAGAACGCCCGGCTGAAACAGCGGTTAGCGACGGAAGTGAAACTCCCCTATACCAGCGCCAGCCCGGTGTGCGATATCGAAGCGGGCTACGCCGCAGGCGTCACGGACTGCAAAGAGGCGATACGCCGGGCCGGGTTTTTGATCGAAGGGGACGACTAGAAGGAAGTACCCGGCGGAATGCCGGGCCTGCTCACGTTAAAACCAGTTAAATTTGTCAGAAAGAATCAACAATAACGAACTGGCACAAACAAGATTAATGCAGATCACGAATCTACTGGAAACGTTCATGTCTCAACACCATTCTGGCTATGAATGAAATGTGCTGATAAGCGTAATAGCAAATAGCGGAACGATCAAATCACGCGGGCAGGGCAAAAAAAGCCCACATAAAGTGGGCAAGAAATACTGGAAGCAATGTGAGCAATGTCGTACTGAATACCTGAGTGATTTGCTCAACTATTCAGTGTTGAGAAAGATAATGTTTCTCATTAACGATTACAACCCCAATTTTTGTGCGGAAGGCCGGTTTCTCACTTTTTTCTTAAATTTCTCTCGTGATGGGTATCACAAACTTGCAATTCTGAATCCTGTGCTAAGCTTTGTGTGTATTTGATTTGACGACAAAAACCATACAGAGAGGAAAGCAGCTATGGGAATCATATCCTGGATTATCTTTGGGCTTATCGCGGGTATTCTGGCTAAGTGGATCATGCCGGGCAAAGATGGCGGTGGATTCATCGTTACGGTCATACTGGGTATCATCGGTGCCGTCGTGGGCGGCTGGATCAGTACCCTCTTCGGTTTCGGCAGAGTTGATGGTTTCAACTTCGGCAGCTTCATGGTCGCGGTGATTGGTGCACTGGTTGTGCTGTTTATCTACCGTAAAGTCAGAAGCTAAACCGACGCTTCAGACAAAAAGACCGCCTAAAGTGGCGGTCTTTTTGCATCGTTTACCACCAGCCCAGTTGGCTACCGGCGACGGCTGCGATGGCGACAATCAACATTATAATGGTTGTTTTTCTCACTTATCCCCCAGGCGCAGCGTAACCGCCGACAAAAAACCACGTTAAAAAGATGACCGCCGTGATAAAAATCACGATCGGGAACAGAATACCAAGCCGCATGCTACCACCTGTCCTGAAATGCAAAACCCGTCAAGTGTACGGGGTTAATCAATATTGAGAAAGGGCGTTTTGAGTTTGCCTTTCTTATCACTGTACATGGCGGCATCGGCTGCCCGCAGCGCGCTGTCGGCATCTATTTCGGCAGGATCCACCTCAATTACCCCCAGGCTGGCGCCCGGATAGACAAGATGCAGATCTCCCAGCCAGTACTCACCGGCAATTTGCGCGCTCAGCTGCGTTCTCACCAGGGTTAATGAGGTCTGCTCGGCGCTCTCCCGATCCTGACTCAGGCAGGCCACCAGAAACTCGTCGCCGCCGAGTCTGCCCACGATATCATCGTCGCCGCGTCCATCATTCAGGCGCTTGCCCACCTCAACCAGAAACCGATCGCCCGCCTCATGCCCAAAGCGATCGTTAATCAACTTAAAATCATCCAGATCGATGTAGGCGATGATGGCGTTGCGGTTCAGATGGCGCGCCAGCGAGAAGAGGGTAGTGAGGTTCTCGAAGATGGCGCGGCGGTTCGGCAGGCCGGTCAGGGCATCGGTATAGGAGTAAGCGATCAGCGCGGCGTTGGCTTCGCGCAGCTGCCTGACCAGCGACTCCTTCTCGATGTACTGCGCGATAAGTCCGGCGAAAAGCTTTAAGACGTGCTCGCCGCGTTCGCTCAGTTGATGCTTGCTGGAACTGGCGGCGCACAGGGTGCCGTACAGGGTACCATCCGTCAGATGAATGGGTATGCTCATGTAGGTGGTGATGCCCAGCGCGTGTGCTGCATCACAGTCGTCCCAGTGTTCGGCCACGTTATTGCTGAAGAAACAGTTGGAATCGATCGCCCGCTTACACAGGGTCTCGCCCCAGGGAACGCTCAGCCCCTCCGGGATCTCCATCTTTTTGCTGTTTCGGGCATACAGAATATGCTGCAGGCGGGCATTGATATCGATTTTGGTAAGGTAGGTCGACTCCATGTCGGTGACCACTTCAAGCATTTCGAGCAACTGACGCACCAGGCTCTCAAGCGATTGCTCAGTGCTGAGCGTTTCTGAAACACGGGCAAGAATAATATCCGACATGACGCTGCACAACTCCCCTACAGAAGACCTCTGTACCTGTCTGTATTGCTGAAAGATTCGACTGCGGGTAGTAGAACACGATTTAACAACATTTCATATATTCAGGCGCGGAACAGCAAATTCTGGCGGGTAAAAAAAAGCCCCGGCACGGGCCGGGGAAATACATCTTGATTAAGGAATGATGTTCTCTGGTCAAGGTGAGAACAGCGCCATTCTGGCATTGAAACATGGCCTCATGATGAAGAAATAATGGAGAAAGGATCACCCCTTCACCCTGGTGACACGGCGTTTTGGCTGAGATACACTTCGCACTAAGATTATTCCTATGTATTCAGCAGCCAATTACGAGGACATATGTTTCAGTTAAACCCGGGCAGCCTGGCGATGATTATCGGTGCCCGCACGCCAGCTGGGCGTCGCAATATCGGAAAATCCGTTGAGTTATTCAGCCTCTGCCAGCCGGGGCAGCGTTTTCTGAACCCCGTCAACGGGATCGTGACAGAACTGCCGCCAGGCGCAGAGCGGGCCTTGTGGCTGGTAACCGGGGATGTGTTTTCGTTTGATAACCAGCTGGGCTTTGCGTTTGTACGCCCTGAACATCTGATGCCGCTCACGCCTGAAGAGGCGCCAGAAACCCTCGACGCCTTGATGCTGGATTGATTCAAAGCTGACGCAGCCAGTCGGCTAACACCTGCGCGTGATTCTGCTGCCGGTCTTTCGCCCCATATAGCAGCGTCACGGTCTGTTCGTCTGCAAGGCGGGCAATGCGCCGTCCTTCATCCTGATGCAGAACAAGCTCCTGACGATAGGCCTCGCTGAAGCTGGCAAAGTCTATCGTCTCGCTGTGAAACGCTTTGCGCAAATCGCTGGAGGGGGCCAGAGTCTTACACCACTCGTCGCAGGATAACGCCTCCTTTTTTACCCCCCGCGGCCAGAGCCGGTCCACCAGGATCCGGTAGCCATCCGCTTGAGTGGCCTCGTCATACAGTCGTTTACATGTAATCATTTTCCCGCTCCTTTTCCTGTCGCTGTAACGCTAAGCTGTTTTCGCCCACTTATTTTAAGGTGTTGTGATATCAATGGAAGATCGGTAGTCTGAGGCGCCTTATGTTACTTGATATTTGTCTGGCATAAGGATCTCTCTATGGAACTCTCCGCGGTAAAAAATACCCTCCGAATTGCGCTGGTTGGTGACTACAATCCTGACGTGCTGGCTCACCAGGCGATCCCGCTGGCCATTGATGATGCCGCAGCGGTGCTGGAGATCACAGCCGACTACGACTGGCTGGCGACCACCGAATTAACCAGCCCGGAAGATCTGGTGGGCTACGACGCTATCTGGCTGGTTCCGGCAAGCCCCTATAAAAATGCTGCAGGCGCGTTTATTGCGGCACGCTATGCCCGCGAAAACAGCGTGCCGTTTCTCGGCACCTGCGGTGGCTTCCAGCATGCGTTAATTGAGTATGCCCGTAACGCCCTGGGCTGGCAGGATGCGGCGCACGCGGAGACCGATACCGAAGGCCGCATGGTGATTGCCCCGCTGACCTGCTCGCTGGTCGAAGTCAGCGACGCTATTGAACTGCGCGCCAACACCCTGATTGCCAGAGCCTATGGTCAGGAAGAGATCGAAGAGGGTTATCACTGCAATTACGGCGTCTCGCCTGAGTTCGCGCAGGCGCTGGAGAAGGGCGATATGCGCGTCACCGGCTGGGACGCGCAGGGTGAGATCCGCGCCGTAGAGCTGGTGACGCACCCGTTCTTTGTCGCCACACTGTTCCAGCATGAACGTGCTGCGCTGGCGGGCCGACCAGCCCCGCTGGTGCAGGCTCTGCTTCGCGCCGCACAGAAGTACTAAAAGCTGGCTTAGCCGGAGGTGATCTCCCGATCGCGTCCGGCAAGGATCCCACAGATGGCCATTACCACTGATACCAGTCCACAGGCCAGCAGCGGGATGCGCCAGTCACCGTTGGCATCGTGGATTTTGCCCATCAGCGGCGGCCCACAGGCGGCCAGCAGGTAGCCCACCGATTGCGCCATCCCGGAAAGGGCCGCGGCCTGATGTGCCGAGCTGGCGCGCAGGCCAATAAACGTCAGGCCGAGGATCATCGTGGCCCCGGATCCGAAGCCAAAAATCAGCGTCCACATCACCGCCAGATCCGGCATAAACCACAGCCCCGCACTGCTCACCGCACACATCATCGCCGACAGTCCGGCTACGCCACGTTGATCCTTCAGCCGAAGCAGGATCAGCGGCACCACAATGCCCGGCGCGGCGGTTGCCAGCTGCAGCAGCCCGTGCAGGGAACCGGCTTCGGTTTCGCTGTAACCATGGCTTTGCAGGATCGCCGGCAGCCAGCCAATAATCACGTAGTAAATCAGCGAGTTGATCCCCAGAAACAGCGTCACCTGCCAGGCCAGCGTCGAGCGCCAGATGCCCCGGCTTTGCAGCGCACGCGAGCCGCTCAGCGATCCGGCAGGGCGCTGGCGCCACTGCGGTAGCCACAGGAGCAACGCCAGCAGAGGGAATACCATCAGCATCAACAGCGCACCGTGCCAGCCTGCGCCGCTCAGGGCAAACGGCACCACCAGCGCCGAACCAAGCGCCGCGGCTGCCCCCATCGTCAGGGAGTACGCCCCGGTCAGTTTCGCCACCTGGCCGGGGAAATCACGCTTGATCAGCCCCGGCAACAGCACGTTACCAAGAGCAATCCCGCAGCCAATCACCGCGGTGCCGCCAAACAGCAGCGCGGCAGAGGGGAGGGAACGCAGGGCGATCCCGGCGATGATCAGCAGCAGGGCGATCATCAGGCTGCGCTCCATGCCGATGCGGCGGGCAAGACCGGCCGCCAGCGGCGAGATCAACGCAAAGGCCAGCAACGGGAGCGTAGTAAGCAGCCCCGTCTGGGCAGTGGTCAGGGCATAATCAGTGCGGATGGCATCCAGCAGCGGTGCAGCACCGGTAAAAGTCACCCGCAGCGAGGTGGCAATCAGCAGGATCCCGGCAATCAGCAGCGCACGCTGTTTACCGGCAGGTGAAAGGGCAATAGTCATTGTTTTCTCTTACATCGAAATGAATCCACAGGATACGCATTTTCAGGCCGGTTGAAATCAAGCTAAAATGACAGATTATCGCTAATATCGGACAACATGATGATAGGCCTGGGCCTTGAAGGCTACGATCCCGACAGCCAGCATGACGCCGCAGTGGCGTTTCACGTGCGCGTGGTGGCAGACGAGCAGCGCATCCCCCTGCATCAACACCGGAAAGGGCAGCTGATCCTTGCCCTGCATGGGGCGATCACCTGCGAGGTGGAAAATGCGATGTGGATGGTGCCGCCGCAGTTTGCGGTCTGGATCCCCGGGCAATTGCCGCACAGCAATAAGGCCACACCCAGCGCCCGGCTCTGTTTTTTATTTATCGAGCCCGGAGCCGTCACCTTGCCGGATCGCTGCTGCACGCTAAAAATTTCACCGCTGGTGCGGGAGCTGATTCTGACCCTGGCGGAACGCAGCCCGGGACACCATGAGCCCGCTACCCGGCGGCTGGTGGAGGTGCTGTTTGATGAACTGCCCCGTCAGCCGGAGGAGCAGCTGCAGCTGCCGGTCTCCTCGCACCCTAAAATTCGCCTGATGAGTGATACCATGGCCGCATCCCCGGCGGAACGGCAGACGCTGCACCAGTGGGCGCACCATTTCGCGATGAGTGAGCGCAATCTTGCCCGGCTGGTGGTGAGTGAAACCGGGCTTAGCTTTCGCCGCTGGCGGCATCAGCTCCAGCTGATCGTGGCCCTGCAGGGGTTGATCCGCGGTCAGTCGGTGCAGCAGGTGGCCCAGGAGCTGGGTTATGACTCCACCACCGCGTTTATCACAATGTTTAAAAAGGGGCTGGGTCAGACTCCCGCGCGCTATATTGCCAGTCTGGCTACGACTTCCCGATAAACAGCGATACCAGCCCGGCGGCAATCAGCGGGCCGACCGGCACACC
Source organism: Leclercia sp. 1548 (assembly GCF_050435045.1). Lineage (NCBI taxonomy): Bacteria > Pseudomonadati > Pseudomonadota > Gammaproteobacteria > Enterobacterales > Enterobacteriaceae > Leclercia > Leclercia sp. 1548. Next base: position 480,240 of record NZ_JBNDJP010000001.1, on the reverse strand, counting down.
GCGGAACAGTGCCACCCCCAACACCGTGCCCACCAGCAGGCCGGCCACCAGTGTAGGCTGGGAACTCATCAGCGTGACGCCGCGCCCGCCCAGCCATGACACAAACACACCCACGGCGATGGCAATTAACGATTTCCAGTTCATAAAGGCGTGGATCAGCGTGGAGGCCGGCAGGGTGCCGCTGGCAATCGGTGCCATCACGCCGATGGTGAGGATAATAATCCCGACGGTCAGGCCTTGCTTTTCGATCCACGGGAAAAAACTGCTGAGCGGCGTTACGCGGACGATGATCAGCACCAGGATAGAGATGGCCACCGTGGTGTTGTGGCTGACAAATCCCAGCGCCGCCAGGCCCAGAAGAATGAGCAGGGTAGGGTCAAACATATTGTATTCCTTGCCAAAATAAAAAAAGTAAGCCTGCTTACTTTACGCCCTGGCACGCCGGTAAAAAGGCTTTTCTACAAAAAAATGTCTGATTTGGGCGATTGCCTGAAGACGCTGAGCGATATGGCCTTTCCCGGCCTACGCTGCCCTTAATCCTCTAGCTCCCTTAAACCTCGTTTATCTCTTAAACCGTTTAAACCGTGAAAGCCCGTTGACAGATAATTGGAAACAATCATTCCATATCTTTATTAGTAGGCTGCTATATAATGTTTTCATTCGCTGACATTTTTTGAGTTTTAATCAATTATGATTTTGGTTGTTATTAATTTATTGTCATGGAGGGTTCTGTGAACAGAAAGTTTAAAGAAATTGATGATACTGTTCGCAGTTTGAATCAATCCACAGATGCGCACTTTAGATGGTTAGTAAAAATATTACGATTTATCGACAGTCGTAATGTCGATTTACCTGAGATAAGCAGTGACGAAGCCCACCTGCATTGCGAGTTTGGCCACTGGTTGAATACCTGTTTACTGGAAGAGCGGGAAGACACTAATTTTTTACTGGATATTAACAAAAAACATATTCGCGTTCATCAGGCGTGCCGTAATCTTATTTCCGCCATTGAACAGCATCGTCAGACCAATGACGTTTTTAACCTTTTCGAAGAATCCTTGCTGGCGTTTACCGAAGCCCTTACCCACTATAAAGTTCACCTGCTGCAGCTGCGTACCAGTTATGACGCGCTAACCGGCCTGCCGCTGCGACGCATTCTCGATGAGTCCTTCGCCAGCATGAATAAAGATTTGGGCGCGGATGGCCTCTATTTATTATTACTGGATATCGATCACTTTAAGAAAGTGAATGATAATTACGGCCATCTTAACGGGGATATTGTTCTGCGTTCGCTGGCCCTGAATATCAGCAATAATATTCGGCGCTCTGAATCGATGTATCGCTATGGAGGTGAAGAGTTTATTGTTGTTCTGCATGCCAGCAACGATCAGGATGCGGTGGCCATTGCCGAACGCCTGCGCCGTGACATTGCCCGGCTTGAAACTATCGCCGGGGAACATCTCATTCGTGTTACCTTCACCGGCGGATTAACGCGCATTCATGAAGGAGAGTCGCTCCGGGAAGTGCTGGAGCGGGCAGATATTGCGTTATATACCGGCAAGAAAAGCGGCCGAAATTGTTCCCAACTGATTAACCGGCAATTGCAAACGCAAAAGTTTTGCGATTAGAGAGAATAAGCCAGTGAGCGGTTAACTGGCTTAATTATGGCGTCAGGGCGTGAGTTGCGCCCATATCATCATTCTTAAAATTTCAACTGTTTCTGCTCCTCTTATTCTCTTCATCCAGCGTTGTTCCCTCCCGCTTCGCCCGGCAATATTTTGACCCTGATTTACGTGCCTGCTCGTCACCTGCTTTCGTTAGCGAAAGGATTCACTTTACGGCGGTACTCCACGAAACCCCTTGCTCAGGCTCAGAAATGAAAAAAGTACGCTTTGCTCCCCATCCGCTGGCCCTGTCATTGCTGATGACGATCTCCGGCTCCGCGATGGCGACAGAACCTACCAGCGCGCCCGTAGACGATCAGGATGTGATCACCGTGACGGCGCCCGTGCTCTCTCCGCTTAACGTGGTGACCTCACCGAAAACCCCGCGGCAGCCCGTACCGGCCAGCGATGGCTCCGATTACCTGAAAACCATTCCCGGCTTCAGTCAGATCCGTAACGGCGGCAGCAACGGCGATCCGGTGTTTCGTGGCATGTTCGGCTCGCGTTTGCGCCTGCTGACCAACGACAGCGAGATGCTCGGTGCCTGTCCGTCGCGGATGGATGCGCCAAGCTCGTACATCTCGCCGGAAAGCTACGATCTCCTGACGGTGACTAAAGGGCCGGAAACCGTACTCTGGGGGCCGGGCAACTCTGCCGGGACGGTGCGCTTCGAGCGTGAACCGCCGCGCTTTGACAGCGCGGGCGTTAAGGGCGATGCCAGCTTCCTTGCTGCCTCAAACGATCGCTTCGATGAGAATGCCGACGTCAGCTTTGGTAACGATCAGGGCTATGTGCGTCTGAATGGGAATAAATCGAAGTCAGGTGATTACAAAGACGGCAACGGCGATCGCGTGGCCTCGAAGTGGGACAAGTGGAACACCGATCTCGCCATCGGCTGGACGCCGGATGCCGACACGCTGCTGGAGCTGTCCGCCGGGCAGGGCAATGGCGACGCCAGCTACGCCGGGCGTGGTATGGACGGCTCCCAGTTCAAGCGGGAAAGTCTGGGCCTGCGCTTTAAGAAAGAGAATATCGGTAAAGTCTTCGACTCGCTGGATGCGAGCATCTACTACAACTACGCCAACCACATCATGGATAACTACTCCATGCGCTCTCCTGGCACCCCGGATCCTGACGCCATGAACGGGATGTCGATGGGGTCGATGGACATGTCGATGCCGATGGAGAAACAGGTCGATCGCCGTACCGTCGGCGGCAGGATAATGGGCACCTGGCTGTGGTCAGATTTCCAGCTGCAGAGCGGGGTGGACATGCAAACCAACACCCACCGCAGTAACGACGATGACGAGGATAAAGGCTGGCAGGAAGATGCCCGCTTCCACGATTACGGTACATTTGGCGAGCTGACGTGGAATGCGACCGAGTTAAGCAAAGTGATCGGGGGGGCGCGTCTCGATAAGGTCGAGGTGGATAACTACACCGGCATCGGCAGCGACAGCCGGCAAGATATCCTCCCGGCGGGCTTTTTGCGCGTGGAGCATAATCTGGGCACCATGCCGGGCATGGTCTACGCCGGGCTGGGCTATACCGATCGTTTCCCGGATTACTGGGAACTGTTTTCACCCACCTACGGGCCAGATGGTACGTCGGACGTGTTTGATCATCTGAAACCGGAGAAAACCACCCAGCTCGATATCGGTGCCCAGTACAAAGGCGAGCGCACCACCGGCTGGATCTCGGCCTACGTCGGGCGCATCAACGACTATATCCTGTTTATCTACGACCCGGACGACAGCCACGTCAGCCAGGCTGACAACGTCGATGCTACCATCATGGGCGGCGAGATGGGGGCTACGTATAAGCTGAGCGACCGGTGGAAAACCGACGCGACCCTTAACTACTCCTGGGGCCAGAACACCGACGATCACCAGCCGCTGCCGCAAATGCCGCCGCTGGAAGCGCGTCTTGGCCTGACATGGGAGAAGGGCGACTGGAGTTCTACCGGGCTGCTGCGTATGGTCAGCCCACAACATCGGGTGGCGATGAACGAAGGTAACGTGGTCGGGAAAGATTTCGATCAGAGCGCCGGGTTTGCGATCTTCTCTGCCAACGCATCCTGGAAGGTGAATCAGTACCTGAAGTTGAGCAGCGGGGTGGATAACCTGCTGGATAAGGACTACAGCGAACATCTAAACCTGGCGGGGAACAGCAGCTTTGGTTACTCCTCTGATACCCCGGTGAATGAGCCTGGCCGCACCGTCTGGGCGAAAATGAACGTCACCTTCTGAGGCTAACGTAACACCGCCGGTCAGTGACCGGCGGTGGAGTTAACTGTTGCTGGTGGCCGATTGCTTATGGAACAGCTCCCGGAAGACCGGGTAGATGTCGTCCTGATCGCGAATGTGTTGCATCGCGAAGTTATCGAACATCGCTTGCAGATGCTCGTACTCACGCCACAGCGTCTGGTGGGCGCGGCGGGTGATCTCGATATAACTGTAGTAGCGCACCACCGGCAGCAGTTTTTTCGCCAGAATTTCATGGCACAGCGGCGAATCATCTGCCCAGTTGTCACCATCTGAGGCCTGGGCTGCATAGATGTTCCACTGCGCAGGGTCGTAACGCTCCTTCACTACCTCATCCATCAGCTTGAGGGCACTGGACACGATAGTCCCCCCCGTCTCCTGCGAATAGAAGAACTCATGTTCATCCACCTCTTTCGCCTGAGTGTGGTGGCGAATATAGACCACTTCCACGTTCTTATAGGTTCGGCTCAGGAACAGATAGAGCAGAATATAAAAGCGTTTGGCCATATCCTTGGTGGCCTGATCCATCGAGCCGGAAACGTCCATCAGGCAGAACATCACCGCCTGGCTTGAGGGTTCGGCACGTTTTTCGTAATTCTTGTAACGCAGGTCGAAGGTGTCGATGAATGGCACGCGCTCAATTTTGGCGCGCAGTTCGGCTATCTCTTTACGCAAACGCTCTTCTTCGAGCAGCTGCGCCGGCTCGCTGTTCTCCACGCTATCCAGATCGGCTTCCAGCTCGCGAAGCTGACGTCGTTTGCCCGCCGTCATGGCGGTACGGCGCGCCAGGGAGTTCTGCAATGAACGCACCACACTGATGTTGGCCGGTACGCCGTTGGCGGTATAGCCAGCCCGGTGCGTTTTATATTCATTCAACTGACGGTGCTGATTCTTCTTCAGATTCGGCAGGGCCAAATCTTCAAACAGCAGGTCCAGGTACTCATCCTTGGAGATCTGAAACACAAACTCGTCCTGACCTTCCCCGTCCGGGCTGGCCTGGCCCTGACCACTGCCGCCGCCGCCACCGCCACCACCCTGCGGGCGTTCGATACGATCGTTCTGAATGAAATGGTCGTTGCCGGGATGAACGCGATGGCGCAAACCGCCGCGTCCCTGATGAAACATCGGTTCGCTAATGTCGTCCGTTGGAATGGAAACGGACTCCCCACTGTCTACGTCGGTTACCGAACGCTTGTTAATGGCCTCGGAGATCGACTGTTTGATTTGCGCTTTATAACGGCGCAAGAAGCGCTGGCGGTTCACCGTGCTCTTGTTTTTGCCGTTAAGACGCCGGTCAATAAACCAGGTCATATGCCCCCCGTACTGCATTTGCCAACTTTATGCTGCGGCGCAGGGCCGGATGCGCGCTGCTTATCCGGCCTACGGTTCGCATCTTATGTAGGCCCGGCAGCAACGCGCCGCCGGGCACCGGGCTATCAGGACGATTTACGCACGCGCAGGTACCACTCGCAGAGCAGGCGAACCTGTTTGCGGGTGTAACCTTTCTCCATCATGCGGTCGACAAAATCGTCGTGCTTTTTCTGCTCGTCAGTTGAGGTTTTGGCATTAAACGAAATGACCGGCAACAGCTCCTCGGTATTGGAGAACATTTTCTTCTCAATCACGGTGCGCAGTTTTTCGTAGCTGGTCCAGTTCGGATTGCGTCCGCTGAAGTTCGCTCTGGCGCGCAGCACGAAGTTGACGATCTCATTTCGGAAGTCTTTCGGATTACTGATCCCGGCAGGCTTCTCGATTTTTTCCAGCTCCGCATTCAGTGACTCACGGTCAAACAGCTGGCCGGTATCCGGGTCACGATACTCCTGATCCTGGATCCAGAAATCGGCATAGGTGACGTAACGGTCAAAGATGTTCTGCCCGTACTCGGAGTAAGACTCCAGATAGGCGGTCTGGATCTCTTTGCCAATAAACTCGGCGTATTTCGGGATCAGATAGCCTTTGAGGAACTCCAGATAACGTTCAGCCTGCTCCTGCGGGAACTGCTCACGCTCAATCTGCTGTTCCAGAACGTAGAACAGGTGTACCGGGTTAGCCGCCACTTCGGTGTGATCAAAGTTGAACACGCGGGAGAGGATTTTAAACGCAAAGCGCGTGGAAAGACCGTTCATCCCTTCATCAACACCGGCGTAGTCACGATACTCCTGGTAGGATTTCGCTTTCGGGTCGGTATCTTTCAGGCTTTCACCATCATAGACGCGCATTTTTGAGTAGATGCTGGAGTTTTCTGGCTCTTTCAGGCGCGACAGGATCGAGAAGCGCGACAGCGTTTCCAGGGTTCCCGGGGCGCAAGGCGCATGAACCAACTCACTGTGGTTCAGCAGTTTTTCGTAAATCTTGATCTCTTCGGAGATCCGCAGGCAATAAGGCACTTTGACGATGTAAACACGATCAAGGAAGGCCTCGTTGTTCTTGTTGTTACGGAAAGTGACCCACTCCGATTCGTTGGAGTGCGCCAGAATAATACCGTTGAACGGCAGGGCGGAGATCCCCTCCGTACCGTTGTAGTTACCTTCCTGGGTTGCAGTCAGCAGAGGATGCAGCACCTTGATCGGCGCTTTAAACATCTCAACGAACTCCATAATCCCCTGGTTGGCGCGGCACAGCGCACCGGAATAACCGTAAGCATCGGGATCGTTCTGCGCGTGGTTTTCCAGTTTACGAATATCGACTTTACCGACCAGCGCAGAGATATCCTGGTTGTTCTCATCACCCGGTTCGGTTTTAGCAATCGCAATCTGTTCCAGAATCGACGGCCAGACTTTCACCACGCGGAATTTGGTAATGTCACCGCCAAATTCATGCAGGCGTTTCGCCGCCCACGGCGACATAATCGTGCCGAGATAGCGACGGGGAATGCCGTACTCTTTATCCAGGATTTGCGCATCTTCCTGCGGGTTAAACAGACACAGCGGATGGTCGTTGACCGGGCTGCGTTCGCCGTTGGCGCTGAGCACGTAAATGGGCACGCGCTGCATCAAGGCTTTCAGCCGCTCGGCCAGCGAGGATTTACCACCGCCGACAGGACCCAGCAGATACAGGATCTGTTTCTTCTCTTCCAGACCCTGAGCAGCGTGCTTCAGGTAAGAAACAATCTGCTCGATGGCATCTTCCATGCCGTAAAATTCTTCAAACGCAGGATATCGGGCGACGACCCGATTCGAAAACAGACGGGAAAGCCGTGGCTCCTGGGCAGTATCAACCATATTCGGCTCACCGATAGCCATCAATAGTCGTTCTGCCGCATTGGCATAGGCACTGCGATCTTGCCGACAAATGGTAAGAAACTCCTGCAGTGTGAACTCTTCGTCCTTGGCAGCTTCATAGCGCTGGCGATAGTGATCGAATATATTCATGGCATGCCGTCCTTTCGTTTTTTAGCACAGGAAAAGAGCCGTTCATATGAATAGTAGAGGCTCCCGGAAGCGGGATCCGTTGCACCTCACTGCAAGAGCAGCAACCCGTGTGCCAGGTCGGGCGCTAAAACCGCGGGGTGATTCGGTATTCAGCTTCTTAAAATTAAGCGTAGATGGCATTTGCAAAACTTGCATGCACGCAAAATCTAATTTCAATGACATATCAATAACTCATCCAGAAATTTAGCCAGCGCTTGCAAGACAAAGAGACTTCCTTCACTGAACGGTAATCTGGCTGACTGCGTTCCGTCATGTAAGGCACATACCATGACGGGTTAATCAAATTGATTAGTTAACAAAAAATTTTGAGAAATGGGGGGAATGACGGTTACACTTCATTCGCTGATTATTTGACTACAGGAAAGAATGGATTGTGACCAAACTCAAACTTCTGGCACTGGGGATTATTGTTGCCACCTCAGTGAGTACAGCATACGCGGAGAATCAGTGGTCAGTTGGTGCTGGTGTAGGCGTAATCAATAGCCCTTATAAGCAATATGACCGTGATATCTATCCGGTTCCGGTGATTACCTATGAAGGGGATAATTTCTGGTTCCGCGGCCTGGGCGGTGGCTACTATCTGTGGAACGACCAGACCGATAAACTCTCTATCATGGCGTATTACGACCCGACGCACTTCAAGCCAGGCGACAGCGATAGCTACCAGCTTCGTCAGCTCGATAAACGTAAGAGCACCATGATGGCAGGGATTTCCTGGGTCCATAACACCGAATACGGTTTCCTGCGCACCGCCCTGGCAGGCGATACGCTGGATAACAGTAACGGCTATATCTGGGATCTGGCGTGGTTGTACCGTTACACCAACGGCGGGCTGACGCTCACCCCGGGTATCGGTATGGAGTACAGCAGCGAAAACTACAACGACTACTATTACGGCGTGTCCCGTAAGGAAGCAAGACGCAGCGGCCTGAACAGCTATGATGCAGACGATGGCTGGAGCCCGTATCTGGAGCTTACCGCCAGCTATAAGTTTGCCGCTGACTGGAACGTCTATGCCACAGGTCGTTACCACCGTCTTAGCGATGAAGTGAAAGACAGCCCAATGGTCGATAAGTCCTGGACCGGACTAATGTCGATGGGTGTCACCTACAGTTTCTGATTGTGCATTTTTACTGTGCATTTTATGCATATAGAGTTAAGGATCACTAAAAATCATCAGGACCCAGAGAATCAATTAAAGCCCGCCATGTGCGGGTTTTTTCTTTTCACGAGCTATCAACAAGCATCAAGAAAGCGCATAATTATTGTGTACCCAAAGGTGTAACCAAATAAGCCTGTGGGTCAAATTTCAAAATTGGGTACACGCTGGCGGGGTGAAAGTGGCAAAGTTAACTGATATGCAGATCAAAGCCTGGGTAAGGGCTGGCGAGCGTTTCGAGGGTCGTTCTGATGGCAATGGCCTTTATTTGCGATACCGCGAAGTTGACCGCGTTCCTGTATGGCGGTTCAGGTACAAGATTGCTGGCAAAGCTCGAGCGATGGTTATCGGTTCATATGCTGATTTGACTCTTGCTAAAGCGCGAGAGGCAGCTAAGGAGCTTTCGGCTCGTGTAGCTTTGGGTTTTGACGTCGCCGGAGAAAAGCAGCAGCGCAAGGCTGATGCCGCCGCAAAGATCGAGGCAGATAAGAGCGCTGTCCGTGTGCAGGATCTAATTAATGACTTCTATGCTCGTCATATCCTCCCCTCATTCAAGAACCCCCAGATTTATAAAAAAGTCGCTGACTTCAACATTGGTACCCTGATTGGCAGCATGAAAGTTGAGGACGTAAAACCTCGGCATGTTGATGAAGTTTTACGATCGGTGCGTGACCGTGGCGCTTTGACTGTGGCGAACGACGTGCTGCGCATGATGAAGAAGATTTTTGACTTCGCAGTTGTTCGCGGCCTGATTGAAGTGAACCCGGCCATGCCGTTCACGGCAAAGGATGCAGGTGGAAAAGAAGAGAGCAGAAAACGATTCCTGACTCGCACTGAACTGGCGCGCCTGTTTGATGCCATGCACCGCATTAAAGCATTTACCAGAGAGAATGAATTGACCGTTAAGCTACTGCTTGCTCTCTGTGTAAGGAAAATGGAGCTCTGCGCGGCACTGGCGAATGAGTTCGATCTCGATAACGCAGTCTGGCATCTTCCTGGCGAGAGAACCAAGACAGGGGAGGAAATAGATATCCCATTGGCCGAGCCGGTAATTGGCTGGCTGAAGGAGTTGAAAGCCTTATCATGCGGTAGTAAGTGGATATTGCCCGCCAGAAAACTACGCCTTACATCTCACGTCAGCAGTTCAGTGCTTAACACTGCCTTTCCACACATACTGGCCGCCATGCCAGATGTTGAATCATTTAGTGTGCATGACTTCCGACGCACAGCCAGAACGCATCTGGCAACCCTTGGTGTAGATCCGATAATCGCTGAGAGATGCCTTAACCACAAAATACCAGGCGTCGAAGGTGTCTATAACCGGCACCAGTATTTTAACGAACGGAAGGCTGCGCTTTCTATGTGGGCCGACCTTCTGGTAGCGCTGGAGAGCGGTGAAGATTACAACGTCATTCAAATAAAAATGGCGAACTAACCGAACAGATAGAGGATAGCCCTGCAGTGATTAACTGGAAGAGTTATCGTTGGGCTCATTAATTTAAAGTTAATACACTATAAGGTGGCATATGTCAGACACTACAAAAATACCTTTTTCATTCTGCCGCCTAAATAGGGCTGCTGAATTTTTAGGTGTTACAACTGCTGATCTACTTAGCCTTGCCGTGTCGGAGAAGATAACCCTATGTGTCAGGCTGGACGGTTTAAAATCAGTCCTCTGGGTTGCAGGTGATGCTGATGAACTTACTGAATGGTATTTATCTTTAGATCATGACTACAGCAACATGGCAACAGCACGCGATATATCGAAGCATTCATCTTTCTCAATTGATCGGATTTCTTATGATGAAAGGAACGATGAACCTATTTTCAATCCGTTTTTTTATCAGACTCAGGCTGTAGACGAGACTCCTTCCGGTAAGAGAGTGGAGAGTCACCAAGGTAGAGCTTTTGGGTTATGGATACCCCAGCTACCGGTAATAAATTCGGTTTTGAATTTTGGCAAATCTCCCCTTCTGTGGGGATCATTAGGTCTTTATCGAACTAACGAAACTACGCCATCTCTTTGCTTAGTTCCTATAGCTCTTAATCATGATGAACTTTGTAATAGCGAAGATGACGATGAATACCTCGATGAAATTTATCCCGACATTGAAATAACGGAAAATGATTTGTGGATTACCTCCGAGCAGATCAGGGAGTTACTCAATCACGCTGGTGACTACAGTGAATTGCCAAATCATGCCCAGTGTGGAGTTCATGCTAATTTTGATTTAACTCGTGCTGTAAAAAATGTTAATCACTTGGCTGAACACCACGCGACGAATAGAGAGAAACTGTTTAAATCTGCAATCTTTTTGCTTTCTAAATATCCAGATGAATGTCGCGGCAAGCAACTGGAGATAAGCCCTGAGAAATGGCGAGACTGCGTACTGAATCGAAAGGATGAGATACCTCCGCTAGCCATTAACAACAAAGAAGTAATCCTGAAGCACTTAAGAGCGGCAGCTAACGGCAAGCAGTAGAGTGTCATAACTATACAGGCACAGTAGAGTTACTGTGCCTTATCTATCAGAAATCAAATTGCTAACTTTGTTCACGTAACGTCATCCGCTATCAACAGGAGTTACGGAGACATGAATGAACAATCATCAATTCCTACCACAGGCTACATTCGTCGATTCCGCATGCCGGAACTGCTGGGCGTATCCATGCCTACCATCGACCGCTGGGTGAAGAACGGCAAATTGCCTCGCCCCATTAAGCTCAGCGATAGCGTTACAGCATTCGACGCTGTGGAAATTAATAACTGGCTTGCAGAACGCCGCGGGAAGGTGGCCTGATGCAAATAAAAAACGCCCGTGCTACCGAGCGTCATAGTGAACAAAACAAACCTGATCCTGATGCGCAAATTAATATTGCTGGTAGCCATGATAGCCATTCGCTTTATTCAAAGCCAGTGCCAAAGAAGCATAAAGCCCGTTTGCTAATTCTGCGTTCCGGCGCTGCCGGTATCACTGAAAATGAGATCCTGCTGCAATGTCGCCTTCCCTCCGGCCGGAACTACGTCACGGATCTGGAGCGCCGCCTCGATATGCAGTTCGAGCGTATCGACGAAGCTAACCCTGATGGTATTGGCAGCCATTACCGTTACCGCTTCATTAAGCGCGCCGAGGTGCAGAAGGTGATCGCCCTGGTTAATGCCAGCGCAGTTAATAACGGCCACCAGCCGCTTAACCAGTTGGACATTGAAGCCATTCTGAATCTGTACACGGACAACGCCGCTGAATAAGAAAAATCCTGATGAAAAATAATATGACCTTAGCCGGTCAGGGCCTCGCTCACCCTGAAGCCAGCCAGGAGCGAATTACCAATAAAGATTTCGCATCCTTCATTCCTGTTATTAGCGGGCGGATCGGCGGACGTGAAGCGAATATCGTCAGCGCCAAATCATTACACCAGACATTGGGTGTGAGGCGTGTTTTTGGCAGCTGGTTCAATGGCCGCGTATCCCAGTACGGGTTTATCAAAGGTACAGACTTTGACCAATTAACACCGGAACGGGTGGGAATTAACGGGGCCGGACGCCCGGAGGTGGATTACGCGATCACCATCGGCATGGCAAAAGAACTGGCTATGGTTGAGCGCAACCAGCAGGGCCGTGATGTTCGTCAGTATTTCATCCAGTGTGAAGAGGAGCTCCATCGTAGCGCGCCGGAAGTGGCCGCCCGTTTTCGTCGTCAGCTTAAGGCTCGTCTGAATGCTGCAAATTACTTTAAGCCTATGTGTGAGGCGCTGGATGCTGCCCGCGCAGAGCTGGGTAAGCAGACTCAGCAACGCCATTATGCCAACGAGTCCAACATGCTGGCGCGCATTGTTCTGGGTGGCCTGACTGCTAAGCAGTGGGCGGAGAACGGCAGCATCACTGGCGAACCGCGCGACTCCATGAGTACTGAGCAGCTCGAACATCTCTCATATCTGGAGCAGACCAATATCACGCTGATCGAACTGGGGCAGGACTACCAGCAGCGCAAAGTTGAACTGATGCGCCTCTCTCAGCGCTGGTTGGCAAAACGCCTGGGGGTGAACCATGCGTAAAAGCGCCATGAATCACAATATGCACCCTATGCACAAAAAGGGCTTGCCTGTGTCAATACGACAAGTGTATGGTTATCCCGCACCAGCAAAATCTGGTGCCGGGCGTGGAAACCTGGAAAATAAGTCAAAGGCGATAACAGACGCCGAAAGCGTCTTTTTTATTGTCGCAGATCCAGCATATTTCTATATTGGCCAGCAGTGCCGATATTCTTCTATGGTGGCGCTGATAGGGCAGCCGAAAGGCTGGCCGGTACCCTTTGACGCCGGTATTTCCACCCCTGTCAGTGTCACCACCCTCGAGCGTGGAAACTCTGGTGGTGACTCCTTACATAAGTCAAAGGAGATCATCATCATGATGACGACCCCTACCCAAACTCGCCCACAATTTATCTGGATTATCGCCGCTGTTCGGCGCGATTGCCCCACAAACAAACCTGTTCTTCACCATATTCCTGCCGTATCTGAACGCGAAGCACGCTGCATGCTGGCGCGCGATCACGTCTGTTTCTTCGCCGGGCGCATCCGCCAGGAGGTGGCAGCGTGAAAAGAACCGAGCGACAGAACACAATCGAAACTACCACGGAGCTGTGCGCGCTGCTGATCGCCACTGAAATGGTCAGCGACAAGGTGGATGAAACCGACCTCAAAACGTTGCTTTCTCTCAGCCGCCGGTTGGCCCATACCGTCTGGGATAACCTGAACGATGCGGGGTTCGGTGAATGAACGAAATTTACGATCTCGTGCGCCGCGCTGATACGGCGACCGTCGCCAGCTTCCCGGCTGGTGGCCGCTGGCAGCTCTATACCAATAACGGCATAGCGTCCGCTCGTCCACTTTCTGATGAGGAAGTGTTGATCACCCCTGCAGGTATGGTCCAATTCCTGAGACGCTGCGGCTATACCGTCACCCCGCCGGAGCAAACCAAGTGAAGCGTACAGCCCATAATGCGCGCCTGACCATGCTGGTTAACGAGTTTGCTGCTGCTGTTCTTCTGCGGTTGCGCCAGGACAATGGCGGTGAGTGGTTTCCCCTGCCGGTTAACGGGCAGATCGTCCACGTGGCGGTAACTGACGGTGAAAGCGGGATTCTGCTGCTGGTGGATAGCTGGATGCTCTCTCCGATTGAACAGGAATACACTCACTGGGAGGCTGTGGCCTCGGAGCTGCTGACCAGCTGCCTGGCTAATGGTGTGCTTACCCAATGGGGTCATGAAATTTGGCTGGATATGCTGCGGGATATGAGCGACAGCCTGTCGAAAGGAGGCATTTTCCATGCGTAATATCGACATGATCCGGCAGGTATCCGATGCCGCTGCCGGGCGCTGGCCAGATGTTCTTTCGCTCATGGGAATCGACGTTCCCGCCTTGCCCCGTGCGCAGGTTGCATGCCCTGCCTGTGGTGGTAAAGACCGTTTCCGATTCGATGATGACGGGCGTGGTGCGCACTTCTGCAATAACTGCGGTGCCGGGGACGGGCTGGAGCTGGTGAAAAAAGTGAACAGCTGCGACGCCACCCGGGCCGCTCAGCTGGTGGCTGACGCTCTGGGGATGAACGTGCAGGACATACGCAATTCCACCAGCCAGGGTGGTGCCCGGCAGCAAAAGGACCAGGCAGAACGCCGGGCGGCGCTGGCGCAGCAGCAAGCCCAGGAGCAGGCGGCGCGCGCGGCCCGCTTTTCTTCTAGGCTGGCGGCGCTGACAGCGCAGGCACAACCTGGTGAATCCGCTTATCTAGCTGGCAAGGGGCTGCCCGGGTTTACCTATCCGATCCTGCCTGATGGGGCCCTGGTGCTGACCCTGGTGAATGAATCCGGCGCAACAGCTGCCGCGCAGACCATTACGGCTGATGGTGAAAAACGTCTGCTTACCGGTTCGGCGAAAAAGGGGGCATATCACGTCATTAATCCCGTTAAATCGCCGCAGACGGTGATTATTGGTGAAGGACTGGCAACTGTTCTGTCTGTTCACCTGATGCGCCCTGATGCGCTGGCGGTGGTGGCGATTGACGCCGGGAATCTGCTGCCCGTAGCGCAGGTGATGCGCCAGCACTACCCGCATGCACAGATCGTTATTGCCGCAGATAACGACTGGCACGTACCGGGCGAGACGGATGACCGGGGGAAACTTAAGGTGAACACCGGCCACATCAGCGCAGAGAAAGCCGCTCAGGCTGTTGCCGGGTGGGTGGCGTTGCCTGCAGGCGAATTTAAAGCCGACTGGGACGATCTGCGCCAGCATGACGGCATTGCCCAAACACGCGCCGCGTTCACTAAATCACTGTATCAACCACAGGGAGAGGATGTATTTGTGTCACCTGAAGTGACCGTGACAGATAGCGCCAGCCAGAAACGCAACGCACAGAAGCCCTACGTGGATAGCCGTCGAAATGGTCTTTATTGGGTTGAGCCTAAAGAAAAGGGCGGGGAGATCGCCGAAGTAGAGAGCCTGCTCTGTTCTGCGCTGAAAGTAGTTGGCGTGGGTATTGATGACAACAAGACGCGCTACCTGGTGTTGCGCTGGCAGGCGATGGGAGCGAAGGAGGAAACGACGCAGGCGATCCCCCTGGCTGATATTGGCGAAAGGGAGGGGTGGCGCACACTCAAAGCTGGCGGCCTGTATGTCACCACTAAAAGCGGCCTGCGCGCGACGCTGGCTGATTGGTTACAGAGCCAGGCGCACAAAGGAGAGATCTGGCGCATCGCTCAGGCTACAGGCTGGCAGTGCGGCGCGTACCTGATGCCTGACGGTGACATTATTGGCACCCCTGAAATACCGGTGCTGTTTAATGGCCGCAGTTCTGCCGCATCAGGTTACACCACCAGCGGCACAGCAGAGAGCTGGCGTGATAGCGTGGCAAATCTGGCTAATGGCAATTACTCCATGATGACCGGTGTTGCGGCGGCGCTGGCGGCCCCGCTGATTGGACTGGCTGGCGCTGACGGGTTCGGGATCCATTTCTATGAGCAGTCGAGCGCCGGTAAAACCACCACTGCCAATGTGGCGGCCAGTCTGTACGGCAATCCTGATGTGCTGCGCCTGACGTGGTACGGCACTGCGCTGGGGCTGGCAAACGAAGCAGCAGCGCACAATGACGCGCTGATGCCCCTGGATGAAATCGGCCAAGGCGCTGATCCGGTGGAGGTATATAAGTCGGCTTATGCATTGTTCAACGGTACCGGGAAACTCCAGGGAGCCAAAGAGGGCGGTAACCGCGAACTGAAACGTTGGCGCACTGTAGCCATCAGCACCGGAGAGGTGGATCTGGAGACTTTCATTGCTGGTGCCGGGCGTAAGGCAAAGGCCGGGCAACTGGTGCGCCTGCTCAATATTCCGCTCAGTAAGGCTATTCGCTTCCACGGCCATGAAAGCGGTAAGCACCATGCCGATGCGCTGAAAGATGCGTATCAGAGCCATCACGGCGCTGCTGGCCGCGCATGGGTTCAGTGGCTGGCTGACCATCAGCAGGAGACTGTTAAAGCGGTACGTGAGGCGGAGGCGCGCTGGCGCGGGATCATTCCGGCTGACTACGGGGAGCAGGTACATCGAGTGGGGGCGCGTTTCGCCATTCTTGAGGCTGCGCTCATGGCCGGAAGGGTGATCACCGGCTGGGATGAACAGACATGCCGGGATGCTATTCAGTACAGCTTCAACGCGTGGATCCGGGAGTTCGGCACCGGGAACAAAGAGCATCAGCAGATCATTGAGCAGACAGAAGCATTCCTCAATGCTCACGGACTCAGCCGGTTTGCGCCATTCCCGTATGACCCGGGCAGCCTGCCAATTGCCAACCTGGCAGGGTATCGCCAGAAGGGAGGGCATGAAGCTGACCCGGTGGTGTTTTACACCTTCCCCGCAGCTTTTGAAAAAGAGATTGCACAGGGGTTCAACGCGAAGATGTTTGCTGAAGTGCTGAAAAATGCCGGGATGCTGACCCCGCCAAATACAGGCCGAGGGTATCAGCGCAAGTCTCCGCGCATTGATGGACGGCAAATCAATGTTTACGTGATCCAGTATCAACCGGAGGGGTGCTAGCCAGAGTAAGTAACTCTCTCATGTGTGTAGTTTAGGTGTTGGTTCAGTTGGTTCAGTTAGTTCAATGTTTTTATGTGTCTGTTATCTAAGGTTTCACGTTCAAAAATTGAACCAACACTGAACCAACAAATGCCCTTTTTGAACCAACACAAACCCCGGATTTCAGCATCACAGACAGGTAAAAGACGATGACAGCACAAATTTCAGCATATGGTCGGCTGGTGGCTGATGTGCAGAGCCGCACGACCAGCAACGATAAACCGATGGCATTTACCCGCATGGCGGTGACGCTGCCATGCCAGAAAGCAGAGAACGGAGAGGCTACCTTCTGGCTGGCGGTGACCGCGTTCGGCAAACAGGCCGAAGCACTGGCGAAGCACCAGAAGGGCGACATGGTAAGCGTGGCGGGCAATATGCAGGTGAATCAGTGGACGAGTAACGACGGCGGCACACAGACCGGGTACCAAGTGATCACCGACAGTGTGATCAGCGCCAGAACGGCGCGCCCGGGCGGGAAGAAGGGCCAGCAGGGGCAGGCAACCGACGCGCTGCGCCGCGCGCAGGAGACGCGGCCACCAGCGCAGGGCTATGACGATTACGACCAGAGCCAGCCTTACGACGATCAGATCCCCTTCTGAGGATGCCGAAAATGGAAGAACAAAAACGCCCGGTATTGAGCCTGAAACGCGCCGCAATAGGCGCAGCGGCAAAACTACCCCCTAACATGGACTCAGCAGAGAAAGCGGCTCATACAGGCGCTGGCGCAGCAGCAGGCACAAAGCGCAGCCGGTACAACCGCAAAAAGCTGGAGCTGCTGATCACTCACTGGCCTGCACTGTTCAATCTGGACGCGCCGCGGCCGCTGGTGGTGGGTGTTGCTGAACTGATAACCGCAGACATGCGCTCCCGGGGCATAACTGGCGCTGGCAGGGTGCGGGTCGCCATCGCCATGTACACCCGGCGCACGTCCTACCTGAAAGCGCTGGCCGCCGGTGGGCCGCGCTTTAACCTTGCCGGGGATCCCGCCAGGGAAGTGACGGCGGAGCAACAACAACGGGCACTTGATACCCTGGCAGACATGAAAAAAAAGGAGGGTTCAGGATGCGCCTGACTACAGAGCAAAAGGCGAAGATTATCCGCCTTAAACGCCGGGGCCTGGGTTATGGCCGCATTGCCGGTGAAACGGGTATCAAGGTCACCACCGTGCGCGCCGTCTGCAAACGCAGCGGCCTGTTCGATGACAACCCGGCCCAGGCGGTGCTGTTCACCATTCCGGCCCCGGTACACAGCAGCGAGCTGGCGACGGTGAAACCACTGCCGCCGTAAAAAACGGTGACCGGGCATAAGCCGACGGACGCTTATTTATGGGTGCTGGAGGTGATCAAGCTGAATGAACCGGCGCACCTGGCCGCCGCCGAGGATGCGCTCAGTAAGCTGACCATCAAACCGAAAGACGCAGAGAAGCGGTACCGTGACTGGCTGGTGCTCAATGGCGCAGACCTGCTCAACGTGGCATTCTGCACGATGTTCATGGATAACCTGCAGCACTTCCTCAACCGGGCCAGAAGCAATATCGACAGCGCCCGCCAGGTGAGGGCGCACTACGGTAGCTATGATGCCGCACTGGAGCCGGTGGCCGCCGAACTGCTGATTGACCAGTCGGCCCTGCTGGTGGGTGATCACTTCGGCATGACACCGGAAGAGGTAGAGTCTGGGAAGCTGTGCGGGTTTCGGGGTATGGAGGTTGATGATGCCCGCAGCGAAGCGCACAACAGATTCTGCGACGTTCTGCCCGATCCGCACACCCTTTCTGACGTGGTGTGCGAGTTCGAATAATGGAACTGGCTGTATGAGATGCGTCACACAGCCAGCAAGGAGCTGGGCTGGCAGTACGGTGCGGAGCACCGGCAGGAGGTCAGTGACCGGGAGGACTGGCTGGATAAAAAGCTGATAATTATCCGGCCCCGCCACCAGCGCGAGGCCGTGGATGTGCTGAAATGGCTGCGGGCTAGCGAACGGCACGAAGCCAGGGAAGAACTCGACGACATCCTGCTTAACCTGGTGGGTGGCACCGCGGATGTGGATAGCTGACGGGAAAAAAATTGCATAGGGGGTGCAAAACACCCCTGATATGATGCGTGTATTCTTTCGCAGCAGGGCAAACAAAATGAAAAAGCTGGGTTTTTTCGCGCTGGTGATCGGCGTTCTCTGGGTTGTGGTGGCACTGAATATGGATGTCAGCGTCGATACGGGCTATGGCAGGATTAACAACATCGGCCTCATTGCTTCACAGCAAAATCACACCATCATTGGTGGGTTGATCGTGCTGGTGGGGGTTCTGATGCTGATTTTTGGCAAGGGGACACCTTCTGCCGCCGGGCTGGTGAAGTGTCCGTTCTGCGCCGAATTGATACAGGGCGAAGCTATCAAGTGTAAGCACTGCGGGAGTGATATCCAGCCGGGGGCGAAAAGCCAAGAACCCGATCCAGTCTTATGGTCAGCTGATAACTATTTCAAGCTGAATAACTGTGATGTGGTACTTGAGCGAGGGGCTATCGATACGCTTTATATTTCCCTGATTGACTTACACCCGGGCCAACTCCCCAAGGATATTTACGAACAATACAAAACCCAGATACGAAATCTCTCGAACGAATTACCCCCGCAGATTAGAGACTCATTCCGGCAGACCGTAAAGTCTAAGTTTTAAGCATTTATATTCTACAAGGCCACCAGTAGGTGGCTTTTTTTTGTGCTTATCATGCCGAATTCTGCAATATAGTGTGTTTTCGTTGCGTTTTATGAAATATTATTGACCCTGATAAATATATAGTGAGGTCAGTTATGGCGTACAACCCGAACTTCAAACCCATCCTGCTTACCAAAGAGCAGATGGAAGTAATCAAGCGCATACAGGACGGTGAGCGCAGTAAATCCCCCCTCAACGTGGCCCCGACTCTTAACTCTATTGCGCGCGGGCTGATGGAAAAAATTCTCAAACAGGAAGGCTACGTATGAAATTAGATATTCAGGTGGATCAGCGCCATCTCTGGCAGGGGCTTGGCGTTAATAAAAACGAAGCATTCCGCACCGAGCTGGTGGCGGTTATTAATCACCGTTTCGGTGGCGAGTTACCGGATGTCTTGTGCAAGAAACTGGAAAACCTCAACGTGTCAGTGGGGGATCGCAGTTATATCCAGGGGAAAAGCAGTACAGCCAATGTTGATGTTGTAAATCAGGCTGTGAACGACCTGATCAAAACAACGCTGGGGCAACAGTCATGGAGACGGTGAAAAAAACCGTCTACGTCACTAAACCGGGCGGCGAACCCGCCCCGCTTAATCTAACTTTTAAGATCCCCTCCCTGGCCGAACTCCAGGCTGCCCCGAATCAACCCACCCCCACTACCGCCGAAGCGCTGCTATTCATGATTGCAGACTGGGAAGCCGATATGCCATTTAACGCAGATACGGCCCGGTTGTTTGCGAATAACTACCCTGGCGCACTCAATGATGTGCTGCAGGCGTGGGGGCAGGCGGTCAGCCAGGCGCATGGACAGAGAATCGGAGCAACATCACCGGCAGCCTGGTCAGGCGTTCGTGACCGATATCATTAACAGGAGGTCTGATGACAGACCAAATAGCTTCAATCACTCTCCGGGCCGATGTATCCGATCTGCAAACGGCCAGCAACGAACTGGATAAACTCGGCCAGGCGGCGGCGGGTGCCGTCGCTGGCGCTGACGCCCTGGCAGATGCGAATAAACGGGTTAAACCCGCGGCAAAAGAAGGTTCAGAAGCCCTTCGCGCTCAGCACCAGGAAATCAAAGGGCTGCTGGAGAGCATCGATCCGACCGTGGCCGCGCTTGGAAGGCTGGAAGATAAGCAGGATCACCTTAAAGCCGTATTCAGCAAAGGCTGGCTGGACAGTGAAGAGTACGAGCATTATCAAAAACTCCTCGATCAAACCCGCCTGAAATTAACCGATACCGGCGAAGCGGCAGCGCGCGCCCAGATTGAACTGGCGGCCACCCAGGCGGCAGACAAGCAATCCGCTGCGCTGAAGAACCTGCTGGGCAGCATCGATCCGACGATCCGCGCGTTCAACACGCTGGATGAGCAGTACGCGCAGTTGGTGACCCATTTCGAAGCCGGGCGCATCAACGGCACGCAGTTCGAGCACTTCAATCAGCAACTGGAGGATACGCGCCGTAAACTGACCGGCCTCGCAGATTCCATGCCGCAGGCGCTATCCCGGCAGGAGCTGGCGGCCCAGCGGGCCGGTATTTCCATCGGGCAATACAATGCTGCTCTGCGTACTCTCCCGGCACAGTTCACCGATATTGCTACCCAGCTGGCTGGTGGGCAGTCTCCGTTCCTAATCCTGCTCCAGCAGGGCGGGCAGATTAAGGACCAGTTCGGTTCAGTCAAAGGAGCGGTATCCGGCGTCGGGAGTTATCTTCGCACTCTGGCCGGGGCGCTGACTCCTGCAGTGCTGGGCATTGGTTCACTGGCTGTTGGTGCCGGGGCGCTGGCTACCGCCTGGTATAAAGGCGCTCAGGATGCGACAGAGTTCAATAAGCAACTGATCCTTACCGGGCAGTACTCTGCGCAATCTGCCGTACAGCTTTCAGATTTGGCGATGAAGATTGGCGGGGCCAGTGGAAAGGTATCAGCGGCGGCGCGTGCTCTGGCGCAGGTGGCTGGGGCTGGCACGTTCAAACCGGAGCAGCTCGAATCTGTCACCCGCGCAGCAATGGCAATGGAGCGGGGAACCGGCCAGTCTGTTGATGCCACGGTGAAGAACTTCCAGAAGCTTTACACCAGCCCGACCAAGGCCTCAGAAGAGCTGAACTCCACTATGCACTACCTGACGGCCAGCCAGTACGAATATATTTCCTCGCTCGAGCGGCGCGGCGATAAAGAGGGCGCAGCTGAGGCAGCAGCAAAAGCCTACAGCCAGGCCGAACAGCAGCGCGCCCAGTCTACCCTGGACAATATGGGACTGATTGATCGGATTCTTCGTGGGGCTGCTGATGCGTGGGGTAAATACTGGGACGCGGCAATGGGTATTGGCCGGACAACTAGCGATGCTGATCGCCTTGAGCAGGTAAAACAGCAGATTAAAACACTAAGCGATACCTCTCGGCCAGGCGTCTTTGGGCTGGGGAGTATTGGTGATGGAGGAGCTAACGCACGCCAAATAGCAGAGTTAAAGCAACAGCAAAGCGCTCTTGAGTTTGTTATTAAATCTCAGGAAGGCTATGCCGCTGTGCAGGCAAAAGCCACCAGCATCAATGCGGCTGCGATAGCTGGCCAGCAGGAGCTGAATAAGTACCTTGATGCCGGTACTACCACCACAGAGAAACGCTCGCAGGCAGTGGCTCGCCTCAACAAACTCATTGCCGAAAATGCCAAAGCCGCCAAAGCCACCCAGTTCCTACCGAAAGACCAGCGGGTCACCCTCTGGTCAGCTGCCGACATAGCCCGGGCGCGCAAAGGCATTGACGAGATGTACAAGGATGCCAAAACCAAAACCCCGGCAATCACCATGCCTGCTGGCGATCGTACTCTGCTGAATTACAAAGCCCAGTCTCTGATCCTCAGCGACACCATCGACAAGCTGAAGGAATCCGGCGAAGTCCAGGTGCGCAATACCGAATACAGCAAGGTTCACGCACGTTTTATCGAACTGGCGACCTATGCCCAGGACAACCTTCTCAGTGCGCAGGAAAAATCCCAGCTCGCCAACCAGACCGCCATTGTGCTGGCGGCCAAAGCTGTGGACAAAAAGAACGAAGAACTGGAAGCCCAGAAGAAGACAAACGGCTTGGCTAAATCCATGCAGGATGAGCAGCTTAAGTATCAGGCGCAGATCCGCAATATTACCGACACTGCGGGCATGTCGTCCATGCAGCGCCAGAAGTTTGCCGAACTCCAGCAGGCGCGTATCGACTTTGAGAGGGGCGGCGGCAACCTTAGCGATACAAACGCGAGATCCACGCAGGAATACCTTAAAACCCTCGATCTGATTGACGAGAAATACGACAAGCTGAAGGAGAGCCAGGGCGACTGGTTGTCCGGCGCGTCCAGCTCAATGAAAGACTGGATGGATGAAGCCACCAACATGTCCAAAGCGGCAGGCGAGGTGATTAACGTCACTATGGGCGGGGCGGTAGACAGTCTGGTTGATACGCTGAATGGCTCGGCCAGTTCGTGGAAAAGCTGGGGCATGTCGATTATCAAGATAATCGAGAAGGTTACCATGCAGCTGCTGATCGCGAATGCTGCCAAAGCTGCTTTCAGCGGTATGGCAGGTTCCTCTACTGGCTGGATTGCGTCTATTGGCTCTGCGTTCGGCAGCACCGTCGCCAATGCCAAAGGCGGGGTGTACGAATCTTCAGGCCTCAGCAAGTATGTGAATGGCGTCTACGACTCCCCTCAGTATTTCACCTTCCAGGGCGCATCCAAATTCGCAAAAGGTGGCGTATTTGCCGAGGCCGGGCCGGAAGCGATTATGCCGCTTACCCGCGATTCTGCCGGTCGGTTGGGTGTGCGTGCCCTGGGCGGCGGCGGAAATTCTCCACAGATAAACGTGGATATCTATATCGATAACAAAGGCAATGCGATGTCTCAGACTTCCGCATCCTCGAACGCTGCTGCCGTAGATAAAGCTCTGGGGGATCGTATCAAGTATGAGGTCAGCGAAGGGATCCGCAAGGCGCTGAGAAACGGTGGTCAGATTTATAACGACAAACCCAGAACTTGATTATATGTATTCCACCAGCAACGCACAGCGCCGCGCTGGTGGCTCTATCAACTGAGGATCCGCTATGGATGAACGCACCCGCAAATTAGCCCAGCTCAATGCGCACAATGAACAGTGTATGACCGAACATAAAGCATGGGAGGCTGCTGGTTTCAATCATGCCGCCAAACCGCCGGCACGGCAGTTTCCTGACGATCTGCACGCTATCCAGTGCGGAGCCAGGACGAGAGCCGGAACGCCCTGCAAACGGACCGATATCCATGCCAACGGCCGGTGTAAGTATCACGGCGGTATGAGCACCGGAGCCAGAACGGAGGAAGGGAAGGAGCTGCAACGGGAAGGGTATCGCCGCTGGCTGGAGAAAAAGCACCGGGCTGATACTGGTACGCAGTAAGGTACGCAGCGAAATCGCGCATTATGGCTGCGCACTATTTAAAACCAATTCCTGAATGACTTGTTAATGGCATCCCCTATGATATAAAGATATGCATATTCTTTATGGATGTTAATATTATGAATTTAAATAAAAAATTTGTTTCTGGGATGTTTTTAATTATGGCTGTTTCCATGCCCTCATTAGCGAATACTGTTTACAAGGCGGACGAAACTCATGCTGTTCATTTCCAAAAAGGAAAGAGCGGTACGTCAGTAAATGGGAGAGTCACCGGGAATAAAAATGTTGATTATACACTGACTGCCAGAAAGGGGCAGTTAATGGCTGTGAAGATGGATAGCGCATGGCCACATCCGTTCTTTACAGTATTCGACCCTGCCGGAGCTGTAACCTTCGATGGTATGAGTGATGGCGATTCATTCTCAGGCCGACTGCCATTGTCAGGGAAATACATTGTGCGCATTTACCAGAAAGGGAATGCAAAGGATGCGGGAGAAACGCACTCTTTTAAATTAACAATCACCATAACAAACAAAGCATCTGTATAGTCTATACCGCCTACGGGCGGTTTTTTATTGTCATCGCAAAGGTTATTCCATTGCACAGAAATCATATAAAATCAATAAATTAAAAGGTTGTGTTCTCTAAAGTCTCCCGCCCTAAGCGAAGGGTATATGTAACACGAACATTTCCTTTGAAGGATAATTGATTATCAAATAACTTAAGGGTTTAATCAGGCATGAACCAATCTGGAGTATGTTAAATGTTTAAGATTTTTAGAAAAAAAAGTGTGAAGAAAAAAGAAAACACCCAACGCATTAGACCATATTTTTCACATCCTGATATCAACTCCGATAATTTAGGTGAACGGAATGAGTCAATCGTTTCATCGTTAAGCAATCCCGTAAATCCTCTTGGAGTAGCCTTTGTTCTGGATGAGTTAATTGATGTTGAGTGCATAAATGATGGTAGTAGTTTTATAGATAGCTTTAATGCCTTTAATGAAATGGATCTTGGTATCGTTGCTCAAAGTGACGAAAACATTGATGTCACAATTGATTGTGATACAGATTGATAACTTAAAATCGCCATCTCCATGTTTAGAGGGAAGCTGCACACTATCTGCCGTTTGTTTGATGCTAAAGCTGCGCAAATACTTAACGAATCCTCACGCTCAAACTGCACAACGTGATGCTGTTGCCTCCGTGCAGAACCGCCTACAAACGCAAGTCAGGTAAGAGCTGGTGGCCTGAATCCACACCTAAGAGATCCCCCTCAAACTGCGCACAGATCTGCGCAAAGTTGCGCACAGATCTGCGCAAAGTTGCGCACTGCGCAGTAACCCGCAAACTGCGCAAATTTGCCTTACCCCATGAAGGGGTGATAATAGTTGACATGCGCATGCGCAAAGGCCTGTCTGGAGTGCTTCAGATAACTTCAGGTGCGCAGCTATCTGCTAGGGAAAACTAGGTGTCTGCGCGGTACCCTGTTAGTAATTGTTAGTGCGCAACGCCTGTTATGGATTGTTATGGTTGCGGCGGGCCTGATGAATATCCAATGTGACGCTGGCAGGGAGGCGACAACCAGTAGCACTTAATGTCTGCTTTGAGCGAGAAGCGGACGTTACTATTTTTAGCAGACACCCTGCATTTCAAAGTGCAGTGAGTGCCTGCTAATGATTACGTACAATTCTGATAGCCCTTGAAAAATACCTTACAGCCGTCATTCGTCATGCCCTAGCGTGATTGATAATTCAGGGAATGCCGTGGCATCAGCAATAAGTTGTTGACCTTTGGCAACGATACCCTCGTCCGCATCTTTCCCAGCTACCCAGCTACCCAGCGTCTTGGCGGCTGTTCCATGTCCACAACAGTGACAAAAGCGGATATCCGGAGCGGGTTGACAGTAAAAGCGAAGAGTATTCGGGAAGCAATGTGGGGTGATAAGGTAGGTTGTAACACATAAGGAAAATAACACAAAAAACTTTCTTTTGTAATACACATTATTTTAGACAGTCTAATTCTTTCTAAATTAAGAAAAAATAATATTCAATACGGGCAAACCATTTGGAGAGTCATGAATGAATTGTAAAACAGCAAAGTTATGCCGTTATGAACTCATAAGTTTATCATTGATATTCAATAAATTGCCTTCTTGACTCATCATCCTCAAGGTACTCAAAAGAAAGTAGACGAATTTTGGTAAGTTTATAAAACCATTCGCAATCGTTTCGCTGAATATTATCGCCAGGTTTGAAACATATGCCTGATGCTTCCCGAATAATCGCATATTTGCCATTACTAAACCTGACCCGGTGGATACAGAAAGGTTGACCGGCCTGCCCATGACAGCTTTTCGAAAGGATATGCCCTTCTATAAAGGAAGATTTTTTAGATTTCATTATCATACCCTCGTCAACTGCAGGACAGGAGAAATATTGTCATTTCCCGGCATCACTTACGTTAAGTGGCAGAAAATGCTCAGCCGCCGATACACCAGCATTCTGATAGTCTGAAAAACAGCTCGCAGGCAGGACACGCCAGAACCGCATCTTTTCTTGGTTTACCTGCTTTCTGATCGGCTCTGTATGCGCATACCGCGCAGGCAATATGAACCGGTCTTTCTTTAAAGTGCCTGAATCCTTTTGTATAAGACATAAATAAAATACTCTGAGGAATACACTAATTATTATACGCTTTACTATAAAAACAGCCGGGTTAAGTTATGTTGATTTATGACTGAATCAGGATATCAGACAGTTAAAAATGAACGTCCGATTTATGATATAATACCCTTCCATGAGAAATTTATGATGAAATCAGAAGACACCCTTGACTGGTACCCGTCCCAGCTACCGCCAGTAAAAATTATTCTTGGCGAAGCCGTGCTGGCTGTGGGTAAACAGGGCCGACCGATTAATACCCGAACCTTGCTGGAATACCTTCAGGTCATGCAGGGCAGGCAAAAAAAACGGGATGACAAAATTGCCATGCAGACAGCGATTGACGTTCTCAGGGATAATCAGCGCATTAACGGCAGACGTTAATGCACGTCCGGAGTCATTGTCAGTTCTGAATGATCTCAACCGTATGGTTTTGTCCATCATCCCGCAGCGGTATTCTGTCATCAGGGAGGAGAACACCATCCAGTGTAACGCGATATTCTGCGTCGCCGCGAGAGACACTAATCAGATAATGGCTTTCGCCATATTGATAGGCCATAGAGAAAGCCGGCCACGCATCCGGCATCCGGGCATGAACAGTAAAGTCAGCACCGGAACGTTTTATCCCCAGTAATTCCTCAGTAAGTAAACGCCAGGCCCAGCCTGCTGACCCGGTATACCAGCTCCATCCTGCACGTCCGGTATGGGGAGCAATGCTGTAGACATCAGCACTCATGACATAAGGCTCCGCTTTATAAACCCCGACCGAGTCCGCATTCAGGGTATGATTTATCGGGTTAATCATTGACCAGAGTTGCCAGGCGCGTTCGGCATTCCCCATTCGGGCAAATGCCATCACGGCCCAGATAGCGCCATGAGTATACTGCCCTCCGTTTTCCCGTACACCGGGCAGGTACCCCTGTATGTACCCCGGATTTGGACCATGGCCATCGAAAGGCGGCGCTAACAGTTTTATCAGTCTCCCCTCATTATCCACAAGGTGCTTATCCAGCGCCTGCATAGCCTTTGCGCACCGTCCCGGGTCTGCGGCCCCGGACAATACAGACCAGCTCTGCGCAATCGCATCGATCCGGCAGTCCTGAGAGGCTTTCGACCCTAGGGGAGTACCATCATCAAAATACCCGCGCCGGTACCATTCACCATCCCAGGCATGGGCTTCGAGATTGCTTTGCAGACGCAGGGCCTGTGCACGGCACATCGAGGCGACATTCTCATCCATCCTGCGCTCCGCCAGCGCTGCAAACCGCTGCAAAATATCGTACAGGAAGAAGCCCAGCCAGACGCTTTCACCTTTGCCTTCGATACCCACCTGGTTCATCCCGTCATTCCAGTCACCTGCCCCCATCAGCGGCAGGCCGTGCCCCCCGAACCGCTGTCCATACTGAAGAGCTTTGACGCAGTGTAACCAGAGTGTCTCTTCGGTGCCGCTGATGACCGGCGTGTCATAGACTGACTCTTCACCCGGCTGAAGCGGCCGTCCCTCAAGATAAGGAATGCGTGTTTCCAGTGCATCCATATCCCCCGTCGTTTCAACATAGTGGCAAACAGCAAAAGGAAGCCACAGGTAGTCATCGGAACAGCGGGTACGCACACCGTTTCCGTGTGGCGGGTGCCACCAGTGCTGCACGTCACCCTCGATAAATTGCCGCGATGCACAGAGCATTATCTGTTCACGCATCCGGTCCGGAGCAGCATGGCTCAGTGCCAGCGTATCCTGCAGCTGATCGCGAAAACCAAATGCCCCACCAGACTGATAGTAACCACTGCGGGCCATAAGACGACAGGCTACTGTCTGATACATTAGCCAGCCATTAACCAGTAAATTTACGGACGTGTCGGGGGTGTTAACCACAATTTTATCGAGCATATTGTGCCAGTGGATATGAACCCGGTTCAGCGCCTGGCGGACCGCATCTTCGTTCATATAATGGGCAAGCGCCTCCTGAGCGCGAGCATGATTCTCAGCAGCGCCAAGGATGAAAATAAAGGTCCTCTGATCGCCGTCGATTAATTTGACGGCCGATTGCACCGCCCCGCAGGGATCCTGGCCGGCGCCCGTCTTACCTGATAGCCTGAGCAGTTTCATCGCAGACGGGGCGTGCAGCGAGCCGTTGCGACCGATAAACTCCCGGCGGTCACCAGTCAGCGAACAGTCATTACCGCTGACGGCAAAAAATGCTGTACGGTCACCGCCGTTATCACCATAAAAGTTGTTCGCCAGTACCCCGCAGCCGCCAGGAACACTGGCTGCCTGTGTCACAATGTGAGGAGCCGAGCGAGGTCGGGATTCACCCAGCGTCCACTCCACATAGCCAGTTACGGAAAGTTTGCGTGTCCGGCCCGACGTATTACTGAGCGTCAGGAGTGCAAGTTTAACCGGCGCGTCTTCGGCAACCAGAACAGTCAACTCGCTGTCTATACCGCTTTCACGATGGGCAAAGACGCTGTAACCAAAACCATGGCGCGTCAGGTAATCACCGTGTCCGCGAACAGGCAAAACCGTTGGCGACCAGTACTCACCGCTCTCTTCATCGCGCAGATAAAACACCTCGCCGCTGCGATCGCTCACCGGATCGTTCTCCCAGGGTGTCAACCGGTATTCATGCGCATTTTCATACCAGGTATAGGCCTGTCCCGCCTCTGAAATCACACTGCCAAAACGGGAATTTGCCAGTACGTTTGACCATGGTGCCGGTGTCAGCGCATTTTCCCGCAGGACAATCTGATACTCCCGACCATCCTGAGAAAACCCACCGTATCCGTTGAAATGTTGTAACTGACCGACATAAGGATTCCACTCCTTGTGCTGATTACGTTCCCGGACTGCGTGAGGTACGAATGCTCTGGCCGGAGGTTTGAGAGTATGAATACGCTGATTAAGCTGCTCACCAATTCCACCTGCACGATCATCAAGATAAAGACAGGCCACGCTCATCAAAAGCAACTTATCTTCAGCGGAGAGATGCTCGCCATTACGGACAAAAAGCCCACCCGTTTTATCCAGCAGACTGGCTTCAGCCCCGGCATAAATTAACTCCATAATCTGATTTTGTAATCCCTGCTGATAACCGCCGGGACTGTTATTGAGGATCACCAGATCCACCTCCAGCCCTTTCTGTCTCCAGTACCGGTGTGCCTGAATCAGAGTGGTCACGGCAGCGATACTTTCTTCGCTGGTAATACTCAGCAGCACTATCGGCAGATCGCCTGAAATTGCCCAGCCCCACAGACCGGACTGACCGCGACGGTTGCGGCTGATCGCCTGTCCCTCGACTCGCAGCTCTTGGACAGGGTAAAGCACTGCACTGGCGAGACGATTAAACAACGTGGCATCATCTTCACTGGCATTCATCTGACGTAATACCACCTGACTGTGAGACCTGGCCAGTTCGAAGACGCGATCAGCGATAGGGTAATCGCGGTATTTTTCCAGCAGAGCCAGACTTTGCTGACGGGTCTCGCTGATGCCATAAATGATATCAATCGTGACCGTCTGCCCCGGCTGCATAATGATGGCATGGCGTATCGCCAGTACAGGATCCAGTACTGACCCCGACGTGTTACTAAGCGCTCCTCCAGCCTCTATTGCCAGGGCATCAGCAGGACTTCTGCCACGGCCAAGAAATTTTGCCCTGTTCGTTTCAAATGAGACGGTATGAAGTGTATCGCCATGCACCACCATCATGTGAAACAAGCAAGGACTCGGTTCATCCGGGGTGCGCGGGCGCCGGTGGCAAAGAATAGCGTCACGCTCAGGTTCAAGTTCAGTCTGAATAAACAGATTGCTGAATGCCGGGTGTGCCAGATCGCTGGCATCAGGAGCCAGTACCACTTCGGCATAGGTTGTCAGCTCCAGAGAGCGGGGCTGGCGTCCACGATGAATGAGTGTGAGACGTCGCAGTTCAATGTCATCTTCCGGGGAGATAACAATCTGAGTTTTGACGCTGAGTCCACCAAAGGTACGTCTGAATTCAGCACTCGCATCGGTGAATATTACTTCTTCTTCGTGTTCGCTGACGTTGCCTGTCGGCTGCCAGGTATTGCTCCACACGTTGCCCGTCTGCATATCGCGGATATAGCAGAATGCTCCCCAGTTATCTCGGGTGGTATCACTGCGCCAGCGTGTAAGAGCAATATTATTCCAGCGACTATAACCGCCACCGCCTACCGTCAACATCAGATGATATTGGCTGTTGGACAGGAGCTGAATATCCGGAGCTGGCGTGTCCACCCCATTGAAAATGCGGGGTTCATAGCGAACGGGTTTGACTCTGCCCTCATGAGATTCAAAATGACGACGTGGGCTGTAGAGATCGAGCGCATCCGGCACGCGCTCCTGTAACAACAGACTCGCTGAACGGAAGGTCGTACTGGACATAAATCGCTCAGTCATGGGGGCCCCAAGCAATACATGGGCCAACGCCTGAAATGCCATGCCCTGGTGATGCGCCATCCAAGACTGAACCACCGCATAGAGCTGACCAGATGCGAGGCGTGAGGGGGTATAATCCAGCGCTTCATAAAAACCATATTCGCCGTGCGAGCCATTTTTTTGCAGCCTGAACAGGTTCTCACAGGCTTTCTGTGGAGAGACCATCAACGCCAGCAATGTGGCATAAGGGGCGACAACCATGTCATCAGCAAGCCCCCTGCGCAGACCGAGGCCCGGCACGCCAAAGGCCTGATACTGATAATTATACTGAACATCAAAAGCATGATAACCAGACTCTGAAACCCCCCAGGGTACCCCGCGTTCTTTCCCCCAGTGGATCTGGCGCATAACTGCCGACTGACTCATCTCATCGAGTAGGCTACCAGGCCAGGTAGGCATTACAAGATTCGGCATCAGGTATTCAAACATGGACCCGCTCCACGACATCAGGGCAGTTTCATTATCAATCGTGGTAAAGAGTCGACCCAGCGCGTACCAGCTTTTAAGAGGAAGTTGATTAGTCGCAATGGCAAGAAAACTGGTCAGGCGAATTTCAGACGGCAGGAGATCATAGTGGCTCTTGTCAGGCGTATTTGTGTCACAGTTATAACCAACACTGAGCAGACTGGTTGCTTCGTTGTACAGGAAGGCGAAATCCATCCGGGCATGTTCATCCAGCCGCTGTTCAAGCTCGGTGATAATATTGAGTCGCATCCGGGCCTGCCCCGTCGCTGACGCAGAGGGTGTTTCTTTACCGGTAAATGTCTCCCGGGCAAGCTCGATCAGCGTCGGCAGCGTTTGTTTGTTCCAGGATGCAGGTAACCAGCCAAGCAGCAGCGACCACTCATGGCAAAGCTGAACCAGCTGATGCTCCAGATGTCCTGCCCAGCGCATCTGAAGGGGGGCTCCATGATGACATTGCGTGGTCAGATGGTTGCTCTGGGTGCGCATGTTTTTCAGCTCGCTGAAAAATGCCTGCGGAGAGAGCGACACCGCGAGCAGGCAGTGTTTGCGCAGCAGCCGCAGGCTGTCCGGGGGATTCTGACCCCACTGGTTTTCAAGAATACCCAGCGTATCGTTCAGTCCTTCCAGTATTTGTTGGCTGTTTAAAACAGGCTGATGACGCATGGCGGACAGCCCTGCACGCAGGGTCAACAGATGCCCCGCCAGGTTGCCGCTGTCAACACTCGAGATGTAGCGTGGGCTGAGGGGGGCTAGCGTACGGGTGTCATACCAGTTGTAGAGATGGCCCCGGTAGTGCTCCATTTTATCCAGCGTGTCGAGCGTGAGCGACACGCGCCGGAGCACCTCTCCGCCGGGCAGATAGCCAAAGTCCCATGCCGTCAGGTTAGCCATAAGGGAAAGGCCAATATTGGTAGGGGAAGTGCGATGGGCCACCTTCGGTTGCGGTAGTTCCTGGTAGTTATCAGGCGGAAGCCAGTTCTCTTTTTCTGTGGCAAAGGTTTCAAAAAACGCCCAGATTTCACGGCTAGTCTGGCGTAACAACTGTTTTTGTTCCTGATTTGGCGAAAACACCTTACGCACGGGCTGGCGACTCAGCCAGCTCATCAGCAGCGGTGCCAGACACCATAACATACCGATCAGCAACGCAATTCCCAGCAGTTGTGGTGCAAATTGTCCGGTCAGTATTATCAGCGTCACGCCACAGGCTACATTCAGCCACATCGCCTGATAAAACCGCGCAAAAGCGGGTGTGGACTGATTGCTGTCGTGGCTGTGAACGACCCACTGGCTGAGGCTACGCCTGCTGATCCCCAGTCGCCATAGCGTCACGGCAATCGCCTTCAACGAATATCCGGCTTCGTGTGGCAGTACCGCAAAATTAATCCCGATACCTGACAAACGCTTCAGCGCGCCCGCCCCCACCAGTAACAGATGCGGCTTCAGGCGGCGACGCAGAGGTTTATGCAGAAGATCATGGGCAATGCAGAGGATGGCTGGTAATAGCCATATCAGTGAAAGTACGCCCAACCAGTAAACCGGATTAGGTACCCCAAGCAGGGTAAAAAACAGCAATACCAGTAAAGAGGGGGCGACCAGACTGCGCCGCAGATTATCAAGTAATTTCCAGTAAGAAAGCGCGGTCAGCGGATTCCTGTCCCGGGTTCCATCGGCTTTTCTGACGCGTGGTTTCAGCCAGTTAAGCAGTTGCCAGTCGCCCCGGATCCAGCGTGAACGCCGTGCAACATCCGACAAATAATTATTAGGGTATTGTTCGTAGAGCAACACCTCACTCAGCAGACCCGAACGGGCATAGCATCCTTCGAGGAGGTCATGGCTGAGGACCAGATTTTCCGGGCAGGTGTTGGCGGTGGCCTGCATAAAAATATCAACATCGTAAATCCCTTTGCCCACGAACGATCCTTCCCCAAACAGATCCTGATAAATATCCGAAGACATCATCGAATAGGGGTTATTGCCCGGTATGCTGCTGCGCAGCGCTGCGTAACGGCCCTGACCGTTGAGTGGTATCTCCTCTGCAAGGCCGGGTTGCAGAATGCCGAATCCTTTGACAACCCTCTGGCTTACTGGATCATATACTGGCGTATTCAGCGGATGTGCCATTGCCGCGACCAGTTTGTGTGCCGTATCGCGCGGCAGCAACGTATCACTGTCCAAGGTAATAACGTATTTAATGTGACCTGGTAAAAGGTGGGCAGGCATGTCTGCTACGCTGACGAATTGTGTCCCCGGATGGCGTAACCAGCTGTTCAGTAACGCCAGCTTTCCCCGCTTGCGTTCATAGCCCATCCAGGTTCCTTCAGCGGAGTTCCATTCAGGCTGGCGGTGTAGCAGATAAAAACGTGGCCGCTCGGAGGGATAGCGGCGGTTCAGCGCCTGCGTATCGGCGATCGCCTGTCTCAGCAGTATGTGACTTTCTGGCGAGGGTTCATTTTCAGAATCAGCGAAGTCAGTGAGCAGCGCGAACCTGAGATTTTCGTTTTCATTCCCCAGCCAGCAGACTTCAAGGCTGGAAAGGAGCTTACTGAAACTTTGGTGGCTGGTCAGCATGCAGGGGATGACTAACAGGGTGGCGCTGTCAGCGGGAATACCGGTTGAAAAATCCATTCCCGGCAACGGGCGAGGAACACGAAAACGGGTGGTTGCGTCACTGAGTAAATCACTTATTAACTGAGTTAAAGCGATAATCAAAAGCAGTATCACTGCAATCAACAGCCACTGTGCGCCCTGCATGGCAGTTTCGTGCAAAATTGCCGCGGTTGTTGCGGTGGTCAACAACGCCAGGCTTCCAAGCCATGACAGCAGGGTTATTCTGTTGAAACTGTGCCGCAAGCTTATGAGCCTTGAGGTATCTGCCAGGATATGAATTTCCAGCGCCTGTCGACCTTCGCCTGCGAGATAATAACCAACATGATGTTCCGGTGTATCGGGAGCATTCTTTCCTGACAACCGCAGTACTCTGTCAGCAACCTCTGGCTCGCTGAGACCACTGTCTCTGGCCAGGACCTCAACAACGTGTCGGTAATGATCCCGGGTATTGAAGTGCATCCCGGGGTAGATCCCGGCAGGATCATTGCGTAAAGCCTGTTCGACGACACTTATCGTTTCGGCGAAATCAGCCCAGTCCGTTTCACTCAGTAACCGCAGACCCGCGATGCTGTTGCTGACAGACAGCTGGCTGGCGGCAAGCTGTTGATTAAAGTTATGTATGAGAACGTCGGAGGTGATCCCCTGTTCCCGAAGGCTCTGTTCAACCCAGTTCAGAGGTAACGACAGCGCGTTACCATGCCCCTGCAGGCGCCGCACCAGTTCGGCGACAAACGCACTGGTTAAAGGAGGCCGGGAGCGTGCCATATCGGCAACTACCATGATTAAATCACCAGGCGCACTCTCGGCGCATTCGAAAATCCTTGTTATCCACGTATCGGCCAGATTTCTGTCCTGCTGCGCTTTTACCACTTCCACGCTTATACGACGGAGATTTTCTATCAGCGCCAGGCGCAGCATTCCCGGTAATGCCCAGACTTCACCTAATGTCAGAGGTGTTACCTGTTGATAAGCTGTGAGATAGCTGGTCAGACTGGCGGCATCCCAGCGGCCATCACCGTGAGCAATTGCCTCTGATGCAATGTTGTAAATTCGTGGGCAATTCAGCGGCGACATCAGCGACGGGAGTCCTTTACCAAAGCTTTTTGGTAAGTGCTGGCGGACAGTGCGTATCTGTTCTTCAATCAGATAGTAATTGTCCAGCAACCACTCTCCGGCGGGCATGATACTGGTCTTTTTACCTGCGTTAAGCTCATAGCAGTTTTGAGTGATGATAGCCTCATTGTCGCCAAGCCTTTTCAGAAGATAATAAGGATGTTTATCCGGTGATAATTTATGGGTTCGCGCCAGCTTCTGACCGTAGCGCTCCATCTGGGCGGTCGAAAAGAGTTCTAACCGCAGAGGACTTTCACCGGCAGGATCGTTCGCTGAAAACGTTACGTTTTCAGCAGCATTCCTCGGAATACGGGAGCGGTTAAACCACGCTTTCGGGTTCATTTTCATAGCATTGCTCTGATGCAACGTTAGCACGCAGGAGCAGTTGCGAAATCAGTTCAGAAACGTTCTCTCAGGATGGGCGTCAGGCATCAGGGATTTAACAGCTGCCGGAATCTAACATAAGTATAGGACATGGGCTCTGATCTGCGGTTGTGGTCGAGCTAGCGTCGGGAGATAAACAGAGCTTTACATCCGGGGCAAAGCATGGCTTGGTTGAGTCGGATTTTTGACAACGGTTGTGCTGATTTTAAGCCACAAACAGGACAGGCAGCAGTGGCAGTAGACGCACTGCTGAAGAGTTTCATTGCGTAATTGATAACAGACATGACCATTAACCTTTCAATGAATGAGCTTCACCGTATCACATATGGTTAAGTTTTAATCTATATATTTTGAGGCACAGCAATTCAGGAAAGATAAATGTTCGCAGCCACAGGCCCCCTGGTACCGTTGATCCGGCAAAATTCTATGCGGCTTCCTGGGATGATGAGTAATTCTGATTCGCGGGAGTTAACGGCTGAAATGTGAAGCAGAACGTCTTTTCGGCCATCAGAGGGGATGATGAGGCCTTTACCGCTGAGAATGTCAAAACTTTTGACAATTCCTGTCATTTTATGGGACAAGGCAATTCCTTATTGAAAACACGTAAATACTATACATTGAAAATAGCACGCTGCCACTTTTAATTTCCTTGTGGGACCTCTGGACGGCTAAAATATAATTTGCTTATTATTATTTACCGTGCCTTAATGAATCCCATCAGTTCAATGTACAAACGAACGTTTAACATTTTCGGGAAGTCCTCATTACCAGGCGCTATCTCTGATATCCCTCCTTTTGAGTCCATACGTTTAATACGATATGTTTACTATCAATACAATCATTAATAACGGGAGTCAGTATGACCTCAAGAATTAAAGGTCTGGTAAAATGGTTTAACGAAGACAAAGGTTTTGGCTTCATCTCTCCTCTTGATGGCAGTAAAGATATTTCTGTCCATTTTTCTGCGCTTGATGGCGACAACTTTAAAACTTTATTTGAAGGACAGAAAGTTGAATTCGCCGTTCACAGCGGTGCCAAAGGTTCTGCTGCTGCAAACGTAACACTTTGCGATAAATAAAACTTTGTGGATCTGCGACAACGATGAAGGATTATTCCTGAGTAGACAGACCCATAAATTAAATGTGATAAAAGCCGTTTAATCCTAATATCAGGTCAGCATATTTTTGCATATGTATGAATGTGCTGACCGATTTGATAAGGTACAGGCCTGCTGCATGAAAAGCCTGAAATAATAAACTAACTCATCTTTAAATAATAAAATAATCCGGATCCCCGGTAGCTTCCGAAAGCATCATGCCCTTGATTTTAACTTAATGGTATCTGTCAGCGAAATTACTGAGAGAACAGGGTGATGGAAAAGATTAACTGCGTCATGGCGGAATATGATAAAAGTCCTTGTTTTCTTTAATGCCGAATCCTGTAAAGTCATGACCGTTCTGGAGGGTATATCCTCTATCCGGCAGGAATATCCAAACGGTGATGAAACACATCTTCGGATTATGTCCGCTGGCTTTCCTTCCTTAACCGGCGATCATGGTGTTGTTTACGTGGCTTCTGACAAGGAGTTAACGTCACAGGAAATACTCGATGCTGCCAGAAAATATTTATAGAAATTCCATGACGCTCTCTGCTTCATGTTTTATTGCGTACCTACCCTATTTATAAGATACGAACAAAAAATAAGTAAAAAACTTTATAGCCTGCTAACCGCAGGTTTTTTTTTACACATTCTTTTTTAAAAATCACTGCCAAATCATGAAGTCACTCTTAGTGCACTGACAAAATGCCAATATCCTTTTATCTCTCCCCCTTCATGCTCTTTTGCCTCTATGATGAATCCTCCTGAGAGGCAGAGATAACTAATCTGATGACTTTTGTAATGGAATGTTCATCATGCACAACTAAACCAGCGAGTCATGGAGAGATACCCAAAGGCCTACCAGGCGGTACGCGAACCCGGATGGGATCAACCTGATTGAGACGTTCTGCGGCCCGCTGATCGCAGTGATCCTGTTCCTGATCCCCGCCTACCTGATCTACACCCGTACTGCGCTGACGCAGCTGCGTGGCGTGACGGTATTTCTTGTGGTACTGGGAGGCATGGCAACGCTGTTCGCGTTGCTATGGCCGTTAATTTAAGACAGAACCATGACACTCCGTTCATTGCAGGCATTACGGATTGTCCGGGATTTACTATCAACTGAATAGGGAATGTCCGCTTCTGGCACGAAGAAGACCTTTGAGCCGTGCCCAACACCTGAGCAGGGTTTTTCATTCCACGCACTGTTACTTGCGGTCGTATTGATTGGATTTTTTTCTGTTCCATTTGCTCAAGCGATTCGCTATTTAAGCACCTACTGCTGGTTGTTCATGAGGTGGGGTAAACATTAAGGCTGGTATCCAAACGCGTGGTATCCACACTGGTATCCACCAGTAAGGTACCGGCCGACAGGATACCTGTGGTAGGTAACCAGTGCCAGTAACCAGCCTATATGGTTGTCAAACACGAGGTTGCCAGGGCGGTTGCCACCGAAGGGCGGTTTCCAGTGGCGAGATTTCCATAGAGGTTTCCAGCGCCAGCCAGCGAAGTATCTCCTGGCAGACATTACAATGCTGATCACCACCAGCAGGGAGATAAACCATGACGCCACGCGAAATAGAGTTACTGACCATTGCCAAGCTCGAGCATGACGGCCACCAGCTCGAACCGGTAGAACTGCGGGAACTGAAGCGCCAGCTGGAAGAAGGGGCGGCATTATCTCGGCGACACCGCGAAATGATGACCGGCCCTGCATACCGGTGGTGCAAACCAGCGCCACGACGCGTGAGGTGATCAGCTCTAAACCAGCACCAGACCATTCCTGTAGTGGTGGATCCCCCCTAACTTCAGCATAAATAGCGTTTTTTAAGTGGCGTGTTGGTTCACGGCCTCTTTTTGTTGGTTCAAAAGTGGGGTGTGTCGGTTCATATTTTGGAAATAATTCTTTTGAAAACAATCATCTCTAAAAATTGAACCAACTGAACCAACTGAACTAACGCTTTTTAAGTACACGTGGAGTAAAACGGTTTAGTGGGCAGGTGTATTATATGGCGAACTACTCTATTGGATGGCATGAAAAACTAAGCGAAGGGGTAGCACTACTGCTTAATGTGTACCCATGAGTGTACACAAAATGTATTTATCATTACGAAGTCCTTTGTTGGTGAGCCTTACATCCGTTATTGATGATTCATTTTATGCATCATAACGGAGCGCTTGCGCTCCGTTTGTTTTAGGGTGGTGCAGATAAACAGGAGTGTGTGATGAGCGAAAAAACCGTTACCTTTGGCGACAATATCCTGCTTCCGGCCATTGGCCAGGGCACCTGGTATATGGGCGAGAAGGCGAGTCAACGCCGCCAGGAAGTGGATGCCCTGCGGGCAGGTATTGAACGTGGACTGACGCTGATTGATACCGCCGAGATGTATGCCGACGGCGGCGCGGAAGAGGTGGTCGGCGAAGCGATCGCTGGTCAGCGCGACAAGGTATTTCTGGTCTCCAAAGTCTACCCGTGGCATGCCGGAGGGCAAAAAGGCATGGCCGCCTGTGAAGCGAGCCTGCGCCGTCTTGGTACCGACCATATTGACCTGTACCTGCTGCACTGGCGCGGAAATTTTTCTCTGGCCGAAACCGTCCAACTAATGGAGACGCTGCAACAGCAGGGCAAAATTGGCCGCTGGGGCGTGTCGAACCTCGATTATGCGGATATGCAGGAACTTTGGCAGGTGCCGGGCGGGCAGGCCTGTGCCACCAATCAGGTGCTGTATCATCTGGCCTCGCGCGGTATCGAATATGATCTGCTGCCGTGGTGTCAGCAGCAGTCGATGCCGGTGATGGCCTATTGCCCGCTGGCTCAGGCCGGGCGGCTACGCACCGGGCTGTTCAATCATCCGGTGGTGAATGCGGTGGCAAAAGAGTACAACGCCACGGCGGCCCAGATCCTGCTGGCGTGGGTGATCGGTCACCGCGGGGTGATGGCAATTCCGAAAGCGTCATCAATTCAACATGTGGAAGAAAATGCAGGCGCGCTGGCGATTTCTCTGTCAGCGGAGGCAGTAATGCAGCTGGATGCTGCCTTCCCGGCGCCGAAACAGAAAACGGCGTTAGACGTGGTATAAAGCGAGCGTAATGCCCTCTCTGCATGGAGAGGGCAAGGGCAGGGGATTAACGTTTCACAATGTGAATAGTTTGTCCCAGACGCGAAGGTTTTTCTTCGGTCGCGGTTTGCGGTTCGCTGACACAGGCGGTTTCAACGCAGACGAAGGTTTTATAGCCATCATCCGGGATGTCACCCATGCTTACCGACAGCGCCGGGCCAGGGTTCCAGCCCACCACGTTGCTGTGGTGATGATGGATCACTTCGATAGCGCGGTTCAGCGCCGTATCTTCGATGACGCTGCAGGCTTCCGGGTTCAGATAGACACGGTCGGTACGATCCGGGAAGGTCTGTGAACCGTCGTTCAGTTTCCCTTCTTTCGCATTATCCACTTTATCGATAAAGGTATCGCCGAGACCATTCACGGTTACGGCAGCGATATCGCCGACGTTGAAATAGGTGTGCAGGGCAGAGGTGGTCTCAAATTCACCGTGGGCTTCCAGTTCGATCTCACAGGTTTTACCCAGCTTGAAGCGGGCGTAAAGGGTGAAGTCGTGCGGCCACAGCTTACGCGTCTCGTCATCGCTTTGCAGTTCAAAGGTCAGCACCACGCCGGACTCATCTTCGTTGTGGGCTTGAAGCGTCCATGGCAGGTTGCGGGCAAAACCGTGTGACGGCAGACCCTGCTCCTTAGACGGGCCAAACCACGGCCAGCAGATTGGCACACCGCCACGGATCGCTGCCCCTTTTTTAAAGGAGGTGATGTCGCTCAGCCACAGCGCTTCTGCTTCGCCTTCTGGCTTCCAGGAGAGCAGGTGTGCGCCATGCAGGGCAACGGAAGCCTGCACCTGTGGATGTTCGATCACAATCACTTCGACATCATCAATCTGACGACGGGAGAGCACAGGGGTAAGTTGTTCGACTACCGGAAGTGCAAAAATTGTTTTAATCATTACGCAATCCTCTGTCTTTAATGCCATAAAAAAAGGCGACCGAGGTCGCCTTTTTGGATCAGAATCTCATCT
The DNA here is from genome assembly GCF_050435045.1 of Leclercia sp. 1548. Taxonomy (NCBI): domain Bacteria; kingdom Pseudomonadati; phylum Pseudomonadota; class Gammaproteobacteria; order Enterobacterales; family Enterobacteriaceae; genus Leclercia; species Leclercia sp. 1548. The sequence goes on along the minus strand of NZ_JBNDJP010000001.1, from coordinate 439,607 downwards.
CACTTATTTGGAGATGTGAGCGATCAGGTCCAGAACTTTGTTAGAGTAACCGGTTTCGTTGTCGTACCAGGAAACCAGTTTCACGAAGTTGTCGTTCAGTGCGATACCTGCTTTAGCATCGAACACGGAAGTGCACACTTCGCCGTTGAAATCGGTAGAAACAACGTCGTCTTCGGTGTAACCCAGAACGCCTTTCATTGCGCCTTCAGAAGCCGCTTTGATTGCTTTCTTGATTTCTTCGTAGCTTGCTGCTTTTTCCAGACGAACGGTCAGGTCAACAACAGATACGTTAGGAGTTGGAACGCGGAACGCCATACCAGTCAGTTTACCGTTCAGCTCTGGCAGTACAACGCCTACAGCTTTAGCAGCACCGGTAGAAGATGGGATGATGTTCTGAGCTGCGCCGCGGCCGCCGCGCCAGTCTTTGTGAGACGGGCCATCAACGGTTTTCTGAGTTGCGGTGGTAGCGTGAACGGTAGTCATCAGGCCTTCAACGATACCGAAGTTGTCGTTGATAACTTTAGCCAGTGGCGCCAGGCAGTTGGTGGTGCAGGATGCGTTGGAAACGATGTCCTGGCCAGCATACTTCTCGAAGTTAGCGCCTTTAACGAACATTGGGGTGTTGTCTTTGGATGGACCAGTCAGAACAACTTTTTTCGCGCCAGCGGTGATGTGCTTACGCGCAGTTTCGTCAGTCAGGAAGATACCGGTTGCTTCAGCAACAACGTCAACACCGATTTCGTTCCACTTCAGGTTAGCTGGATCTTTTTCAGCAGTAACACGGATGGTTTTGCCGTTGACAACCAGGTGGCCGTCTTTCACTTCAACGGTGCCGTTGAAACGACCGTGAGTTGAGTCGTACTTCAGCATGTACGCCATGTATTCAGCGTCTAACAGATCGTTGATACCAACGATTTCGATGTCAGAACGTTCCTGAGCAGCACGGAAAACAATACGGCCGATACGGCCAAAACCGTTGATACCTACTTTGATAGTCATATATTCCACCAGCTATTTGTTAGTGAATAAAAGGTTGCGTGTAAAATTACAAAAACCTTACGCAGCGTCAAGCGGAATCGTGTCAATCATTGCGACAAATCAATCCTTCGCATTACCTTTGCTCGATTGACTCACCTCACATTCCCTCGGAGCTAGCACCCATATGGGGCCTGCGCACGGAATTTTAAAGGGCTGGTCGCATAAAAATGTGGTCTAGATCACATTTGGCCGAGTGCCTTCCGGCAACGAGTAAGTTTAGATCAAAAGTTCATACTTCAGTGTTAATGTTTTGTTAGAATCGAGGGTAAAAGTTGTCTGTTTCAACTGCGAGATGTAAGCCTATGTCGAATCAACAAAACCCCGATGACCTGAAAAAAAACCTTACCGAAATGCAGTTCTACGTAACGCAAAATCACGGTACGGAACCGCCATTTACCGGGCGTCTGCTGCATAATAAACGGGATGGCGTATACCACTGTCTGGTGTGTGACGCTGCCCTGTTTAACTCCCAAAGCAAATACGATTCCGGTTGCGGCTGGCCGAGCTTTTATGAACCGGTCAGCGAGGAGGCGATTCGCTACCTGACCGACAACAGCCACGGCATGCAGCGCATTGAGATCCGCTGTGGAAACTGTGACGCGCATCTCGGTCACGTCTTCCCGGACGGTCCTCAGCCGACAGGCGAACGTTTTTGCGTCAACTCTGCCTCTTTGAGCTTCACTGATGACCAGAATGGCGACCAGATGAAAGGTTGAAAAATCGATTCAGCAAATTATTCCTTTGGAGTCGGATTTAACATGAATATTGAAGAGATGATCAAGGGCATGACGCCGGACGTATACCAGCGTCTGGTCACGGCGGTCGAGCTGGGAAAATGGGCTGATGGCGTGGCGCTGACGCCGGAGCAAAAAGAGAACTGTCTGCAACTGGTGATGCTGTGGCAGGCGCGCAACAATACAGACGCGCAACACATGACCATTGATACCCAGGGCCAAATGGTGATGAAGAGTAAGCAGCAGCTTAAAGAAGATTTCGGCATTGCGCCGAAGCCGATCGTCACGCAGAAAGTGCATTAATGCTCTACCGGATAGCGGTTTTGAGGTAAAAAAAACGGTAACCCAGGTTACCGTTTTTTTATCTTCGAGCCCTTTCCCTGTGGGAGAGGGTGAGGTATCAGGCCGTAAAGAATCCAAGGGATTGTCGGCCGGGTAGCATAGTGCTACCCGGCCAAATTGGTATCAGGCCTGCGTCTCCTGCCAGTCTGCCAGCGTATACAGCGTGGCGCCTTCCGCCGCCATATCCATAAACGCCTGCGCGCTGTCCTGGCGCTGGATATTGACCCCGCGACAGCCGTCGGTGATCACATTCACCCTGTAACCCAGCTGTAGCGCATCCAGCACGGTGAATTTAACGCAGTAGTCGGTTGCCAGGCCCATCACAATCAGCTCCACGATTTCGTGATGGCGCAGCCACTGATCCAGCCCAGTTTTCTGCCGATGACCGTTATCAAAGAAGGCGCTGTAACTGTCGATGTTCGGGTTTTCCCCTTTCTGGAAGACGGCGTCAATGGCTTTGCTGTTCAGCAGAGGATGCAGCTCTGCGCCCTCAGTGTTCTGCACACAGTGATCGGGCCAGAACGTTTGCGGCAGGCCATCCAGCTCGCCCTGGGTGAAAGGCTCGACCTTGTGCTGGCTGGCAAAGCTGCCGTGATCTGCCGGATGCCAGTCCTGGCTGGCCACCACCGCTTCGCCGCGGGCTTTACACCACTCAATTAAAGCGTTGGCGATATCCACCGTACTGTCGCCTTCAGCCACCGCCAGCGCGCCGCCGGCACAAAAATCATTCTGTAAATCGACCAGTAACAAGGCTCGTTGTTTCATGCAGACTCCTTATTCGTCTGGCGTCAGTTCGCCACGCAGGTTTTGCATCATCGCGGTGCGAATCGACTGTACGTCCAGATCCTGACTCAGTAAGTAGTGAAGTTTAGTCAGAGTGGCTTCTACCGTCATATCGAATCCGCTGATAATCCCCGCTTGCGCCAGAGCGTTACCGGTGGCATAGCCGCCCATATTCACCTTGCCCGACATGCACTGGGTCAGGTTAACGACCACGATCCCACGGCTGCTTGCCTCCTGAAGCTCCTTAAGGAACTCGCCGTTTTGCGGAGCATTGCCCACGCCGTAGGAGCGCAGGATCAGCGCTTTTACCGGCTGGCGGAGGAAGTTACGCACAACATCGGCGGAGATGCCGGGATAAATCGTCACCACGCCTATCGGCTGCGGGGTAATAGGATGAACCACCAGCTCGCCCGTAGTATGAGGGGCGGGGGGCGTACCGAGGCGGCGAATATGAATCCCGGCTTCCAGCAGCGGAGAGAGGTTCGGCGAGGCAAAAGCATCAAAGCCATCCGCATGCGCTTTGGTGGTACGGTTGCCACGATACAGGCGGTTGTTAAAGAACAGGCTCACTTCATTAATCGGGAAGTTGGCGGCCACGTACAGGGAATTGAGCAGGTTGATCTGCCCGTCGGAACGCAGCTCCGCCAGGGGGATCTGCGAGCCGGTCACGATCACCGGTTTACTGAGATTTTCCAGCATGAAAGAGAGCGCCGAGGCGGTAAACGCCATGGTGTCGGTGCCATGCAGGATCACGAATCCATCATACTGATCGTAATGCGCCTTGATGTCGTCGGCGATATGTTGCCAGTCTTCCGGGGTCATGTCGGAAGAGTCCATCAGCGGGTCATACTCGTGAATGGTGAAATCCGGCATCTCCGGGCGATGGAACTCAGGCATTAACGCCAGCTGGCGTTGCAGGTGACCCGACACCGGGATATAGCCGTTTTCCGAGCGCTGCATACCGATCGTACCGCCGGTATAGGCCACATAGATTGATTTCTTTTGCATCATGTAATGTTCTTGGGCTTCAAAGAAAAATCCCCTCTTCGCAGAAGAGGGGATGATGATTAACGTACGTTAGCGCAGGTGAGGCAGAACGCGTAGCGATTTTGCGGATCGTTAAAGGCGGCCAGTTTATCGCCCTCCGCTTTGACTGCTTTCGCCGCCGAGGCGACCGGCGCAGGCAAATACGCCTGCAGCGCATCTGGCAGCATGGCTTTAACCGAGCCGGAGAAGCTGTCCATTACCACATCAATGAAGGTCGGCTCATCCTGATAGAAATCGATATGCCACTGCTTCAGCTTCGCCAGCTCGGCGGCTTTGGCGACGGCGTCATCGAAATCACCCAGATTATCCACCAGCCCATTGGTCTTCGCATCCTGGCCGGTCCAGACGTGGCCCTGCGCAATCTGATCAATCTGCGCCGGGGTCTGCTTACGGGAGTCGGCCACCAGGGTGATAAAGCGCTTATAGCCGTTCTCAATGCTGAGTTGCATCATCTCTGACACTTCCGGCGGTAAGGCTTTGGTGATGGCAAGATCCGCCAGCGGCGAGGTCGCAACGCCATCGGTATGCACGCCAAGATAGTCGAGGCTGTTTTCCACGGTGTTGATTACGCCGAAGATGCCGATGGAGCCAGTCAGGGTGCTCGGGTTCGCCACGATGTAGTTCGCCGGGGTCGAGATCCAGTAACCACCGGATGCCGCCATCCCGCCCATAGAGACCACAACCGGTTTACCGGCGGCGCGTGCCGCTGACAGTTCCGAGCGGATCACTTCCGAGGCGCTGACGCTGCCGCCCGGGCTGTTCACCCGCAGGACGATGGCTTTCACTTTCGGATCGAGGCGCGCTTCGCGGATTTGCGCCGCGGTCGTATCGCCGCCAACGTTGCCCGGCGTCTCTTCGCCATCCATGATTGCTCCGTTAGCGAAGACCACGGCAATGCTGTCACCGGTATCGGCCGGTTTTTTCGCCTGATAGTCGTAGAAGCTGACGGCGCTGTAATTCTTCTCCTCTTTACTCCAGCCGAACTGTTTAGTCAGAGATTTTTCAATCTCGGCGCTGGTACCCAGGGCATCCACCAGCTTAGCGTTCAGGGCATACTTCGCGGTATCCCCCTCGACTTTACGCAGTCCGTCCAGAACCCCCTGCGCACCCGGGAAGACCTGCTCCGGGGTGATCTGACGGTTCGCAGCAACGGTGCCCAGGTAGTTTTTCCACAGCTCGCCGATCCAGCGGCTGTCTGCCTCGCGGGCAGCAGGGGACATGTCGTCGCGGATAAACGGCTCAACGGCAGATTTATAGGTGCCGACACGGAACACGTGGGTGGTGACTTTCAGCTTATCGAGCAGCGTTTTGTAATAGAGGCCATTGGTGGCAAAGCCATGCAGATCGACGGTGCCCTGCGGCGAGAGCCACACTTTATTGGCGAAGCTTGCCAGATAGTACTGCCCCTGGCTGTAGTTATCGCCCACCGCAATGACCGGTTTGCCGCTGTCGCGGAACTCGCGCAGCGCTTTACCGATGTACTGCATGGAAGGCTGATCCGCCCCGGCGAAGTTCTTCAGATCGAGCACGATGCCGGTAATGTTACGGTCATCTTTCGCCTGACGAATGGCATCGACGATATCAAACAGCGAGTTTTCCTGCAGACGGTCGCTACTGGCGCCAAACAGCTGGCGACCCAGCACGCCAAGACGATTGCTGGTGGAGGGTTTATCCACCACGACCCCAGCGATATCCAGCAGAAGCGCACCGCGGCCGGTGTTCTGCGACTGGCTGGTGGCGCTGAGGTGCATCCAGACGCCCACGCAAACCATCAGAATAAGGATGAAGAAGATATTCATCACCAGATTGCGGACGAAATTAAGCAGTCGCCACGTCCATTTAAAAAAGCCGGCAAACAGTCGCCAGAGGGTTCGCATGTATTCTCCCTGTCCAGATAATTACCTTCCCGTCGCCATGGACGGTGTTGTCGGGCTATCGTAATGACCCGACCGCCACTTGTCAGCAGGAATCGCCTGCCACGCTGTAACAAAATCTGCCGTCGTGTTAATTTTGAGTAAATTTCAAGACAGGAGTAACCCCATGGATGCACTCGAACTGCTTGTTAACCGTCGTAGCGCGGCGCGCCTGGCGGAGCCAGCCCCGGCAGGTGAACAGCTGGACAACATTCTTCGCGCCGGGATGCGTGCCCCGGATCACGGCACCTTACAACCGTGGCACTTCTTTATCATAGAGGGTGAAGGACGCGATCGCTTTAGCGCCTTGCTGGAGAAAGGGGCCGTGGCCGCAGGTCAGGATGAAAAGGCGATTGAAAAAGCCCGTAATGCCCCGTTCCGCGCGCCGATGATTATCGCCGTGGTCGCGAAATGCCAGTCGCAGCACAAGGTGCCGGTCTGGGAGCAGGAGATGTCAGCCGGATGTGCGGTGATGGCCATGCAGCTCGCCGCCGTTGCCCAGGGTTACAACGGTATCTGGCGCAGTGGTGCGTTAACCGACAGCCCGGTGGTACGCGACGGCCTGTCCTGCGGCGCAGACGATAAAATCGTCGGATTCCTCTATCTGGGCACCCCACAGCTCAAAGCCTCGACCACCGTTTCCGTGCCTGATACCGCGCCATTCGTCACCCATTTCTGATCCCCAACACAAAACTGTCTGGATCCTGAGCAACCGCAGCAGAATTCAGACAGTCATACTTATCACTTAATGGAATGAGCGCTACCATAGTGCAATTGTAATGAAAGGAGATTGTCATGAGCGAGCAAGCTATTCGTTTAACGCAATACAGCCATGGAGCCGGTTGCGGTTGTAAAATTTCCCCTAAAGTGCTGGAAACCATTCTCCATAGCGAGCAGGCGAAGTTTGTCGACCCGAACCTGCTGGTGGGTAACGAGACCCGCGACGATGCGGCAGTCTACGATTTAGGCAACGGCACCAGCATTATCAGCACCACCGATTTCTTTATGCCGATCGTCGATAACCCGTTCGATTTCGGGCGCATTGCCGCCACTAACGCCATCAGCGATATCTTTGCCATGGGCGGCAAGCCGATCATGGCGATTGCGATCCTCGGCTGGCCGATCAACACCCTGGCCCCGGAGATCGCCCGCGAGGTGATTGAGGGCGGTCGCTTTGCCTGCCAGCAGGCGGGGATCGCGCTTGCGGGTGGCCACTCCATTGACGCGCCTGAACCGATTTTCGGCCTGGCAGTGACTGGCGTAGTGCCGACGGAGCGCGTCAAACGCAACAGCACCGCCGAAGCAGGCTGTAAGCTGTTTCTGACCAAACCATTAGGCATTGGTGTCCTGACGACCGCGGAGAAAAAATCCCTGCTGAAGCCAGAACACCAGGGGCTGGCGACGGAAGTGATGTGCCAGATGAACCTCGCCGGTGCCGCCTTCGCCAACATTGACGGCGTGAAGGCGATGACCGACGTGACCGGCTTTGGCCTGCTGGGCCACCTGAGCGAAGTGTGCCAGGGGGCGGGTGTGCAGGCGCAGGTCTGGTATCAGGACGTGCCGAAACTGCCGGGTGTGGAAGCCTATATTGCCCAGGGGGCTGTGCCGGGTGGCACGCAGCGTAACTTCGCCAGCTACGGTCACCTGATGGGCGAGATGCCCGCCGAGTGGCGCGATCTGCTGTGCGACCCGCAGACTTCCGGCGGCCTGCTGCTGGCGGTCACCCCGGAGGCCGAAGCAGAAGTCCAGGCAACCGCCGCTGAGTTCGGTATCACCCTGACCGCCATCGGCGAGCTGGTGACTGCGCGCGGTGGCCGTCCGATGATTGAGATCCGTTAATTCAATGCGGTTATTTATTGCCGAAAAACCCAGCCTCGCCCGGGCGATTGCGGATGTATTACCCAAGCCGCATCGCAAGGGCGATGGTTATATCGAGTGCGGGAACGGGCAGGTGGTCACCTGGTGTATCGGCCACCTGCTGGAGCAGGCCCAGCCGGATGCCTACGACAGCCGCTACGCGCGCTGGAATCTCAACGATCTCCCTATCGTGCCAGAAAAGTGGCAGCTGCAGCCACGCCCGTCGGTGACCAAACAGCTCAACGTCATTAAGCGTCTGCTGAATGACGCAGCAGAAGTGATCCACGCCGGTGACCCGGACAGAGAAGGGCAGCTGCTGGTGGACGAGGTACTGGATTACCTGAACCTCGCGCCAGAAAAACGCCACCAGGTAAAACGCTGTCTGATTAACGATCTCAACCCGCAGGCGGTAGAGCGTGCCATTTCGCGTCTGCGATCCAACAGCGAGTTTGTGCCGCTGTGCGTGTCGGCGCTGGCCCGTGCCCGCGCCGACTGGCTGTACGGCATCAACATGACCCGCGCCTATACCATTCTCGGGCGTAACGCGGGTTATCAAGGGGTGCTGTCGGTGGGCCGCGTACAGACGCCGGTGCTGGGGCTGGTGGTGCGCCGTGATGAAGAGATTGAGAACTTTGTCGCCAAAGACTTCTTCGAAGTGAAGGCCCATATTGTCACCCCGAAGGACGAACGCTTTACCGCCGTCTGGCAGCCGAGCGAGGCCTGCGAACCTTATCAGGATGAAGAGGGACGTCTGCTGCATCGTCCTCTGGCCGACCACGTGGTGACCCGCATTCAGGGCCAGCCCGCCGTCGTCACCAGCTATAACGATAAACGGGAATCAGAACCCGCGCCGCTGCCGTTTTCCCTTTCCGCTCTGCAGATCGAGGCCGCGAAACGCTACGGCCTGAGCGCGCAAAACGTGCTCGATATCTGCCAGAAGCTGTATGAAACGCATAAGCTGATTACCTATCCGCGTTCTGATAGCCGCTATCTGCCGGAAGAGCATTTTGCCGGACGCCACGCGGTGCTGAACGCCATTGCCGCTCATGCTCCTGATTTAATGCCGCAGCCGGTGGTCAACCCGGATACGCGCAACCGCTGCTGGGACGATAAAAAGGTGGATGCTCACCACGCTATCATTCCCACCGCCCGCAGCAGTAAGGTCAGTCTGACCGAGAATGAGTCGAAGGTTTATAACCTTATTGCCCGTCAGTACCTGATGCAGTTCTGCCCGGATGCGCTGTTCCGCAAGTGCGTCATTGAGCTGGAGATCGCCAAAGGCAAATTTATCGCCAAGGCACGCTTCCTCGCCGAAGCGGGCTGGCGCACGCTGCTGGGCAGTAGAGAGCGCGATGAAGAAAACGACGGAACGCCGCTGCCGGTGGTGAAAAAAGACGATGAGCTGCTGTGTGAGAAGGGCGAAGTGGTGGAGCGACAGACTCAGCCGCCGCGCCACTTCACCGACGCGACTATCCTCTCCGCCATGACCGGAATCGCCCGGTTTGTGCAGGATAAAGATCTGAAGAAGATCCTGCGCGCCACCGACGGGCTGGGAACGGAAGCGACCCGCGCCGGGATCATCGAGCTGCTGTTTAAACGCGGTTTTCTGCACAAGAAAGGGCGTTACATCCACGCGACGGATGCCGGAAAGGCGCTGATCCACTCCCTGCCGGAGATGGCCGCAAGACCGGATATGACCGCGCACTGGGAATCAGTGCTGACCCAGATCAGCGAAAAACAGTGTCGATATCAGGATTTTATGCAGCCGCTGGTGGGCACGTTATTCGATCTGATTAACCAGGCGCGGAACACATCCGTCAGGGATTTTCGTGGCATGGTTGCGCCGGGTGGCGACAAGAAGAAAAAGTTTAAGAAGAAGAGTACGGCCTGAAAATTCGCCGGGTGGCGCGACGCTCACCCGGCCTGAGTTTTTCGCCCTCTCCCTTGAGAAGAGGGCGCAGAATCAGATCACACCCTGACCCAACATCGCATCCGCGACCTTCACAAACCCGGCAATGTTCGCCCCGCGAACATAGTTGGTCTGCTTCTCTTCCCCGCCATACTCAACGCAGGCGTGGTGAATATCCAGCATGATGTGATGCAGGCGCGCATCCACTTTCTCTGCTTTCCAGCCCATACGCGCGGCATTCTGCGCCATCTCCAGGCCTGAGGTTGCCACACCGCCAGCGTTAGCTGCTTTACCCGGTGCGAACAACACGCCAGCCTGCAGGAACAGGTCGGTGGCTTCGATAGTGGTTGGCATGTTAGCCCCTTCGGCGACTGCTCTGACACCGTTGGCGATCAGCTGGCGTGCCGCATCCACATCCAGTTCGTTCTGGGTCGCGCATGGCAGGGCGATATCGACCGGTACAGCCCACGGCTGTTTGCCTTCAAGATAGGTCAGACCGAACTCGCGGGCATAATCGGCCACACGGCCGTCGCGGCTGGCTTTGATTTCGCACAGGCGCGCCAGTTTTTCAGAGGTGAAGCCCGCTTCATCAACCACGGTGCCGCTGGAGTCAGAGGCGGTGATCACCCGGGCACCCAGTGCCATTGCTTTCTCGATAGCGTACTGGGCTACGTTGCCGGAACCCGACACCGCCACGCGCATGCCGTCGAAGCTCATTCCGTGACGCTTCAGCATCGCTTCAGTGAAGTAGACCAGACCGTAACCGGTCGCTTCCGGGCGGATCAGGCTGCCGCCGAAAGAGAGGCCTTTCCCGGTGAAGACGCAGGCGCTGTTGTTGGAGAGTTTTTTCATCATCCCGGCCATAAAGCCCACTTCGCGCCCGCCCACGCCGATATCCCCGGCCGGTACGTCGGTATCCGCGCCCAGGTGACGGTACAGTTCGGTCATCAGCGCCTGGCAGAAGCGCATCACTTCGCCTTCGCTTTTGCCTTTTGGATCAAAATCGCTGCCGCCTTTGCCGCCGCCCATAGGCAGGGTGGTGAGGGCATTTTTAAAGGTTTGTTCAAAGCCGAGGAACTTCAGGATCGACAGGTTAACCGACGGGTGGAAACGCATCCCGCCCTTGAAAGGACCAATCGCAGAGCTGAACTGGACACGCCAGGCGCGGTTGACCTGCACCTGATTGCGGTCGTCAACCCACACTACGCGGAACTGGATCACGCGCTCGGGTTCAACCAGGCGTTCAAGCAGAGACATCTGACGGTAGCGCGGGTTTTGTTCCAGGAATGGCCAGAGGGTGGTCATCACTTCACGTACGGCCTGAGCAAATTCGCTCTGATGTGGGTCACGCTGTTGAACGCGGTTCAGAAAGGATTCAAGAGAGCACGCCTGGTCCATATCGATAAGTTCCTCTAATATTTTGGGATTATTTTATTTGTAACAAAAAGATGCATGTTGTTGTGTTTTTCGACTATACCACCCGATGCGCTTTGTGACGCAAGCTAAATTTTGTCCTCAAGTTAAATTCATTACACGTGCCGGGTCATAACAAAAAACGATGATCGGCGGGATTAAAGCTTCCCGGGTTTTTTACCGTTATAGTGAATATCAGGACACAACAGGAAGAAGCGTCGATGAAGCGTATTGTGATGGCTGTTTTGCTTGGGGTTTTCGCGGCCGGCAGTCAGGCCGACCAGCGGTTTGGTACCGGGGTGGATGTGAATATCCCGCCGGAGATCTTCAGCTCCAGCGGTCAGCGCCCGCCGCCGTGCAATCAGTGCTGCATCTATCAGGATCAGAACTATTCCGAAGGGGCGGTGGTGAAGGCCGACGGGGTGTTATTGCAGTGCCAGCGCGATCAGAATGCCATCAGCACTAATCCGCTGGTCTGGCGTCGCGTAAGAGAATAAACGCCTCCAGCAGGGGGATATCCGCCGGGGCAAGATCGTAGCTCAGCGCCTCGCGCGGAGAGCACCACGCCAGTTGGCTGTGATAGTGCGTTTCGGGCGTGCCGGTAAACGCCGGCACGTGCCAGGCGTGTAGAGTGATAAGCCGCTGCGACACTTCACGCTGGTGGCTGGCGATATAGCGCGTGGGCCGGGCCTCGATGCCCAGCTCTTCGCGCAACTCACGTACCAGAGCGTCGGGCTGCGTCTCTCCCGCCTCCACTTTGCCCCCGGCAAACTCCCACAAACCGGGTTGATCCGCATGCAGCGGGCGCTGCGCCAGTAAAATTTTGCCATCCTGTTCGAGAATAGCGCAAACAACATCGAGTGTTTTTAGCATGGTCGTCAATAATGAGTGAGAGAGAAAGCGTTAGGATCTGCGTACTTATTAGCGACCAGGGAGCATCCTGTGAAAGAGTCACCGCCAGTCTGGGTTAAACCCATCGAATCCATCCCCGCCAGTTTAACGCCAATCGCCAGGATGCAGAAAAAACATTATGGCGCGGTGCTTAACCCGCTGCGCTGGTGGGGGAGAATGCCCCGGCTATTCTGGCTGGTGGCGCTGTTTGTCGGGTATATCGAGCGTAAAAAATCGCCTCTCGATCCGGTGCTGCGTTCGCTGCTGATGACCCGCGTCTCTCAGGTGTGCCATTGCGCGTTCTGCATCGATGCCAATGCGTTACGTCTGGCGCAACGCAGCGGCGGGATGGCAAAGGTACAGGCCGTTGCAACATGGCGCGACAGCACGCTCTTCAGCGACCAGGAGCGTGCCGCACTGGCCTATGCCGAGGCGGTTTCCGCCACCCCGCCGGTGGTTGACGATGCACTAAAAGCCGCATTGCGCCACCACTTCAGCGAACAGGCGATTACGGAGATGACCGCGTTGCTCGCTTTTCAGAACCTGTCAGCGCGTTTCAATGCCGCACTGGATATCCCCTCGCAAGGGTTATGCGTCATGCCTGGAGAAAAACACGATGCTTGATCGCCACCTCCACCCGCGCCTGAAACCGCTGCTCAATCGGCTGGTGATGAGACTGGATAAACCGGGGATCAGCCCGGACGGCATAACGTTGATCGGCTTTGCCATCGGTGTGCTGGCCTTGCCATTTCTGGCGCTGGGCTGGTATCTGGCGGCGCTGGTGGCCATTGTACTGAACCGCCTGCTGGACGGACTGGATGGCGCACTGGCGCGACGCAGAGGATTAACCGATGCCGGTGGCTTTCTTGATATCGCCCTCGATTTTCTGTTTTATGCCCTCGTGCCCTTTGGCTTTGCCCTCGCGGATCCCGCGCTTAATGCGTTGCCAGCCGCCTGGCTAATGTTTGCCTTTATTGGCACCGGCAGCAGCTTCCTGGCGTTTGCCACGCTGGCCGCGAAGCATGACATCGACAATCCGGGCTATGCCCACAAGTCGTTTTACTATCTGGGTGGGCTAACAGAAGGAACCGAAACCATCCTGCTGTTTGTGCTTTTCTGCCTGTTCCCGGCGCACTTTGCATGGCTGGCGTGGGTTTTCGGCGCGTTGTGCTGGCTCACCACCGCAACGCGCATCTGGAGTGGTTATCTGACGCTGAAAGAGGCTCAGCGTCAGGCAGGATCAGAGTGACGCGTCTGGCCCGCGTTCACCGGTAGCAACCGGATTCTGCGGGTTGCTGCTCCATTCGTACCAGCCGCCGTCATAGACGCCGACATTTTTCCAGCCCATCGCCCGGGCATACATAAAGGTTTCCGATGCCCGCCAGCCGGTGCCGCAGTAAAACGCCACCTGCTGATCAGGCAGAATATGCCACTGCTTCCACATCGCGGCGATATCCTCTGCGCTACGCATGGTTCCATCCGGGTTATGGAAATCTTCCATATGGGTAGAGTCACTTCCGGCATGACCCCAGCGTGCGCCTGCGATCTCGCCTTTTGGCTTAATGTAGCTGTAGCCGCTGGTCACGCCGGTAAATTCCGGCCAGGAGCGGATGCTCACCAGAGAAGCATCCTTGCGGTGCAGCAGGCCACGCGCCTGTTCGGTATTCAGCATCAGCTGTGGCTGACCCGGGATCGGCGCGCCAAAATCGGCCGCTGGCGTCACGTTATTCGGTGTGCCGCGTTCAACCGGCAGTTTTGCACTGTCCCAGGCTTTCCAGCCGCCATCCAGCAGGCGAACATCTTTCACCCCGGCATAGAGCATGATCTGCGCCACGCGCGCGGCGGCATACACATCGCGGCCGTAGAGGATCACCGTGGTGTCATGGCGAATGCCATGTTTTGCCAGCATCGCTTTGAGATCCGCATCAGAAACTTTGTTCCACAGCGGCTCGCTTTCCACTTCATTGGTGTCGATATAGTCTGCGCCGGGGATGTGGCTCAGCAGATAAAATTTCGGTGCGCCCCAGGCCGCTTCAATCACTTTCCACTCGCCGGCAGGCGCAGCCGTGACCGGCTTACCCTGCTGGAGCTGGTGCAGCCACTGCGGGTAGACCAGTTGCTCGAAGTGGGCGAGACGCTGGAGACGCGCCGGGGTTTGCAGGGCATCACTCAACAACGTGACCTGGCTGAAACCCGCCTGATTCAGCCGCGCCTTAACGGCCTGGTTATCGCTGTCGCTACCGTACAGGGCAACCGGCGTGGTCGGCGTGAGCTGGTGCTGCGAAGCCCAGGCTTTCAGCTGGGTCTCGTTCATGGCCCCAAGCCAGCTGGCGGAAAGGTTCAGCGCGGCAGGCTCGTGGCCGGACGGACCGTTCAGGGTCTGCGGCCAGCCGTTGTAGAAGGCGCTGGCGCGGGTGTCAATCAGGGCGCCTTGCTGTTGCTGAAGCGCTGTCAGCGTGAGGGAAGGTGCCATTTCAGCAGCAAAAGAAGAGAAAGCGGCGAGACCTAAAGCGGCGGTCAGCGCGGTCAGTTGAGAAACACGTTTCATCGAAAAGCCCGATCGTAAAGAAATGAGCCGTGATTGTGGCAACCTGCCAGCCAAAAAACGTTGCGTTTGCGCAGGATGTCATGGAATTCATTGCCAGCCCGCCATCGGCAGCACGCGCCCGTTCGGGGGAATATCTTCGTCATCGTGCGTGACCTGTACCACCGGGATCTGCCGGGTGCGCACTTCCGCGAACACCCAACGGCGAAACTGGTCGCGCAGGTTTTTATCCAGGCGGCTAAAAGGTTCATCGAGCAGCAGCGCCTGCGGCTGGGCCAGCAGGGCGCGGAGCAGACTCACCCGGGCGCGCTGGCCGCCGGAGAGCGTGGCGGGGTCGCGATGAAAAAAGCCGTTTAGTTCGGCGGCGTCCAGCGCCGCAATCACCGCCTGCTGTCGGCGCTTGCCTTTTATCGCCGCCGGGAGCGCCAGCAGCAGATTCTGCCCGACGCTGAAGTGATCGAAGAGCAAGGCATCCTGAAACAGCAGGCCCAGTCCGCGCTGCTCGGTGGGCAGGGCGTCACAGCGCCGGGCGTTGATCCACAGCTCCCCTGCGGCGCGAAAATCGCCGGGCAGGGCACCTGCCATCCAGGCAAACAGCGACGATTTACCGCTGCCGGATGGGCCCATCAGGGTGAGAATTTCGCCTGGCTGCACGCTGAAGTTAACGTTGTGCAGCAGCGTCGTGTGGCGCAGTGCGAGCGAAACATCCTTAACCATCAGCATTAACGTAACCCCTGTCGAAAACGGCCAACCAGCCGGGAAATCAGGATGCAGGCGGCGAAGACCAGCATCGGCAACAGCAATTGCCACAGCGCCTGGGCCGCCAGCACGGCGCTACTGCCCCCGCTGCTGAGCGCCACGGCGTCGGTGGTCAGGGTGGCGAACCGTCCGCTGCCCAGCCACAGGGTGGGCAGATACTGCGCCATGCTGACGGAAAACCCGACGGCAAAGGCGGTGAGCGCCGGGCGGATCATCTGCGGACATTTGACCAGCCAGAATATTTTAAGCGATCCCCATCCCAGAGTGCGGGCAATCAGGATCAGGCGCGGATCGAGTCGGCGCCAGGCGGGCTGCATTACCAGCAGCATCCACGGCAACACCCACAGTAAATGCCCCCACAACACAGCGATCCATTGCCCGTCGAGCTGCAGCAGCAAGGCCAATTGATACTGCCCGGCCACCAGCGGCAGGGCGGGGAGGGCCAGCGGTAGCCAGACCCAGAAGCCGCCGCGCTGCGGGCCCCACTCCAGCCAGAGCAGGATCATCCCCAGGGCAAGCACCGCCGAAGAGAGGCCCAGCGTCAGGCTCTCGCCCGCCGTCTCGCGGGAGACGCTGGCATTGCCTGCCGTGAGCACCAGTATTGCCACGCTGACGATCCCCGCCAACGGCAGCAGCACGCCGCAGGCGCGTCCCACCCTTAGCGGACGCGGTGTCGGGCGCTTCCCGGAGATATCCGGGATAGTGCGGCGCCAGCGTTGCCAGCCGATAAACAGCGCGACAGCGATCAGTTCCAGCAGCACCAACAGGATCACGCACACCAGCATCCCCTTCGCCTGCTGTTGCGCATCCCCCTGCGAAAGCCACTGCCAGGCCAGCACGGCGAGGGTGGGGGGATTACCCGGCCCGAGGATCAGAGCCACGTCCACTGCCGACAGCGTCCAGGCGATCACCGCCAGCATCACTGCCCCCAGCGCGGGCGCAATGGCAGGCAGGATCAGCCAGCGTAGCGCCTGCCAGCGGCTGTAGCCCAGGGTTCGCAGGAGCGTGACTTTTTGCGCCAACGCTTTTTCCGGAAGCGAGGCGTAAATGGCCCAGACAACAAAGGCGCTCTCCTTGACGGCAAGGGTCAGGCCCAGCCCGATCCCGTAGCGATCCATAACCGGCGAGCAAAACGAACAGAAGCGGTAAAGTTCACCGCCTTCGGCAAACATCAGCAGCACGCTGACGGCAAAGGCCACATGAGGGATCGCCAGCAGCCAAGGCAGGTGATTACTCAGCCGCCGCCAGCGGTTGCCGGGCCACAGCGCAGCCACCACTGCCAGCGCCAGGAGCAGCGCGCCAGCGGCGGCAATCAGGGTGGACACCAGGGTGGCGATCAGCGCCTGCGGCAACTGCGGATCCGCCGCCAGCGCCTGCCAGTTCTCCAGAGAGAAAACCGGCGGTAACAGTAGGGCAAAGGCGGGCAGCAGCGGCAGATAAACTGCCGCCATCAGTGCCCATGCGAGCCAGCTTAGTGGGTGCCGTAGCGACGCAGCCATGCCTGCTCCAGCGCATTAACCCAGGCGGCGTGGGGTTCGCCGAGCGTTGCAGGTAAATCGGTTGGAATAAACTGGCGCAGCTGTGCGGCCTCAGCGGCGGGCACTTTTTGCGGATCCAGCACGCTCGGATCGCCCCAGTTGGCCGGATCGGCCTTGCGGATCTGCGCCTGCGGGGAAAGTAAAAAGTTGGCGACCACTTTTGCGCCTGCGCTGGCAGAGGCATTGGCCGGGATGGTGACGAAGTGTACGTTGCCAATCATCCCCTGTTGAAAACCGAAGCTGTAGCTGTCAGCGGGCAATGCTTTGCTGTTCACTTGTTGCCGGGCATGGGCCGGATTAAAAGTGATCGACAGGTTTAAGTTGCCACTGGCCAGCAAGACATCCATCCGCGCCGGAGACGGTGGAAAATCCTTGCCCTCGCGCCACAGATGAGGATGCAGTTTATCCAGATAAGCCCATAGCGGGGCGGTGACGGCGGCAAAGGTGGCGCTGTCCGGCGGCTGTTTTAGCGCGTCGGGTTGGGTGGTCTGGGTCAGAAGGATCTGTTCCAGAAACGCGGTGCCGGTAAAGTCAGGCGGGCGCGGGTAGGTAACAGTGCCAGGATGTTGCGTGGCATACTCCAGCAGCGCCTCGGGATCCTTAAGGGGGTGCGGCAGGGTCTGACGGCTGGCGATAAACGTGAGTTGTGCGCTGCCCCACGGGGATTCAGCCCCCTCCGTCGGGATAGCGAAATCCTCTGTCACCGGTTTATGAGTGTCGACGTAACGCCAGTTGGGAAGGCTTTGCGTCCACCCGGTCTGCAACAGCCCGGCGGTTTTCAGGGTACGGAAGTTCTCGCCGTTGACCCAGAGCAGATCAACCGAGCCGTTGGTTTTGCGCCCGGCGCTGGCCTCGGTCTGGATACGCTTCACCGCATCGGCCGCATCAGCCAGACGGACAATCTTCAGGTTAATGGCGTAGTGGCTTTTCATCTCGCCACTCACCCAGTCCAGGTAGCGGTTCACCGCCTCGTCACCGCCCCAGGCATTGAACCAGACGGTCTGGCCCCGGGCATCCTCTTTGGTTTTCTGCCAGCCGTCATCAGCCAGCGCCGGTCCTGCGATCAACAGGCCGGTCAATAACATGCAAAAACGCACACGGCGCATAATGCCCCCTGTTATAAAGACGTTCGGGAAAAGCGGGCGAACAGCCAGCGGGTGATAAGCGGCAGCAGCCCCAGTAGCGTAAAGGCAAAAACCACGCCCGGCGAGAGGATATCATGCAGCGACGTTATCTGCCCCAACTGGTGGCCCGCATTGAGATAGACAATAGCCCCCGGTAACATCCCGAGCTGGCTAACCCACCAGTAGCGCCATACCCCAAGGCGCGTCACCCCGGCGAGCAGGTTGACCACAAAGAACGGGAACAATGGCATCAGACGCAGGGCAAACAGATAAAATGCCCCGTCCCGCGCCACCCCGTCATTAACGGTGCGCATCTGCCCGGCAAAGCGGTGCTGCACCCAGTCGCGCAGCAGATAACGGCTGACCAGCATCGCCAGCGTGGCGCCCAGCGTCGAGGCGAAAGAGACCAGCAGGATCCCCGGCCAGAGACCGAACAGCGCCCCGCCGAGCAGGGTCAGCAACGCAGCCCCCGGCAATGACAGGGTGGTCACCAGCACATAGAGAATAAAATAGAGGGCAGCGCTCTGGCGCGGGGCCTGCTGGCAGTAAAGCAGCAGCGCCTGATGCCGCGCCTGAAGATTTTCCAGCGTTACGCTGCCGGGCGGCAATTGCGTATAAATAACAATAAATGCGCCCAGAAGGGCGCATATCAGGATGATTTTACGGGCGTTTGTCGCCATTCATTTGACGTCGAACGTCGCCCATACCGGGGCGTGGTCGGACGGTTTTTCCATGCTGCGGATTTCGTAGTCGATCCCGGTTTCAACACAGCGCTCTGCCAACACCGAGCTTGCCAGCAGCAGGTCGATACGCAGGCCGCGGTTATCATCAAACCCTTTGGAGCGATAATCGAACCACGAGAAGCGATCCTGAGTCTCCGGGTTGGCGTGGCGGAACGTATCCACCAGACCCCAGTCCATCAGACGCGCCATCCACTCGCGCTCTTCCGGCAGGAAGGAGCATTTCCCGGCGCGCAGCCAGCGCTTGCGGCTGTCTTCGCCGATGCCGATATCCAGGTCAGTGTGGCTGATGTTCATGTCGCCCATGATCAACACCGGGTTCTCTTTTTTCAGCTCGGTTTCGAGGTACGACTGCAGATCCTGGTAGAACTTCTCTTTGGCCGGGAACTTCAGCGGGTGGTCGCGGCTCTCGCCCTGCGGGAAGTAACCGTTGATCACAGTGATGTTGCCAAGCGGTGAAGGAATTTCCGCCATGATGATACGGCGCTGGGACTCTTCGTTGTCGCCCGGGAAGCCGCGACGCACGGAGACAGGGGTCTCTTTAGTGAGCAGCGCCACACCGTAATGGCCCTTCTGGCCATGATAAAAGACGTTGTAGCCCAGTTTCGCCACCTCTTCGAGAGGGAACATATCGTCGTGGACTTTTGTCTCCTGCAGGCCGATAACGTCAGGCTGATGTTGATCAACGATGGCTTGCAGTTGATGAGGACGGGCGCGCAGGCCGTTGATATTAAAAGAGACAAATTTCATAGTCGCTGCCAGTGCAAGGTGAATAGTGCAAGGATGTTAGCAGAATTTCGTTGGGCTGACTGCCGCCGCTGCGTATGTTCCACCAATTACTGTGACAGATCGTGCCGACAGTGCAATTTTTGCACCGAACTGGCGCGTGATGCCCTGTAATGGCGCGAAAAGGGACCACAAATTTCGCGAGCGATCACAATTCCAGAATTATATTTGGCTTCTGCATAAAACAGCTATTTTTCATGCGGCAAAGCCCCGCTTGTTGTAAAAATATTCACTTATTATGCAAAAACAGTGAATAACGCCATGTTGTAACTCATTGATATTACGTTACCCCATCCCGTTTATGCATTTTTAGTGCTGGCTGGCACGATCGCTGCAATCTACATTTACAGCGCAAACACTAAAATATTTAACATTTAATCAACCTTTTATTTACCGGATGAGGTCGCTATGTCTCTGTCAATTACTCGTGAAAACTTTGATGAATGGATGATGCCGGTTTACGCTCCGGCGGCTTTTATTCCGGTACGGGGAGAAGGCTCACGCCTGTGGGATCAACAGGGTAAAGAGTACATCGACTTTGCCGGGGGGATTGCGGTTAACGCCCTGGGTCATGCGCATCCGGCGCTGCGTCAGGCGCTGAACGACCAGGCGGCGAAGTTCTGGCATACCGGCAACGGCTACACCAATGAACCTGCGCTGCGTCTGGCGAAAAAACTGATCGACTCCACTTTCGCCGAAAAAGTGTTCTTCTGTAACTCCGGGGCCGAAGCGAACGAAGCGGCGCTGAAGCTGGCGCGTAAATATGCCCACGACAACTTTGGCAACCAGAAAAGCGGCATCGTCGCCTTCAAAAATGCCTTCCATGGCCGCACGCTGTTTACCGTCAGCGCGGGCGGGCAACCTTCCTATTCACAGGACTTTGCGCCGCTGCCGCCGGATATCCGCCACGCGGTCTATAACGATCTCCAGTCTGCCAGCGAGTTGATCGACGATACCACCTGTGCGGTGATCGTCGAGCCCATGCAGGGCGAGGGCGGCGTGCTGCCTGCGGATAAGGCCTTCCTGCAAGGGCTGCGCGAACTGTGCGATCGTCACAACGCGGTGCTGATTTTCGATGAGGTCCAGACCGGGGTTGGCCGCACCGGCGAGCTGTATGCCTATATGCATTATGGCGTTACGCCGGACGTGCTCTCCACCGCCAAGGCCCTCGGTGGCGGCTTCCCAATCGGTGCCATGCTGACCACCGACAAATTCGCCCGGGTGATGACCGTTGGCACCCACGGGACCACCTACGGCGGCAACCCGCTGGCATCGGCGGTGGCCGGTCAGGTACTGGATATCATCAACACCCCGGACGTGCTGACCGGCGTTAAGCAGCGTCACGACTGGTTTGTCGAACGCCTGCAAGCCATTAACAGCAAAACGGGGCTGTTTAAAGAAATACGGGGCCTTGGACTGCTGATTGGCTGCGTACTCACGGAGGAATTTGCCGGAAAAGCTAAACTTATTTCACAGGAAGCGGCAAAAGCGGGCGTGATGGTACTGATCGCCGGGGCTAACGTAGTGCGCTTTGCGCCTGCGCTGATCGTCAGCGAGGAAGAGGTGCAGACCGGGTTAGATCGCTTTGCGCTGGCCTGTGATCGTGTGAAGTCCGGGGTGTCATCATGATGGTCATCCGTCCCATTGAGCGCGGGGATTTATCCGCCCTCATGCAGCTTGCCGGTAAAACAGGAGGCGGGCTGACCTCGCTTCCCGTTGATGAAAAAACGCTCTCGGCGCGCATCGAACGCTCGCTGCAGACCTGGCAAGGGACGCTGCCGAAAGGCGAACAGGGTTACGTGTTTGTTCTGGAAGAGGCTGCCACCGGCACCGTGGCCGGGATCTGCGCCATCGAAGTGGCGGTGGGCTTAAACGACCCCTGGTATAACTACCGCGTCGGCACCCTGGTGCACGCGTCGAAAGAGCTGAACGTCTACAACGCGCTGCCCACGCTGTTTCTCAGTAACGATCACACCGGCAGCAGTGAACTCTGTAGCCTGTTTCTCGATCCCGACTGGCGCAAGGAGGGCAACGGCTATCTGCTTTCCAAATCGCGCTTTCTCTTTATGGCTGCCTTCCGCGATCGCTTTAACGAAAAAGTGGTGGCCGAGATGCGCGGCGTGATCGACGAAACCGGCTTCTCGCCGTTCTGGCAAAGCCTGGGCGAACGCTTCTTCTCGATGGAGTTCAGCAAAGCCGACTACCTGTGCGGCACCGGACAGAAAGCCTTTATTGCCGAGCTGATGCCGAAACACCCTATCTATACCCATTTCCTCAGCCCCGAGGCGCAGGCCGTGATCGGCCAGGTGCATCCGCAAACCGCCCCGGCGCGCGCGGTGCTGGAGAAAGAGGGCTTCCGCTACCGCAACTATGTCGACATCTTTGACGGCGGCCCGACGCTAGAGTGCGATATCGACCGGGTTCGGGCGATCCGCAAAAGCCGTCTGGTGGAAGTGGCCGAAGGCCAGCCTGCGCCGGGTGAGTGGCCCGCCTGCCTGGTTGCTAATGAACAGTATGACCAGTTCCGCGCCACGCTGGTGCGCGTGGATCCTGAATGTGAACGTCTGGTGCTGACCGCAGCACAACTGGATGCCCTGAAATGCCGCGCTGGCGATCGTATTCGCATGGTGCGCCTGTGTCCCGAGGAGAAAACAGCATGAACTTATGGATCAATGGCGACTGGGTGACCGGCGAAGGTGAATCCCGCACCAAATACAATCCGGTGGGCCAGGAGAGGTTATGGCAAGGGGCTGATGCCAGTGCCGCGCAGGTCGAACAGGCGTGCCGGGCGGCGCGTGCGGCCTTCCCGGGCTGGGCAAAGCTGCCCTTCAGTGCGCGTCAGGCCATCGTTGAGAAATTTGCCTCTCTGCTGGAAGCCAATAAGCAGGAGCTGACCCGGATCATTGCCAGCGAAACCGGCAAGCCGCGCTGGGAAGCGGCAACGGAAATCACCGCGATGATCAACAAAGTCGCCATTTCGGTAAAGGCCTACCACACCCGTACCGGCGAGCAGCACACCGAGATGGCCGACGGGGCAGCCACGCTGCGCCATCGTCCGCACGGCGTGCTGGCGGTGTTTGGCCCCTATAACTTCCCCGGCCATCTGCCGAACGGTCACATCGTGCCCGCGCTGCTGGCGGGTAACACCGTGATCTTCAAGCCGAGCGAGCTGACGCCGTGGAGCGGTGAGGCGGTGGTAAAACTGTGGGAGCAGGCCGGGCTGCCGCCGGGCGTGCTCAATCTCGTCCAGGGTGGACGGGAAACCGGGCAGGCATTGAGTGCCCTGAGCGATATTGACGGCCTGCTGTTTACCGGCAGCGCCGGGACCGGCTATCAGCTGCACCGCCAGCTGGCCGGTCAGCCAGAGAAAATTCTGGCCCTTGAGATGGGCGGCAACAATGCCCTGATCGTTGACGACCCGGCGGATATCGACGCTGCGGTTCACCTGACGATCCAGTCGGCCTTTATCACTGCCGGACAACGCTGCACCTGCGCCCGTCGCCTGCTGGTTAAAAGCGGTGCTGAAGGCGATGCCTTCCTCGCCCGGCTGGTGGAGGTGAGCGCGAAACTGCTGCCAGGGACGTGGGATGCCAACGACCAGCCGTTTATGGGCGGGCTGATTTCCGAGCAGGCGGCGAAAAACGTTTATCACGTCTGGCGGGAACACGTTGCCCGCGGCGGGCGGTCGCTGCTCGATCCCCGCCTGGTGCGGGCGGGCACCTCTTTACTGACCCCGGGGATCGTCGACATGACGGGCGTGCGTGATGTACCGGATGAAGAGGTCTTCGGGCCGTTGCTCTGCATCTGGCGTTATGACGATTTCGACCAGGCTATCGCGATGGCTAACGCTACGCGTTACGGCCTGTCGTGCGGCCTGATCTCGCCGGAACGCGAAAAATTTGACCAGTTGCTGCTGGAGGCACGTGCCGGGATCGTCAACTGGAACAAACCGCTTACCGGTGCGGCCAGCACCGCGCCATTCGGCGGCGTGGGTGCCTCCGGCAATCATCGCGCCAGCGCCTGGTATGCGGCGGATTACTGCGCCTGGCCCATGGCGAGCCTCGAAACCCCGGCCATCGTCCTGCCGGAGCAGCTGAGTCCGGGCCTCGATTTTACGCGGGAGAAGCGTCATGAAAGCGCGTGAGGTTAACTTCGACGGGCTGGTGGGCTTGACCCACCACTATGCCGGGCTGTCGTTCGGCAATGAAGCCTCGACTAAGCACCGCTTTCAGATCTCCAACCCGCAGCTGGCGGCAAAGCAGGGGCTGTTAAAGATGAAGGCGCTGGCGGATGCAGGCTTTCCCCAGGCGGTGATCCCGCCTCAGGAGCGGCCTAACGTCGGCGTGCTGCGCCAGCTCGGCTTTACCGGCACCGATGAGCAGGTGGTGGAGAAGGCCGGCACGCAGA
The DNA here is from genome assembly GCF_050435045.1 of Leclercia sp. 1548. NCBI lineage: Bacteria > Pseudomonadati > Pseudomonadota > Gammaproteobacteria > Enterobacterales > Enterobacteriaceae > Leclercia > Leclercia sp. 1548. The sequence goes on along the minus strand of NZ_JBNDJP010000001.1, from coordinate 415,781 downwards.
TGCCGCAGCTGCTCTCTGCCGCCAGTTCCGCCTCCTCCATGTGGGTGGCGAATGCCGCGACGGTAGCCCCGTCGGCAGACACGCTCGACGGAAAAGTTCATTTCACCGTTGCCAACCTCAACAACAAATTCCACCGGGCCAGTGAAGCCGGTACCACCGAAAAGGTGCTGCGCGCCATTTTCCGCGATGAATCCCGCTTTAGCGTCCATACGGCGCTGCCGCAGGTCGCGATGTTCGGTGACGAAGGCGCGGCAAACCACAACCGCCTCGGCGGCGACTACGGCGAGCCGGGCCTGCAACTGTTCGTCTATGGTCGTGAAGAGGGGGGTAATGAGGCACCGGCCCGCTACCCGGCGCGTCAGACTCTGGCCGCGAGCCAGGCGGTTGCCCGGCTGAACCAGGTCAACCCCGGGCAGATCCTCTTCGCCCAGCAAAACCCGAGAGTGATTGACCAGGGGGTGTTCCACAACGACGTGATCGCCGTGTCGAACCGCCAGGTGCTGTTCTGCCACGAGCAGGCGTTTGTCGATCAGCCTGCGCTGCTTCAGACCTTGCGCGAGCGGGTGCCCGGCTTCATGCCGATCGAAGTGCCGACCGGGGCAGTGTCGGTCCAGGACGCGGTGTCCACTTACCTGTTCAACAGCCAGCTGCTGAGTCGCGACGACGGCAGCATGATACTGGTCCTGCCGCAAGAATCGCAGGATCACCCTGGCGTCTGGCGCTATCTGAACGGTCTGGTGGCAGAAGATAACCCTGTCAGCGAGCTGCGGGTGTTTGATCTGCGCGAGAGCATGGCCAATGGCGGTGGCCCGGCCTGTCTGCGCCTGCGCGTGGTGCTGACTCCCGAGGAGCAGCGGGCAGTTAACCCGGCGGTGATGATGAACGAGACCCTGTTTAACACCCTCAATGACTGGGTGGACCGCTACTATCGCGACCGTCTGACTCAGGCCGACCTGGTGGATCCGCAGCTGTTGCGCGAAGGGCGCGAGGCGCTGGATGCCCTGACCCGTATTCTGCAACTCGGGTCTGTCTACCCGTTCCAGCAATAAAGGAGGCCTGATGGAAAACTTTCTGGCGCTGACGATGGCCGATGAAACACCTGCCCACCTTCAGGGCAAAGGGGCCTCCTTTGACTGGCGCTGGCTGGCGCGCGGGGTACTGGAGTTCACGCCTGAGGTCGCGAGCGAGCGTGCCCTGGTGCTCTCGGCCGGGATCCACGGTAACGAAACCGCGCCGGTGGAAATCGTTGATCTGCTGGTGCGGGCGCTGTTTCGTGGCGAATTGACGCTACGCTGCCGCCTGCTTGTTATCTATGGCAATCCTCCGGCGCTGAGGGCCGATAAGCGCTACCTGACCTGCGATATCAACCGCCTGTTCAGCGGGCGCGGAGCGCAGTTTCCGGCCTGTGATGAGACCGCGCGCGCGGCGCTGCTGGAGGAGCTGGTGGGTGCGTTTTATCAGCAGGCAGGGGCCGACCGCTGGCATCTCGATCTGCATACCGCCATCCGCGCCTCGTATCATGAGCGTTTTGGCGTACTGCCCCAGCGCAATCAGCCGTGGGATGAGGCATTTATTCAGTGGCTGGGGGATGCCGGGCTGGAGGCGCTGGTCTTTCATCAGGCGCCGGGCGGGACATTCACCCATTTTAGCTGCGAACGCTTTGGTGCCCTTGCCTGTACCCTGGAGTTGGGCAAGGCGTTGCCGTTCGGCCATAACGATCTGTCGCGTTTTGCCACTACCCATCGGGCGCTGTTTGCTTTACTGAGCGGCGAGGCGCCAGCGCAACATGCTGAGCCTGTTGAGCACTATCGGGTGGTGCAGCAGATCACTCGCCGCAGCGAGGCCTTCGTGCTGCACATGGCGGCGCATACCCTCAACTTTACGCCATTTCGCCAGGGGGTATTACTGGCGGAGGATGGCGATGAACGCTACGAAGTGCACAAGCCGACCGAATATGTTCTGTTCCCGAACCCTGCCGTGGCCTTTGGTTTGCGTGCCGGACTGATGCTGGAAAAAATCACCTGACACTCCTCCAACCCCATCAGCTTAATGCGATGGGGTTGTTTATTTTCTCAGCCATTTCATTGTTCTCCTGTTTTATTACAGATTATTCCTGGCTGTTTGCTTTATTATTAATCTTCTTCCCGGTATACTCCTTCACAATCTCTTTAAAATCAGCCAGATGTATATTTCTGTTTCAACTCTCCACGCTTTATCCTTATTTTCTCCATATTTGACGATAATTTGTTTTTTACACTTTCATTGTTTTACCCTTGCTCTGATTAATTGACGATAAACCCCGTAAAGTGAATCTCGTCAACACGGCATAGCGCCGAAGAATAACTGAAAGGAAGGACAAAATTATGCGTAAATTAACTGCACTGTTTGTTGCCTCTACCCTGGCTCTGGGCGCTACCAGCGCGGCGTTCGCCGCAGATACCGCCACCACGACCGCGGCACCTGCCGAAAGCAAAATGATGCATCACAAAGGCAAGCCGGGTATGCATCACGACATGATGTTTAAAGATCTGAATCTGACGGATGCGCAGAAAACGCAAATCCGCGACATCATGAAAAGCCAGCGTGACCAGATGAAGCGTCCATCGGTTGAAGAGCGCCGCGCTATGCATGACATCATCGCCAGCGACAGCTTCGATAAAGCGAAAGCCCAGGCGCAGGTCGACAAGATGGCCGAGCAGAACAAAGCCCGCATGCTGGCGCACATGGAAACCCAGAACAAGATTTACAACATCCTGACCCCGGAACAGAAAAAACAGTTTGATGCGAATTTTGAGAAGCGTCTGACAGAACGTGCCGGGCCGGAAGGTAAAATGACCCCACCAGCCGAATAATCGGTTCAGCCATTCAAGACCGCCGGAGTCCTGTTCACCCAAGCATATTTGCTGTGGACAGGTCCGGCGGTTTTTTCTTTTCTGCCCTCTTGCCAGCCGCCGCCATCCCGGTATTCTCCTGTTATCGATTTGCAGAATGTGTTTGAAATTTCTGGCGTTACGGATTTTTTCGTCGTCAGGCTAAGGCCGTTGGACACGTCTGCCGATACTACACAGTGATGATCTAACGATAACAATCAAAAAGCGACCGCCCTGCGCGGGTTGCTCTGGCGCCTGTTGCGCCATTCGGAGTGGTGATGGAATTCTTTGATATCCGTAAAATGCCGATCAGCCTCTGGCGTAACGGGGCCGGTGAAACACGCGAAATATGTTGTTTTCCCCCCGCAACCCGGGAATTTAACTGGCGCGCCAGTATTGCCTCCCTCGCCAGCAATGGCGACTTTTCCGTCTCGCCTGGCATTGATCGGGTGATCACGCTACTGGAAGGAGGGGAAGTCCATCTTGATGGCGGCAATGCGTTTACGCATACGTTACAGCGTCATCAGCCCTTCAGCTTTGCCGGCGATCTGCCAGTCAAAGCAAAGCTGTTAGAGGGACAAATGTCGATGGATTTCAATATTATGACCCGCCGGGATCGCTGTCGGGCAAAGGTGCGGGTGGCGGATCGCACCTTTACCACGTTTGCGTCACGTGGCGGGGTGGTGTTTGTCCTGAGCGGCGCCTGGCAGCTGGGTGAGAAGCTGCTCACCGCCGATCAGGGCGCATGGTGGCACGAAGGCAACCATACGCTGCGGCTGCTGAAGGCGGAGGGAACGCTGTTGTTCAGCGAGATTTTTTGGCTTCCGGGGCACTAAGAGGAATGATCTCGTAGTTGCCGGTCAGCAGCGGCTTACAGAGAATTTTATACCCATCCTGATCAAAACCGGCGGGCGTGCGCAGCAGGTCCGCCGCCTCGTCCAGGCTGTCGACCGCGCCCAGCCAGAGCCAGTTATGGATAATATGGTAGTGGGTCATATCCGGGCGCGACTCTTTCAGCGCCACGGCGCTGTCCCACGGCCAGCAGGTGACACCAATCGCCTGCAACCCCTCGACTAAGCGCTGGTGATGATCCTCAACGCTCTCTTTCCCACAGCATGCTCCGGCACAGCGTTTCAGGGCGGAACGGAAACAGGCCCGCCCACGACTTAACGACTCCAGTCCCAGCAGGCCATAGCAGAGCTGACGCTCGTCGGCCAGGGTCTGCAGGGTTTGCAGCGCTGCCCGACGGTTGGCAAAGAGACCAAAAAGATTGGGGGTGTGCGAAAAATCGACCTCGCGGGCATAGACTATCTGCGGTTTGCCCTCGGTGATCTGCAGTGAGCAGAGCTGGCGATTGCGGCGCAGCCGTTTATTGAACAGCGGCTGCTGCTCCTTGATTAAACGGGCTTCCAGCAGCAGCGCGCCCAGTTCACCTGCAGTCTGGATCCAGGTAATACGCCGGGACTGGCGCAGCATGGCGGCTTCGTCCGGCGTGCGAAGATGCGACAGCACCCGGCTGCGAATGTTGACGCTTTTACCGATATATAGGGGCATGGCATCGCTGTCGCCATGAAAGAAATAGACGCCTGGCTGCTTCGGCAGTGCCTCCAGCCATGGGCGCAGATGTTCGGGATATTCATAGATAGCTGCTGCTTCGAATTCAAGCCGCGGTGCCGATTGACGCCTGCTCACAACATACTCCTGATACTGTTCAGGCATACAGTGTAGCAGCTGTGGTGTGGTTAAAAAAGAGGCGGCAGAGGCCGCCCCGACAGAATTATTGTTTCCAGAAGTCGTCGAATACCGTGATCGGCGGGCGACGTTTGTGTTCGGTCTTCAGATACCAGCCCTCGATAATCCGGGCGGTGCCTTCATCCAGCGTTTTGCCTTCCAGATAATCGTCAATGTTTTCATAGGTTACACCCAGCGCGGCCTCGTCGGGCAGAGAAGGGCGGTCGTCTTCCAGGTCAGCGGTAGGGGCTTTCTTATATAAATGCTCCGGGCAGCCCAGCGCGGCCAGCAATTGCTTGCCCTGACGCTTGTTGAGACGGAACAGCGGGTTAATATCTGTGCCGCCATCGCCATATTTGGTGAAGAAACCGGTCAGCGCCTCTGCCGCATGGTCAGTGCCCACCACCACGCCGCTGGTCATCCCGGCGATGCTGTACTGGGCTTTCATCCGCTCACGGGCCTTTTCGTTGCCGCGTACGAAGTCGCTCAGTTCAATGCCCGCGTCGCGCAACGCTTTTTCGCTGGCCAGCACCGCTTCTTTAATATTCACGGTCAGCACGCGATCCGGCTGGATGAAGGCGATGGCATCCTGACAATCCTGCTCATCGAACTGCACGCCGTAAGGCAGACGCACCGCGATAAACTGCAGGGATTCATTGCCTGTTTCTGCACGCAATTCGCTGATGGCCATCTGGGCGAGCTTCCCGGCGAGGGTGGAGTCCTGACCGCCGCTAATGCCCAGCACCAGCGACTTCAGAAACGGGAAGCGGGTTAAATAGGATTTCAAAAAATCGACGCTACGGCGGATCTCTTCTTCCGCATTAATGGTGGGTTTGGCACCCAGCGCCTGGATAATTTCTTGTTGCAGAGCCATTTAGCCCCTCCGTTACACAAATTTGCCTGATGGATGTTCTGTTAAAGCTAACTCGTCATGGGGAAAACGACAAGGATCACACATTTGAATTGGGTGAATCAGAGCGATTTAGTAGCTTATGCTTGAATTACAGGAATTTTCCGAAAAAACTTTGCCGTCACGCTTGAGGTTGAAAAATGTGGTTTTCTATTCCAGGCTTACTTAACACGCTGATAAACAAGAGGACGGAATATGAACAAGAATTTAGCAGGAATGTTAGGCGCAGCGGCAGTAATGACTTTACTGGCAGGGTGTACCGCGTATGACCGTACCGCTGACCAGTTTAAAGAACCCGTCGTAAAAGACGTTAAGAAAGGGATGAGCCGTGCACAGGTACAGCAGCTGGCCGGTAAGCCGTCATCAGAAGTGACGATGATCCACGCTCGTGGCACCTGCCAGACCTACATCCTGGGTCAACGCGATGGTAAAACTGAAACTTACTTTGTGGCCCTCGACGATACTGGCCACGTGATCAACTCCGGCTACCAGACCTGCGCGGAATATGACACCGATCCGCAGGCACCTAAAGCCTGATATCGCTTTTCCTGAGCAAAGCGACAAACCGGCCACCTGGCCGGTTTTTTTACGTCGCTACCCATCTTAATTCTCACCGCGAATTATTTACCTAAAATGTGAAGGGTGTCATAACACCAGGTCAAGGAGAGACAATTGTAGTCTCTTATGAATTATCTCCCGGATAGCAGTTGCCGTATACTCCATTCATCAGATACGCCAGCGAAGGATTCCGGTCGGTCAAGGCGGGAACATCGTGGCGAAGCGGTGAGCACATTAGAGGGAAATTGCTATGGAAAAGAAACATATCTATCTGTTTTGCTCAGCGGGCATGTCAACGTCACTGCTGGTGTCAAAGATGCGCGCGCAGGCAGAGAAGTACGAAGTACCTGTCGTGATTGAAGCGTTCCCGGAAACCCTGGCGGGTGAGAAAGGGAACAATGCGGATGTGGTGCTGTTAGGGCCACAAATCGCTTATATGTTGCCAGAAATTCAACGTCTGTTACCGAATAAACCGGTGGAAGTGATCGACTCTGCGCTGTACGGCAAAGTGGATGGTTTGGGTGTTCTTAAAGCTGCTGTAGCGGCGATTAAAAAAGCTGCTAATTAATTTAATTTATTATTTTTCCCGTCAAAGAGCAATTTCACACACACTTACGCCGCAATATTATTGCGGCATTTAAGGGCATTTTCTATGAGTAGATTTATTGCTGCGCTTGAAAAGGTACTCCTTCCTTTTGCAGTTAAAATAGGAAAGCAACCGCATGTCAACGCCATTAAAAACGGCTTTATTAAAGTTATGCCGTTAACCCTGGCGGGGGCCATGTTCGTTTTAATTAATAACGTTTTTCTTAGCTTCGGTGATGGTTCATTCTTCTATTCATTAGGTGTGCGTTTAGATCCCTCAACTATTGAAACGTTAAATGGTTTCAAAGCCATCGGCGGCAATGTGTACAACGGTACACTGGGTATTATGTCGCTGATGGCACCTTTCTTTATTGGGATGGCGCTGGCAGAAGAGCGTAAAGTTGACGCGCTGGCCGCCGGTTTATTATCTGTCGCTGCCTTTATGACCGTGACTCCCTACAGCGTCGGTGAAGCTTACGCGGTGGGGGCCAACTGGCTGGGCGGGGCAAACATCATTTCCGGTATCGTGATCGGCCTGGTCGTGGCGGAAATGTTTACCTTTATTATTCGTCGCAACTGGGTGATTCGTTTACCCGACAGCGTACCGGCATCGGTGTCGCGCTCATTCTCGGCGCTGATCCCTGGCTTCATTATTCTCTCCATCATGGGCACCATCGCCTGGGCGCTCTCTCACTGGGGCACTAACTTCCACCAGATCATCATGGACACCATCTCCACACCGCTGGCCTCTATGGGTGGCGTCGTGGGCTGGGCTTACGTGATTTTCACCTCCCTGCTATGGTTCTTTGGCGTACATGGCTCCCTGGCGCTGGCCGCGCTGGACAGCGGCATCATGACGCCGTGGGCGCTGGAAAACGTGGCACTCTACCAGCAGTACGGTTCCGTTGACGCGGCGCTGGCGGCCGGTAAAACCTTCCACGTATGGGCCAAACCGATGCTCGACTCCTATATCTTCCTGGGCGGTACCGGGGCGACACTGGGTCTGATTATCGCGGTGTTTATCACCTCCCGTCGTGCAGATCACCGTCAGGTGGCGAAGCTGGCGCTGCCGTCAGGCATCTTCCAGATTAACGAGCCTATCCTCTTCGGTCTGCCGATTATCATGAACCCGGTGATGTTTATTCCGTTTGTTCTGGTGCAACCGCTGCTGGCCGCCATAACCCTGACCGCCTACTACCTGGGCATTATCCCGCCGGTGACCAACATTGCGCCGTGGACCATGCCAGCGGGCCTGGGGGCTTTCTTCAACACCAACGGCAGCGTAGCGGCCTTCCTGGTGGCGATGTTTAACCTCGGTGTGGCGACCCTGCTCTATATGCCGTTCGTTGCCATCGCTAACAAGGCCCAGACCACCATTGATGAAGAAGAGAGCGAAGAAGAGATCGCTCTGGCACTGAAATTCTGATGTCGTCTGACGCGGGGCAACCCGCGTCAGTACAGGAGAAACGAAAATGTTTGATTTAGACCATGTTGTTGCAGAAGAAGTGGAAAACGTAGCAGAGAACGACCTTGAAGAAGTGGTGATGGGGCTTATCATCAACTCCGGTCAGGCGCGTAGTCTGGCGTACGGCGCCCTGAAAAAAGCCAAGCAAGGTGATTTCGATACGGCGAAAGAGATGATGGCCCAGTCGCGCACCGCGCTGAATGAAGCGCACCTGGTGCAAACAAAACTGATCGAAAGCGATCAGGGTGAAGGTAAGATGAAGGTCAGCCTGGTGCTGGTCCATGCCCAGGATCACCTGATGACCTCCATGCTGGCGCGTGAGCTGGTGGCGGAACTCATCGAACTTCACGAGAAAATGCAGTAAGTCAGACTGATAGCAGGAGGTCAGCGCAATGGAAATCACTACCGCCCGGGAACAACAGCTGTTCAATGGTAAAAATTTTCATGTGTTTATCTACAACAAGGTGGAGAGCATTAGCGGTCTGCATCAGCATGACTACTATGAATTCACCATTGTGTTGACCGGCCGCTATTTTCAGGAGATCAACGGCAAGCGGGTGCTGCTGGAGCGCGGGGACTTCGTCTTTATCCCCATGGGTTCCCATCATCAGAGCTTTTATGACTTTGGTGCCACGCGCATTCTCAACGTTGGCGTCAGTAAACGCTTCTTCGAAACCCACTACGCGCCGCTGCTGCCGTTCTGCTTTGTGGCCTCGCAGGTTTATCACGTCAAAAGTGAGTTCCTGAACTGGATCGACACTGTTATTGCCTCGCTTAACTTTCGTGACAGTGAATTTGATGAATTTATTGAAACGGTGACCTTCTATGTCGTCAACCGCTTACGCCACCATCGCGAAGAGCAGCAGGTGACGGACGATATCCCGCAATGGCTGCGTACCACCGTTGAAATGATGCACGACAAACTGCGTTTTGGGGAAAATGCGCTGGAGAATATGGTGGCCCTGTCGGGTAAATCGCAAGAGTACCTGACCCGGGCGACCCAGCGTTATTATCAGAAAACGCCGGTGCAAATAATTAATGAAATACGGATCAATTTCGCCAGAAAACAGCTGGAGATCACCAACTATTCGGTGACGGATATTGCTTACGAATCCGGTTATAGCAGTCCGAGCCTGTTTATTAAGACCTTCAAGAAATTGACCTCTTTTACACCTAACAGCTACCGGAAAAATATCACGGTTATTAATTAACGTCCGGCGGGATCACCGCCGGGAATAGCGATTTAAATGCTTGCCCTAAATATATGGGACGGGACCGCTATACTCTAATGGCGGATCTCCCAGGGAGAATATTATGCAAAAGAAACTGAAAGTCGTAACCATCGGCGGCGGAAGCAGCTATACCCCGGAATTACTGGAAGGGTTCCTCAAGCGTTATCATGAACTGCCGGTCAGCGAACTGTGGCTGGTGGACGTGGCCGAAGGCCAGGAAAAGCTCGATATTATTTTTGACCTGTGCCAGCGCATGGTTAAAAAAGCGGGCGTGCCGATGACCGTGCATAAAACCCTCGATCGTCGCCAGGCGCTGAAAGATGCCGATTTCGTCACCACCCAGCTGCGTGTTGGCCAGCTTAAGGCGCGCGAGCTGGATGAGCGTATCCCGCTGAGCTACGGCTATCTGGGTCAGGAGACCAACGGTGCCGGTGGCCTGTTTAAAGGGCTGCGTACCATTCCGGTGGTTTTCGACATCATCAAAGACGTGCAGGAGATCTGCCCTCAGGCGTGGGTGATCAACTTTACCAACCCGGCCGGTATGGTGACCGAAGCGGTCTATCGCCACACCGATTTCAAACGCTTTATCGGGGTATGTAATATCCCTATCGGCATGAAGATGTTTATCCGCGACGTGCTGGCCCTGACCGATAACGATGAGCTTTCCATCGACCTGTTCGGCCTGAACCACATGGTCTTTATCAAAGACGTGCTGGTTAACGGCGAGTCACGCTTCGCTGAACTGCTGGACGGCGTGGCGTCGGGCACCCTGAAAGCCAGTTCGGTGAAAAATATTTTCGACCTGCCGTTCAGCGAAGGGCTGATCCGCTCCCTGAATCTGTTGCCGTGCTCTTATCTGCTTTATTACTTCAAGCTGAAAGAGATGCTGGCGATTGAGATGGGCGAGTACTACAAAGGCGGCGCCCGGGCGCAGGTGGTGCAGAAGGTGGAAAAACAGCTGTTCGATCTCTATAAAAACCCGGATCTGAACGTGAAGCCGAAAGAGCTGGAGCAGCGCGGCGGGGCATATTACTCCGATGCGGCTTGCGAAGTGATCAACGCTATCTACAACGACAAGCAGGCAGAGCATTACGTCAACGTGCCGCACCACGGTCACATTGATAATATCCCGGCCGACTGGGCGGTGGAGATGACCTGCATCCTCGGTCGCGAGGGGGCGAAGCCGCATCCCCGCCTGACCCATTTCGATGACAAAGTGATGGGGCTGATCCACACCATCAAGGGCTTTGAAGTGGCGGCAAGTCAGGCGGCGCTCAGCGGCGAGCTGAACGACGTGCTGCTGGCCCTGAACCTCAGCCCGCTGGTGCAGTCCGATCGTGATGCCGAGAAATTGGCACGCGACCTGATTCTGGCCCATGAAAAATGGTTGCCAAACTTTGCCGCCACTGTCGATAAGCTAAAAAGTGAGCAGCACTAAGAGGGATGACTATGCAATATCTGCTGATCGTCAACGCCGATGACTTTGGCCTGTCAAAAGGCCAGAACTACGGCATTGTGGAAGCCTGTCGGCACGGCGTGGTGACCTCAACCACCGCCATGGTTAACGGCGATGCGATTGAGCACGCCGCTGAACTCAGCCGGGCGCTACCGGAACTGGGAGTCGGCATGCACTTTGTTCTGACGCTCGGTATGCCGCTGACGCCAATGCCAGGGCTGACACGGGAGGGGCAATTGGGCAAATGGATCTGGCAGATGGCAGAGCAGGGGACGTTGCCGCTCGATGAGATCGCCCGCGAGCTGGACTGTCAGTTCAATCGCTTTGTCGATCTTTTCGGACGTGAGCCGACTCATATCGACAGTCATCATCATGTGCATATGATCCCGGCCATCTTCCCCATTGTGGCCGAGTTTGCCCGCCGTAAAGGGGTGGCACTGCGGGTGGATCGTCACTCTGAAGGCTTCAGCGAACTGAACGCCGAACTCCCGCCGACCACCGACGGTTTCAGTAGCGCATTTTATGGCGAGGAAATCAGTGAAGCGCTGTTCTTGCGCGTGCTGGATCACTCTGTACAGCAGGGCGAGTGCTCGCTGGAAGTGATGGCGCATCCGGCCTTTGTTGATAACACCGTTCGTAAAAGCGCCTACTGCTGGCCACGCCTGACGGAACTTGATGTGCTGACATCGACCTCGCTGAAATATGCGATTGCCGAGCGCGGATATCGTCTGGGGACGTTCAGGGATTTGTGAGGAACAGCCCGGTAGCGCAAAGCTAACCGGGCAGAAAAAATACACCAGGCCGGGTGAGGCGAAGCCGCCACCCGGCTTTTTTTACGCCGGTATGCTGGCGATTTTGCTGCGACGCGACCAGACACGGTGCGCCGCCATTTGCAGGACCAGCTCGTCCATAAACGCGCCTGCCGCGGTATCGCCTTCAATAATCCCTTCTTCGCCTTGATCCGCTACTTTCAACAGCGGTTTGAACTGCCGCGCATCGCCTGCCAGCGCAATCGGCTTGAGGTGCTTGTAGGCTTCCAGCAGATAGTAGACGGCATCCCCGCTTTTCAGCAGACTCTGGATATCACCGCAGGGCACCACCACCGCATCGACGGTCAATGACGGCGATCCCTCAAAGGTGGCCGCCACCGGCAACACCGAGCCATCATCGGCGATTACGTCCCCCATTCGGGAGTAGAGCAGCTTGGCGTGTACACCTTTCGCCTTCAGCGCCTGCAGCACCGCCAGCACGTCACTGGCCCGCGGGGCGTCATTGAGTAATACCGCCACGACCCGGCCTTTGATATCGCCACCGGGAACGGCATACAGACTGAGAGCAGGGTCTTTTTTCACGCCGCTGACATCCTGCGGTGGGGCCATATTGCGTTGCGCCTCGCTGAGGGTCAGCCCCAGGTTGTCCGCTACGCCCTGGGCGAGGGTAATATCAATACGCGCCAGCTGATCGACCACCCGCTCACGGATATAGGCCCGCACCACTTTACTCAGCTCAAAGCTGAAGGCTCCGATAATGTGCTCCTGCTCGACAGGCGTCTGGCTTTGCCAGAACAGGCGAGGGTGAGCGTAATACTCGGCGAAAGAGGGGCTGCGTTCACGGATTTTGGACCCTTCCACGCGCTCCTGATACGACTCAAAACCGCCACGTTTTGGCCCCGGAGGGGTCTCGCGCGGCCAGTTGTCGTTGATGGAGTTTGGTTCGTAGTTGGCCGGATTGGTGTCGATCTCCATCCGATGCATCCCGTCACGCTGGAAATTATGGTACGGGCAGGTTGGCTTGTTGATCGGGATCTCGTGGAAGTTCGGCCCGCCCAGACGGCTGATCTGGGTGTCGGTGTAGGAGAACAGACGCCCCTGCAATAACGGGTCGTTGGTAAAGTCCAGCCCGGGGACGATATGCCCAGGGTGGAAGGCCGCCTGCTCGTTCTCGGCAAAGAAGTTATCCGGGTTACGGTTGAGCACCATTTTACCCACCAGTTGAACCGGTACCAGCTCCTCGGGGATCAGCTTGGTCGGATCGAGAAGGTCAAAATCAAATTTGAACTCGTCCTCTTCCGGGATCAGCTGGAAGCCAAGCTCATATTCCGGGTAATCGCCCGCTTCGATGGCTTCCCAGAGATCGCGGCGATGGAAGTCCGGGTCGCGCCCGGTGAGCTTCTGCGCCTCATCCCACACCAGCGAGGCTTTACCCGCCACCGGCTTCCAGTGGAAACGCACAAAGGTGGCTTTACCTTCGGCATTAATCAGCCGGAAGGTATGGATGCCAAACCCTTCCATGGTGCGATAGCTGCGCGGAATACCGCGGTCGGACATTGCCCACATCACGTTATGCAGGGTTTCGGGCTGCAGCGACACGTAATCCCAGAAGGTGTCGTGCGCGCTCTGCCCCTGCGGGATCGCCCAGTGTGGCTCTGGTTTTACCGCATGAACAAAATCGGGGAACTTGTGTGCGTCCTGAATGAAAAAGATCGGCGTGTTGTTACCCACCAGATCAAAAATACCCTCTTCGGTATAAAACTTGGTCGCAAAGCCACGAATATCGCGCACCGTATCGGCAGAGCCAGCGCCGCCCTGCACCGTGGAGAAGCGTACAAACACCGGAGTGATTTTCTCCGGGTCAGAGAGGAACGCGGCTTTGGTGATATCGCTCAGATTTTTGTAAGGCTGGAAATAGCCATGCGCAGCCGAACCGCGGGCGTGAACGATACGCTCCGGGATACGCTCATGGTCAAAATGGGTGATCTTCTCACGCAGGATGAAATCTTCGAGCAGGGTCGGACCGCGGGTCCCGGCGCGCAGCGAGTTCTGATCGTCAGCGATGCGCACCCCCTGATTGGTGGTGAGCGGACAGTTTTCGCCGCCTTTGCGTACGGCCTCCAGCGCGTTCAGCTTTTCATTGCCGGTATGCGGCGCCTTCAGGCTGCCGGGTGCCGTTGGCTCCTTACCCGGCGGGGTAGGAACAGGGCTGGCGAGGTGGGAACCATCGTCGGGAGCCAGTGAATCCATCCCGGGTTTCGCTTCGTTTTCGTCATGTACCGGGGATTGCTGCGGGTGGTGAGTCTTATCATTTTGCGACATTGCACTCGTCTCCTGTTTTCATTACTGAAACACGGTCATATTTGCGTTAAAACTCAATAACTATAGAACATTACGGGTAGAACACCGGGTGATAACCCGATCTCTGGCTGCCGCTTACGCTTGAGATGACACATGGGGCGCGACGCAGGAGGGGCAATCGGCTATCATAGGAATTTACTGATTTTTGAGTTTGCTTTAGTGAACCCGCTGCTTATGAAACCTCTTCGCCAACAAAATCGTCCTGTTATCAGTTACCAGCCCCGCGTTGAACCCGCGCCGCCAGAACATGCCAGCAAAATGGATGGCTTTCGTGACGTGTGGTTGTTACGCGGCAAATACGTGGCCTTTGTGCTAATTGGCGAGCGTTTTCGCCGTTCACCGGCGTTTAGCGTGCCGGAGTCGGCTCAACGTTGGGCGATGCAGGTCCGCCAGGAAGAAGAAGTTGAGGATTAACAGATAATAAAAAACCGCCTTCATCACTGAAGGCGGTTTTTTTTAGCAGGGGAGGCGCTTAGCGATGCGCCAGCTCCGCATGTTCATCGCTTTCCAGCACCGCTTTATCGGTCTGCTTCAGCCACTGGCTGGTGAGCGTACCGGCCGTCATTGAGCCGCTGACGTTCAGCGCAGTACGGCCCATGTCGATCAACGGTTCAACGGAGATCAGCAGTGCCACCAGCGTAACTGGCAGACCCAGCGCAGGCAGGACAATCAGCGCGGCGAAGGTCGCGCCGCCGCCCACACCGGCTACACCGGCAGAACTCACGGTCACAATCCCGACAAGGGTCGCAATCCAGACCGGATCCAGCGGGTTAATACCTACCGTTGGTGCAACCATCACTGCCAGCATCGCCGGGTAGAGACCAGCACAACCGTTCTGACCAATAGTCGCGCCGAAGGAGGCAGAGAAACTGGCGATCGATTCCGGCACGCCCAGACGACGGGTCTGCGCTTCCACGTTCAGTGGAATGGAGGCAGCGCTGGAGCGGCTGGTAAAGGCGAAGGTCAGCACCGGCCATACTTTACGGAAATATTTCAGCGGGCTGACGCCATTCACGCCGAGCAGGATGCCGTGAACCACAAACATAATGCCCAGGCCGAGGTAGGAGGCCACCACGAAGCTGCCCAGCTTGATGATGTCCTGCAGGTTAGAGCCTGCCACCACTTTGGTCATCAGCGCCAGAACGCCGTATGGGGTCAGCTGCATCACCAGACGCACCAGCTTCATCACCCAGCTTTGCAGGGTATCGATGGCGGTCAGGACGCGCTCGCCTTTCGGAGCGTCATCTTTCAGCAGTTTCAGCGCAGCCACACCGAGGAAGGCAGCGAAAATCACCACGCTGATGATTGACGTTGGGTTGGCCCCGGTCAGATCGGCAAACGGGTTTTTCGGGATAAAGGAGAGCAGCATCTGCGGTACGGTAAGATCCGCGACTTTACCCGCATAGTTGGTCTCGATGGCGGTCAGACGCGCGGTTTCCGCGGTGCCCTGCACCAGGCCTTCGGCGGTCAGGCCAAACAGGTTAGTAACCAGCACACCCACCAGGGCCGAGATCAGCGTAGTAAACAGCAGCGTGCCGATGGTCAGGACGCTGATTTTACCCAACTGAGACGCATTATGCAGACGGGCAACGGCGCTCAGAATAGAGGCGAATACCAGCGGCATGACAATCATCTGCAGCAGCTGGACATAGCCGTTACCGACCACGTTAAACCACTGGATAGAGTCTTTCAGTACCGGGTTGCTGGCACCGTAAATGGCCTGCAGCGCCAGCCCGAAGACCACGCCCATCACCAGACCGACCAGAACTTTTTTAGCGAGGCTCCACTGTTTGTGACGCGACTGCGCCAGCAACAACAGTAAGCCAACGAACACCACAATGTTCGCGATTAATGGAAAATTCATCCCCGTTCTCCTGATTGAATAGCAGATCGTATTAGGTCCGACCTTATTGCCGCAAGATTATCAGAAGTGTGATCGCGTCGCTTATATCCAAATGGAATGGGTTATGCCAAAACGCCTGAATTTGTCCAGTTACTGCTCACTTTGATGGTGAATAAAGCGATTGAACTGAAACTGCAGGGAATTGATCATGTGCGAAGACCAGCGCACGGCACCGTTTTCCGGCAGCGTCTGCGGCATCCACACCGCCCACGCGAACAGGGCCATGCACAGTGCGCGCTCTAACTGGTTGCCTTTTTGTGGGCGCAGGATCGGCAGACGAAAACGCCAGCGGCAGGGCCACAGCAGGGGAACACCCGCCGGAGTGAGCATGTCGGCCAGAATATGGCTCAGATAGCCCAGCACCATTCCCTGGATAGCATCCGCCGGGATCAGCCAGCTGTCGGGCACTTTTAAATAGAAGAGCGTGAGGGCGGCAAACACCGCCAGCAGACTATGGGTAAAACCGCGATGGCCGCAGGCGCGGGCAATGGGTTTGGAGATCCACTTCAGCCGCTGCCCGAGCAGCGACTTGGGGTGATCGATATCAGGTAACAGGCAGGTCAAAACTGCCGATGGCACAATATGCCACCAGTCGCCCTGCGCCAGCACAGGTGTAAGCTCAGCGTTTTTGGCAAACACTGCGCAGGCGAGAGAAAAGAGCAGATGACCTTCCGCCGTCATGATAAAACCCACTAAACTGTCAATGCATCCAGTATAGGGATTTTATACAGTATACGGAAGTAGTGACGGTGTAACTCTTTGTCACAAAGCGGTTAACGTGCGAGCCAGCCTCCATCGACGGCGAGGGTATAGCCGTTGACGTAATCCGAGGCTGACGAGGCCAGAAATACTGCCGGACCCTGCAGGTCTTCCGGCTTGCCCCAGCGACCCGCCGGAATGCGGTCGAGGATCTCTTTGCTGCGCTGCTCGTCGTCGCGTAACTGCTGGGTATTGTTAGTCGCCATATAACCCGGCGCAATGGCGTTCACGTTGATGCCATGTTGTGCCCACTCGTTAGCCAGCAGGCGGGTGATACCCAGCACGCCACTTTTCGATGCGGTATACGAAGGAACGCGGATCCCCCCCTGGAATGACAGCATCGAGGCGATATTAATGATCTTGCCGCCTTGCCCCTGGACGATGAACTGACGGGCCACGGCCTGCGACAGGAAAAAGACCGATTTGAGGTTGAGGTTCATCACGTCATCCCAGTCCTTTTCGCTGAAGGTCAGGGCATCTTCCCGGCGGATGGTGCCGGCGTTATTGACCAGAATATCCACGCGGCCCATCCCGGCGACGACCTGCTCGACGATATCATTGATGCCGTCCTGCTTGCTGAGATCGGCCTGGATTGCCATAAACCGGCGGCCCAGCGCTTTCACGCCTGCGGCAGTCTCTTCGGGGATCCGACGATTGACGCTCACGATGTCGCAGCCTGCCTGTGCCAGACCCAGCGCCATGCCCTGGCCAAGACCGGTATCACAGCCGGTTACGATGGCAACTTTTCCTGAAAGATTAAAGGCATCCAGTATCATACAAACCTCAGAAAGTAGGGGGGTATAGTTGTTCTGAGATAAGCATAGAAGCAGCAAATGGGAATATCAAATTAAAATGAAATGATGTTTTAAAAATTTTATGTGGATCATGTTTGCGGGCAACCCGGCGCTGCCCGCTGACATTAATTACCCGTGCAGATGCGCCACGGTAAGGTCCTGCAGTGAGTCGAGTTTAACGTCTGCCAGCGCGTAGCGGACGTCATGCCGGTTCTCCTCGGCGGGGACAACAATAGAGCGCATCCGCGCTGCTTTGCTGGCAATCATGCCGTTGACTGAGTCTTCCAGCGCCACGCAGGTGGTCGGGTCGACACCGAGCTTCGCGGCGCAGTCCATATATACCTGGGGGTGCGGTTTGCTGTAAGGCAGTTTTTCTGCCGAAGCCAGCGCATCAAAGCTGTCGTGCAGATCAAACATAATCAGCACTTTCTCCAGCATATGCAGCGGCGAGGCGGAAGCCAGGCCAACCTTCAGCCCCTGGGCCTTGCACAGGGCCACGGCTTCACATGCCCCTTTCAGCAGCGGACGGTTCTCTTCCACCAACGTAATCGCCCGGTTGATGATGCGGTCGGTCACCTCGTCACGGCCAGGGCCTGACCAGGGCTGGTGGGCATACCAGAGTTCCACCACCATATCGATACGCAGGCCCAGGGTATCCGGCAGTTCGTGACGGCGGCTGATATCCACGCCCAGGCTGGCCATCACATCCAGTTCGGCACGATCCCAGAGCGGCTCGGAATCAATCAGTAATCCATCCATATCAAAAATGGCTGCAAGAATTTGACGCGGGGTCGACATGCAACTTCTCCTTTCTTGGGGTGAGCAGTGATAAAGACTACTTAACCCCAGCAATTTACCATATCGCCTGCAAAGAACGGGCGAAAATGAGATCCAGCAGGTAGACTTAGCCTCAAAGGATGTATTTTAAAAATGAGGAACCGATGACATATCAACAAGCTGGACGGGTAGCAATACTGAAGATCATCGCCGGATGGATTATTTTTATCCCGGCAGTCATCTCAACCATTATTTCCGTCCTGAAATTTATCTATGACCACAGCGAAAAGCAGGCCGGGATCAATGCCGTGATGCTGGATTTTGCCCATGTCATGATCGAAATGATGCGCTTTAACACGCCGTTTCTGAATTTCTTCTGGTACAACTCTCCGACACCCGACTTCAGGCAGGGCATGAACATTGCCTTCTGGATCATCTTTGCCCTGATCTTTATCGCCCTGGCGTTGCAGGCTTCAGGTGCGCGGATGCGCCGACAGACGCGTCTTATTCGTGAAGGGCTGGAGGCCCAGTTGATTCTGGAGAATGCGAAAGGGGATGAAGGGTTAACGCGCGAACAGATCGAATCGCGTATTGTGGTGCCGAACCACACCATTTTCTTGCAGATTTTCACCCTCTACGTACTGCCGGTGCTGATGATCATCGCCGGGTACTTCCTGTTTTCCCTTCTCGGCCTGTTATAAGTGTACGCCGCCGGGCAATGTAGCCCGGCAGTCTGTACCTTATGCCGCCAGCACGCGATCCAGCGCTTTTTGCGCATTTACCATATGCTCACCGCCAAACAGGATGGCGCGGTTCATCAGGGTATAAAGCTGATACACGGGCTGCCTTTGCAGAAAGTCGGCCGGTAAGGGTGAGATAGACTGATAGCCGTCGTAAATCTGCGGCGGCTGTTCTGGATGTAGCGGCAGCATCGCCAGGTCGCACTCTCTGTCCCCCCAGTAGCAGGCCGGATCAAAGATATAAGGACCGTTTGGACCCAGCGCGCAGTTGTCCGACCATAAATCGCCGTGCAGCAGGGAAGGTTGCGGCTGATGCGAGGCCAGGCGCTGCTGGATATGATCGACAATGGCATCGATGTTGCCGAACTCCAGCCCTTTTTCTGCTGCCAGCTCCAGCTGCCAGCCTATCCGCTGTTCGGCAAAGAAGGTCGACCAGCGTCGTTGCCAGGCGTTGGGTTGGGGAGTAGTGGAAAGGTCGTTGTCAAAATCGAGACCGAACTGCGGCTGATCGCTCCATTGATGCAGACGGGCAATCTGTTGCCCCAGAATAAAGGCATTGTGCGCATCAAGTGGGCGGGCAGGGAGGTAATCCATTACCAGAAAGCTGTAGTCGCGATCGCTGCCGACGGCCCGGACCTGGGGTACGGAGACGGTTTTGCTGCGGGAGAGCAGTTCCAGCTGGTCAGCCTCAGCGGTAAAGATGGGTAAAAGTTCACGTTCATCACATTTCACGAAGAGGTCGCGTCCCGCATAGCGCAGATGCCATGCGGCGTGGATCTCGCCTCCTGGCAGCTCGTTACGCAGTTCAATTTCACCTTCGCCCAGTTGTTCACTTAAAAGATGACTGATAGCCTGCCACATGATCGCTCTCCCATGTTGTCTGCCAGATCATAAAGTTAGCGTGAAACTATGGTCAAAAAACACGAACTAACGCACATCTGCGCCGTTTGGTTGGCCCTGTGGCATTTATTGCTGCTGTTTTTGCCAGTTTTCCCAGCTCGTCACCTCAACCTGCGGCTCTTTTCCGGTGGCGTTCTCTACCAGACCCGTGGCCAGCGCCTTTACCTCATCTTCACTCAATGGGCTAACCAGCCCGTAGGTATGGGTGCCCAGTTCATGCAGGTTGCCGTCCTCGTCAGTCATGGTCAGTAAAAAACCGCCGCGGGTAAGATTGTTATTGATTTCATTGAGTTCCGTCAGTGAGTCTTCATGAATTTTGACGGTTACCACATAGCGAGCGATCTCTCCACTGCTCATAATTCACCTCATTGTTATCACGAAATTTTTTTAGCATAGACGATTCATGTCATTTGTCGCCCTCGCCGGGTAGCCGGGAGGGCAACGATTATGCATTTGTCAGGTATGTAAATATTTTCTGGGTGTCATCCAGCGAGCACAGCCGGGTGCCATGATTGATGGTTGCCGCACTGCCTGCGGCTACGCCGTATTGGGTCATTTCCCGTAAGGACGCGCCTTGCGCCAGCTTCAGTGTCATCGCGCCCACCATGCTGTCACCCGCGCCGACGGTGCTCTGGCTTTTCATGGGGGGTGGCACCACCTGCACCGAGCCGGTTTCATCCACGGCCAGTGCGCCTTGCGGGCCGAGGGACACGACAACCCGCCGGGCTTTGCCGCTCTTCACCAACTCTTCCGCGGCGCTGCGCACGTCATCCGGCTGGCTAAGATCGCGATTGACCAGTGCGCTAAGCTCTTTCTGGTTAGGTTTCACCAGCTCGATGTTGCCAAGGGTCAGCGCGGCGCTGAGGGCCTCCCCGGAGCTGTCAACGATACAGCGGATACCGTTCTGTTGCGCAGCGCGAATCAGCTGCGTCAGCCGTTCGGTTTTGACACCCGGTGGCAGGCTGCCGCTGATAACCAGCAGCGCGCCACTCTCGATGGCCAGCACTTTCTCTTCCAGCTGGCGAAACTCATCTTCGCTCAGGGTCGCGCCGGGCATGACAAAGCGGTACTGCTCGTGTGTGGATTCAACATGTACGTGCAGGTTTTGCCGGGTCCAGTCATGGGATTCAACCGTATCCACGGCGACCTGCTCATCAGCCAGCAGCGAGACGAGGTGTTCGCCCGTCGCGCCGCCAGCGGGAAAGATGGCGGTTGCTTTACCGCCAAGGTGAACAATGGCCCGCGCCACGTTAATCCCGCCGCCACCGGGTTCGAATACCGGCGCGCTGCAGCGGAGTTTACCTTCAGGATAGAGTTGAGCCGTCAGGGTTGCGCTGTCCAGAGAAGGGGAGAGCGTCAACGTAAAGATACGATCCATGCTGATCTCCTGTGATTGAGTATAACCATAAGCCTGGCACCGAACCTGCGGAAGGGAAAGTAAATAACAATATGATTTTCAATATGAATATCGTTACCTACCGTGACTTTTATTTATAAATAACAGGCTGCTTTGAGATCGTTCTTATTCCAAAAATGAAACAAGAAATCATTGCTATGTTATTTGAGCCTTTTTATAATTTGTTACCTTTCGCGGGATCCCATGGCATTGATCCGCAAGAAAGTTTCCGGGACCGTAATGGTCTCTTTTTTTGTTGTACGGACTCTTTATAAATGAAGCTCTTAAAGACAGTACCCGCTGCAATGATGGTAGCGGGAGGCCTGTTTGCGTCACTGCATGCAACAGCCGATGATTCCGTTTTTACTGTCATGGACGATCCCTCCACTGCACAGAAACCTTTCGAAGGTAACCTGAACGCAGGTTATCTGGCGCAATCGGGCAATACCAAAAGCTCTTCCCTGACTGCCGATACCACCATGACCTGGTACGGCAACACCACCGCCTGGTCACTGTGGGGTAACGCCAGCAATACCTCGTCTAACGATGAACGCTCTTCCGAGAAATATGCGGTGGGTGGGCGTAGCCGTTACAACATGACCGACTTTGACTATCTGTTCGGCCAGGCAAGCTGGTTGACTGACCGCTATAACGGTTATCGTCAGCGTGACGTGGCAACAGTGGGTTATGGTCGCCAGTTCCTGAACGGGCCGGTACACAGCTTCCGTTTTGAATTTGGTCCAGGTGTACGTTACGACGAATACACCGACGGCGATACCGAAACACAGCCGCTGGGCTATGCGTCCGGGACTTATGCCTGGCAGATGACCGATAACGCCAAATTTAGCCAGGGCGTTTCTGTCTTCGGTGCTGACGACACGACCGTTAACTCCGAGACGGCGCTGAACGTCGCCATCAACGCCCATTTCGGGTTGAAAGTGGCTTACAACGTGACCTGGAACTCCGAACCGCCAGCATCTGCACCGGAACATACCGATCGCAGAACCACGGTCTCTCTGGGCTACAAAATGTAATCGCAGCGGGTCAATAATATATTGACCCGTTTTTAATTTTTGTGCTGATAAATAATAAACAGTGTTTTAAAATATAGCCGTAGCCGATATCTCCATATTCTCTCCATAATTCACCGGTTTGTTAACATTCAGTTTATTTGACACGAATTGATAAATATTTTGACTATGCAAAAGTGTGATCCAGATCTAAACTATCAGGACAAGCTAGATATTGCCTAAAGTTGGTCTGTATTAATTCAGTAAGAGAAAAACATTATGAATAAAATCACAACTGCATCTGCAGCAATAGTGCTTTCGGCACTGTCATTCGGCGCATTTGCCGCTGATTCTGTATATCACTCTGCCAGTGACACTTCTACACAAATTGGCATCACCAAGGCCTCTGATGTAGAAGCCGGATCGAACATCGCTCCTGGCTCGCAATCCACCGGGCAATCTATGGATGACGCGTTCGACGTGCATAAACTGGTCGCCGGTGAATGGTCTTGATTGATTTATCAAACACGATACATTCATTTATCGGCAGTTATAGCTGCTAAAAAAACCGGGTTTTGATGTACCGGTTTTTTTTATTTTTAAAGTTTATGTAAAGATAATTAAAACGGAAGTTTAAATCCGTTGGGTTCCGCAAAAAAGTAATACCTTTACCGGGCTGAAATGGGTGATAAGATTAACCCCAAAGTATTGCTGCCCAGCGTAATATCAGCAGGGCAGCACAAAGGGTGATTAACACAATCACCATCTTCCAGTATTTTTTAGAAAAGCGTTTTGTCGGCATCTTATCATCCTTGTTCTTTGGTTGCGGTCGTTTACCAAAGAGCAAACATAATTTAGTTTCGCCGGAAGGTTAAAGCGTCAGGCGCTTCCAACATCGAGCGTCAGAACCAGTGAAACTTATCTGCCAGAATCACGAGTAATGCGGTGGCAGAAAGAATGTTAAGGATAACGACTGTTCTGCTGGATACGTTCATAATATGCCCCATAGTGTATTGAAGGACCTGTTCAAGAATAGCTCAGCCACCCGGTATTGCGAGAAGCTGTTTGAAATTCCACGTTAAACTCATGCAAAAGTACTAACACGTTCAATCTGCCCAGAAGGGTGTTTTCACCCAGGCGTTAGTGTTACCATCAACAGGCTGATCGTAAATTGCCATTTTTCTGATTTCGATCCTGTGCATGATTGCGGGCCAATTTGACGATTGTTGGTCAGATGGCTTTGCAATTCACTGTAAATCAAAGATTATTTTCTTTGCATATGCTCTTATGTGTGGGGCATCACTGCAAATAAGGACATAAAATGCCTGTAATTACTCTTCCTGATGGCAGCCAACGCCATTTCGACCGCGCCGTCAGCCCAATGGATGTTGCGCTGGATATCGGCCCGGGTCTGGCGAAAGCCACTATTGCTGGGCGCGTTGACGGTGCGCTGGTTGATGCTTCCGATTTAATTGAAAACGATGCGAAGCTGTCGATCATCACCGCGAAAGACGAAGAAGGTCTGGAGATCATTCGTCACTCGTGCGCTCACCTGCTCGGTCATGCGATCAAGCAGCTGTGGCCTAACACCAAAATGGCTATCGGCCCGGTTATCGACAACGGCTTTTACTATGACGTTGACCTTGACCACACGCTGACCCAGGAAGATATCGAAGCCCTCGAAAAGCGTATGCACGAGTTGGCTGAGAGCAACTACGACGTCATTAAGAAAACAGTGAGCTGGCACGAAGCGCGTGAAACCTTCGTGAAACGTGGTGAAAACTACAAAGTCACTATTCTTGACGAGAACATTGCTCATGATGACAAGCCTGGCTTGTATCATCACCAAGAATACATCGACATGTGCCGTGGACCGCACGTGCCGAACATGCGCTTCTGCCATCACTTCAAGCTGATGAAAACCGCAGGCGCTTACTGGCGTGGCGACAGCAACAATAAAATGTTGCAGCGCATCTATGGTACCGCCTGGGCTGACAAAAAAGCCCTGAACGCGTACCTGCAGCGCCTGGAAGAAGCGGCGAAGCGTGACCACCGTAAAATCGGGAAACAACTCGACCTGTATCATATGCAGGAAGAAGCGCCGGGTATGGTCTTCTGGCACAACGACGGCTGGACTATCTTCCGTGAACTGGAAACTTTCGTGCGTTCCAAGCTGAAAGCGTACCAGTATCAGGAAGTGAAAGGCCCGTTCATGATGGACCGTGTGCTGTGGGAAAAAACCGGCCACTGGGACAACTACAAAGATGCGATGTTCACCACCTCTTCAGAGAACCGTGAATACTGCATCAAGCCAATGAACTGCCCGGGTCACGTTCAGATCTTTAACCAGGGTCTGAAATCCTATCGCGATCTGCCGCTACGTATGGCAGAGTTCGGTAGCTGTCACCGTAACGAGCCATCAGGCGCGCTGCACGGTCTGATGCGTGTTCGTGGCTTTACGCAGGATGATGCGCATATCTTCTGTACTGAAGATCAGGTGCGTGATGAAGTTAACGCCTGTATTCGTATGGTCTACGATATGTACAGCACCTTTGGCTTCGAGAAGATCGTAGTCAAACTCTCAACGCGCCCGGAAAAACGTATCGGGAGCGATGAGACCTGGGATCGTGCTGAGGCGGATCTCGCTGTAGCGCTGGAAGAAAACGGCATTCCGTTTGAATACCAGTTGGGCGAGGGCGCATTCTACGGTCCGAAAATTGAATTTACCCTGTATGACTGTCTCGATCGTGCATGGCAGTGCGGTACTGTACAGCTGGACTTCTCCCTGCCGCAGCGTTTAAGCGCCTCTTATGTGGGCGAAGATAACGAGCGTCAGGTACCGGTAATGATTCACCGTGCTATCCTCGGTTCACTGGAGCGCTTCATCGGCATCCTGACCGAAGAGTTTGCTGGCTTCTTCCCAACCTGGCTTGCGCCAGTGCAGGTTGTAGTGATGAACATTACCGATTCTCAGGCTGATTACGTTAAAGAATTGACGCAGAAACTACAAAATGCGGGCATTCGCGTAAAAGCAGACTTGAGAAATGAGAAGATTGGCTTTAAAATCCGCGAGCACACTTTACGTCGTGTCCCGTATATGTTGGTCTGTGGTGATAAAGAGGTGGAAGCAGGCAAAGTTGCCGTTCGCACCCGCCGTGGTAAAGACCTGGGCAGCCTGGACGTAAATGAAGTGATTGAGAAGCTGCAACAAGAGATTCGCAGCCGCAGTCTTCAACAACTGGAGGAATAAGGTATTAAAGGCGGAAAACGAGTTCAAACGGCACGTCCGAATCGTATCAATGGCGAGATTCGCGCCCAGGAAGTTCGCTTAACAGGTCTGGAAGGCGAACAGCTGGGGATTGTGAGTCTGAGAGAAGCAATCGAAAAGGCTGAAGAAGCTGGAGTAGATTTAGTTGAAATCAGCCCTAACGCCGAACCGCCAGTTTGTCGTATCATGGACTACGGCAAGTTCCTTTATGAAAAGAGTAAGTCTTCTAAGGAACAGAAGAAGAAACAAAAAGTTATCCAGGTTAAGGAAATTAAATTCCGTCCTGGTACCGACGATGGCGATTATCAGGTAAAACTCCGCAGCCTGATTCGCTTTCTGGAAGATGGCGATAAGGCCAAGATCACGCTGCGTTTCCGCGGTCGTGAGATGGCCCACCAACAGATCGGCATGGAAGTGCTTAACCGCGTCCGTGAAGATCTGAGTGAACTGGCAGTAGTCGAATCCTTCCCTACGAAGATCGAAGGCCGCCAGATGATCATGGTGCTCGCTCCTAAGAAGAAACAGTAGGCCTTCAAGTAGCAATTCCTGTGGAGCCGACAGGCTTCGCAGGTTTTGTTCGCCTGGGTTTCGTTTATTTAACAATGCGAAGTGGAAGTTATTAAGATGCCAAAAATTAAGACCGTACGCGGTGCTGCTAAGCGCTTCAAAAAAACCGGTAAAGGTGGTTTTAAGCACAAGCACGCAAACCTGCGTCACATTCTGACTAAGAAAGCTACCAAGCGTAAACGTCACCTGCGTCCGAAAGCCATGGTTTCTAAAGGCGATCTGGGTCTGGTTATCGCGTGCCTGCCGTACGCATAAGTCGTAAACGTTTTTTAACTTTTTAATTAGAATAGATACAGGAGAGCACATATGGCTCGCGTAAAACGTGGTGTAGTTGCCCGCGCACGTCACAAGAAAATTTTGAAACAAGCCAAAGGCTACTACGGTGCGCGTTCACGCGTATACCGCGTTGCCTTCCAGGCAGTTATCAAAGCTGGTCAGTACGCTTACCGTGACCGTCGTCAACGTAAGCGTCAGTTCCGTCAACTGTGGATTGCGCGTATCAACGCAGCAGCACGTCAGAACGGTATTTCTTACAGCAAATTCATCAACGGCCTGAAAAAAGCCTCTGTTGAAATCGACCGTAAGATCCTGGCTGACATCGCAGTATTCGACAAAGTAGCGTTCACCGCTCTGGTCGAAAAAGCGAAAGCAGCTCTGGCATAAGCCAGTTGAAAGAGGGAGCTAGTCTCCCTCTTTTCGTTTCAACAGTATCAAAACATTGACAATTTTCCGGCGACCCTTTTCAATAAGGCGTTAGGTCCCTTACCACACAAGGTAATGCAAGCATGAATGCTGCTATTTTCCGCTTCTTCTTTTACTTTAGCACCTGATTTCAGGAGGCTAGCGCGTGAAAGACGAAACGGAAAACAGCGCCAGAAAGCCTCCTGATGGAGGCTTTTTTCGTATCTGCCGCTTGTAAATATCGCTACATAACGAGGAAAACCATGTCACATCTCGCAGAGCTGGTTGCCAGTGCAACGGCCGCCATTAACCAGGCCTCAGATGTTGCCGCGTTAGACAATGTCCGCGTCGAATATCTGGGCAAGAAAGGGCACCTGACCCTTCAAATGACTACCCTGCGTGAGTTGCCGCCAGAAGAGCGCCCGGCTGCAGGTGCGGTGATTAACGAAGCCAAAGAGCAGGTGCAGCAAGTGCTGAACGAGCGTAAAAACGCGCTGGAAAGCGCCGCGCTGAACGCCCGTCTGGCTGCTGAAACCATCGATGTCTCCCTGCCGGGACGCCGTATCGAGAATGGTGGGCTGCACCCGGTCACCCGCACTATCGACCGTATTGAAAGTTTCTTCGGTGAGCTCGGCTTTACCGTGGCGACCGGCCCGGAAATCGAAGACGATTACCATAACTTCGATGCCCTGAATATCCCAGGCCACCACCCGGCACGTGCTGACCACGACACTTTCTGGTTTGATGCGACCCGCCTGCTGCGTACCCAGACCTCTGGCGTGCAAATTCGTACTATGAAGGAGCAAGCGCCGCCGATCCGCATCATCGCGCCTGGTCGCGTCTATCGTAACGACTACGACCAGACCCACACCCCAATGTTCCATCAGATGGAAGGGCTGATCGTTGATAAAAACATCAGCTTCACCAACCTGAAGGGCACGTTGCACGATTTCCTGAACAACTTCTTTGAGGAAGATCTGCAGGTTCGTTTCCGTCCGTCCTACTTCCCGTTCACCGAACCGTCTGCAGAAGTTGACGTGATGGGTAAAAACGGCAAATGGCTGGAAGTGCTGGGCTGCGGCATGGTGCACCCGAACGTGCTGCGTAACGTCGGTATTGATCCGGAAGTCTACTCCGGCTTTGCGTTTGGCATGGGGATGGAACGTCTGACCATGCTGCGCTATGGCGTGACCGACTTACGCGCATTCTTCGAAAACGATCTGCGTTTCCTCAAACAGTTTAAATAAGGGCAGGACAGAACAATGAAATTCAGTGAACTGTGGTTACGCGAATGGGTAAACACCGAGCTGGACAGCGAGGCGCTCTCTAACCAGATCACCATGGCTGGCCTGGAAGTAGACGGCGTAGAGCCAGTTGCAGGCACCTTTAACGGCGTGGTTATCGGTGAGGTTGTGGAGTGCGGTCAGCACCCGAACGCAGACAAACTGCGTGTCACAAAAGTTAACGTGGGCGGCGAACGTCTGCTCGATATCGTCTGCGGCGCAGCAAACTGCCGTCAGGGCCTGAAAGTGGCTGTGGCAACTGTGGGTGCGGTGCTGCCGGGTGATTTCAAAATTAAAGCGGCGAAACTGCGCGGCGAGCCGTCTGAAGGCATGCTGTGCTCCTTCTCCGAGTTGGGTATTTCCGACGATCACTCCGGCATCATTGAGCTGCCAGCGGACGCCCCGATTGGCACCGACCTGCGCGACTACCTGAACCTTGATGACAACACCATCGAAATCAGCGTCACCCCGAACCGTGCCGACTGCCTGGGCATCATCGGTGTTGCCCGCGACGTGGCGGTCCTGAACCAGACCGAACTGAACGCGCCTGAAATCGCGCCAGTGGCGGCCACCATTACTGACACGCTGCCGATTCAGGTTGAAGCCGTTGACGCCTGTCCGCGCTACCTGGGCCGCGTAGTGAAGGGTATCAACGTTAAGGCGCCAACGCCGCTGTGGATGAAAGAGAAGCTTCGTCGTTGCGGTATCCGTTCCATCGATGCCGTTGTTGACGTGACTAACTACGTCCTGCTGGAGCTGGGGCAGCCGATGCACGCGTTCGATAAAGATCGTATCGAAGGCGGTATCGTCGTGCGTATGGCGAAAGAGGGTGAAACTCTGGTCCTGCTGGACGGCAGCGAAGCCAAACTGAATGCCGACACCCTGGTGATTGCCGATCACGGCAAAGCCCTGGCGATGGGCGGGATCTTCGGGGGCGACCACTCCGGCGTGAACGATGAAACCCAGAACGTGCTGCTGGAGTGTGCCTTCTTCAGCCCGCTGTCCATTACCGGTCGCGCGCGTCGTCATGGTCTGCATACCGATGCTTCTCACCGCTATGAGCGCGGCGTGGATCCAGCTCTGCAATATAAAGCGATGGAGCGCGCGACCCGCCTGCTGATCGATATCTGTGGCGGCGAAGCTGGCCCGGTCATTGATGTCACCAGCGAGGCGCATCTGCCGAAGCCTGCGACCATCACCCTGCGTCGTAGCAAGCTGGACCGCCTGATTGGCCATCACATTGCCGATGCGCAGGTGAGCGACATTCTGCGTCGTCTGGGCTGTGACGTCACCGAAGGCCAGGACGAGTGGACAGCCGTTGCGCCGAGCTGGCGTTTCGATATGGAGATCGAAGAAGATCTGGTGGAAGAAGTTGCCCGTGTCTACGGCTACAACAACATTCCTGATGAGCCGGTGCAGGCTGGGTTGGTGATGGGTTCCCATCGTGAAGCGGATCTGTCTCTGAAGCGTGTGAAAACCATGCTCAACGACAAAGGTTACCAGGAAGTGATCACCTACAGTTTCGTTGACCCGAAAGTGCAGCAGCTGATCCACCCGGGCCAGGAAGCGTTGATCCTGCCAAGCCCAATCTCCAGCGAAATGTCAGCCATGCGTCTGTCGCTGCTGCCAGGCCTGCTCAGCACCATCGTCTACAACCAGAACCGTCAGCAGAGCCGCGTACGTATTTTCGAAACCGGCCTGCGCTTTGTGCCGGACACCCAGGCTAACCTCGGCATTCGTCAGGATCTGATGCTGGCAGGGGCTATCTGCGGCAACCGCTATGAAGAGCACTGGGACCTGAGTAAAAACAGTGTCGATTTCTACGACCTGAAAGGCGATCTGGAATCCGTACTCGACCTGACCGGTAAATTGTCTGAAATTGAGTTCCGTGCTGAGGCCATTCCGGCCCTGCATCCGGGCCAATGTGCCGCGATTTATCTGAAAGGTGAACGCGTTGGTTTCATTGGTGTTGTGCATCCAGAGCTGGAACGCAAACTGGATCTCAACGGCCGCACACTGGCGTTTGAACTGGAGTGGAACAAGGTCGCAGACCGCGTCATTCCTCAGGCTCAGGACGTTTCTCGCTTCCCGGCAAACCGTCGTGATATCGCCGTTGTGGTGGCCGAAAATGTGCCTGCCGCAGATATTTTGGCCGAATGTAAGAAAGTTGGCGTAAATCAGGTAGTTGGCGTAAACTTATTTGACGTGTACCGCGGCAAGGGCGTAGCAGAGGGCTTTAAGAGCCTGGCTATCAGCCTGATCCTTCAGGATACCAGCCGTACACTCGAAGAAGAGGAGATTGCCGCTACCGTTGCCAAATGTGTAGAGGCATTAAAAGAGCGATTCCAGGCATCATTGAGGGATTGAACCTATGGCGCTTACAAAAGCTGAAATGTCCGAATATCTGTTTGATAAGCTTGGGCTTAGCAAACGGGATGCCAAAGAGCTGGTTGAGCTGTTTTTCGAAGAGATCCGTCGCGCTCTGGAAAATGGTGAGCAGGTAAAACTCTCCGGCTTTGGTAACTTTGATTTGCGCGACAAGAATCAACGTCCGGGTCGTAACCCGAAGACGGGTGAGGATATTCCCATTACAGCCCGCCGCGTGGTGACCTTCAGACCCGGCCAGAAGTTAAAGAGCCGTGTCGAAAACGCTTCACCCAAAGCAGAGTGATATGATCTAACCAAAAAGGCCGCTTATGCGGCCTTTTTTCTTTGCGCTGCTATAAACCCACCGTAAAATCAGAGACATCATTCACCCGCAAAATGACTTCGATGCCCGAATTTGCCCGTCAGCAGTACCGATCCAATCTGCGTAAATTGCTCGCGCTCATACTGGCGCTCGTTATCGCCCTGGGATTGAGCCTTTGCGCGGGCGATCTGTGGATTGGCCCTGAGGCGTGGTTCACTCCCCGGGGGGAGCTGTTTATCTGGCAAATCCGTCTGCCGCGTACTCTGGCTGTGGTGCTGGTGGGCGCAGCGCTGGCGCTCAGCGGGACGATCATGCAGGCGCTGTTCGATAATCCGCTGGCCGAGCCCGGCTTATTAGGCGTATCGAACGGTGCCGGGGTAGGGCTGATTGCCGCCGTGATGCTCGGCGGCGGGGCGATGTCGGGCTGGAGCTTAAGCCTCTGCGCCATCGCCGGCGCGTTGATCATTACCCTTATTTTGCTGCGTTTTGCCCGCCGTCATCTCTCCGTGAGCCGCCTGCTGCTTGCCGGCGTGGCGCTGGGTATCATCTGTAGCGCCCTGATGACCTGGGCGGTCTATTTCTCTACCGCCTTTGATCTGCGCCAGTTGATGTACTGGATGATGGGAGGCTTTGGCGGCGTGGACTGGGGGCAGGGCTGGCTGATGCTGCTACTGTTACCGGCCATCGTCTGGGCCTGCTTTCAGGCACCCCCGTTAAATATTCTGGTGCTGGGAGAGATTTCGGCCCGCCAGCTCGGCCTGCCGCTCACCTTCTGGCGCAACACGCTGGTGGTCGCCATCGGCTGGATGGTGGGTGTGAGCGTGGCCCTGGCCGGTGCGATTGGCTTTATCGGCCTTGTCATTCCCCATATGCTACGTTTGTGTGGTATTACCGATCACCGGCTGTTATTGCCTGCTGCGGCGGTAACAGGCGGCGCAGCGTTGCTTTTCGCTGATATCATCGCGCGCCTCGCGCTCAACGCCGCAGAGCTGCCCATTGGGGTAGTGACCGCCACGCTGGGCGCACCCGTGTTTATCTGGCTACTCTTAAAAGCCGGACGTTAAGTACAGCCCATCTGAACCACAACCTGAGAGAATGCTATGCCGAACGATATTCTGAACACCGAAGTAACGACCATTGATGGCAAAACCACCACCCTGGAAGAGTACAAAGGCAAGGTGCTGCTGGTAGTGAACGTGGCATCGAAATGCGGCCTGACGCCGCAATATGAGCAGCTCGAAAATATCCATAAAGCCTGGGAAAAAGACGGTTTTACCGTGCTCGGCTTCCCGTGCAACCAGTTTCTCGGCCAGGAGCCAGGTAGCGAAGAGGAGATCAAAACCTTCTGTAGCACCACTTATGGCATCACCTTCCCGATGTTCAGCAAAATCGAGGTGAATGGCGACGCACGTCATCCGCTGTATCAAAAATTGATTGCCGCCGCACCTGTCGCGGTCGCCCCTGAAAGCAGCGGTTTTTATGAGCGTCTGGCGAGCAAAGGCCGCGCGCCGCTCTATCCTGATGACATCTTATGGAATTTCGAAAAATTCCTGATTGGCCGCGATGGTGAAGTGGTACAGCGTTTTGCGCCAGATATGACCCCTGAGGATCCGATCCTGATGGAAGCGATCAAGCTGGCCCTCGCGAAGTAATGTCGATGTTGATGCAGCTGGATGGGGTGACGGAACACGGGCGTCTGCAACCGCTTTCCGCCCAGGTGAATGCGGGGGAGATCCTGCACCTGGTCGGCCCGAACGGGGCAGGTAAAAGCACATTGCTGTCACGTATGGCCGGGCTGAGTGCCGGGCAGGGCGACATCCTGTTACAGGGCGAGTCGCTTTCCCGGTGGTCCTCCGCGTCGCTGGCCTGCCGCAGGGCGTACCTGGCGCAGCAGCAAACCGCGCCATTCGCTATGCCGGTCTGGCACTATCTGACGCTGCATCAGTACGACAGTCAGCAGAAAACGCTGCTGGAAGAGGTGGCGGCAGCGTTGGGTATTGAGGATAAGCTGCCGCGCCACGTCAGCCAGCTCTCCGGCGGTGAGTGGCAGCGCGTGCGGCTGGCTGCCGTGATCCTGCAAATTCACCCTGGCGGCAACCCGCACGGCCAGCTATTGTTGCTGGACGAGCCGATGAACAGCCTCGACGTCGCTCAGCAGGTGGCGCTCGACAGGCTGTTAAGCGCACTGTCACGCCAGGGGATTGCGGTGGTTATGAGCAGCCACGATCTGAACCATACGCTGCGCCATGCCCATCGCGTCTGGCTGCTGAAAAGGGGCCAGTTGATCGCCAGCGGCACCCGCGATAGCGTGCTGACGCCGCCGAATCTGGCTAAAGCGTATGACATGTCCTTCCGTCGACTGGATATCGAAGGTCACAGAATGATCATTTCGACATCACAGGAATAAGCGCTTATTGCGTAGCGGCATATTCACAGGCTAAATTACGGAAAGCATAAAAATCAGAGGATTCGTCAGGAATGCGATTCTGTTTTCTCCTTGTGGCCGCGCTATTTCTTGCAGGATGCAGTAGCCATCGCGCACCGCCGCCCAATCCGCGGCTGTCTGATTCTATCGCCGTGATTGCAGGCCTGAACGATCAGCTCCATAACTGGGGCGGTACGCCTTATCGCTACGGCGGCATGACGCGCCGTGGGATTGATTGTTCAGGATTTGTGCTGCTCACATTCCGCGACCAGTTTGCGCTACAGTTACCACGCGAAACTCGCCAGCAGGCAACTATCGGCACCGAAATTAATAAGGATGAGCTGCTTCCGGGCGATCTGGTTTTCTTCAAAACCGGCTCCGGCGAAAGCGGGTTGCATGTCGGGATATACGACACCGACGATCAGTTTATTCATGCCTCGACCAGCCGTGGCGTCGTGCGTTCCTCCCTCAATAATGTCTACTGGCGTAAAAATTTCTGGCAAGCCCGACGCATTTAACCCTGTCGCGCCGCCCGGCGCGACACTCTTTTCATCCGTATAGGCTATTCATTAGCGTGGTTTAATAGTTAAAGATTAGTTAGCGGATGAATTAATTTGATGCAATTCTGATGATTCGCGACAACTGGCTATTAAGCCGTATCCAGGATAAGATTATTTCAGGACTAAGGAAATTCCGAATATTAAATGGAACGAATGAAATTAATCTTATTAAAATCCATAACGTTGAATTGCTTCAGCATATGTTTCAGGATGTCATGTATCGTCTTTAAACCGGGTCGGACGCCATGATTGTGATGCTGGATATTGCTTATCAGTCTGAATTGTTATTACTCCCTGCACGACAAGATACAGGGGCGCTTATAGGCATTGAAATAGTCGTTAACTTTGTCGGCGTGGATAACCAGGTGCGCATTCCGACCGAACTCGTGCGCCCCTACCTCACCCCCGAGCAAGAGCTGATGCTGTTTCAGGAGCAGTTAGCAATGCTCGACAGCTGCAAACTCTTTTTTATTCAGCAGCAGCTCACGGCATGGATAAATATCTCTCCAGCCATCGTTGAATACCTGTTAATGGGTGAAAACGGTGTTGCGATATGTGAACAACATCCGTGGCTGGAGTTCTGCATTAATGAGAATTATCCTGATCTCAATAAAGGGAATATGAATTCCACCCTGATGGACTTTGCCCTGCGTTTTCCGCTGATACTGGGCAATTTCGGTGCCGGA
The DNA here is from genome assembly GCF_050435045.1 of Leclercia sp. 1548. Taxonomy (NCBI): domain Bacteria; kingdom Pseudomonadati; phylum Pseudomonadota; class Gammaproteobacteria; order Enterobacterales; family Enterobacteriaceae; genus Leclercia; species Leclercia sp. 1548. The sequence goes on along the minus strand of NZ_JBNDJP010000001.1, from coordinate 381,405 downwards.
GATGCCTCCACCAAAGCCATTTTTGATGGCATGTTTAAACGTGTGGCGCTGGATAAAAACTTCATTCAGCAGCATTTAACAGATAATACATTCGAACTCTTATTACGGGCGATAATGACCCAGGTTTCACCCTACTGTCAGTCATTGATGGTCGCGGGTGTGGACGATGACATTGCCCTGCAACGGCTGTCTACATTTGGCTTTAGTGCCATGCAGGGCGGTTTGTGGCCTGCCGTTCCCCTTGAGCGCATTACCACCCTGGTACAGGGATAACCCTTTTCTTGCCTGGTGTTTAACCTCTGATAAACCCACTACACTAAAAGCAGGAGGACCTATGACCCTGTCTTTTACCGCGCACTGGCATGACGAATTACCCGGTTTTTATACGGCCCTGAAACCCACTCCCCTGAATAATGCCCGCCTGATCTGGCATAACACGGCGCTGGCCGCCGATCTGGCGATCCCCGAAACGCTGTTTACGCCTGAACAGGGCGCTGGCGTCTTTGGCGGCGAAACCCTGCTGCCAGGCATGCAGCCGTTGGCCCAGGTCTACAGCGGACATCAGTTCGGCGTATGGGCCGGACAGCTGGGGGACGGGCGAGGGATCTTGCTCGGCGAGCAGCAGCTTGCTAACGGACAAACGATGGACTGGCACCTGAAAGGGGCCGGGCTGACGCCTTACTCGCGTATGGGTGACGGGCGCGCCGTCCTGCGTTCAACCATTCGCGAAAGCCTGGCCTCAGAAGCGATGCACGCCCTTGGGATCCCCACCACCCGCGCGCTGTCGATAGTCACCAGCGATACGCCCGTGGCGCGTGAAACGATGGAACAGGGCGCGATGCTGATCCGCATTGCGCAAAGCCACGCCCGTTTCGGTCATTTTGAACACTTTTACTATCGCCGCGAGCCGGAGAAAGTTCGCCAGCTGGCGGATTTTGTCATTAACCATTACTGGCCGCAGTGGAAAGACGATGCCGATAAATACATCCTCTGGTTCCGGGATGTTGTGGCGCGTACCGCCTCGCTGATCGCCAGCTGGCAGACGGTGGGTTTTGCCCACGGCGTAATGAACACCGATAACATGTCGATTCTCGGCCTGACCATCGATTACGGCCCGTACGGTTTCCTCGACGACTACCAGCCAGGCTATATCTGTAACCACTCCGATTATCAGGGGCGCTACAGCTTTGATAACCAGCCTGCGGTAGGGCTGTGGAACCTGCAGCGGCTGGCGCAGTCCCTGTCGCCATTTATCGATGTCGATGCCCTCAACGACGCCCTGGATGGTTACCAGGAGGTGCTGCTACAGCAGTACGGCAAACTGATGCGCCGTAAGCTGGGGATGATGACCCAGGAGCAGGGGGATAATGAGATCCTCAATAACCTGTTTTCGCTGATGGCGCGGGAAGGCAGCGATTACACCCGCACCTTCCGTATGCTGGGGCAAACCGAGCAGCACAGTGCCGCCTCACCGCTGCGCGATGAGTTTATCGACCGTCAGGCCTTTGATGACTGGTTCGCAATCTACCGTACCCGCCTCCAGCGTGAAAACATCGCGGATGATGAGCGTCAGGCGCAGATGAGTGCCGTTAACCCAGCCATGGTGCTACGCAACTGGCTGGCGCAGCGGGCGATCGAGCAGGCTGAAAAAGGCGACTACGCCGAGCTTCACCGCTTACATGAAGCCCTGCGCACGCCGTTTGCCGACCGCAATGATGACTATATCAACCGTCCGCCCGACTGGGGTAAGCGGCTGGAAGTGAGTTGCTCAAGCTAAGGGGCAAGAAACACCTGGGGAGTGGAGTTGAGGGGATGCAGGCCAACGTGCACCTGCGCGCCGTACCAGCGCGTAAGGTCGTCAGCCTGCAGCACCGATGGCGGCGTTCCCTGGGAGACAATCCTGCCTTCATGTAAAAGCACGATCCGGTCGGCCCATAAGGCAGCCAGATTGAGATCGTGCAGCACCACGCAGACGTGCAGCTTCCCGTGAACAGTCAACGCCTTCAGCAACCGCAGCAGATGCTGCTGATGGTAGAGATCCAGCGCTGAGGTCGGCTCATCAAGAAACAGCCAGCCGCGCGGCCCGCCCTCGCACCACAGCTGCGACAGCGAACGCGCCAACTGCACATGTTGTTGTTCTCCGCCCGACAGGGCCGCGTATCGACGACCGGCCAGGAGGTGACACCCGGTGAGCTGCATCACCTCGCTGACAATCTGCGCCTCAGGCTGCGGCGTCCAGGGGGCACGCCCCATCCCGATTACCGCTTCTACAGGCCAGTCAAAAACCAGCTGGGTTTGCTGGCGCATCACCGCCCGCTGACGCGATAACGCCTGGGTGCTCCACTTCTCCAGGGCTTTACCGTCCAGCAGACAGCGCCCGGCAGCGGGCGTAAGAAAACCGGTTAACAGGCGCAGCAGAGTAGATTTCCCCGCCCCGTTGGGGCCGATCAGCGCCACCAGTTCCCCCTGCGCGAGCGACAGCGAAACGTCGCGAACCACCTCCCGGCCCGCCACGGAGTAAGACAAGCCTTCAGCGAGCAAGGGTTCAGCCATGCTGACCTCCACGACGGAAAATAAGCCACATGAACCAGGGGGCACCGAGAATACTGGTCAGCAGTCCTACCGGCATCTCCGCTGGCGCGACCAGCGTGCGTGCAGCCGTATCCGCCATCAGCAGCAGAAACGCCCCCGCCAGCACCGAGCCGGGGATCACTGCCCGGTGATCCGACCCCAGCCACATGCGCATCAGGTGCGGCACCACCAGGCCAATAAAGCCAATCACCCCGCTGACTGCCACCGCAGCCGCCACCAGCAGGGCGCTGCACAGAAGCAAAACACGCTGAACGAGGCGCACATCCACGCCCAGATAGTGAGCCTCTTCCTCGCCCAGCTGCAGCAGGTTGAGAGCCGCCGCCAGGCGCCAGATCACCAGCACCGTGGGGATCATCAGCGAGGTGACCGCCAGCAGGGTGGACCACTGCGCCTGACCGAGGCTGCCCATGCCCCACAGTGAGAGCTGACGCAGCTGCGCGTCATTACTGACCCAGGAGAGGACACCTACCGCCGCGCCGCACAGCGCGTTGATGGCGATCCCTACCAGCAGCAGGCGCGAGAGGGAACTCTCCCGCTGCTGGCTGAGCAGGAAAATCACCACCGTGGCCGCCAGCGCGCCGAGAAAGGCCGCCAGCATCGGGGCGTAAAGCATCAGCAGAGCGGGGAGGGTAACGGGTAACACCACCCACAGTGCGACGGCGCAGGCGGCACCGCTGCTGATCCCCAGCAAGCCGGGGTCTGCGAGCGGGTTGCGAAACAGCCCCTGCATTACGCAGCCCGCCAGCGCCAGCGAGCCGCCAATCACCAGCGCCAGCAGCACCCGCGGCAGACGAATGGTGAGCCAGATTTGGCGCAGCGCCTCGTCACCGCCGTTCCACAGCACGGTCACCGGCAGGCGCAACGCGCCAAAACCGGTGGCCAGCAGCGTCATCAGCGCCAGCGTCGTTGCCAGTCCCCACAGGGATAAGCTGACCCGACGAGGCATCAGGGCAGTTGCTCGGCTTTACTGCGCAACTGGCCAATGGCCTGCGGGGTACGCACGCTAAACCCGAGCAGCGCCATATCGTCAATCTGCAATACCTGTTTGTTCCGACCGGCAGGGGTTTGCGCCAGACCTGGCAGCTTCCAGAGATTCGCTTCCCCGCCCATAGCATTTACCCCGTCCTGTGAAATCACGACCAGATCGGGCTGGCTGGCGATCACCCCTTCCTGGGAGAGCGGCTGATAGCGGGAGAACCCCTGCATGGCGTTACGCAGCCCGGCCGCGCGGATCGCCGCATCGGCACCGGTATCCTGCCCGGCGGCCATAGCGGTCATCCCGCCGTGGTTGAGAATAAACAGCACGCGCTTATTGATGGGCGAGGCGGGCAGTGCCGCCAGCTCTTGCTGCAGGCGCTGGCGCAGCGCTTCCCCTTCGGCAACGCGGTGCGTCGCCTGCGCCACTACCCGCACTTTCTCGTCGATCACGCTCAGGGCATTGCTGCCCGGCACTGTTACCACATTCACCTTGCTCTGCCCGACCTGTTTTAGCGCCAGAGAAGGCTGTGCCTGCGCGCTGGCTAATACCAGCGTCGGACGCATCGCCAGGATCCCTTCGGCATTAAGCTGGCGCAAATAACCCACGTCCGGCAGGGCGGTAGCCTGCTGCGGCCACTGGCTGGTGCTGTCGCGCGCCACCAGCGCGTCTTCGGCACCCAGGGCGTAGACAATTTCCGTCACGTCGCCGCCAAGGGCGACGATCTTCTCCTGCGCAGCGCCAGAGACGGCCAGCGGTAGGGCGAAGAACAGGGCGAGAAGGGTTCTCATGCGGCCAACCCTTTTACCGTGAGAGCGTCAATCTGCGAACGCCACTGGCTCTGCTCTGGTTCACCTTCAGTGCGCTGGCCGTAAAGCTGCGCGATCTGCGTTCCGTCGGCGGCAAAGAGTTCGAGGCTGGTAACGTGGCCGTCGGCGGTAGGTTTACGCGTTACCCAACTTTCTGCGATGGTCTCCTCCAGCAGATGCAGGGTAAAAGCCGGGTTGAAAATGTTCAGCCAGCCTTTCATTGGCACCACTTTGTCCACGGTGCCGGTGAAGATCTGCACGCAGCCGCGGTTGCCAACGAAGATCATGATCTCGTTGCCCGCCTGGCGGGCGTCGTTCAGAAGCTGCGACAGCGCGCGTTTATCGACCTGGCAGGCGAGATCGTCACTCACCAGCCGGAACGCCTGCTGACGGGTCAGACTGTGGCGTTTCAGCAGGCCGAAGAACTGATGCACGTCGGTCATCGCGCGCCACTCGCTGTCCACCGTCGCGGCGTCAGCGGTTGTTACATTGGTTGTCGAATCGGCAGCTTTCAGCGCCAGCGGGGGATTATCGGCAAAGATAAAGCGGGACAGCAGATCGCCCCAGGCGGACACGTCGGTGTTATCGGTGGTGTACACCTTCAGCAGCGCATCGCCCTGATAGTCGAAAAACTGTATGCTCTGACGCTCGCCGCGGGCGGTGGTCTCGGTGATATGAAACGCGCTGGCCCACTGGTTGAGGAACAGACGCAGATCCAGCGCACGCGGGTTAAGCACCAGCCCGGCATGGCCGTTCAGATGCTGGTTAGTAAACGTGCCTACCTGTTCATGAACCGCGTATTCGTTGCGGCAGATGCATTTGGTTTCGCCCACCGCCTCCAGCGCGCCGAGGATCTCGCGGGTTTCGCCGTGCAGACGCCACGCATCATGCCCCACCCGCGCCCAGGTCAGTTCCGCTTCGCTGATGTTCATCAGAGCAGCGATGTCACGGGCGTATTTCCCGGGATATTGTTCTTTTAGCTCAAGCCAGCGTGTGTAGTGATTCATTCTCTCTTCCTTTCGGATAAATGCCCTGGCAGCGCCAGGGCAGGGTCATTACCACTGATAACTCACGAAAATCTTGCCGTTGCGGCCATCCTGCGGGATGCCCTGCGGCGACCAGTATTCTTTGTCGAAGGCGTTGCCCAGCACCAGCGTGGTGGTCACGCCTTTCAGCGCCTGCTGGCCCTGATAGCTGACGTAAAAATCATTCACCGCGTAGCCGGGCTGGTGGCTGTAGCTGCTGCTCACGTGGGTGGAGCGATCGGCAAAGGTGCCGATCCAGCCAAGGCTAAAGCCACTCTGCGCCACCGGGATATCCAGCTTGCTGGAGACGGTGTCCGGGCTGATGCTGGAGATATACTCCCCGGTGTCGGTGTCTTTGCCACGGGTGCGGTTATAAGCGACATCCAGGGTGAACAGGCTGGCAGAGTATTTCGCCATCATGTCCCAGCCCCAGATTTTGGCGTTCGGCACGTTGTACGACATGGTAGTGGCCGCGGCAAAATCGACGGTGGTGGAGATGTAATCTTTAGCGTTGGTATCAAAGTAGCTGGCTTTGAACTCCAGCGCATCATTAGCCAGCAGCAGATCGTCAAAGCGCAGACCAAACCCGTATTCCTGGGTTTCGTTGGTTTCCGGGCGCAGGTTCGGGTTCGGCACCCAGTAGTTGGTGTAGAAGCGGCCAATGGAAAAGTGTTTAGCGTCGTTATACATTTCGCCCATCGTCGGGGCGCGGAAGGCCTGAGCATAAGAGCCGAACAGCATCAGCCACTCTGCCGGGGTGATGGTGATCCCGGCGCGGGATGACCATTTATCCGCATCCACATCCTCGTAGCCATCGCTGCTGCCGCGATAATTATCGTAGCGGGTGCCGCCCAGCAGAGTGACGGGCAGATCGCGCAGGGTGATCTCATCCTGCAGCCAGCCGGAGCTGAAATCGATACGCGCATCCGGGAAGCCGGTGGTGGCACCGGACGGCTCCTGCTCCTGACGATAATACTCTCCGCCGTAAGTCAGCAGGTGCGAGGCGAAGGAGTCGGCGAACAGGCGGGTGCGGTTCTCGACTTTGCCGCCTTTGGTGGTCTGCTGGCGGAATTCGCCGGTGCCGTCGATATTCTGGGCATTGATACGCGCTTCAGACCAGTGGATGCGGGCATCGGCGTTTAGCCAGTCATTGCCCGCCGGAGCGATGTGATATCCCAGCTGCACGTCCCGCTGAATGGTGGAGCGGTCGGTCATCGGGTTGCTGCTGTCATCGGCCGCGATAGTTTGCGGGTTCTTCGGCTCCTGCGCCGCGTTGTTGTAATAGCGCAACGATCCGCTCAGGGACTGGGCCTGATCCAACTGCCAGCTGCCTTTAGCCAGCATGTTGTTGATCGATTCGTCATTCGGCGCGGTGCCGCCGCCGCCCTGACGGATATCCCCGCGATCCCGGCTCGACCAGGCCACAAGGCCATCGAGGGTATCAGTGCGGCCAAAGGCGCTGGCACCCATCCCGAGGCTGTGATCGCCGGTGGCGGCAGTGCCAAATACACGATAGCCGCTGGTTTGTCCGGCCTGGAGCAGGTCTTTCGCATCGGCGGTGTCATAGGCGATCACCCCGCCCATCGCGCCGCTGCCATACAGCAGGGCCGATGGCCCGCGCACGATCTCAATGCGCTTAATCAACGCCGGGTCGAGGAAGGTACTGTTCAGGTGACCGGTATCGGTGCCCTGACGCACGCCGTCAACCAGCACCAGCACGCCGCGACGATCGTAGCCGCGCAGATTGACGTCCTGGCCATTGGTACGACCGGTCCCGTCGAGCGTCAGACCGGGTACGTGGCGCAGCAGGTCGGTGGCAGAGCTGGCGGTTTGATTTTCCGGGGCGCTGGCGTCAATGACGCTGACCATCATCGGGGCTTCGAAGGCGCTGCGGGCATTACCGGTGGCGGTAACGGTCATGTCGTCGGTGGCGGCAACAGCCGCTCCCGGCAGGGCACTGACGATCGCCAGCGCCAGCAGCGACGGGCGTAAAGACGCGGTGTTCAGGTATGGCATGAGCCACTCTCCATTTAAAAGTGAAAAGCGCTGGCTGCCTGGGGAACCTGGGTGGCTGGCGGGGGGCTTATTTTGTGAGAATTAATTTTCCGGCATGTGTCTGACGCAGCAGGTAGTGCTGGCCGTCATGCTCGATAATGACGCGGCCCTCTTTGCCCAACAGTTGTTTGCTGTCGATGCGACGGTCGGTCGCGCCTGGTGCAGGCTGTGTTTTGTCTTCAGGACGAGTGAGCGTTGCAGCAGTGTTATCCATACGTGACATAGTGTTTTTCAAAATAGCAATCAATGTAACAATGATAATCATTATCAACAAATCGATTTTGACGGCAAGCGTTTTATGAAAAAACAGTGACGTGAGGGAGGTGCGGGGTGGCGCGGTCTGTAAAAAAGCCCGGTGGCGTTGCGCTTACCGGGCCGGTGAAGGGAGCTTGAGCAGGCCGGGCAAGACGCAACTGCTACCCGGCGCAGGCGTTAAAAACGGGAGTCCACCGCCGCAGCAAGTTTATCCAGCAGGACTTCGGTATCTTCCCAGCTCAGGCAGGGGTCGGTAATCGACTGACCGTAGGTGATAGGCTGACCGACCACCACTTTTTGCGTGCCTTCGCGCAGGAAGCTCTCGGCCATAATCCCGGCAATAGCGGTAGAGCCGTTGCGGATCTGCTGGCAAATCTCATCGCAAACGTCCAGCTGGCGGCGGTGCTGTTTCTGGCAGTTGCCGTGGCTGAAATCCACCACCAGTTGCTCGGGCAGATCAAATTCACGCAGGGTATCGCAGGCTTCGGCCAGATCCTGAGCGTGATAATTTGGCTGTTTGCCGCCGCGCATAATGATATGGCCGTACGGGTTGCCGCTGGTCTGATAGATGGTCATCTGACCGTTCTTATCCGGCGACAGGAACATATGGCTGGCGCGGGCTGCGCGGATGGCATCCACCGCAATGCGGGTATTGCCGTCGGTACCGTTTTTAAAGCCCACCGGGCAGGAGAGCGCCGAAGCCATTTCACGGTGGATCTGGCTTTCAGTGGTGCGGGCACCAATAGCCCCCCAGCTGATCAGATCGGCGATAAACTGTCCGGTCACCATATCGAGGAATTCGGTAGCAGTGGGAACGCCCAGCTCGTTAACCTGCAACAGCAGTTTGCGCGCCAGCTGAATACCGTGATTTACCCGGTAGCTGCCGTTCAGGTCGGGATCGGAGATCAGCCCTTTCCAGCCCACCACGGTACGCGGCTTCTCGAAGTAGGTGCGCATCACGATTTCCAGGCGGGCGTGGTGTTTATCCCGCAGCCCTTTCAGGCGCTTGGCATAGTCCATTGCGGCATCAAGGTCGTGAATAGAACAGGGGCCAACAATCACCAGCAGGCGGCGATCTTCACCGTTAAGGATTTTTTCAATACGCTTACGTGACGTTGTCACGTTTTCTGCCACTGCCGCAGAAACAGGGTACCGCTGGGCCAGTTCAGCTGGCGTGACCAGGCTATCGATACGCGCTGTGCGGAGTTCATCGGTTTTATTCATGGTATTTCTCAGAATGTAGTGCTTCATCGGTAACTTACCGGGAAGTGATGGGCATCACCTTAAACCAATCCCCGCTGAATTCAAGTGCAGGGCACAAGCGGTGCCCTGTGATGGAGTGCGAGTATAAAGGATTATGGACCAATGTACTAGCCTGTTAGTACATGCGGCGATTGAGACCCATAATATCGAGGATTTTGGTGGCGATCTCTTCTACCGAATAGTTAGTGCTGTTCAGACACGGGATGTTGTTCTTACGGTACAAGGCTTCCACTTCAGCCACCTCCAGCCGGCACTGGCGCATCGAGGCGTAGCGGCTGTTCTCCCGGCGCTCTTCGCGGATCGCCGCCAGTCGTTCCGGGTTAATGGTCAGCCCAAACAGCTTATGCTGCAGGGGTTTGAGCGCCGCGGGAAGGACAAGGTTATCCATATCGTCGGCGATAAAGGGATAGTTTGCTGCGCGGATCCCGAACTGGAGGGCCAGGTAAAGGCTGGTGGGGGTTTTGCCGCAACGCGAGACGCCGAGCAGGATGACCTGCGCCTGATCGAGGTTACGCATTGAGATGCCGTCATCGTGGGCGAGGGTATAGTCAATGGCGGCGATTCGGGCGTCGTACTTGATAAGATTGGCCGGGTTCAGGCCGTGGGTGCGGTGCGCCACTGGTGTAGGGTCCAGCTTCAGCTCTTCCTGCAGTGGGGCCACCAGCGCCTGGACAATGTCCTGACAGAAGCCTTCGCTTTGCAGAATGATATTGCGAATTTCCGGGATCACAATCGAGTAGAACACCAGCGGACGCTCGCCGGTCTGCTGGAAAATGGCGTCGATTTGATCTTTAACCGCTCTGGCGCGGCTCTCGTTTTCCACGAACGGCAGCGTGATGCTGTTGATAGACACCGGGAATTGCGACATCACCGCATGGCCTAACACTTCGGCGGTGATGGCCGTACCATCGGAAATATAAAAAACGTGGCGATCGACAGCATTATCCATTTGGCACACTCTGTATATCAGATGTAATTGACTGAAAGCTTAAATTAAAAAAGTAAAATACAACAGTCAATGCCGCACCTAAATTAAAAATGAAACACTATTTTTATTTTTAATGAAAGGGGTGTTTCATTTTTCAAAATCACCCTAAAGTCTGATGTTTTTTGTGGGATTCTATAATAATCATCAGGTTAGGATTTAAGCGGGAACAGTCTGAAAAGCTAAAAAATAAAAGTGCTTACACGATTCACCGTTTTTTTAGCGCGGATAAATATGACAGTATAAATACGCAGTAAGGAGTTTCTTAAAACCCGTTCATATATCACAAAAGGATTGTTTCGATGTCCAACAATGGCTCGTCACCGCTGGTGCTTTGGTATAACCAACTCGGCATGAATGATGTAGACAGAGTTGGAGGCAAAAATGCCTCCCTGGGTGAAATGATTACGAATCTGTCCAGTATGGGTGTCTCCGTACCGAATGGATTTGCTACTACCGCCGATGCTTTTAACTATTTTCTGGATCAAAGCGGCGTAAACCAGCGCATTTACGAACTACTGGATAACACGGACATTGATGATGTCTCTGAGCTTGCCAAAGCCGGGACCCAAATCCGCCAGTGGATCATCGATACACCTTTCCAGCCTGAACTGGAAAAAGCCATTCACGACGCCTACAACCAGCTTTCTGCTGATGATGCTCAGGCCTCCTTTGCCGTGCGCTCTTCCGCCACCGCAGAAGACATGCCGGACGCCTCATTCGCCGGGCAGCAGGAGACCTTCCTCAACGTGCAGGGCTACGATGCCGTGCTGGTGGCGGTAAAACATGTGTTTGCCTCCCTGTTTAACGATCGTGCGATCTCCTATCGCGTGCATCAGGGTTATGACCACCGCGGCGTTGCGCTGTCGGCTGGCGTGCAGCGCATGGTGCGTTCAGATCTGGCCTCGTCAGGCGTGATGTTCTCTATTGATACCGAATCGGGTTTCGATCAGGTGGTCTTTATTACCTCCGCCTGGGGTCTGGGCGAGATGGTGGTGCAGGGTGCTGTCAACCCGGACGAATTCTACGTTCACAAACCAACCCTGGCCGCGGATCGTCCGGCAATCGTGCGTCGCACCATGGGTTCGAAAAAAATCCGCATGATCTATGCGCCGACCCAGGAGCATGGCAAGCAGGTGCGGATTGAAGATGTGCCACAGGAGCAGTGTGACCGCTTCTCGCTGACCGATGCCGAAGTGCAGGAGCTGGCGAAGCAGGCGGTGCAGATTGAGAAGCACTATGGCCGTCCTATGGATATCGAGTGGGCCAAAGATGGCAACACCGGCAAACTGTTTATCGTCCAGGCGCGTCCTGAAACCGTGCGTTCCCGCGGTCAGGTGATGGAGCGTTACACGCTGCATGCGCAAGGCAACATCATCGCTGAAGGCCGTGCTATCGGTCACCGCATCGGCGCAGGTCCGGTGAAGGTGATCCACGACATCAGCGAAATGAACCGTATCCAGCCGGGCGACGTGCTGGTCACCGACATGACCGACCCGGACTGGGAACCGATCATGAAAAAGGCGGCGGCGATTGTCACCAACCGTGGCGGCCGTACCTGTCACGCGGCTATCATCGCTCGTGAGCTGGGCATCCCGGCCGTGGTCGGCTGCGGTGACGCCACCGAACGCATGAAGGACGATCAGAACGTTACCGTCTCCTGTGCCGAAGGCGATACCGGTTACGTCTATGCCGAGATCCTCGACTTTAGCGTGAAGAGCTCCAGCGTTGACACCATGCCGGATCTGCCGCTGAAGATCATGATGAACGTCGGTAACCCGGATCGTGCCTTTGACTTCGCCTGTCTGCCAAACGAAGGTGTGGGCCTGGCGCGTCTGGAGTTCATCATCAACCGTATGATCGGCGTTCACCCGCGTGCGCTGCTGGAATTCAACGACCAGGATCCGAAGCTGCAGAAAGAGATCCGCGAGATGATGAAGGGCTACGACTCGCCGAAAGAGTTCTACGTTGGCCGTCTGACCGAAGGGATCGCCACGCTGGGCGCAGCTTTCTACCCGAAACGCGTCATCGTGCGTCTCTCTGATTTCAAATCTAACGAATACGCTAACCTGGTGGGCGGCGAGCGTTACGAGCCGGAAGAAGAGAACCCGATGCTGGGCTTCCGTGGTGCCGGTCGTTACGTTTCCGACAGCTTCCGCGACTGCTTTGCGCTGGAGTGCGAGGCGGTCAAACGCGTGCGCAACGATATGGGGCTGACCAACGTCGAAATCATGGTGCCGTTCGTGCGTACCGTCGATCAGGCGAAAGCGGTTATTGACGAGCTGGCCCGTCAGGGGCTGAAGCGCGGCGAGAACGGCCTCAAAATCATTATGATGTGTGAGATCCCGTCCAACGCCCTGCTGGCAGAGCAGTTCCTGGAACACTTCGACGGCTTCTCTATCGGCTCCAACGATATGACGCAGCTGGCGCTGGGTCTGGATCGTGACTCCGGCGTGGTCTCTGCGCTGTTTGATGAGCGTAACGAGGCAGTGAAAGCGCTGCTGTCGATGGCTATCCGTGCCGCGAAGAAACAGGGCAAGTACGTCGGCATCTGTGGTCAGGGGCCGTCCGACCATGAAGACTTTGCTGCCTGGCTGATGGAAGAGGGGATTGATAGCCTGTCCCTCAACCCGGACACCGTGGTGCAAACCTGGCTGAGCCTGGCGGAACTGAACAAGTAACGTCACGCTTCTGCAATATAAAAAGGCGAGGACTTAGGTTCTCGCCTTTTTATTTTTCCCTGTTTGCTCAATCTAAAGAGACTGAAATGCGGCTGCTCTGTTTTTTTAGATACAAGGTAAATTATTGATTATTGAGGAGTGAATTTTTGATAATTTGCGCTTCCGGTGATTACACACCTATTGCTCACCTCAAACCGTAAAACGCATAACCGCCTGAAAAATTGATAAAAAAAAGCCCATCGTGGGAGATGGGCAAAGACTACACACAGCAATTCGTTGTTTCACTCAGGGGATTTCCATGCTTATAAATCAAGGTGTTGTTGATTCATAACCGTGACCTAATAGTAGGCATGGTGGATTTTTGCGTCGATCAGATTCGTCTCAATAGTTTAAAGAAAATGAAGATTTTATTAGAGGAATGAGGCAATTGCGGATAAAAACGGCTTTAGCTGCGCTTAAGGGAAATCTGAATGATAAGTGACGCTTAACATTCTGGTGGGCGAACCCACCAGAAGCATGAGCATTACTTTTTAAGCTCTCGTTCGTCCTGAAGCGTCTGGAACAGGACATCCGGGTCGGTCGGCGGCAGCGGAACTTCATGCACCCACGCGGAAAACAGTCGCCAGGAGACCGCCAGCAGCACCGGCCCGATAAACAGCCCGATCATTCCGAAAGCAATCAACCCGCCGATAACGCCGGAGAGGATCAGGATTAACGGCAAGTCGGCACCCATACGAATCAGAATCGGTCGGATCACGTTGTCCATCGTGCCCACCACGCAGCTCCAGACCAGCAGCACCGTGCCCCAGGTGGTATCCCCGCTCCAGTAGAGCCACACAATCGCCGGGACCAGTACCAGCAGAGGGCCAAGCTGCATCAGGCAGGTCAACAGCATCAGCACTGTAAAGAGCGTGGCGTAAGGCACGCCAGCAAGCGCCAGACCAATCCCACCCAGCACCGACTGTACCAGCGCCGTCACGACCACGCCCAACGCTACCGCGCGCACAGCCTGCGCCGCCAGCAGCATCGCCGCATCGCCACGCGCTGACGCCAGACGTGTCGCAAAATGACGAACCCCGAGGGCGACCTGCTCGCCGCGCCAGTACAGCAAGGCGCTGAACAACAGCATCAGGACACAGTGGACAACAAAGCGCCCCAGGTGCGCAGCAGTCCCCACAAACCAGGTGGTGGTCGCGCCAATATAGGGCCGTACTTTGGCCATAATGGCGCTGCCACCCATGTCCAGCAGGTTGTGCCAGCCGGCATAGAGCTTATCGCCAATCAGCGGGATATCGTTGAGCCAGTCCAGCGTCGGGAGCGTCATATCCCCGCTGGTAATGCTGGAGATGAGCGGGCCGCTGCCGTCCACCAGGCTGTTCACCAGTAACGCCACCGGCATCACAAAGAGCAGCACCAGCAGCAGCGTCATCACCAACACGGCCAGCGCGCGGCGACCAAAGAGTAAACGTTCCAGCCGAAGAAACAGCGGCCAGGTGGCGATAACCACCGTGCCTGCCCAGGCAAAGCCCAGAATGAAGGGTTGCACAATCCACAGACACGCAATAATCATGATTGCCAGAAACAGCACCGACAGCAAAACTTGCGCAACGTCCCTGGGCTGGTGTCGATTGACCATATATGAAATTCACCTTTGAATTACACCGGAAAGGCCGGTGAGAACAGGAAACCGCATCACTACAATCATTAGTGATTTCAGCGATTTTTAACAGGCAGATTCTGCCTGTAATTCTGTCGGGCGCATAAGAAAAAAATGTGATACAAACAGGGAAGCACAACGCAAACGATTATCTACAACAATTCAGATGGGGCAGGGTCGACAGTAATGATCCCACAAATTTCTCAGGCACCTGGCGTCGTTCAGCTGGTGCTCAATTTTTTGCAGGCTTTGGAGCAACAGGGTTTTACCGGCGATACCGCCACACGTTATGCCGACAGGCTGACCATGGCGACCGACAACAGTATCTACCAGCTACTTCCCGATGCAGTCGTTTTTCCCCGCTCTACCGCTGATGTGGCCCTGCTGGCCCGTCTGGCTTCCCAGGAGCGTTTCGCTTCGCTGATCTTTACCCCACGCGGCGGTGGCACTGGCACCAATGGCCAGGCGCTGAATACGGGGATTGTTGTCGATATGTCCCGCTATATGAACCGCATCATTGAGATCAACCCGGAAGAGGGGTGGGTGCGGGTAGAAGCCGGGGTGATTAAAGATCAGCTTAACCAGTACCTGAAGCCCTTCGGCTACTTTTTTGCGCCGGAGCTATCGACCAGTAACCGCGCCACTCTCGGTGGGATGATCAACACCGACGCCTCCGGCCAGGGGTCGCTGGTGTACGGTAAAACCTCCGATCACGTCCTTGGCGTGCGGGCGGTGCTGCTGGGTGGGGATATTCTCGATACCCAGCCCGTACCGGTCGAACTGGCCGAGACGCTCGGCAAAGACAAGACCACCACCGGTCGCATCTACCGCACCGTGCTGGAAAGCTGTCGCGACAATCGCCAACTGATTATCGATAAATTCCCAAAACTGAACCGCTTCCTGACGGGCTACGATCTGCGCCATGTGTTCAATGATGACCTCAGCCAGTTCGATTTGACCCGCATCCTGACCGGCTCCGAAGGCACGCTGGCCTTTATCACCGAGGCGCGCCTTGATATCACCCGTCTGCCGAAAGTGCGCCGTCTGGTGAATGTGAAGTACAACTCCTTTGACTCTGCGCTGCGCAATGCACCTTTCATGGTCGATGCCCGCGCCCTGTCGGTAGAAACCGTCGACTCGAAAGTGCTCAACCTGGCGCGGGAAGATATCGTCTGGCATTCGGTCAGCGAGCTGATCACTGACGTGCCCGACAAAGAGATGCTGGGCCTGAATATCGTTGAGTTTGCCGGTGATGACGCTGAACTCATTGAAAGCCAGGTCGAGGCTCTGTGCCAGCGTCTGGACGAGCTGATTGCCCGGGGCGAAGGCGGGGTCATTGGCTGGCAGGTGTGCAACGAGCTGGCCGGCATCGAGCGTATCTATGCGATGCGTAAAAAAGCGGTGGGCCTGCTGGGGAACGCCAAAGGCGCGGCCAAGCCTATCCCCTTTGCCGAAGATACCTGCGTCCCGCCGGAAAATCTCGCTGACTATATTGTCGAATTCCGCGCGCTGCTCGACAGCCACGGCCTGAGCTACGGCATGTTCGGCCACGTTGACGCCGGGGTGCTGCACGTGCGCCCGGCGCTGGACATGTGCGATCCGCAGCAGGAGATACTGATGAAACAGATCTCCGATGAGGTGGTGGCACTCACGGCCCGGTACGGCGGCCTGCTGTGGGGCGAACATGGAAAAGGGTTCCGCGCGGAGTATAGCCCGGCCTTCTTTGGCGAAGCGCTGTACGACGAACTGCGCAAAATCAAGGCGGCCTTTGACCCGGACAACCGCCTCAACCCGGGTAAAATCTGTCCGCCAATGGGCGTTGATGCACCGATGATGCAGGTGGATGCGGTGAAACGCGGCACCTTCGATCGCCAGATCCCGATTGCGGTGCGATCCTCCTGGCGTGGCGCCATGGAGTGTAATGGCAACGGGCTGTGCTTTAACTTTGATGCCAAAAGCCCGATGTGCCCGTCGATGAAGATCACCAGCAACCGAATCCACTCTCCGAAAGGGCGTGCGACGCTGGTGCGCGAGTGGCTGCGTCTGCTGGCCGATCGCGGCGTGGATCCGCTGGCGCTGGAGAAAGAACTGCCGGAGAAACGCGCCAGCCTGCGCACTCTCGTCGAACGCACCCGCAACAGCTGGCATGCGCGCAAAGGGGAGTACGATTTTTCCCATGAAGTAAAAGAGGCGATGTCGGGCTGCCTGGCCTGTAAAGCCTGTTCCACGCAGTGCCCGATCAAAATCGACGTGCCGGAGTTCCGCTCGCGCTTCCTGCAGCTCTATCACAGCCGTTACCTGCGTCCGGTGCGCGATCATCTGGTGGCAACGGTCGAGAGCTACGCGCCCTTAATGGCCCGCGCGCCACGCACTTTCAACTTCTTTATCAACCAGCCGCTGGTACGCAAGCTGTCTGAGAAGCATATCGGCATGATCGATCTGCCTCTGCTCTCCACGCCTTCTCTGCAACGCCAGCTGGTGGGCCACCGCTCCGCCAACCTTACCCTTGAGCAGCTTGAAGCGCTGAGTGACGAGCAAAAGGCGAAAACGGTGCTGGTGGTTCAGGATCCGTTTACCAGCTATTACGATGCGCAGGTGGTGGCTGACTTTATCCGTCTGGTGGAGCGGTTGGGCTATCAGCCGGTACTGCTGCCGTTCTCGCCGAACGGCAAAGCCCAGCATATTAAAGGTTTCCTCAATCGTTTCGCGAAAACGGCGCAAAAGACCTCTGACTTCCTTAGCCGGGTGGCGCTTCTGGGGATGCCGATGGTGGGCGTCGATCCGGCCCTGGTGCTCTGCTATCGCGATGAGTACAAGCAGACCCTCGGCGACAAGCGCGGCGAATTCCACGTGATGCTGGTGCACGAGTGGCTTCCGACCATTGTCGACGGGCAAGCGCCCCAGGAAATCAGCGGCGAATCCTGGTATCTGTTCGGCCACTGTACCGAAGTGACCGCACTGCCGGGTGCGCCTGCCCAGTGGGCCTCGATCTTTGCCCGCTTTGGCGCGAAGCTCGAGAGCGTCAGCGTCGGCTGCTGCGGCATGGCCGGAACCTATGGCCATGAGGTGGTGAACCATAAAAACTCGCTGGGGATCTATGAACTCTCCTGGCACCAGGCGATGCAGCGTCTGCCGCGTAATCGCTGCCTGGCGACCGGTTACTCGTGCCGAAGCCAGGTCAAACGCGTCGAGGGTAGCGGCGTGCGCCATCCACTGCAGGCTCTGCTGGAGATTATGGGATGATCTGGAAACGTGCGGTCACCTTGCAGGCGTTAAACGCCATGAGCGACGGGAACATGGTGGGATTACTGGACATTCAGTTTACCCGCATTGGTGAGGATGAACTGGAAGCGACCATGCCGGTGGACAGTCGTACCCATCAGCCGTTTGGCCTGCTGCACGGCGGTGCGTCTGTGGTGCTGGCCGAAACCCTTGGCTCGGTGGCGGGGTATCTCTGCACCGAAGGAGAGCAAAAGGTGGTGGGGCTGGAGGTTAATGCCAACCACTTACGTTCCGTGCGTAGCGGTCGGGTACGGGGCGTCTGTCGCGCCCTGCATACTGGCAGGCGACACCAGGTGTGGCAGATTGATATCTTCGATGAACAGCAGAATTTGTGCTGCTCGTCGCGGCTGACCACCGCGGTCGTGTAAAAACTAAGGCCGCGAAAGCGGCCTTTTTTGTTTTCCATCCCGTTGATATCGCGCTGCTTTCAGAAAGGACGCAATTTTTGTTAATTCGCAGATTAACGTTTATGAGACTATTCCGGTGTTCCTTCAAGAGCTAAGCCATGATGAGTGCCGGAGATAAGCGCCGGATGGAACAAGAAGCCCTTAAGATTACCTGCGGTAGTCTTAAGGGCTTTCTTTTTGCGCGTCTCAACCGCGGCCTTTTGTCCCTTCAATAATCATCTTTAATGTCCTGCATGGCTGACAGGAACACCAGACCGGTAATGACCACGGCAAGGATGGCGGTTATCAATAGTGCAGTAAGCATATCCCCTCCTTTTGCTGGCCCTATACAGCAAGGATAGCGCACCCCAGGCCTGTTATTAGCCCCCTCCGGGCCGCTTTCGGAATACGCTTACAGGTACGAACAGCGAAGCCACCCCTCCTCCTATCTCAAAAATAGGCATTTTCTATACATATTTTGCATTTATCTCATTCAGCCCTAAATAAAGCGAAAATTACGCTTTCGATCAATGTGTTAAGTAAATGTGATCATTCCTGTTAACCCTCGTAGCAGGGTCTATGCTTAATGAAAGTAGCCAAAAAGGGCGGTTAAGCCGAATGCCCCTGCAACTGAGGGGTTGAAGTGATAATCATTATCACTAACATGGTGTTATGCCCTGGGGGCGCACTACAAGAGGTGGATTTATGCAACAGCATTCAGAAACATTCGATCCAACAGAATTTGCGTGGCGTGGTTTATCGCTCACACCTTCCGCAGCGGCGCATATACGCGACCTGGTGAGCAAAAAGGAGGGCATGCTCGGTGTGCGGTTAGCCGTTAAGACGACCGGTTGTGCCGGTTTTGGTTATGTGCTGGATACCGTCAGCGAACCGGCTAAAGACGACCTGCTATTCGAGCAGGACGGTGCCCGGCTGTATGTTCCCTTGCAGGCAATGCCGTTTATCGACGGTACGGAAGTGGATTACGTGCGCGAAGGCTTAAACCAGTTATTCAAATTCAATAACCCGAAAGCCCAGAACGAATGCGGCTGCGGCGAAAGTTTTGGGGTATAGGCGGTATTATGTCTCGACATACTGAAGCAACTGACGATGTCAACACCTGGTCTGGCGGCCATATTAATTACAAAGAAGGCTTCTTCACCCAATTGCAGACCGATGAGATGGCAAAAGGGATCAATGAAGAGGTCATCCGCGCCATCTCTGCAAGGCGTAACGAGCCAGAGTGGATGCTGGAGTTCCGACTCAATGCGTTCAAAGCCTGGCTGGAGATGGACGAGCCGCACTGGCTGAAGGCGCACTACGATAAGCTGAACTATCAGGATTACAGCTACTACTCTGCTCCGTCCTGCGGCAACTGCGACGATACTTGCGCCTCTGAACCCGGCGCGGTACAGCAGACCGGCACTAACGCCTTTTTAAGCAAAGAGGTTGAAGAAGCTTTCGAGCAGCTCGGCGTGCCGGTGCGCGAAGGGCGTGAGGTGGCGGTAGATGCCATCTTCGACTCCGTTTCGGTCGCCACCACCTACCGGGAAAAGCTGGGTGAGCAGGGGATCATTTTCTGCTCCTTTGGCGAAGCCATTCACGACCACCCCGAGCTGGTGAAGAAGTATCTCGGTACCGTGGTGCCGGGCAACGACAACTTCTTTGCTGCGCTGAACGCGGCGGTGGCCTCTGACGGCACCTTTATCTATGTACCTAAGGGCGTACGTTGCCCAATGGAGCTATCGACCTATTTCCGCATCAACGCCGAGAAAACCGGTCAGTTTGAACGCACCATTCTGGTGGCCGATGAGGGCAGCTACGTCAGCTATATCGAGGGCTGTTCCGCCCCGGTGCGTGACAGCTATCAGCTGCATGCCGCGGTAGTGGAAGTGATCATCCATAAAGACGCCGAGGTGAAATACTCGACGGTGCAGAACTGGTTCCCGGGGGATAACAACACGGGCGGTATTCTGAACTTCGTCACCAAGCGCGCCCTGTGCGAAGGCGAGAACAGCAAGATGTCGTGGACTCAGTCGGAAACCGGCTCCGCCATCACCTGGAAGTACCCGAGCTGCATTCTGCGCGGGGACAACTCCATCGGCGAGTTCTACTCGGTGGCGCTCACCAGCGGCCATCAGCAGGCCGATACCGGCACCAAGATGATCCACATTGGCAAGAACACCAAATCGACGATTATCTCGAAGGGGATTTCGGCGGGCAAAAGTCAGAACAGCTACCGGGGTTTGGTCAAGATTATGCCAACCGCCACCAACGCCCGTAACTTTACCCAGTGTGACTCGATGCTGATTGGCCCGGACTGCGGGGCGCATACCTTCCCGTACGTCGAATGCCGTAACAACAGCGCTCAACTGGAGCATGAAGCGACCACCTCGCGGATTGGTGAAGATCAGCTCTTCTACTGCCTGCAGCGCGGCATCAGCGAAGAGGATGCCATTTCCATGATTGTGAACGGCTTCTGTAAGGATGTGTTCTCGGAACTGCCGCTGGAGTTTGCCGTGGAAGCGCAGAAATTACTGGCGATTAGCCTTGAACACAGCGTCGGTTAAGGATTAAGGAAAGCACATGTTAAGCATTAAAGATTTACAGGTCAGTGTGGAAGATAAAGCGATCCTGCGCGGCCTGAGCCTGGAGGTTCGTCCGGGTGAAGTGCATGCCATTATGGGGCCGAACGGCTCGGGGAAAAGTACGCTCTCGGCAACTCTTGCCGGACGCGAAGATTATGAAGTGGTTGGTGGATCGGTGGAGTTTAAAGGCAAAGATCTGCTGGAGCTGTCGCCGGAAGATCGCGCTGGCGAAGGCATTTTTATGGCCTTCCAGTATCCGGTGGAGATCCCCGGCGTCAGCAACCAGTTCTTCCTGCAGACTGCGCTCAATGCCGTGCGCAAATACCGTAGCGAAGAGGAGCTGGATCGCTTTGATTTTCAGGATCTGATGGAAGAGAAGATCCAGCTGCTGAAGATGCCGGAAGACCTGCTCACCCGCTCGGTCAACGTCGGTTTTTCCGGCGGGGAGAAGAAGCGCAACGACATTCTGCAGATGGCGGTGCTGGAGCCTGAGCTGTGCATCCTCGATGAAACTGACTCCGGGCTGGATATCGACGCCCTGAAAATTGTCGCCGACGGCGTCAACGCCCTGCGCGACGGCAAACGGTCGTTCATTATCGTCACCCACTACCAGCGTATTCTCGATTACATCAAGCCGGATTACGTGCACGTGCTCTATCAGGGGCGTATTGTGAAATCCGGTGATTTCACGCTGGTGAAACAGCTGGAGGAGCAGGGCTATGGCTGGCTTAGCGAACAGCAGTAACGCGCTGCAGCAGTGGCACCGTCTGTTTGAGGCTCAGGGCGGGGCGCGCTCGGCGCAGGCCGAGCAGCACCTGCAGCAGATGCTGCGCCTGGGGCTACCGACGCGTAAGCATGAAAACTGGAAATACACCCCGCTGGAAGGGCTGCTCAACGGCAACTTCGTGGCGCGTCCGGCAAGCGTCGCGCCTGCCGATCGGGATGCGCTGGCTCTTACCCTGGATGCCACCCGGCTGGTGTTTGTTGACGGGCGCTTTAACCCGGCGCTGAGCGACAGCACCGACAACAGCGGGTTTGAGGTTGTTATCAACGACGAGCATCAGAACCTGGCGGCACCGGTGCAGCCTGAGGTGTTCCTGCATCTCACCGAGAGCCTGGCGCAAAGCGTGACCCATATCAGCGTGAAGCGCAACACGCGCCCGGCGAAGCCGCTGCTTCTGCTGCATATCACCCAGGGGCTGGAAGGGGACGAGATCAACACCGCCCATTATCGGCATCATCTGGAGTTGGGCGAAGGGGCAGAGGCGACCCTTATCGAACACTACGCCAGCCTGACTCCGGCCAGGCACTTTACCGGCGGCCGTCTGACCATGAACGTGGCGGCTAATGCCCGGTTACACCACATCAAGCTTGCGTTTGAGAATGCGGCGAGCCACCACTTCGCCCATAACGATCTGCGGCTTGCCGCCGATGCGACGGCATTCAGCCACAGCTTCCTGCTGGGCGGAGCGGTACTGCGCCATAACACCAGTACCCAGCTGAACGGCGAAAATACCACGCTGCGCATCAACAGCCTGGCGATGCCGGTGAAAACTGAAGTGTGCGACACCCGCACCTGGCTTGAGCACAATAAGGGCTACTGCAACAGCCGTCAGTTGCATAAAACAATCGTCAGCGATAAGGGGCGAGCGGTCTTTAACGGGCTGATCAATGTGGCGCAGCACGCCATCAAAACCGACGGGCAGATGACCAACAACAATCTGCTGTTGGGCCGGCTGGCGGAGGTGGACACCAAACCGCAGCTGGAAATCTATGCCGATGACGTGAAGTGCAGCCACGGGGCAACGGTAGGCCGTATTGATGATGAGCAGATGTTCTATCTGCGCTCCCGCGGGATCGACAAGCAGGCGGCAGAGAAGATGATCATTTACGCCTTTGCCGCCGAGCTGACCGAAGCGCTCGGGGATGAAACCTTAAGACAGCAGGTGCTGGCGCGTATCGGTCAGCGTCTGCCCGGAGGTGTGGCATGACATTTCCTGTAGAGAGAGTGCGGGCGGATTTCCCTGTCCTGACCCGTGAAGTGAACGGTCTGCCGCTTGCCTATCTCGACAGCGCTGCCAGCGCGCAAAAGCCTGCGCAGGTGATCGAGGCCGAAGCGGAATTTTACCGGCATGGTTATGCGGCGGTGCACCGGGGGATCCATACCCTCAGCGCCGAGGCGACGCAGCGGATGGAGAACGTCCGTACCCGGGCGGCGGCATTTTTAAATGCCCGCTCGCCGGAAGAGCTGGTATTTGTACGCGGCACCACCGAGGGGATTAACCTGGTGGCCAACAGTTGGGGCAGTGCTGAGGTTCATGCGGGGGATAACATCATCATCACCCAGATGGAGCACCACGCCAATATTGTGCCCTGGCAGATGCTGTGCGAGCGCGTCGGCGCGGAACTGCGGGTGATCCCCCTCAATCAGGACGGAACGTTACAGCTTGACCGGCTGGATACCTTGCTGGATGAACGTACCCGCCTGGTGACCCTCACCCAGATCTCCAACGTGTTGGGAACCGAAAACCCGGTGGCAGAGATCATCGCCAAAGCCCATCAGGTTGGCGCAAAAGTGCTGGTGGACGGGGCGCAGGCAGTCATGCACCACACCGTTGATGTTCAGGCGCTGGATTGCGATTTCTACGTTTTCTCCGGGCATAAGCTCTACGGACCGACCGGTATCGGCGTGCTGTACGTTAAAGACGACATTCTGCAAAAGATGCCGCCGTGGGAAGGGGGCGGGTCGATGATCGCCACCGTCAGCCTGAGCGAAGGCACCACTTACGCCCGTGCGCCGTGGCGTTTCGAAGCCGGGACGCCCAACACTGGCGGTATTATCGGCCTCGGGGCGGCGATGGAATATGTCTCGGCCATTGGCCTTGATGCCATTGCCGAGTACGAGCAGATGCTGATGCACTATGCACTGGCAGAGCTGGCCAGCGTGCCGGATCTGACCCTCTACGGCCCGGCCGACCGCCAGGGAGTGATCGCCTTTAATCTGGGGAAACACCACGCCTATGACGTCGGCAGTTTTCTTGATAATTACGGGGTAGCGGTACGCACCGGCCACCACTGCGCCATGCCGCTGATGGCGTTCTATCAGGTACCGGCGATGTGCCGCGCATCGCTGGTGATGTACAACACAATGGAAGAGGTCGACAGACTGGTGGCAGGGCTGAAGCGTATCCACCATCTGCTAGGCTGAAAGAGGGCAAAAGATGGCTGCGTTGCCAGACAGAGACAAATTACTGCGCAACTTTACGCGTTGCGCAAACTGGGAAGAGAAATACCTCTACATCATTGAGCTGGGGCAGCGTCTGCCTCCGCTGAGTCCAGAGGCGCATATCCCGGAAAACAGTATTCAGGGCTGCCAGAGCCAGGTGTGGATAATAATGCACCAGAATGACGCCGGGGTAATTGAATTAGCGGGCGACAGTGATGCGGCAATAGTAAAAGGCCTTATTGCTGTCGTGTTTATTTTATATCAGCAGATGTCCCCTCAGGATATTGTCGCTTTCGACGTGCGCCCGTGGTTTGAAAAAATGGCGCTGACCCAGCATTTAACGCCTTCCCGTTCGCAGGGACTTGAGGCGATGATCCGCGCAATCCGCACCAAAGCCGCCAACATTAGCTAGACTTACAGGACAGCTATCATTCTGTTTCACGAGGTGGTTCCCGCCTCGTGGATTTTTCAGCTTTCTGACGTCCAGTCAGTGAATAAGGAATCTCAGTATGAAGCGCGCGTCCCTTGTCACTCTCATTCTTTTTGGTTCGCTCAGCGCGCTTAATAGCGCCCGGGCGATGGATTATCCCTTGCCACCGGCGGGCAGTCGTCTTATTGGGCAAAACCAGACGTATGTCATTCAGGAAGGGGATAATAATCTGCAGGCGATTGCGCGCCGGTTTAATACCGCTGCGCACTTAATTCTCGAAACCAATAATACTATCGCGCCGGTTTATCCTGCGCCGGGAACGGTGATTACGATTCCGTCGCAAATGTTGCTCCCCGATACTCCCCGGGAAGGGATTGTGGTGAACCTGGCGGAACTGCGCCTTTACTACTATCCGCCGGGGGAAAACAGCGTGCAGGTTTATCCGCTGGGTATTGGGCAACTGGGTCTGGATACGCCGGTTACTGTCACCCGCATCAGCCAGAAAATCCCTAATCCGACCTGGACCCCCACAGCGGGCATCAGAGCGCGCTCGCTGGAGAAGGGCATCAAACTGCCCCCGGTAGTACCCGCAGGGCCGAATAACCCGCTGGGGCGCTTTGCACTGCGTCTGGGCGTGGGTAACGGCGAATACCTCATCCATGGCACCAGCGCACCGGATAGCGTCGGGCTGCGCGTCAGTTCCGGCTGTATGCGCATGAATGCCCCGGATATCAAAGCGCTTTTTGCCCAGACGTCCGTCGGGACGCGAGTGCAGATCATCAATGAGCCGGTGAAGTTCTCCGTGGAGCCGGACGGTAAGCGCTACGTTGAGGTGCATCGACCTCTGGCGTCGGAGGAGGGGGAAAACCCTCAAACTCTGGCAATCGCCCAATCCAGCGCGCTTGCGTCGTTTATGTCGCAAAGCGGGAGCGATAAGCTGCTGGTGAATAAAGCGTTGACACGGCGGGCGGGGATCCCGGTAGAAGTATCGACAGGCGTCGGGTCTCAGGTTCAGAGCACCGGCTTGTCAGCCCGGAACACGCCGCTGCCGGTATCAGCAAATCAGAGTGGGCATGAACAGGCAATTCAGTAAAGCAAAATAGCGGGCAAAAAAAAATGGCGCACAATGTGCGCCATTTTATTAACACAGGTACTATTACTTACGGTATTTAGTAGCCTGGTTGTCCAGACGCTGGTTAGCGCGTGCTGCGTCATCTTTAGCAGCCTGAACGTCGGAACGCATTGCGTTCACGTCGTTGCTCAGCTGGTCAACTTTAGCGTTCAGAGTCTGAACGTCAGAAGACAGCTGATCGATTTTAGCATTGCTGGAGCAACCTGCCAGCAGAGTAGAACCCAGGATTACCGCGCCCAGTACCAGTTTAGTACGATTCATTATTAATACCCTCTAGATTGAGTTAATCTCCATGTAGCGTTACAAGTATTACACAAAGTTTTTTAGGTTGAGAATATTTTTTTGATGGGAATATGCCTATTTTTGATCGTTCGCTCAAAGAAACACCTGTTTTGACTATTTCGTGAAAAATATTGTGCAAAAACAGACTATTTTCATCGGATTCATCTTAGAAACCGTACCCGTTAAATAGAAAAACCCGATTTGCTTTTTTAATAACTTTGGCTGATAGCGGATATAAAAAAAGCGTCCCGAAGGACGCTTTTTAAACAAATTAATTCGTTCGATATTATTACAGCACGTGAACAGATGCGGTATTAGTGGTGCCGCTTGGTACCAGCGCACCAGAAACCATCACCACAACGTCACCTTTCTGCGCCAGGCCACGCTCAACCAGCTGCAGGGCCACTTCTTTACCCAGACGGTAGAAATCATCCGTAGAAGCGATCTCTTTCACCAGGTGTGGCACAACGCCTTTGCTCAGTACCAGCTGACGAGCAGTGATCTCGTTAGTGGTCAGCGCCAGGATAGTCGCGTTCGGGAAGTATTTACGTACGGCTTTCGCAGATTTACCGCCCTGAGTAGCAACCACGATCAGTGGCGCTTCCAGTTTCTCGGCAGTTTCAACTGCACCACGGCACACGGCTTCGGTGATACGCAGTTTACGGCTGTCGTTGTTGTTATCCAGACGGCTAGGCATCACGCGGTCAGTACGCTCGCAGATGGTGGCCATGATGGAAACTGCTTCCAGCGGGTATTTACCCTTCGCGGATTCACCGGACAGCATTACTGCATCGGTCCCGTCGAGGATGGCGTTCGCCACGTCGCCAGCTTCTGCGCGGGTTGGACGTGGGTTTTTGATCATTGAGTCCAGCATCTGGGTAGCGGTGATAACCACTTTACGGGCACGAACACACTTCTCGATCATCATCTTCTGCGCGAAGATCACTTCTTCAACCGGGATTTCAACGCCCAGGTCACCACGCGCAACCATGATGCCGTCAGAGGCTTCAAGGATTTCGTCGAAGTTGTTGAGGCCTTCCTGGTTTTCGATTTTGGAGATGATCTGGATGTGCTCGCCGCCGTGCGCTTTCAGGTGCTCACGGATTTCAACTACGTCGGAACGTTTACGGATAAAGGACGCCGCAACAAAGTCAACGCCTTGTTCGCAACCGAAGATCAGGTCTTGTTTGTCTTTCTCTGCCAGCGCAGGCAGGGCAATGGAAACGCCTGGCAGGTTAACGCCTTTGTTTTCACCGAGGTCGCCGTTGTTCAGCACTTTACAAACAACGTTTTTGCCTTCGATGGCGGTCACTTCCATACCGATCAGGCCGTCGTCCACCAGGACGGTGTTGCCAACGGACAGATCGCTGGTGAAGCCTTCATAAGTCACAGCAACGATTTCATTGTTGCCGACAACGGACTTGTCTGTAGTGAACGTGAAGGTCTGGCCCGCTTTCAGAGAAACGTCGTTGCCGCCTTCCAGTTTAATGGTACGAATTTCTGGACCTTTGGTATCCAGCAGGATTGCTGCTTTTTTACCGGTCTTGCTCATCACGTTGCGCAAGTTCTGGATGCGCTGACCGTGTTCAGCATAGTCACCGTGAGAGAAGTTCAGACGCATAACGTTCATGCCGGCGTCCAGCATTTTGGTCAGCATCTCTTCAGATTCGGTTTTCGGGCCGATGGTGCAAACAATTTTCGTCTTTTTCATGACAGTCTTAGTCTTTAAGTTGAGAAGGATATGGAAATCTCGCTCCGGGGGCGTATTGCCTCAGAGTCAAACCTGTGTTGCGAAATTTTATATGACACGCAGTAAGGATAGGTGACATCAATTGAGCGTGCAGAAGAATGTGTGCCTGTGTTTCAGCCCAGGGAGAGAGGGAAAGTTGTATGCGTTGTTTTTTGTAGTCCAAGCGCTGAAACCATTCATCAGGGATTAGGCGCGCATTATACGCTTAAAGATGCGCAAAAGGGAAAGAAAAACAGCGTTTCAAAAATTTTATCTGGTGATTCACAAAGGATTGTTATCAAGGCGTTAAGGTTCCCTTTCAGGATGTTGCGCCAGCGGAAAACCTTCAGTCAAACGCCGTAAAAAGACTGGGCGAGCCCACATATTCGTTCCAAAACTATAGATTGCTGAATTTATGCATTATGGCCCATACCAATGCCCACGCGGCATATCGCTGTAAGTTATAAGATATTCCATTTCATTCATTTAAAAGCTAATAACGGCTGTTTACTATCGTTTGGACATCCATACTGCTAAACCGCCACAGGCGAACGGATTACCTTAAGAATGATAGTACTCAGGAATATTTCGAAGATTTTTGACAACGGAAAAGTGGCGCTGACGGCCGTTGACAACGTGAACCTGGCGATAGAGCAGGGACAGATTTACGGCATTATTGGCTACAGCGGCGCGGGTAAAAGTACCTTAATCCGCCTGCTTAACGGTCTGGAAAAACCGACTACGGGCAGCGTGACCATTAATGGGCAGGATATCTCCGCAGCGAAAGGCGAAGCCCTGCGCCAGGCGCGGCTGAAGATCAGTATGGTGTTTCAGCACTTCAACCTGCTGTGGTCCCGTACGGTGAGCGAGAACATCGCTTTCTCAATGCAGATTGCCGGGGTGCCAAAAGCCAAAATTAAAGCCCGGGTGGCGGAACTGGTAGAGCTGGTGGGTCTGAAAGGCCGCGAACAGGCGTATCCCTCCCAGCTCAGCGGTGGGCAAAAGCAGCGTGTCGGCATTGCCCGTGCGCTGGCGAACAGCCCTGACGTTCTGCTCTGCGACGAAGCCACCTCCGCGCTGGATCCACAGACCACCGATCAGATCCTCGATCTGCTCCTCGACATTAACCGTCGCTTCAAGCTGACCATTGTTCTCATCACCCATGAAATGCACGTGGTGCGCAAAATCTGCGACCGCGTGGCGGTGATGGAAAATGGCAAAGTGGTGGAAGAGGGCGAAGTGCTGCAGGTCTTTACCCACCCGCAGCAGCCGATTACGCAACAGTTTGTGCGTCAGGTCAGCCAGTACGCTGAAGAAGAGACCTTTAATACGGAGCTGGCGAATGAGCTGGAAGGCACCGTCATCAAGCTGACCTTCACCGGCCACAGCACCCACAAGCCAATTGTCGGGGAGCTGACCCTGCGCTACGGCCTGCCGTTCAACATCCTGCACGGCAAAATGACCCAAACCGCTCACGGCGTGTTCGGCCAGCTCTGGCTTCACGTGGCGGCAACAGAAGAACAACTGAACAATATCCTCGCCGATTTGCAGCACAGTGATATTGAAGGCGAGGTAATTAAACATGGCTGAGAATCTTTTTCCGCACCTGAAATGGGACCAGCTGTGGGCCGCCACGCTGGAAACGCTCTACATGACAGCGCTCTCTGGCGTCGCGACCTTTGTGCTTGGCCTGGTCCTCGGCCTGGCGCTGTTTTTAACCGCCCGGGGTGGCATGTTCCACAACCGCACGGTTTACAGCGTGATTTCGATTGTGGTGAACGTATTCCGCTCGATCCCGTTCATCATCCTGATTGTGCTGCTGATCCCCTTCACCAAAACCGTCGTGGGGACCATCCTCGGGGCAAATGCGGCGCTGCCCGCGCTGATTGTCGGTGCTGCGCCGTTCTACGCCCGTCTGGTGGAGATCGCCCTGCGTGAGGTGGACAAAGGGGTGATCGAGGCGACGCGCTCAATGGGCGCCCGTCTGAGTACCTTAATTTTTCGGGTTTTACTGCCGGAATCATCTCCAGCCCTGGTCTCCGGGATCACGGTAACGCTGATTGCACTGGTCAGTTACAGCGCAATGGCGGGGGTGATTGGTGCCGGTGGTCTGGGAAATCTGGCTTATCTGGAAGGATTCCAGCGTAACCATGGTGACGTCACGCTGGTGGCAACGGTGACCATTTTGATCATCGTTTTCATTATCCAGTTCTGCGGCGACATCATTACTTCACTGTTAGATAAACGCTAATAATACAAACACAGGAACCATCATCATGAAAAAAACACTGACGTTGATTGCCGCAGCAACCCTGAGCGCCCTGAGCTTTGCCGCCTGGGCTGATACCCTGACCGTGGGGGCGTCCAACACCCCGCACGCCGAAATCCTTGAGCAGGCGAAGCCGATTCTGGCGAAGCAGGGTATCGACCTGGAGATCAAACCGTTCCAGGATTACATCCTGCCGAACACCGCGCTGGCGGGTCGTGACATCGACGCCAACTACTTCCAGCACATTCCGTATCTCAACAGCGTGCTGAAAGATCACGCCGGTGATAAAGAGTACGATTTCGTCAGCGCCGGTGCGATCCACATCGAGCCGATCGGCATCTACTCCAAAAAATACAAATCGCTGAAAGACCTGCCGGAAGGCGGCAAAATCATCATGCGTGATGCTGTCTCTGAAGAAGGCCGTATCCTCTCTATCTTCGAGAAAGAGGGCGTGATCAAACTGAAGCCGGGCATCGACAAAGTGACCGCGCGCATCAGCGATATCGTAGAGAACCCGAAAAAACTGCAGTTCACCCCGAACGTTGAAGCCTCTCTGCTGCCGCAGATGTACAACAATGACGAAGGGGCTGCGGTGGTGATCAACGCCAACTACGCCATCGACGCCGGTCTGGATCCGGTTCACGACCCGATCGCGGTTGAGAGCGGTGAAAACAACCCGTACGCCAACATCATCACCGTGCACCGTGGCGATGAGAAGAAGAAGGACATCGTGGCGCTGGTCGATGTCCTGCACTCAAAAGAAATTCAGGACTGGATCCGCACCAAATACAAAGGCGCAGTGATCCCGGTTAACAACTAATCCCCTGATTCTGCTTTTAAAAAGCCCGGTGAGTTTCTCGCCGGGCTTCTTTTTTGTATAAGACTAATGAATGCTTTAAGCTGGCGTTTTCGGGCAATGGAGTGAAGATCATGGGCAATGTAACCAAAGACGAAGCGCTGTATCAGGAGATGTGTCGCGTGGTAGGCAAAGTCGTTCTTGAGATGCGCGATCTCGGGCAGGAGCCAAAGCATATTGTTATCGCCGGGGTCCTGCGCACCTCGCTGGCGAACCAGCGAGTAAAACGCAGTGAGTTAACCACCCAGGCGATGGAAACCGTGGTGAAAGCGCTGGCCGGTTAAACCGTCAGCGTTTTGCCAGCTGTTCAATCCCACTGCACAGCAGGTAATACACCACGCCTGTATAGACAAAATAGCCGCCGGGTAAATCTGCACCCGGTTGTTCACCTGACCTGCCACTGTCGTCAGTTCCGGCACGTTAACGATAAAGGCCAGCTGGATACGCTTCCATCATCACCCCTGGCCGCCAAATGCCAAGTTTGTCTTTGCTCTATAAAAACACGCATGAACAGTCTGTTACGCTTCAATAAACGGATGGCGTGCTTTTGCAATTCACGCAAATCCTCTGCCGGAATCGGCATTTCACTGGGCAGGCGATTGCTGTTTAACTGCATTCAGGTTGAGCAAAGAGGAACACGGCATTGAACAGACTGATGAGTAGGTTACGGCGGTTTTTTGCAGCGCCACCGGAAGGCACAGAGAACAGCGCGCAACGTATTATTGAATCCATTTTGCCGGTTGCCAGCCTCTATGGCGTGGACATCGCCACCATCGACCCGGAGTGGTTCCATGAGCAAACGCAACGCTGAACACCGCCTGGTGCGGGAAACCTACTGGAACGAGGTGTGCGTTCTACCGCGCACATCCCGCCATTCTGGACGCTAACATCCAAAAAACACCGCAAGTTTTGTCCCCGGCCTGGCTTCCTGCTAAGGTCTCTGGCGTCTTCTCCCTGCGCCAGTTAAATGAATGAACAGCCAAAATTTTCTAAAACGTGGGATCCTGATCTGGCTTGTGCTCTGTCTTCTGAGCAGCGTGTTGCTGTATGCCGAACAGATCCGCCGTCAGTTCTGGGATCTGGACCGGGATTTTGCCCTGGCCTTTACTGAGGCTGGCGCGGTTCTCACCCAGAATGAGTCGGTGCTGCCGCTGTTGAATGGCGATGAAGATCTTGCGGCGCTGCGTAAAAAATTCCCGCAAATCCTCGGCCTGCAAAAGACCCAGGGTCGCGCCCTCGACGCCGCGCGGGTGGAACCGGTGGGCGACACGCAATACTGGCTCTACAACCCCTGGCGACAAATCCGCGTGCTGATCGATACCCGGTCGGTGATCAATGCCAGGCCGCGTTTTACCCGTCTCGCGCTCGATATGGGTGGCGACGCATCGCCACCCCCGACAGACGCCTTCTGGCACTGGCAGCGTCAGTTTACGCAGCATACCCAACCCTTTATCCTGCGGGCCGACGCCCGAACGGCGTGGCTGGACATTGCCCTGCTGCCGTTTTTACTGCTCTGGCTGGGATGGGGCGTGGTGATTGCGGCAGGCGGGGTGATCCTCTGGCAGCGTAAGCAACGGCAAAACGCCGACCAGCGCGCCAGGTATTATCAGCATGCCCGGCTCAACACCCTGGGGGAGATCACCGCAGGGATTGTGCATGAGATCAACCAGCCCCTGACGGCAGCCCAGACCTGGATCCAGGGGGCGCAGCGCCAGTTGCGGCAGGGTAATCCCGAGGCGGTGTCTCAGGCGCTCGCGTCGGCGTTGGTGCAAACCCGGCGGATAGATGAACTACTGACCCGCTTTCGCGAACACGTTACCCAGGAGACAGTCACCCTTGGCGACGTGGATCTGGTCAGCTGCTGGCAACAGGTCGGGAATTTGCTGGAGCACGAGCGCACCGCCAGACACATTCGCCTTACCCATGACTTTGCCGCGGATGCCCGCACGCTCTGCGCCGACCGGCTGTGGCTGGAGCAGGTGCTGCACAACCTTCTCAGTAACGCCATCCAGGCGCAGCAGGAACGTGCGGCGGGCTGGGTGCATATCCGCAGCTTGCGCAACGGCGATGTTATCCATATCGACATTACTGACGGCGGGCCGGGCTTTACCCCGGACGCCCTACACAACGCCTTTATGCCCTTTTACAGCGGGCGAGAGGGCGGCACTGGCCTGGGCATGACCTTAACGGAATCGTTAGTCACCAGAATGAATGGCACGCTGGCGCTGGATAATGCCCCGGAAGGCGGCGCCAGGGTCCGGTTGCAGTTTGCTTATTACGGGAGTCGCGTAGATGGATAACGTCATCTGGTTAATTGACGATGATGCGTCGGTCAGGGAGTCGCTGGTTTTTCTGCTGTCGGGGATGAACTGGCGCGTCGAGCCATATGAAAGTATTGCGGCGTTTATGGCTGCCCACGGCGCTGAACAAGCGCTGACCGGCTGCCTGTTGCTCGATATGCGGATGCCGGGCAAAGGCGGCCTGGCCTGGCTGGAGGAGGGGGCATGGCCCTGGCCGCTGCTGCCGGTGATCCTGATGACCGGTCATGGCACGATCGATGCCTGTCGGCGGGCGTTTCATAATGGGGTGTTTGAGTTTTTCACCAAGCCGCTGGATGCCGACAAGCTAATCGAATCCATTACCGTCGCGCTGG
Organism: Leclercia sp. 1548; assembly: GCF_050435045.1. Classification (NCBI taxonomy): domain Bacteria; kingdom Pseudomonadati; phylum Pseudomonadota; class Gammaproteobacteria; order Enterobacterales; family Enterobacteriaceae; genus Leclercia; species Leclercia sp. 1548. The sequence goes on along the minus strand of NZ_JBNDJP010000001.1, from coordinate 348,274 downwards.
CAGAGAGCCAGCAGCGGGTGGTGCGCTGGCAGGAGGCAAAACGGGTCAGGGCGCTCTTTGAACAGCTCACCGCCCGGGAACACGAGGTGCTGCTGGCCCTGATGGAGGGGAGCAGTAACAAGGAGGTCGCCGCCCGCCTGAACCTCTCGCCCCGCACGGTGGAAGCCCACCGGGCAGCGGTGTTCGTTAAGCTGGGAGTCTCAAGTCTGGTGCAGGCCATCCGGGAATACGACAAATTGCCATCCGTAGAACTACCAGGATAACTGCGTAATCGACCGAATAACATTTCATCGCGCGCTTCGGTACGCTGCCTCTGTTTCCACTTACCAGAGGATGTGCGATGAAAAAGTTGATGATGGCAGCAGCATGTGTAGCAGGGATGGTCAGCGTATCGGCGCATGCCCAGTCCGTTACGCAAAAGAGTCTCTCCCTGACCCAGGCGAACGCGTTAGCCAGCGCGGCCATTCAGGCCTGTACGGCCAAAAATTATCAGGTCAGCGTCACGGTGGTGGATCGTGCCGGGGTGGTGAAAGCGGTACAGCGCACGGACAATGCCGGTCCACACACCCTGAAAGCCAGCGAGATGAAAGCGTTCACCGCCCTTAGCACCAAAAATGCCTCGGGCAAAGTGATGGAATCTGCCCAGAGCAACGCGGGCGCGCAGAACCTGCGCGATATCCCGGGCCTGCTGCTGCTGGCGGGTGGTTTGCCGGTTAAGGAAGGGGAGGAGGTGATCGGGGCTATCGGAATTGGCGGTGCGCCGGGTGGGCATCTGGATGAAGCCTGCGCTCAGCAAGCAATCGACGGTATGAATAAGTCGTAATCAGTGCCCGGCAGCGTTGCGCTTGCGTGGGCCTGAAACGTAACGCCCCGGCAATCGTCCGGGGCGTTTTACATCAGATCTTGCAGGCGTCGCCGCAGTCGTCGTCCGCTACAATTGCCTGCGCTTTTTTATCAGCGTCTTCAAGGCGTTCTGCGTTACGTTCTTCTGCTTCATCCAGCCCGTCAAACACCAGATTGTTAAGATCAATTTCCATCATTTACCTGCTTTGTTCGGTTTTTGTTCCAGGTCGTATTATAGAGCAAAATACCGGGCTAAGGCACGCCAGCGCACATAAGGATAATCCTTGCCATACTCATGCAGTATTCGGCTAAGGAGACGTCATGATCACCATCTGCAAAACCTGCGGCACGTCGTACGACATGGCCCGCGAACCGCAACAGTGCGCCATTTGTGAGGATGAACGCCAGTATGTGCCCGCGACGGGGCAGGAATGGGTGGATTTCACTACCCTGACCACCACCCACACGAATAAGTGGCAACAGCTCGAAGACGGTCTTTTGAGCCTCAAAACCGTTCCCGCCTTTGCCATCAGCCAGCGGGCGATCCTGCTGCGAACCCCGCAGGGTAACGTGCTGTGGGACTGCATTGCCAACCTCGATCCTGCCACCCACGCGCTGGTGACGGCGCTGGGCGGGATCGACGCCATTGCCATCTCTCACCCGCACTACTACACCACCATGCAGGACTGGGCCGCAGCCTTTGATGCGCCGGTGTATTTGCATGCCAGCGATCGGCAGTGGGTGATGCGGGAGAGTCCCGCGCTGCGCTTCTGGGAGGGGGATTCTCTGGAGATTATGCCTGACGTCACCCTGTTCAGGCTTGGCGGGCATTTTGCCGGAGGCACGGTGCTGCACTGGAACCAGGACGGGGGCGTGCTACTGGCGGGCGATATCCTGCAGGTGACCCCGGGAAAAGACGCGGTTTCCTTTATGTGGAGCTATCCGAATATGCTGCCGCTGCCGGCAAGCGCGGTGAGCGAGATCGCTGCGCACCTGGACAATGTGCGCTTCGAACGGCTCTACGGCGCCTTTGAAGGGCAGAACATTTCCGCCGATGCGCGGGAGATTGTCATGCGGTCCGTCCAGAAATATATTGCTTGTCTGAACTCGGGCGCGGTGGGTAAACTCAAAAAACCGTGATCTCGATCATGCCTGTACAATCACAAAAAAATGAGACATTGCTATGCAACATATCATTGAAGGTTTTCTCAGCTTTCAAAAAGAAGTTTTTCCGCAACGTAAAGACCTCTTCCGTAGTCTGGCCTCCAGCCAGAATCCCAAAGCGCTTTTCATCTCCTGTTCTGACAGCCGTCTGGTGCCGGAATTAGTGACCCAGCAGGATCCAGGACAGCTCTTTGTCATTCGTAATGCTGGCAACATCGTGCCGCCTTTCGGGCCAGAGCCAGGCGGTGTTTCCGCCACCATCGAATACGCCGTCGTGGCGCTGGGCGTCACTGACATCGTGATCTGCGGCCACTCCAACTGCGGCGCGATGAAAGCGATTGCCGACAACGCTAACCTGGAACCGATGCCTGCCGTGTCGCACTGGCTGCGTTACTCCGATGCCGCCAAAGCGGTGGTAGAAAATAAAAACTGGGAAAATCCGACTGACAAAGTGAATGCCATGGTGCAGGAGAACGTCTTCGCCCAGCTGAGTAACATCAAAACTCATCCATCCGTAGCGGTCGGTCTGCGTAACAACGCCATCCGCCTGCACGGCTGGGTTTATGATATCGAAAGCGGTAGGATCCTCGCCCTGGATAAAGATTCGAAAACCTTCGTCTCCCTGTCCGATAACCCGGGCGTTTACTTCGAGTAAATCTCCACGTTCAGGGCGGGATGACCCGCCCTGACTCCGCTTAAGGCAAGGCCTCCAGTCTGAGACCCGCGCGACGCGCCGTTTCAGGCAACAGATCCACGGCCGTTACGTAACCGTCTGGATCAAGACAGCGATTGGCGGCTCTGGCCTGTTCAAGCACCTTCTCATCCCAGTAGATGCGCTTACGCTGATCGCCCTGTGTTGTCAGAATGCACTCCATGTCGCCGTCCAGCGCACGATAACGTCGCCAGCTGTTTTCCGGCACCGAAATAACAGAACGCTCAGGGGCGATAATACTCACCTCTTCCCCTTCCACATTCCACGTCACCTCCAGGGTTCCCTTAAAGACCATGATCACCTGCACATCCGGGCACAGGTGACGACCGACCACGTGATCTGCCGCCAGGCGCAGCCACTCCACCGAGAAGCCGTGTGGGTTGACGATGGCGGGGGCCGCGTGTTTGTCCTGGCTGATGCCGAACCCAATCACCGGCGCGATCTCACCGCTGTGGCCCGGCAGGACCGAATCAAGTAACCCCGCCGCAGACCATTGACGATCATCCCCGGTCACCGCCCGCTGTCGCATCTCTTCGACGGAGTAGTGACGCAGGGCGGCGATCTCGTCTGCCGGCAGCGGCGCGAGCAGCGCCGACGGTTCAGGCAGGGTATCCCCCGCGTTCACGTCGATGAGCATATTCTCTTTGCTCAGGTACAGGCCGTACTCGCTGGCCGCGTCCAGAATCGACGGGTGCCAGATGATCCCCCCGGTGTGGTTACCGCCCAGCACCGTGTAGACCATGCCGCAGGTCTCTTCTTTGCTGACGTTGGTAAAGCCGCGGAAGATCCAGGTGGGAATCGACAGAATGGCCGGGGCGCTGAACTCCGCTTCGTTTTCACCGTTTGCTCCCCAGCGAAAACGCCAGGTGCCCTCATGAATTAAAAACACTTCGGCGGTGAAGTGCAGGTGCAGGTTATTGGTTACCCCTTTCGGCATGGCTGCGGCACCGATGTTAAAACCGTGCGGCTCCGGAATGTTTACCACCTGGGCAGACGACTGGGTTACGCCCGGACCAATAAAGGAGTAGTTCTGCTTCAGGTGCGAGCCGGGAAGTTTGCAATCGATAAACGCCAGATTGCAGGAGACCATATCTTCAGGGGCAACCAGACGGCTTCTGGCCTGTTCCGGGGTAATGTGACGTGCTTTCATGTTTCCTCCTGTTAATAGCCTGATGCGCCGGTAGTGGGGATAGCGTTGCCGCGCGCCTGGGCGACAGCCTCGCGCGAGGCGCGGCCAAGTTGCATGACATCGTTGGCAGGGGTGACAAACTGGAAACCTTCGCTGACACGTCGGGCGGCAGCTTCGCCGGAGGTACAAAAGATCCCGGCGATTTTTTGCCTCTGGCGACACTGGCTGACTACCCGCTCAACGGCGGCCAGCATCTCCGGGTGACGGGATTCGGCGCTGGCGCTGCCGGTCAACGTCAGGGAGAGATCGTTCGGACCGATAAACACCCCATCCAGCCCCTCGGTGGCCAGGATCGCGTCAAGATTCGCCAGCCCTTCGCGGGTTTCGATCATCGCCAGCGTCAGAATTTCGTCATTGGCGTGCTGCGGGTAATCGGCCCCGCCGTACAGCAAGCCGCGTGCCGGACCAAAAGAGCGGTTGCCCAGCGGCGGGTAGCGGCAGGCGGCGACAAAGCGTCGGGCCTCTTCCGGGGTGGAGATCATCGGGCAGATAATGCCGTAGGCACCGGCATCCAGCATGCGCATGATCTGCGCCGGATCGTTATCAGCAACCCGCACCAGCGGCACCGCCGGAGTGGCGGAGAGCGCCTGCAACATGGACAGGGCGCTGGCGAAATCGATCATGCCGTGCTGGAGATCGACGGTCACGGCGTCATAGCCCTGATGGCCGAGGATCTCGGCGCTGTAGCTGGAGGGGATCGCCAGCCAGCCGTTAATAATGGCGGCGTTATTATGCTCCGCCCTGAGTTTATTCTTGCGCATCTGAACACTCCTGAATCCACTGGCGTAGCGGGGGCGCAACCTCTTCGGGCGCCTCCAGCAGCGTAAAGTGCCCGGCAGAGGTGAGGGTGACGCATCTCGCCTGCGGGGCGCTCTGAGCAACCAGCTGGTGGTGATGGGGCGTGCAAATAGGGTCATGCACGCCGTTAATAACGATGATGGGGCAGGCGAGCGAGGCCAGCGCCCCGCGATTATCCCGCCGGGTCAGAGCGATCTCCGTTTGCGTGACGAAAGTATCGAGGCCACTTTCCTCTGCCATCCGGCAGATGAGATCGTGTAAGGCCTGATCATCCGTATGTGACGGCGCGACGTACTTCGGCCACAGGCTGACGGAGAGCCAGTGCGTCAGCCCCTGTTGCCGGGCGGCGTTCACCGCCTCACGCCGGGGTGCGGTATTTTCCGGTCGGTCGGCAAGGGGGTTGACCGACAGCAGCGCCAGCCCGGCAATCCGCCCGGGGGCGTCGGCGGCCATCTGCAGCGCCACTATCGCTCCCAGTGAGAAACCGGCCAGCAGAAAGCGCGGCGGCAGATTGGCGAGCAACCGCTGCGAAGCCTGCACAGCCGAGGTGTCTGTCGTTAGCTCAGGGCAGATCGCAGCAGACACATTGAGCTGGTCGAGAACCGGCTGCCAGAGCCGGGCGTTACAGAGCGTGCCGCCAATCAGCACCAGCGGCAGGGCGCGATGACTCTTTTCCATCTCATGCCTCACGTTGCGGTCCAGCCGCCGTCAACCATCAGCGCGCTGCCGGTGATCATCCCTGCGGCGTCGGAGGCCAGAAACACCACGGGTCCCATGATGTCTTCCAGTTTGCCCAGACGGCGCAGCGTGATGTTATCCAGCACGTAGCGGCGAAAATCGGGTTCGGCCAGCGACGGCGCAGAGAGTGCGGTCTCAATAAAGGTTGGACAGAGGGTGTTGACCCGGATCCCGTCTTCACCCAGCTCCAGCGCCATGGCTTTGGTTAACCCTTCCAGCGCAAATTTCGATGCGCAGTAGACGCTGCGACGCGGGCCGCCGACGTGCCCCATCTGCGAGGAGAGATGAATGATCGACCCCTCAATCCGCTGGTCACGCATCCGCGCTGCTACCCGCTGGCTGATAAAGAAAGTGGCCCGCACGTTGACCGCCATTACCGCGTCGAAGCTGGCCTCGCTGGCAGTAAGGAACGGCTCGTGGCGCGCCAGCCCGGCGCTGTTCACCAGAATGTCGAAAACGGGCAGTTCAGCGAGCACCGCCCCGACCTGCGCGACATCGGTAATATCCAGCGCCACCGGGTGCAATACCCGCCCGTGTTCTGCGGCGAGTGCGGCGGCGGCCTCCAGCGTCTGGCGATCCCGGGCGGCGATCCACACCTCCGCCCCGGCGTGGGCCAGCGCGATGGCGCAGGCGAACCCCAGTCCTCTGGAGCCGCCCGTCACCAGGGCGCGCTTGCCGTGCAGGCCAAAGGAGGGCATCTCAGGAAAGGTCATGGGTTACACCTTCTCTCTGACCGGGGCAGGGGTGGCGTAGGGCACCTCTGTCTGACCGTAGCGACGCACGCGAACATTGGCCTGCTCGGCGTGTCCGGCAAAGCCCTCCAGCAGTGATAACCGCGAGCAGTAGCTGCCGATCTCCGCAGTGGCCTCATCGCTAAGGACCTTCTGCCAGGTGCAGGTTTTCATGAATTTGCCGACCCACAGGCCGCCGGTGTAACGCGCGGCTTTTTGCGTTGGCAGGGTGTGGTTGGTGCCAATGACCTTGTCGCCGTAGGCGACGTTGGTGCGCGGGCCGAGGAACAGTGCGCCGAAATTGGTGAGGTTTGCGAGGAACCAGTCGTCGCGGTCGGTCATCACCTGCACGTGTTCAGAGGCGATGCAATCGGCCTCGGCAAGCATTTCGTCGTAGCTGTCGCAGACGATGATCTCTCCGTAGTCGTGCCAGGCCTGGCGGGCAATATCGGCGGTGGGGAGTTTTTCCAGCAGGCGGTCGATCTCCCGCAGCGTCTCTTTGGCGAGTTCCATTGAGTTGGTCAGCAGAATGGCGGGGGTGGTAACGCCGTGTTCGGCCTGTCCCAGCAGGTCGGTGGCGCAGATTTCGGCGTCAACGGTGTCATCGGCAATCACCAGGGTTTCGGTTGGACCGGCGAAGAGATCAATGCCAACCCGGCCAAACAGCTGGCGTTTGGCCTCTGCCACAAAGGCGTTACCGGGGCCGACTAACATATCCACCGGCGCCAGTGTATCGGTGCCCAGCGCCATCGCGCCAATCGCCTGAATGCCGCCGAGGGCGTAGATCTCCGTCGCCCCGGCCATTTTTTGCGCCGCCACGATTGCCGGAGCCGGCTCGCCACCGAACGGCGGGGCGCAGCTGACGATGCGGGAGCAGCCCGCGACGTTGGCAGTAATAATCGACATGTGCGCCGAGGCCAGCAGCGGATATTTCCCCCCCGGGACATAACAGCCCACGGCGTTAATCGGGATATTTTTATGGCCGAGGATCACCCCGGGGCGGGTTTCAATTTCCAGATCGCGCAGACAGTCTTTTTGCGCCCGGGCGAAATTAAAGACCTGCTCCTGGGCGAATTCAATATCGCGAATATCCTGACGACTTAATTTGCCGATGCAGGCATTAATTTCCGCCTCCGTCAGGCGATAATCTTGCCGGTCATAGCGATCAAATTTTACCGATAATTCGCGAATGGCTTTATTCCCGCGTTTTTCTATATCCGCCAGAATAAGCTCCACCGTCTCCCTTATTTGTCGCTGTGCATCCTGACGTTCCTGAATGGGTTTACTGGTTTTAAGTCTATAAGCCACACTATTTTCCTTCTGTATTTATGATGAGGGATACCCTCCCGGCGGGCCGGGATAATGTCATCGGAAATAAAATTTACTGGTCGCGCGCGGGCGCGAGGGAACTGGAACTGTTAATCGATAATTCAGCCGTTGCGGGTGTTTTACGGGAATTAACCCAGCGGACGGAGAGCGGGGTCGCCAGCGCCGCGACGACAGACAGGGCGGCAATAAACAGATAACCGGACGACAGGTTAATGTGTTGCATCATCACCCCCATGATCACCGGCCCGGCAAACATGCCGCAGGAGTAGATGGTCTGGAAAAGCCCCATCCGCGTGGACTGTTCATCGGAGGTGGTGTTGACCACGCTCAGGGACATAAAGGCCGCAAACGCCATCCCGAAGGAGAATCCGGCCAGAGCCTGTAACAGATAGATCAGATACAGATTGCTGGTGAAGGGGATGCCAAAGGTCGACACCACCTGCAGCACAATGCCCAGCACCGCCGTTTTCATCAGACCCAGACGCTGATAGAACACGCTACTGCACAGGGCAATTGCCAGGGCATAGAAGATCAGATGGATATTGCTGAGCAGCGTTAAGATCCCGGCCCGCCCGCCCAGTTGCTCGGCGTAGATCGGCGTCAGCGTATCGCGGGTGGCAAAGGGCACCAGGATGACGAGGGTGGCCAGAATACCAATCAGCCACACCGAACGGTCAGCCAGCTGCACGCGCGCACCGGCGATACAGGCTTTCAGCGTCGGGGCTTTAACCGGGTCATGCACGTCGCGAATGCGGGTGGTCAGGAGCAGCGCCACCAACGCCGAGACACAGGAGACGAAAAAGGCGATGTTGTTATTAAAATAGTGAATTAACAGACCGCCGATGCAGTTGCCGAGGAACACCCCCAGCGGCCCGGCGAGCGCCAGCAGCGCCACGGCGGCAGGCGCTTCTTTCTGGTCGAAGTAGCGAATAAACAGGATGTTGTAGAGTACCCAGGTAGCCGCGGTCACCCCGTCTGCCGCTTTCGCCAGATACAGGGTAAGGGCGTTCGGCTCCAGCCAGGCAAGGGGCCAGGCGATGATCGGCAGAACCAGCGCAAACTGGATGAAGATTTTTCGACTCTTCACCACATCGGAAACAATTCCCAGCGGGAAGCGGATCAGCAGCGTCGCCAGACCGCTGGCCCCCATGATGATCCCCATCACCTGCGGCTCCATCCCCTGATTGATCATCATCGGGGCCAGAAACGCGTCAATGCTATGAATACAGATAAAAAACAATACGCTGATGATAAAGAACAGCCGGGCTTCCGGTCGGCGTAACAGTGCTCGAAACATGGTTGTGAACCTCTTAAAAAGTAATGGGTTATAACCAGCCAAGTACAACCTTTACCGGCTCACTCCTTTTGGATACTGCCCAATCTGCCCGGTACCATGACGGTGTGAAAACTGCGCTGCATACGTATTCAAAAATTGAAGTTACGAAAAGGTTTCAATTTTGTAAAGGCTGTTTGTCACCATTGTGAAAAAAATAATTCTGTCTGTTGCATACGCATGCAAAGATGGTGTAAGTATAAAAAATACCCGCTTCCTGAGGCACCGTTTTGCGGGGAACAGGGCGGCAGTTCGGTTTAACGTCTTGAATCTGTGCCAGAATGGGGAAGCGAAAGGGATAAGGAACACAGAGTAATGAAACGTAAGACTTTTACAGCGGTGACCTCACAACAGGTGGCGCAACTGGCGGGCGTATCACAGTCGGCAGTCTCCCGCACCTTCACGCCCGGGGCGAGCATTTCACCGGCCACCCGTGAGAAAGTGCTGAAGGCGGCGCGGGAGCTGGGTTACCGGCCAAACGCCATAGCGCGTTCGCTCAACACCGCCCGCTCGCGGATCATCGGCGTAGTGATCTCCTACTTTGATAACCAGTTTTACCCGCAGGTGCTGGAGGCGCTGGCGCAAAAGCTGGACACGCTGAATTATCACCTGCTGCTGTTTGTCGGCGATCGGGAAGGAAACGTTGACCGCATTTTCGACCAGATCATGCAGTACCGAGTGGACGGGATTGTGCTGGCCTCGGTGACGCTGTCGCTGGATCTGTCGGAGGAGTGTCTGGCTGCGGGCATCCCGGTGGTACTGTTTAACCGCAGCGAAGAGAGCGGCATGGCCTCGAGCGTTAACAGCAACAACGAGGCGGCCGCCCGGCAGATTGCCGAATTTTTACTGGCGGCAGGTCATCAGCGGTTTGCTTACGTGGGCGGCGTGGCGGATTCGTCCGTCAACCTGGCCCGTCAGCGGGGGTATCTGGCCGCTCTGCAGGAGCAGGGGGTGGAGGACGTCCGGGTGGTTAATGGTAACTACGATGCGCAGCAGACCGCCCGCGCGGCATACGCGCTCTTTTCTGCCTCGCCCGCACCGGATGCGATCTTTGTCGCCAACGATCATATGGCCGTCATCGTGATGGACGTGGCGCGTTACGAGTTTGGCCTGCGCATCCCGGAGGATGTCTCCATCATTGGCTATGACGATATCGGCCCGTCCGGCTGGGCCTCATATGCCTTAACGTCGGCCTCGCAGCCGGTAGAGGCGATGGTTGCCGCCACGGTGGATCTCTTGCTGAAGCAGATCGACAGCGGCACTATTGAACCCGAACAGGTTATCGTCCCGGGCCGGCTGGTGGTTCGCCACTCTGCGCGCCGCCCGCATAGGGGCACTATCGACGCAGAGGGTAATTACGTGTTCCAGACCCAGGAGGACAAATGAGCAGATTGCCAGGATTCAGCCCCCAGTTCGACTCCATTCAACAGTTTATTCGCACCCTGACGCACGTGGTCTGGGAGCAGAAGGACATTGGTCAACTGGCTGACTTTTACGCCACGCCGGTGGTCTTTATCACCCCGGAGAAACAGCTCACCGATCTGCCGCAATTTATGCGCCTGACGCTGGAGGCGATGCACAGCTTCCCCCAGCGCACCGTGCTAACGGAAGACATCCTGGCGACGCAAAACCCAGGCGATGAGCATTACGCCGCCCAGCGAACCATCGCCTGTATTCGCCATCAGGGAGAGGGCTTCTTTGGCCCGCCGACCGGGAAAACCGTCTGGGTGCGCACCTGGGCAGATCGTATTTGCGCCGAGGGGGCGGTGCGCCAGGAGTGGCTGCTGCAGGACCGGGCAGCAATAGTGGCGCAGCTGGGGCTTAACGTGCAGGAGTTTGCCCGCAACCTGGGGGTTATGCAGAATCAACTGGGGATTGCCCGCGAAAGTGCCGAAACGCTCGACGCCCGCTGGGCGGGTGGGCCGGAAGGTGATGATGTTGAGGGGCCTGTCGCCGGCGTGGTGGAACGTTATCTGACCATGTGGGCGGGAGGCAACAGTGGTACTGTGCCGGGCCTGTACCATCCTGCCGCCACGCTGTATGCGCCGGGGCACAGCATCGGCACCGGAGAGCAGGAGATCGCCGCGCTGCTGTCAGGCTACCGGGCATCCTTTGCGGACAGCGAAGTGCAGCTGCACCACCTGATCGTGCGCCGGGATCCCAACGAGCCGGTGCGCATTTCGCTGCGCTGGTCGCTCCTGACCTGGCACGACGGCTACGGTAAATTTGGCGTGCCAACCCGTAAACCGGTCTCCATTACCGGTATCAGCCAGCTTGAATTACGTGATGGTTTAATTATTCGCGAATATCTGGGTATTGATGAATTAGCTATCTGGTCACAAATCGTTAATTAAGCGGAGGTAAGTCTCCGCACTCTTTCTTATCTGAACGTGTGTTAAATCCGCCGCAATATTTATTGCGGCTCACTTCTCCATCCATTTCGGGTGCGGGATCGTATTGTCTGAAAACAGAAGCAGGAGATCGCATGTCTTCAACCGAAGCAACAAATAAAGCTCCAGCCGTACCTGAGAAAAATAATAAACTTATCCGCGAAGAACCCGTATTACAGGTTGAGCGCCGGGACTTTATCGATTTAGTGCCGGAGAAACGCCAGCGCGTACAATCATTACGGGGGTTCGATGATTGTTATACCGATATTGTCGATTACATCGTGCGTTGCACCCATAAAATATGGGATGAACGCGACGTGGGATTAATTTATACCCATTATACGCACAACTGCGTCTTATATAACGCGCTGGGCACGCTCTATACCCGCGAGCAGGTGGTGCAGGATACGCTTCAGCGCCTGGTGGCGTTCCCGGAACGCCGCGGCATGGCGACGCAGGTTATCTGGAACGGCAACGACGTCGATGGCTTCTATACCTCGCACCTCGTGACCGGCAGCGGCCGCCATACCCAGTTCAGCCATTTAGGTAAACCGACCAACCGCACCTTCGTTACCCGCACCGTGGCCGACTGCATGATCCACGAAAACAAAATCTACCGGGAGTGGGTGGTGAGCGACAACATGTCGCTGATGAAGCAGTTGGGGCTGAACACTGACGAGATTGCCTTCAACATGGCGAAGGAGCAGTTCGATAAGGGCTTTCGCGTCACCGACATCGGCGAAAATGGCCGCATGCTGGGGCAGTATCCCCCGGAAATGGTCTGTGATGTCTCCATTGCCCATACCGATACCGAAGAGCAGTGCCTGCGCTGGCTGCACGAAATCTACAACCGCCGGATGCTGGGCAAAATCAAAGAGGTCTATGCGCCGAACGTCCAGTGGCACGGCCCGCTGATGAAAGAGCTTTACGGCACGGCTTCCGTGACGCACCAGACGCTGGCGCTGATCGGCATGATCCCCGACGGCGCCTGGCTGCCGCAGCATATCTGCTCCAACCCGTGCGATGAGGGCGGCACCAAAGTGGCGGTTCGCTGGATCATTGAGGGCCATCATCTGGGCTATGGCGAGCTGGGTAAACCGACCGGCGAACGCCTGTTCGTGATGGGCATGTCTCACTACCACATTATCAACGGCAAAATCGTCGATGAGTGGGTAATTTACGATCACCTGGCGCTGCTGGCGCAAATCAAACTGGGTCAAATGGAGGAAGCGTAATGTCTGTACAGTCAATTGTTGACCAGGTGAGCTGGATCAAACGTCCTCAGGGGCAGGATGCCCAGGCCGACCGGTCGTTAACCGACACGGTAAGCGCCATTATTGAACGTGTTAAGGCTGAGGGCGACGAGGCGCTGAAAGCCTTCTCACAACAGTTTGATAAGGTGGTTCCGGCGCAGTTTGAAGTCACCGCCCACGAGATCGAAACGGCGCTCAGCGAGTTGGATCCCCAGACCCGCCGGGACAGCGAATTTGCTATCCAGCAGGTGCGCCGCTTTGCCGAGGCCCAGCTCGCCACCATGCAGCCGCTGGAGGTTGAAACCCTGCCAGGCGTCCATCTCGGGCACCGCATTATTCCCGTCCAGACGGTGGGATGTTATGTGCCAGGGGGCCGCTACCCGATCCTCTCCGCGCCGGTAATGTCGATTGTGCCTGCCACGGTCGCCGGTTGTGAACAGATTATCGCCTGTTTGCCGCCCGGGGCGCACCCGGCGATGATTGCGGTCTGCCATCTCGCAGGCGCACACCGGATCTTTAAAATTGGCGGCGCGCAGGCAATCGCCGCTATGGCCTGGGGAACCGAGAGCGTGCCGGCGGTGGATAAAATCGTCGGGCCGGGTAACGCCTTTGTCAACGAGGCCAAGCGCCAGGTCTTCGGCAAAGTGGGGATTGATGCCCTGGCCGGGCCGAGCGAGATCTTTACCATCGCCGACGACAGCGCCGATGCGCGCATTATCGCCGCCGATCTGCTGGCTCAGGCCGAGCATGATGTCCATACCCGCGTGGGGCTGGCGACCACCAGCCAGTCGATTGCCGAGGGCGTGCTTGCGGAAATCGAACGCCAGCTGACATCACTGCCTACCGCCGTCACCGCGAGCGAAGCCTGGCGTCGCCAGGGCGAAATTGTGGTCTGCGACAGCGAAGAGCAGCTGATTGCTTTTGCCGATTATATGGCGACCGAGCATCTGCAGGTGCATACCCGGGATCCACACGGCACGGCATCGAAAATCCGCAACTACGGATCGCTGTTTATCGGGCAGAATGCGAGCGTGGTGTTCTCAGACAAATGCTGCGGCACCAACCATACCCTGCCGACCATGGCGGCGGCGCGTTATACCGGTGGGTTGTGGGTGGGGGCTTACGTTAAAATCTGTACCCACCAGTGGATCGACGAGCAGGGTATTGCCGCGATTGCGGAACCGGCGATTCGCCAGAGCCGTACCGAGGGGATGCAGGGGCACCGTCGTGCCGCAGAGATCCGTCTGCGCCCGCACGATCTTGATGCCATCACCTCCGGGCTGCGGGACTAAATGCAACGGGAGGTCGGGCGCGGGCCTGGCCTCCGGCATGGCGGCGTTGAACAGGAAGAGAACCCTATGCAAAAAATGCGGCTGATACCACCTGAGGACTGCGTTGCGGAGATAACCCGGCGGCTGGCCATTATTGACGCGCACCCGCAGCTGAATGCCATTCTCGGGGTGAACCCGGCGGCTGGCCATTATTGACGCGCACCCGCAGCTGAATGCCATTCTCGGGGTGAACCCGGCGGCCCTGGCTGAGGCGGCGGCGAGCCAGAAACTGCGGCGTCGCGGCCAGCTTACCGGGCCTCTGCACGGCGTGCCGGTGATCGTGAAAGATAACATTGCCTGCGCCGGGCTGCCCCTGACGCTGGGTTGCGCCTCGCTGGCTCAGCTGCGGGCGACCACCGATGCCCTGGTGGTCCGTCGCCTGCGCGAAGCCGGGGCGATTATTCTGGCCCGGGCGAATATGTCTGAGTTTGCCTTTGACGTCCGCTCCCGCAGCTCGCTGGGGGGCGACGTGCGCCACCCGCGGTTTCCGGCCATTACCGCAGGCGGCTCCAGCGGAGGCAGCGCTGCGGCGGTGGCGGCCGGGATGGCGGAAGGGGCGCTGGGCACCGATACGGGCGGATCGATCCGTATTCCCTGTAGCTATACCGGGCTGGTGGGGTTAAGGCCGCGGGTGCGCAGGGCGCAGATGCAGGGCATTGCCCCCCTCTCCCTGAGTAAAGATACGGTGGGGCCGATGGTGCACAACGTGCAGGACGCGGCCCTGCTGCATGCGATCATCCATGGTCAGACGTCGGGGGCCGTTACACCGTTGTCGCTGAAAGGCGTGCGCTTGGGAGTGATCCGTGCTCTGGAGGGAGAGGACCCTGAACAACTGGCCGTCTGGTATGACGCCATCGCAACCCTGAGACGGCACGGCGCCACCGTCGTCAACGTTGCCCTGCCAATCCTGCCTGAAGTGGCCCGAGCCACATGCCTGAGCCTGTATGAGTTTCGCGTGGCGTTTGACGCCTGGTTACAGCAGCATCCGGGCGCACCCGCGGATCTGAACGCGATTATCGCCTCGGGGCAGTTTTTGCCGGAATTCATGCCGCTTCTGACGCAGATGATCGCCAGCGAAAGGTTAAAAACGCCCCAGTGGCTGGCCGGACGGCAGCTGCGGCGTCGGCTGCGCCATACCCTGGGCCTGCTGGCGGAGCAGGGGCGGCTCGACGGTTTTCTCTATCCGACGGTCGGCCGGGTTCCGGTAAGCCTTGAGAAAATGCCGCCCGGCTGCGCGCCTGAGCTGGCGGCCATCAGCGGATCCGCCGCTATCACGCTTCCCTGCGGCACAACACGAACCGGCTTTCCCGTGGGACTGGAAATTCTCTCCCCCGCCGGGGAGGAATCAGCGCTGCTGGCGCTGGCAGCCGCCTGCGAAACCGCGTTTACTCTGCCGTAAAGGGCAGCCGTCTGCGCACGCGCGAGGCGGGTTGCACCGCGGCTTTAGCCATTGCCTCACCGATTTCGGCGCACACCACCAGTCCCTGCACAAAGGGGCGATCGTGCATCAGGTACGGCAGAGCGCCGAAGGCAATTTTTCCGCGCAGGTAGTCAGGGGCGAGCAGGGTGTAATCGTCGCCCACCTCGGGGATATCTTCTCCGGCAGACTCCAGCTGGTGGCGCAGGACCGGGAACGGCAGGTCTTTCGTTTTGAGCGGTTGCTGCCCGCGCGCATCAATAAACACATCGAAGTACCAGGCTTTACCCTGGGCATGGATCACCGTCCGGTCCTCTTTTAAGGCCAGTTCATAATCGGGACCCAGGGTAAGAATGCTGATAATGCCGGCTTCGCGCAGGGCCAGCAGTCTGCGGATCGACTGGGACGGGATTGCCGCATAGTTGTCGATGAAAATACGCGCCAGACCCGACTTAAAGCGCTCTCTGTCCTGTTCAGTCAGGTGGGGCACAATTTTCTCAACGGCCTCGTGCAACCGCAGGATCGTATAGCGCCACGGCACCGTGCGTTTGTCGCGCTTGTTGCGTTCCACTTCATCAAGATTTGAGACCGCCCAGCGGAACGGGCCGTGTTTTTCTCTGTCGGCAAACCAGGCCTCACGAATACTATCGGCCGTGAGGGAGTGCAATGCCACCGCCTCGCTCCACTGCGGGTCAGCGTTCTGCAATTCGGCCACGATAAGATCAAAGATGCGGTCGAGCAGACCCTCCGAACCCTGTGCGATAGCAGCGTCTATCGCCGTTTCCGTGGCGATGGTTAATGGCTCGTAAGGGATTGGGCAGTAAAAGTCGGCTTCAGGCAGGATACCCGAACGGGACATCAGCACGATCTTCAACGCCTCGCTGCCTTCATCCAGCTGGTAATGGATCTGTTCATTATCGGTCTCAATGAATTTGCCATGCTGGACGGCGACAGCCATTGCCGCGTCCAGGCCACTCAGCGAGGTGCCCATAATCCCCACGTTGCAGGCGCGAATGTCGGCCTCCATCAGCCCGGACCAGGGGCTGGGGAAGTAGGAACGCGACGTGGTGTCCTCATCAGGCCAGACGTGCCCGGTGGCGATAACGGCCAGATCGAACAGCTTCGGTGCGGCGTCATCGTCAGTCAAAATATTGACCCCGTCAGGGGTGGCTTCCACGTCGGTAACCTGACAGGACTCGCGCACCTCGACGTCGAAACCCGCTTTTTTCGCCTGCTCCACAAGAAGCAAAAACTGATCGCGAAAATACTCCCCCAGCAGAATGCGCGGCAGGAACTGGCGCACGTGCAGGGTCGATTTCTCCACGCCGTAGCGCGCCAGATGCGCATCGTCCTGGCTGCGCAGCCAGTCAATGTAAGTGGAAAAAATAGGCGGGATTTCAATGCTGGCAATATTGGCCAGCATCAGTCTTGAATTGTCTTCGTCGCTGTAGGGCATGCCGACGCCCGCTTTTTCAGTCTGCTCATAAACGGTGATGCAAAGCGGCGTCCGTTGGTTCAGTAGCGAGAAAAACGTATAAATGCCGGTCGGCCCTGCGCCGATAATTGCGATCCTTTTCATCAGTGCTTACCCTTTTTTGCCTGCCTGCAGCGTTGCCTCAGGCACACATATTATTAATCCATGAAAAATAAGTGTGGATGAAAACGCAAAATGAGCAAACCGGCAGCACAGGGATACCTCTAAATCATTAGTTTTATGAATGTGTATCTAAGGTGGTATTCATGTACTCGATTGTTTTAGTTGAATAAAGTAAAAATAACGCATCTGGCGAGCAGCACTTTTTCTCTATTGATTCATATCAATTACCAAATTGGGGTTATAGGGAAGAATGCACCTCTTTTTTTGAGAGGGAACAACATGTCAGAACGCAAAGAAAAAAGGGACGCGCTTTTTCCCGAAATCACGCGCCGAGGACTGCTGAAGGCCAGTTCCGCCCTGGTGACGCTGCCCTTTGTGATGTCCGGCAAGTCTTTTGCCGCCAAATCCGAAGCCGCTACGACGGCAGAGGCCGCTGGCTCCACTGAGCGTGTTGTCCAGACCTGCAGCACCTTTGACTGCGGCGGTAAATGCGATATTCGCGCCCACGTCGCTGACGGTGTGGTCACGCAAATTACGACGCGCCCGGATAGCGCGCTCGATCCCGAGATGCCCGTCATGCGCGCCTGCGTGCGCGGCCGCAGTTACCGTAAATTTGTCTATCACCCGGATCGGCTGAAATATCCGATGAAGCGCGTGGGCAAGCGGGGAGAGGGGAAATTTGAGCGCATCTCCTGGGACGAAGCCACTACGCTTATCGCCAACAATCTGCAACGCATTACCGCCAAATATGGCCCAGAGAGCCGCTTTGTGCACAACAATACCGCGACCAGCGGGGGCACCTTCTCTGGCGATAAAATGATGCGTCGTCTGCTCAATCTCACCGGCGGTTATCTGGAGTATTACCACTCGGTGAGTATGGGCAACACGGCCGCCGCCACGCCTTATACCTATGGCACGGTCGCCAGCGGTAACTCGCTGGATACCCTGGCGGACACGAAGCTGGTGATCCTGTGGGGGCACAACCCGACGGAAACCATTTTCGGGCATACCAATCACTATTTTCAGCAGATGAAGCAGAACGGCACGCGCTTTATCGTCGTCGATCCGCGCTACTCCGATACCGTGGCATCGCTCGCCGATGAGTGGATCCCGCTGCTGCCCGCCACCGATAACGCGCTGATGGACGCGATGATGTACGTCATCGTCAGCGAAAATCTGCATGATAAAGCCTTTATCGATCGCTATACCCTGGGCTTTGACGAGACGTCTATGCCGGAAGGCGTGCCTGCCAACGAGTCGCTGGTGGCCTATCTGATGGGCAAAAAAGACGGTCAGGTTAAAACCCCTGAATGGGCTGAAAAGATTACCCGTGTCCCGGCACAAACCATTCGCCAGCTGGCGCGCGATTATGCCAACACCAAACCGGCAGCGTTAATTCAGGGCTGGGGGCCGCAGCGACATAACTGTGGTGAACGTACCGCCCGTGGCTCGACGCTGCTGGCAACCCTCACCGGTAATGTCGGGATCAAAGGCGGCTGGGCGGCAGGCTACGGCGGCTGCGGCAACCGTAAGTTCGCGGCAGGCCCGGAGATGCCAGATAACCCGGTCAAAGAGAGCATCTCGATCATGAACTGGGTGCAGGCCGCCGACGATGCCAACAAAGTGACGCCAGAGGCGGGGCTGAAAGGGGCAGATAAGCTCAAAAGCAATATCCGCATCCTCTTCTCGCTGGCAGGCAACTACCTGGCGAACCAGAACCCGGATCTGCATCAGGCGGTGAAGGTGCTGGAGGACGAGTCGAAAATCGAGTTTATCGTCGTTAGCGATCTCTATATGACGCCAAGCGCCCGCTATGCGGATCTGTTATTGCCGGAAACCAGCTTTATGGAACGCTGGAACATCGGGGAAACCTGGGGGACGGCAAGCTACCTGATCCTGTCAGAAAAACTGATTGAGCCAGAGTTTGAACGCCGCTCTGACTATGACTGGCAGCGTGAAGTTGCCGCTAAACTGGGAATGGAGCCGCAGTTCAGCGAAGGCCGTACCGAGCAGCAGTGGATTGAACATATCTGGGAGCAGACCCGCCTCTCCATGCCAGATGAGCATCTGCCGACGTTCGCTGAGCTGCGGGAAAAACGCCAGCATCTCTTTAAGAGCAAGCCGCATGTGGCCTTTGAAGACAACATCCGCGATCCGCAGAATCATCCCTTCCCGACGCCATCCGGGAAAATTGAGATCTTCTCGAAGCGTCTGTACGACATGAATAACCCGGAAATACCGGCGCTGTCGCATTATGTTCCGGCCCATGAAGGCCCGGAGGATAGGCTGGCGAAGCAGTTCCCGCTCCAGCTGATCACCTGGAAAGGGAAAAACCGCGCCAACTCCACGCAGTATGCCAACCCCTGGCTGCAGGAAGTGCAGATCCAGAAGCTGTGGATCAACCCGGCGGATGCCCAACAGCGGGGGATCCGTCAGGGCGATACCGTGCGTATTCACAACCAGCGCGGCGTCTGCCAGGTCCCGGCGGAAGTCACCATGCGCATCATGCCTGGGGTGGTCGCCATGCAGGCCGGCGCCTGGTGGCAACCGGATGCCGAAGGCGTCGACCACGGCGGATGTGCCAACGTGCTGAGCTCTGCACGTATTACTCCGCTTGCGAAAGGCAATTCTCATCAAACCATGCTTGTGGAGGTCGCAAAGTATGAGTCAGCAGTATAAGGAATACCCACCGGTCAGTGATAAGCAGCTTGGCTTTTTCATTGACTCGTCACGCTGCTCCGGGTGTAAAGCCTGCCAGGTGGCCTGCAAAGATAAACATAACCTTGAGCCAGGACGCCGTTTTCGCCGCGTCTATGAGGTGAAAGGCGGGGGCTTTATCCCGACCGGGCAGGGCGGATTTGCCAATAACGTGTACGCCTACACTCTGTCGATCTCCTGCAACCACTGCGCCGATCCGATTTGCACCAAAAACTGCCCGACCACGGCGATGCATAAGCGCCCGGGCGATGGCATTGTCCGCGTTGATACCAACAAATGCGTTGGCTGCGGGTACTGCGCCTGGTCCTGCCCTTACGGTGCGCCGCAGATGAATGAAGAGACCGGGCAGATGTCAAAATGCGATTTCTGCGTGGATTTGCAGGCCAAAGGCGAGCAGCCCATCTGCGTCGCTACCTGTCCACTGGGGGCGATTAAGTTCGGGCCAATTGAGGAGCTGCGCGCGAAGTACGGCAATCTCTGCGACGTGCAGGGCCTGCCGGCGTCATCCATTACGCAGCCTAACCTGGTGATTAAGCCGCATCAGGGCGCAGAAAAAGAGGAAAACCCGCATGCATGAGTTACCGCTCCTGATCTTTACCCTGCTGGTGCAAGGCTCGGTTGGCATGGCCGTCTTTCTGACCTTATCCGCCCGCGCGGCGTCGCGCATACCGGAGGTTAAACACCAGCTGTTGCCTGGCATGTTGCTAGCCTGCGTGGTCGGGGGGCTGGGGCTGATGGTCTCCACCCTGCACCTTGGCTATCCGCTGAATGCGTTCAATGCCCTGCGCCACGTCGCCAGCTCCTGGCTGAGCCGTGAAATTGTCTTTGCCAGCGTCTATCTGGCGGCATTGGGGCTATGTACGTTGGTTATGATGGTCAAAAAACAGCTAATTCCGCTGTTGCTCCCCCTGGCCGCCGTGCTGGGACTGATTGATGTCTGGTGCATGAGTGCAATCTATGCCCATACGTCGGTTATTACCTGGAGCCATTTCAATACCTGGCTGATGTTTTACGGTGCCGTTGGTGTGCTGGGCGCGGTGGCGGTGGCATGGCTGCCGATACTGAAAGCACGCTCCATGGCCCGGGATCGACAGGCCGTGATGCGCTTCGCCGCGGTAGTGGTGGTGTCGATTGTGGCGATCCGTCTACTGGCGCAGCCGGACTATATGGCTTATCTGGCGAGCGCCAGCCTGAGCGGCATTGTCACCTTACCGCATCAGCCGTTGGAGAGCTTCACCCAGTTAAGCGGTCTGCGGCTGTTTAGCTGGACCTTATCCGTACTCGGCGCGCTGCTGTTTGCCGTTGGCGCATGGCGTCAGGGCAAGTCCGGGATGGTCTTTGGCAGTCTGCTGCTGGTGCTGTCTGAAGTGTTGTTCCGCTTTATCTTCTTCAGCATTAACTGATGGCGCTATTTCGCCTGTCACACCCCCCCGCGCCGCCTGGCGTGGGGGAACCCTGTTTACGCAACTTGCTTCCTCGCCACGACTGCCAGGCATGCGTGGCGGCATGTCCGGTGCAAGCCATTACTGCAACGGCCAGCACGCCGTCCATTGACGAGGGGGAGTGCCTGCAATGTGGCCGCTGCCTGTTCGTCTGTCCGACGGATGCGCTGCAAAACATTCGCCCTGAAACCCGCCGCTTTACCGGAACAACCCTGGTGGCGCCATTTTCCACGCTGGAGCCGTCTGTTGATGAGTTACTGATGTGGCATCAGCAGCACGGGATCCGGGCGGTGGAAATGGAGATGGATAAGTTTCCCGGCTGGGTGCGTGCCGTTGCGGCATTGAATATCCAACTCCGGGAGTTAAATGCCCCCGTCTGGCAAATCCTCCCCCCGCAGCAAAAAGCGATCAACGCGGCGCGCCGACACTTTATCAAAGCCAATGAGGTGGACGTAGAGTCTGCCACTGCGCGTACCGGGCGACGGGCACGTCGTCAGGCTTTTTCCACACTTAGCGAGTATCACCTGGCACTGGACAGGGCCTTGTGTACGGCCTGCGGTGCCTGCGCCAGGATCTGTGGGGAGAACGCGCTGAGCCTGAACGAAGGGGCGCTGACGTTTTCATCTTCATCCTGCACCGGCTGTAACAGCTGCGCCGTGGTATGCCCTGTGGACGCTATTCGTATCGCCCGGCAGTTGAGTGAAAACAGGGTGTTACGCTTTGAATGGATAGAAAAATCCTGCCGTTGCTGTCAGCGTGAATTTTATACCTTTACCCCGGAAACGGAACAGTGTGCGGTATGTCAGCGGCATAAGTACGGTATGCGGGAAGCATAAAAAATCGATTAACAGGGACGTTTATAAGGAAGAGAAAGGTATTGCTGAGAACTTACTGAAATGGTGCGTCCGAGTGGACTCGAACCACCGACCCCCACCATGTCAAGGTGGTGCTCTAACCAACTGAGCTACGGACGCACTGTAGAGAATGGTGCGTTCAATTGGACTCGAACCAACGACCCCCACCATGTCAAGGTGGTGCTCTAACCAACTGAGCTATGAACGCATTGTTGTGTGTGACAACGGGGACGAATATTAGCGGCAGTGCGGGCATCAGGCAAGAGGGAAACTGCAAATTTCTTCACGATTTCACGCGATTGCTTCATTCCCGCGCAAAATGCGGAGAAAGTAGCCGCCCGCAGGCGGCTACTGCGCAATTAGCGTGCAGCGCGTTGCAAAATCACGCTCGATGGCTGGCGTTGCAGGAAACGCATGCGCAGCATCATCATGATCGCGGCTGAGGTTAAGCCGATAATAAAGCCCATCCAGAAGCCGGCAGGACCCATCCGATCCACCACCAGGTCGGTGAGGGCGAGAATATAACCGCTCGGCAGCCCCAGCACCCAGTAAGCGATAAAGGTGATAAAGAAGATCGAGCGAGTATCTTTATAGCCACGCAGCACCCCGCTGCCGATGACCTGGATGGAATCAGAGATCTGATACACCGCCGCCAGCAGCATCAGCTGGGAGGCGAGGAGCACCACTTCCGGGTTGTCGTTATAGAGCAGGGCGATCTGTTCGCGTAACGCGACCGTGAACAGCGCGGTGCAGACTGCCATGCACACCCCGACGCCAATCCCGGTGCGTGCCGCGGTTTGCGCATCCAGGGTCGACCCCTGACCAAGGCGATACCCCACGCGAATGGTTACGGAGGCTGCGAGCGAAAGCGGCAGAACGAACATCAGCGAACTGAAGTTAAGGGCGATCTGGTGACCTGCCACATCCACGATCCCCAGCGGAGAAACCAGCAGCGCAACCACCGCGAACAGTGTCACTTCGAAGAACAACGCCAGCGCGATAGGTAGGCCCAGCTGCACCAGACGCTTAACCACCGGCATGTCCGGCTTGCTGAAGCCAGCTTCGTAGCGAATATCGCGCATTGACCGGGCACGTTTCACATACGACAACATGCTCAGGAACATCACCCAGTAAACCGCCGCTGTCGCTACGCCGCAGCCAACACCGCCCAGCTCAGGCATGCCGAAATGACCATAAATAAAGACATAGTTCACCGGAATATTCACTAACAGCCCGATGAATCCCATTACCATGCCCGGTTTGGTCTTTGCCAGACCTTCGCACTGGTTACGCGCCACCTGGAAGAATAAATAACCTGGCGTCCCCCAGAGCAGGGCGCGCAAATAACCGACGGCTTTATCGGCCAGGGCCGGATCAATATTGCGCATGGCGTGAATAATATAGCCCGCGTTCCACAGGACGATCATGATCAGCACTGAGACAAAACCGGCCAGCCAGAAGCCCTGGCGGATCTGGTGGGCGATACGCTCCCGGCGCCCGGAGCCATTGAGCTGGGCAATAGTCGGGGTTAAGGCCAGCAGCAGGCCGTGACCGAATAAAATTGCCGGCAACCAGATAGAGGTGCCAATGGCTACCGCGGCCATATCGGTGGCGCTGTAGCCCCCCGCCATGACGGTATCAACGAATCCCATTGCGGTTTGGGCAATTTGCGCGAGTATTACCGGGATCGCCAGAGCTAATAACTGACGCGCTTCAATGAAGTACTTCTGCACGTAAACACCTTTGATATTGTTGTTATTTGAGATAAAAAAAGCCGCTGCGAAAAACAGCAAGAAGAAATGCGGGGGAATTCCAGCTATTGTAGCGGGGATGCGCCAATTATCTAGTGAAAAAATCGCCAGAAAAGGTGGGGTACTGGCAACCTCTATTTTCAACTGTTATTGTGGTGCGATAAAACGGTGTCATCACCGAAGGAACAAACAGGAGTCGTAAGCATGTTTACTGGTATTGTGCAGGGCACCGCGAAACTGGTGTCCATTGATGAAAAACCCAACTTCCGAACCCATGTTGTGGCCCTGCCGGATGAGATGCTTGATGGGCTGGAGACGGGAGCATCGGTTGCACACAACGGTTGTTGCCTGACGGTCACCGAAATTAACGGAAACCTGATCAGTTTCGACTTAATGAAAGAAACGCTGCGCATCACCAATCTGGGCGAGCTGGCTGAGGGTGATATTGTTAACGTTGAGCGCGCGGCGAAATTCAGCGATGAAATCGGCGGCCATTTAATGTCGGGCCATATTATGACCACGGCAGAAATCGCCAAAATCCTGACCTCGGAAAATAACCGTCAGATCTGGTTTAAAGTTCAGGATCCGTCCTTAATGAAATACATCCTCTATAAAGGATTTATTGGCGTGGACGGTATCAGCCTGACGGTGGGTGAAGTAACACCAACTCGTTTCTGCGTACACCTGATCCCGGAGACGCTGCAGCGCACCACCCTCGGGAATAAAAAGCTGGGCCATCGGGTTAATATTGAAATCGATCCGCAAACCCAGGCGGTGGTCGATACCGTTGAACGCGTGCTGGCGGCCAAAGAGGCCGCAGCCATCCAACAGACGCTCAACGACGCGTAATAAAAAACACCCCGGCTTGCCGGGGTGTTTTGTTTAGCGAGCCACCCGCAGGCCGTGCTCCACGCCGCGGCTGAATACCACCTGCCACAGATGAATATCGCGGGCGCGAAACGCCCCGGCACAAGCATTCAGATAATAGCTGAACATCCGTTTAAATCGTTCAGAATAGTTGTCTGCGATCTCCGGCCAGGCGGCGAGGAAACGTTCATGCCATGCCATCAACGTCGTATCGTAGTCAGCGCCAAAATTATGCCAGTCCTCCATCACAAAATGGGGTTCACTGGCATTTGCAATCTGGCGAACAGAAGGTAAACAGCCATTCGGAAAGATGTATTTATCGATCCACGGGTCAACGCGATGATCGGTTTTCTGTGAACCTATGGTGTGCAACAGAAACAGACCATCCGGCTTCAGGTTATGGTCCACGACTTCGAAATAGGTGCGGTAGTTCTTTGGTCCGACATGTTCGAACATCCCCACGGAGACGATACGATCAAACTGATCGCGCAGGTCGCGGTAATCCTGCAGCAGAATGGTGACATCCAGACCGGCACAGCGCGCCTGCGCCAGACGTTGCTGCTCCGCTGAAATGGTCACGCCCACCACGCTAACGCCGTAATGTTTAGCCATAAACTCAGCCAGACCACCCCAGCCGCAGCCGATATCCAGCACCCGCATGCCGGGTTTCAGCTGCAATTTTTCGCAGATAAGACGGAGTTTATCCTGCTGCGCCTGTTCAAGGGTGGTAGCCTCTTTCCAGTAACCGCAGGAGTATTGCATGGTGGGGTCGAGCATCCGGCTGAACAGGTCATTACCCAGATCGTAATGCTCTTTACCGACGATCCAGGCGCGCTTTTTACTTTGCAGGTTGAACAGGCGGGCAGTGGCGATCCGAAGCGTATCCTTCAGGTGGCTGGGCAGTTGCGTTTCCAGGCCAGCGCGTAAGACGTTATGGAAAAAAATATCCAGCCGCTCGCACTCCCACCAGCCGTCCATGTAGCTCTCGCCAAGACCCAGCGAGCCTTGCTTCAGGACGCGTTTAAAAAAATCCGGGTGTTTAACCTGTAGATCGGAGGATGCCGGGCCGTTGATGGTGATACCTGCGCGGCTCAGCAATTCATTGACTATACGGAACCAGTCATCGTTCCGTATGCTGACTTCTTCTATACACGATGAACTCATAGCTTCTCCATCACCTGATGTAATCAGAATCCATAAACAGCGTAGATGCTCTTTATGGAGAGTGATAAATCTCACGGGAACCGTGAGGCTAATATCCGACGTAGAACAGAGGAAGGGAGGGGACCCTTGCCGAAAGGCCATCCATGGAAAAACGGGAGCACTCCGGCTCCCGTTAATACATAATATTTTAGTATTTATCAGAACGCTTCAGTCAGTATAGGACTGATATCGCACTGATTCAACAGGGTATCGTTAGCAAGCTAACGGCTTATTTTGTTATACCCGGGTCGATTCAGCTTGCAGACTATTATCCTGCTGATCAGCACGCACATACTGCATCCGATAGCCAAGCGCCGCCAGCACCACGGTTGCCACCATCACGCTGGTGGTGGTCAGCAGCGGGGTGGCAATCAGCCACGACACCAGCAGACTCGCCAGGAAGCAGAGGCCGAGCTGTAACGTGTTTTGCAGGGCAGCGGCACTGCCCGTCGCCTGTGGGAAAGGACGCAGTGCCTGCGCCACCACAATCGGGTAGATTGCACCGTTCGCCACCGCCATCAGGCAGAAGGGGATCAGTAACTCTGCCAGGCTCGCGCCCGGAATAAACCCAACCGCCCAGGTGCCGATTACGCTAAGGGCAAACAGACCCAGCAGCCACGGCAGCATCTGATTACCCTGCCATTTTTGCAGCGCGGCGCGGCAGCCATAGCCACCAATCAGGAACGCAATAGTCTGCGGCACATAGCTCAGGCCAATCACCGCCGGGCTGTAGCCCATGTCGCTAAGAATAAACGGCGAGCCGGTCAGCCAGGCGAAGAAGCTCGCTGAGCAGGCGGCGTAAATCAGCACGTTCCCGCGGTAGGTGCGCGAACGTAACAGCGATAAAAAGGTTACGCGTTCTTTGGGTTGCTCATTTTTGATCGTCGCTGGCTTCAGGCTTAAGGCCGGGATCATCAGTACCAAAGTGATCACAAACAGCACGGCGAAAATTGCCTGCCAGCTAAAGTGGGAGAGGATCCAGCTACCGAGCAGCGGTGCCAGGGCCGGAGAAAGCCCGACCAGCGGCATGATGGTGGCGAAGATACGGTTGGTGCGCGACGCCGGGTAATAATCGGTGACCAGTGCCTGCCAGGTGACCGCCGCAGCGCAGACGCCTACCGCCTGGATAAAGCGCAGCACCAGCAGCCAGGTCGCATCGCGAACCCACAGCATGCCGAGGCAGCCGAGGGCGAAAATGGCTAAGCCCGCCAGCAGCACCGGCTTACGTCCGAAGCGGTCGGACATCGGTCCCCACAGCAACTGGGCAAAGGCAAACCCGGCCAGAAACAGGCTCAGGCTGGCGCTGATCGCAGCCGCAGGGGTTTGCAGATCCGCCTGCATAATCGAGAAGGCAGGCAGATACATATCGGTGGCGAGAAAGCCCAGCACGCTTAAGCCGCCGAGCCAGACTAAAAATCCTTTCCCGGGTTTCACTGTTTTATTTTCCTTATGGGCGCAGGTTGTCATTGCCGCAAAGTGTAGGGAGTGCAAACAGGCTTGTGAAACGCTAATATTTGGCGGTTGCGTTCAAAAATTTTGCAGGCAGAAAATGTGGTCAGAATATTCTCTTGAAGTGGTGGATGCGGTCTCGCGTAACGGCAGTTTCAGCGGTGCTGCGCAGGAGTTGCATCGCGTACCTTCAGCCATCAGCTATACCGTGCGTCAACTGGAGGAGTGGCTGGCAGTGCCGCTGTTTGAGCGTCGCCATCGCGATGTGGTTCTCACCCCGGCCGGGCTGTGGTTTCTGAAAGAGGGGCGGTCTGTTATCAAAAAAATGCAGATCACCCGCGAACAGTGTCAGCAGATCGCCAATGGCTGGCGCGGGCATATCTCTATTGCGGTGGACAACATTGTTCGTCCCGAGCGCACCCGCCAGATGATTGTCGATTTTTACCGCCACTTTTCTGACGTTGAGCTGCGGGTTTCTCAGGAGGTCTTCAACGGCGTCTGGGATGCGCTGGCAGACGGCAGGGTTGAGATGGCGATAGGTGCCACGCAGGCGATCCCGGTAGGCGGCCGCTATGCGTTCCGCGATATGGGAATGCTGAGCTGGTGCTGCGTGGTGGCCAGCCATCATCCTCTGGCTGCTCTGGACGGGCCGATCAGCGACGATATTCTGCGCAACTGGCCGTCGCTGGTACGAGAAGATACCTCCCGCTCACTGCCGAAACGGATCACCTGGCTGCTGGATAACCAACGACGAATTGTCGCGCCGGACTGGGAATCGTCCGCCACCTGCCTCTCGGCAGGATTGTGCGTGGGCATGGTGCCGGTTCATTTTGCGCGCCCGCAAATTGCCAGCGGGAAATGGGTAGAGCTGGCGCTGGAGAATCCCTTCCCGGATGCGGCGTGCTGCCTGACCTGGCAACAAAACGATATGTCACCGGCCCTGGAATGGCTGCTGGATTATCTGGGAGACAGTGAAACGATGAACAGGGAGTGGCTGCGGGAGCCAGAGGTGCTGGCTCCCGGAGAAGATTAACGGCGATAGTCGCGGAACGGACCATCCGCAACGGAACGGCGTTCAATCAGGCGCGGATGCACTTCAATTGACTGGGACTCTTCGCGCTTGTTGACGATACGGTCCAGCAGCATGTTGAAGGCGGTCTCCCCCAGCGAATCTTTTGGCTGGTGGATGGTGGTCAACGCCGGGGTAAAGAAGCGCGCGTTGCGCACGTTATCATACCCGATCAGCGAAACGTCCTGTGGGACGCGCAGGCCCATCTCATCGGCGGCACAGAGCGCACCCATGGCCATAATATCCCCGCCACAGAAGATGGCAGTAGGGCGCGGGCTTTGGGAGAGGATCTGCTGCATTGCGCGGTAGCCGGACTCCGGTTCAAAGTCGCCCTGCACGATCCAGCTCTCTGGCACGGTGATCAACGCTTCTTCCATGGCTTTCATAAAGCCCGCCAGACGGCCGGCACCGGTGTTGCGCTCCAGCGCGCCCGGGATCACGCCGATTTCGCGGTGACCGCGTTCGATGAGATAACGACCGGCCATGTAGCCGCCTTCAAAAGCGTTATCGATCACCGAGTCGGTGAAGTCGGCCTTCGCTTCGCCCCAGTCCATCACCACCATAGGTATATTGCGATACTCTTCCAGCATAGACAGCAGCGATTCCGGGTATTCGGAACACATCACCAGCAGACCATCGACGCGCTTTTGCGCCATCATCGACAGATAAGCCCGCTGTTTTTCGAGGCTGTTCCACGCGTTGCCGAGGATCAGGGTGTAGCCTTTCTGGAAGCAGTTCTTCTCTACCGCTTCAATAATTTCTGCGAAATAGGGCGCTTCGCTGCTGGTTGCCAGCAGGCCGATCGATTTAGTGTGATTGACCTTCAGACTGCGGGCCACGGCGCTGGGTGAGTAATGCAGCTCTTTAATGGCCGCCCAGACATTATTACGGGTCTCTTCCGCGACAAAGCGGGTTTTGTTAATAACATGTGATACGGTTGTAGTGGAAACGTTTGCGCGTTTCGCCACGTCTTTAATTGTTGCCATCAGATGTCACTCCAGACCATATCTAAGCTCCTGAAAAACCGGTAGGTAAACGTTTGCCTTCACTCGCCCTAATTGCGCAATTTGAATTGCGGTACGCCGGGAAAACGACACAGGACGTCAGGAGGGGGTCAATGGCCGGTACGCTAATAAATTTAGCGTGGAATTTTGTCTTATCTTGGCCAAAAGGGGAAGAGCAAAAAACGATATCAATCTAAATCCAGCAAGATTTTTACCCTGAACTGTGTAAAAATGAGCAGGCTCACTCTTCATAGGGTGATTAAAAGGAGAAAAATTGATGAGTACCGATCTTAAGTTTTCGCTGATTACCACCATTATTGTTCTGAGTCTGATTGTCGCCAGCGGTCTGGTTGCGGCACTGCACTGATTGATGCGGGAGAGGCAGCTCTCCCTCGTTCCTTTACGCTGATTGTTACGCGCCCTGCAAAAATCTTTTGCTAAATTGTTAACTTCTCATTTTTTGTGATTGATGTCATGCTTTCGCCTTCATTGTTCTGTGTCGCCCGACGACACGGTGTCTGGAGTTGAAGTATGAGAATCAATTTTCCGCTGCTGGCCCTTGCCATCGGTGCCTTTGGTATTGGTACCACCGAATTTTCGCCGATGGGTCTGCTGCCGGTTATCGCCCGAGGGGTAGATGTTTCCATTCCCGCGGCAGGCATGCTGATCAGCGCCTATGCCATCGGGGTGATGGTGGGGGCACCGTTGATGACGCTGCTTCTGTCGCATCGGGGCCGCCGTAACGCCCTGATCTTCCTGATGGCGATCTTTACTGTCGGCAACGTGCTGTCGGCGCTCTCCCCGGACTACACCACCCTGATGCTGTCACGTATTCTGACCAGCCTGAACCATGGCGCATTCTTTGGCCTCGGGTCGGTGGTGGCAGCCAGCGTGGTGCCAAAGCATAAGCAGGCCAGCGCCGTAGCCACCATGTTTATGGGGCTGACCATCGCCAATATTGGCGGCGTGCCTGCCGCAACCTGGATGGGTGAGGCGATTGGCTGGCGGATGTCCTTCCTGGCCACCGCGCTGCTGGGCGTGGTGTCGATGATGGCGTTGTTCTTCTCTCTGCCTTCTGGCGGTGCGGGTGAAAAGCCGGAAGTGCGCAAAGAGCTGGCGGTCCTGCTGCGTCCACAGGTGTTATCAGCCCTGCTGACCACCGTCCTGGGGGCCGGTGCGATGTTCACTCTTTATACTTATATTGCCCCGGTGCTGCATGACCTCAATCAGGCGACGCCGGCCTTTATCACCGCCATGCTGGTGCTGGTTGGCGTCGGCTTTTCCCTCGGCAACTATCTGGGCGGCAGGCTGGCGGATAAGTCCGTGACCGGCACCCTGAAAGGCTTTTTACTGCTGCTTATCGTGATCATGCTGGCGATTCCGTGGCTGGCGCGGAATGAGGTGGGCGCAGCCGTGGCGATGGTGATATGGGGTATGGCGACCTTTGCGGTGGTCCCCCCGCTGCAGATGCGCGTTATGCGCGTGGCCAGCGATGCGCCAGGGTTATCTTCTTCGGTGAATATCGGTGCCTTTAACCTGGGGAATGCGCTGGGGGCGGCGGCCGGAGGGGCGGTTATTTCTAGCGGGATGGGTTACAGCTTCGTTCCGGTAATGGGGGCGAACATTGCCGGTCTGGGGCTTATTCTGGTCTTGGCCTCCGGGCGAAAACAACCTGAACCGGTTTGCGCGACCGAGTAAAAAAATAACGCCGAAGGAGTTTCCTTCGGCGTTTTGTTTATGCCGCGAAGTTCTTCGCAACAAATTCCCAGTTTACCAGCGCCCAGAAGTGCTCCAGGTAATTTGGGCGCGCATTACGGTAATCGATGTAATACGCATGTTCCCAGACGTCAACGGTCATCAGCGGCGTGGCGCTGGTGGTTAATGGCGTCCCGGCGTTGGAGGTGGAAACGATAGCCAGCTTGCCGTCCGCTTCTTTGACCAGCCAGGTCCAGCCTGCGCCAAAGTTCTTCACCGCCGCATCAGTAAACTTCGCTTTAAAATCCGCAAAGCTGCCGAATGCAGCAGTAATGGCTGCCGCCAGCTCGCCCGTTGGCTCGCCGCCTGCATTGGGTGCCAGGCAGTTCCAGTAGAAGGTGTGGTTCCACACCTGAGCGGCGTTGTTAAACACGCCGCCTTCGGAGGTGCGTACGATCTCTTCCAGGGTTTTCCCTTCGAATGCGGTGCCGCCGATCAGGTTGTTCAGGTTGGTGACATAGGTCTGGTGGTGTTTGCCGTAGTGATATTCCAGGGTCTCCGCCGAAATATGCGGGGCCAGGGCGTCTTTTGCATACGGTAATGCAGGTAATTCAAACGACATTGCTACTCTCCTTATTATAGTGATCCATTTAATAGCCATACTAAATGAAGGGATAGAGTAGCAAATTGAAAGGCCATGCAAAAGAGGAACTTACCCCGCCAGCGTACTGGCGGGGCAGGGGATTAACGGAGGGTGTTGGCCTTCATTACGCGACGCGCGCCGACGTAATGACGCTGCCAGTAGTCTTCGCTGAGGGAAGTAATCTGGATGTCCTGGCCGGTGCGTGGCGACTGAATAAATTTGCCATTGCCGACGTAGACGCCGACATGATCCGCCGTACCCCGACCCTGGGTGCGAAAGAACACCAGGTCACCGCTCTCCAGCTCACCGCGATCGACCGGTGAGGCGTCACGCAGGTGGTACATTTCGTTAGCGGTACGTGGAATGCGGAATTTAACCAGATCTTTATAGGCGTAATAAACCAGGCCGCTGCAGTCGAAGCCGGTACGCGGCGACGAGCCACCCCAGCGATAAGGTTTACCAATCTGGCCCATCAGTTTATTCATTGCCGTTTTCTGGGCTTTTTGCACCCGGACTTTATGCGCCTCGGCAAGGGTGGTCGTTTTACTGGTTTTCACGCAGTGCGTTTTGCGCCCTTTACGGGTGGTGCATTTTTCTGTCACAACGCGGGAGGCGGTTTGCGTGGTTCGGCTGGCACTGCGTGAGGAGGTTCGGCTTTTTTTGCTGGAATTTGTTGACTGCGTTTTAGCGAGGCTTTTTTTAGTGCTGCTTTTTTTACTGGTGCTCTCTTTTTTTGTGGTTTTGCTGGTACTGCTTTTTTTCTTGGGTTCGGTTGCTTTTGCCAGATGCGTTTTATGCGCGGCAGAAGGCCGCGCCTGCTCTGAGGCGTTAGCCATCGGTGTGCAGGTGAGAGACGTAAACAGCAAGGCACAGAGCGTGATCGAGAATGTATTTATTCGCGCCACTGGGCAATCCCCTGGTAATAGCAGGTTATAAATAAACCTGCGTATGATTTACAAAACTCGTCGATTCTAATCTATAAAAAGGCCCGACGTTAATAAACTTTTTGCATCTAAAACCACGTTTCGTTAGCTAGCGCAAAAATATCACTCTTTCACCTGGGCATTTTGTGTATTAGCTGAACAAAACCGCAGGTAATCGCGCGATAAGGTCGTTTCTGAATGCAACTTTAAGGGGCGCGCGGTAAAATCATATAAGTGACAAAAATGTTATTTTCCGTTGTCGGTCTGAAACGCTACAATGTCAGACGATTGCCGTAACAGAAGTTTAAGGAAGCAAAACATGAGTACTACTATTGAAAAAATTCAGCAGCAGATTGCTGAAAACCCGATCCTGCTGTACATGAAAGGTTCTCCGAAACTGCCAAGCTGTGGTTTCTCCGCTCAGGCGGTCCAGGCGCTTTCTGCCTGTGGCGAGCGTTTTGCTTACGTTGATATTCTGCAGAACCCGGATATCCGCGCTGAGCTGCCAAAATACGCTAACTGGCCGACCTTCCCGCAGCTGTGGGTTGATGGCGAACTGGTAGGTGGCTGCGACATCCTGATTGAGATGTATCAACGCGGTGAACTGCAACAGCTGATCAAAGAGACAGCTGCGAAATACAAATCTGAAGAGCCAGGCGCCGAGTGATCCACCGGGCCAGGTAAATAAAAAGCGACCAGAAGGTCGCTTTTTTTATGCGTCGTTATCGGCTTCCGGCAGCGGCCAGCCACCGAGGCGTTTCCAGCGGTTTACGATTTCACAAAACAGTTCCGTTGTGCGCTCGGTATCGTAGAGGGCAGAGTGCGCCTGGGTACCGTCAAACTCAATGCCGGCAGTGATGCAGGCTTTCGACAGCACGGTTTGCCCCAGTGCCAGCCCGCTTAACGCGGCGGTATCGAAGGTCACAAACGGATGGAACGGGTTTCGCTTCAGTGAGGCGCGCTCCGCGGCGGCCATCATAAAGCTGTGATCGAAGGTTGCGTTGTGCGCCACCATAATCGCGCGGTTACAGTTCTGTTCTTTCATGCCCTTGCGCACCATTTTGAAAATGGCATGCAGCGCCTCATATTCACTGACCGCCCCGCGCAACGGGTTATGCGGGTCAATGCCGTTAAACGCCAGCGCCTCTGGCTGCAGGTTCGCCCCTTCAAAAGGTTCAACGTGAAAATGCAGCGTGGAGTCCGGCAACAAATCGCCCTGTTCATCCATTTTCAACGTGATGGCGGCAATTTCCAGTAGCGCATCGGTTTTGGCGTTAAATCCAGCGGTTTCGACATCAATGACTACAGGATAAAAACCACGAAAACGGTCGCACAGACCGGTAAGTTGAGCGTTATCGGACATCTGGATCTCTTACAAGGGGAAAAAAGCAGTGCGCATTATGGCAAATTTTGCAGTGAGATGCAGTAAAACAAAGGGCGCATGGCGCGCCCTCAAGGATCAGTTGCCCAGACCGCGGCCCGCGTCTTTGGCTTCGATCAGTTCGATTTTATAACCGTCTGGATCTTCGACAAAAGCGATCACCGTGGTGCCGCCTTTAACCGGACCCGCTTCGCGAGTCACGTTGCCGCCGTTGCTGCGGATACGCTCGCAAGCTTCTGCCGCGTTATCCACTTCCAGCGCGATATGACCGTAGGCGGTGCCCAGCTCGTACTGCTCAACACCCCAGTTATAGGTGAGTTCAATAACGGCTTCGTCGCTCTCAGGGCCATAACCGACAAACGCCAGGGAGTATTTGTACTCCGGGTTTTCGCTGGTACGCAGCAGGGTCATGCCCAGCACGTTAGTGTAGAACTCGATGGAACGTTGCAGATCGCCAACGCGCAGCATGGTGTGAAGTAGGCGCATATTATCCTCTTAGCTTTTTATCATCTTGAACAGAAACGATGTTTTAGTATAGCGGCGAAAGGTCGCCGCTATCAATGAAGGGATTATAAAGAAGGGTAGTCGGTATAACCTTCAGCGCCGCCGCCGTAGAAGCTCTCCGGGCGCTGCGGGTTCAGCTCGGCTTTGCGCTCCAGGCGCGCGACCAGGTCCGGGTTAGCGATATAGGCGCGGCCAAAGGCCACCGCATCAATCAGCCCTTTGTTGATCAGGTCTTCTGCTTTTTCTGGCGTATAAGCGCCTGCACCGATGATCACACCCGGGAACACGTCCCGCACTTTCTGGCGGAACGCGTCGGTGTAAGGCTCACCACCGGCCCAGTCAGGCTCGGACATGTGCAGGTACGCAATGCCGCGTTTAGCCAGCTCTTTAATCAGGTACAGTGCGTCGGCTTCTTCGTTCGGGCCATTATCGACATTCTGGAAGGAACCGATTGGCGAGACGCGGATCCCGATGCGATCGGCGCTCCACTCTTTGGATACGGCATCAATCACTTCCAGCACCAGACGGGCGCGGTTCTCTACGCTGCCGCCGTACTGATCGGTACGCTGGTTAGAGGACGGAGACAGGAACTGGTGCAACAGATAGCCGTGGGCACCGTGCAGCTCAACCATGTCGAAACCGGCTTCACGGGCGTTGGCGACGGCCTGACGGAAATCGTTGACGATGCCCGGGATCTCGTCCAGCTCCAGCGCGCGCGGCGTGGTGGTATCGACGCGAATGGCATGACCGTTTTCATCGCGCAGGGAGGTACGGGTTCCTGCGTTGAGGGCAGAGGCTGAAACCGGTGCCTGGCCGTCAGGCTGGATGCTGCTGTGAGAGATGCGGCCAGTGTGCCACAGCTGCACTGCGATGCGACCGCCTTCGGCATGCACGCCGTCGGTGATTTTCTTCCACGCTGCGATCTGCTCCGGGCTGTGCAGGCCAGGTGCGCCAGCATAGCCTTTGGCCTGGGCGGAGATCTGGGTAGCTTCCGAGATGATCAGACCCGCGCTGACGCGCTGGCGATAGTATTCGCCCATCAGCGGCGTCGGGATATCGCCCGGCTCAATGCTGCGCAGACGGGTAAGAGGCGCCATGAAGACACGGTTTGGTGCAACGATCGCGCCCACGTTAAGCGGGGTGAATAATTTTTCGGCTGACATAGTGGCTCCTGAGTAGACCGGTCGTCTAGTAAATCGTGAAATAAAAACGCCTGTTATGCACCAGGCGTCGCAATGATGTTTTTAACATGGTCCAGCGCGCTCTCCAGCGGCAGCGCGCTGCGGGACATTTTGGCCTGCAGGTTAGCGCCCAGCCACAGGGAGTAGAGCACCTGCGCCTGGGTCAGCGGCTCACCGACGAAGGCCAGTGATTTTTCATCACGGCCTTTCGCCAGCGCCTGTGCCAACAGGGTGATCACACCCGTGGCCCCTTTATCCATCGCGGTGCGCATATCTTCAGAGAGATCGCACACTTCGGCAGAAAGTTTCACCGTCAGACAGCCGCTGATAATGCCCTGGGCACAAAACTGGGTCAGCGTCTGCTGGTAATAAGCCAGAACACGATCGCGGTAATTGCCGTTGCCGCTGGCAAAGTGCGTGGCCAGTCGCTGGTGATAGCCCGCATAGTGGCGCTCCAGCAGTGCCACGCCAAACGCCTCTTTGGAGCGGAAGTAGTGATAAAACGATCCCTTCGGCACGTCAGCGGTTTTCAGCAGTTCGCTCAGCCCCATTCCGGTAAACCCGCGGTGCATGCAAAGTTGCTCGCCGGTGGCCAGAAGGTGTTCGCGTGTATCGTGTTCAGTATGCTTATTCATGCCATCAATGTAATAGACCAATTGGTCTAATGCAAGTCTTAGGTTCGACGGCAGTGGGTGAGCAGATCCATTTGCGGCTGATAGACCGCCGTCCGAATGTTCATCATTCCCAGCACCGTGGAGAAGAGATTATCCTGCGACACCGCCTCTTTCGCCGCCTGGTCGCGCAGACACTGCGCGTCAACGCCGAAGTTCTGTTGGTAGTCCTTTGAAAGCCAGAATATAAACGGAATATGTGTCTGCTGCTCAGGAGCCAGCATGTACGGCGTGCCGTGCAGGTACAGGCCGTTTTCCCCCAGCGATTCCCCGTGATCGGAGAGATACACCAGTGCCGTGTTGAGCGTCGATTGCCGCGCTTTCAGGGCATCAATAGTTTTACTCACCACGCTGTCGGTATACAGAATGGTATTGTCGTAAGTATTCATCAGCGCCTGATGCGTGCAGTCCTGGATCTCATTGGTGTCGCAGGTCGGAGTAAAGTGACGGTACTGGGCCGGGTAACGCTCATAGTAGGCCGGACCGTGGCTGCCCATCAGGTGGATCACCAGCACCGTATCCTGTTTCACGCCATCCAGCATGTCATCCAGGCGCCAGAGATTCACGTCATCAATACAAGAGTTGTCCTTACAGAACTGCTGAAGCTTCCACTGGGTCATGTCGGTGTGCGGAATGCGGGTGCAGGCGCCTTTACATCCACCGTCGTTATCCCGCCACAGCAGATTAACGCCAGCGTGGCCCAGCACATCCATCAATCCTTCCTGATGGTGCGCAAGATCGGCATCGTATTTTTTCCGGGGCATCCCGGAGAACATACATGGGACGGAGACGGCGGTTTCGGTTCCGCAGGAGGAGGCCTGCGGGAAGTTAATCACATTCTGTTTTTTAAGCTCGGGGTTGGTCTCGCGATCGTAGCCGTTCAGGGAGTAATTTTCCGCCCGGGAGGCTTCCCCGACAACCAGCACCAGTACGGTCTTTTTCTGCTGCGCCAGCAGTACCGGACCTTTTCGGGCATCTTCACCGAGACGGATCAAGGTCTGATCACCGGCGAACCAGCGCGCCTTGCTGTATTTGGCAATTGCACTGACGTAGTTAGCCGGTGTCACCATTTTGACGATGCCTTTGTTATTGCGAAACAGCGAGGCATAGTCCTTATAAAAGACCGCCGCTACCAGAACAATCACCACTGCGCTGGCGAGAATTGCGGCGAGGCGTATTAACAGCGTATGCCACCATTTACCCGGCCGGATGCGGATCATCGCCAGCAGGCTGGCGGGCAGCAGTCCGGCGACAACCAGCCACACCACCAGTTGCGGGGTCACCAGCGCCGCCGCCTCCTGAGAGTTGGTCTCAAAGACGTTGACCATCATGTTCTGGTCAATCACCGCCCCGTAGGTAAACATAAACCAGGTCGCCGCCGCGCAGCCCAGGGTCAACAGCACCAGCAGCGGTTTGCGGATGAGGGGGATATTCAGGATGCTGAATACAATCACCCAGCCGCAGAAGAGCACCAGCGGCACCGAGAGGGCGAAGAGCACGTCATGCAGCCGGGCGGGGGAGATCACCTGCCAGCTGCGATGAATAAACAGGGCGTTTAACAGCGTAAATAAGAGCGCACAACCCAACGTAAACTTTATGTCGTTACACTGTAACTTTTTTATGGTCAGCATCATCGTTAAACCAGAATGTATTGATGAGGCGATTATAAGAAGCGAAGATTAGTGAAACCTTAATGCCACAAATCTATGATTGACGCCTTGCGTAACCCCGGCTTAAGGTCTTCACTTTAGGGTATTCAAGGGTTTCGGGAGGGTCGTGTGGCTGAACAACTGGAGTTCTTTCCTGTCCAGAGCCCATGCCGGGGGATTTGCCAGTCTGACGAGCGGGGTTTCTGTCGCGGCTGTATGCGCAGCCGGGAGGAGCGTTTTAACTGGCAAAGCTTCAGTGATGCCCAGAAGCAGGAGGTCCTGCGCCTGTGCCGTCAGCGCCTTTTGCGCAAATTGCGCGCAAACAAAGCCCCCGATACCGAAGAACCGCAGCAACCCTCACTGTTTTAGCCTCGTAAATGCGTATACTCCCCCCAGACTTTTTTTAAGGAAATTGCTATGGTTCAGCGTATTACCCTCGCGCCGCAAGGCCCGGAGTTTTCCCGTTTTGTGATGGGTTACTGGCGTCTGATGGACTGGAATATGTCCGCCCAACAGCTGGTCAGCTTTATTGAAGAACATCTTGATCTGGGGGTCACCACCGTCGACCACGCCGATATTTACGGCGGCTACCAGTGTGAAGCGGCCTTCGGGGAAGCGTTGAAGCGCTCACCCGCGCTGCGTCAGCGGATGGAGATCGTCACCAAATGCGGCATTGCCACCACTGCCAAAGCAGAACATGCGCTTGGCCACTATATTACCGACCGCGACCATATCATCAGCAGTGCGGAACAGTCCCTCACCAACCTGGCGACCGACTATCTTGACCTGCTGTTGATCCATCGCCCGGATCCGCTGATGGATGCCGACGACGTGGCTGAAGCCTTCCTCGCCCTGCATCAGAGCGGCAAGGTGCGTCATTTCGGCGTGTCGAACTTTACCCCGGCGCAGTTTGCCCTGCTGCAGTCGCGTCTGCCGTTCACCCTGGCGACCAATCAGGTCGAAATTTCACCGGTTCACCAGCCACTGCTGCTGGACGGCACCCTCGATCAGCTCCAGCAGCTGCGGATCCGTCCGATGGCCTGGTCCTGCCTCGGCGGCGGACGCCTGTTTAACGACGAAGCCTTCCAGCCGCTGCGCGATGAACTCGCCCAGGTTGCGCAGGAGTTGAACGCCGAAACCATCGAGCAGGTGGTATACGCCTGGATTTTACGTCTGCCATCGCAGCCGCTGCCAATTATCGGTTCCGGTAAAATCGAGCGCGTGCGTTCGGCGCTGGCGGCAGAACAGCTGGCAATGACGCGCCAGCAGTGGTTCCGCATCCGTAAAGCTGCGCTGGGCTACGACGTGCCGTAATGGCGTATTCGTCTGATTTCCCGGTGAAATCCTTGCCCCTGGTATAAACTTAAGGGGCAAAAAATAACCGAAGGAGGTCATATGAAGCGTTTTACTCTGGCAATGCTGACGCTGGTGGTTTGCGCAGGTGCGCAGGCTGCCAGTGAAGAAGTAAAGATGAACCTCGTCACCCCGCAAGGGATAGGCCAGTCCATTGGGACGGTAAAAATTACCGAAACGGATAAAGGACTGGAGTTCTCCCCCGATCTCAACGCCCTTCCACCGGGCGAACACGGTTATCACGTCCACGCCAAAGGCTCCTGCGAACCGGCAATGAAAGAGGGTAAACCTTCCGCCGCTGAGGCTGCGGACGGACACCTCGATCCACAGAATACCGGCAAACATGAAGGGCCAGAGGGCATGGGCCACCTGGGCGATCTGCCCGCGCTGGTCGTGAACAACGACGGGAAGGCCACCGATCCTGTGGTCGCGCCGCGCCTTAAAAAGCTTGATGAAGTTAAAGGTAAAGCGCTGATGATCCACGTTGGCGGCGACAACATGTCCGATCACCCTAAACCACTCGGCGGTGGCGGGGCGCGTTACGCCTGCGGCGTTATCTGATCGCTTAAGGTGCCCGGAGCGGGCGCCTGTTCCAGCTGGGATAGCGAGCAGTGCAGACGCCAGATCAGTGCTGCCAGCTCCTGCCCGGCCGGATGTGGATGATGCCCAAGCACGTCGCAGATACGCTGTAGTTCATCGAGAGCAGAGGCCAGCGGCCGCTGCTGCACCCCGCGCTCGCTCATGATATCGCGCAGTAGCGACACGGCGACATCCCGCACCCGGGCCAGCGGGTCCGCGCGGGTCTCCCAGTCCCTTAGCTGCCACACCACATGACTGCAGTTGAGCAGCACCACCCCCCAGCGTAACAGCCAGCGGCGCGACAGGGCATCCTGACTGCTGTTGAGCTGACTCACATGGTGATACACCAGCGACTCATAACCATTTTCACTCAGCTGCGGCTTACGGCTGAGCTGATCGACAAATCCCCGCCGCAGCTCCCGGATATGACGGCGGCTTTTGCGCGCATCCGATCCCGGGCGTAGCACTGCAAAGGCCAGCCACGTCAGTCCTACGCCAAGAATTTTTGCCAGATCGTCATTAAGGAAATCGGCAAAGTCATACACCGGCGGGTTTGTCACCGAAATAAACGAGCCCATAAACACGATGAGTTGCCCCCACAGGCCGGCCAGGGCAGGCATTTGCTGCTTCAGCAGTTGCATGGTGGTCAGCAGCGGGAACAGGAACAACAGGAACAGCCACAGGTCGGAGATCTGCACCATCAGGCCAAATTTGACCACAAAGCTAAACAGCGAAAGCAGGATCAGGGTGCGTAACAGCAGGGCCAGCGAATTGAAGGGCGAAGCCGCCACCGAGTAAAGCACACTGCTGATCGCTGCCAGCGTCAGGGCTGCCCCTCCGGCATCCCACTGGGCGGCGATGGTCCAGGCGCCTACCAGGCTGAGAGCGCAAAAGGTGCGAAAGCCGCTCCACAATGCCTCCAGATTATCGGTATGCCGTGCCAAAGCAGGGCTGCGCGGGACGGCGAACACAGTGACCGGGGTGGCGTTTTCGACAGCGGCTATCCAGCGGCTGCTGCGCAGGTACAGGCGACAAAAATAGCGCAGCCGCTGCCAGACGGCGCGATGGCGGTAGTCGCCGTCAGCACCCGGGTTGAGCGGCGCGATGATGCGGGCCACGGTATAGAAATTTGTGTCGGGCCGTGCGAGGGCAGCGAGCAGTTGCTCGATGATCTCCCGGGTCTGCGCTGGCGGGTTGGGCCAGTTCAACAGCATGCGGCGCAGGCTGGAGATGGCGCTCGTCATCCGCAGCTGCTGGTGGAGCAGATAATTCAGCAGGGCATTCTGACGACGAAAGCGGTAGTGGCTCCAGAAAGCCTGAATGCGCAGCAGGTTCATGGTCAGGATCTGGGCGATGACTTTCTCATGCGCCAGGCGAATGGCGTCGTTGGTGTCGGGCTGCCACAACAGGCTGGCGTGTTCCAGCAGTCGGGCGTGCATTGCTTTCAGGGCGTTGATAAGGGCAGTGCCGTCGGAGGTGCTGGGCAGGATCATCATCATCACCCCTCCGCTCAGGATGCCGATAATGACCTCGCACACCCGCGCCTGGGCAATATCCCACAGCTGAGTGATGTCCAGAATATTGATCACCGGGAAGGCGATGATTGCCGCGGTATATCCGGCCAGCTGGAAGGCGTAGGCGACGTTATTGCTGAAATGGGCGCAGGCCCAGGTACAGAACCCGAGCCAGGCCGCCATGCTCAACAGAAACAGCCACGGATCGTTCAGGGTGTGACCAGCAATGATCAGCGCCGCGGTGGCCCCCAGCAGGCTGCCCGCGACACGGCCCAGACTTTTACTGATCACCCCTCCGACGGTGGGGAAGCTGACCACCGCTGCTGAGGTCATCGCCCAGTAAGGTTCGTCCAGGTTGAGGCAGTAAGCGACGGTAAGCGCCAGACA
The DNA here is from genome assembly GCF_050435045.1 of Leclercia sp. 1548. Taxonomy (NCBI): domain Bacteria; kingdom Pseudomonadati; phylum Pseudomonadota; class Gammaproteobacteria; order Enterobacterales; family Enterobacteriaceae; genus Leclercia; species Leclercia sp. 1548. Next base: position 306,612 of record NZ_JBNDJP010000001.1, on the reverse strand, counting down.
CATCGCAATCCCGTTGCGCAGGGCATAGCGCCACTGCGCTGGGGTTGCCCTGAGCCACGGAAGGCTGTGCAAATTCACCGGGCGCTTCCGATGGAGACGGTGCAGGTGGTGCCGGAGACCAGGGTCAGGTCCGTCGGCAACTGGTCAAAGGCGATGCGTACCGGAATGCGCTGCGCCAGCCGCACCCAGGGGATATTAGGCTTAACGTCAGGCACCAGCCCTGAATCAGTTTCTACGCTTTGATCATAGATAGCGCGACCGATACTGGACACATGCCCCTGTAATCGCGTCGAGCCGCTGTAGAGGACGATTTGCGCCGGGGCACCCTCGCGGATGTGTCGCAATTTGGTCTCTTCAAAATAGCCCACCACGTAAAACGAATGGCTATCGACCAGGGCGAAGACCGGCTGGCCAGTTGTAGCGTAATCACCAGACCGGGTGGAAAGGTTAGTGACCCAGCCATCAACCGGCGCTTTGACCACCGTCTGGGTGAGTTGCCACTGGGCCTGCTTGAGCGTGGCTTCGGCGACGGCAACGCTGGCCTGCATCGCTTTGACGTTGATGTTGGCGGTATCAAGTTCTTCGGCGGAGATATAATTCTTTGACAGATGGCGGCGGCGGTTGGCTTCGTTATTCGCCTTCGCGAGGTCGGACTGGGATTTCGCCAGCTGTGCTTCGGCATTGAGGATCGCGATGTGATAAGGGGTCTCATCAATATGAAACAGCACGTCGCCCGCGTGGACAAACTGGTTGTCTTTAATCTGCAAGTGGGTGATGGTGCCGGACACCTGCGGCGTGATGCTGACCTGCTCGGCGCGCACCTTGCCGTCACGGGTCCAGGGTGACTGCATATAATAATTCCATAACCACCAGCCTGCGATCAGGGCCAGGGCCAGAACAAGTAATGAAGAGAAATATTTTATGGTTTTCACAGTATCGTCACCATGCAATCAACAGAGCCAGACTCAGGCACACCGCCAGCACAAACAGCGAAAGATCCATTAACATTGGGTGCCAGATCTCACCGGAATAGATCCAGTCGCGCAGCATACGGTGGGTGACAAGCCAGATCAGAAAACCCAGCATTACCGCCTTAAAGAGGGGAGGAAAGTAAACCGAGGCGCCGACAATTAAATCCTGAAGCGGTAACCCCGTGGCGTTAAACGTGAAATTCACGAGCCGGTTCCTTAGCAAAAGGGGAAGTGACCATAATAGCAGTCGCATGACACCCGCGGGCGTCTCTACGCAGTGTAAAACAGACGGCCATCAACTTTTAGACCAGTATTGCATTTGTTTTGGCAATATAAATGCTGCACACTATTCTAAAATCAGTATAATAACTTAGCAAGCTAATTATAAGGAGATGAAATTGGAATCGCCACTAGGTTCTGATCTGGCAAGGTTAGTACGCATATGGCGTGCTCTGATTGACCATCGCCTGAAACCTCTGGAGTTGACACAGACGCATTGGGTCACGCTGCATAATATTCATCAGCTGCCGCCCGACCAGTCACAGATCCAACTGGCAAAAGCGATTGGCATCGAGCAGCCATCTCTGGTACGTACGCTCGATCAACTGGAAGATAAGGGTCTGATCTCGCGTCAGACTTGCGCCAGCGATCGTCGTGCCAAGCGGATTAGGCTTACCGAGAAAGCCACGCCTATCATCACTGAGATGGAAGCCGTGATCAGCAAAACGCGTGGTGAGATCCTCTCCGGGATAAGCCCCGCAGAACTCGAGCTGCTCATCTCGCTGGTCGCCCGGCTGGAAAGCAATATCCACGAGCTGCAATCCCGTGACTAACCTTTAAAAAAGCCTTGCTGATGCAAGGCTTTTTCTTTACCGAAATACCACTACTCGGTTACGCCCGGTCTCTTTCGCCTCGTACATCGCCTTATCTGCGCATTCTACGCAGGTTTCCGCGCTGGTATTGGTCGACGTGGCGGTAAATACGCCCATACTGATGGTGATGGGTTCGGGAAGTTGTCCCCCGGAACTGGCGCTGTCAACGCTGCTCAATTTTAACCTTATCCGCTCTGCAATCTGAAGGGCGGCCTCGGAAGAGGTCTGGTTTAACAGTAAAACAAACTCTTCACCGCCTATACGCGCTGCGATGTCCTGAGGCCGTACTGAATCCATCAGTAGTCGGGAGACAAACTGCAACACCTTGTCGCCCTGAAGATGCCCGTAGTTGTCGTTGATACGCTTAAAACGATCGAGATCGCTCACGATAACCGAGACCGGCTCTCGCTCATTTGCGGTGCGCAGCGATTGGTTTAACGCGTCGTAAAAATAGCTTCGATTGTAGAGGCGGGTCAGGGGATCGCGTATCGAGTTCTGGTAAGACTTTTGATACTTCAGATGCGAAGCGCGATACAGATTAAAGACGTCATACAGCAGGATGAAAATAATCAGCACAGTGGCGACCGTTTCAAATAAACGGGCACGATACCAGGTGATATCTTCTGCCTGGTCGCCTAAAAAGAGCATAGCCAGGGTCACAATATAACAGACACAAATAAAATTCCCACCGACCCAAAACATATTGCGCACGCGGGTAATAATCATCAGCGTAGCTAATGTAACAACCCAGAATACAATTAAGGCGACGCTTATCGCCTTTTTCCACAGCAGCATGTAATGCCGGGTTTCATTATCGACCAAATCTAATGATAACAAAGGCGAACAGCTGGAATATATCCAGGCTAACATTACTATTACGACGGTAAAAAGAGAGACACCGAAAAGAAGCGAGAAATGAAACCTTCGCGACAGCGGTTTATTACGAATAGCGTACAGCAGCGCTGAAGTGATAAACAGAATTGACATTAACAAATGACGAAACGTAAAGAAGATCATCGCATCATTGTAATTCACAACGTTGTACTGGTGTAGATCCAGCCAGGCCGGGTAGCTGGACAGCGTCCCCGCCATCAGCATAGCGGAGCCGGTATAGGCGAAGGCGAACGCCATCAGATATAAGCGTTTTCTGTCGCACCAGTATTTCATCACCATGAAACAGGCAATAACCAGGTGAAAGACCAGTAAAAATATGGTCAGCATGGGGAATAAAAGCGGTGAGAATGATGAAACCTTTTCTTCAAGCCCAACAAAGAGAAAGTTTGCAATCCCAATGATAATAATGCATCCAAGAAAGAACTGAACATAACTGTTTTTTATATTTCGACTCATCGCAACCATAGGCATCGTTTTAAAGTAAAAAGCAGAGAGAGAGGATTTGCGAATGGTCTCATGAGCGCAGGGGGAAATACTTTGCGCAGGGACAAGTTAAGCGGATATTAAATATATTTGTGATGAATGTATTTTGTAAATATATTCACGGTAATGTTGTGGAGTGTAAAGGGACGTGGCCGAAAGGCCACGCCCACATTGTTCTTAACGCGGAGAAACGGTAACCTGGCTGCCATTGCTTGCCAGCACGACGCGTTGGCCTGCGGCAAAACGGGTGTTGCCCTGTTTCTGCACCACCATAATGGTGTTGCCGTCGTCTTTGCGGATTTCGAGCTCGACGCCCTGGGTTTTGTTCATTGATCCCTGAACGCCCTGACCGGCCACACCACCGGCAACAGCACCTGCTGCAGTCGCCAGAGAACGGCCTGTACCGCCACCCACGGTGTTACCGAGGAAGCCACCCAGCACCGCGCCGCCAAGCGCACCGATTACGTTATTATCATCTCCACCCTGAATCTGCACAGGGCGCGTGTTCACAATGGTGCCGTAGGTGACGTTTTGTACCTGCTTCGCCTCAGACGCACTGTAAACATCCCCGGAGAGGGAGTCGTTATTAACACAGCCAGCCAGAGTGAATCCAACCAGCGAAACGGCCAGTACACGTAAAATCATTTGAATCTCCTGTTCACCAAAAAACGCTCTGTGAGCATCCGTTATGGCTAAATTATATGGCATCTGGGGCCATAGTTCCTATCTTCGCCTAAACAATAGGAGAATAGTACTTGATTCTGACTTAACCAGATATAAACGGGCGTTGACTTCACCCCATATCCGGTAAGGATAATTCCTGGAATGACCCTAACCTGAAGGTATTGTTAAAAAGTATTATCCGGTCATGGAATTGGTGCCGGGTTTATGGTGGAGTGGGCCATCAACCCAGCGAAGTAAGGAAAACTCATGAAATCGGGTCGCTATATTGGCGTAATGTCAGGAACCAGTCTGGATGGTGTGGATGTCGTTCTCGCGGCAATCGATGAGAATATGGTGGCGCAGCAGGCAAGCCTTAGCTGGCCCATTCCCCAGGAAATTAAACAAGCGATCCTGAATATCTGTCAGGGCCAACAGCTAACGCTGTCGCAGCTGGGACAACTGGATACGCAACTGGGACGTCTGTTCGGCGATGCCGTGCTGGCCTTGATGAACCAGGAGGATTTGCGCCCTCAGGATGTGGTGGCGATAGGCTGTCACGGCCAGACGGTCTGGCATGAGCCGGTCGGAGAGGCGCCTCATACCTTGCAGATTGGCGATAATAACCAGATTGTAGCCAAAACCGGGGTGACGGTGGTGGGGGATTTCCGCCGCCGGGATATGGCGCTCGGCGGGCAGGGCGCGCCGCTGGTTCCGGCCTTCCACCATGCGCTGCTTGCGCACCCGACGGAGCGCCGCATGGTGCTTAACATAGGCGGTATCGCTAATCTTTCCTTATTAATCCCCGGGCAGCCGGTACGTGGATTCGACACCGGGCCGGGAAATATGCTGATGGACGCCTGGATCTGGCGCCAGGCGGGCAAACCTTACGATAAAGACGCCCAGTGGGCCTGCAGCGGCAAGGTCATCATCCCGCTGCTGCAAAGCATGCTGTGCGATCCCTATTTTGCCGCCCCGGCACCAAAAAGCACCGGCCGCGAGTATTTCAATTACGGTTGGCTGGAACGTCAGCTGGCGAATTTCCCGGGCCTGGCACCGCAGGACGTTCAGGCCACGCTGGCAGAGCTTACTGCCGTTTCCGTATCGGAACAGGTGTTGCTGAGCGGCGGCTGCGATCGTCTGCTGGTGTGCGGTGGTGGCGGCCGTAACCCGTTGCTGATGGCGCGTTTGGCCGGTCTGCTGCCGGGCACAGAAGTGACAACCACCGATCGGGCCGGGATCAGCGGCGATGATATGGAAGCCCTGGCCTTTGCCTGGCTGGCGTGGCGGACGGTGGCGGGACTGCCTGGGAACCTCCCCTCCGTGACCGGCGCGCGTGAAGCCAGCGTGTTAGGTGCTGTTTTTCCAGCCAATCCGCGGCAAAATCAGAGTTAACCGAATTTCGCTTAAAAGCACGATGGGTAGAATTACACGAAAAAACGGGAGGGCGTTCGCGCCCTCCGGGACCTGGAAAGTCTTCGGAACTCACCCATGAAAAAACTGCTTCTTGCTTTAACCCCCTTCCTCCTGGCGAGCTGTAGCGTCTACAACCAGTTTGTCGAGCGCATGCAAACCGACTCCCTGGCATACCAGTGCGATGAAAAACCGCTCACCGTGAAGCTCAACAATCCTCGTCAGGAAGTCAGTTTTGTCTATGACAACAAGCTGCTGACGTTGAAGCAGGGGATGTCTGCCTCCGGCACCCGTTACAGCGACGGGGTCTATGTCTTCTGGTCGAAAGGTGACAGCGCGACGGTATATAAGCGCGATCGTATCGTGCTGAACAATTGTCAGATCGAAAATCCGAAGCGTTGAGATTTTGCAGGGGGGGGCGCACAATAGCCTCACCCATTGTCAATGTCAGCTAACGCCATGTCAGATAACGACGAATTGCAAAATATCGCGCACCTGCGCCGCGAATACACCAAAGGCGGCCTGCGTCGCCAGGATCTCCCCGCAGAGCCGCTGGTGCTGTTTGAGCACTGGCTGAAACAGGCCTGTGAAGCCCGACTGGCGGATCCCACCGCCATGGTAGTGGCGACCGTCGACGAACAGGGGCAACCCTACCAGCGCATCGTGTTGCTGAAGCATTACGACGAGAAAGGGCTGGTGTTCTACACCAACCTCGGCAGCCGCAAAGCGCACCACCTCGAAAACAACCCGCGCATCAGCCTGCTCTTCCCCTGGCATATGCTGGAGCGTCAGGTCATGGTCACCGGTACCGTTGAGCGCCTCTCTACCCTGGAAGTGGTGAAGTACTTCCACAGCCGCCCGCGCGACAGCCAGATTGGTGCCTGGGTCTCTAAACAGTCGAGTCGCATCTCTGCGCGTGGCGTGCTTGAAAGTAAATTCCTCGAGCTGAAACAGAAGTTCCAGCAGGGCGAAGTACCCCTGCCAAGTTTCTGGGGCGGGTTCCGCGTCAGCGTTCAGCAGATGGAGTTCTGGCAGGGCGGTGAACATCGCCTCCACGACCGGTTTTTATACCAGCGCGATAACAGCGCGTGGAAAATCGATCGTCTGGCACCTTAATCCCCTAAATTTGTTCTTTTAAGCGCTGGTACAACGGGTGTCAGCGCTTTATTCTATGTACCTTTCGCGTCTGGCGAAAAGTCGTGTACCGGCAGAGGTGCAGTCGTTTTATACATGGAGAATTTGATGGCAAGCAGTAACTTGATTAAACAATTGCAAGAGCGGGGGCTGGTAGCCCAGGTGACGGACGAGGAAGCGTTAGCAGAGCGACTGGCGCAAGGCCCGATCGCGCTCTATTGCGGCTTCGATCCTACCGCCGACAGCTTGCATTTGGGGCATCTTGTTCCATTGTTATGCCTGAAACGCTTCCAGCTGGCAGGCCATAAGCCTGTGGCGCTGGTGGGCGGCGCAACGGGTCTGATTGGCGACCCGAGCTTTAAAGCCGCTGAGCGTAAACTGAATACGGCAGACACCGTGCAGGAGTGGGTGGATAAGATCCGCAAACAGGTCGCCCCGTTCCTCGATTTCGACTGTGGTGAAAACTCAGCGATCGCCGCCAACAACTACGACTGGTTTGGCGGCATGAACGTGCTGACCTTCCTGCGTGATATCGGCAAGCACTTCTCCGTTAATCAGATGATCAACAAAGAAGCGGTGAAGCAGCGTCTGAACCGTGACGACCAGGGCATCTCGTTCACCGAGTTCTCTTATAACCTGCTGCAGGGTTATGACTTCGCCTGCCTGAATAACCTTTACGGTGTGACGCTGCAGATTGGCGGCTCCGATCAGTGGGGTAACATCACCTCCGGTATCGACCTGACCCGTCGTCTGCACCAGAACCAGGTCTTCGGTCTGACCGTTCCGCTGATCACCAAAGCCGACGGCACCAAGTTCGGTAAAACCGAAGGCGGCGCGGTATGGCTCGATCCGAAGAAAACCAGCCCGTATAAGTTCTACCAGTTCTGGATCAACACCGCAGATGCTGACGTCTATCGCTTCCTGAAGTTCTTCACCTTTATGGATCTTGCAGAGATCAACGCTCTGGAAGAAGAAGACAAGAACAGCGGTAAAGCCCCGCGCGCCCAGTACGTGCTGGCGGAGCAGGTTACGAAGCTTGTTCACGGCGAAGAGGGTCTGGCAGCCGCGAAGCGTATTACCGCCAGCCTGTTCAACGGTACCCTGAGCGATCTGAGCGAAGCTGATTTCGAACAGCTGGCGCAGGATGGCGTGCCGATGGTTGAGATGGAGAAAGGGGCAGACCTGATGCAGGCTCTGGTTGACTCCGAGCTGCAGCCGTCCCGTGGTCAGGCGCGTAAAACTATCGCCTCAAATGCCATCACCATTAACGGCGAAAAGCAGTCCAACGAGGAGTATACCTTCGTGGACAGCGATCGCCTGTTTGGCCGCTACACCTTACTGCGTCGCGGCAAAAAGAATTACTGCCTGATTTGCTGGAAGTAATCATAAAAGCACAGGGGCGTGGGAAACCACGCCCCTTTATTTTTTCAGGGTTGTGGTAAGAAAATGAAGAATATCCTCGCCATCCAGTCCCACGTCGTGTTTGGGCATGCTGGCAACAGCGCCGCTGAATTTCCGATGCGTCGTCTCGGGGCCAACGTCTGGCCGCTAAATACCGTTCAGTTTTCCAATCATACGCAATACGGCAAATGGACCGGTTGCGTGATGCCGCCTGCCCATCTGACCGAGATTGTTCAGGGTATTGCGGAGATCGACAAACTCAAAACCTGTGATGCTGTGCTGAGCGGCTATCTGGGGTCAGCCGAGCAGGGTGAGCATATTCTTGGGATTGTCCGTCAGGTGAAGGCAGCCAACCCGGCGGCGAAATACTTCTGCGACCCGGTGATGGGCCACCCTGAAAAGGGCTGCATCGTGGCGCCCGGCGTGGCCGAGTTTCATGTCCGTTATGCTTTACCCGCCAGCGATATCATCGCCCCTAATCTGATTGAACTGGAGATCCTCTGCGAACATCCGGTAAATAATGTGGAACAGGCAATTGCGGCATCACGCGAACTGATTGCCAAAGGCCCGGAGATCGTGCTGGTGAAACATCTCGCCCGCGCCGGGATAAGCCCGGACCGCTTTGAGATGCTGCTGGTGACGAAAGACGAAGCCTGGCACATTAGCCGTCCGCTGGTGGATTTTGGTAGCCGTCAACCGGTAGGCGTCGGGGATGTGACCAGCGGCCTGCTGCTGGTGAAACTGCTTCAAGGGGCGACGGTGCGTGATGCGCTTGAGCACGTCACAGCGGCAGTATACGAAATCATGATTGCCACAAAGAGTATGCAGGAGTATGAACTGCAGGTGGTGGCCGCCCAGGACCGGATTGCTATGCCGGAGCACCTCTTTAGCGCGACCCAGCTTTAACCTCTATGCCCGGCGGCACTGCGTTTGCCGGGCCTTTAAAGAGTGCCGGGTGAACGATAGCGCCACCCGGCAACAAACACTAATTTACTTCAAACCTTCCGCTTCCAGCGCTGCCGCCACGGCAGGGCGCTCCGCCATACGCTGCATATAGGCGTCAATATGGCTTAACCCTTCCATATTCAGCTTCACGGCCCGCGCCCAGCGCAGAACGGTAAACAGATACGCATCGGCAATGGTAAAGCGTGGGCCGCAAATCCACTGATCGTCTTTTAACGACTCGTTCACGTATTGCAGCTTTTTCTCCAGCAGAGCACGAACGGTCGGCTTGTACTCTTCCGGGGTATCCGGGCGGAACAGCGGGGTGAAACCTTTGTGCAGTTCAGTGGCGATGTAGTTCATCCATTCGAGGGTTTTATAGCGGGCGATGCTGCCGGTCGGGGCCAGCAGCTGGCGATCCGCGACGCCATCCGCCAGGTATTGCATGATGGCCACCCCTTCGGTCAGTAAGGTGCCGTCTTCCAGCAACAGTGCCGGGACCTGGCCTTTAGGATTCACCGCGAAAAAATCATCGCCGTTTTCCAGACGCTTTTTCATCAGATCAACGCCGTTGAGTGTGAAGTCTTTACCGCTCTCGCGCAGCGTAATATGGGAGGCAAGAGAGCAGGCGCCTGGTTTATAGAACAGTTTCATCGGTCACTCCTGTTTACGTAGGTTTACTCTATGGTAGTGCGGCACCGACTAAAAAAAAAGCCGCTAACGCACAGTTAGCGGCTTCTGTTCAGTCGTTTCCCGATGACATTACACGGTCGCGGTTTTGCTCGCTTTTGCGGTAGTGTCGTCGTCCTGAGTCATACGATTCAGTTTCGGTGCGGTCAGCATCATCAGCACGGCGATAACTGCGGTAGCGACACCAATCTGCAGGAATACATCGCCATACACGTGCAGTGACAGCAGTGGATCGGTTACATCAGATGGCACGGCCATCAGGTTTGCAATCTTACCTGCGATAATCGCGGCACCGGCAGTGGTCAGGAACCAGCTACCCATGATGAAGCCCATCAGACGCTGTGGCACCAGCTGTGCAACCATCGCCAGACCCAGACCAGAGATCATCAGCTCACCGATAGACTGCAGGGCGTAGCTCAGGATCAGCCAGTTGACTGAGACGATACCGGCGTCGCTGGCGAATTTCGCACCCAGCGGCAGCACCAGGAAAGCACCAGAGCACAGCACCATACCAATCGCGAACTTGTGCGGCATTGGCAGGCGGTCGCCCATCTTGTTGTAGATAGCGGCCAGGATTGGGCTACCCACCATGATCCAGAACGGGTTCAGGGCCTGGAACTGCTCAGGTTCGAACGCGATGCCCAGGATAGAGTGCTCAACGTTACGGATAGCGAAGAAATTCAGCGACGTTGGCATCTGGCTGTACAGGACGAAGAATACAATCGCTTCAACCATCAGGATGAAGGCAACAATCATCTTACGACGCGCCGCACCCTGCATAGAGAAGGCTTCTTTCGCGAAGATACAGACGATACCCAGGGCAACCACACCCAGTACCGCACGGGCGATACCCTGGTTGTGCAGCAGCCAGGTGGCAACAGCGACCAGAATCACCACGCCGACGATGGTCGCCAGCAGTTTGCCCATCTGTACCGGTGCAAAGTCAGGTTTTGAACCGTAGTCTTTCACCCAGCTGCGGCAGAACAGGAAGTTAACCACGGTGATCAGCATGCCGACGAAGCTCAGGGCAAACGCCACGCTCCAGCCGAATTTCGCTGCCAGCCACGGGGTCGCCAGCATAGAGAAGAAGGAGCCGATGTTGATGGACATGTAGTACATGGTGAATGCACCGTCCAGACGTGGATCATCTTTCTTATAGCAGGTCGAAAGCAGGGAAGAAGGGTTAGCCTTGAACAGGCCGTTACCGACCGCAATGGTCGCCATACCCATGTAAACCACACCGGCATCATGACCAGACCAGGCTACCAGGCCATAACCGATCGCCAGAACGATGGCACCCAGCAGAATAACTCGTTTGGTTCCCAGTACTTTATCGCCGAGCCAGCCACCAATTGCGACCAGACCGTACACCAGAGCACTGAAAGAAGAGAACAGCGTGATGGAATCAGCTTCGGACATACCCAGTTGTTTAACCAGGTAAACAGCCATGATCCCTTGCAGACCGTAGTAACCAAAACGCTCCCACAGCTCAATAGAGAAAATGAGATAGAACGATTTCGGTTGTTTGAAAGCGTTAAGACTTACGCTTTCCTCAGCTGGTTTATTGTTTGCAGTAGACACATATACCTCTTTTTTTACATCCCATATTAACGGGGGTGTTCATAGCGTGATGACCGTAGTCCGTCCGCTTTATAGTTATAGTGGGAGGGGAAACGGCGGGTAATGTTCACTATCCTGACCCGTCTGGCAAGGTGTTTGCAATAATCTGTTACATATAACCCTGGCACTATAATGCGCCAGAAACCTAAATGTTATTTAGCGTTAAATTTTACCGTTGCGTATAAACTGGTTTTTTTCACTATTAATCAGTCCAAAAAATGCGCAGATGGCGATATGTTCTGCTGTAAAAGGCAATATGCAGTGATATGGACTAAGTTCTGAAAAATATCCGGTCATATCTTCGGGTTATCAGAGGTGATTTATTGATGCAATAAGGCTTTGTCGGCATTTCCAATACATAAAATTAACACAGTGTGAACAGAGTGATCCCCGTCACACTTATATAGAAAATTTCGCTGACAAAAAAACAATTAACCTGTTTGATTGTTATATCGCCACAGATTACGCGAGGGGCGGACTCGTGCTCAGGTTGAACAACTGCAAAAGGGGGGATCAGCAGGGAGGCATACTTTCCGTAAGGCATTGAAAAGGTGAAAAACCGTCAAATGACGGTTTCAGTGGTCTGTTTTCTCTTTATATTCGCAGAGATCTTCGATTATACAGGAGCCGCAGCGCGGTTTGCGCGCAATGCAGGTATAGCGCCCGTGCAGGATCAGCCAGTGATGGCAATCGACCTTAAATTCCGCCGGAACCACTTTCAGCAGTTTCTCTTCCACCAGCTCGACATTCTTGCCGGGGGCAAAGTTGGTGCGGTTGCACACGCGAAAGATGTGAGTGTCCACGGCAATGGTTGGCCAGCCAAAGGCGGTATTCAGCACCACGTTAGCGGTTTTACGCCCGACGCCCGGCAGGGCCTCCAGCGCGGCGCGGTCTTCCGGCACCTCGCCGCCGTGCAGCTCCAGCAGCATGCGACAGGTCTTAATCACGTTCTCGGCTTTGCTGTTAAACAGGCCGATGGTCTTGATGTACGACTTAACGCCTTCCACGCCCAGCTCCAGCATCGCCTGCGGCGTGTTGGCAACAGGATAAAGCTTTGCGGTGGCTTTATTGACGCTGACGTCAGTAGCCTGCGCAGAGAGCAGGACGGCAATCAGGAGTTCAAACGGCGAGGTAAAGTTCAGCTCGGTCGTTGGGTGCGGGTTGTTATCCCGCAGGCGTTGCAGAATAGTTAAACGTTTCTCTTTGTTCATGAAGCCTTCTCAGGGATCCCTTCCTCGACGCTGCGTGCGGCAGCGCGGCGCTTACGTTTCTCATCAATCAGGTATTTTACCGCCAGCATCATGCCGAGGCCGATAAACGCGCCCGGAGGCAGCATTGCCAGCAGGAACGGGGTATCGGTGTGAAACACCTCAATGCGCAGGGATTTCGCCCAGCCGCCCAGCAGCGCATCTGCGCCGTCGAACAGGGTGCCGTTGCCGAGAATTTCACGCATCGAACCCAGCACGAACATCGCCCCCGTTGCGCCCATGCCGATGGCAAAGCCATCCAGAGCAGAAATGAGCGGGTCATTTTTCACCGCAAAGGCTTCGGCGCGGCCTACCACGATGCAGTTGGTCACGATCAGCGGGATAAAAATCCCCAGTGACTGATAGAGGCCAAAGGCGTAGGCGTTGATCAGCATCTGCACGACGCTCACCACCGAGGCGATGATCATCACGTAAATCGGAATACGAATTTCTGACGGCGTCCAGCGACGCAGGGCAGAGATCGACAGGTTGGTCAGGGTCAGTACCAGGGTGGTCGCCAGACCCAGACCCAGGGCGTTGGTGGCGGTCGAGGTGACCGCCAGCAGGGGACACATCCCCAGCAGCTGAACAAGGGCGGAGTTGTTCTTCCACAGCCCCTGGACAATAACCTCTTTAACCTGACTCATGATCACTCCTCACAGGCGGGCAGATTGTTGAGTTGCGCAGGCAGCGTCTGGGCGTATATGCCCGCACGTTTAACGGCATTTACCACCGCGCGTGGGGTGATGGTCGCCCCGGTAAATTGATCGATCTCACCACCATCTTTCTTTACTGCAAATGCCGGATCGTCACTGCCATGAATGGTTTTGCCGGCAAAATGCAAAATCCAGTCGCTTAAGCGGGTTTCGATTTTATCCCCAAGCCCTGGCGTTTCGTGATGCTCAGTGACGCGCGTGCCCAGCACGGTGCCGGAGAAGTCGGTGCCGACCAGCAGCTGGATGGCGCCGGAATAGCCATCCGGGGCTGTGGTTTCCATCACTGCGCCAACCGGGGCATCCCCTTTACGGGCAATAAAGATACGGTGAGTGCCTTTGCCTAAGGGGGCTGCCTCGACAAGATAACAACTTTTTTGCAGGTTGTTATCGTAAAGCTCTGCCGGGATCACCTGATCGAACAGCGCCTTTTGCTGACGGGCCGCCTGTTCGTCGATGGTGGGTTTGGTTAGCCCGTTGACGAGAGCCGTCAGGCCGGTCAGCACAGCGGCAAACAGCGCCAGCGTCACGCCGTGTTTTTGCATTGTTTTTAACATGGCGAGTCCCTTAGCGATGGCCGTACACACGTGGTCGCGTGTAGTAATCAATTAACGGTACGGTGATGTTCGCCAGCAGAACCGCAAAGGCCACGCCGTCCGGGTAGCCGCCAAAGCTGCGGATCAACCACACCAGCAGACCGGCCAGAGCACCGAAAATCAGACGCCCACGGTTGGTGGTTGAGGCCGTCACCGGATCGGTAAGAATAAAGAATGCCCCCAGCATGGTCGCGCCGGAGAGCAGATGAAGTTGCGGTGACGCCAGCGATTCCGGCGAGAAGGCCCAGCCCAGCCCGGAACAAATTGCCAGGGTGACCAGGAAGCTCACCGGGATATGCCAGCGGATCGCCTTTTGCCACAGCATAAACAGGCCACCGGCAAGGTATGCCAGGTTTACCCACTGCCAGCCAGCGCCTGCCAGCACGCCGCTGTAAATCGGGTACTGCATGACCTGCTCCACGCTGTGACCGGCGTGCAGAGAGGTTTTAAAGGTATCGAGCGGGGTCGCCTGGCTGATACCGTCCACGCCCATGCGCAAGCTGTTCATATCCGCGCCTGTGGCGGTATGGCCAGAGAAAATTATCTGCAGGGCATCCATAAAGCCAGGCACGGTGGCCGCGATCTCATGCGGCGGTAGCCAACTGGTCATCTGCACCGGGAAGGAAATCAGCAGCACCACATAACCAATCATTGCCGGGTTAAACGGGTTATGCCCCAGGCCGCCATACAGCTGCTTGGCGATGATCACCGCAAACACGGTACCGAGCACCACCATCCACCATGGAGCGAACGGCGGGATACTGATGGCCAGCAGCAGGCCGGTGAGCAGGGCGGAGTTATCGGCCAGGATCTTACTTACTGCCATCTTACGCAGTTTGAGCACCAGGGCTTCCGCCGCCAGCGCGCTTGCACAGCCCAGGATTATCTGGAACAACGTCCCCCAGCCAAAAAACCAGAACTGAACGGCAATGCCCGGCAGCGCGGCCAGGCAGACCAGCATCATAATGCGCGATGTCTGGCGCTGGTTGTGGGTATAAGGGGAGCTTGCGATTCTGAAAACCATTTAATCCTCGTTAACTGCCTGCTGTGCGGCTTTCTTCGCCTGGACGCGCGCAATGGCGGCAGCAACTGCCGCTTTGCGTGGATCGTCATTGGCTGCCGGTTCTTCTTCCTGTTGCGCCGCTTTACGTGCTTTCGCACGGGCAATGGCGGCTTCGACCGCGGCTTTACGCGGATCGACCGGTGTCGGTTCTACCTGAATTTCGTCCTGCTGCGCGGTTTTACGGGCTTTGGCGCGGGCAATGGCAGCTTCGACCGCCGCTTTACGCGGATCGACCGATGTCGGCTCTACCTCAATCTCGTCCGGCTGCGCCGCTTTACGGGCTTTGGCGCGGGCAATAGCTGCCTCTACGGCCGCTTTGCGCGGATCGACCGGTGCCGGTTCGGCCTCAACCTCGTCCGACTGCGCCGCTTTACGGGCTTTCGCACGGGCAATGGCGGCTTCAACGGCCGCTTTACGCGGATCGACCGGTGTCGGCTCTACCTCGATCTCGTCCGGCTGCGCCGCTTTACGGGCTTTCGCACGGGCAATGGCGGCTTCAACGGCCACTTTACGCGGATCAACGGGTGCCGGTTCGGTCTCAACCTCGTCCGGTTGCGCCGCTTTACGGGCTTTGGCGCGGGCAATGGCGGCTTCAACGACCGCTTTACGCGGATCGACCGGTGTCGGCTCTACCTCGATCTCGTCCGGCTGCGCGGTTTTACGGGCTTTCGCACGGGCAATAGCGGCTTCAACAGCCGCTTTACGCGGATCAACGGAGGTCGGTTCTACGTCAGTCTCGTCCGGCTGCGATGTCTTACGGGCTTTAGCGCGGGCAATAGCAGCCTCGACGGCCGCTTTACGCGGATCCGCTTCTGGCTGTGCGGCGCCGGACTGGGCCTTCTCGGCCTGACGGGCACGAGCCTCTGCTTTACGCGCTTCGCGCGCGGCAATGGCTTCGCTATTGTCAGGGCGCTGACCCGATGGGATCACCACATCCTGAGCGGCGGTGGCTTTCTTCTCGCGAACACGAGCCAGGGCGGCATTAATGGCGTCCTGATCTTTCGCCGCAGGCTGAACCGCTGCTTTTTTATGACGTTCTTCGCGGGCGGCTTTTTCTCGCTCCAGACGCAGTTGGCGGGCTTCAAAGCGTGCTTTGGCCTCAGCAGCGCGTTTCTCTTCCTGGGCGATGGCGTAAATCTCGGCCTTTTCGACGCGGAAATATTGCACCAGCGGAATATTGCTCGGGCAAACCCAGGCGCAGGCACCGCATTCAATGCAGTCGGCCAGGTTATGGGCTTTTGCTTTGTCGTGGACCTGACCTTTGCTGTACCAGTAAAGCTGCTGGGGCAGCAGATCCGCCGGACAGGCATCGGCGCAGGCGCTGCAGCGTATGCAGCCTTTCTCTTCCTGTTCCTCGCCCATCTCGCTGACGGACGGGGCCAGCAGACAGTTGGTAATTTTCACCACCGGGACATCCAGCCACGGCAGGGTAAAGCCCATTAGCGGCCCGCCCATGATCACCATCTGCTCCGCGCTCGGGCAGAACCCGGCCTGGTCCAGCAGGTGACGAACCGGTGTGCCCAGACGCGCCCAGACGTTGCCAGGGCGGCTGACGGCTTCACCGGTGAGGGTAACGACGCGCTCAGTGAGCGGCTCGCCGTCAACGACCGCACGTTTCACTGCATAGGCGGTGCCGACGTTCTGCATGAGCACGCCGATGTCAGACGAGCGGCCGCCGTGTGGAACCTGCTTGCCTGTTAAAATTTGGGTCAGTTGCTTCGCGCCACCGGAGGGGTATTTTGTCGGGATCACCCGCAGGCTGATATCATGACTTCCCGCCAACACCGCTCGCAGCATTGAGATCGCCTGCGGCTTGTTGTCTTCAATACCGATCAGCACTTCCTTCGGCTGTAAAACATGGGCGAGGATGCGAATACCTTCAACAACTTGCGCTGCACAGTCCTGCATCAGACGATCGTCGGCAGTGATGTAAGGTTCACATTCGGCGGCGTTGATAATCAGAGTCTGAATCTTGTCGCCGCCGCCCTGCAGTTTGGTGCCGGTGGGGAAGCCTGCGCCGCCCAGCCCGGCGACGCCAGACTGGTGGATACGGGCGATCAGCTCTTCGCGGCTGTGGCTACGGTAGTCGCTCCAGCCGTCGCGTTCGATCCAGCGATCTTCACCATCAGCGTCAATCACCACACACAGCTCAGACAGGGCAGAAGGGTGGGCTACCGTGTGCGGAGCAATCGCCGTTACGGTACCGGACGTGGGGGCATGAACCGGCAGCATACGCCCGCGGCCAAAGGTCAGCGGCTGGCCGCGTAACACAGTGTCACCGACCTTCACGCACAGCTCACCCTCAGCACCGATATGCTGTTTAAGAGGGATAACAAAACGGTTAGCCAGCGGGATCTGGCGCAGCGGCGTACCGCTGGACTGGGTTTTCATTTCGGGCGGATGAATACCGCCGTCGAAATCCCAGATCTTCTCTTTTCTGAAGGCAGAAAATAACTTAAGCATGTTGTTCCACAGGAATAATGCGAACCGGAATGGTTTGAAGATCCCATTTCCAGCTGTCGGTCGTTGTCGCTACCGGGCGTAACTCAATGCACTGCGTCGGGCAGGGGGCAACGCAGAGGTTGCAGCCGGTACACAGATCTTCAATCACGGTATGCATGGCGCGCGTGGCGCCGACGATGGCATCTACCGGGCAGGCCTGAATGCATTTGGTACAGCCGATGCAGTTTGGTTCATCGATCACCGCCAGCATACGAACCGGCTCCTGCGCACTTTCGTCACCGTCAACCGGCTGCGGATCGACGTTCAGCAAGGTGGCAATCTTCAGCATCACCGCTTCGCCGCCAGGCGCACAGCGGTTAATTTTCTCTCCGCCGTTACCTACCGCCTCTGCGTACGGGCGACAGCCGGGATAGCCGCACTGCCCACACTGGCTTTGCGGCAGCAGCTCATCAATTTTCTCAACGATCGGATCGTCCTCAACCGCGAAGCGGCGCGAGGCGTAACCGAGAATGATGCCAAATAGCAGCCCCAGTACGCTGATGGCTGCGATGGCGATCCAGATTGCATTCATTACAACTTCACCAGACCACTAAAGCCCATAAAGGCAAGAGACATAAGACCGGCGGTAACCAGCGCGATGGCGTTACCGCGAAACGGTGCCGGGATATCGGCGGCGACCATGCGTTCGCGGATCGCCGCAAACAGTACCATCACCAGCGAGAAGCCGACCGCAGCCGAAAAGCCGTACAGCGCCGACTGCAGGAAATTGTGCCCAAGGTTAATGTTGAGCAGCGCCACGCCGAGCACCGCACAGTTAGTGGTGATCAGCGGCAGGAAGATGCCGAGCAAACGGTATAACGCCGGGCTTGTTTTGCGCACCACCATTTCGGTGAACTGCACCACCACCGCGATAACCAGAATAAAGGCCAGCGTGCGCAAATAGGTCAGGCCAAGGGGGAGCAGGATCCAGGTGTCAATCCACCAGGCACAGATCGAGGCGAGGGTCATCACGAAAGTGGTTGCCAGCCCCATCCCCATTGCTGTTTCCAGCTTTTTGGACACGCCCATAAACGGGCACAGGCCAAGAAACTTCACAAGAACGAAGTTGTTTACCAGCACCGTGCCGACAAAAAGCAGTAAGTAATCGGTCATTTTTCAGCCTGAGATAAAAAAGCCCCCTATTATCGGACAAGCCGCGGCAGGCGACAACAGGTTAACTGTAAGGTTATTACGGGTTCACAAAGGTGTTCTTCACGCGTGCCGAACGCTTAAAGTAGGGCACAAACAGTGCAGTCACCAGCAGGGGGAAGAGTAACTGACGCACCGCCAGCGCATCGGAGACGGGCGAAAACGCGAAAGCTTTAATAGCCAGTAATACAGAAACCAGTAGCCAGATAATATAGTGTTTCGGCACAGCCCGACGGCATTTAAAAAACGCAATGGTTAACCAAAGCGTGTAGTACCACATGGCAATCGCAAAGGCGAAAGAAATAAACCACATGACAATATTACTGGTATTTTGCGCGCCCAGCGTTTTTAACGCGTGCGGCGTCGTTAACGCCGTAGAGTAAAGGACGAGTGCCAGCGAAGCGCTTAATAATGCCATTAGCAGCCAGGCAAGCGGAGCCAGTAACCAGCCGCCAATTTTTTCTCCAGCCGTTGTGGTCATGTTCTCTCCCGAAGTCAGCGTAACAGTGCAAACTGCAAATTTGCAGGGGCGAGAGTATATAACATTTCCCGGGAATGGCTACCCTCTTATAGCACGTAACGCCACACGGACTTAGGCACTTCGCCAATGTTGAACAAACGCCCGCCAGAGACCAGTTCAGCGCGGCGATGATCTGCGGCGCGGTACATGCTGATAATCTCCTGGTTATCGCTCAGACTGTAGTTCAGATGATCAAACAACTTTTCCAGACTTTCGAGGGAATTAATTTTGCGAAATTTTAATAAATAGTCCTGAACGGTCATATTAATAATTTTCCATATTAAGAAGGAGTGATACCAAAGAAGTAATTCGGTCGAATAGTAAACGGAACAAAAAAGGCGTAAACATTTGCCGAAGCGTAGCGGCAAAAATAAGAATTTTCTTTACATGGCAAAATCAGGCGTCGGTCGACGCCTGGCGATGAAGGTTAACGCTGTTCATGACGGCTGGCAATATGCAACTGACATCATATGTCACTATTTTTGAGCAGTGCATGCGGCTTGGCTTGATTGACACTATTGACCGGTTCCGGCGGCTGATAGTTGTCGATATGGCTGGCGATGCCCAGCAATATCACCGACACGCCCAACACAATCCATCCGGCTAACTCGATAATTCGATTAATGATTGTCGTCATGATTCGTTATTTTGTTTTATCCATAAATACAGTTTAAGAATTTTACAGCGCAGATTGCCGCCCGGCAAGCGCTTTGCAGTGTTGTTTTGCGATTGTAATCAGCTAGTTATAATTGTTAATCAGAAATTACTGATTGCATATGTCGCCCCGAGGCGCAAAACCCAGTTTTAACCTATTGTGACCAGAGTAGAGATAGTGTGAAATATGTGTGTCAAAAGAAGAGAGGCGACGTCATGAACGACAAAATCCGTGTTGGATTAATAGGTTATGGTTATGCGAGTAAAACGTTTCATGCTCCGCTAATTGATGGCACGCCGGGGATGGAACTGGCGGCAATCTCCAGTAGCGATGCGAGTAAAGTGCATGCAGACTGGCCGACGGTGCCGGTAGTTTCCGAGCCGAAGCATCTGTTTAACGATCCCACTATTGATCTCATCGTCATCCCTACGCCCAATGACACTCACTTCCCGCTGGCAAAAGCAGCCCTGGAAGCAGGGAAGCATGTGGTGGTGGACAAACCTTTTACCGTGACACTGTCACAGGCCCGGGAGCTGGACGCGCTGGCGAAAAGCCTCGGGAAATTGCTCTCCGTGTTTCATAACCGCCGTTGGGACAGCGATTTCCTGACCGTGAAAGCGTTGATCGCTGACGGGTCTCTCGGAGAAGTAGCCTTCTTTGAATCGCATTTTGATCGCTTCCGTCCGCAGGTACGCAACCGCTGGCGCGAGCAGGCGGGTCCGGGCAGCGGCATTTGGTACGATCTGGCCCCCCATCTGCTTGACCAGGCCGTTAACCTGTTCGGTCTACCGGTGAGTCTGAACGTCGATCTGGCCCAACTGCGCCCTGGCGCACAGGCCACGGACTACTTCCACGCTGTGCTGAGTTATCCGCAGCGTCGTGTGGTACTGCACGGCACCATGATGGCAGCGGCAGAATCGGCTCGCTATATAGTGCATGGCTCCCGCGGCAGCTACGTGAAGTTTGGCCTCGACCCGCAGGAAGATCGTCTGAAAAATGGCGAGCGTCTGCCGCAGGAAGACTGGGGTTATGACATGCGTGACGGCGTGTTGACCCGCGTTGAAGGCGAAGAGCGTGTAGAAGAGACCTGGCTGACGCTGCCGGGTAACTATCCGGCCTATTATGCTGGTATTCGCGATGCACTGAACGGCGACGGTGAAAACCCTGTTCCTGCGAGCCAGGCGATTCAGATTATGGAGTTGATTGAGCTAGGGATTGAGTCTGCGAAACATCGCGCGACCTTGTGTCTCGCTTAAAAAAGTAAAGCCCGGCAGAGCCGGGCTTTTTCTTATCCGCGTGCGACCTTGTCGCGCAGCGCCTGCTTCTCCGCAGGAGTCAGGAAGGCCATCTCCAGCCCGTTGATCTGGGCCTGGCGGATCTGCTCCCGGCTCAGTCCAGCCAGCGAGGCGGCAACCGTATACTCGTGAATAATATCCACGCCCTGAACCGCCGGATCGTCGGTATTCAGCGAGGCCATCACCCCATGCTCCAGGAAGGTTTTCAGTGGATGCTGCGCCAGCGTCGCCACGGTGCTGGTCTGAATGTTGGAGGTCAGACAGGATTCAATCCCGATACGCTGCTCTGCCAGGAAGTCCATCAGGGCCGGATCTTCAACCGCCTTCACCCCATGACCGATACGCTCGGCACCTAACTCGCGAATGGCCTGCCAGATGCTCTCCGGGCCTGCCGCTTCACCGGCATGCACGGTGATGTGCCAGCCAGCATCGCGGGCGCGGTTAAAGTGAGAAAGGAACAGACTGCCCGGGAAGCCCAGCTCGTCACCCGCCAGATCCACAGCGGTGATATGGTCGCGGTGCGCCAGCAGCGCCTCAAGCTCCTGCAGGCAGGCGTCTTCCCCGAAGGTGCGGCTCATGATGCCAATCAGACGGGCCTCGACGTTGAAGGTCTTGCAGCCCTCACGCACGCCAGCAATCACCGCTTCAACCACGCCTGCCACCGGCAGTTTATGGGTCATCGCCATGTAGCCCGGCGAGAAGCGCAGTTCGACATAGTGCAAACCGTTGCGCGCGGCATCTTCGATATTTTCAAAAGCGACGCGACGACAGGCGTCCAGCGAGGCCAGAACTTTTACCCCCCAGTCGAGCTTACTCAGGAAACTGACCAGATCCGGCTCGTTTTCCGTAACCTGCACATGTGGGATCAACGTTTCAAGGGTTTGTGCGGGCAGGGTTAAATTATACTGACGGCCCAGGTCAAGGATGGTCTGGGCGCGGATGTTACCATCAAGGTGGCGATGAACGTCAGTTAACGGGAGGGTGATATCAATCATGGTCGCACTCTTTATTAGTAGAAGTGCGAGCCATTATACTACAGTTAATTAACCTATTAAAAATGCTGAGAAATTCATGCATTTGCAGAATGAAAGGGGCATATAGGGGGCAATTAGCCTAATTTGCTGTTTAAAAACTCCACCTGATCCCGGTCTTTATCACACATCCATTTAGAGTAAACCTTATACACCATACTGGCATCAGTATGCCCCATCTGGCTGGCGATGAAAGAGGGGATCGCTCCTGCAGACAACAACCAGCACGCGTAAGTATGGCGAGACTGATAAGGCACACGACTGCGTATTCCCGCTTTTTTTAAGCCCTGCTTCCAGCTATAGCCCAGCGCGTTTTTTGAATAATAGGGATTCGGAACGGCAAATTTAATTACCGGACGAAACACAAACCGTACGTGCTGCTGATCAGTGCTCGCATACGCACGATGGTTAAATGTGATTTCTGTCGTCTGGTCTGCACCGGTCAGATGGAACTGATCTCTTAACGCTTCGAGGGCTGGCTCCAGCAATGTGATCGTGCGTTCTCCGGCGGACGTTTTAGGCGGCCCGAACTGATCGTAATTGTTCAGATTCCGACTGACGTGAATTTTTCCATCGACCAGATCAACATCATCCCATCCAAGTGCGCACAGCTCCCCATGACGAAGACCAGCGTAAAAGGCCAGTTTCCATAAGTTAACAACTGAAGCCGGTAATACCGAAATGAATCGCTCGTATTCTTCCATCGTGAATGGATCCGGTGCTTTTCTTGGCCGTTTCAAAGAAGGAATATCTTCAAAAGGGCTGTTGGTAATAATGTGGCTACGTTTGGCAAATTTTAGCATGGCGCAAAGCGTGCGGATTTGCTCGTTTACCGTAGCCGGTGCACGGCCCGTTTTATTCAAATGTGGCACAACATCATTCCGTACATCCCCCAGCAACAACTCCTTCCGGTATCTCAGAATGTCGATCTGTTGAATATCGGTGATGAGGGTTTCGCTACCAACGATCCGCAGCAGAATCTTGATGATGGAATGCATGTTCCGCGCTGATGCGTAGGACATTTCCAGCTCTTTGGTTCCGCTGTATTCATCACAAAGTTCCTGGAAGGTACTAATCCTCAACGTAGTTGAGAATTTTTTTGCTGCCTTAGAGCCAGGAAACTGCAGGCCATAATCGAATATCCCCATCTGGATATCACTGGTGATCTTCGCTCTGAGCTGGCCTGCTTTTTTGAGGTTGGCGTTCGTCACCAGCCAGCCTTTAAGCGTTTCCCGGCAACGAACCCCTCGATAAATGAACCATATCCGAATCTTGCCATTGTGAATTTCAACACCCGTTGGCGCCACGTCACTGCTCCTGAACGAAACTGTTTATCTTTGGGAAGTTGTACCAAAGTGTCGCCCGCGGAGAGTTGTTATCTCCTTCAGTCTGGGTTACACGCTTAAAATGAATACCTTCGATCCAGCGATGAGCGCGGTAGCAGGTTACCTGCCGCTTTGAGAGTCCCGTTCTCTCACACAGCTTCGCTTCGACCACCCACTCTTCGTTAAAAATCACCTGTGCCATCTTTCACCTCAGGTAACCGACATCATTATAAAGATGCCGGTTGTTAAACATTGATATTTCAATATCAGGCGATCTGCCCGGGTAATGATCGCAGGCGGCGCATGCCGGTCATCGCCGTGGCCACGTAGCTCGCCTTGCGGTTCACCACCTCCACCCAGACCTTCACTCCTTCCACCTTTACCGTGTACGTCTCTTTCATCCGGCTGCGTCCGTAGTTTCCGTACCGCTCTTGATGGGCCGCCAGGGCGATTTCGCAGGCCTGACGCGTCAGCGGTGACTGTGTGCTGCGGTTAATCAGCTTCATGCTTCACCACCTTTTTTGCGCCCTGGAGCATGGCGGCGCGGCAGGCGTTCCAAATCTCCTGTGCGTCGTCGTCATCAAAAAGGGCGTCAGAATGTGATGCCATCAGATCACGAATTTCTGACGGGCATTCTTTTGGCACTTCCGGCGCTGACGGGGCGATAATTTGAAACTCAGCATTAAGCGGCTGTGCTTTCAAAACAAAATCAACCTGGTCACGGCGAATGGTTTGCCACTCCGTTACCTGACCGTTGTATTCGTTCCTGATGCGGTATTGATAGACCGGTTCAGTCGGAGCGGTCAGTGCTGCCAGCGCGATTTCAAATATGGCCTTTTCTTTGTCGGCTATTTCGACGCCCGGAAACCGCTCGGCGTGCTCGATACATCCCTTTACGTATTCAACCAACTGCTCTTTTGTGAATTTGCTCATCTCGTTACCGGGAGGGCGAACCCTCCCGCCTCCCTTAGGCCACGTATTCCGGTTTCATGTCTGCCAGGGTGATGCTGAACTGATCGTGCAGTTCGTCGCCCAGATGACGTTTTGCCGACGCCAGCACGCGTTCAGCTTCCTCGAAGCGCTCGGCACCATCCGGTTCGCCGGGCTGCGGCAAGGAGTTGATCGCCGCCTCAACCTTGTTGCGCGCATCCACCAGGTGATAACGCTTCACGGCCTTGTTTTTCAGCTCGGTGTATAGGGCCGAACCCAGCGTGTTCTTGGCAGTTTCAATATCGGCCCTAACTGCTTTGGCGTTATCTACGTCCTGCGCCGCTTCAATGCGATCCCGGAAATCATCGGCCAGAGCATCAATGTTGGTTGCCGATTCCTGCGCGCTGTGGGTGGTTGTTACAGTGTCACCGGGGATGTCAGCCAGGCTGACTTTCTGAGCGGGCGCAGGGTTAATCTCCTTCTCCTGGCGATCTTCAAGCTCGTCAGGGGTATATACCCCGAGGATTACGTCAGGGCAGAACAGTCGCGCCCAGCGCTTCACTGCCAGATATGCGAGCTGTTGGCGCGGATCATCAGCCCATAGTGTTGAATTGCGGGTGCGTGCCTGCGCCAACAGCAAATCCAGTTCACGGGGCTGGTCTTCACCTTTCAGCGTTGCGCGGATAACGATGCCAATTCCAGCTTCGTCAGCCATCGTCCACCCTGGTACGCGATACTCTCCTTTATCCCCTTTGCGGATATTGAATTTGCCAATGATTTTTTCCCATGGCCCATACCATTCATATTCAAAGCGGTTGGCCAGCACGCCGCTGCGAGAAATTACCGCATTAACTAATTGAGCTTCGTATCCGAGGACACCGTTGATCAGGTGGGTTTTCTGCGCCACTGCAAAGGGATTCATCTGCCATTGGGCGGCCTGCATCGCAACAGCCATGCAGTCGGCCTGATTGCCCTGCAGGTGCTTGGGAACTGTTGCGGCACCCTGAGCCATAATCTGAGCAAATGTACTGATGGCGTTCAGGTATTGAGAATCGAACAGAGCCACGTTGGAGTTAATCACAGCGTTCTGGTCAGCAACGGTTACGTTAGTGTTTTGCATTGTCATTCTCTCCATTAAGCCAGGCGCAGCGCTTCAAGGCGGCGCAGGTCGAAGTCGTTCAGTTCGTCGGTGTAGTCTTCGGTGATCGGCGCTGGCCACACGCCAGTGTCGAAAGCGTTGGCGATGCGGTTCATCGTCTGGCGATACTCGAGCATGCCAAGCTCAATCAGTTCTTCGCTGGCCTCAACGATGGCGATCCAGTGATAACCCTCGTCTTTGTTGACGAAAATCCAGAAGAACTGGTCCAGCGCCGCGGTGTTCGTGTACATTGCCGCGCTGAGGTGATAATCGCGGTCGATGATTTCGCGGTGCAGACGGGCACGCAGGCCGGACTGTTTCACGTTCCACATGCTGATGGTTTTCAGGTCGACCCCAATGCGAACGGCGTCGATGTCGATTTCCAGATCCGGGCGCACGCGGATTTCCAGCCCGGTCTCTTCATCGATACCGAAATAGCTCGTCTCAACAGCGCGATCAGGGTGCAGCAGCAGCTTGCCGGCTGTCGGATGCTCGTGGAGGGCTTTCTGAATGGCCAGCGCCGTTTGCATCTGCTGCTGAGTAACCAAAATCTTATCGCCCGGGTTCTCGCGCCACGCATCCAGCAGTTCGTCAGCAAATATCGCATCCGGCTTAACGGACTTCACCGCCTGGATCATCTCCGCTTTGGTGCCGGACACTTTCAGCGGTGCAGGTTTCTGCGCTTCCTGTGCCACCAGGTCAGGGTTGATGATCGCCAGCTGCTCGAGGAGCGCATCACGGCTACCGCTGGTTTTCACCGGCGCGGGCAGGGTGGCGTTGTACTCTTTGATGCAGGCTTTCATTGCCGTGGCGGTATGTTTCGTGCCGTTTTCAATTCGCTGATAAACCTCTGGCAACTGCTCATAAGCTGCGTAGGTTTCATCAACTGATGCACCCAGCGGCAACTGTGCGGGCAGGGTGGCGTTGTACTCATCCAGCAGCGCCTTGATATCGTCGGCACTCAGCTGCGCTGGCAGGCTGGCGTTATGCGCATCGATAAAGGTGCGCAGGGTCGCCGCGGTGGTGAATGCCCCTTCCGGGATCGCCGGTTCCACGGTGAACTCCTCATCGAGGTTTTCCGGCTGCAGCGCCAGCGCATGCACTAGGTTACCCATATCCAGCACTTTGGAGCTTTCGCGCGGGATGGTTTTGGCGACGTGGCGCGCGTTGAAGTACATCAGGCTGACTCGGGCATCCTTCACCTGGGTGCTGCTGATCCCGTTCGCTGCGTGGTAAACGTTATTCGGCAGACCTTCATAGCGGCCCGGTTCGAAGTACGCCGGGTATTCCGGCGCGCTGGCGGTTTCCTCCGGCGCTTCGGTGGTAACTTCCGGCTGCGTGGCGTTCGCCAGCTCTGGCACGGCGACGGCCAGAACTTCTGCCAGGTTCAGGGCATCTGTTTGCGGATCAGCTGCATCAGCGCTTTCGCCTGGTGGTAACGCGTCACCAGCTTCTCCTTCCTGCGGGTGAGTCTCTTCCATCTGCACATCGCTGGTGGTCTCCGTTACTGTTTCCGTTTTTTCGACTGCGTTTGAGGGGGTATTGGTGACCGGGTCAGTATTTCCACCCATCAGGCCATCGATAGAGAACACGCCGCCTCCGAGGTTAGCGACCTGTGGCTGGCTGTCGCCAGCACTCACCCACTTTGGCAGGATCTGCGTTTCTGCTTCATCTTCATCAGCGAGTTTTTTCTCACCGGCTTCTACCCATTTCGGCAATGCTTGTTGCTGCTCGACGGCTTGAGTGTCCTCTTCCGATTCGATGCACGGCAGAGGGAGAAGCTCTGTCGCCTGGCAGAAAGCTACTGTCATTGTCTGGTTGACGTATTCGAGATGAGCAACCGGCGTCAGGTGGATGTTCTCCGGCGCAATGCGTACCAAGTTAAAAATGGCCGCGCGGTTGACCGCCAAAACGCCAGGTTGATTGCGTAAAATTTTGCTCCAGGATTTCCATGGATCTTCTTTGTTCGCGACAATCTCTTTGGCGCGGCGCAAAACACTGGAAGGGATTTCAAAATGGTGGAAATCCATCGGCAGCAGGGCGCAGGCGATCTCCAGATCGAGGGTGTCCAGGGTGTGATGCGCATCTGCTCCACGGTCAGTTACGTACCCGCCGTCGGCATTGGTGCCTGCATCTGTGCGCTGCACATTGCTTATGCGGCTGCCGGCGGCCCATTCGCGTGTCAGGATCCCACGGTCAATATATGGGGTGGCTACCCAGGCTTTAGTGAACTGCAACAGCAGCGCCAGCTCATGGCGTTTATCCATGCTGAACACTTTGCGAATGGCATTGGAATAGCGCCACAGGTCTTTGGTATCGAAGGTCTTAACCTCAGGGCAGCTTTCAGCAGCAAGCAAAAGGGTCTGGACATAGCTATTGTCGGTATCACTCTCCAGCGCATGCAGTTCCGCATGTTCACCGCGAGTGACATGATGGCGCAGTTCGTCCACCGTCAGTTGAGCCAGCAGTTGTTGACGGAACGGCAGTTTGCATAATGGATAACGAGTAAACTCATCACCGGTTTTATGGACCCGCAGGCCATTCTCATACCAGTAATCAGGCTCATCCTTGGCCGGGAGCTTTCCATTCTTCCAGTCTTCAACCAGCTGATTGCGATCACCAGCTTCTGCCTTAATCCAGCCCGACATGAAGGCGGCCACCAGTGCAGGGTCGTGTTCTTTGTCCTGCGGAAAAACTTCTTTGACGGCCTGCACCAGCTTCCACTCAGCATGCAGGCTGAGATCGCTAATATCAGCAACGTCATTTTTGGCCTTCAGGAGACGCTGGAAGTAAACATTTCCCTCATCGGTCGCCAGTTCGTTCGCGACGATGTGCTGCTCCTGGCTGATTTCCGAAAGGTATTTGTCACCCAACAGATGAACGGCGAAGCGGACAGCCGGGGTGCGATTTTCAAGCAGGGAGGTGCTGCCCACATCTGCGGTATCAGTGGGGGTTACCGCTGCGGTCGGCTGATTCTCATCGCTGGTGGCGCTGTCCAGGGCGATGGTGGTTTCGCTCTGAGATGCGGCACCCGGGATCACGTTCCAGGTGCGCTGGTCTTCGGCCAGGGTGTAGCGCTCGCACCAGGTGTAATCGATGGTGCTTTCTTCGGGCAGGTCATTGAACACCGGGAAATCGGTGCGAACAGGCTTGGCGTAGTCTTTACCGCGGCCAGTTTCGATGCCTGCATCTTCCAGCGCGACATCCAGCTGCAACGCAGCTCGTGATTGGGTGTTGGCGGAGAGCCACACTACAGCGTCAGGCTTCCCTGACTTCTGAGTGGCCTTAACCAGGTAGAAAAATTCCATGTCAGATCCTCATTTTTGGATGTAAGATCCCCGGGCCAGAGATAGCGCCCATTGGGTGTGTTTTTGGTTTTGGTATAAATTCCGGTGTAACTTTGGTTGGTGGCACCGGACGTAGACCCCGCCTTGCGCGGGTTTTACGTTAGGCTTCGTGAGCCATCTGGTCGTAAGAAGCGCAACGTGTAGAACAGTAGTCACGTGGTTCGCGCGCCAGCTGGGCGCCGCAGATGAAGAGCAATACGTTTTTAACTTCTTTCTCTTGCTCGATTGGTTTGCGGCAGTACGCGCATTTCTTCTCTTGCATGACTCCCTCCGTTAATGGCTCAGGCCATTCCCCACGCCGTTAAGAAAAACCTCGACCAGCAGATCAGTGGTGCAAGTACGCTCAATGCCGCGATGCAGATAGAGTTTGCCGCGCTTGTTGGCGGATGCCGTCCAGGTGCTGTCTTTGTGCTTTACGAGCATGCCGGGCAGAACTGCGCCGCGGTTGACCGTCTGGGTTCCATAGTGCTGATGAACCATGATGATTCCCTCTTGTTTGCCCTTGTCGCCAGGCTGGCGGAACGTTTCTTTAACCTGATGCGCGTTAATCACTCCACCTCATCCGACTATTCGTATGCCGCCGGCGGCTACTTCGTGGGCTCCATGCCTGGGTGGTACGTGGTGCGTCTTGGTGATACTAGTAAATCACCACTTTACTAAATGGTCAAGCAATGAAGTTATAAAAAGTACAGCAATGCTTTACTGGTATGATTTGGAGTGCGGAATTGCGTGTTAGAAGGCAAAAAAATTCCGACGCCAAGGTCGGGATCGGGGAGTTCGGGGTGGTAGTTTTGCGGCGGAGCTGGTGGGTTAGGATATAAAAAAACCCGGCGTGGTGGCCGGGTTTAATCTGATTGTCAGGCGTGTAAAAATTTAATAACAATTCCGGAAGCAACGCCTACGATAGCAATCATTGACCCAATGATTGTCAACGCCTGCAGTCTTAATGCACTATGAAGATCAGCTTTAGCGTTAGCTACCTCGGTTTTAACAGATGCGATGTCACTACCGGTGGCGTAATTAGATTTTATGACTGCGATGTCAGTTACTAACGTCGATACTTTTTCTTCTAGTTTTTTTATTCTCTCGAGCATGTCATCACCTCCGCCATTTCCATCCCCAAACTTACCATCCAGCTCAGGGAAAGCAGGGGTCATGCCACGTTTGGCTTTCTCAGCATTATAGTTATACATCTTATGCATTATTTTCACCAGTAACCCAAGTATCGGATACAATTATGAAAGTCGACATGCGCTCGTACTTTATGGCATCAGGCTCAGAGGCATCCTTATCTAACAGACCCACCTCAATTCTATACAGCCCTGAAGAATGAATTTTATGGCCTTTTAAGTCAAATAAAAGCTTGGTTACGTAAAATCCCTCTCCATTGTGAGCTTCGTTTATATCGATTGGTTCCAGCCATTGGTAGGCAGAAGTTGTGTCATTACCTTTATCATCAAGTACTTCTAATGTTAAATGATAGGAAGAAGTGGGGGATGTACCATAAAGATGCACTTCTATGCAAAGCTCTAAGTCAATAGGATAAGTGGCCGCAGGGAAAACAGATATCGGATGACAAAACGCCCTATTGTCATTATCACGTACTGTTTTACCTGAGGTTACAGAAAGAATTCTTACTTCATTCATTTTCATTTAACCGTTTGTTAGACCGGGTCCGCCCCTTCATGTACTTCTCATACATTTCATCAAGCTCCTTCAGGCGAATCGCGAAGATGCGGAGCATGTTCTGTTGTTCTTCTTCCGGCAGCTGGCGGTAAAGCTCCAGCAGACGCTGTTCGTCCGGCTTGAGTCCGTCTTTCTCTCCAACGTCCTCACCGAGTAACCATGGCACCGATACGCCAGCTGCGTCTGCAATAGCCAATGCTGATTCTTTGCTGATTTTACCGGTTCGAAACCAGCCGGTTACAGCCTGCTTGCTGACATTAGCAACCCTGGCCATCTCTGTTTTTGAGAAGCCTTTGCCGTTCAATTCAGTCAGCCTAGAAATCAGGCTCTGGTTAGGATCTTTTTTATTCATATAGGGATTGTAAACAATAGCTTTACCAGTTGGTAGGCAGGCGTGTATTGACTCAATGGTAAATTGGTGCTTTACTTTGCTCACTTAAGGAGGTCCTATGACTGGTATTGAAAATGCAATCCTCCGATCTGGCTCAGCCAGCGCGCTTGGCGCTTTGATCGGAGTTTCAAAAATGGCCGTTTCGCTGTGGCGCCGCAAAGGCATTCCTGCCGAACGAGTGCTGCCAGTGTTTGAGGCTACTGGCGTAACACCCCACGAACTGCGACCAGATCTTTACCCAAATCCCACTGACGGTTTACCAAAGTAGGAGCGTTAACAATGCAAACACTTTCTTTTCAACAGAATAACAGAGCGCCGGCAGAGCACCTGATATTCCAGTATCACCACAAAGAAGAGTCAGCTGGTAACGTTGACCACCGTAATTTATGCGCAGCGGTCCGCGCCTGGGCAGCAGCGGAAGGGCGTTTATTCGTTGCGCTGCAAATCAGGGAAGTGGCGGAAGAAATGGCGCTTGAAGGAATTGATCTCAACGTTCAGCCGGGCGTTTGGAACGTGAAGATGTTTCGCTGGTTGGACAACAAAGAGAATTCGGCAGTATACCGCTCGAATGTCGAATTGCTGGCCCCAGCCATTATCTCGGCATTACCTCTTGCGTATCGGGATCGTGTCATTCAGATCGACGATGTTGCAGTTCGAATCGCCAGAACGGTGAAAGAGGACGCTGAAGCTATTCAGGCTGTCATGCTCAAAGCGCCAAAGCAGGTTCGGCTGAAGGAGATCAGCGAAAAGATTGTCGCCAGTTTCTATCTGGACGGCCCGGACTCTGTGGCGCCATTAATGGCTATGGTAACGACGATGTTGGGGGCTGTATGACGGGATCTAAAAAGGCGAAAGCCACTCTGCGGGAACAGAAGTGGCCTTCAGTTGCAACAAACGTCAGTCAATTGCGGAGGTAAGTATGTCAAATACTGCTGAAATTTACAATTTCCCCACGCAAGAGGGGAAGCAGGAGAGTCGCATGGCTGAACTGGAGAATGGCTACCTGCGCTTAGCCAACCAGATTCAGGATGCTCTGTGTATCGTCGAGTTATCGGGCCGTGAGTTCCGGGTGCTGAACGCTATCGTTCGTCTGACGTATGGCTGGTCGAAAAAATCAGACCGGATTGCCAACAGCCTCATCGCGGACAAAACCACGCTGAAGGTAAAGCATGTTTCTGAAGCCGTGCTGAGCCTCGCTTATCGGAACATCATCATCCTGCGCCGCATCGGGCAAACCAGATACATAGGGATTAATACCAACCTGGATAAATGGGCTTATACAAAGCCGAACTGCATGAAGTGCCCAGTAGCTTTCCCGTCTGCTGAAGCTATAACTTGGGTAATCTCTATTCCCGAAATCAGCCTTTACAATCCCCTGAAACAGGGATGGTTATCCCTGAAAACAGGGACAGCTATCCCTGAAAACGGGGATAGCAAAAATACCCCTCAAACCATCCCTGAAAACGGGGATGGTTATCCCCGAAAACAGGGAAATGGATCCCCGAAAACAGGGAACACCAAAGACATTCTTCCAAAGACAAATATAAATACAGATCTAACCCCCTCTAATCCCCCAAGGGAGAAGGTGAAGTTTGACCCGTTGAGTATCCCGGTTCCTGAATGGCTGGATGCGTCGTCCTGGAGGGAGTGGATTGCCTATCGTCAGCAGTCTGGCAAGGCCATCAAAACTGAACTGACCGTCACCAAAGCGTTCCGTCTGCTGAAAGAGTGCCTGGACGAAGGTCACGATCCGGTAGCCGTGATCAACACCAGCATCGCAAACGGGTACCAGGGTCTGTTCAAGCCAAAATTTGGCCTGAGCAGCCGTAAGGCGGTCCGAGATGTGAATCACATTTCCCAGCCAGATAAAAAAATCCCAGCAGGCTTCAGGGGGCAACCATGAAAAACGCAATCGGCACCGGCAGCGCGCTTGAACGCCTGCGTAAGTTTATCCCGGCCAGCGTGCAGCCGAAATTCAACAGCGTCGCAGAGTGGCAGGCATGGCAGCAGGAAGAGGGCCGTAAACACCGCCAGCTAATCGAAAAGCAAAACCAGCGCGCGCGGTCTGAGAAAATTTTTGGTCGTGCCGGAATACAGGCCCTTCACCGCAGCTGCTCGTTCGCGAACTACGAAGTATCAGGCCCGGAACAGCGTCAGGCCTACAGCATGGCGAAGAGCTACGCGCAAAACTTTGGCGGAGGCGGATTCGCAAGCTTCGTCTTCAGCGGCGCACCGGGTACCGGGAAGAATCATCTGGCGGCGGCAATCGGCAACCACCTGCTGGCAGCCGGGCACTCCGTTCTGGTGGTGACCATCCCTGACCTGATGCTCCGTGTTCGCGAGTGCTACGACGGCGGACAGTCTGAATCAGCGTTGCTTAACGATCTGTGTAACGTCGATCTCCTAGTGCTGGACGAAGTAGGCATCCAGCGCGGCTCCAGTGGTGAGAAGGTGATTATCAACCAAGTGATTGACCGTCGGCTCTCTTCGATGCGACCGGTCGGCATCCTGAGCAACCTGAATTACGACGAGTTGGTGGCTACACTCGGCGCGCGCGTCGTAGATCGCCTTCGGATGGACAGCGGCATCTGGGTCAATTTCGACTGGGCAAGCTATCGCGGGAACGTATCGCACCTGCGGGCTGTGAAGTGAGAAGGGGGTGATTATGCCGAGACCAAAAACGCATAGCGAACGCACCCTGTTCATCGCCTGGATTATCGAGTTGGTGAAAAAGCATGGCCGCGTAACGACCAACGATGTCGTCGCCATTTTCGGCCTGCACCGCACCACTGCCGAGAAATACATCCGGGCTGCCGTAGAGCAGGGGAAACTTATCCGCCACGGGCGCTGCGGCGTCTTCCGCGACCAGCGGGCAGTTATCGACTTTGACATGGAGCGTTACACGCACCGAGGAGCATCACATGAGTGATTCACTGAGCAACAAAGAGCTGGTGGCCGTTGGCCATCAGTTTGCGAAGACGATGAGCAGCGACACGCCGATCATCGATATGGCGAAGATTGTTTCCCGTCTGGCGGAGCGGCTGGACTGCACCACCGCGGCGTTGCGTGAGATGACGAAGCAGAGGGATGCACTGAAGGCTATGCATCAGCAAGTTATCAGGGAAACGATGGATGCCTGCACTAAATATCGCGATACAGATTGAGCCCTGAAGTCGAAAGGCATTAATTATGGAGATGCAGAGCTAAGAATTGCTGATGCAGTGGAAGTACGGTAGGGTTAGCAATGTTCGATTTAAAAAGCTTTTGGGCGCTGGATTAGGCGGACAGCAGACTTAACAGCGGCCTTGTTGCCGCTGTTTTTGCAATCAGAGACCGTTAGACTTCATTTCTTCGTATTCTTTCATTGTAAAATACAGGTCAATATACTTGTAAAGTCGGTAAGGCCACTCAGCTGCTATATCCATCGATTCAGTAGCTGTCATATCAGATGAAAAGGTCAAAAAAAGACCGACGATGAAGAATCCACTTACATAGATGGTTGCTAATGCCTTTAACATTCAATCCTCGCGATAGATTAGACAAACGTAATGTCGTAAATCGACAAAATATTAATACTATTTAATTTCATCTTAATTATTTTATTACTAATCAGATGAGACTATGTCATGACCTCCTTCAGAGAAGATTGTTGGGGCAATCCTGTGGTAGATTTTTTATGCTAGTAATAGGTTCCTAAGACTGCCTCCTCTCTAAACCCAAGAGGGTGTTATCGGAGATGGAGTGTCGAATGAAGAGATTAACGTGACTTGAAGTTCACTTTTTTTTCTTCTGATTTAGCACCGCATTTTATGCATTCAAATAAGTGGTGTGTATCGGTAGACCCAGCGGATGACCATGAATGTTCCTTTCCATGGATGCGCTCGGAACCACAGCGCCTGCAACGTTGCTTAACATTGCAAAAATCATCCACATCTACGTTTTCATACTCTTCGTGTTTTTCTCCCTCTTGTTCCAGTCCACATTTGATGCATTTTTTGACCGTCACGCACTTGTAGTCGAATTTGTACTCAGCTTTACCGAGTTGATGCTTTTCAGTTTTGATAGTCTCATGGCAATCCGGGCATATCTTTGAGTATTTACAGGTCTCATTCTCAATTAATTTGTAACTACCGCCATGAATTCCGACGGCACATTTAGCTTTTAATGCTGCACTTTTAATACTATCCCACAATCCCATAAGAGTTCCTTTTCGGCAAAAGCCGTAATGATAAGTAATTTAAGTTATAGAAATAAAACCCAGCCACTTCTAGAACCCAGCCACGTCTAGAGGAAGTTGGCTCTAATCTGACAACATTGTTAATCTATTTTCTAAAGGTGACAATAATGTTTACCGTCATCATATGATTGTTGTTAACAAAAGCGCAATCTTTAAACTGCTAAAGCATAGTTGCAATGTCGTCTATTTTTTGCCCTCACCTATGACATTCAAAAATCATTAGTCACCATACTTAAATAAAATTTCATATATTATCGGCAGTCAGCAGACGAACTTTAGTGGCCTGAGTAGTAAATAGTCACCGTCTTGCAAAAAATTGTAATGCTGACACAACGTGTCACCGCATCAATATACCCTCAGGCCTAGGCCTGCGCTTGGTTACGTGGAATTGAACGCTTTCTGAACAGAGCTTTGCTTAGGCACATCCCTCCGGATTTGAGTGTAAAAACTTCAATTTTTAATAAAATTAATTTTATTCAAGCACTTGTGCCATGCTTTGCAGGCATGCTTTTCACAGGCATTCTTACGCTAAAAGAACGATAACTGTTTATACATACAGTATTTTGTTGTATGGTTTAAGTACTACAGGAAAAAATGAATTTTTCTTCCGGCGAACCTATTAGGAAATTTGCGCCATTTGTTATTTTTGGCTCTATGGAGTGAAGTTCTCCCCGCCGGGAGAGCGTATTTGTAGATAGCAAAGTGAGGAGGTTGATGTGAAAGAAAAGCAGGAGCAGGATGACTGGTACGACATTATCAGACGTTCAGACGGCAAGCTTATTGGTTCCATGCCGTTTGAGAGCCGATGCCTCGTATACACCAGGAATGGGATGGTGTCCTGCCGCCCGCTGCTGGAGGATGAGGGAATCTTCAATCTGTCGTCTGGAACCCGCTTTCTTCGCCGCCTTGGCTACCGCCTCGTTCAACCCTCTGATATTATGATATCAACGGACTGAACACCCGTTGACCTGATGCGCCACGGAGAACACCATGGCGCAGTTACAACTCATCAAGCAATCCTCAGGAATTCTGATCCCCGCCACGCCGGAGACCAGCGAATTACTGCAATCAAAAATCAAGCTCGGCGCGGTGCTGGTGGCCGACTTCAAACAGGTCCGTAACCCAGCTTTCCACCGCCGCTTCTTCGCTCTGTTGAATCTCGGCTTCGAATACTGGGAGCCAACCGGCGGGGCCATCTCATCCAACGAACGCAAGCTGGTGACCGGCTATGCGAAATACCTCGCTTCATACGGCGGGAACGAAGGCGCGCTGCTGGATGCTGCTGAACAGTATCTTGAACGCATCGCCGACAAGCGCACTGGCAGCATCAGCGCCTGCAAGTCCTTCGACGCGTATCGCGCCTGGGTAACCATCGAATCCGGGCATTACGACGCTATCCAGTTGCCTGACGGCACTCTTCGCAAGCATCCACGCAGCATAGCCTTCGCCAACATGGACGATACCGAGTTTCAGCAGCTCTACCGGGCTGCACTCGACGTTTTGTGGCGCTGGATCCTGTCACGGGCATTCAAAGACCAGCGCGAGGCTGAGAACGCCGCCGCGCAGCTGATGAGCTTCGGGGGATAACCAGATGGCGAAATCATGGTTCCACTACACCGAATGCAGTACCAAACAGGCCGATGAACTTCAGCGGCAGTACCAGCGCCGTGGGGTAGCTGTAACACGCAGCCTCAATCGCGATTACCTTACCTGGACCGTCAGCGTAGAGCGACAGGAGGTTAAGTACCTCGAGCCAACGCCGCGGACCTTCCGCCAAAAGGTCTGGGGGTGATCATGGCAAATCTATGCAAAGAAGCCCGTGGCCGCGAATGTCAGGTACGTATCCCCGGCGTGTGCAATGGCAATTCTGAAACGTCCGTTCTTGCGCATATCCGCCTGGCCGGTCTGTGCGGTACCGGCATCAAACCGCCTGACCTGATCGCCACCATCGCCTGCAGCAGCTGCCACGACGAAATAGACCGCCGCACCCGCTTAGTTGATGCGGCATATGCAAAGGAGTGCGCGCTGGAAGGCATGGCCCGCACGCAGGTTATCTGGCTGAAAGAAGGCAAAGTAAAAGTATGAGCGAGTATCGAATCAGCTTGCCGTGGCCGCCGAGCAATAACCGCTACTACCGGCATAACCGAGGGCGCACGCATATCAGCACAGAAGGGCAGGCCTACCGCGACCGCGTCGCCCAAATCATCAAAGACGGGATGCTGGATATCGGCCTGGCTACGCCGGTGAAAATCCGTATCGAGTGCCACATGCCGGATCGCCGCCGCCGGGACCTGGACAACCTGCAAAAAGCTGCGTTCGACGCGCTGACAAAAGCCGGGTTCTGGCTGGACGACCAGCAGGTGGACGATTACCGCGTAAAGCGGATGCCGATCATCAAGGGCGGCAAACTGGAGTTAACCATCACCGAGCTGGAGCCAGCATGAAACCAGAACTAATCGAATCGCTTCGCATGCGCTGGCTGCGCCTCCGCATTTATCGCCGCCCGGGAACGGTGCTGGTGGACTATCGCATCCTTCGTAACTTTATCCGCATTTACCTGATGGCAGGAGCCACAGCATGAACCTCGAAAACACCGTGAAATACCACTTCGCAAAGTCCACGATGATCAGCGACTCCCCGCACGCCACCGCATCAGATTCTCTGACCGGTACGGATATCATGGCAGCCATTGGCATGACGCAGGAACGCGCCGCCATGGGGTACAGCGCTTTTCTCGGGAAGATGGGGATCAGCCATAACGACCGGGAGAGGGCGATCGCGCTGCTGGCCGAATACGCGCTGACAAAATGCGATAAGGTTGCCGCGCTGCGCAAGCTGAGCGAGGGAGTTAAGCCGCTGGTAATGCAACAGCTGGCCACGTTCGCGTTTGAAGACTATTCGCGTAGCGCTGCCAGCGTGAAAAATTGTGATTGCTGCGCGGGGCAGGGGTTTATCGAGGCTGACGTGTTCACTATGAAAACCAGCATGTCTGGGTGCGCAAAGGACATCATTCAAAAATCAAAGAAATGGGGACTGAAGGTTATTCCCTCGCAGCATCAGAACCGGCGCCAGGTGAAAGAAGTTGCCCGCGTTCTATGTGTGACCTGCCAAGGGAAGAGGGTTGTCAGCTGCGCCTGTAGTGATTGTCATGGGAGGGGGCTGGCAGTGAATCAGGAACTCACAGAGGAGCAGGGCGTGCCAGTGCTGGCTGCCTGTAAGCGCTGCAGTGGTCGCGGTTATGAGCGAATCCCTTCGACAGAGGCCCATGCAGCTGTTTGCCAGATTACTGATGCAATCAGCCTGGATACCTGGAAGAAGTCGGTTAAGCCGTTTTACGACCAGCTGATCACGAAATTTGATATCGAAGAAGCCTGGGCAGAAGCGCAGCTTAAGCAGATAACACGATAATGCTCACGGAAATAGCTTACGTTTCAACCGTGAGCTATTTACTTTTCCCGAATCTGTGTTAATTTCATCCCAACGATGGGTTATTGCCTTCGTTTCAAGCCCTGCGGTTAACACCGTGGGGCTTTTTGTTTGCGTAGAACACCCGCCAGTATTTCATTCGTCACAAAATTGAAGCATAAAGCTCTTGCCATTTTGTCTGGATTGGCCTTTGGATGCTAATTTTAAGGTGGCATTCGATAATGCTCTCGATACCCTTACAACACTCGGGTGGGGAAACACCCATACGCAGAGACAACTGCATGACCCCTGACCAGCGACTCAGCGCTGGTCTTTTTTTGCCACTAGCTCAACTGGAGAAAATACGGACTACTAACTCTGAGGTTCAGGGTAAAATTCTCGATGGGGCTGAAAAGTTAACCTAAAATATCGTCAATTGCAG
This sequence comes from Leclercia sp. 1548, assembly GCF_050435045.1. Lineage (NCBI taxonomy): Bacteria > Pseudomonadati > Pseudomonadota > Gammaproteobacteria > Enterobacterales > Enterobacteriaceae > Leclercia > Leclercia sp. 1548. The sequence continues at coordinate 267,860 of NZ_JBNDJP010000001.1, read as the reverse complement.
CAGTGTTTGTGTGGTCATTCTGAGGGTGATAAGATCTACAGCATACTCATCGACGAGGCTGGTTTTATGTGCCGTAATATTTTGACAATTTCTTTACTTGCTCTTGTATTTGCAGGGACTGCTGGTGCTGCACAAAATCAGATGCAATCAGTATTAGGGGGAGAGTATAACCCGGAGAAAGTCTCTTCAGCAGAAGCTGTGCTGGGACACAGTAAAGAACCTCATGCAGAAACTCGTGCTGCAACTTTAAAGGGCTATATCCTTGCTTATCTTGATAAGGATTATGCGGATTTTCAGGCAGGACGTGGAAAAGTTGATTATTGCCCGAACGGTTCTCTTGCACATGTTGAGCAAAAGGTTAGTGAATACATTATCGCAACGCCCAGCGCTGTTAACGAACCATTCACCAAAGTAATCCCTGAAGCTTTACGGTCGAAATTTCCCTGCAAATAAATTAGCTCAGCGGCTAAGGTGTTTGTTACGTAATCCAGGCTGCCTATTGGCAGCTTTATGTTTTACATGACTTTAGCCAGCAGGGCACTGATGCTCTGTTGTTCATACTGAATAAATATACAGATAAAATAGCTTTATGGCAGGAAGACGACTAGGCTGTGCCTGTGATGAATCCCCCTATGCGGTGGGGCGTCTAGACAGGCAGGTGAGTAGCGCGGTTCTGTGGTCTGGCGCAGAGTCACCGGGAGGCACCCGGCATCACACCCATTCATGCACTTCTTCGTCCGGCTCTGATGTAGGTTATGTAGCGCACAGCAAGCCTGGATTCCGTTTTACATATCAGATAATGTCATCCTTATGAGTTCTATCAGAGCTTGCAGAGGACAATCATTATGGAAGAAGGATTCTACTGGATACAGTACGGCGGCAGAGTTCAGGTTGCTTATTACACTGACGGCGAAACTGAAGACCTTGAAACAGGAAGAATCATTACTGGTATCTGGCACCTCACACAAGGCGATGATATTTGCGATGACGGCGAGGCTGAGATTTTATCAGGACCATTAACGCCGCCACATTTTTGAAATAAACACCGTTGCGTTTCAATATAGGGTATAGGCTTATATCTGGTGAATCCCCCTGTGCGGTGGGGCAATCCAGTTAATGTATATGTGCTTGCGGCTCGTATAACTGGTAACGAGTCACCGGGAGGCACCCGGCACCTGTATGTAACCTGGTAAGTGCTTTTTGAGCCTGTTCTTCCGGACAGGCTTTTTTTATTCCCGCTTCGAAACTGCTGCTACCTTCAAATTGTGAGCCAGGCCAGAACCTTTCGCCGGACATCCTGATCGGTCAGTGGCGCTGCTCGACACAGCTGTTGCACGGATAATGGTAAGATTACACGACTACCTTCTTAGATTTCCAACTCAGTTAGGCCTGCTGAAAAGCGGGCCTTTTTTATTTCAGGCTCCCGGAAACCCCATCAAGGACTGCCGTTAATTCATCCGGAGAGCCTGAACCTTTTACACTGCACAGCACCCCGGACCCATCGGAGGTGAGAGATGTTACGCATGGATAAATTAACCACCGGCGCAGCTTACGGCGCCTCTGCGGGGAGTGTGTTGAACGGCATTCTTAACGCATACAGCCCTGAGCAGTGGAACGCCATCGGCGTGCTGGTGGGCATAGTTGTCGCTGTTCTTACGTACCTGACAAATTTGTACTTCAAAATCCGCGAAAGTAATCGCCGCGACAGGAGCCAGAATGGACCCGACGCTGAAAAGTAAGCTCGTGAAGGCCATCCTAGGCGGATCGGGCGCAATAACCATTGCCGCTGTCATGCTGGGTAATGCTGACGGGCTGGAAGGGCGGCGGTATTACGCATATCAGGATGTCGTTGGAGTCTGGACTGTATGTGATGGACATACCGGCGCAGACGTTCGACGCGGTCACCGTTACACCGACAAAGAGTGCGATGCCCTGCTGCAATCCGATCTGGGTAAGGTGGCAAAGGCTATTGACCTGCTAATCAAGGTCCGCATCCCTGAGCCTACCCGGGCAGCGCTTTACTCGTTTACCTACAACGTGGGCGCTGGCGCGTTTAGTCACTCCACGCTGCTGAAAAAACTGAATGCTGGCGATGTTCCGGGCGCGTGCAAAGAGCTGCAGCGCTGGACGTACGCCGGTGATAAGCAGTGGAAGGGCCTCATCACCCGGCGGGAGATTGAGCGTGAAGTCTGCATGTGGGGTAAGTCATGAAGATCCACTACCGGATAATTATTTTCGCGCTCGCGGTGAGCGTGCTGGGCGGCATCATCTGGTCTGCAAGCCACTATCACGATAAGTATCAGACGGAACGGTTGCGCGCTGATGCTGCTGAGCAGAGTCTTGTTCTGGCGAATACCACAATCACCGACATGCAAACACGTCAGCGAGATGTTGCCGCACTCGATGCCAAGTACACAGGAGAACTCGCAGATGCGAAAAAGCAGCTGGATGATCTGCAGCGTTGCGTTAGCACTGGCAAATGTGGGTTGCGCATCAACGCCAAGTGCCCCGCGAACGGAGCGCCCAGCACCACCAGCATGGATGATGGCAGCAGCCCCCGACTTACTGACTCCGCTGAACGGGATTATTTCACCCTCAGAGAGCGGATCGAAACCGCCACAAAGCAACTAGCCGGACTGCAGCAGTACGTCAGAGAGCAATGTCTAAGGTAATTCAGTCTACATTTAAAGTCTGACAACTTTGAACGGGGTGGAATTTTGCTAAACGATAAAGAAAAGCTTCTTCAACAGACGTTACTGGTAGTCCTATCCCTTAATGAGGATGCAGGCCTGAGCCTAGATGGAGTCGTGAATGATGTACGGCGGGTAATGAATAAGGGCGGGAAGTACAACCATTACTGCCCTGATGGCGCTGAAGAAATATGTGGCATCGTTAAAAAAGCAGTAGAAGAGGTTAAAGCTAAACGCAAAGGCACTGATGTTCAATAACTATATAATGGCGCATTTGCGAGTGCGCCTAACGATGAATCCTCCGACAAGATAACCATTAGCCATTTCAAAGCTCACCGGCTATGAGCTTTGAAATGGTATCTCTGAAGTTTCGTTATAAGTAGTGGATTACACTTTGATTCCAGCTTTAGTGCGCTCATATATCTTATAGAACGATACAAACATAACTAAATCTTTTTTAGATGTGTCGATTTTTTTTTTACATATAGACTCAATCCATCCTGTATAGATTATCAATCTTGCAGGTGTATTGGGTGCCGTTTAGTTATGACTCTATCCAGTGGCCCCGGAGCATGGCGGAGTGAATGGCATGCAATACTTACAGAGGCCACACAATAGAGTGGCCTATCCTAAACATTTGCGGTTATCTGAAGTCAAAGCGATATCTGCCTTAAACAGACGCAAGACGGGATTAAGGCAAATTCATGAAAAAAGTACTGGTTTTCTTCAATTCGCAGCAGGTCGAGGTCGCAAATGTACTTAAGCCTGTAACATCAATTGTTCGAAGCTACCCAAACGGTGATGAAGTCTCCCTAAAAATAATGCTTACCGGAATTCATTCACTGACAGGGGATCATGTCGAGATTTGTGTTGCTTCTGACCGAGAACTTACTCAGGAAGAAGTTTCAAACGCAGTGAAAAAGTATCTGTGAATGGAGTGCCATCAACGCCCGGGCATAGCTACTGGCATTTCGATGATTGAGCGCTTTTTCATGTCCATGCTGGAAACAAACTTTGGTGAATCCCCCTAAGCGGAGGGGCTAATTAACCGATGGCTCTTCTACACTGGCGCTCATCGTGAACGACTGAAGCAGCGAGTCACGGGTGGTTATCCCAACGACTCTCCGGGAGGCACCCGGCACCATATGCCCAAAGCCCTTGCAGTGATGCAGGGGCTTTTTTTTCACAGACCAACCTATCAGGGTTTCCATCCAACGAGGAAAGCAAGGGTTTGGTAGGTGTATGCAGCGACAAGAACATTATTAGTATATAATTTATAAACACTTATAGTAGAGGATAGTATTTCAACAACTATCACCTTGCTGGAGAATAGGAATATGAGTAAACCAGAAGAGGCCCAAATGAAAGTTGATGTCCTTACACAAAAGGCCGAGGAAGAAATTTCCGCTTTGATCACAAAAAAAATTTCAGAGTTAAGAAAAAAAACAGGAAAAGAAGTCTCTGACATTCAGTTTGTTGCTCGTGAAGCGATGACAGGTCTGGAAGGTTATGACGTGAAAATTAAACTTCTATAATCATATCTTCAAAGAAGGGGTTGCTAAGGCGGCCCTTTTATTGCCATCACAAAGGCCACCTCAGGGTGGCTTTTTTAATGGCTATAACAAAAGGAATATGACCATGGTAAAACCGGACTGGGGCGTGCTTCAGCAACGGTTCCTGTCCGACCATGCCGTAACCGGCGTATCACCAAAGGAGTGGTGTGAAGCGCAGGGACTGAATTATGCAACCGCACGCCGACACATCAAAAAGCCTACTGCGCAAACTGCGCAAAAAACTGCGCAGAAGAAAGTGCGCACTGCGCAAAAGGAAAAGTGCGCAGTTGAGCTGGTGGATGATGATGGCTTGACGGCCCAGCAAAGACTTTTCGTCGCAGAATACCTGAAGGATCGCAATGCCACACAGGCAGCTATTCGGGCGGGGTACAGTACAAAGACCGCGGATCAGATAGGTCATCAGCTACTTAAGAAAACTTCAGTTGCACAGGCGATCGAGCGTCAGCAGAAAGCGTCCATTGAGCGCACTCTCGGCAGTGCCGATGAAGTCCTCTCCCAGATGTGGCAACTCGCCACCTTCGATGCAAACCAGCTTTCACAGTATCGTCGCGGTGCCTGCCGTTATTGCTGGGGCTTCGGTCATCAATATCAGTGGCGCGATATGGTGGAGTTTGAAGAGAAGAGGCTGGAAGCAACAGAACGCGATAAGCGTGAGCCAGTCGATGTGGGTGGTTATGGCTACGACCACAACCGGGAGCCTAACCCTGATTGTCCACGCTGCAATGGCGATGGAATAGGGCAGCCATACTTCGCGGATACCCGGAAACTTCCTCCTGATGCTGCCCTGGCTTATTCCGGCGTGAAGCTGGGTAAGAATGGCGTTGAGATAACAGCCATAAGCCGCGAGCGCATGTATGAAGCCGTGATGAAGCGGCTTGGCCTGGCCGATAGCGAGTTTGCGCAGCGTCTGCAGCAGATTGAAATTGAGCGCCGGCAACTGGAGATAGAAAAACTCCGCAAAGAGCTGGCAGCCGATCCTGATGATGATGTTCCTGCACCAGTTGCAATCAACATTAACGTGGTAGACGCGAGGGTTCGTGATGATAGCGCCGACGCTTAACGTTCCCCAGGCGCGTTTTCTCGCAATGCCGCATAAGTTTAAGGCCTACGTTGCCGGGTTCGGTTCCGGTAAGACGTGGGTTGGCTGCGGCGGCATCTGCAAGGGGATGTGGGAGTTCCCCAAAATCAACCAGGGCTACTTCGCGCCGACCTATCCGCAGATCCGTGACATCTTCTATCCGACAGTGGAAGAGGTGGCTTTCGACTGGGGCATGAACGTCAAAATCAACGAGGGGAACAAAGAGGTTCACTTCTACGCCGGGCGTCAGTACCGCGGAACGACTATCTGCCGTTCGATGGAGAAGCCAGGCTCTATTGTCGGCTTCAAAATCGGCAACGCGATGGTTGATGAACTGGACGTTATGGCTGCCGCAAAAGCGCAGCAGGCATGGCGAAAAATCATCGCTCGTATGCGCTACAAGGTTGACGGCCTGCGTAACGGCATCGATGTGACCACCACGCCAGAGGGCTTTAAGTTCGTCTACCAGCAGTTTGTTAAAGCTGTGCGCGATAAGCCTGAACTGGCGACGCTGTATGGCCTGATACAGGCCTCAACGTTCGATAATGAAGCGAACCTTCCCCACGATTACATCCCTTCGCTGATGGACTCCTATCCGCCAGAACTGATTAAGGCGTATTTGCGCGGGAAATTCACCAACCTGACCAGCGGCACCATCTATCACCAGTTCGATCGCCAGCTTAACGGCTGTACTGATGAGGAGCAGGCAGGCGAACCACTGTATATCGGCATGGACTTTAACGTTGGCAAGATGGCAGCCATCGTCCATGTGCTGCGTGACGGAGAACCGAGAGCTGTACGGGAGCTGGTGAAGGTTTATGACACGCCAGCGATGATTAAGCGCATCCAGGAGGAGTTCTGGCGCTATGAGGGCGGACGTTACGTCGCCTCTCGTCAGATTTACATCTATCCCGATGCTTCCGGCGATTCGCGCAAATCGAACAACGCCAGCGCCACGGATATCGCGCAGCTCAAACAGGCCGGGTTCAGCGTGGTGGTGAACGCCGCCAACCCGCCCGTGAAGGATCGCATTAACTCCGTGAACGCCATGTTCTGCAACGGCAACGGAGAGCGCCGCTACAAAGTTAACGTGACCCGTTGCCCGGTATACACCGACAGCCTGGAACAGCAGGTATGGGCGGCGAATGGCGAGCCGGATAAATCCGCTGATAACGATCACCCCAATGATGCTGGTGGTTACTACATCGTGAAGCAATTCCCGATCATCAAACCAACTGGCAAAGTCACCAAACTACGGATGTAAGACCATGCCTGATATTTCAACACCCAATCTGGACTATGGGAACATGGTGCAGGCGTGGGACATTAACGACGCTTTGATGGGCGGTACGCTGTACATGCGCCAGCTGGGTGATGCCTATCTGCCGCGCTGGCCGAAGGAAGACAAAGAGGATTACAAAAAGCGCCTGGCAGTAGCCACGCTTCTCCCTGCCTACGAAGAGACGATCAACCAGAACGTCGGGCGTGTGTTCGCTGAGCCAATCCAGTTGGGCGAAAACGTGCCGGACCAGTTGCGTGAGTTCGCAAAAGACGTGGACCTTGAAGGCACCCGCCTGGATGTATGGGCGCAGTCGTTCTTCAGCCTGGCGATGCAGTATGGCCTCTCCCATGCGCTGGTGGACTACCCCCGCGTTGACCGCGAACAGGTGAAGACCAAGGCGGATGAGAAGGCCACCGGTGCACGCCCGTACGTCACCATGCTGAATCCCCGCCAGGTGATCGGCTGGAAGTCGAAGATGACTGGCGGCAAGGTCGTGCTCACGTCGCTGCGCATCAAAGAGGTGGTGGTCGAAGACGGTGACGACTTCGGGCAGACGAAAGTCGAACAGATCCGCCTCCTGACGCCGGGAAAGGTCGAAATCTATCGAAAGACCGCTGGTGGTCAGGGTGAATCAAACTGGCAAAAGCATGAAGAGTGGGCAACCTCCCGTCGAGATATCACCCTGGTCACGCTCTACACCAAGCGCACCGGCTTCATGTGCGGTTCACCGCCGCTGCTCAACATGGCGCTGCTGAACGTCAAGCACTGGCAGAGCCAGAGCGAGCAGGACAACATCCTCCACGTCGCCCGGGTGCCGATCCTCACCGTGTTCGGGCTGGAGCAGGGAGAAGAGCTGACGATCGGCTCCTCTTCCGCGACTTCTTTCACTGATAGGCAGACGCAAGGCCTCGAGTACGTTGAGCACACCGGTTCCTCTATCGGCGCTGGCAAAGAGTCGCTGGCTGAACTGGTGGAGCAGATGCGCCAGGCTGGCGCGAAGCTGCTGCGCACCGACAATACCTCGACGAAGTCCGTAGACCAGACCTCTGAAGAGAAAATGCAGGAGCAGTCCCCGCTCTACACCATGGCGACCAGCCTGGAGGATGCGATCGACAACATCCTGCAAATCATGGCCGAGTACATCGGTGAGAAAGAGGGCGGCAACGTTGATGTCCGTACTGAGCTGGATGTTGAGTCGAATGAGTTCAACCCTCCGGCAGCGCTGGCTATTCAGTCCCTGCGCCAGGGTGGTGACCTCCGTCGTATTGATGCCATTAAAGCCCTGCAGAAGCTCAACCTGATTGATGCTGATGCCGACCCTGAGAAAGTCCTTGATGAGTTGCTGGCAGAATCAGCCTCGTTGAACGAACCGTCACCGGGCGAGGTGTAATATGGCCCGCTCCGTCAACGACCGCCTGCAGGATGAGACGATAGCGCATGGCCTGTATGTGACGCGCTACGGCACTGGCATCGCCCGGCGCATGGTGGCGCTGCTGAACAAACTGGATGCAGAGCTGGCAGCGAAACTGCTGGTGCTTCTGGACGGCAAACGGGCGGATACCTACAGCGCCCGTCGCCTGGCATCGCTGCTGGCTGGTGTGCGTGAACTTAATCAGCAGGCCTACGAACCGGTTAACGCGGCGCTGGCACGCGAACTGACGCGCTACGTTGAATATGAGGCCGGGTATCAACTGGACCTGTTCAGCAGCATCATCCCGCAGCAGATCCTGAAACACGTTCCGCTGCAGAGCATTGCACCCGAGCAGGTCTACGCCGCAGCAGCAGCGCAGCCATTCCAGGGGAGATTGCTGAAGGAGTGGGGCCAGAATCTTGAAGCCGACCGGCTGGACAAAATCACCAATGCCGTGCGCTCCGGTTTCCTCCAGGGCGAAACGGTAGAGCAGATTGTCCGGCGCGTTGCCGGCACGCCAAAACTTAACCGTGAAGATGGGGTGATCAACGCATCCCGGCGTGACCTGGCGGTGGTGACCCGCACCGCAGTGAATCATATGGCCGCTACGGCGCGGCAGGAGTTTGCCCAGGCCAACAGCGATATCGTCAAGGCCAAGCAGTGGTCATCCACGCTGGATACGCATACCAGCCAGTGGTGCATCATCCGCGACCGCAAGCTCTACACCCTCGACGGCAAGCCGCTGGGGCATGTGGTGCCGTATCTGCGTGGCCCCGGCAAAATTCACTTCTGCTGCCGCTCCGGTGAAATCCTGATCACGAAGTCGTGGGAAGAACTAAAGATTCCCCGTGATGAGCTGAGCAGCGCCACGCGCGCCTCGATGGACGGGCAGGTACCAGCGCATACCAGCTATGCCGACTGGCTCGCCCGGCAGCCATACGCGCGACAGGAGCAGGTGCTGGGTGTAACCCGGGCGCAGATGCTGCGTGACGGCAAAATCACGGTACCCGAGATGTTTAACGACCGCGGGGAGTTCCTGACTCTGGACGAACTGCGCCGCGTGGATGCGTCGGCGTTTGAATAACACAACCCTAATCAACATCAAGGCTGCCTCCGGGCAGCTTTTTTTATGCCTGCCGCTGAGCGGATGCGACGCGGTGACCGGGTCGGATGACCCATAACCAATGGCCGGAAGGCTGGAGCAAAACAATGAAACTCAAACTCGATGCTAACGGAAATGTGGTTGTTGAAAACGGTATGCCTGTGTACGTCCATGATGACGGCAAGGAGTTCCCGTTCGATGCAGCCGCAGCGATGACCAAAATCACTTCCCTGAACGGTGAGGCCAAAACCCACCGCGAAGCGAAGGAGGCGGCGGAAGCCAGCCTCGCGAAATTCGCTGGCATCTCCGACCCGACTAAGGCGCTTGAGGCCCTGGAAATGATGACCAAAATCGACCAGAAGAAACTGATCGACGCTGGCGCCGTTGACCAGGTGAAGGCCGAGATCACCAAGGTATTCCAGCAGCAGCTGGACGAAGCGAACGGTAAAACCAAACAGCTCGAAACCCAGCTCTACGACGAGATGATCGGCGGCCGCTTCGGTGGTTCGAAATTTATCTCCGAGAAGATGGCGATCCCGGCTGAGTTCGTGCGTTCCCACTTCGGCCAGAACTTCAAAATCGAAGACGGCAAGGTCGTGGCCTACGACGGGCAGGGCAACAAGGTGTTCTCCCGTACCAAGCCCGGCGAGCTGGCTGACTTCGATGAAGCGCTGGAATCCCTGGTCGAGTTGCATCCGCAGAAAGACTACATCCTCAAAGCGTCCGGCAACAGCGGCGGCGGCTCTCACCAGTCGCAGCATCAGGCCGGGCAGAAAACCATGAAACGCGCTGCTTTCGACGCCTTACCGCCAGTTGAACAACAAACGGTAATTGGCGGCGGCACGAGCATCGTTGATTAACCGAAAGGAAACCTGCATGTCCAACACCCTCACTGGCCTCATCCCAACCATCTTCACCGCCCTGAATCGCGTATCCCGCGAGCAGGTGGGCTTTATCCCGGCGGTGGCCCGTAACGCCAAAGCCGATGCCGCGGCTAAAGACCAAACCGTGACCGCACCGGTCGCACCAAAAACCACCACCGTTGATATCACTCCGGCGGCAACCGCGCCAAACGACGGTGATCAGAACATCGGTACCGTGGACGTCAAAATCACCAAATCCAAAATGGCCCCGGTCAAATGGAATGGTGAAGAGCAGCTTGCCATCGGGCCGTCAGGCACCTATGACATTGTCCTGGCTGACCAGTTCTCTCAGGCATTCCGCGCACTGAGCAACGAAATGGACGCTGACCTGGCCGCGCTGTACTACAAATCCTCTCGTGCTGTCAGTGCGCCGAAAGATACGCCGTTCAGTGTGAAAGATGACCTGTCCGACGCGGCGAACGCCCGCCAGGTGCTGACTGATAACGGTGCGCCCACCACTGACCTGCGCATGGTGCTGGGCGGTGAAGCCATGGCATCCATCCGCGGTAAACAGTCCGTACTGTTCAAGGCGAACGAAGCCGGTACCGATCAGCTGCTGCGCGAAGGCATTATTGGTCGTGTGATGGGCTTTAACCTGCACGAATCCGCCAACATCAAGCGCACCGCGAAAAGCACTGCGGCGGGCTATAAGGTCAACGGCGCGAAGAAAGAGGGCGACATCATTGTTGCTATCTCTGCTGGCACTGGCGGTATTGCTGCCGGGACCGCAGTGAAGTTCGATGGCGATGACAACCAGTACATGGTGGTCGCGGCAACCTCTTCCACTATCACCATCGGCGCGCCGGGCCTGCGTAAGGATCTGGCGGACCAGGCAACTGTCACTGTGCTGAGTGAGTTCGCGCCTAACATGGCGTTTGACCGTAACGCCTTCCTGCTGGCGTGTCGAACCCCGGCCATGCCAAAAGGCGGCGATACCGCTGACGACGTGATGAACGTAACCGATCCGATCTCTGGTATCACCTTCCAGATCGCGTTGTACCGCCAGTACCGCCAGGTGCGTTATGAGGTTGGTGTGGCGTGGGGTGTGGCAGCTGTTCAGCCTGAACATTCTGTCATCATCATGGGTTAACCCAGGGGGCTTCGGCCCCTTTGTTATTCAGGAGGCCCGATGGCCGGATTGACCAAAGAGCAGCGCGCACAGCGTGAGGCTGAAAAGCTTGCCGCGCAGAATGGCGCTGAACAAACTCCTGCCCAGCAGGACCAGCAGCAGGACCAGCAGCAGGACCAGCAGCAGGACCAGGCCAGCATTGATCTGGTGGTGATGGTGCGTGATACACCAGAATTTCCCGGTGGCCCATTGAGCGCTGAGGTTCACCCTGACGAGGTGGATAACTGGCTGGCGCTGGACTGGCGTCTGGAGGAATAACCATGCTGGTTGCCGATCCCCATTCGCCTGACTTCAACAGCTACGCCAGCGTTATTGACCTGCGCACGTTCGCGGCGGGACGCGGATATGCCGTTCCTGCGGATGATGGCGAATGTAGCCAGATGCTGATGCAGGCAATGGACTATCTGGAAAGCAAGACATGGCGCGGGCAGCGCTCCAGTGCATCACAGCCGCTATCGTGGCCGCGCGCGGGCGTGCGCTTCGACGGCGTTGACCTGCAAGATGACACCATCCCACAGCGCCTGGTTGATGCCCAGTGCCGCCTGGCTCTCGAATCGCAGGAGATTGACCTCACGCCTTCGGTTGCTGGTGGTGGTGCGGTAACGATGGAGCGCGTAGAGGGTGCAGTCACGGTCCAGTACGAACCAGGCACGAATAAGGCTGCACCGTCATTCCCCTGGTTTTATTCCTCGCTGCGCGGGCTGGTGGTGGGTGGCAATCAGATCCGCATCGAAAGGGGGTGATATGCCAGTCGACTACCGACGCATGCGAAACACCGCAACGCGACTGCTGACTGAGAACGGGAAGACCTATCCGCTTACCCGCGGTGGCGGCACTACCCGCGATCAGTTCGGCAAAGAGATCACCACGCCTACAATAACCGCCACAGTTACGGGTGTTATTACTGAGTATTCCGCCCGCGAAATTGATGGTTCTCTGATCGCCACTGGTGATAAGAAACTGGCGGCCACAGCCGAAACGGAAGTGCGTATTGACGACCGCATCGAGATCGGCGGCAAAGCATGGCGGGTGGTGCAGCCTAATCCGGTTAAGCCTGCCGATGTACTCATCTCCTACAACATTCAGTTAAGGGTGTGACTATGGCCAGCTCTGTTAATCAGCCGTTCCTGGCTGCCATTCAGTTATTTGTGGATAGTTCGAAGCAGGAGATGGATCAGGTAGTGCGCCGGACGGGCATTAAAATCCTCGCTCAACTGGTTGATATGTCCCCGGTGGGCCAGCCGGATATCTGGCAGGTCAACCAGACCGCGACGGCGTACAACACTGCGGTGCGGGAGCATAACGCGGCCCTTCGCGATGACCCTGCCAACCTGACCAAATCGGGACGGCTTAAGCGTGGTCTGCGCGTAAATGACTCGATGGACATCAAAAAGCCTGAGGGCTATGTCGGCGGGCGCTTCAAAAACAACTGGTATGTGGGTTTCGACAGCCAGCCTACTCAGTCCAACGATACACCGGACGCTTCCGGCCAGGGTTCAAACTCCCGTGGCATGGCGGTGCTCGAGGTGTTCAGGGTGGGCCAGGTCAGCTCGATTTACTTCACCAATAATCTGCCTTATGCGGCGGCGCTTGAGAACGGGCACTCTGGTCAGGCGCCCGGCGGCATGGTGGGTATCACTGCGCTGGATGCCGCGCAAATGTTCCGTGAGGCAATGAGCGAGGTGCGCAATGGCCAGTGACCAGTCAGTGCGTATCGCTGGCCTGCTTGAGAGTCATGTTGCGGTTATCTGCTCGTCGCTTGGCCTGCCGGTGGCCTGGCCGAACATCGCGTTCGCTCCCCCGGATAATGCGCCATACGGGCGCGTTTACATCATACCTGCTCAGACCGTTGGGCAGGATCTGGAAGGCCAGCTGCGTACGTACCAGGGCATTCTCCAGCTCAACATCATTGCGCCAGCAGGCAGCGGCGTGACGCAGGCCAGGGGACTGGCAACGTCGGTCGCAGATGCCTTCCCCGAAGGATTGCCGCTGGTGGATGGGGATTTGACGGTTTACATCAACGGGCCACCACAGGTACGTCCACCTGTACAGGATCGCCCTACATCAGCACCAAACGGCAGTAGCGGCTCCATCACTTATACCACTCCCGTCAGCATGCAGTACCGCGCTGATTACTGACCCGCCATCCGGCGGGTTTTTTATTCCCTCAATTCAGGAGAATGCAATGGCATTCGCAATCCCTAACGGGTCACGTGTGAACGTGGCCAAGGCCTATCTTGCGCCGATTGTCTTCACAGCAGCCTCCAACGCGACGGAATGCGAACTGACCGTTGCCTCCGCTGCCGGGATCCTTGCGGGCGATGTCGTCCAGGTAAGCTCTGGCTGGCTCAAACTCGATAACATGGTGCTGCGCGTTAAATCGGTGACCGGCACCAAAATTGTGCTGGAAGCGTTTGATACCACCGATACCAAGAAATTCCCGGCGGGCACCGGCGCAGGCACACTGCGCAAAATCGACTCGTGGATCACCATGCCTCAGGTCATGACGCTCTCTACCGAAGGCGGCGACCAGCAGACCATCAGTGTCCAGTTCCTGGAAGATGATAAGGCCCGTACCATCCCGACGTTTAAAAACGCCGTGGTTCAGGTCTATACGTTCGCCCACGACCCGCAGCTGGCGATTTACAAGCGCCTCATCGACCTGGACGACTCCAGCGACACCACGGCGGTCTGGTTCCACAACCCTCGCGGGAAAGCGGATCGTTACTACTCTGCCAAAGTGTCGTTCCAGCGCGTGCCACGTACCGAAATCAACGCCGTGGAAAGCAACGAAGCGCGCATGAACTTCGAATCGGATATGCAGATTTACCCGATCGCCGACTCATCTGCTATGCCGCTGGCCTTCCTGACTGACCTGCCGGCAACCAAATCGGTCTCTACTGGCTCGGCGCTGGATCTGGCGGTGGTCATGCAGGGCGGTTCCGCGCCTTACACCTACGTGTGGAAGAAAGGCGGTACCCCTATCCCGGCCAAAACGGCCTCGACGTTCAACATCCCGTCTGTGGCATCCGGCGATGCTGGCTCTTACACCTGCGAAGTCACCGACGCCGCGGGCAAGACCATTACCTCTGGCGCGTGTGTCGTCACGGTCAGCTAACCACTCTGGCCCGGTTCGCCGGGCTTTTTTACGGCCCCATCCTGCACTTTTCTAAGGAACCGAAATGACCCAATTCTCCCTGATCCCAAACCCGACCTTTCCCGCCACTGCCAGCATTCCGCGCGCCGGTGCTGAAGACGGCAAGCTGACCTTTACCTTCCGCCATAAGACGCTCGAAGAGCTGTACGCCATGGATGAGAAGCTGCGCAAAGGTGCCGAAGGCAAAAAGTCCCTTATCGAGCCACAGGCCGACTACCTGATGGCGATCGTTGACGGCTGGGCACTGCCTGACGAGTTCAACCGCGATAACGTGATCGTTCTACTGCAGAACTACCCGCGCGCGTTCGACAACATCGGCCTGGCCTATACCAAAGAGCTGATGGGTGTACGAGAAAAAAACTGAGGCAGGTCGCCGCAGCGTTGTACACACCGGGACCGACTCTCGCGGAGTTAGCCGCTTTTGGTTTGACGCCTGAGGACGTGCAGGAAGAGGTGGGGATCCTGCCGTCGGTATGGAAATCCTTCACCATATTCTCTGCACTTGCGACTCAATGGCGTGTTGGCGCGGGCGGGGCGACCGGCCTTGATTACAACGTTCTCCCTTGGGTGTTTAAGTTACACGGGGTTGAGGATGCGGCGGCCTGCATGGCTGACCTTCAGATTATGGAAAGCGAGGCTCTCAAAGTAATGCACAAGGAGACGAAATAATGACAGACCAGATCGCCTCGATTACTTTGCGGGCCGATGTTTCTGACCTGAAAACTGCCAGCAATGAGCTGGATAAACTCGGTGAAGCCGCGGCTGGTGCCGTCGGCAAAGCTGATGACCTTAACAGCGTTTTCCGCGCTGGTGCTGAGTCTGCAAAGCAGGGCAGCGAGGGCATCAAGGAGCAACAGGCTGCGCTGAAAGGCCTGCTTGAGAATATCGATCCGGTAAACAAAGCGCTGAACCGGCTGGACGAACAGCAGGCCGCGCTGCGTAACTTCCAGACCAAAGGCTTTCTGGATACCGATGATTTTCAGCACTACAACAAAATCCTGGACGATACCCGGCTTAAGCTGACGGATACCGGCGAAGCAGCTGCGCGTGCCCAGGCAGAACTCGCGGCCACCCAGGCGGCAGAGAAGCAATCAGCCGCACTAAAGAACCTGCTGGGGTCAATCGACCCGACGATCCGCGCATTCAACTCGCTGGACGAGCAGCATGCGCAGCTGGTAGCACACTTCGAAGCGGGGCGCATTAACGGCACCCAGTTCGAGCATTTCAACACCATCCTCAACCAGACCCGTGAACGGCTCTCTGGCGTGGCTGACGTGCTGCCTGAGGCGCTATCCCGGCAGGAGGCCGCAGCACGACGCGCCGGTATCTCTGTGGGTCAGTACAGCGCAGCAATGCGCACACTACCGGCACAGTTCACCGATATCGCCACGCAGCTGGCTGGTGGGCAGTCTCCGTTCCTGATCCTGCTCCAGCAGGGCGGGCAGATTAAAGACCAGTTTGGCGGGGTCCAGGGGGCACTCACTGGCGTCGGCGAATACATCCGCAGCATGGCTGGGATGATTAACCCAACCACGATTGCGCTGGCCGGGCTGGTCGGCACCATCGGTCTGCTGGCCGCTGCTGCATATAGTTCGTCTCAACAGTTCGATCAGGTGGCGCGCTCGGTCATCATGATGGGGGGAGCTGGCTTCGCCTCAATGCAGCAGCTTAACCAGGCCGCTGAGGAGGTGGCAGGCAAGACGAATTCATCCATCAGTTCCACCGTGGATACGCTGGTTACGCTGAACGATACTGGCAAATATACCGCCAGCCAGATGAAACAAATTGCCACTTCCATCACCCTCATGGGCAAGGCTGGAAGCGACACCAAAGCGGCGATGTCCGACTTCGGCAAAATTGTCAGCGATCCGATAAAAGGGCTGGCCAGCCTGAACGAACAATATGGCTTTGTCGATGAAGCCATGATGAAGCACATCATCCAGCTGCGTAAGCAGAAAGGTGAGCAGGCGGCGGTTACCGAAGCTATTGAGTTGTTCGCAGGCGTAATGGCAAAGCGCGCTGAGGAGACCAATAAAGCGACCGATAATATCGGTCAGACGTGGGAAAGCCTCAAGAAGAGCGCTTCTGATACCTTTGGTGACATCGGTATAACAGTACGCGCCTGGGGAAACCAGATAATCGATATTTTCGAACTGGTTAAGTCCTCCATCAAAGATCTCTTCCTCAATATCACCTTACTGGATGCCAAATTCACCGGCACTTTAGCTGGCTGGGCTGAGAAAATACCTGGCGGTGGGGCAATTACGGACTTCCTCGGCATGGATGTCGAGGCCATGAAAAAGGCTGGGGCAGAAGCTGACAAAGAGATCGCGGCGAACAAAAAACGCTACGCCGAACTCTGGAAGCGAGTCACTGCGCCTAACGCACAGGCAAGCTATGAAGCCGAAGCGCGAGGGTCCAAGGTAAAAGGCGAGGGGGGATCCAGTCGCGAATCGAGAGACGCAGTCTCGAAGCTTGCAGAAGACTCCGCGAAAAAGGCCAAAGAGGCAAGAGCTATGCTGGATGCTGGCGATCGCACCCTGGAAAACTACCGCGCTCAGGCCAGAACCCTAACGGAAACGCTCGAAACGCTGCGTCAAACGGGAGATATTCACGCCAAAAATACCGAGTTCAGCAAACAGCAATCCCATTTTGCCGAGCTGGACGAGGCTGCTAAGTCTCGCGCTCTGAGCGCACAGGAGAAATCTCTTCTATCGAACCGTGAGGCCATCCTCAACGCCGCCAAAGTTGTGGATCAGAAAAATAAGGAAGTCGAGGCCCAGCAGAAGATTAACGGGCTGGCGCAGCAGGCAAACAAATACGTCACCCAGATGGCTGAAAAAACCGATGCATTGCGTGATAGCGCCGGGTTAAGTAGTCGTCAAACGCAGCGCCTGATGGAGGAAGCGCAGCTTCGACAGGGATGGCTGAATGGCGGCGGCAAGCTTGAAGATGCTGGTTATGAAAAAGAGCTGGCAGCGCTTCGGAATTATTATGCTGAAGAGGATAAGCTGCGCGGTGATTGGAAAGCTGGTGCTGTAAGCGGCTGGAATGAGTATCTGGACGCTGCCACTAATACTTACGATGCCGTGAAAAACGTTGCCAATTCCACGCTAACAGGTCTGAGCGACATGCTTACCGAACTTATGACAACCGGCAAAGCATCGGTTAAAGAGTTCGGCAAGTCGATGCTTAAGATGATCCTGGATGTGACGAACCGCCTCATGATTGCCTATGCAGTGCAGGCCGCTATGGGGTGGATTAGTGGTGGCTCTGGGGCTTCGGCTGGGGGCGGACAATCATTCGCTGTTACATCATTCACCCCGAATGCAAAAGGCGGAGTCTATGAGTCTCCGGGCCTGAGTAAGTACGTGAATGGCGTCTATGATACACCTCAATACTTCGCGTTCCAGGGAGCCTCGAAGTTTGCCAAGGGCGGTGTCTTTGCTGAGGCCGGTGCTGAGGCGATTATGCCGCTAACGCGTGATTCCGCAGGCCGACTTGGTGTCAGGGCGCAGGGGGGAGGTGGTGCTCAGCCGCAGGTCAACATAGATATTTATGTCGATAATAAGGGCAATGCATCATCAAACACATCTGGAGACGGAGGCGCTGCAGCGCGGGCGTTAGGGAAGGAAATAGAAATTAAGGTGACGGAGATCCTTATGAGGGCAGCTCGAAGTGATGGCCTTCTTGGTAGGCAGTTCCAGTCCAAATAGGCATCGTCTTAAATTCTGAGATGGCAATATCACCCGTACCTGGTTACACCGATGCCTGCCCTGGTTATTATGCTCAAAACCATACTAATCAGGGGATGATAATGAAAAAGGTCTTCACGACTGTGGTGTTAGCAATGGCTCTTTCTGCGTGCGCTGGTAATGGTCCAGGCAATAACGTGCAAAAACAAGCCAAGTATAATGAGCTGTCAAAATGCGATCTGGACCTAGAGTTTCCCTCTCAGACGCCAAAAAATAAAAGGGAATTTGCTGAGTATCTTTCAACTCAGGCACGTAACGCATCTGCGGATCAGTTCGTAATTCAAAAGCGGATAGAAATCCTGCAAATGGTTGGGTGGAATGATTCTGTTGCCGATGCAATAGCGACATGTGGTGCTAACAGGAAAAACAAACGGAAAGAGAATGCGTCCAACGTGTTTGAGGCTGTAAAGGCAGGCACAACGGGCGCTGATGAGAAGCATGGACTTATTAGTGCTTATAGCGCTTGGGAGGCTTTCATTACAAGTCAGACTCCTCTAGCTAAACAGGACTTTGATTCAAAGGTTAGTTATTACAAAAACATGTGATTTATCAAATTGATATGATAACTTAATTGGGTTATGTCGAAAACGCATGAGTTATAAACAGAATGCCAAGGGGAGTTAGATGAATAAAGACAAAGTATTTTGTTTTATATTTGGTGTGATCGTATCTCTCATTTTTGGAGTTGCTGGGAGTTACGCCGGTTATCTTAAGTTTTCTACGAAAATTGCAGTGCCAAAAACCATATGTATCTTTAATGCAAACAATTTTGCTTTGGAAGAGGCTGAACGAGTCCAAAATGAGGCTCTGGGGGTATCTCAAAAACCAGCAAGTGATGGTAAAGAGCCACTAAGACAGTTTCAGCAATGCCAAGAGAAAATCGATCCCAAAATTAGTGATGTAGAGTTCGCTAAAAATATGTATAAAGAAATGCAAGTAAATCACGTTAAATGATTCGCATATTTAAATAGTTATAAGCCCGCTTCGGCGGGTTTTTTTTATGGAGCAAACATGGCAGTCGAAACCTACAGCTGGCGCTCGCAGCTCGGCGCTGGCCCTGTTGAATATAGCCAGACAGTGCGTGCTGCGCAGTTTGGCGATGGCTATGAACAGGTTGCCGAGAACGGCATCAACTCCACCGCGATCCAGGTGCCGATGAAACATTCCGGCACTGAGGCGGAGGTAAACGCGATCCGCGACTTTCTGCTGGCTCACACCGTTAAGGCCTTCATCATTACGCCGCCGGGTGAAGAGAAGGGGCTGTACCGCGTTATCGCCGACTCTGTTCGCAAAAACCAGATCAACAGCAAATTCGCAGAGCTGACGTTCACCATTAAGCGCGCCTATGGCGTATTTGCCTGAGGTAGAACATGACAGCACTGATTGATACAGCGGCGAAGCTGGCACCAGGTGGCAGGGTCCGCCTGGTCGAAGTGGATGCCTCAGAGTTCAGCGGCGGGATCCACCGCTTTCACTACAGTCCGTTTCCCCATACGCCTGCCGAGATTGACGCGGCGAACGGCGACGAGGCCAGGCTTGGGCCGAAGCCTATCATCTGGGATGGCAACGCCTACGAGTTCTGGCCTTTCCAGATTACCGACCTGGCGCTTTCAACGGATCAGGCCGCCGAGCCGAAGCTCAGCGTGTCTAACCTCGACGGCCATATCACTGCGCTGTGTCTCCAGTTTAAAGACATGGTGAATGCAAAGGTGAGCATCATCGACACCTATGCGGTTTACCTTGATGCGGTGAACTTCCCGGGCGGAGTGAATCCGACAGCAGATCCGACGATGTTCTCCCTGCAGACCTTCTGGCTGGACACCAAAATTTCTGAAGATGACGAGACGGTGTCCTGGTCGCTCAGCAGCCCGGCTGACCTGCAGAATCTGGTTATACCCACCCGGCAGATCACCTCGCTCTGCGAATGGGCACTGCGCGGACAATATCGCAGCGGTGACGGCTGCACCTACAACGGCACGGCATATTTCGATGCGAAGGGCAATGCGGTAGCTGACCCGGCGTTTGATGTATGCGGAGGTTGCCTCAGTGACTGCCGCAAGCGTTTCGGCGCCGGGCTGGCAGAACCGAACACTGCCGTTCTTGATTTCGGCGGCTACCCGGCGACAGTTCTCTTCACCCGATAACCGGATATACCCATGAATAAAACCATTATGACGGCGATCCGGGCGCATGCGCTGGAGGAATCCCCACGCGAGTGCTGCGGCTTCGTCATTCAGTCAGGACGGCGCCAGCGCTATATCCCGGTGCCGAACAGCCATGAAAATCCGACAGAGCATTTCCGAATTGACGGCGAACACTGGGCGAACGCCGAGGACGCCGGGACCATTGTCCGCGTCATTCACTCCCACCCGGGCGATGGCGCACGGCCTATCCCCTCTGACCTTGATCGCCAGCAGTGCAATAACTCTGGTGTGGTCTGGGGCATTTACGCGCCGGACTGCGATGAATACGCCGAGATCACCCCTGATGCGATCCCGCTGATTGGCCGCCCGTTCCTCCTTGGCTCGCACGACTGCTGGGGGCTGGTCATGGACTGGCACGCCACCCAGGGCGTCACGCTGAACGATTTCCGCGTGGATTATCCGTGGTGGGAAAGCCAGTACCCGGACAACCTCTATTTCGATAACTGGGAACGTGAGGGGTTTGTCGAATGCGACCCCGCGCCCGGGTGCATGGTCATCATGCAGGTCGAGTCGGACAAGTGGAACCACGCGGGGATCATCACCGAAGAGGGCGAACTGCTACACCACCTGTACGGCCAGCCATCCTGCATCACGCCTTATGCCCGTGGATATTTTAAAGACCGGACGATGATCTGCGTTCGGCACAAAGACCTGCCGCAGGAGATTAAACCATGGCGCGCTTAACCACGATTCGATTGTATGGCGCGCTGGGTGCCCGGTTTGGCCGCGTTCACCGGCTGGCGGTGCAGACGTCTGCGGAAGCGGTAAAGGCGCTGTGCATCAACCTGGACGGGCTGGAAAGCTTTCTCATGAATGCTAAAAAAAACGGCATGACCTTCGCGGTGTTTCGTGGCAAACGCAACATCGGCGAACAGGATTTCAAGGAGCTGGGTGGTGACAGTGATATCCGCATCGCGCCTGTGCTGGAAGGGGCGAAAAAGGCAGGTTTATTCCAGACGATCCTTGGCGCAGTGATGGTGGTGGCGGGCATCGTGGTGTCTGGCCTCTCTGCTGGCTGGGCCAGTCCGGTCGGTGGTGCCATGATTTCTGCTGGTATCGGCATGGCTGCAGGCGGTATCTACCAGATGCTCTCGCCGCAGCCCAAAGGCCTTCAGGGGCGTGATGACCCGGACAATAAACCCAGCTATGCCTTCGGCGGCGCAGTGAACACCCTGGCGATGGGCAACCCGGTCGCGCTGTTCTATGGCGAGCGCGAAATTGGCGGTGCCATAATCAGTGCGGGGATCGTGGCCGAGGACATCTGAGAATTTCTTACTCTTCAATTAGCACCCAATCGGGTGCTTTTTTTATGGATGCAATATGGCAACGATTACTGGTGCAAAAGGCGGCAGCCAGAAGCAGCACACGCCTGTTGAACAACCCGATTCCGCGCAGTCGATGGCGCGCTGCCGTATGCTGCTGGCGCTCGGTGAAGGTGAGTTTGCTGGTGGACTGGATGCTACCCGGATCTTCCTTGACGGCACGCCGCTGGGTAACGCCGACGGCTCGATGAACTTCGAGAATGTCTCCTGGGACTTTCGTCCGGGTACACAGACGCAGTCGCCGATCCCCGGGTTCCCCGCCGTGGAGAACGAGACCAGCATCGGCGTATCGCTGACTAAGGCCACTCCCTGGACCCGGGCCATCAGCAATACCCAGATTGACGCAGTGCTGGTGCGTATCGGCATTACCGGTCTGCAGCAGCAGGAGAATGATGGCGATATCGTTGGCACTTCCGTCACCTATCACATCGACGTGGCTGTAGATGGCGGGGCATACAGCACCGTGCTCACCAAAACCGTAACCGAAAAGCTCAGCTCACTGTACGAGCTGACCCACCGCATCAATCTGCCGAAGGCAAACACCGGCTGGCAGATCCGCGTGGTTCGCGATAACGCCGACAGCACCAGCCAGATGCTTCAGAACAAGACACAGGTGCAGGCAATCACGGAGGTGATCGACGCGCGCCTGCGCTATCCGCATACCGCGCTGCTGTATGTGTCGTTCAACGCAAAATCCTTCAGCAACATCCCGAAGATATCCTGCAAGCCGAAAGGGCGGATTATCCGCATCCCGCAGAACTATGATCCGGTTGGCCGGGTTTATAACGGCACCTGGGATGGGACATTCAAATGGGGCTGGTCGAATAACCCGGCGTGGATCTGGTTCGATGTACTCACGGAGCCACGCTTTGGCCTGGGTCGTCGGGTAACGGCAGCCATGCTGGATAAGTGGGAGCTGTACCGCATAGCCCAGCGCTGTGACCAGAAGGTGCCCGATGGTAAGGGCGGCACCGGTACCGAGCCGCGCTTCCTGTTTGACGTCTATATCCAGTCGCAGGCCGATGCCTGGCAGGTGATAAAGGATATCGCCGCTGGCTTCAACGGTATGACGTTCTGGGGCAACAACATGTTCAATGTTGTCTCGGACATGCCAGCGGATACGACGAAGCTGCAGATCCTCACTCGCGCCTCGGTCGTCGGAAAGCCGAACTATTCCAGCGGCAGCGAGAAGAACCGCTACAGTTCTGCGCTAATTAACTTCAGCGACCCGGATAACCACTACCAGGATCGCACCACTGCGGTGATGTTTCCTGACCTGGTTAAGCAGTTCAAATTCCAGCAGACGCAGCTGACTGCCATTGGCTGTACGCGTGAGAGTGAGGCGCAGCGTCGCGGCGGCTGGGCGGTGTACTCCAACTATCTCGATCGCCTGATCACGCTGCAAACCGGGCTGGATGGCTTTGCCTATGTTCCCGGCACCGTGTTCGCTTTTGCGGATGAACGCTTTTCCGGGCGAGTGTATGGTGGGCGCGTTCTGAGTTACAACGCCGGGCTTAAAGCCGTTACAACCGATCGCGGGACCAGCGCCGTCCCGGGCGATACGCTGATGATCCGCACACAGGGCGGCATTGTAGAAAACCGGGTCATTCAGGCGGTCAACGGCACGCAGTTAATCGTGGCCACGGCGTTTTCCTCTGCGCCAGCGCCAGATGCCGTTTTCGTTATCGATGCCGGACAGCTGCGCCTGCAGTATTTCCGTGTGATGAACCTGACATTCAACGACGAGGAGAACACCTACACCATTACGGGTGCGGAATACAACGCCTCGAAATATGACGCTGTCGATAACAAAGCGCGCCTGGACATCCCGCCTGTCAGCCTGATTCCTACTGGTGTTGTTTCTCAGCCCGGAAACGTCGTGGTATCGAGCTACGACTCAGTGAGACAGGGGCAGCGCATTGCCACGCTGACAGCCTCCTGGGACGCTCCACTGGATAAAGCCGGGAAACCGCAGGCAGACGTTATCGCCTACCAGGTGCAGTGGCGCAGGGGTGACAGCGAGTGGGTTAACGTACCGCAAACCGGGCTGCGCAATATCGAAGTGCCGGGGATCTACGAAGGTGATTACCTGGTGCGTGTCAGGGCGATTAACGCTGGCGGCGCATCCAGCCTGTGGGCCACCTCAGTGCTGACGCATCTCAAGGGCCGGTCCGGTGATGTGCCAAAGCCCGCCAATTTCCGTACCACGCCGTTGCTCTGGGGCGTACAGCTGGACTGGGATTTCCCGGCTGGTACCGGCGATACTTTACAGACGGAGATCCAGTATTCCACTGCATCGACCGGCACAAATCCGCTTCTGCTGGCCGGGGTTCCCTATCCGCAGCATGTTTATCAGCAACTGGGCCTTAAAGCCGGGGTAGGATTCTGGTACCGCGCGCGGCTTGTCGATCGCACCGGCAATAAGTCAGCCTGGACTGATTTCATTCAGGGCAGCAGCAGCTCGGTTGCAGCTGATTACCTGGTGGATATCGATAACCAGATCAAACAGACAGACGCGTATAAGGAACTCACCTCGGATATCGCCGATCTCAGCGACGATATTCAGTCAGCGCGCGACGACATCAGCAAAGTTACGACAGAGTCAGCGGCAACCAAAGCGGGTCTGGCACAGGAGGTCACGGACCGTAAGAAAGCCATCATCGACGAGGCAGCGGCGCGCGGCCAGGCGCTGCTGACCGAGAAGAACGAGCGCGTCGCGGATATCAGCAACGTCAATCAGACGATCCAGACCACCACCGAATCACTGGCGCAGCAGATTGGGCAGATTTCTGCTGGCACCGGCTCGCAGTTCGACCCTGCCAAAATCTGGTACTTCGATTCGACGGTAGAGGGCTGGACCGGGAACGGGACCCCGACGATTGTTGACGGGTGGATCCGCCCTGCGAACCATGTCACAGATCCGTGGGTGGCGTCTCCCGGTTCACTGGGTGTTAACTCGTCGTCCTATCGCTTCGTTAAACTGCGCATCAGGAAGTTCGGGGCGCCGGGCTGGGCGGGGCAGCTGCGCTGGCGGGGTACGGGTGGCTTCAACGACACCAACATGCTAACTGTCGCCGAGCCTGCTTATGACGCGAACGGGATCGCCACGCTGGAGTTCGATAATATCCCCTGGCTGACTGAAGCCACGATGAATCAGTTCAGGCTGGATCTGTCCACTAAGCAGGATGCGACGAACTACTACCTGATTGACTGGGTGGCGCTCGGACGGCCAACGCCCGGCGCAGGCATGGCGGCGCTGCAGGCGGAAACGACAGCCCGTGTCGCTGGCGACCAGGCGGAAGCCACAGCGCGAGAAACGCTGGCGACGCAGATCCGGGGCGGCTACACCGGTGATGACCCGTCGAAGCTGGCCTCGGGCTTGCTCTACACCGAACGCCAGGCGCGCATCACGGCGCAGGAAGCGGAGGTGACAGCCCGGACGGCGCTGGAAGCGACCGTTAATGCCAACAAAGCCAGCGTGACGCAGGAGCTGGCAACGCTGACGACTGAGCAGGAGGCGCAGGCCACCACGTTGTCGGGCCTGCAGACCACCGTCGGGAAAAATACCGGCGATATCACGCGTATCGATAAAGCTGTCGCCGATAACAACAAGGCGCAGACTACCGCGCTGGCTGCGGTAAAGGCGACGACTGACAAGAACACGGCTGATATCAGCACGGAAACCACGGCCCGCACGGATGCAGACAGCGCGCTGGGTCGCCGTATCGACAGCCTGAAAGTTGATGTGGACGGTAACACGGCCAGCCGCGACGCAGGCATTGTGGGTAGCGTCAGCAACGCCATTGCCAACTTCTTTGCGTTTTCGGATCAGCGCGTCACGTTTGCCGTTGGCGAAACGAAAACGATGGCCGAGATCACCGAGACCCGGAAGACCGCTGCGGATGCCACAAGCGCTGTAGCTGAACAGGTCACGACGCTTAAGGCCACAGTTGAGCAAAACGGCCAGACCAACGCCGCCGCCATTACGCGCATTAATAAAGCCGTTACGGATCTGGAGAGCGCCACGGCGACCAGTATCCAGCAGGTGACTGCGTCGATTGGGCAAACCAACGCTAACGTCCAGACGACCAGCCAGGCTGTTGCTGATATCAACGGCAAGCTCTCCGCGCAGTGGGGCGTTAAAGTCCAGGTGGAGGCGAACGGTGTTAAACGCATCGCGGGTATTCAGCTGGGCATTGACGGTACAGGGGCCTCAAACTTCCTGATTTCTGCCGATACGTTCGCGGTTTATAACCCTACGACGAACGGGCAGGAGCTGGTGTTTGCTTCGACCGGCGGCCAGATATTCATGCGTTCGGTGTTCATCCAGGACGGTTCCATCGACAACGGCAAGATCGGGAATTACATCCAGTCCAGCAACTGGGACGGGACCGGCAATGTCGGCTGGCATATCAATAAATCCGGGTATGCGACGTTTAACGGCGTGACAGTTCGCGGGACGATCTATGCCACTGACGGGAGCTTTAAAGGCAGGGTTGAGGCGACCAGCGGGAGCTTCAGGGGCACGGTTGAAGCGACATCTTTCATTGGAGATGTCGCCAACACAGGGGTCTATCCCGACTCCAGCAACCGGTCTAACAATGCCGTTTCTACCAGTGTAGCCATGGCATACACCGACTCCAGCAATAACGGGCTGAATAAAAACGCCGTCGTGGAGGCGTTGATATATGTCCGAGGGACTACAGGCGCGGTCGGGAGTACAGTTAACATAACTATCGCGGGTAACGTTCGCACGTTCACTTTTGACGTTCCTGTTGGTGGGTTTTGGTTCACTGCACGTCATGCTGCAACTGGGTTGACCGGGCAACGTATCGACGCAAGCATTTTCGTTTCTTCCAGTAATGCAACCGTGGCAATTTATGCACCAACTATCACTGTGACCCGCGGTACCGGCTCCTTCTCCTGATCCCTACAACCTCAGACCATCCAACCCAGCTCCGGCTGGGTTTTTCATTTTAAGGACATCACGAATGGCCACACTTGATGACGATTTAGCGAAAGCCGTCACAGAAGGGTTTCGCCTGGCGCAAGGCAGTATCATCAACCAGGACCTGATTTTATCGGGCACCGGTGACGTCACCGTAACCCTGGCAGACGGCTCGAAAAAAACGGGCCCCAGCTGGACGAAGCTGATCGCCCAGGCCGGTGCGGCAGGAGCCAGCGCCGCTGCTGCTAAAACCAGTGAAACGAATGCTCTGGCGTCAAAAAATGCAGCAGCACAAAGCGCCACGAACGCGGCAACGTCAGAGGGTAACGCACTCGCATCGAAGAATGCCGCCAAAACCTCAGAAACCAACGCCAAAACGTCTGAGACGAACGCGAAGGCTTCAGAAAATAACGCTAAAACCAGCGAAACGAACGCCGCATCATCACTGGCTGCTGCTCAGCTGCTGACTTCTGTGCCTTACGAGGAAGCCCCGTTCCCCGATGTCTGGTTACCCTTCAATGATGACATGCGCCTGCTGGCGGGTTCCGCGCCTTATGACCGGCTGACAATTTCGGGGCAGGTCCTGGAGCTTCCAACAAGGTCAGGGGCCTTTACCCGCTCAACCATTGCGACTTATATCGACAAATCCGGTGTATTGCAGACCGCTGATGTTAACGAACCGCGCTATCAGCATGATGGCTTATTATTGGAGGGCCAGAGCACTAACTATATTCTGAACAGCGACGATCCATCTAAATGGAGCGGCGTAGCGGTTGGCTTTGGGACTAGGAGCACTATCACAGACGGAGCGACGCAGGCAAAAACCTTTGACGGTGTCATCACTGCCACGGGCATGAATAACGCTACTGTATTAGCTAGTTCGGCCATCACTTGCTCGGCTGGTGACTTCATTACCCTTTCATGCAGGTTTAAAAGCTCATACACCGATGGGTTTATGTTGTTCCGGTTTGACGCCCCCAGCGGAACGAATCAGGGGCAAGTCGGCTTGTATTTTGATGGGATGGTGGGCAACACAACCAGCACAAGCATTGTATCGGCGACAAACACCCCCGGCCCTGATGGGTATTGTTACGGCACAGTTACCTGCAAAGCGCCAGTTGATGGCGCATATGTTGGCCGCATTTATTTCATGCCGAAAAGCGGCACGATCCCCGTAGGTGCAGAGGTGTTCGTCCAAACCGTTCAGTGTGAAAAAAACGCAGTACCAACAAGCTATATCCCTACTGGTTCGGCGGCTGTGACAAGGGGTGGTGAAAAAGCCTCATTGCAACCTTCTGGCAATGTTGGCTATCAATCAATTGGTGATGCATTTAGCAGGACACTGGCATTTGAAATTGCTGTAAACAGATATGTTACGCCCAGTGTTGGTTACGCTGATCTTGTCAGGGTGGCGGGTTCCAACAACGATATTATATTCAGGGCGGTGTCAGGCACCATTAACTCATATATTGGCGGGAGTGGACCATCTGTACCCATAACCTATCCGTTTGCCAGTAAAGTCTATGTGCAATCCATTGATGTCGATAATACAAACAGCATGTATTTTGATGGAAAGACCAGCAACAGAAAACTGGCACCAACAAACCCGGCCTCTAAACCAACCAGTATTGATATTCAGAGCAACCCGAACGTTGTTTATCACATTCGCAACTTCCGTATCTGGCATCGCCTGTTAACCCCTAATCAAATTAATGGACTCCGCTAATGAGAGACTTATATCTGCGCTTTAATGACGCCGACGAAATGCGCACGCAATTAATCGCGGCGGGGTTTGTGGATGATGAAGAGCAGGGTGGTTTATATCACCCTGATATCAGCCTGGATATCGTCGGCGTTATCACTGTTCCTGCTGAAGTTATCAATCCCGGTGAAGAAAACGTAGTTATCAAGTACACCACCGAACCCGGCTATCACGTCAATTTGCGGGTCATGAATGACTCGCTCGATTTATCCGGGCTGAACGAATTTGTGGTTACACCGAAAACACCGGCTCGCGTCTGGGCTTAGGAGTTAAATCATGGCAAACAGAAAAGATACAGTTACCCTGACAGCAGCGGACGTAAAGGCACTTAGTACTGATTCAGGCGGTGTCGTAAACGGCAACGTGCAGGTAACTGGCAAAATGACAGTGAATGCTGCTGGCAGTGTATTTTCCGACATTCACACCAGCCCGGGAGGCGGCTGTGGGGTTAAGGCGTGGCGACCTGAATCCAACAACTACATTGAATTAAACAACGTTACAAATGACAGTAGCGAAGGGAGTTTTGTAAGTCAGCTCTCCGGTGGCTGGTACACAGCAGGCTGGTCTATTGGAGGCGTAAGAGGAGGTTCTACTAACCTCGACCGAGTTCAAATTAACGTCAATGGGGGATCGTCAAATGTATGGTCGTCTTATCTCTTCGGTGCTAACGGCAACGCTGGCGGCGGAACGTGGAACAACCCGTCCGATGAGCGACTGAAATACAACATTAAAACTATTGAAAACCCTATCGAGAAAATGCGCTTATTTCATGGGAAAACTTTCACTTATAAAAAGGGGGATATTGACTCTGCAGGGTATATTGCCCAGGAAGTGCAAAAGGTACTACCGGAAGTAGTCGGTGAGGATAATGACGGATTCCTGTCTCTGAATGTCGCAGGCGTTGGAGCGCTTCACCATGAGGCCATTCTCGTTCTTATGGATACTGTCGATAACCTCACTGCGCAGGTCGCCCAGCTGCAGGGTGAGATTAAGGCGCTGAAAGCGTAACAGCATCATGATGTTCAGTGGTAATCATCAATAGGCATAGCCACCTTGCCCTACACTCTCTATAAAACTACTGTGTGTATAGACAGTAATGGCAAATGAGAGGTCACCATGCCCCGCCGTCTCGACATTCATGCCGCGTTTGTGGCAGCCATACAGCAAAACCCAAAGGGCTACAGGTGTTTGCGTACAGAAGACTTCATCCGTGAGTTGGCAAAGGTCCATTGGCATTTCAGCCGAGCCGACGCCAACCATTGGATAGCGCGCTACCAGCCAGATTTCACGGATAAGACAACTGACGGAACCGACAATCATTACTGGATCCTGCGCAACATGGGGAGAGTTCACTGATGGGATTTCCCTCTCGAATGGCTGATTACGTAGCCCCTCGTTTATCTTTAGAAATTATCTGCGGAATAGGTATCGAAAGCAGAATTCTCGAAACATCATCCGGGTTCGCGGTTTTGAACCGTGCACCCGGCTGGTACAGAATCAGATTTTGCTGATTTTGTCCGGCGGCCGCACTCAATTTGCTCGGGTAATGGGGAGGGCTTTAATCACGGATGATGGCGAAGCGATCAAGGGCGCTACGGCGGAAGAGGTAGAAGTTATGGGTAGGGTCTCTTCTTCATCAACAGCACGGACGCTGATTAAAGCCCTGTGTAAATGCAGCCCATAAAAAAGCCCGCACGGGAGCAGGTATAATTTCCTTGGCTTTGTTATCGATCCCACGCTCAGGGCGAAGGTTTTTAACATATCGGCAGCATAAAGGATAACTTTATGAGAGCAGACTTTTAGGTCCTCGACTTGCTCGATGGCACGGCGGAAAAGGGACATATCAAGTCGTGTGTGATGTACGGATTTTAAGAAATGTTGAATTGATGCTCTGTTAGCTATATAAAAATGTTTATGATTTAGTACAGCCAACGGCTTGGGAGCGTCGTATCTGTTATGAGATTCATCTGTCCTGCTTGCAAAAGCAACCGGTTCTTTTTCACCTCGTTCGATCCTGTACAAAACCTGCCACACGGGGCCGTATGTTCCGTATGTGGTACTCGGCTTTCCACCCGCTCTCTCATTCCAAAGCCACGGAGAAGGCGATGGCCTAAACAGGTGAGATAGATGAGTTGTCTCCGGTGCTCACTACAGCCCTCAGAGGCTTAAAAGCCCAATCTGAAACCAGCCCCTTTCTGCGGTTAAGAATTATTAAATAATACGCTAATTGTATTTTTTGATCTATTTGTTTTTTCTCGGATTTATTCACCTTCTTCCCGATATAAAGCCTAACGCGAAACCTATGCCGACAGCAATCAGAATGCTTGTTGTAGGATATGATTCAACTTTATCCTTCATGTTATTAGCCCCACTGCGTAACGCATCGTCAGTTTTAGAAGCGTATTTCTTTACGGTTTCCGTGAATTCACTTTCAGGTTTCTCAGATGAGTGGTTAAACATAATATCCTCCGGCTTTTAAATTATCCCTTTAACTATAGTTAATTCGCTTAGGTAAATAGAAATTTATGGCCAGGTAAAGCATCTTAGATTGTTTTATTCTTACAAGGGGTGTTTTATATACTATATTTAGTGAGTTTCGAGGTTATCGACGTATCAGTTTAAAGTTGTTTAAATCATTAAAGGTTCGTAAGTATATGATACCTAGATAAACTGTAATGATTTATTTATAGAACCCAATGCAAAGTTTGCTGATGCAAGAGGGCTTTTTACCATTGGCTAAATGAAAAATGGTTAAAATGGCTGTCTTAGACTGATTTTACTAAATTAATAATTTGCTTGCTATTTTTCAGTGTGCAATACAAGAAAACTATTTGATTTTTATTTCTAACTCGTCGTGTATATTCCATTGGGAAGATAAAGAATATTATCGATGTAAAATTTTGACGGGGTGTTTGATGTCGGATATCCCGTTACTTTTTTAAACCAAGTGTCAAGTGCTTGAAATAAATGTTTAAACAATCATTAAAGAAAAAATATCCTTGTATAAGAATAAGATAAATGTGGTGCCGGGTGCCTCCCGGTGTATCTTTACCAGTCCTAAGATACGCGAGCATATTGCATTTTGACCAGTCGCCCCGCCGCTGAGGGGGATTCACCACTAAATAAAACTAGAATAAGAGCATGTTTTGTCAACATGTAAGTCTGTGGCGGTGAGGGGAATCATTAAAATATTTCGCCATCTAAGGGGGCGTATCAAGGGAATCATCATCTGCAGATAAGAGTAGAAGTTGCATAAATTTTCAATTTAGTTGCAACAAATCAAAGGTTGTTGGTTTTTTAGAAGGTCAGTACGCATAGTCATTGTATTCAAAAAAAACCGTGTACTTAAACACGGTTTCTGAAAATCAGAAAAAGGTGCTTACCAATCGCGTACTTCGTTAGAAGCATAGTAATTATAAGCTACAATCCGAAAGCATGCATTATTTCTGGGGGAGAGCTTATATCTTTACTGTTCTCCCTTCATTAGGCATTAATCCGACAAGACTGTGAATAACCTTCAAAAGTCATTTCTTATGACTGTACAACTACTTGCCGTCTCTTTAGTGGCATCGAAGATGAGATCGTACTTGGAAAAGGGTTTCGTACAAATGTAGCGGTCAATAAAAATCTCGCCACTGTTTAGAGTTTTCTTAGTACCGGTTTTCTGATTCGTTTTATGATAATACGCCATTATATTCATGAGGCTAGAGCACGCTGTAATCCCAACGATATAGTCTGTTACTACGTGGACTGCGTCGTTGAAGTTTATGAAACCTGTCACCGTCACCTGCTCCCCCTCTAATTAGCACGGGCTGACATTAGGAAAATCTGCCTCTGGCACAAATCAGCCTTCGATGTAAGAAGTGGTGCGCACCTTTCGAATCAAACAAACGAATGTGGATATGTTTTTGTACAGCTGGTAGTGGTCCTTTAAGCTGGGGATTTGAGTTCTGAAAGGAGCCACACATAGGGGGTTGTCTGGGGGCATGCCGGGGGCAAAAGGTATGTTAGGGACACAAACAGGGACAGATAAATGTCAGTTAATGCGAGATAATGTTAATACCATGCGCTAAGCAAGCAATTGAAAAGATTGATAAACATTGATTTTCAACGATATTCTGCGCATTAACTGTAATGTGCGAGCTATTATAAAAACAAAACGAGAGAAAAAGCTATTTGCGCAAGGGATTATTCCGTTGCGCAAACGAATTACTGCAAAGTACGGATCCCGGCAATCAGGCGCTCGACACCCTGCTCAAGCTTACTGCGTGGGCAGCCAGCGTTAAGACGGACAAAACCTTTGCCTCCATCCCCGTAGGTATAACCCGGCATGATTGCCACTTTTTGCTGCTCAATCAGCACCTTCTGCAGTGCCTTGTCATCGATCCCGAGCGGACGAAGATCGATCCATGCCAGATAGGTCGCCTGCGGCGGCTGCCAGTTTAACGTCGGGAAAGCGGCATTCAGCGTGTCGGCGACGTACTGCAAATTCGCCTCCAGATAAGCGCGTAGCGCATCCAGCCATGCTTCGCCCTGCTGATACGCCGCAATATGCGCCACCAGCGCCAGCACCGACGGCGAGGACAGCCCATCACGGCCTTTCAGCGCCTGCAGATAGGCCATGCGACTGGCCTCATCGCCAATCAGGCCGTATGCGCCGGTAAGGGCGGGAATGTTGAAGCTCTTGGAGCCAGAGGTTAGCAACGCCCATTTACCCTGAGCGACTTCGCACCAGGGGGTATGCCGGTGCTCGCCCCACACCATATCCATGTGGATTTCATCACTGATCACCGCCACGCCATGTCGCGCGCAGAGGTCAGCCATAGTGGTTAACTCGTCGCGTGTCCAGACCTTGCCGGTCGGATTATGCGGGCTACAGAGCAACAGGATTTTGTTGTGCGGCTGGGCCAGCACCGCTTCCAGTTCGGCCATATCGCACTGCCAGCCCACCACCGAATGTTGCAGGCCGACAGAGACAACCTGTCGGTTATTACCCGCAATGGCGTTATAAAACGCGTCGTAAGCGGGGGTATGGATCACCACGCCGTCACCGGCGTCCGACCACTGGCGAATCAACTCTGACACCATATAGATCACCGAGGGGCCATAGACGATGGCACGGGTGTCGATGGTGCTGTGAAAACGCTGGTGGAACCAGTGGGCCACAGCGGCCAGGAATTCGTCGTTTTTCCAGCGGCTGTAACCAAACACCCCGTGGCCGATGCGCGTTTGCAGGGCGTCGATAATGCAAGGGGCAGTGGCAAAATCCATATCCGAGATGGTAAAAGGCAGCAGATCGGCGGCACCAAAACGGTCGGCAATATAGTCCCACTGGGTGCACCATGGTGGCCGCATCGGTATCACGACCCGGCGTTTTCAGGTTAAAGCGGGTGATGGCGAAGCGGAAGATACCGTAGTACACCGCGAACCAGATCGCTGCTACTACGGGTACCAGATACCATTTGGTCGACAGGCCATGCAGGATGCCGAACACCACAAAGTCGATCACGTTGCCGTCGGTGTTGCCGATAGTCACACCCAGCACCGCCATCACGGTAAAGCCCAGACCGGTCAGCACAGCGTGGATGAGGTACAGCACCGGGGCAACGAACAGGAACAGGAA
Organism: Leclercia sp. 1548; assembly: GCF_050435045.1. Taxonomy (NCBI): domain Bacteria; kingdom Pseudomonadati; phylum Pseudomonadota; class Gammaproteobacteria; order Enterobacterales; family Enterobacteriaceae; genus Leclercia; species Leclercia sp. 1548. The sequence continues at coordinate 233,900 of NZ_JBNDJP010000001.1, read as the reverse complement.
TTCAATCGGTTCGGTGGTTCCGCCCACCACGCAGGCGATCACACCGGAGATCAGCAGGCCTTTAATTTTGTGACGGTTTTCCGGGCGAGCACAGTGGTACATCGCCAGGGCTGCGCCCGGCAGGCCACCGAGGAAGGCTGGCATTTTACCCTGGGACAGGAAGCGAGTGGCGCTCTCCGAGAAACCGTGGGTGGTCGGGCAGCTCAGCTGCGCCTGGAAAATGGTCAGCGCGCCGCTCACATCGTGACCGCACACCTCCATCGTACCGCCCGCTTCCGTGAAACGGATCAGTGCGACAAGAATATGCTGAAGTCCAAACGGCAGCAGCAGACGTTCACCGGTACCGAAGATCATCGGTCCAAAATCACCGGCACCGTTAATGATGCGGCCAATGCCGGTAATGCCCATGGCAAAGACAGGCCAAATCAGCGGGATCACAAGGCCAAACAGACCCATCACCACAAGGGTGATAATGGGTACAAAACGGGTGCCACCAAAGAATGCCAGCGCGTCCGGCAGGCGGATATTGTGAAAACGCTCGTGCAGCATCCAGATGATCACACCCGCGATCACTGCGCCGAGGATCCCGGTATCAATAGACTGAATACCAATCACGCTCTGTATGTTGTTGGCCTTGAGTACTGCCGCATCGGTGGTCGGCAGGATGCCTTTGGCAGTGAGCCAAAAGTTGACCGCCAGGTTCATCACCGCATAGCCAACGAAACCGGCAAATGCCGCTACACCTTTGTTTTCCCGCGCCAGTCCCAGCGGGATAGCGATACAGAACATCACCGGCAGGAAGCTAAAGGCAAAGGAGCCGACCTTGCTCATCCAGATGAAGACGGCCTGCAGCACAGGATTGCCGAGGAACGGAATCAGCGTAATCACATCGTGACTGCTTAGCGAGCTGCCGATCCCCAGCATGATCCCGCAGAACGAGAGGAGCGCCACTGGCAGCATAAAGGTTTTACCCAGTTGCTGGAAAAACTCCCACAGCGATATTTTTTGTGCTGCTTTCGCCGTCATAAAACGACTCCTGTGTTGTTAAAATCAGTTTATCTGCTTCAATGCTGCGAGAAGATAAAACGTTTTATCAAATTTTAGTGCGCGCTAAATCACATTCTTAGCCTTTAACTGGTAGTATAAAGATAACGTATTGATAAAACGTTTTACCGGTCTCATTGTCAGGGAGTCACGCCATCACATGGCTGTAGCGAAAAAGATCACCATTAATGACGTTGCGCAGGCGGCGGGCGTGTCCGTCAGCACGGTGTCACTGGTGCTGAGCGGAAAAGGGCGGATCTCCTCCGCGACGGGCCAGCGCGTTAACGATGCGGTTGAGCAATTAGGATTTGTTCGTAACCGGCAGGCTTCGGCGCTGCGCGGTGGACAAAGCGGGGTGATTGGCCTGATTGTCCGCGATCTGACCTCGCCGTTTTATGCCGAACTGACGGCAGGGCTGACGGAGGCGCTGGAATCGCAAGGGCGGATGGTCTTTTTACTCCACGGTGGCCGGGAAGCGGATCAGTTGCTCCAGCGCCTCGATATGCTGCTGACCCAGGGGGTCGATGGGGTGATCGTTGCCGGGGCATCCGGGTTAAGCAACGAACTGTGCGAACGGGCAGCCCAGAAGGGTGTTCCGCTGGTGTTTGCTTCCCGCGCCAGCTATCTGGATGAGGCCGATACCCTGCGCCCGGACAACATGCAGGCAGCACAAATGCTGACCGAACATCTTATTCGCCGCGGCCATCAGCGGATTGCCTGGCTGGGCGGAAAAAGCTCGTCGCTGACCCGCGCCGAACGGGTGGGCGGCTACTGTTCAACGCTAATTAAATACGGCCTGCCGTTCCACAGTGAGTGGGTGGTGGAGTGCGAGTCCAGCCAGAAGCAGGCGGCAGAGGCTATCGGGACGTTGCTCCGCGCCAGCCCCACCATCAGCGCCGTGATCTGCTACAACGACGTCATCGCCATGGGCGCCTGGTTTGGCCTGATACGGGCCGGACGCCAGAGCGGGGAAGGCGGGGTTGAAACCTTCTTTGGTCATCAGGTGGCGCTCGGTGCCTTTGCGGATGTGTCAGAAAACGCGCTGGACGATCTGCCTATCGTCTGGGCAACCACCCCTGCACGGGAGATGGGCCACACGCTGGCGGACAGGATTATGCAGCGGATTGAAAAATCTGATGTGCAAGCCGGGCATCAGATTGTCTCCGCCCGGTTAGTCCCCGTGAAGTAGTTTCACGGTTAAAGGAAGAGCGATAAGGCATTCTGGCTGGCGGCAATAAAAAACCCCTCGAAGAGGGGTTTTTTATCATTACTGCTGCGGAACCGCAGGCTGTGCCGGTGCCGGAGCCGGAGCCGGAGCCGCTGGCGCGGCAGGCTCGTCCGGTACCGCCAGGTTCAGCGCCGGAACGCCAAACATGCCGACAAACTCTTCCAGCGTCATCTTCTGACCGTTCAGCGTAACCTGACCGTTGCTGTACTGCAGGCTGGTGCTGATGACGTTATCTTCCACGGTAGTGATGCGGAACATCTGGCCCATTGCCGCCAGGCCTTTCACCTGCTGGCCAGCCAGCTTACCAGCGTCATCTTCGTTATAGCCTTCCAGCTTCGCAATCTGGGTCATGAACTCGGTCGCCATGTCCATCGGGATAGTCAGCTTGCTCTCCAGCGATTTCACACTGCGATCCACTTCCTGGGCCAGGGTTTGCGCCTCGCCCTTGGCGGTGGCAGGGTCCTTCAGGAACAGCGACAGGTTGAAGTTGGTCTCGCCTTTGCTGTTTTTCCAGCTCAGCGGAGCCAGCGTCACCACCGGCTCGCCTTTAAGCAGGACGGGCAGGTTGCTGAAGAAAACTTCTGCCGCTTTTTGCTGATACAGGGCCGGATTTTCCATCAGCGCTTTATCTGCCAGCAGCGCCTGGCTCTGGGCGCGATATTGCTGGCTGAATTGATGCCACGCCTGGCCGTCAATATTGCCGATTTTCAGCGTCAGCTTGCCGGTACCCAGATCCTGATTCTGCACTTTCAGGCTCTTCAGGCTGTAATCCAGCTGGCTATTAACGCTCTTGCCATCTTTCGACAGCTCGGCTTTACCGCTCAGATCGGTTCCCTCAAGCACGGCCATCTCTTTGCCTTCAATGGCGATAGCCAGCTTATCGAGCGTGAGTTTTTGGTCGCCGATCCGCTCATCAAAGTCGGTCAGACGGCTATTGCCCTCGGTTTTGAGGTTGTTGAAGGTGAGCTGCACTTTCTGGCCGTACTCATTGACGGCATTTACCAGGCCGCTTGCTGCGTCACCTTTCAGCGAGACGTTTTTGCCATCACGATCGGCATCCAGCTGGAAATTGCCGCCGCTGAAGGCCACTTTTTCATCGCCATTTTCGTAATTCAGTGCTTTCAGCGCCAGATCGGTGCTCGTATCACCGGCATAGCTGATGCGGGTATTGGCCTCGAACGGAGACTCATTCTTCGCCAGATCGAACAGCGGTTTTGACGCTTCGTTGTTCACCAGCGTCGATTTTACCGAGGCCATGGAAGGGATAAGGTTGAAGGATTTCAGCTGGGCGAGCGGGAAGGGACCATGATCCACCACTTCGTTCAGCACCAGGCTTTGTCCTGGCTGCAGCCATGGATTTTGCGCGCCAGCGACCGGTTTAAGCACCAGTTGCAGATGGCTTTTGAACAGGCCGCGCTGGTAATCCTGGTAACTGACCTCCAGCCCGGCTTCTGGCGCGGTGCGCTTAAGCTCGCTGTTCGCCTGCGCGACCATTTCTGCCAGATGGCTCTCCAGCTGTTTCCCGGTATACCAGGCCGCACCCGTCCAGACCACACCTAATGCAACAATAACGCCTGCGGCTATAACCGATTTCTTCATCGTGATTATCCCTAAAATGAAACCGAGCGGTTAAAACCGCCCGGTGAGGTCATAAGATTACCAATAGCTTAGCAACAAATGTTAAAAAATTCAGTAGGTCACTATAGCTTGTTGTAAACACGGGCCAGACGACCGACGCCGCTGACGTTGACCGGCGAGTCACTGGCGGCAATAAATGCCGACTCGCCCGGCTTCAGCACCAGCCGCTCGTCACCCTTGCTCACGACGGCTTCGCCCTCAACGCAGAAGAGGATCGCCGCGCTCTGCTGAGCCAGCGCGCTTTCTGCACTGCTCAGTTCGTGAAGCGAAAACGCAAAGTCTTCAACCGGGATCGGGAAGTCCAGTTCTGCACCGTTTTTAACCGGCTGGGTGAGCAATTCTGCCGCCGGTTTGGCGACAAATTTAACATTCGCCACCAGTTCAGGAATATCGATGTATTTTGGCGTCAGGCCCGCGCGAAGCACGTTATCGGAGTTGGCCATCACCTCCAGCGCCACGCCTTTAAGGTAGGCGTGCGGTGTTTCGGCGAACAGGAACATCGCTTCACCCGGTTCGAGTTTGACCACGTTTAACAGCAGCGGCGAGAACAGCCCGCTGTCGTCGGGGTAGAACTCTGAAATCACGCGGATAGTCTGCCACGGCTCACCCTGTTGGCTGTTCAGAGCGGCTTTCAGCACCGCCAGCGCGAGGGATTTTTCTTCGCCCTGCATATTGAGCAGGCTGGCGAAGAGGTGACTCAGGCGCTCTGCATCGGGTTTTTCGAGGAAGTGGGCAATGGCGCTGTGCGCCCCGGCCACCGGCTGAAGCAGGGAGACAATTTCAGAGAATTCGCGGAAAGCATTCATCGCCAGGAACGGCGTTAAAGCGAACACCAGCTCCGGTTTGTGGTTCGGATCTTTATAGTTACGCTCGGCGGCATCCAGCGGAATACCGGCGGCGTTCTCTTTGGCAAAACCTGCTTCTGAGGCCTGCTTGTTCGGGTGAACCTGAATGGAGAGCGGTTGATCCGCGCACAGCACCTTAAAGAGAAACGGCAGTTCGCCAAAACGGTCTGCGACCTGCGTACCCAGCAGCGTGCCTTTATCCGCGTCGATGACCTCGCGCAGGGAGCGAACCCCGTGGGCACCCTCAATTTTTGAGCTGCTCTTTGGGTGCGCCCCCATCCACAGCTCTGCCATCGGCAGGTTGTCGGGGTTGGCGATACCGTAGAGATCCGTTAACGCAGTTTTACTTCCCCAGGCGTAGTTCTGCACTGAGTTAATGAGTTTTTGCATTATCAAGCCCTGTTTCAAATGTGGAATTAACTGCCCGTATTAAAGCAATAAACCGGGCGGAAGTAACCTGCGCACGGAAAAAGTCGTACTAGTCTCAGTTTTTGTTAAAAAATTGTGTAGGATAAGCCAACTCGCTTTTAAGCAAGGCAAACGGAACATCTGCCTGAACCATAATCAGCAATGTCGTAAGTGAGAGAACAATGTCGAATAAACCCTTCTATTATCAGGATCCTTTCCCGCTGGCCAAGGATCAGACCGAATATTACCTGTTAACCCGCGATTACGTTTCTGTCTCTGAGTTTGAAGGTCAGGAGATCCTCAAAGTGGACCCGCAGGCGCTGACCTTACTGGCGCAACAGGCCTTCCACGATGCCTCCTTCATGCTGCGCCCGGCGCACCAGCAGCAGGTGGCCGATATCCTCAGCGACCCGCAGGCCAGTGAAAACGACAAATACGTGGCGCTGCAGTTCCTGCGTAACTCCGATATCGCGGCGAAAGGCATTCTGCCGACCTGCCAGGACACCGGTACCGCCATCATCACCGGTAAAAAAGGCCAGCGCGTCTGGACCGGCGGCGGTGACGAAGCGGCCCTGGCGCACGGCGTCTACAACACCTATATCGAAGATAACCTGCGCTATTCGCAAAACGCCGCGCTGGATATGTACAAAGAGGTGAATACCGGCACCAACCTGCCGGCGCAGATCGACCTCTACAGCGTCGATGGCGACGAATACAAATTCCTCTGCATCGCTAAAGGCGGCGGCTCAGCCAACAAAACTTATCTCTACCAGGAGACCAAAGCGCTGCTCTCCCCGGGCAAGCTGAAGAACTACCTGGTCGAGAAGATGCGTACCCTTGGCACCGCGGCCTGCCCGCCGTACCACATCGCCTTTGTCATCGGCGGCACCTCGGCAGAAAGCACCCTGAAAACCGTCAAACTGGCCTCCACCAAATATTATGACGGCCTGCCAACCGAAGGTAACGAGCACGGTCAGGCGTTCCGCGATGTGCAGCTGGAACAGGAGTTGCTGGTGGAAGCCCAGAACCTCGGATTGGGCGCACAGTTTGGCGGCAAATATTTTGCCCACGATATCCGCGTGATCCGCCTTCCGCGTCACGGCGCGTCCTGCCCGGTGGGTATGGGCGTCTCCTGCTCCGCTGACCGTAACATCAAGGCCAAAATCAACCGCGACGGTATCTGGATCGAAAAACTGGAAAACAACCCAGGGAAATACATCCCGGAAGAGCTGCGTAAAGCGGGCGAGGGCGAGGCGGTGCGCGTTGACCTGAACCGTCCGATGAGCGAGATCCTGGCCCAGCTTTCGCAGTACCCGGTCTCCACCCGTCTGTCGCTGAACGGCACCATCATCGTGGGCCGTGATATCGCCCACGCGAAGCTGCAGGAGCGTCTGGATAACGGCGAAGGGCTGCCGCAGTACATCAAGGATCACCCGATCTATTACGCGGGTCCGGCGAAAACCCCAGATGGCTATGCTTCCGGTTCCCTGGGGCCAACCACGGCAGGGCGTATGGATTCTTACGTAGATCAGCTCCAGGCCAACGGCGGTAGCATGATCATGCTGGCGAAGGGCAACCGCAGCCAGCAGGTGACCGACGCCTGCCACAAGCACGGTGGTTTCTACCTCGGCAGTATCGGCGGCCCGGCCGCGGTGCTGGCGCAGGGCAGCATCAAGAGCCTCGAGTGCGTGGAATACCCGGAACTGGGGATGGAAGCCATCTGGAAAATTGAAGTGGAAGACTTCCCGGCGTTTATCCTCGTGGATGACAAAGGCAACGACTTCTTCAAACAGATCCAGTCTTCACAGTGTTCGGCCTGTGTGAAGTGATCTAAAACGCCTTATCCGGCCTGCCAGTAAGGTAGGCCGGATAAGCGCAGTGCCGCCGGACAACAAAAAGAGCGCACAAAGCGCCATACCGTTTCCCCGATCTCATCAATACTTATTTCTTTGAGCTGTGAGCAATCCACTTCAGTGTTATCAAGGAGAAAGTAATGACCTCACGCAGTGAGAAAGATTCGATGGGCGCCATCGACGTCCCGCAGGACAAACTCTGGGGCGCACAAACCCAGCGTTCGCTGGAACATTTCCGTATTTCCACTGAAAAAATGCCGGTCTCGCTGATCCAGGCCCTGGCGCTGACTAAACGTGCGGCAGCCAAAGTAAACCAGGATTTAGGCCTGCTGGCGGCAGAAAAAGCCACCGCCATTATCAACGCCGCCGATGAAGTGCTGGCGGGCAAACATCCCGATGAGTTCCCCCTCGCCATCTGGCAGACCGGCTCCGGTACCCAGAGCAACATGAACATGAACGAGGTGCTGGCAAACCGTGGCAGCGAGTTGCTCGGCGGCGTGCGCGGCATGGAGCGCAAAATCCACCCCAACGATGACGTTAACAAAAGCCAGAGTTCCAACGACGTCTTCCCGACGGCGATGCATGTGGCGGCGCTGATTGCCCTGCGGGAGCAGCTGATTCCACAGCTGAACATGCTCAAGCAGACCCTCAATGATAAAGCTCAGGCGTTCGCCGATATCGTCAAAATTGGCCGAACCCATCTGCAGGATGCCACGCCGCTGACTCTCGGCCAGGAGATCTCCGGCTGGGTAGCGATGCTCGAGCACAATCTGCGCCATATCGACCACAGCCTGCCGCACCTGGCGGAGCTGGCACTGGGGGGCACCGCGGTGGGCACCGGGCTTAACACCCATCCTGAATACGCGGTACGCGTGGCTGAGGAGCTGGCGACCATCACCGGGCAGCCTTTTGTCACCGCGCCGAACAAGTTTGAAGCGCTGGCCACCTGCGATGCGCTGGTGCATGCCCACGGGGCGCTGAAAGGGCTGGCGGCATCGCTGATGAAAATCGCCAACGACGTGCGCTGGCTGGCCTCCGGGCCGCGCTGCGGCATTGGTGAGATCAGTATTCCTGAGAACGAGCCGGGCAGCTCCATCATGCCGGGCAAGGTGAACCCAACCCAGTGTGAAGCCATGACCATGCTCTGCTGCCAGGTGATGGGCAACGATGTGGCGGTCAACATGGGCGGGGCGTCCGGCAACTTTGAACTGAACGTCTATCGTCCGATGGTGATCCATAACTTCCTGCAGTCGGTGCGTCTGCTGGCCGATGGAATGGAGAGCTTTAACGAACACTGCGCGGTGGGCATTGAGCCTAATCGTGAGCGCATCAGCCAGCTGCTCAATGAGTCGCTCATGCTGGTGACGGCGCTCAACACCCATATTGGCTACGACAAGGCGGCTGAGATCGCGAAAAAAGCCCATAAAGAGGGACTGACGCTCAAAGCCGCCGCGCTGGCGCTGGGCTATCTCACTGAGGCCGAGTTCGACAGCTGGGTTCGCCCGGAAGAGATGGTCGGCAGCCTGAAATAGCTACTCCGCAACATACAGGTGCAGCCGCGGAATGATTAAGCGTAGCGGCTGCGCCTGGGGCTTATAGCGATGCTGAACGTTGTCAGCATCGTAATTCAGCAACTCGCCGATATCCGGGATCACCGCGCCCTGGTCGGCGTCGTACAAGGCAATCAACGGCGTTGGGCAGGCGTACTGCACCTGCTTTTGCTGTCCGGCATACCAGACGCGGGCGATAGGCTGCACCTTTACCGGCCGTTTGATCTTCAGCCGCGCCTGCACAGGCAGCGCATGGATGGCGGTATATTCTGACTCCAGCCGCTCCACCCACTGATCTCTGGACCAGGGCGCCACGGCGCGCGGAGACTTCAGGCTTTTTTCCAGCATCTCCAGCACCTCATCGCGGGTGAAATTCTTGATGATGTGCTTATTGGCCCAGCCGAAGCGCAGCGTGGCGGGGTGATTGATCACCGTTAACGTGCGATAGGCGTTGAGCGTGATCAACCCTGGCAACTGGTGATGCACCCACTCAAAGCGGGCAGCAGGAGCCAGGCCAGACTCCTCGGTGACGATTTTTTCAAAGTCCGCTTTTAAGGCGTTAATGCTCGCGATCTGTTCCGTAAGCTGCATCCGGTGGGCGGCATCGCTCTGCAGGCAGATCACCCCTGGCAGGCGCACGGCGGCCTTGCTGCTGCGGGTTTCCGACTGCTGCTGGATAAACAGATGGCGATAGTGTTGCAGCGCCATGGTCAGGGCTTCCTGGCCGATGTGCTGCTTCACCGCGATGGCGTTAAGCGGATCGTGTTCCGCGCCTTTGGCAACGTCCGGCAGGGAGAAGACGCGGCCCGCCAGCAAGCGGCAGGATTGGAGATCGTGGGTGAGTTGCGCCAGCTCGTGTTCCATCTGGCGAAAAGTTGAGTTTAAGCGTTCGAGCAGATCGTAAGTCGCCATAATACACCACATTAGTTACAACATACTTATTGTATAGCACAGCACGCCCGGTCAGACCAGCGTGCGGTTTCGGTCAGTCAGGGATGGGAAGGGCGATATGATGCCAGATGGGCCAGTTAAAGCAGAACCTGGCGCCACCGAGATCGCTTGCTTCGCAGCTGACATCGCCGCCCAGCGCCTGAGCGATGGAGTGGACGATAGCCAGCCCCAGGCCGCAGCCGCCGGTGGCGCGGTCGCGGCTCGGGTCGAGTCGGACAAAGGGTTCAAACACCCGCTGACGCGCCTCTGGTGCAATGCCCGGGCCGTCATCCTCCACCGACAGCGTGGCGCGGCTGCCGCTCAGGTGCAGTGAAATTCGCAGGGTGTTATCGCTGTAGCGCAGGGCGTTATTGACCAGATTATCCAGCACCCGCTCCATCAAACGCATATCCAGCGCGCCGTAATCGCCGCCCATGCTGTCAATCAGCAGCGTGCGATGGGGGTTAACGCTCTGCACGTCTTCAACATAGCTGCGCAACCAGGCGGGCAGATCCGGGGTGGTGAGTTTAAGTTCGTTCTGCGGACGATCGAGCCGGGCATAGGTCAGCAGCTCCTCAATCAGCGCCTCAAGTTGGCCGATATCGCGATTCAGCGCCTGTGATTCCGCCGCGGTCAGGTTCTCACTCATCTCCAGCCGGTAACGCAACCGCACCAGCGGGGTACGCAGCTCGTGGGCGATACCGTCGATCAGCTGCTTTTTGCTGGCGATCAGCGCATTGATGTTGTCGGCCATCTGGTTAAAGGCCACGCCCAGACGCTCAAAGCTGGAGGCGCTGTCGAAATGGATCCGTTCTGTCAGGTGGCCGTCGCCAAAGCGCTGGGCAGCGGCCTCAAGGCGGAGCATGTCCTGCCAGTGGGGACGCATCCAGATAAAGACCGGGAAGGCCAGCGAAATGGCGATAAAGGCCAGCAGGACGAGATCAAGCAGGCGCATCTGGTGCAGGAAATAGAGGTAGGGCACCGGGCCAACCGCCAGCACATAGTGGCTGCGCGGGATACGCTGGATAAAGGTGTATTGATCGTCCAGCGCCACGATGTCACCCCCACGAAGGCGCTGCATGGTCGGGGCATCCAGGTCGTACTTTTTCAACGGTTCGATGCGCAGTTTGAAGGACAAATTCAGATCCAGCTCCTTAATGGTGCGCGCCCAGTCGTGAGGAGGGATCTCACGCAGTTCGCTACGCATCAGATAGAGCGAGCTTTTCATCAGGTCATCCAGCGATTGCCTGCCCGCGCGCTCGGCGGTGAATTTGTAGACCAGCCCGACCAGCATGGCCATTACCAGGAAGCAGACAAACAGCAGGAGGTAAAACTGCACGAACAGCTTTTTCATTACGTATCACCCAAATACCACGCGTTAATGATGCGGCCCGACCAGACGGTTCACACTCTCTGGCGGGACATGGCACACTTTACGCAATGGGCTGCCTCATGGCATAGCGAATATTTAACGTCTCGCCTTGCTTTATCACGTTTGCTTTCACATGCCAGGCATTTTCGATCAGCGCAGGGGTCAGCACGGCATCCGGTGGTCCACTGGCAATCACTGACCCGGATTTCAGCAGCACCAGCCGCTGGCAGTAGTTGGCGGCGAGATTGAGATCATGCAACGCCACCACCACCGTAACCGGCAGTTTGGTGATTAACGTCATTAATTCCAGTTGGTACTCAATATCCAGGTGGTTGGTGGGTTCATCGAGGATCAGTAGGCCCGGCCGTTGGGCGAGGGCGCGGGCGATTTGAGCGCGCTGCCGTTCCCCGCCGGAAAGTTGTCGCCAGAGGCGGTGTCGCAGGCTGGAAAGTTTCATCAGACGGATGGCATCCTCCACGGCGATGTCGTCGGTACTGTTCCAGCTAAAAAGCCCCCTGCGGTGCGGCGTGCGGCCCAGACGGACGATTTGCTCCACGCAAAGATCGCCGTCGACGTCGGCATGCTGGGGAACAAACGCCAGTTTTTTTGCCCGCTCCCGCAGGGGGATCGCGTTGAGCGGAGTTCCATCAAGGCGGATATGATGCGCCTGGTGCGGGAACAACCCCGCCAGGCAACGCAGCAGTGTTGATTTACCGGAACCATTCGGCCCCAGCAGGCCAATAACTTCCCCGGTAGCCAGCTCCAGATTGATGTCGTGCAGCACTTTTCGCGACTGCAGGGTCAGCTGCAATCCTTTCAAGGAAAGGGTCATTATTTTTTCTCCCGGCTGCGATACAGCAGAACCACAAATGCAGGCGCACCCACCAGTGCGGTGACCACGCCTATGGGAAGAACCTGATGAGTAATCAGGGTACGAGAAACCACATCGGCGAGGATCATAAAGTGACTGCCGATCAGAAAGGTCAGCGGAATGGCGCGGCGATGCCCGGGGCCACATAACAGGCGTGTAATGTGCGGGATCACCAGCCCAACAAACCCCACCGCACCGATGATACTGACCATCACCGCCGTCACCAGCGCACAGGTGAGCAGCAGCATCATACGTACCAGGGTGACCGGCACGCCCAGCGTAGTCGAGACTTCATCACCAAAGGTGAAGGTATCAAGCGAACGTGAAAATGCGAAAACCACCATCAACCCGGCCATTACCACCGCCAGGGCCAGGATGGCATCCGGCCAGCGAACGCCGCTCAGACTACCCAGCAGCCAGAACATCACGCTGCGCGACTGCTCCGCATTCGCGGAGGTGCTGACAATGTACGCCGTCATGGCGTTAAACAGTTGCGTCCCGGCGATGCCCGCTAACAATATGCGCGGCGGGCTGTCGGTCATCCCGTGCGTGATCAGCATGATAAGCCCAAACGCGCAGCATGCGCCCATAAAGGCACCGCCGCTGATGCCCAGCGTGCTGCCACCCACCCCCAGCAGCATAACGCAGACCGCGCCAAGTGAAGCGCCGGAGGAGATCCCCAGAAGATAGGGTTCAGCCAGCGGATTACGCAGAATGGACTGCATCACCAGGCCGCAAAGCGCCAGTCCCCCTCCGCTGCAGGCCGCCATCAGCGCCCGGCTCATGCGGTATTCCCAGATAATCCCTTCCTCAATCTGTGGGAGGGGCCAGGTACCCAGCCCAAGGCCGTTCAGGATCGCTTTTCCTGCCGTCGTATACGACACCGGCATATCACCCACGGTTGCGGCGAAAACCAGTGTTAACGGCAGGGTCAGCAATCCGAGGACCATCAGGCTTCGCGGTCTCCAGCGTGGCATTCTGAAGGGAACACGCAAAGTCAGTAGGCTCATTGTGCAGTCTGCCAGGTCGCGAGCTGGTCACTTATCATCTCAACGGCATCGACATTACGTATTGAGGGGTTCAGTGACATTGCAGGCACGACAATGATGTGGCCTTTTTTAACAGCAGGCATATTTCGGGTGACGGGGTCGTCGTGCAAAAAGGCTTTTTTAACCGCCACATCATCAGCGGGGTAAAGTCGCCGGGACATCTCTGCAATCACAATAATGTCAGGCTGCGCCTGAGCAATGTGTTCCCAGGTCACGGCCGGCCATTCATCATGGGAATCAATAATATTTTTCAGTCCCAGCGCGTTGCTGATCCAGCCCGGTGCGCCGTAATCGCCCGCCACCCAGGGATCGCCTTTCAGACGGCTACTGGAGAACCAGAACACCACTTTCAAAGGGCGCGAGTGCTGCGACGCCGCGCGCGCCTGAGCCTTCTGAATACGTCGGGTCAGCGCCTCGTTGAGCTGCTCCCCCTGCGGCTGAACATCGAATATGGCAGCCAGCGCATCGATTTCACGTTTGATTTCCTCAATGGTGAAAGGGGTGCTGCGCGCCCCGTCGCCATTTGAACTGTCGGTTACGCTTTTGCCGATGCAGTCGGCGGGAGAGATCCAGGTCGGAATGCCAAGCGTTGCAAACTGCTCGCGGGTGCCGGTTTCTCCCTGCGGCCCGATATGCCAGTGATATTGCGCCAGCACCAGATCGGGATTCTGGGCGGTGACAGCCTCAAAGGAAGGGGCGTTATCTGCCAGTTTTTTTAATCCTTTACCGCGTTCCGCTACCGCATCCGGTAGTGGACCAAACCAGACCGACGTGGCACTGATTTTCTTCTCCAGCCCCAGCGCCAGCAGTAATTCCGTCTCGTGTTGCCCAACAGTCACCACCCGTTGCGGCGCGCGGGTAAATGTCTCTTTAATCCCACAGTTTTCTACCGTCAGCGGATAAACCTGTGCGGCAAAAACCGAATTTGCGAGGGTCGCAAGAACAGACGCCAGCACCAACTTTTTGATTAACACAATCCCATCCTCATAATTGTTATGTTATAACATAATACATATTATGCAGGCAGGCGCAAAAGTTTAATCAGCAGGGGGGATTTCAACAGCAGGAAGCAGCCCGCATTGCCGGGAAAGGTATTCTGGCGATGCGGGCTGAGGGGGTCAGATATCCCAGGCGTGTGGCGCGAAGAGATAGCCTTTATTACGCACGGTTTTGATGCGGAAAGGTTCGGTGGCGTTATCCAGCAGTTTTTTGCGCAGGCGGGAGATTGCGACATCCACGCTGCGGTCCATCCCATCGTAGCTGACGCCGCGCAGGTTTTTCAGCAACGCATCCCGGTCCATAATCTGTCCGGCATGGGTCGCCAGCTCCCACAGCAGATCAAAATCTGCCGTGGAAAGCGCCACCTGCTCACCGGACAGCAGCACCTGACGATTCACCGGATCGATGGATAACGTGCCAAAACGCAGGGCTTTATGGGGCGTTAACTGCGGGGAGGAGGCATCGCTGAAGGCCGTGACGTGCTGGCGCAGATGCAGGCGCAGGCGCGCGAGCAGCACCGCCGGTGGAGTGGTTTTCAGGATATAGTCGTTGGCGCCCATTTCTAACGACAAAATGTGGTTCATATCGCTGTCGAGGGAGGTCAGCAATACAATGGGGCCTTGCCAGCGGGCGCGCAGATCCCGGCACAGGGTCATCCCATCTTTGCCGGGTAACATGATATCCAGCAGCACCAGATCGGGTTTTTCCCGCGCCACTACCTCTTCAGCATGGTCGCCGCGCGGTTCGACGATGACGTCCATATCATGTTTACCCAGATAAGCGGCAATCAGCTGGCCGACTTCAGGGTCATCCTCAACGTATACGATCTTATTCATAACCAGTCTGAGTCTGCGAAAAAAACCAACATACACCGCAAAACCTTAACCTTGCATTAATCATTCGCAAAAAGTTGCCGTTCCGTTATGCTGCCCGTCATTGTTATTTAGTTGTTAAGGGAAAAGGGATGGGGTTGTTTATTAAAGCGGCGATAGGCGCACTGGTGGTTTTAATCATTGGGATACTGGCAAAAACGAAGAATTATTACATCGCCGGGTTGCTGCCGTTGTTCCCGACCTTTGCCCTGATCGCCCATTATATCGTGGCTTCAGAGCGCGGCATCGAGGCGCTGCGCACCACCATCATTTTTGGCATGTGGGCGATTATTCCGTACTTCCTCTATCTGCTGTCGCTGTGGTACTTCATCGGCATGATGCGTCTGCCCCTGGCGCTGGGCGGGGCGGTGGTTTGCTGGTGCTTCAGCGCCTGGGTGTTAATCTTCTGCTGGAGCCGTTTTCACTAACGTAACGGCCGCCCGCCGTCAACGCCAAACGACCGGCCAGTGACGTAACAGCTGGTCAGGATGTAGTCGATTAAGTCGATCACCTCTTTTTCACCAGGCGCGATCTTCATGAGCGATTTATTCAGCGCCTGCTGACGATAGTCGGCATCATCATGCTCATTAAACATGATCAGCGACGGGGCGATGGCGTTGACTTTCACTTCCGGCGCCAGCTTGCGGGCAAACGAGCGGGTCATGTTATCCAGCGCGGCTTTGCTGGCGGCATAGGCAATGTGCTTATCGCTGCCACGCTCCACCACGTAATCGGTGAAATGGATAATGTCGCTGGAAGCATGGCCGTGCCCGCGCAGCAGATCCTGCAGAGCATGGTTCAGCAGGTAGGGGGCGTGAACGTGGATCTGTAGCATGCAGGAGAGGGTTTCGCTGAGCGAGGTCTCCGGCGACTCTGGCATCCACGCGCTGGCGTTGTGAATGATAGCGCGTAACCCAGGGGTTTCGGCTTTCACGCGCTCGGCAAAGGCCAGAATCCCGTCGTCGGTGGCAAAATCGGCCTGAATGCAGGTCGCGCCCGCCTCGCACAGGGTGGCGATAGCGGGATATTTCGTCCGGTAGCTTACAATCACCGGCTGGTGAAGATTCAGAAAGTGGTGCGCAAGCGAGAGGCCGATGCGACGGCCTCCGCCAGTAATCAGGATCGGGAGCGGCTTTGCGTGTCCCATCGTATTCTCCTTATCCAGTCGACGATGGGAAAAGTCGCTTATCCCATCAGCATCCACGTTGCCGGTAATGCGGCAACCAGTATCATTCCAATCAACACCATTTCACGGCGTTTAAGCGCGTGTTGCAGCTGGTGGGTACGACGGGCGTAAATAAACACCAGCAGCCCAGGCGCATAAAGTACCACGGAAAGCAGCAGATGCATCGGACCAGACGCATACAACAGCCATAAGCCATAAATGCAGGCTCCCATCCCCACAACGGTGTGCATCGGGCGGGTAGCTATTTTTAACAAATATGCACCCACCAGGAAATAGGGTACCAGAATCATTTCAGAGGCGATGGTTAACAGCGTGTTATAGTCCGAACCTGTGAGCCAGATCAGCACCAGACAAATCTGCACGCTGACGTTGGTCAACCACAGCGAGGCGGAAGGCGCACTGTTTTTGTTCTGACGGGCAAACAGACGGGGAAACGCTTGATGCGTTGCGGCCAGGAACGGCACCTCTGCCGCCATGATGGTCCAGCTCAGATAAGCTCCGCACACCGACACGATCAGCCCGGCGGCAATCACCACTTCGCCCCAGGAACCCATCATTTTGACCATCAGGCCCGCCATCGACGGGTTACGCATCTCCGCCAGCTCAGGACGGGCGACCACACCCAGTGAGAGCAACGTGACCAGCAGATAAACCCCCAGCGCGGCCAGCACCGCGAGCAGGGTGGCGCGACCAACATCCTGCTTATTACGTGCCCGGGCCGAGACCACAACCGCGCCTTCCACCCCGATGAACACCCACAGGGTGATAAGCATGGTGTTTTTCACCTGCTCCCAGACCGGGACGCCCAGCGCCACGCCGGAAAAATCCATGCTAAACACATCGAGACGAAACGCGATAATCGCCAGCACGACAAACAGCCCAAGCGGCACCAGCTTCGCCAGGGTGGCGACCAGGTTGATGCTCGCCGCAGTCTGCACGCCGCGCAGCACCAGGAAATGGACGAACCACAGCAGCACCGAGGAGCCAACGATCGATTGCCAGGTATTACCATCGCCAAACAGGCGCAGTTCAGGCGTGTCGGTAAAGAAACTCAGCGCAGAAAAGACGATCACCAGATAAGAGACGTTGGCGATCACCGCGCACAGCCAGTATCCCCATGCGGAACAGAAACCCACCAGCTCACCAAAGCCTTCGCGGGCATAGGTGAAAATGCCGCCGTCGAGGTCGGGACGGATGCGCGTCAGCAGCAGCATGGCGAAGGCCAGTAGCAGGATCCCGGCACCGGTGATCCCCCAGCCGATAAGCAATGCTGACGGGCTGGCTACGGCAGCCATATTCTGCGGCAGACTGAATACACCTGCGCCGAGCATGGAGCTTAAAACAAGCGCAGTTAAAGCGCTCAGGCCAAGTTTCTTTTCCATTGGCTTCCTTTTTAAAAAGGGTCAGATCCAGAATAATTATTTCGTCGAAGCGCATAAAAATGGTGGATCACACTAAGGCGCGGAATTCTACGGAGTGTCGGGAAGGCATGCAATCAGGAAGGGTGGAATTCTGCGTAAAAAGCAAAAAAAAGGCGGCATTACGCCGCCTCTGGGGATAGGTTTACTTATTTGTACAGGTCGGCGCTGATGGTCATGTTATTACCGCGTTCCTGCCACTGGCGGGTGATGTGGTAATACTTCGCCCCTTTCTTCGCCGCACGCTTCGCCACCTGGTAGGAGACTTCGGTCATGCTGGCGTAGTTGCCGGTGAATTTGATGCTGTCGAAAGGCACCATCTGCGCGGCAGTGGCATTGTTCAGCTCTTCAATTTTGGTCCCGTCATTCAGCGTTACGCTGTAACGGCCACCTTTGGTGGTCTGGGTTTCAAAGAAACGACCCACACCGGCAGCGGAAGCGCCAGGTGTAGCGCTGGTTGCTACGCCAGGGATTTCGACTTTCTTCGCTTCTTCGCCGCCTTTGGCGATGGCCGCGCGGCCAGCCTCAGAGTTTGCCGGGATGGCATCCGGGCTTTGCAGAACACGTTTTTTGGCGTCTTTTTTGTAGATATATGCAGTGATGCGCTGGTTGCCGCCCTGGTTAGCATCAATCTGGCGAACGATGTAGAAGGAGTCTGCGTCTTTCGCTTTTGCGGCTTTGGCGATAGCGTCGTTCACTTCTGGCTGGCTGCGGTAGAAGCCCTGAATGGTGACGGTATCATAGGGTTCAAGCAGAACGGCCTGTTCTTTCGGCAACTCCATCACGCCGTTGATCACGCGGTTTTTTGGCTCATCTGCTTTTGGGGCGTTGTCTTTATACAGCGCCACAATCACGCGCTGGTTACCGCTGTCGCCGACATCGGAGTTATCCACGACGTAAAATGCGGCGGCGCCCTCTTTATCGGCGCGTTTAGAGGCGGCAGCCACTGCATCGCCAATTGCGTTAAAACGACCTACGATCATAACGCGATCGTAAGGTTTCGTTGCAGCCGCTTGCTCCGGCGTTAACTCTGTCGCGGCATTGGCAGACAGGGCGGTCGCAGCAAGGAGTGCGGACGCCAGGAGAGAGTTCTTAAGCTTCATAAAAATAATCCTTCGCCTTACGCAAACCAGATACTGGTGTTGTTGTTAATTTGAAAACGTTGACGATTATTGCATTTAACACCCATCGCTGTCTGCGCGATTTTTTACGACCGGTGCGGAGTAAGTCATCAAAATAGATAACCTTTACTGATATGTTGAAAAAACACCCGTTTGACCAGTAAAACTAATAAAGCATATGACTTTCACAAGTTAATTTAATGTTAATAAGTTGTTTCTGGGTGGGGCTATATCGTGTTTTTGTCGCTTCGCCTGTGCTAAACATCGGCCCTGGCGGGGAAATAGCGGCAGATATGCCTGTCTGAGACGGCGATCGCTTATTTTTGACAGTTAAAGTCATAAATAGTGTTTTCTTGCTGTGGATCACAGGCGGTATTTTCAGTAGGTTATAGAAAGTTTGTTACTGTTTTATTTTCTGCGGGTAAGCGTAAGTGGCAAGTTAAGTCATGCCGCGGTTATCGTCTGCCCGTTATGAACGTTCGACAAACCATCATCAAAAACCGATGGAAGGGATTACTATGCGTATTGGGGTACCAAGAGAACGGTTTGCCAATGAAACCCGCGTAGCGGCGACACCAAAAACGGTGGAGCAGCTGCTCAAATTGGGTTTTACCGTCGCGGTTGAAAGCGGCGCAGGCAAACTGGCAAGTTTCGATGACGAGGCCTTCAATCAGGCTGGCGCGGAAATTGTAGACGGCGAGAACGTCTGGCATTCGGACATTATTCTGAAGGTAAATGCACCGGAAGAGGGTGAAATCGCGCTGCTCAATCCGGGCACGACGCTGGTGAGCTTTGTCTGGCCCGCACAAAACCCGGAGCTGATGGAGACACTGGCGGCGCGTGGCGTCACCGTAATGGCGATGGACTCCGTACCGCGTATCTCGCGTGCGCAGTCGCTGGATGCCCTGAGTTCGATGGCGAATATCGCGGGCTACCGTGCCATTGTCGAAGCCGCGCATGAGTTTGGTCGCTTCTTTACCGGGCAGATCACCGCAGCGGGTAAAGTCCCTCCGGCAAAGGTGATGGTGATTGGGGCAGGCGTCGCCGGTCTGGCTGCCATTGGCGCAGCGAACAGCCTGGGCGCTATCGTCCGTGCCTTTGATACCCGTCCTGAAGTTAAAGAACAGGTGCAGAGTATGGGCGCCGAGTTCCTTGAGCTGGACTTCAAAGAAGAGGCTGGTAGCGGCGACGGCTACGCCAAAGTGATGTCCGAGGCCTTTATCAAAGCCGAAATGGCACTCTTTGCCGCCCAGGCGAAAGAGGTGGACATTATTGTCACCACCGCGTTGATCCCGGGTAAACCGGCGCCGAAGCTGATCACCCGTGAAATGGTCGATTCCATGAAGGCCGGGAGCGTGATTGTCGATCTGGCGTCGCAAAACGGCGGCAACTGCGAATACACCGTTCCGGGCGTGGTGACCACCACCGCTAACGGCGTTAAAGTGATCGGCTATACCGATCTGCCGGGCCGTCTGCCGACCCAGTCCTCTCAGCTGTACGGTACTAACCTGGTCAACCTGCTGAAGCTGCTGTGCAAAGAAAAAGACGGCAATATCACCGTTGATTTTGACGACGTTGTCGTGCGCGGTGTGACCGTGGTGCGCGAAGGTGAAATCACCTGGCCTGCGCCACCGATTCAGGTCTCTGCCCAGCCGCAGGCGGCAGCCAAAGCCGCACCAGCACCAAAAGAGCCTGAAAAACCGGCCTCGCCGTGGCGCAAGTTTGCCTTTATGGCGCTGGCGATCGTGCTGTTTGGCTGGCTGGCAGACGTAGCACCGAAAGAGTTCCTCGGACACTTCACCGTCTTCGCGCTCTCCTGCGTAGTGGGTTACTACGTGGTTTGGAATGTCTCCCATGCGCTACATACGCCGTTGATGTCGGTCACCAACGCCATCTCCGGGATCATCGTGGTCGGCGCGTTATTGCAGATTGGTCACGGCGGCTGGATCAGTTTCTTCAGCTTTATCGCGGTACTGATCGCCAGTATCAATATTTTCGGTGGCTTCACCGTGACTCAGCGCATGCTGAAAATGTTTCGTAAGGGATAAGGGGTAACCTATGTCTGGAGGATTAGTTACAGCTGCATACATTGTTGCCGCGATCCTGTTTATTTTCAGCCTGGCGGGGCTTTCAAAACATGAAACGTCGCAGCAGGGTAACAACTTTGGTATTGCCGGGATGGCGATCGCGCTGATTGCCACGATTTTCGGGCCGGATACCGGCAACGTAGCGTGGATCCTGGTGGCGATGATCATCGGTGGCGCGATTGGTATCCGTCTTGCCAAACGTGTAGAGATGACTGAAATGCCGGAACTGGTAGCGATCCTGCACAGTTTCGTGGGTCTGGCGGCAGTGCTGGTAGGCTTTAACAGCTACCTGTATCACGAGCCGGGGATGGCGCCGATTCTGGTGAACATCCACCTGACCGAAGTGTTCCTCGGGATCTTCATCGGTGCGGTGACCTTTACCGGTTCTATCGTGGCGTTCGGCAAGCTGCGCGGCAAGATCTCCTCAAAACCGCTGATGCTGCCAAACCGTCACAAGATGAACCTGGCGGCGCTGGTTGTATCATTCTTACTGCTGGTGGTCTTCGTGCGCACCGACAGCGTGGGCATGCAGGTGCTGGCGCTGCTGGTGATGACGATCATCGCCCTGGCCTTCGGCTGGCACCTGGTGGCCTCCATCGGTGGCGCAGATATGCCGGTGGTGGTCTCGATGCTGAACTCCTACTCTGGTTGGGCGGCAGCAGCGGCAGGTTTTATGCTGAGCAACGACCTACTGATCGTGACCGGTGCGCTGGTGGGGTCGAGCGGTGCCATCCTCTCGTACATCATGTGTAAGGCGATGAACCGCTCGTTTATCAGCGTGATTGCCGGTGGCTTTGGCTCAGACGGGCAAACGTCCGACGGTGACGAAGAGGTGGGTGAACATCGCGAGATCACCGCTGAAGATACCGCTGAGATGCTGAAAAACTCCCATACGGTGATCATCACCCCGGGCTATGGCATGGCGGTCGCGCAGGCTCAGTATCCGGTTGCGGAAATCACCGAGCGCCTGCGTGCCCGTGGCATCAAGGTGCGCTTTGGTATTCACCCGGTTGCCGGGCGTCTGCCGGGCCACATGAACGTGCTGCTGGCGGAAGCGAAAGTCCCTTATGACATCGTGCTGGAGATGGATGAGATCAACGACGACTTCTCCGATACCGATACCGTGCTGGTAATTGGCGCTAACGATACCGTTAACCCGGCCGCGCAGGACGATCCGAAAAGCCCAATCGCCGGTATGCCAGTGCTGGAAGTGTGGAAGGCGCAGAACGTTATCGTCTTCAAACGCTCCATGAATACCGGTTACGCTGGCGTGCAGAACCCGCTGTTCTTCAAAGAGAACACCCACATGCTGTTTGGCGATGCCAAAGCCAGCGTGGATGCGATTCTGAAAGCGCTGTAATACGGCGTTACGCACGATAAAAAAACCGCCCATCTGGGCGGTTTTCTCATTTATGCAGGCTGCTCGCCCTCACTGTCTATACTTTCTTTTTTTGCGTAAAGGGAGGAGGGAGAATGCAGTACTTGTCACGTTTCGACTTTTTGACGTTAATGATGACCCCCAGATTCTGGATTGGCTTTGCTACTGTGACGGTGGTAACCCTACTAATCTACTGGCTACTGAAACGCCTCATCACCTTTGTCCATAAGGGCATCACCAACTGGGGTGACAAACATCCCGCCACCCACAAGATGCATTTTGTCCTCACGGAAATGCTGAACAGAACCAGCCGGATCCTGCTGTTTGTGGTCGCTTTTCTGTTCAGTCTGCGCTTTGTCGAACTGCCGGATCGGCTCTACGGCGCGCTGAGCCATGCCTGGTTCCTGGTGCTGGCGATTCAGGTGGCGCTGTGGATGGATCAGGGGGTGGTCTCCTGGCTACGGCACGTCATGCTTACGCCGGGAAGCCATAAGAATCCCGTTACCCTGGTGATCACCGGGCTGATCCTGCGGGCGATTGTCTGGTCTGTGATGCTGCTGTCGATTCTCGCCAACGCTGGCGTCAACATCACCGCGCTAGTGGCAAGCCTGGGGGTCGGGGGGATTGCCATCGCGCTAGCGGTACAGACCATTCTCAGCGACGTTTTCGCCTCGCTCTCGATTGGTTTCGACAAGCCCTTTGAAATCGGGGATTTTGTGGTGTTTAACGACGTGGCCGGGACGGTGGAGCATATCGGCCTTAAGACGACACGTATTCGCAGCCTGAGCGGGGAACAGATTGTGTGTGGTAATGCGATCCTGCTCCAGCAAACGCTGCATAACTACAAGCGAATGCAGACCCGTCGTATCGTCTTTACCTTCGGCGTGGCCAGCGATACGCCGCCTGAAAAGTTAAGGGTCATTGGCGATAACGTGAAAAAGATTATCACGGATATTGGTGAAACGCGCTTCGACCGCGCCCATTTGCTGGGTTTTGATAAGGACAGGCTCACCTTTGAAGTGGTGCATATCGTCAACACGGCGGATTACAACAAGTACATGGATATCCAGCAGGAGATAAACATCCGTATTCTGGAAAGCCTGAATGATGAGGGAGTAAAACTGGCCTTGCCAAGCATGGTTCTTCATGCGCCCTGGATGAAAGAGGGCGAGGGCGCGCAACAGTCACCTCAGCCCGTTACCGAGAGCTAAAAAAAAGCCCGCCGTTACGGCGGGCTTTTTTATTGTTAATCGTCTTCGTCGTCGTCCAGCTCAACCGGGGTTTGATACTGATCCGGCTTAATGACCAGCAGGTCACAGCGCAGGTGGTCGATGACCTGTTCTGCCGTGTTGCCAAGGAACGCAGCAGAGAGGCCGGTCCGGCCGATGGTGCCCAGCACCACAATCCCCGCCTGCAAATGCTCTGATAAATCGGGGATCACCTCTTCAGGCAGCCCTTTCTCGACATGGGTTAACTTCTCATCAATACCGAATTTTTGCCGCAGCGCTTTCATCGCCAGCAGATGCTGACCGCGAATGGCGTCGTTATACACGCTCGGATCAAACTCCGGCAGTTCGATAGCAATGTTGATGGGAGTAATCGGGTAGGCACCGACAAGGTGGACTTCGGTATGGTTGACCTGCTCGGCAAGATGGAGCGTCTCTTTCACCAGCTTTTCGTTCAGGGCGTTGTGGTAGTTCTCTTCGCTGGCGAGATTCACCGCCACTACCGCTTTACCGCCTTCCGGCCACGGCTGGTCTTTTACCATCCAGACCGGACACGGACATTTACGCAGCAGGTGCCAGTCGGTCGGGGTGAAGATCACCGCTTCCAGCTTGTCGTGCTGGTGGGCCATCTTCAGCAACAGGTCGTGTTGGCCACTGACCACTTCCTGGATGATGGCTTCAAACGGACGGTTATGCCACACCACTTTGATCTCAATGGGGACACCGGCTTCAAGATAGAATTTTGCCTGTTCGCGGATCCAGGCGGTACGCTGGCTGATCACTCCCTGACGCATAGCGGTGCGTTCGTCAGGCGACAGAAGGGTGGTCATTTCGTAAGAGAAGTCATATATCGGCAGAAACGCTTTAATTCTGCCACCAATCCGTTGATGTAAATAGACAGCTCGTCTTAACGCCGGTTGATCGTCCTGATTAGGATCGATGGCCACCAGCATGTTTTGATACTTTGCCATACAGGTCTCCTTACTACTGTCACCACAGACTGTAATTAAAAGAGTAACCTATATATTTGAAATGAAACAGGGGGGAAGTTTTGCCAGATCAATAAATGCGTAAAATTATCGATCTGGCAGAGAAAGCAGAGAACGTTATGCCACGTTACGGGAGTGGCCTGCCAGTACCGCCAGCGCTTCACCGTTTTCGATGGTGATATATTTGCCTTTTACCGCCAGCATACCGCTTTTCTGAAAACGACCCAGCAGACGGCTGATGGTTTCCACGGTCAGACCCAGATAGTTACCGATGTCGCCACGGGTCATGGTCAGACGGAACTCACGCGGTGAAAAACCACGCTCGGCGAAACGGCGGGACAGATTATAGATAAAGGCCGCCAGACGCTCTTCAGCATTCTTTTTGGACAGCAGCAGGATCATATCCTGGTCGCCTTTGATCTCACCGCTCATCAGACGCATCATCTGCTGACGCAGGTTAGGCATTTTGCCTGACAGATCGTCCAGGGTTTCGAACGGGATTTCGCAAACCATTGAGGTTTCCAGCGCCTGAGCAAAGCTCGGGTGATTACCGGTGCCGATCGCATCAAAGCCTACCAGATCGCCCGCCAGGTGGAAGCCGGTAATCTGCTCGTCACCCTGTTCGGTGATGGTATAGCTCTTGATAGTGCCAGAGCGGATAGCGTACAACGATTTCAGTTCGTCTCCCGCTTTAAACAGCGTCTGCCCTTTCTGAATCGGCTTTTTACGCTCGATAATATTATCAAGCTGATCAAGCTCGTGCTCATTCAGGGTAAACGGAATACAGAGCTGGCTGATGCTGCAGTCCTGACAATGGATAGCACAACCGCCAGACTGAATGCGTCGAATAATTCGCTTTTCCGGGATCATAGGTTTGCTCAAGCCTTAATTGATATTGGTCAATTTTAACATCTTTTTGGACCCTGCGTAAGCCTGGTAAACCATCAATCAGGACAAGAAACGTGAAAGCGCCAGCATCTTCTTGAAATTCCACAAATTAGCTGCGGTTTTTATCACTAACTAAAGGAAAATTAAGCACTAAAAGCCTGGAACTACAGCAATAAATACCCTTCGTGACGCAGTAACCACTCCTTGCGCTGAACCCCTCCCGCGTACCCCGTCAGGGTGCCATTACGGCCAATTACGCGGTGGCAGGGCACCACAATACTGACCGGATTTGAGCCATTTGCCGCACCCACGGCGCGCGCTGCGCCTGGGCGACCCAGTTGAGCCGCCAGCTGGCCGTAATGCATCACCTGGCCGCAGGGAATGGAACGCAGGGCTGCCCACACTTCACGCTGAAAAGGCGTGCCGGCCGTGGCGGTGGGCAGAGTATCAATAATGCTGAGATCGCCCTCGAACCAGGCGGTCAGCTTATCGCTAAACCCACCCGGATTACTGGCGCTGATTCGCTCGTAGCCCTGCGCCCGGTAATGGATATTGAGCAGCTCCACCATCCGGTTGCTGTGCTCCTCCCACTCAACGGCGCGCAGGTTAAATTGCTCATCGGCAATCACCCACAGCGGCCCCAGCGGGGTGGCGATTTTATCTTCGAGTAATCTCAGCATAGGCTCTTCCTTAGTTCAGTCGCGGGTAGACTCCC
Source organism: Leclercia sp. 1548 (assembly GCF_050435045.1). Taxonomy (NCBI): domain Bacteria; kingdom Pseudomonadati; phylum Pseudomonadota; class Gammaproteobacteria; order Enterobacterales; family Enterobacteriaceae; genus Leclercia; species Leclercia sp. 1548. The sequence goes on along the minus strand of NZ_JBNDJP010000001.1, from coordinate 208,233 downwards.
GGCCCAATAGGCAGGCCGACAAGATACCATGCCACAAGCATGAGCAACCATACTCCTAAAAAGATAAGCGGATACGGCAGCACCAGCGAATAGTAGGTACCCAGTTTCGCCTCGGGCTTATAGCGCTGGAGGAAGCCTAAGAACAGCGGTACGAACGGCGACACCGGAGCCAAGGGAATCACCGACGAATCCGCCACGCGGAACAGGATCTGCGCAAACGCCGGGTGGAAACCCAGCAGCATGAACATGGGCACAAAGATAGGCGCCAGAATCGACCAGATGGCTGACCCGCTGGCGATAAACATGCACAGCAGCGAGGAGAGCAGCGCCAGACCGACGAAAGCGGGTACGCCGCTTAGCCCGGCGGTTTCCAGCAGATCCGTCAGGCCCACCGCCATAAATTTACCCATGTTGCTCCAGTTAAACATGGCGACAAACTGCGCCAGCGGGAACACCATCACGATAAACCCGGCCATCTCTTTCATCGGTTCGATCATCAGCTGGGGTAGATCCCCCTGACGGCGCACCTTCCCGGTGGCAATGCCGTAGGCCAGCGATACAACGAAGAAGAAGAGAATGATCAGCGGCACGATGCCTTTTATAAACGGCGAGGGCAGTACGGTGTGCTTCACCGGATCGCGCAGGATGCCGTTATCCGGCACCACCATCAGGGCAATGACGGCGATAAAAAGCAACGACACGACCCCGGCCACGCGCAACCCACGGCGCTGCTCCGGCGATAAGGCATCCAGCTTCTCGTCGCTGCTGCCCTGCCACTTGCCCAGACGCCGCTCAACGATCCTGTCGGTGATCAGCCCCCCGACAATCGTCAGCACAATCACTGAGCTGGCCATAAAGTACCAGTTGTCGATCACGCTGACGTGCATCGCAGCATCGAGGGTTTTGGCCGCTTCGGTGCTAATCCCGGAGAGCAGCACGTCGGTGGTAACAATCAGCAGGTTGGCGGTAAAACCACAGCCAACCCCGGCGATAGCTGCCAGCAGCCCTGCTACCGGATGACGTCCAACGGCGAGGAAGATCAGCGCCCCCATCGGCGGCATGATCACCAGGGCGGCATCAGAAGAGATATGGCTGAAAAAGGCGATAAACAGCACCATATAGCTGGCGTAACGCGCGCTGACGTGGGACGCCATTTTCACCATCAGGGCAGGCAGCAGGCCGGAACGTTCGGCCAGACCGGCACCCAGGACCAGGGCCAGGATCGCCCCCAGCGGGGCAAAGCCGCTGAAGTTTTTGATTACATTCGGTAAAAACCAGTGCAGACCTTCGATGCTAAGCAGATTTTTAACCACGACCATGCTGCCATCGGCCGGATTACGTGCGCTGACGTTAAACGCCGACAATATAGCGGTGGCCGCGGCCAGGATCACAATCAAATAAACGAACAGCAGGAAAGGGTGCGGCACTTTATTGCCGATCCTTTCAACCCAACCATAGAGCTTGCCGGATGGGGAATGCGAAGGTATGGATGACATACTCATGGGCGTTCCTCGGGAGTGTTGTTGTGTTATGTTTTATTATTTTAAAGGTGACGGTGTCACGTTTTCTGGGATCGGGCAGACGTACGGTTTTTCATTTATTTGTTCAGTAAACTCCTCGCGGCAGGCGGCCAGCAGGGCCGGGTCCTGCAGCAGCGCCAGCGCAGTTGCACCCATCACCTTGCCAGCCAGCAGCATCCCTTTATGGGCAATGGAGGTGCGTCCTTGCGCCACAAGCTGCCAGGTATGCAGCGGCGTACCCACGGTAAAGCAGGGGCTGAAACACTGGGCGACCGGCATTTTCCAGCTAACGTCACCCACGTCAGTAGAGCCTGCCAGTACGTTGTCGGTGATGGCATACGGCGCCACCTCATCCACCAGCAGAGTATGCTGATGCCGACGGGCAAACTGCTTGCCGGCGTCACCCCCGGAGGCAGCGATATTTTTCAGGCTATTTTGCAGATCGTTGTCGGTCAGCGTGGCGCGGATCTCCGCCGCAAACGCACGCTCCTCATCGCTCCACGCCGGGGTCCCGTAATGCTGAAGGGCGCTATACATGGCGGCCTCCAGGGTGCGGTTCGGCAGGTAGCTGGAACAGGCTTTTTCAAAGCGATGTTCGACGGTGGTTTCCGTCATCAGCGCTGCGCCCTGGGCAATCTTTTCGATGCGCTCGTAGATCTGCCGGGCATCGGCCATTTCCGGGGCGCGGATCAGATACAGCACTTCTGCCTGAGCCTGCACGACGTTCGGAGAGATGCCGCCGGTATCGGTGATGGCGTAGTGAACGCGGGCTTTTTCAATAATATGTTCATTCAGGAAGTTGGTGCCGGTGGTCATCAGGGTAACCGCGTCCAGCGCGCTGCGTCCCAGATGCGGGGAGTTGGCGGCATGGGCTGCGGTGCCGTGAAAACGCCACGCCGCCTGGATATTGGCTAAGGTGCTGACGTTAAACATCCCGGCGAAGGCTTCAGGGTGCCAGGTGACGGCGGCGTCCACGTCGTCGAACAGCCCTTCGCGGACCATAAAGGTTTTACCCGAGCCGCCCTCTTCACCGGGGCAGCCATAAAAGCGCACCGTGCCGCCGCCGCCGTGCTGCTCCAGCCAGCTCTTCACCGCCACGGCACCCGCCAGGGCGGCGGTGCCGAGCAGGTTATGACCGCAGCCGTGGCCGTTGGCACCCGGAGTATCGGTTTGCGGGGTGGCGCAATGTGCCTGCTGGCTTAAGCCTGCCAGAGCATCGTACTCCCCCAAAAGCGCAATCACCGGTTTCCCTTCGCCGTAGCTGGCAATAAAGGCGTTCGGCACGCCACCGGCCTCGCGAGTCAGGGTAAAACCGGCCTCTTCCAGCGCGCCGGCCAGCCGTTCCGCGGACCAGAACTCTTCAAAGCGCGTCTCCGGGTGATCCCAGATCTCGTCGGCAATGGCGGTGAAGTGCTCACATCGGGTCTCGATGGCATCTTCAACAAAACGGTAAATGCGCTGCATTACACACCTCGCGTCCAGGGGAAGTTAAGCGCGGTACGCGCCAGGGTTTCGATAGCGATCAGCATCACCGTCTCGTCGAAATCGAATTTTTCGTTGTGGTGTCCGGCGCTGAGGGTGGTGCCAAACACCATATAGGAGGCGAGGCCGCCGTTCTGCTGGACCCGGGCCATCATCAGGGTGGCATCCTCCGAACCGGCAGGGGCTTTCACCTTGTCGATGGCTTTCTCTACGCCCGCTACCTGTGCCGCTTGCTCCCGCAGATAGTTCACCCACGCCGGTGACGGGACGCTGGAGGTCGCCGCGCCCATCAGACGCAGCTCGGTGCTGACGCCGTGCATCGCCGCCGCGCCATCGATCACCGCTTTCGCCCGTTCAAATACGTACTGGTTAATGGCTTCGCTCTCACCGCGGGTCTCTACCTTCAGCAATGCGCTGGCGGGAACAACGTTACGGCCGCTGCCTGCCTGCATCACGCCGACGTTCACCCGCGACGCCCCTTCGCTGTGCGGGGCGATGCTGTGCAGGCCAATGGCGGCCTGAGCGGCGGCCAGCAGAGCGTTACGCCCCTCTTCGGGTTTGCCGCCCGCGTGTGCCGCCACGCCGGTGAAGCGCACGTCAAATTTGGTGGTGGCCATAAAGTTATCGCTGCCGCAGATCACGGTACCCGCAGGCACACCGGTGCCGATGTGGATAGCAGTGAAGTAGTCCACGCCATCGAGCGCGCCCGCGGCAACCATCGCCCTGGCACCGCGAGTGCCTTCTTCAGCAGGCTGGAAGATAAGTTTGATCGTGCCGTTTAGCTCTGCGCGGTGCTGCATCAGCAGGTGCGCCAGCCCGAGGCCGATGGTGGTGTGGCCGTCGTGAGCGCAGGCATGCATCATGCCGCTGTTGCAGGAGGCAAAGCCTTCCCGGGCAGGGAGATGGTCATCCTGAGAGGATTCATCCAGATCGAGCGCGTCCATATCGACCCGAAACGCGAGGGTCGGCCCCGGACGGCCGGTATTCAGCGTGGCGACAATACCGGTAAACCCGCCCTCAAAGGCGCTGAGCCATTTTTCCGGCGCGCCTTGCTGTCGGGCGCGGGCAAAGGCCTGAGCCAGGGTCGCCTCGTCGGGCAGACCCATCCGGCTGTCAGCATCGACCACATCGCGGCCCATCGCCAGGTCGTAGCCCAACTGTTCCAGTATCTCTGCAACTTTTGCCGCGGTGCGGAACTCCACCCAACCTGATTCCGCATAGTGATGGAAATCGCGTCGCCAGGCGGTGAGTTGCGGGAAGAGGGTTTGCAGGTCCTGCGCCAGTGTATGCATATCGTTTCCTGTCATCATTAGAATATGTGAACTCCTTCACACTGTGATAGTTTTTACTTATCACTAACCGATTTTTCACAGATTTAACCGTTCATGGCTTACCCTGGCACAATCAATTCCATTACAGTAGATGACAGTTTCTTTACTCTGATAAACAACGGTTATCGGTGCAGACATGACATTCCAGGTAAAAATTCATCAACTGCGGGCCTTTGTGGAGGTCGCCCAACAGGGGAGCATTCGTGGGGCGGGTCGGGTGTTAAACTTGTCGCAACCGGCGTTAACCAAATCCATTAAAGAGCTGGAAGAGGGCATCGCGGCGCAGCTGTTTATCCGCCGCAGCAAAGGGGTGACCTTAACCGAGTGCGGGGAGAGTTTTTATCAGCATGCCCGGCTGATCCTTGAAGAGTTACGCAGCGCGCAGGACGATATTCGCCAGCGTCAGGGGCAGCTGGCCGGGCAGATTAATATCGGCATGGGGGCCAGTATTGCCCGCCTGTTAATGCCAGCGGTCATTTCCCGTTTCCATCAACAGCACCCGCAGGTCAAGGTGCGTATTATGGAAGGGCAATTAGTTTCGATGATTAATGAATTACGCCAGGGGGAACTTGATTTTACGATCAATACCTATTATCAGGGGCCATATGATCATGAATTCACGTTCGAAAAATTGTTTGAGAAGCCTTTTGCGATATTTTGTCGGGCAGGCCATCCGGCAATAGAGGCTGATTCTATTAATGAATTGTTGAAATACAGTTGGACAATGCCTACGCCGCGCGGCAGTTATTATAAGCAGCTGGAAGAGATGTTTTCCCACCGGGATCAGATTCCCCGTATTGGTGTGGTATGTGAAACATTTTCGTCCTGTATTAGCCTGGTTGCGCAGAGCGATTTTCTCAGCATTCTGCCGCAGGAGCTGGGCTGCGACCCGTTGCTGGCTAACAGGCTGGTAATGTTGGCGGTGAAAGAGCCATTACCGAAAGCGACCTATTACCTTATACAAAGAAGGGATTCTCGTCAGACGCCGCTGACCACTTCATTAATCACACAATTCAGACGTCACGCCCGGCAGGTTATTTATTAGACAGTACAAGGATAAAAAAATGGAGCCGGTCGACATCCAACAGACTCCACAGTACACACAGCATTGCTCCACATGCATCTCTGCTTATTATTTCCGTTCTGCAGATAACTTCATATATAACATCTTTTCGGCATAAATAAAGGAACTAACGTAACAGGATCGAAAAAATTTAATGTAAGTCATAATGTTAACGTAAAATAAAATTTAATTTTAGAGCGAATGAATTATCAATTAAATTAACTGAATTGATTATACTTTTTTAAATAATCAACGGGAGTTGCAGCGCCGCATTGAGCCACATGACAGGGGCAGGTATAGTACTCTGTCAGTCAAGCAGGAGGATGTCATGAACCCAGAAGATAAATCGCTTTTTCTCGACGCGATGGAGGATGTTCAGCCGCTCAGACGCTGTGCCGACGTCCACTGGCAGCCCGCCTCAACCCCGCGCACCCGCCAGCCTGTGGACACCAGCCAGCTGGATAACTTTCTCACCACCGGCTTTCTGGATGTGATACCCCTGGCAGAGCCGCTGGCATTCCAGCGGGAAGGGGTGCAACTCGGGGTGATTGATAAGCTGCGCTTAGGAAAATATCCCCGCCAGGCGAGCCTGACCTTATTGCGTCAGCCCGTTGAGCAGTGCCGCCAGCAGCTGTATACCTTTATCCGCCAGGCGGAGCGCGACGGCTTACGTAATCTGATCATCATTCACGGCAAGGGACGCGACGATAAGTCCCATGCCAATATTGTGCGCAGCTATCTGGCGCGCTGGCTGACGGAGTTCGAGGCGGTGCAGGCCTTTTGTGTGACCCAGCCGCACCACGGCGGCAGCGGTGCCTGTTATGTCGCGCTGCGCAAATCCAGCGAAGCGAAGCTCGAAACCCGTGAGCGACTGGCTAAACGCAGCCGCTAAATCATGGATAACACCGCCTTATGCTACCGCCAGTTTGGTGAGCCTGAATCTGTATTGCAGCAGGAGACTGCGGCTAAAGCACCGCTGCAGCCGGAAATGCTCCGGGTGCAAATGCTGCTGTCGCCGGTCAACGCTTCGGATCTGATCCCCATCACCGGGGCCTACCGGCATCGTATTACCTTGCCCGCCATCGCCGGATATGAAGGCGTGGGACGGGTGATTGCCGCCCCGGACGATGCCGCCTCTTTGCTGGGTCAGCGGGTATTGCCCTTGCGCGGCGAAGGTACCTGGCAGCAAATAGTCGATTGCCCGGCGGGGCTGGCGATCCCGGTCCCCGCTACCATTGAGACCCCCCTGGCGGCGCGGGCGTTCATCAACCCGCTGGCGGCCTGGCTGATGCTCAACCTGTATCCTGTGCAGGGTAAACGGGTGCTCCTGACGGCGGCCGGATCGGACTGTGCCATTCTGCTGGGGCAGTGGGCGCAGCGGCGAGGGGCCACGGAGGTGTATGGCATCCACCGTTCAGCGGTCCATGCAGACCGGCTACGGGCGATGGGGATCGTCCCGATTGCGCAACAGGAGAGCGATACCGTGCGCGCCGTCGCTGCGGCCAGCGATATCGTCTTTGATGCCACGGGTGGAGAACTGGCGCTGACCCTCCTCAGCGCGATGCGCAACAGCGGGCAGTTTATCTGCTACGGTCTGCTTTCAGGCCAGCCCTTCGCGTTACAACGTCCCTTTCCGCCGATGCACTGGTTCCATATCCGCAACACTTTCGATAGCTTTAGCCCGCAGGCATGGCAGGCGGCGTTTACCGAAATCTGGCCCCTGTTGGCAGAGAGCCAGTACAGCGACGCCCGGCTACTGCCGTTTAACAACTGGCAGTCGGCACTGGCCGACTACCGACAGGCGGGGCGAACCCATAAGCCGCTGCTGGATTTTACCGGGCTTAACCCTTAGCTTGCCTTGCTCATATCACTGAGCAGCAGCGCAATGGTTTTACCGCCGTGAGTCTGCTCCAGCGCAATTTTCACGATAATGGTCAGGGGCACCGACAGCAGCATCCCCACCGGCCCCAACAGCCAGCCCCAGAAGATCAGCGACAAAAACACCACCAGCGTAGAGAGGCCCAGTCCACGTCCCATCAAGCGAGGCTCCAGAATGTTGCCAAAGATCAGGTTGATGATCAGATACCCCGCCAGCAGTACAAGGGCCGGGTAAAAGCCGCTGAATACCAGCACCTGCGCGATCGGGGGGATAGCGGCCAGCACCGATCCGATGTTAGGGATATAGTTCAGGGCAAAGGCCAGCAGCGCCCAGACAAAGGCGAACCGAACCTCCAGCGCCGCCAGCATCCCCCAGACCACCAGCCCGGTCACCAGACTGATGGCGGTCTTCAGCACCAGATAGTGCGAAACGCTGTCGAGGGCGCGCTGGATCGCCGCCATCCCCTCCACCGGGCGGGACATCAGTGGCTGAAGCTTTGCTGGCAGTTGCGGCACCTCCAGCAGCATAAATACCACGGTAAGCAGCAGTAAAAAGATGGCGGTCATGGCGCTGGAGAGCTGCGCCAGCAGGGCTGTCACCAGCGTCATGGCCGCATTGGGGTCGATATACTTCAGCAGCTCCTCCATCGACACTTCTATCCCTGCCCGCTGTAGCCAGGGCTCAAGATGCAGCAAAGGCACGGCCAGCGAAGAACGGTAATGTGGCAGGGTGCGCGCCAGCTCATTCAGTGAAGTGCCCAGATAGGCCACCAGCAATGCCATAGCGACCACGATAAGCAGGATCGGCAGGGTGATCGCCAGCACCCGAGGGAGACGCAGGCGCACCAGTCGCCGCACCAGCGGATGCAGCACCACGGCGATAAACAGCGCCAGAATAAAGGGCACAATAATATCCGCCGCAACGCGGATCCCCGTCAGCACAATCACCAGCATGCCGAGCATGATGACTATTTTTAATCCGTTGAGGGTAATAATGGGTTTGGCCATAATGGCTCCTGATCCTGTCCTTTTTATTTATTCTACCGATGCGGCGCGATGAAAAAATTAACCAAACACAAACAGTGAGGGTAAAGAAATGAAAAGGCTTTGAGTAAATTCCTGGCTTATGGTAAAAATCAGCTGTGTTTAACTACCGGAGACAATTTTCATCTGCACTGACGAGAAGCAACACCGCAGATAATTGTAATTTTATGGACAATCTGTTCAGGACGCATTTTTCAAACCTCTCTGCATTACTCTCCTCTTTTTGCCTGCCGTCTGGCGAGCAACACTGGCGCAACGCGCTGTAGACCCTCTCTCTGCCTGAGCTGGCGCTTTGCGTCCGGCCAAAAATTCATTCGTTTTTACCCGGCTGCCCTCCATGGCGAGCCGCGAAGGATTATATTCTCAAGCAGGAGAAAAACATGTTTTACTGGATCCTCTTAGCCCTGGCTATCGTTGCTGAAATAACCGGCACGCTGTCGATGAAATGGGCCAGCCTCAGCGGTGGTCACACCGGCTATATTTTAATGCTGTCGATGATTACCCTGTCCTATATTTTCTTGTCTTTTGCGGTTAAAAAAATCGCATTGGGCGTGGCGTATGCATTATGGGAAGGGGTAGGTATTTTCTTAATTACCCTTTTTAGCGTTTTATTGTTTGATGAGTCGCTGTCGCTGATGAAACTGGCCGGTCTGACGACGCTGGTGGCGGGCATAATATTTATTAAATCCGGCACCCGAAAACCGGTAAAACAGCGTAAGGAGGCGAACCATGCAACAGTTTGAGTGGGTTCATGGTGCCTGGCTGGCGCTGGCGATCGTACTGGAAATTGCCGCTAACGTTTTGCTGAAGTTCTCCGACGGTTTTCGCCGTAAAGTGTACGGCCTGCTGTCGATTGCAGCGGTTCTCGGCGCGTTCAGCGCCCTGTCGCAGGCGGTTAAAGGTATAGATCTGTCGGTGGCCTATGCGCTGTGGGGCGGGTTTGGCATCGCGGCAACCCTGGCGGCGGGATGGATCCTGTTTGGTCAACGGCTGAACAGAAAAGGGTGGATTGGCCTGCTTCTGCTTCTCGCCGGGATGATCATGATAAAACTGGCCTGATAATCTTGCTGCCTGTCATTACAGGCAGCGAAATCCAACTCGTGTATTACGCTTAGACTGAGGGCTTTGAAAAGGACGAAGAATGAATGCATACCCCTTTAAGCTGGCGTAAGATCCCTTCTGCAAAAAACCTTTTTGTCATGATTTTTATGGCAGGGCTGGGCTTAATCTTCTCGATAATGACCCTGCTTTACCTCTCCCTGAACCTCATCAGCAGTAAAGCCAATGAAATCGACGAACAGCGCACGGCTCTCTCCGTACAGGGCGCCGTGCAGACCTCGATTAACCGGGTCTGGTCGCTGGTGATTGATAATGCCGTCTGGGATGACGCGGTGCGCGAAGCGTATCGCCCGGCGCTGGATGTGGACTGGCTCTACAACACCTGGGGAGCAGGCTATAAGGTGAATAACCTCTACGACGGCACCTTTGTACTCGACGAACGTTTCCGGGTGCTGTGGGGATCGTTCAGAAGCCAGCCCTTTACGGAAAAGAACCTCGATTTTTTTGGCGAAGGCCTGACGTCGCTGATCCAGATGCACGCCAACGCCCTGAAAACAGATAAAAACATCTTCACCGGCGTCACCCGCACCCGCGCGGGGATTGCCTTTGTGGGCATCGGCCTGATCCGGCCGACGGTTGGAAGCCTTCAGGTGGCGGATAATACCCGCCGCTTTTTGGTGATGACTCGCCACCTCAATCCACAAATTCTGCGTGAACTGGGGGATACTTTTCAGATCGACGATCTGAGTCTCACTTCAGAGCAGGTCAACGACATGAGCGTCCCGCTAAAAAGCGCTTCAGGCGAGGTGCTGGGGTATCTCTCCTGGAAGCCACGACTGCCGGGGGCCGCTGCGGCGAAAGCCGCCTCGCTGGACATCACCCGCATTGTACTGTTCATCCTGGCGCTGATTTTGCTGTTCATTCTTTTCAGCTGCGTGGGGCTGTATAAACTGGCGCGTGGGGAAAATCTTGCGCGAACGGTGGCCCGTACCGACTGGCTGAGTCATTTACCTAACCGCCGGGCGCTGATTGAAGAGCTGGAGCGGGTAAGCCTGCGCGGCGATACCGATCGTAAAAGCGTGGTCTTTATCGACCTCGACGGCTTTAAAGACGTGAATGATATCTACGGGCATGAGGTGGGCGATGAGCTGATCGTCATCATTGCTGGCGCGTTACGCGACAACGTACCGAAGGACGGCATGCTGGCCCGCATGGGCGGCGATGAGTTTGCGATGACCATTGGCGGGGACAATGCCGAAGCGCTGGCCTCGGCGTTTGCGGGCTTTGTTCTCGATTATCTGCATAATGCGATCCGCATCGGGGAGCGCACCATCCATATTGGCGCCAGCATCGGCATTGCCAGCGGTAGCCTGGTGGAGTGCACCAGTTCAGAGCTGTTCCGTCGCGCCGATATCGCCATGTACCACTCCAAAACCACCGGCAAAGGGCGGGTGACGCACTACGATACGGAGCTGAACAGCGCCCGTGAGCGGCAGGTGGCGATTGAGAGCCAGATCCGCAGCGGCCTTGAGCGCGAGGAGTTTGACGTCTGGTATCAACCGATCATCGATGCGCGTAGCCAGAAAATGGTCAGCGTGGAGGCGCTGGTTCGCTGGCCGCGTCGCCCGGAGGGGCCGCTGCCGCCAGATGCATTTATCAACATTGCAGAAACCAGCGGCCTGATTTACGGCCTGGGGCAGTTCGTATTGCGCCGGGCCTGTCAGGATCTGGAGCCTTTCGCGGATTTAAAATTGTCGGTCAATATCTCACCTGCGCAGTTTCGCGACCCGGAATTCGAGGCCAAAGTCGAAGGGGCGCTGGCAATCAGCCGTTTCCCGGCCACGCGCCTGCAGCTGGAAGTCACAGAAACCTACGTTCTGGAAAATCCCGAGCGCGCCCGTTCAGCCATCAGCAACCTTAAAGCCCAGGGGATCGCCGTGGCGCTGGATGATTTTGGCACCGGCTACTCAAGCATCGGCTATCTACGCCGCTTTAACTTCGACACCCTCAAAATCGACAAATCCCTGGCCGGGCTGGTGGATCATGACGAACAGGCTTCGGCCCTGGTCAGCGGCACCGTGCGCATTGCCAGCGCCCTCGGGATGACCGTGGTGGCCGAAGGGGTGGAGAACGAGAAGCAGATGAAAATGCTGCGGCTGGCGGGCTGCGATCAGTTGCAGGGCTTCTGGTACAGCCAGCCGATGCCGATAAAAGAGATTATGGCGTTACGCCAGAAGCGGCAGTGTTAGATCACTGCCGGGCCAGCTCTTCCAGCTTGTCACGAAAGCCGGTAATGGACAGGGCGCGGTTATCGGCCCGCCAGCGATCTTTCGCAGCCGGAGCCGAGCTTTGTACCCCGATAACCTGCCAGCCATCGGCGGTTTTTAACATCAGCGGCGAGCCGCTGTCGCCGGGCAGGGTATCGCACTGATGCGACAGCACGCCGGTTTGCGCCCAGCCGGTAACAATGCAGTCCTGATGGGTATAGAGCACGTCGAGATGATCTTCCGGGTAGCCCGCCTGGTTCACCTTACGGTCAGCCGCTTTCAGCGCGGCGGTAAGGGCATCTTTGTCACCGGTAAACAGCGGCAGCGGCGTGATCCCCGATGGCGGATTGCGCAGCACCACCAGACCAAAATCCCACGAGGCAGCAGATGGCGGTACGATCCAGCCGTCGCCATCGGCTTTCAGCCGACGTCCCAGAGATGCGGGGACGCGTCCTTCAATGCCGTGGATCTCATAGCGCCAGCTGCCTTTTAACGAGACAAAGCGCAGGGCAACGGCGGTATCGGGTTTACCATTCGGGGGCACCAACAGGCAGTGGCCGGCGGTCAGCGCCAGCTGGGGGGTAATGAGGGTCGCGGTACACAGATTCCCGCTGGCGGTTTCCAGCTGGCCAATGGCATCCCACGGAGAGTGGGTAGGATCGGTGACACGCGTACGGTCGTCATGACCAAAAAACAGCGTTTGTACCTCTTTTTTGAGGTTCGCAGCGTCGTTGCTGCCTTCGTCCGCATGACTCAGCCCAGAAAAGAGAAAAAACGTTCCCAGTACAACCACAACAGATTTACGCATATCACACTCTGAAGGGGGATAATTATGATTATTAAATATGAACCCTGCTTATTAACTATAGACGGGACCGCGCGAAAGTGGGAGTAAAATCAGCGTGCTACACTCAGGAAATATAAAACATACTCGCAATAAGAGCGCATAAAATAAGCGTGGTAAGAATCAACTCAAACCGATAGCGCTGAAACATAACGCCCTCCGCACAGAAAAACGGCGCTGGAACCTTGCCGGTTCAGCGCCGGGACCAACGTGCCCGTCAGGGCACGTTAAGGTAAGCAGGCTTACGCAGCGGGTTGCGCTGCAGGGGTCGCAGCCTGGTGTTTAACGGCTTTTTTGTGGTGTTTTTTGGCTGCCTGAGCTTTCTGGGCAACCGGTGCCGCTTCCGCTTTTTTCACTTCTTTTTTATGAACCTTTTTGGCTGCCTGCGCTTTCTGGGCAACCGGCGCTGCTTCTTCTTTTTTCACTGCTTTTTTATGGTGCTTTTTCGCAGCCTGCGCTTTCTGCACGGCCGCTTTTTTGTGTTTTTTGTGGTGCACAGTCTTCGCAGCCGGCGCTGCGGTGGTGGTAGTCGCGGTGGCTGCCGGTGCAGCGGTGTTGGCGACGGTGTCAGCAGCGAATGCAGCAGAAGAGAGACCCATTGCAGCGGCAACAACCAGAGCTAATACTTTATTCATCATCCTACCCTCGAATTGGTTTTTTCATTTAACCCCACTGCGGGGCCGTTGAAAGAACTATATCCCTGAAATTACGGGGCTTCCGTGAGTGATTGGTGACGACGTGTAACGGATTGTACAGCGCCGGGTACGATACCCGGCGCGGAGGGTTACAGATAACGCGAGGTGAGGTGATCGCGGAAGTAACGGCTGTTGAGATCTTCTCCGGTGGCCTGCTCAATCAACTGGGCGGTGGTGAAACGGCTGCCGTGTTGCCAGATGTTCTGGCGCAGCCAGTCGAACAGGGCGCTGAAATCCCCGACGGCGATGGCGGCATCCAGCCCAGGCAGGGCTTTTTTAGCAGCAGCGAACAGCTGGGCGGCATACATCGCCCCAAGGGTGTAGGACGGGAAGTAACCGAAGCCGCCGTCTGTCCAGTGGATGTCCTGCATACAGCCGTTGCGGTAGTTATCTTTGGTGGATAAGCCCAGCCACGCCTGCATCTTTTCGTCCCACAGCGCGGGAATGTCGTCGACTTCAATGTCACCGTTGATCAGCGCCCGCTCAATCTCGTAGCGCAGCACCACGTGCGCCGGATAGCTGACTTCGTCCGCATCCACACGGATATAGCCGGGCTTGACGCGCTGGTTCCAGGCGACAAAGTTCTCCGGCGAGAAGGCCGCCTGGCTGCCGAAGCGCTCATGCACCGCGGGGAGCAGATGGTTGAGAAACGCCGTGCTACGCCCAAGTTGCATCTCAAAGAACAGGCTTTGTGACTCATGGATAGCGGTAGAGCGGGCCAGAGCGATAGGCTGTCCAAGCCAGTTGCGCGGCAGGTTCTGTTCATAACGGGCGTGTCCGGTTTCATGGATCACCCCAAACAGGGCGCTGAGCAGTTCGTCTTCGTCGTAACGGGTCGTAATGCGTACGTCTTCCGGCACGCCGCCACAGAACGGGTGAGCGCTGACGTCCAGCCGACCGGCGTTAAAGTCAAACCCGAGGGTCTTCATCGCCTCCAGTCCCAGCTCGCGCTGGATTGCCGTCGGGAATGGCCCCTGTGGCGGCACAAATGACTGCTGTGCCTGCTTCTCGACAACCTGATTCAGCAGGCCCGGCAGCCAGGATTTAAGATCGCCAAACAGGTCGTCCAGCCGGGCGCTGGTCATGTCCGGCTCAAAAATATCCAGCAGCGCATCGTAAGGGGTGCAGCCTTTGGCGTCGGCACGCAGGCGGGCCTCTTCCCGGCTCAGCTTCACCACCTCTTTCAGGTTGGCAGCAAAGCCCTGCCAGTCATTCGCTGGACGCTGGGTGCGCCAGGCATGCTCGCATTTACTGCCCGCCAGGGATTTGGCTTCCACCAGCGACTCCGGCAGCAGCGCGGCCTGCTGGTAGTGGCGGGTCATCTCCCGCAGGTTGGCCTGTTCGACGTCATTCAGATCTTCGCTTTCGGCATTACGCAGCCAGTCGGCCACCTTTGCATCGGTCAGGATTTGGTGTTGCAGGACGCTCAACTCTGCCAGCGCTTCGCCTCGCGCGGCACTGCCGCCTGCGGGCATCATGGTAAACATGTCCCAACTGGCAATGGCGGAGAGGTGAGAGAAGCGGGAGAGACGCTGGAAGGTACGGGTGAGTTGCTGATAATTATTCTTTTCCATTAAGACCTCGTGTCTGCATCAACTGATGGTTAAAAGTACCATCCAGTGAAGCGAAACACGAGGCCACGCAACATTAATGTAACCGTTTATGCAGGTTAACACCCACCAGCAGCGCCCCGCACAGCATCAACGCGATAAATCCTCCCACGCCGTTCCAGCCGTACTGATGCCAGAAGACGCCACCCAGCGTCCCGGCGATGCTGGAACCCAGGTAGTAGCTGAACAGATATAACGATGATGCCTGGCCTTTGGCGCGGCGGGCGCGCGGGCCGATCCAGCTGCTGGCGACCGAATGGGCGGCAAAAAAGCCCGCGGAGAAGAGCAGCATCCCGGCGAAAATCACCCCCAGGTTAGCGAACAGGGTCATCAGCACGCCTGCCAGCATGATACCCGTCGAGGCCAGCATCACCGGGCCACGGCCAAAGCGGGTGGTCATCGCCCCGGCTTTTGGCGAACTCCAGGTGCCGGTGAGATAAGCCACCGACAGCAGGCCAACCAGCGCCTGGCTTAAATGCCAGGGCGAAAGCATTAGCCGGTAGCCGATGTAGTTAAACAGGGTAACAAACGACCCCATCAACAGAAAACCGGTCAGGAACAGCAGGGGCAGGCCCCTATCGCGCCAGTGCAGGCGGAAGTTAATCAGCAGCGTTTTTGGCCGTAAAGCGGTAGGGCGAAAGTGGCGCGATTCCGGCAGAATTTTCCAGAACATCAGTGCTGAGGCCAGCGCAAAACAGCCGATCGCTGCCAGCGCAATCCGCCAGTTGAAAAAGTCGGTGAAGACCCCGCTCAGGAGTCGTCCGCTCATCCCGCCAATGGAGTTACCGCTGATATAAAGCCCCATGGAGAAGGCGACAAAGCTGGGGTGGATCTCCTCGCTGAGGTAGGTCATACCCACCGCCGCCACGCCGCTGAGAGAAAGGCCGATCAGCGCGCGCATGATCAAAATTCCGTGCCAGCTGGTCATCATCGTGGACAGCAACGTACAGACCGAGGCCAGCAGCAGGGCGGTGACCATCACAGGTTTACGCCCGATGGCGTCTGACAGCGGGCCGGTAAAAAGTAGACCAATCGCCAGCATCCCGGTGGAAATCGAGAGCGAAATACTGCTGCTGGCAGGCGTCACCCCAAACTCCTGGGACAACACCGGCAGGATCGGCTGCACGCAGTAGAGCAGGGCGAAAGTCGCCAGTCCGGCGGAGAAGAGCGCCAGGGTGACGCGCATAAACTGCGGGGTACCGCGTTTGATGAACTGGACCGGCCGCGGTTGGGTGGGTAAAAGATCGATATCATCTGTCGGGGCGATATCAGCCGTTGTTGTACGACTCACGTAAGTTCCTTGCTTCAACATCCCCGTGATTTCTGGTGACGGGTATGACCACAAGGATCAGGGTAGGAAAATGTAAATATTCTGTCTAATATATTAATAATCTCAAATGATACGTTAAAAATATGAATATTGAACTGCGTCATCTGCGCTACTTTGTGGCCGTCGCTGAGGAGCTGCATTTTGGTCGCGCGGCGGCGCGGCTGAATATCTCCCAGCCGCCGCTGAGTCAGCAAATTCAGGCGCTGGAGCAGCAGGTGGGGGCGCGTCTGCTGGCGCGGACCAACCGCAGCGTGGGGCTGACGGCGGCAGGACGTCAATTTCTGGCCGACAGCCGTCAGATCCTAAGCCTGGTGGACGAGGCGGCAGCCCGGGCGGAACGGCTGCACCACGGCGAAACCGGAGAGCTACGTCTTGGCTTTACCTCCTCTGCGCCTTTTATCCGCGCCATCTCGCATACGCTCTCGACGTTTCGCCGCCTCTCACCAGATGTCCATATCCAGACCCGGGAGATCAACACCCGGGAGCAGATCGTGCCGCTGAGCGAAGGCTCTCTCGATCTTGGTCTGATGCGTAATACCCAACTGCCGGATACCCTGGCGTGGCAGCAGGTGCTGCGGGAGCCGCTGCTGGCGATGATTCATCGGGATCACCCCCTGGCGGCAAAAGCTGTGGTTTCTCTTACGGAGCTGGCCCAGGAGCCGTTTGTCTTTTTTGATCCGCGGGTAGGTACCGGTCTGTATGACGACATTCTGGGATTACTGCGTCGCTACGGGGTCACGCCGGTCATCACTCAGGAGGTGGGCGAGGCGATGACTATTATCGGGCTGGTGGCGGCGGGGCTGGGTGTGTCGATTCTGCCGGCCTCGTTTAAGCGACTCCAACTGAACGAGATGCGTTGGGTGGCGATAGCCGAACCGGACGCAGTGTCAGAGATGTGGCTGGTGTGGTCGAAGCATCATGAGCTTAGCGCCGCGGCACAACGTTTCAAAAAACTGCTGATCGACGCCTCATCAGGCGGCTGAGCCGCAAAAAAAGCGGGTAAAAATGTGCTGTAAATCACAAGGCTAAGTAAAAATTTGACGATTACTGTAGAAGTGCTTCACCATAGCCCACAGTTTATTTCGAAGCTCGAAAATAAGGGAGTACGTGGTGGTTGCTGATAGTCAGCCTGGGCATATCGATCAGATTAAGCAGACCAATGCGGGTGCGGTATATCGCCTGATTGATCAGCTTGGGCCGGTCTCGCGCATCGATCTTTCCCGCCTTGCGCAACTGGCACCTGCCAGTATCACCAAGATCGTACGAGAAATGCTCGAAGCGCATCTGGTGCAGGAGACGGAAATTCAGGAGCCGGGCAGCCGCGGCCGTCCGGCTGTAGGGCTGGTGGTGGAAACCGAAGCCTGGCACTACCTCTCGTTGCGCATCAGCCGGGGTGAAATCTACCTTGCATTGCGCGATCTCAGCAGCAAGCTGGTGGTGGAAGAGCAACTGCCGCTGGAGCTGAAAGCCGAGCTGCCGCTTGAGGTGCGGATCACCGCGCTTATCGATCGGTTCTTTATTCATCACCAGCAGAAGCTGGAGCGTCTCACCGCCATCGCGATCACCATGCCAGGTATCATTGATACCGAAAATGGTATCGTTCACCGGATGCCGTTCTACGATGACGTGAAAGAGATGCCGCTGGGCGAGGTGCTGAAGAACCATACCGGCGTGCCGGTCTATATTCAGCATGATATTAGCGCATGGACGATGGCCGAGGCCCTGTTCGGCGCGTCGCGTGGTGCGCGGGACGTGATTCAGGTGGTCATCGACCACAACGTCGGTGCCGGAGTGATAACCGATGGTCGTCTGTTGCACGCCGGGAGCAGCAGCCTGGTGGAGATTGGCCACACCCAGGTCGATCCCTACGGCAAACGCTGTTACTGCGGTAACCACGGCTGTCTGGAGACCATTGCCAGCGTGGACAGTGTGCTGGAGCTGGCCCAGCTGCGGCTCGGCCAGTCGATGAGTTCAACTCTGCACGGTCAACCCTTGACGGTGGAGTCGCTTTGCGCGGCCGCCCAGCAGGGCGACCTGCTGGCGAAAGACATCATTACCGGCGTTGGCACGAACGTCGGGCGCATCATTGCCATTATGGTTAACCTCTTCAATCCGCAAAAAATCCTGATCGGTTCGCCATTGAGCCAGGCGGCAGGGGTCCTCTTCCCGGCGATTGCCGACTCAATTCGCCAGCAGTCCCTGCCAGCCTACAGTAAACATATCGTGGTGGAGAGCACCCAGTTTACCAATCAGGGGACGATGGCCGGTGCGGCGCTGGTGAAAGATGCGATGTATAACGGCTCCCTGCTGATCCGCCTGCTGCAGGGTTAACAATCCTTAAAGTCTTACTAAAAATTGCGCTATCTCAAACTGAGCGGATAGCGCATGCCTTAGACTTCCTCCACTGAATTATTTCCTTGATTTATATTTCCAAAGCATAACGGTGGAGTTAGTGATGCTTAAGCGTTTCTTTGTAACGGGTACTGATACTTCTGTCGGCAAGACGGTTGTGTCCCGCGCCTTGCTGCAAGCCTTGATGGCAAGCGGAAAGCGCGTCGCAGGGTACAAACCGGTAGCAAAAGGGAGTAAAGAGACGCCAGAGGGATTGCGCAATAAAGATGCGCTGGTTTTACAAAGCGTCTCCTCTCTCGAACTGCCTTACCATGCGGTAAACCCCATTGCCCTCAGTGAAGATGAGAGCAGCGTGGCGCACAGCGGGCTGGTGAATTACACCCTGTTATCGAACGGGCTGGCCAGCCTGAGCGATCAGGTCGACCACGTGGTGGTTGAAGGAACTGGCGGCTGGCGCAGCCTGATGAATGATTTGCGTCCGTTATCAGAGTGGGTGGTGCAGGAGCAACTGCCGGTGCTGATGGTGGTGGGCATTCAGGAAGGCTGTATCAACCACGCCCTGCTGACGGCACAGGCCATCGCCAATGACGGCCTGCCGCTGGTGGGCTGGGTGGCAAACCGTATCAATCCGGGCCTGGCCCACTATGCTGAAATTATTGAGGTGCTGAGTAAAAAGCTGCCGGGTCCGCTGGTCGGCGAGCTGCCCTATCTGCCTCGCGCAGAGCAGCGCGATCTAGCGCACTACATCGACCTCTCGACTCTCGGCAGTGTGTTGTCCGTAGATCGAGTCGTGGCGTAACGTTCGCGACAGCACCGACGCCACCACGCAGGCAATCAGCAAGCCGGGCAGCAGCAGATACTGCCCGGTCATTTCACAGACCATCAGCGCCGACATGATCGGCGCGTGCGTCGTGGCGGCAAGCAGTGTCGCCATTCCCGCCAGCCCCAGCAAAATTGCGGTTTCAGAACCGGGCAACCAAAGCATAAAGATCTGAGCAAACAGCATCCCGGTTGCCATACCGACAAACAACGTTGGCGTAAATACCCCGCCTGGCGCCCCCGAACCACTGCTGGCCAGTACCGCCAGCAGCTTACAGATAAATACCCCCGCAATTACTGACAGCAGCGGCGGCGCGAGCAGAAACGCCTGCACCACGCTGTAGCCATTGCCCCACACTTTAGGCGTTAGCAGTGACAACAGCCCGACGATCAGCCCGCCCAATGCCAGCTGCCACGGCGGGGAAAGCCGCAGGCGCAGGAACAGGGCGTGAGTGAAGGTCATCAGCCACATCAGCGCCGGGCCGCAGACCCCCGCCAGCAAACCCATGCCGACCATCAGGGAATAATCCACCCCGGTCAGCGTTTCGCTGAGATGCACCTCATACAGCGTGCTGGCACCGGGGCTGAGCAGGCGGGTAGTGAGGAGCGCAACCACCGCGGCAATCACCACCGGCCCAAGCGACGCCAGCATCAGGGTGCCGAACAAGATCTCGGCAATGAACAGGCTGCCGGCTAAGGGCGCATGGTACGCACTCGCCATCCCGGCGGCGGCACCACAGGCAATCCACAGCTTCCACTCGGATTTCGGCGTAAAGCGTTGGGCAAAAAACGAGGCGGCGAGAGCGGCCATCAGGATCATCGCCCCTTCACGGCCAATGGCGCTGCCGCTGGCGACCACCAGTAACGATGCCAGGGATTTCACCAGACTGGCACCATAGTCAAACTGTCCGTCGCCCGTTTCCAGGGCCTCCATATAGTCGGTGGGAGCATGAGGGCGCTGCGCGTTGATCCGCTGCCAGCCCCAGAGCAACAGTCCGGCCGCCAGCCCGCCAAGGGCGGGAGTCAGGGCACGTCGCCAGGGTGAGAGGCTGCTGGCGGCATTCACCAGGCTGCCGCTTTCATTACTCAGGAGCAGCCACTCCAGCCAATACATGGCGTGACGAAACAGCGCCACGGCCAGCGCTGCCAGCACGCCGGTGACGGTGGCAATCAGCAGTCGGCGAAACATCGCGCGGATGTCCGGGTAAGCATGGAGTCGATGCATGGGGTACACGTAAACAGGAAAGATACAATATTGTGGGGGGAAATCGTGGGGTTAGCAACGTAAAGAGCCGGGCAGTGCCCGGCTTACAACATTAACTCTCGCTATGAATATTCAGCGCCCGGCGGGTGCGACCGGAACTGAGATATTCCGCAATATAGTCCTGCGAAATCTCGCCGTTATAGCGCCCGTCTTCATCGACAATTGGCATCCAGCTGGTGTTGCTCTCGTACAGACGGGAGAGCACCACGCGCAGGTTGTCTTCAGCCTTGCCGGTCATACGGAACGGATGGATCAGATCGGCGCAGGTGCCGCTGGCATGGCGCGCCTCGCGACGTTTCACAAAGCCCAGCGGCTTACCGTTTTCGTCCACCACGGTGACCGCGCGAATGTCGTTATCATCCATCGTGGCGAAGGCCTCCGGCAGCGGGGTGGCCGGGCGAACGGTGATCGTCGGCTGTTGGTCAGTCACATCGCCCGCCGAGACCAGCAGCAGACGCTTAAGGGTGCGGTCCTGGCCGACGAACGAACCGACAAACTCATTCGCCGGTTTCGCCAGCAGTTCGTCCGGGCTGGCGCACTGGACGATTTTCCCCTGGCGGAAGACGGCGATGCGGTCGCCGAGCTTCAGCGCCTCGTCGATATCATGGCTCACCAGCATCACGGTCTTTTTCAGCTTGCGCTGCATCTCGAGGAACTGGTTCTGGATCACCTCGCGGTTAATTGGGTCGACTGCACCGAAAGGCTCATCCATCAGCAGTACCGGAGGATCCGCCGCCAGGGCGCGGATCACGCCGATACGCTGCTGCTGACCGCCGGACATTTCACGTGGGTAGCGGTTGAGGAACTTATGCGGGTCCATCGCCACCATATCCATCAGCTCTTCAGCGCGGGTTTTACAGCGCGCTTTGTCCCAGCCCAGCATCCGCGGCACCACGGTGATGTTCTCTTCGATAGTCATGTTCGGGAACAGACCAATCTGCTGGATCACGTAGCCGATGTTACGACGCAGGGTGACGGTATCCATGTCGCTGGTGTCCTGACCGTTAATCAGGATCTTCCCGCTGCTCGGAGTAATCAGACGGTTAATCATCTTCAGGGTAGTCGTCTTGCCGCAGCCGGACGGTCCGAGCAGGACGCACATTTCCCCTTCGGGTACGTTCAGGTTAACGTTGTCTACGGCCTTAAATGTCTGGCCCTGCTTCTGTGAAAATTGTTTGGTGAGGTTTTCCAGTTTTATCATTATCGAATCCCCTTTGGAGTCAGTACGATCTGCAGACGGTGCAGTAACCAGTCGAGCACAATCGCTAAAAGACAAATCATCAGCGCACCGGCAATCAACATACGAATATCACTTCCGCCGATGCCGTTAAGCAGCAACAGACCCAGACCGCCCGCGCCGATAACGGCGGCAATCGCCATCACGCCGATGTTCATCACCACGGCGGTACGGATCCCGCCGAAAATCACTGGCAGCGCCATGGGAATCTCTACCCAGCGCAGACGTTGCCAGAAGGTCATGCCGATGCCACGTCCCGCCTCACGCAGGCCGGGCGGCAGGCTGTCGAGTGCGGTGTGGGTGTTACGCACAATCGGCAGCAGCGAGTAGAGAAATACCGCGGTAATCGCGGGCAGGGCACCAATACCCTGACCGATCAGCGAAAAGAGCGGGATCATCAGACCAAACAGCGCAATGGATGGGATGGTCAGTACGATGGTGGCAATGCCCAGCACCGGGGTTGCCAGCCATTTGTGGCGTACAATCAGAATGCCCAGCGGCACGCCGATAATGATGGCCAGGCCTACAGCCAGCGCCACCAGCCACAGATGTTGTAGCGTCAGGGTGCAGAGATAACCCCAGTTATCAATCATGTAGTGAATCGTATCCATAGCGCCTCCTTACAGCAGCTGCTTGCTACGCAGGAAATCACGGGCGACCTGCTGCGGTGACTGATGATCGATATCCACCTTTTTATTCAGCTCGGTGATAACGTCGTTATTGAGCTGGGCAGAGAGGGTGTTCAGCGCCTCCTCCAGACCCGGATTGGCCTCCAGGGTGTCCTTACGCACCACCGGGGTCACCGCATAGCTCGGGAAGAAGCCTTTATCATCTTCCAGTACCTTCAGGTCAAAACCCTTCACGCGCCCGTCGGTGGTATAAATCAGCCCGGCGTCGACAAAGCCATCGCGCACCGCGTTATAGACCAGACCAGGGTCCATCTGGCGGATCTGCGGGCGATCAAGCTCCAGGTTGTAGGCGGCCTGCAGCGGCTTCATGCCGTCGCTGCGCCCGGAAAACTCCAGGTCCAGACCGAGCAGCCAGTTATTATCAGGGTCGGTTTTACGCACCTGTTCAACCTTTGCCACCAGTTCCGACATGGTGTTGATATGTTCTGCTTCGGCGCGCTTACGCTGCATAGCGAAGGCGTAGGTATTGTTCATGTCAGCAGGCTGGAGCCACACCAGGCCGTGTTTCGCATCCAGGCGTTTCACCGTCTCGTAAGACTCCTGCGGTGACATGCGTTTGTTGATGTGGTTAAAGATGATCAGCGAAGTACCGGTGTACTCCCAGGTCATATCGATTTGCTTGTTGATCATGGCATTGCGGGAGATGACCGTCGCAATGTTGGTCTGGGGCTGTACCTGAAACCCTTTCTTTTGCAGGTACTGCACGGTCATTGCCGAAAGAATATGCTGTTCGGTAAAGCTCTTGGTCGCCAGAATCAGCGGCGCGGCGAGCGCCTGGCTGGAGAAGAGCGCGGCGGCGCACAGCGCCGTCAGGCCAGTAAACAGTCTCATAAAAGCTCCTTATTATAATTATCGTGCGAGATGCGGGCTCATCAGACGACCTAGCGCCGCCAGCAACGTATCCAGAATCAGGGCGAACAGGGCGGTGGCCGCGGCACCTAAAATCAGCGTTGGGAAGTCATTCAGGTAAATACCCGGGAAGATCAGCTCACCGTAGCTGCTGGCACCAATCAGGAAGGCCAGCGGCGCAGTCCCGACGTTAATGGCGGTAGCGATGCGGATCCCGGAGAGCATCACCGGCCAGGCGTTAGGAATCTCCACCTGCCACAGCCGTTGCCATTTGGTCATGCCGATACCGTTTGCCGCTTCCAGTAACGAGCCAGGCACCGAGCACAGCCCGGCGTAGGTGTTACGCACAATCGGCAGCAGCGAGGCAAGGAACAGGGCAATAATGGCAGGGGTATCACCAATACCAATCACCACCATCGCCAGCGCCAGAACGGCCAGTGGCGGCAGGGTATTCCCCACGTTAAAGATCTGCATGACGTATTCGGCGATACCGCGCGCGGCCGGACGGCTCAGCAAGATACCGCTGGGAATACCGACCAGCAGTGCGAAGAACATCGACGAGAAAACTAAAATCAGATGCTGTTGCCCGAGATAGACCAGGTCAACCTGACGCGCTTTGATGGTCTCCAGCCCAATTCCCCAGACGAGGAGGGCGACGACCACGATAATCGCGCCGACAAAAAGCAGCGAACGTTTGAATAGTGGATGCATTGCGGTGTGTCTCCCTGTGCGCATGCGTTATAGCAACCATCGGTTGCCTGTTGTTATGCCATGAATCGGCAGGGGTCATTGAGCTATAGCAAGCGAACGGGAAGGGTTCCAGCGAAGCGGCGAAATTTGTAACCCTATGAAAGTGAGGGAAACATGGGGTTATGCCTTATGGGATAAGGGCTGACAGGTGGCGGGCAGAATTGTCTTAAAGATAATTTCATTAAGTGACACCGTCACTTAATGAAAGGATGTGGTTTATGATTTGCTAAGCGCAGCGCGAACCTTGCGCACACGCAGTGAGGTACTGACAATGGAAAAGGCGGCCACGAGCACCAGTATGACTCCCAGCGCCAGCATCGCATTAAAGCCAAACCACCTGAACAGTATCAGCCCCGCAATACCACCGGTGATAAACGAGAAAAGGGTGGTGAGATGGGTTATCAGCTGATTTTTTTGTCCTGCGGTATCTTTGGAGTAGTCCCTGCGGAGCATCGCCACTACCACGGAGGCCAGCGAAATGCCTGCGTCGGTTAACGTACCGGTAATATGAGTCGATCTTACCCGGCCACCGGAAAGTTGAGTGGAGGTTGAATTATGGATCCCCATCAGGCCGCAGAGAAAAACAATAATTTCACGGTTGGTGGTGAAGGTATGAAAAAACATTTCATACAGGGACACACCGGCCAGTAATAACCCTTCAATAAACAAAACCTGACAAAAAATGAGCCGGACATTATGAACAATGCCCCATAAAACAATAATCCGTGCAACGATTGCCCCCGTGACAAAGGCTAAAATAATCGTGGCAAAGAAAATAATATCATTCAGATCCGTTGAGGAGACTTCACTGGAAAATTGTGAGGTGTTGCCGGTCATATGGGAAGGGAAAAAGCCGAATGCCCCCAGCGCAATGGCATTCAGCAATCCTGCGGAAGTGGCGAGCCACAGGGCAAGCCGACGATCCTCCTGATGCGTTCGTTCTTTCTTGAGTTTAATCAGCAAAGAATACCTCCGGTTTGAGCTTTGCCTGAATAATCAGGCTAGCAAAGCGTTTTAACGGGTTGTCCAGGATAGTGCTTAATTATTACGGCACCGGAGGTGGAGGGAGATTTAGTAATTAATTAAAATAACCTTGTTAAAAAAGGGATTATTTAAACCCGGCCGCGAAACGTCTCCCGACTGCTGTTTCGCAATCGCGAGACGGCGCGGGATGCTCACAGCATTCCATTATTCCCGTGGCGTAAAAATGCCGGACGCTGGTTTAAGTGTGCAAACCAGGCCTCAATAGCAGGGAACGACGGGCGGTCAAAGGGCGTCATTTTCCAGCGGTTCACCGACAGCCCCAGCACCACGTCGGCCAGGGTAAAGGTCTCGCCCGCCACCCATGCCCCGGTGCGTTGCAGCTGCTGATTAAGGATCGCGATATGGTGGTTCCACTCCTTAATCCCCGCCGCAATGCGTTCAGGATCGTTAAAGTCCGGGTTTTTACGCCCCAGCGCCGGGAAGACATAGCGCCAGGCGTTGTTAAATTCGCTTGCCTGCCAGTCCATCCAGCGCTCGACGTTAGCACACCCCTGCGGATCGCCGGGGAGCAGATCGTCACGCCCGGCTTTGCGCACCAGATAGCGGCAGATCGCGTTGGATTCCCACAGAACAAAATCGCCATCGATTAGCACCGGCACCATGGCGTTCGGGTTCAGTGCGCGAAAGGCATCGGTTTCCGTCGAGGCAAAGCCGCTGCCGTAATCTTCCTGGAGATAGTCCAGACCAATTTCTTCGCAGGTCCAGAGCACTTTACGCACGTTGATGGAGGTGGTTTTGCCGAGGATTTTTAGCATGGCGCAGGTGTCCTTTGTGGTTTGTGTTAATCACAATACATCAGGTATGCAGGGAGTTTAGGGCAAATATTGGTGGGGGAAGGGGGCGACCAGCAAGATATCCCGATCACCGGTTTCTTTGAGATGTCGAGGGTTGCGGACAATGTGATAAAAGCGCGGGGTATCTTTGAACATCCGCGCACAACGCTCAGGTCGGCAGGCTGATGGCTGTTCCACGACGTTTTCTGTGGGACGGGCAAGCGAAACGCACCCGTCGTGGCTGGAAGGCTCTCTCCCTAAACGAAGAATTCATCTTCTTAGTCGAGAGGAATAAGCCCTTCTGTACAGTCGCACTCCTCACCGAATACGTATGCCGGAATGCCTAAACCGCCGGACAAGGCCCAGACCTGTTTAACCCAGCCAATGGCTGCCTCAACAATAATATCGTTGACCGAAAATGAAACCTCTTCAGGGTCGAAGATGGGCACGTCTGGCTGGAGTTTACCGTCGATAAATTTTACGTCGAAAAGCTCTCGGTAAGGCGCTATAGCGCTGTTTAACACGTATAAATCTGGACCCCGGAGATGGATCATGACTGAAAACATCCCGTCCTCATCCTGGACGGGATGGATACCCACCTCAACGGCCTGCGTTTTTATGGGAAGAATGCCCTTAATGCCGCGGATCTTTTCGACCGCCGCCTGCGTGTGGAAGTGAAGAATATCGTGCAGCGCACTCCTGTATTGTGTTTCTGTCATATCCCGATTCTCTTTAATTCTGGGGCTTAAACTATAGCGCCTGTCCTCTGCTTCTGGCACACAGCGGATTTTAAGCCTCGTCCAGTAAGCCGTTATGGACTTCCACATAAAAAAACGCCGCAAGCAGTTTTCTGCTTACGGCGTTCAGGATCGGTGATGATGTGTTCTGGCTATCAGGCCGCTTTTACCGCTCTGATTTTTTTACTGCCAGCCGCATCTGACTCGGTGTTATCTGTTGCAGGGGTGGCATTGCGATCGGGCACCTTACTGGTACGCAGAATATGCTGCACAGCCTCTTTCTGCTCGGCGAGATACAGCCCAAGATCTTCAGCCTGCGTTTCATCCATCTGCTTACCGCTTTGCAACAGCCAGTCGGTGAACGCTTCTGCCAGGTCGAGCAGTTTGTCGTGAGCGTCAGCCTCTTTCTTACTGGCAAATGTCATTTTCTCTTCACCTTTTCTTACGACAACAAATTTTGTTTCAACAGCCATTATGCGCCCTCCGTACTGTAATTATATACAGTATACCAGTTCCTGATGGGTGTTGCAGCCAAAATGTGCTGCCGCGCGTTGCGGCACATCCGCTAGATGTCGAGAGCAGCAAGAATAGAGGCTTCCAGTTTTTCCGGGGTGGTGAGCGGTGCAAAACGCTTGATGGGTTTGCCGTCGCGTCCGATCAGGAACTTAGTGAAATTCCACTTGATCCGCTTACCCAGCACGCCGGGTAATTCGTCTTGCAGGTAACGAAACACCGGGTGCGCCGTTGGGCCGTTAACGTCCACTTTCTCGAATATGGGAAAGCTCACCCCGTAGTTGATCTGACAGGTCTGCGTGATGTCGTCGGCATTGCCGGGTTCTTGCTTACCGAACTGGTTGCAGGGAAAACCCAACACCACCAGCCCCTGGTCGGCGTACTTTTTATAAAGCTTTTCCAGGCCGGCGTATTGCGGTGTAAAACCACAGTGGCTGGCGGTATTAACCACCAGAACCAGCTTACCTGCATAGTCGGCCATCGGGATAAGCTGGCCGCGCAAGCTGGTGGCAGAAAGTTGATGAAAGGTCGTCATAGCGGAAACCTCAAAGATGAACCCTTTTTTCAGGCGTTGTGGAGTATAGACGCTGGGGGCAAGATGCGGTTTCCGTCTCAGGGCGTGAGAGGCTTACTCAGCTACCAGCCACATATCAGCCTCGTCAAACATCTCCTCCAGCATGCGATTGAGTTTTTCCCGATCACTTTTACTGGCATCGCTGTTCAGACCGTTCGCCTGCATCGGCTTAACCTTCACCTCGGCGTCCGGAAAGATGCGGTGCACGCGTCTGGTCAATTCATCCAGGATGATTTCCCTGGCGCCCGCAAGCCCCGCAACATTTCGTTTGTCGTAAACCAGTTCCACGAACATGACAGATCTCCAAAAACACTGTTTTAATGTACAGCATTCTTACCGGAGCAGTGATATCTGTCAACTACCGCCCGTCTTGCAGGCGGTAGTTGTTACTATCAGAACAGGACCGAGTAGTTCAGGCCAAAGGTACGACCGCGGCCTTTATAGGTATACAGGTTCTCCGCCCCATAGGTTGGGCTGTACAGACCCGGTGCGCGCTGTCCCCATGCCGTGGTGTAGTCTTCATCCAGGACGTTTTCAACGCTAAAGCTCAGCTTGCCCACCGGCAGAAGGTAGCTGCCTAACAGATCCACGGTGTTATAGCCTTCAATGCGTTTACCCGCTTCATCAGACAAATCAAAGGTCTGCGTACTTTGCACACGCAGCGTCCAGTCGCCTGGCGCCCAGGTCACCCATGCGCTCATTTTGGACGGGCTGGCGCTGTCTACCGTTAGCTTTTCCCATTTCCCATCGACGCGGGTTTCCGATTTGATCACGTTAAAGTTTGTGCCGGTGCTCCACTCACTGTCAGTGAAGAAGTAATCCACCTGGCCTTCAACACCGTAGATGCGACGCTCATCATCTTCCACGTTGATGGTCATGTCACTTTTGTTGATGTTGATGGTTTTGTCGGAGAGCGAATAGTATCCCGCAATCTGGGTGCGCAGGTTATCCCCGGTAAAGCGCCAGCCCAGCTCGTAGGCATCTACCTTAATACCGTCGAGTTTCGAGTCGTTAACGTTAACGCTGTTGACCAGGCGGTAATGGCCATTCACCAGCTGATAAGTACCGGAGCCGTAGTATTTCGCCAAATCCGGGATCTCAAAGCCCTGCGAGAAGTTAAACCAGAGCTGCTGACGTTCGGTCAGATGACCCAGAATACCGGCGTTAAAGAGCAGGTTGTTGTAGTCGGTTTTCCCGCCCGGTACAGCGTCTGCCGAGGTGGCTCGGCCCGTGGCAATCCCCTGTTGTTGGGCGTAGCCAATAAAATCGTCGACCTTGTTTTCGGTGTACTGATAACGCACGCCGCCGCTCAGGGTGATGGCGGAGAAGTCATAGCTCGATTGCAGGAACGGGGCGAGGTTAGTGATGCTGTAGCCCGGATAGCGACCGACGTTATAGGCGTTATCCAGCTTCATGCCGCCGCTGGCCGCCGCTTTGTTAAGGTCGAAGAACTGCTGATTGGCATCGAAGGTTTCGTGCTCGGCATCCACACCCCATGTCAGCGTTAACGCATCCAGAGGTTTACTGTTGAGGGTGAGTTTGCCGCCATAAAAATCGGTTTTTTGCTGGGATGCGCCAATGCTGGTGACCCGGCCACCTGAAAGCGTAGGGAAGGGGTAGTACGTCAGGTTCTCATCGCGGTAGTAAATTTGTGCGAGCAGATCCTGACCCCAGAAATCGGTGTTGGAATATTGCAGGTTAATAAGATGGCGTTCGGTGCCAGGGATACGGTCGGAGTCGAGATTATTTTTATTGTACGCATTGCCGGAACCGGTCACGGCCGAGAAGTTTTCGCCAAGATACAGGCCGTGCTTACCGTCGGATTCACTCTTGTAATACTGCGTGGTGAGCTGCAACTGCTGATGATCGTCGATATTCAGGGTGCCGGTGCCCATCACGTCCAGACGGTCTGAATACTGCAAACCGGTCTGGGTGTTATCAATGTTGACCTCGTTACCCTTGCCGTCATACCAGCCGCCAAAGCGCTGATACGCCACTGACAGCCGCCCCGAGGCGTTGTCGTTGCCGCCGCTGACTGCCGCCGCAATGTTTTCGTCATTATCGTTATGGCTGTTGAAGCCCGACTTTACGCCGGTCTGGAACTCGACTTCCGTTTCCGGCTGGCCCTTTTTCGTGACGATATTGATTAAGCCGCCGGTACTGCCGCCGCCGTAGAGGGAGGTCGCGCCGGAGATCACTTCAATGCGGGAGATATTAAACGGATCGATAGAGTCCAGCTGACGGCTGTCGCTGCGCGAGGAGTTTAACCGCACGCCATCAACCATCACCATCATGGAACGACCGCGCATATTCATACCGTAATTGGTACGCCCCTGGCTGCTGACATCCATACCGGGGATCAACTGCGCCAGTACCTCTTTAAGTTCTTTCCCGCCCTGAACTTGCTGCTCAATGTCAGCCTGTTCAATGACCCAGGTGGTCTGTGCCATGTCGGTCATACTGTGATTTGTACGACTGGCGGAGACCACCAGCGACTCTTCTTTTTGTCCTTCAGCCGAGGCATTAGCGGCTAACATCATTAATAAACAAGGGTTTAAAGCCCAATAGCGACGCGCTTTCATTGTTGTGATCATCCTGATTATTCAAGGTGTCAGAGGCGTTGATGCCCCGTACCGCACGTGAATCACCCTTTAAAGGTGATAGTGATTATCGGAATAATATGAATTCTCATTTCAATGTAAACAGTTAGTGTTAAAAAATGTTTCTATAAAGACCTGATTTTAATGGGGTTTTTGTAGGCGAGGGGCGAGGCTGAGAAGATGCAGGCCGCTATTTCGCAGGCCGTGACGCTTGCAGTTCGGCTTTAGAGCCAGCCATAAGCGCAAAGCGGACATACGGGAATGATAAAGCGTTCATTTAACCGAATAGCCATCACTACCCGGCCGTCAGGAATGAATTAAAGCCCAAAAATAGCTTCAATTTCGATTGAGAGGTCTGGAGAGAAAAGGCGGCTGACTTCCACGAGCGAACTGGCAGGTAAGTGATGACCATAATTTCGGTACAGCACTTCACGAAGCGCAGCGATCTCTTCAAAAGAGGTAATGAAAATGGTCACTTTGATCAGGGTTGAGAAATCCGCGCCTTCTACCCTGACAATTTTCCTGAGTTGACTGAATATTTCTTCAGCCTGCTCAACAATGCCTTTATGTTGAGCAGGTGTGCCAAATGCGGTCAATCCTGAAACATAGAGCGTGCTGCCATGTTTTACAGAATGAACATAAGGTGCCTTTACTTCACCTAACTCAGGATAATTCTTCCGTATTATATTGTTCATAACGAAGGCCTTTCTGGAAGTGAGCAAACAACAACCTTACCATTCCCCTGTTAATGCTCAACGATTTTTAATGGTGACGCTCAGCATGTCCGCTTACTCCACAGTCCGTTGCCTGTTTCGCTATAAGCGAGGAGCGACCGATCGGCATGCGTTCTTCCTGAAGAACAATAATCCACTTAGTGGCGTCAGCACGTCGCCGTTCGTAGAAGCCATACTGCCGGAGGATTATCGCTGAGGTTTGGCCCGGCAAATAATTGCGGCCGCATTCTTCAACCCGCTATTCCCGTCAATCCTGCTGTCTCAGGCCGTTCATCTATACTGACTGTTGCAGTGACATACCGTGCTCATATGAAAAAGCGTAAATAACGTGACCGTGTAAGTGCGTTAATCAGAAAGAGTGTTCCTGGCTTCTACCGCAATAAAGCTTAAAGAATAAAAACTTTTATCTATCCGGGAGATAATGAATGAAATTAACCCAATTTGTTTATTCCGCCTTAATTGGCGTTGTTGCCAGCTGCCGTTCCATGACGCCGATGGCGGCCATCGCCGCAGCACGCATTGCCGGGCGCAACACAACGGGCCATCTTTTTCTGCTCGACCGTCCGTTATTTAAATTCGGCGCGTTAGCGATGGGGGTAGGTGAACTCTTTGGCGACAAGATGAAGTCAGCGCCAGACCGCACCGTGTTTTTGGGCCTGACAGCCCGTGTGGCAAGTGCAGGGATTGCGGGCGCCGCGTTGGCACCCAGCGGAAAAGAAAAAGCCGGAGCAGCGATCGCTGTCTCTGCCGCCGTGCCACTGGCCTATGCCACGCTGGCGGCACGCAAAAAAGCCATCGAAGGGATAGGGCAGACCAAAAGTGGCCTGGTTGAAGATACGCTCATCGTTGCTCTCGGAGCTGCGGTGGTCTACTTCGCAACGCGCTCAAATCGCCATTAAAGGCACGCCTGCCTCTCAGGATGATTCCGACAGGGCATCATGTAAGAGCCAGTGGCCGCGTCTGGCACAAAGCGGACATTCAATCTCACAGCCTGTGGGCCTCCTCCGGCTTCCCGATATAGCCAGGTCGTCAGCCCCACCCGCTAACCAGCATGGCCGGCAAGCGTTACGGCTGACTCCGCCCAGACATCGGGAATGATCTTTATCGCCTCGCTGACGGCGAAATCTATCGTCATGCCGGGCTTCCACAGCATCACGATCATCTGGCTCAGCGCCAGATTGCCCACCTCCACGTCAATCGCTTTAACGTCACGCCAGCTGGCGGCGGCAAAATGCTTCGGCAGAAAGGCCCACCCCTGGCCGCTCTCCAGCATATGGCGCAGCAGCGCCCGGTCATTGGTGTAGAAGGTACGATCGGCGATGCGTCCTTGCTTCGCCGCCACGCCGTCGGGCGCCGGATGCATCACCAGTTGCGGCTGCGAGGCGAGTTCGAATAGCGATACCGGCTGCTCGTCCGCGAAGAGCGATGCGGCGGCGTAAAAATCGAGTTCGACCACCCCCACCGAGCGCCACGCCATCTCGCTGCCCAGACTGCGGTTGCGCGCCTGGCAGAGCGCCAGCTGCACCGCGCCGCAGGCGAGCGCCGCTTCCGCCTCTTCGCGGGCCGCGCTCCAGGCGCTGACCCGGATGTTGCTTTCCGCCAGCGTCTCAATCAGACGGCAGAGAAAAGGGCGTGGCACAAAGGGATCGTAAACCAGGCTGATTTCGTCGGAGATATCATGACGGACGTGGCGCGCCGCCGCGTCGAACGCCTGCGCCTGGCGCATCAGCAGCGCCGCCTGTCGCTTCAGCCGCTGACCCTCTGGCGTCAGCGCCAGCGTGCGGCCCTGTCGCGAAAAGAGCGCATAGCCCAGTGCCGCCTCCAGAAACTCAATTAGCTCGCTGACCGTGGCGCGATCCTTGCCAAGCTGTTTCGCCGCTTGCGAAACGGTGCCGAGCGCGGCGACGGTAGAAAACGCCTCTATTTGCGCAAAGGAAAAACTGAGACAGGCCATATCTGCTCCCTGATGCAACTGGTTGGGGGGATTTCCCCACATATGCTGATTTTTGCACAGCGCAGGCCAAATCTATACTACGGCTCGTCGATTTTAAGGCTTGCTAAGAAGGAAACAGAGTGATGAAAAGTAAAAAAAACCTGCTACTGGCAGCATCGCTGACGACGGCTGCGCTGCTGTCGTATGCAGCAACAGCCGCTGAGCCTGAGTCTTGCGGCGGCGTACCGCTGAGCGTCTGTCCGACGCCGTTCGATCGCGACCTGCCCGATCCCAAAACCATGCTCAACTGGGATCAACAGGATCGCGTGGTGGGCTTTCGCAACGACTACCGCAACTATCCCGCCGATGTTTTTCATCACGGTACCGCCCAGCCGCTGCCGCTGGCGAAGCATCAGCTCGGTGAGGTTAGCTACCGCGTCAACGGCCACCGCTACAGCATGGCGGACTACCTGCAGCGTCAGAACGTGGCGGGGATGTTGGTCCTGAAAAACGGCCAGATCGCCTACAAATATCTGGCGCACGGCAACAACGACAGCACGCTCTGGACCTCGCGCTCGGTGGGTAAATCAGTGGTGTCGACGCTGGTCGGCGTGGCGCTGAAACAGGGGAAAATCCACTCGCTGGATGACAAGGTCACCGATTACGAGCCGGAGCTAAAAGGCACCGCCTGGCAGGACGTGACGCTGCGACAGCTGCTTACCCACACCTCCGGCGTGGCGTGGAATGAAGATTACACAAGACCCGACTCTGATTTTGCCCAGCTGACCCAGTGCGAGGCGCGTGCTGGCACCTATGATTGCGTGCGCGGGCTGATTACCGGCCTGAAGAAGGCGCATCCGGCAGGCCAGCACTGGTCCTACTCGTCGGGCGGCGCCTGGTTGCTGGGTGACGTGCTGGAGCGCGCCACCGGCATGTCGCTCGCCGCGTATCTGCAGCAGAGCATCTGGCAGCCTTACGGCATGGCGAGTGACGGTGTCTGGCACGCCTATCAGCCCGGCAAACATGACGTTGGCGCGCACGGCTTCAACGCCACGCTGGAGGACTGGGGGCGCTTCGGCGAGTTTGTACGGCATGAGGGGCGACTGCCGGACGGCGATAAAGCGCTGCCGGACGGCTGGCTGAAGCTCGCCTCTGGCTGGACGCAGGCACAGGGCTCGGTTTCCGCCGCGCATCCGCAGGGCATTTACGGCTTCCAGTGGTGGAACAACGAGGTACCGGCGAACGCGAAAAACGTCGAGCCTACGCCGCAGCAGTCGCTGAAGGGGTCGCTCTGGGCGCTGGGCATCTATGGCCAGATTATTATGGTTAACCCCGCCGAGCAGCTGGTGATTGTGCAATGGTCGACCTGGCCGCAGGCGGAACCCTCGTTTAGCGCCCAGCCGCTGGAGGCGTCACTGATGTATAGCGCAATCGCGCAGCAGCTGCGCGACTAAGAAAATCGGGATGAGGGCTGTCAGCTGGCGGAGCCGTAAGGCTAGTGCAGCGTTTATTCAGCAGCGATTCAACGGAGGCGCGATTGCCCTTGTCCCAGCCGCGCCGCGTGGTCAGCAGGATATGTCCCTTCTCGGCCGAGAAAGTAGCACTTTACCAGCGCCACGTCAGTTGATGTGAGTCGCAACCTTTCACCATTGCTTATGTTCCTGAACGAAGCTGGCGACAGACTGTAGTCTTGCTCACTGAATTGTTTGTCCGTACTCGCTGCGATGGCTCCCAACTTCATACTCGTCCGCTTTGAGCGAAAAGCGGACGTTTTACAGAATGGCTTATGACCGCTGTCATCAAAAAGCGTCGAGGCGTAAAGAGTCCGTTTCCGGGCGCACTATGACGCACAAGAACACCTGCGAGCCTGAAACGTAAAAGCCGCCTTTCGGCGGCTTTTATTATTTATTTTCAGTCATTTCGTTAAGGCGACGGACCTGATCTGCCGAGAGCGACAAACTGGCTGCTGCAAGGTTCTCGCGCAGGTGCGCCACCGAGGAAGTGCCCGCTATAACCAGAATATTGGGCGATCGCTGAAGCAGCCAGGCAAGTGCTATCTGCTTTGGTGTCGCACTGGCTTCTTCTGCAATCTCGTTAAGCAGCGAGGACTGTAACGGCGTAAACCCCCCAAGCGGGAAAAAGGGTACGTAGGCCACCCCTTCATCTGCAAGCGCGTCGATAAACGCGTCATCGGTGCGACTGACGAGGTTGTACTGATTCTGTACACAAACAATGTCAGCGATAGCTTTAGCCTCCGTAAACTGCTTGTGAGTCACATTGCTCAGCCCGATATGGCGGATTAATCCTCTCTGCTGTAAGCGGACAAGCGCCTCAAGTGAGTCAGCGAAAGGCGCATCCTGAGGGCCGTTGGCATTCCCCAGTCTCAGGTTGACGATATCAAGCGTACTGAGTCCCAGCGTATTAAGATTCTCATACACTGCGCGTTCAAGCTCTTCTGGACGCCGGGCAATTTGCCAGGAGGCATCGGCTCCCCGGACAAAACCTACTTTGGTGACCAGGGTCAGGCTGTCTGGATAGGGGGCCAGTGCCTCGCGTATCAGCTGATTCGCAACGTCCGGGCCATAAAACTGGGCTGTATCGATATGATTTACCCCTCTCTCTACCGCCTCTCTGAGCACGGCAATTGCCGCCTCTTTATCGCGCGGCGGCCCCCATACGTGCGGCCCGGGTAGTTGCATGGTGCCATAACCCATCCTCCTGAGGCTAAGACGGGTTCCGGTGGGTGTGAAAATATCGTCAGCGAGGTGAGTTTTCATAGGATTATCCTGATCATGGAGGGGGTGAGTGGCGAATAAATTTTATGGCTTGTTAAGGCCAGCCTGACCGGGATAAAATTGCACCCGGTGCAATTCAATATATTGCACTGAGTGCATTATTTCAATAAGGACGGGAAGGTATCGTGTCAGAATCGTCATCACCGCATGAAGGCCTGCGTGAGAGGAAGCGCCGGGAAATGTACCAGCACCTGACTGAAACAGGGCTGAAATTGTTTTCCGAAAAAGGGTTTGAGGCGACCACCCTTGATGATATCGCCAGTCACGCGGGTATCGCACGGCGCACATTCTTTAACTATTTCAGCTCTAAAGAAGAGATCATTCTTGCCTGGCAGAATGGTCTGCCTGACGCCCTGTATGCCGAAATTCTCAGACGAGGTAAAACGGTAACGCCGTTCGGGCTTGTCAGCGAAGCCCTGATGACGATGACAATCAATATGTCTCCTGACGTGGCGATACTGATTGCGAGGATCACTCAGTCGACAGAACAGTTGCGTCTGGGAAACCAGATGAAGTTTCTCAAAATGGAGGAGGCCGCTCATGCTGCTCTCTGCGTACTCTGGCCAGAAACGGAGAGAGTGCAGGCGCTTAAGATCGCTGCTATGACAGGCGTGGGTGCTATGCGGATCGCAGTGGATACCTGGTTAAGCGAAGCGTGTAGTAAACCGCTCAGCCAGTATCTCGAAAGTAACATTCGCTCTTTGCAGTCTACAGTGACGACCTCCTGACTTTGTTTCAGGTATCACACGGGGTGCTGTATCGAAACGACCAGCATCCCCATTACCCACCAAATTTTGCCTGAAGCGTCCCTGCGTTTAAATCAGTTTGGGTATCTCTTCTCCTGTTAATTCTCGCCCTGACACATAAACGCTGGAAATAAGGGTTCGCTAACATTGTTTTGAGGATGTAAGTCAAAATCAAAAGCCGCAATTAACGTTGCTTTGCGCTCTTTGAGTCAATTGATCGGTTCTGCGTTATTCACTTGATGAGATATTTCAACCCTGTAGTCAACCCTAAATAGGGTGGTAGTGCACGCTGTCTTGATAGCGTAGTCTGCCTGCATTTGAAGACTTATTAACAAGAAGCGTTGCATGGAAATTATTTTAATGCGTCATGGAAGGCCTGCTTTTACTGGCTCTTCGAAAGTAACGAGCCATGAAATGGCCGATTGGATCGCAGGATATGATCTCTCTGATACGGGCAACGATATTCCGTCAGAGTCCAGTTTAGCCATAGCGTCCAGCGCGCATCGGATTTTAAGCAGCAATCTTCCCAGAGCACTTTCTTCTTTGAACGCATTGGGCCGTGAGCCTGAATGCGTAGATGAGGTATTCAGGGAAGCGGGATTGCCGATATTTCACATGCCCATTTTAAGATTATATCCAACCCTCTGGGCTGCTTTTTTCCGTGTCATGTGGCTATTGGGCATATCCCGTAACGCGGAGCCTCTGGAAGTAGCGAAACACCGTGCCTTTCAGGCGGCGAGAATCCTTGTGGCGTATGCAAAAGAATCAAACGGCCCGGTGTTACTGATGGGGCATGGAGTGATGAACAGACTGATTGCAAAAGAACTCATATCGTTGGGCTGGAAAAAGTGCCAGCGACAGGGTAAGGGCTACTGGAACGCGGGTATCTACAGCTTACGGTAAAGCTGCTCCCGGAGCGGCGATGGTCTACTCCGCAACGCGCTCAAATCGCCATTAAGGCATGTCTGTTGACCAGCAGCGCGAACCTGATGGTAATACATTAGCGTTTTTGTATGGACAACACGTTGGGCTTGAAGCAATCCGAAGATGAGAGATCTTATAAATCACTGAATAACTTAATGCCGGAAGAGTACCAGCTGATGGCTAAAAATCCGGGAGTTTCACAAAATACATGGAACTAAAAGGGAGGTACTTAAAGTCCACCTACCGATGTATGCGATTTGATTTTGGCCCCCATGTTGATGCCTTGGCCTACCTGGAATCTGCAAGATATATCCCTCTTCATAATTTAAACCATGAAGTGAATAACCTTTTTAGGGGGCGCACTGATCATGTAAACAGGAATATTCCTAATGCACAAAATATATCCTTGATGGGTTTGTTGGTAATTAAAATTTTAAAAACACAATAACCGCGGTCTGCTGGTGCGTTTATTAATAACTGATGAGAAATTATTGCATTCAGTTGCAAAGCAAATTTTGTGAATGTAAATTATAGCCATAATTCATCGCAATAATCAGAGGGAAAATGAAAACTCGCCTGCAATACCCCTTATATTTAGTAGCTTTATCTTCTGCGCTTATTTCTGTATCAGCAAATGCAATTCCTCCTGTTCGTGCCGTAGATGTCAAATCATTTGACGTTGGTGGTGTTAAAATGGGAATGAGCATTGAAGAAGCGCAAGCAGCAATGCAGAAAAACTTTGGTATAAAGCCTGCTCAAATAAGAGCATCAAAGTCGATGGAAAGTCAGACGCCAAGTATCGTTACAGGAAGTCAGCAGATCATTCATCTGGTATACGAAGAGAATGGAACCCGCATGCAGGTGAGTTTCGAACCTCGAGTTCCTTATAACAAATCTAATCCGATGGCTGTTTCGCATGTCACCTATGAAATACCATGGACGAAAGAGAATGAAGTCAACATGGTCGAAGCAGCCTTGAAAAAGTACGGGCCGGTATCAACGGGCGGTGTATTTCCTGTCTGGTGTGAAAAACCAATGCCCACTTCAGGAATGGGCTGTGAGAGCGGTACGGCAAGCCTTACTATGGGGAATACGAAAATAAATCTGATTGATCCTGCGTGGCAGAATGCCGTCATCAGTTACATGAATCAACAAAAAAAGACCAAGCCTATGCTGTAAAAATGAATCCGGATTCATTCTGACTTCATTAAATTAGTCATTGAATCCGGATTAATTACACCACGCATTAAATACGCTTGAACGCTTTGTTTCCGGCGATCTCCTGCACGGAAGCCTTAACGGGTAAGCTAACCCCGCGTTTGCCGCTGCGAGGCTCGGGAAAAATAACCAACAACGGCGGAAGGGGCGTTTTGGTTGAACGCAGTCTGACATTATTCCTCTGATAAAGGGGTGTAAAATAAGTTCAGTGGTGCTCCGTTAAACAGTTAAATGTTGATAAAAATGCAAAGACCTGGCTGACATTATTTGTCAGAAGCAGGAGATAGGATGAATAAGGGCACAGAATAGACGGCACGTGAAAAAGGCGCTAATTAATCGCCTTAAGTCAAATTAACGCCGGTTAATAGAACCACAGGCGCAACGTTGTATAAGTGGTTGTTAAGATTAATCTTAGAATTAACGGAAATATGGACGAATCATTAGTGATGCTAAATATTTTGGCGTAAATTCATTCAAAAAAATTTTGTTACAAATCCTACGAATTTATTCACAACCAAGGACGTTTAGCGTATGGGGATCTTAAAACCTGGTTTATTACTGACTGCTTTTGTACTGACTGCATGTGGCGGTGGCGGTGGTGGTGGTGGCGGCGGTGGTGGTGACAGTACGCCCCCGGTAACCACTGCGCCTGTGCAAACGGATAACGGCAACACGGACACCACACCGGAAACCCCTGTCACGGCACCGGAAACCCCTGCTACGGCACCGGTCAGCCTGACCACCGGCGGTACCATTTCGGGTTGGACCTACACCACACCTGAGGGTCGTGAATACGTTATGCGCGGCACCGGGATCACTGCGGGTCTGGTGCAAACCCAGCGACTCACCCGTGACGATCATTCCCCGGTCTCCTCAACGTCATGGTGCTGTGGCCGCATGAGTTACACCACCTTCGGTACCTGGACACAGTATGAAAAAGGTCAGCATGACGTCTTCTATACCGGGGATGCCACGCTCGCGGCTAACGTGCCAACCCAGGGAACGGCGGCCTATGTGGGTCACGGTATGCGTGAAAATAACCTGAGTGATGCTCGTTTTGACATTGATTTCGCGGCGAAAACCATCAACGGCACCCTTGCCGGAAATGAAACCTTTGGTAGCGAAGTTGCGATGCAGGGCAACATTGCCAACGGTGGTTTCACCGGTAATGCGCAATCTGGCGGACAGGAAGGGACGTTCACCGGACATTTCAACGGTCCCACAGCTGAAGAGTTAGGCGGTCTGGCGCAGTTTGCAGACACGACTAAAAACGCTTCCTTTGGCGCGACACGTCAATAAATCGTTTTCCGGTCAGCCTGGCTGACCGGACCTTCAGATGGTAAGCCTTTCTATGAATATTTTGCGTACTGGCGCACTGAGTTTGCTGTGCCCGCTCAGCGTTGCGTTTGCTGCGCCGCCGGAAACCGACTCGATTCCTGCTGCTCCCCACCTTGAACGACTGACTACGCCGGACAAGCGCACCGAGCCTGGCGATAAAACGCTGCATGTGACCAATGCGCAACTGGCGGAACAGCCAGAGCTGGCGATGGCGCTACTCGATCAGGCCATTCGTGAAGAAAAGTGGCCGATGGTTCGTGCCATTTTACCTGTCTATGCGGCGTCACCGAATCCCGATGCTACCCTGATTCATTTTGCCAAAGCTGGCCTTGCGCGCAGTCAGGGGAATTATGCAGAGGCGATTGAACACTATCGCGCCATTCTGAGTCGTCATCCTGACTTTGCTGCAGTGCGTCTGGATTTAGCGCGTGCCATGTTTGAAAATCGTCAATTTGACGCGGCTGATTATCAGTTTCGTCGTGTATTACAAAGCAATCCGCCTGAGAATATTCAGCAGGTTATTGCACAGTATCTTGAGCGCATTCAGAAAGGCAGCGCATTAACGGGTTCATTCAGCGTGAGTTATTTGAATGACAGTAATGTGAATAATGCGTCATCGGGTAAAACCATTCGGGTTGGCGATCGTCTGTTTATTCGTAATAAGGATAGTTTCCCACAGCGCGGAGAAGGTTTCTGGTTCAATGGCGCATTACAAAAAGATGTTCAGCTCTTTGATCAGCATGGCTTGCGATTTCTTGGTACGGTAAACGGTAAAAGTTACTGGAATAATCATGATTTTGATGATGTGACTACCCGGGCTTATGCCGGATATCAATGGCGTAATTTCCGGCAGCAATTTGCCCTGTTGCCGTTTTATGAAAAAAGATGGTATGGCACCGAGGCCTATTCTTCTGGCCCTGGCGTCCGCGCGGAATACAGTTATTTACTGACGCCCACCTGGCAGGTGAGTCAGGCGCTGGAATATCAGAAACTGGATTATGATGATGAAGATTATCGCTTCTTGCGCGGGCAAAATCGTTACTCTTCTACAACCCTGTCCCATGCCTTCAGTAACCGGGTGTCAGGCTTTGTCGGCGTCGATCTGCTTGAGCAGCAGACCTCCACTCGCAGTGAATCTAACCATCGGGTAGGTTTGCGCAGCGGGGTGCAGGTTGATATGCCCTGGCAACTCTCTTTTGCCGCCACCACGGCCATTGCCAGACGCAATTACCAGGCCGACAGTGATATCTTCTCCACGCGACGTAAAGATAACGAACAGATCTATAACCTCTCGCTCTGGCATCGCGACCTCTATTTCTTTGGGGTGATGCCGAAACTGAATTTCAGCTATAAGCGGGTCGATAGCAATATCAATTTCTATGATTATCAACAGAGGTATATCACGCTTTCTCTGGATAAGAATTTTTAACAGACGTATGCCAGGTCATTTTACTGAGTCTGCAGAAAAAGTCTGATACGAAAGAATGAAATTAACCTGAAAAACACGCTTCGGCGTGTTTT
This sequence comes from Leclercia sp. 1548, assembly GCF_050435045.1. Lineage (NCBI taxonomy): Bacteria > Pseudomonadati > Pseudomonadota > Gammaproteobacteria > Enterobacterales > Enterobacteriaceae > Leclercia > Leclercia sp. 1548. Next base: position 166,700 of record NZ_JBNDJP010000001.1, on the reverse strand, counting down.
TTTATTTCATGCGTTGGTAAAAGGTAAGCGTGACTGCTAACGTTTTGAGCAGCGTCCAGGTGTTTATTTGAAAATAAGTAGTGCTTTATTGGGTAAGGGTAAATACGAAAAAAGTATGACATTCAACATTTTCCTGTGCTTTTTTGTTTCTTGTTTGGCAAATAAATTCTCGTCATCATTCAGTCATGAATAAATGAAAAGCTCACGTTAAAACAGAGATAAAGGGTTAACTATGTTCAGCGTTTCCTGCTCCTCTTGCGTTATTAAACCCTTGCGTTCAGGACGATACTTATTAATGGTGAGCATGTTATTCCCGACATGGGCATACGCCCAAACATCTGCTTACGACGAACTTATTATTCAGGCACGGGAGGGCGACCGCCAACCTTTATTGCAATACCTTGCCGTTCGGGAAAAGCAGACACAATTAACGGCAGGGGAGATTGCTGACTGGCTTCAGGTTTCCTCATGGGCCAATAATGACGTCGAGACGCTGGCGGTATGGGATCGTTATCGCCACAGCATGGCCATCCCTGCCAGAGGGCAGGTCGCTGCCGCCCGCGCGCTGCGTAACCAAAAGCAGTGGAATGCCTCGCTGGCCGTCTGGGAAACCGTTCTGCAAGATGAACCCGGCAATAGCGACGCCCGCACCGGCTGGATAATGACGCTCGCAGATGCCCATCGCAACGAGCAGGCCATCACCGAAGCGCAGCGCTGGGCTGACGAGGAGCCGGGGCCAGAGAGAGAGGCACTGCTGGCTTATGTTTATCATGCTCAGGGGAAAAACTGGGATTCCGTACTGGCGGCCAGCCACCTCGATACCGATTCAGACCGCAACAAAAACGCGGTGCCCACCCTGTTGGCTGCCATGTCGGCCAACCGCATTGCCGGCCCCGCGCTGACCCTTTCAGAACGCTACCCACAGCCGGATGCCATTGTACGTCAACTTGAACTGGACGCGGCGGCGCAAACCGTCCGCGCGGCGTTCACACCTACCCGCAATGAAGATGAACGCTTTCTGGTGGCAGACAAAGCACTGGCTCGCTATAACGCGCTGATCGCCGAGTGGAAAAACCATCCCGAAGCGCAAGCTGATGTGCGACGCGCCAGAATTGACCGGCTGGGGGCGCTGGTTGTCCGTAAACACACGGCTGAAGCGGTCGCTGAATTTGAATCTCTCGAGGCGGACGGAACGCCTGTTCCTGACTACGCCAGAAGATGGATCGCGTCTGCCTATCTTGCGCAGAAGCAGCCGGACAAAGCCGAGTCCCTGCTTGAAAGCATCTATTTTCCACGTGGCTCGACCCTGGCCTCAAAGCCGCTCACCATGGACGATCAACAGGAGCTGCTGTATGCCCGTCTTGATAACAACCACTTCGACGAAGCGAAGCAGCAACTGGATGCATACAGTAACGAAACCCCTTACCTGCAAAAGGTTTATGGTTCTCCCACGCCGCAGCCCAATGACAACTGGCTGCTGGCCAAAACCTTACAAACCGACTATCTGGTGGCTATCAATGATTTGCCCGCAGCCGAGACGCATGCGGAGCGCCTGGCGCGTACCGGGTCGGGTAACCAGGCCCTGCGTATTGCCTATGCGTCAGTGCTGCTGGCGAGAAGATTACCTCGTGCCGCAGAGCGCGAACTGAAGCTTGCCGAAGTCATTGAACCCAGCAACCTGGCGCTGGAAAGGCAACAGGCATGGACGGCCATGGAGTTACAGGAGTGGCGGCAGGCTGACGAGCTGACGAAGGATGTGGTCGCCCGCAGCCCGGATGATGTCGCCTCGTTGCAGCTTGAACGACTGATGGCGTTGCACAATAAAGCTGAACTGCGGATAGCCGGATCTCAGGGCATCTCATCCGACAGTCCGGTCAGTGGCAAACACGATTTTACTCTCAACACTGCGCTTTATAGCCCGCCGATTAACCAAAACTGGCGCCTGTTTACCGGCTACAACTTTGCCCGTGGCGATTTTGAGGAGGGGAAGGGCATCAGCCGGGATCTTCTGGCGGGGGCGGAATGGACGTCTCGGGGCAGTTGGGCCGAAATGGAGATCTCCGGACGCAACGATGGTAGCGATCAGAAAATCGGCGGACGCCTCTCGGGCTGGTACGATTTCAACGACAACTGGCGGGCCGGTGGCTCGGCAGAGCGGTTATCCCGTAACACGCCGCTGCGTGCCCTGCGCAATGGGGTAAACGCCAACGGTGGCGATCTGTGGTTACGCTGGTATCAGAACGAACGACGCGAATATCAACTTTCAATTTTCGGCGCCCATTTCACCGACGGCAACGATCGGCTGGAATATGGCATCAGCGGCAAAGAACGCCTCTGGACGCTGCCACTTTTTACTCTTGATTTTATCCCTGGCATCAGCGGCAGCCATAACACCAAAGAAGATGTGCCTTATTACAACCCTAAACGTGATGTTTCGGCGGTTGCAGGGCTGCGCGCCGAACATGTGCTGTACCGCCATTACGACACGGTCTGGAGGCAGCAGTTTGAGGCGGGGGCGGGCGGTTACTGGCAAAAAGGGCACAGTGCCGGGGCCATCAATCAGTTAGGTTACGGGCAACGTATTCAATGGAATAACGTAGTGGATGCCGGGGTGAAACTGACCTGGGATAAACGTCCTTACGATGGGAAGCGGGAGCGCAATATTGCCCTCGCATTTGATCTGAATGTCAGGTTCTAAGGGCGCTTCATGATGAAACGATGGCTTCTCGCCGCGAGGGTAATCGTCGGGTGGATGATGATGAGCATGTGTGCATTGGCCGCGGCACCACGTTATCTTCCTCCTGCCGAACGGCCGCCGCTGTATGCGGACCAGCGCTGGCCCACAAACAGTTTTCTTGTGCTGGGTTGGCATGACGTGGAGGACGGTGCCGCCGATCAGCGCTATCTGTCCGTGCGTACCAGTGCCCTGAACGACCAGTTCGCCTGGTTGCATGATAACGGCTACCACCCGATTAGCGTGCAGCAGGTGCTGGATGCCCATGCCGGGAAAATCACCTTGCCTGAAAAAGCGGTGCTGCTGACCTTTGATGATGGATACAGCAGCTTCTCAACCCGCGTTCTGCCGCTGCTTCGGTTGTTCAAATGGCCGGCTCTGTGGGCGCCTGTCGGCAGTTGGGTGGATGCACCGCAACATTCGCTGGTGGATTTTGGCGGGCTAAAGACACCGCGGGGAAAATTTGCCACCTGGAAGATGGTACGCGAGGCCAGCGAGTCGGGGTTGGTGGAAGTGGGCGCGCATACCTGGGCATCCCATTACGGTATTCAGGCCAATCCGCAAGGCAGTCTGGAGCCTGCGGTCGCTAACCGTTTATACGATAAAACCCGCGGGGAGTACGAAACGGATGCGCAGTTTGAACAGCGTATACGTGCCGACCTGCAGCGCATTACAAACAAAATCAAAGAGGTCACCGGGAAAGCGCCGCGTGCCTGGGTATGGCCCTACGGTGCGGCGAGCGGTACAACACTGAAGCTTGCGCATCAGGAGGGCTACCAGATGGCGTTTACCCTGAATCAGGGGCTGGCGAATGCCGCAAATCTGGAAGATATCCCCCGGGTGCTGATCTCCAACAACCCTTCGCTGCGCAGCTTCGCCAGCCAGATAGCCCAGGTCAGGGAACCTGAAACCATGCGGGTTATGCATATCGATCTCGACTATGTGTACGACAAAAACCAGGCTCAACAGCGTAAGAATATCGATCTGCTCATCCAGCGTGTTTTCGATATGAAGATTACCCATGTCTTTTTACAGGCCTATGCCGATCCGAAAGGGGATGGCAACGTCAATGCGCTCTATTTCCGCAGCCGCTGGCTGCCTATGCGGGCGGATCTGTTTAACTTCGTTTCCTGGCAGTTGCAGACCCGCGCCGGGGTGAAGGTTTACGCCTGGATGCCGGTACTGGCGTTTGGGTTAGATCCTTCAGTGCCTCGTGTGGCGGCGTGGTCGCCAGACAATGGACGCATTGCGCCAGATACCCGCCAATATTTGCGCTTATCGCCCTGGAGTGCGGTTGCCCGGCAGAGAATCAACGACATCTACGAAGACCTGGCGCGCCATGCCAACTTCAGCGGCATCCTGTTCCATGATGACGCGTTTTTGACCGACTTTGAGGATGCCTCCCCGGATGCGCTCAAAGCTTATCGGGCAGCGGGCTTCCCGGACAACCTCGCGCAGATCCGCGCCAACCCGCAGCTGCTGGCGCGCTGGACGCGCTTTAAAAGTCTCGCCCTGATTGATTTTACCCGACAGCTCACGCAAACCGTGCGTGCCGTGCGCGGCCCCCAGGTCAAAACCGCCCGCAACATTTACGCCATGCCGATACTGGATCCGCAGAGCGAAACCTGGTTTGCGCAGAATCTGAATGATTTTCTTAGCACCTACGACTGGACAGCCCCGATGGCGATGCCGCTGATGGAAAATGTCCCGGTCAACGATGCCAATGCCTGGCTGGACAGACTCGTCGGGCAGGTAGCCCGTTACCCTGGCGCGCTGGATAAAACGGTTTTTGAACTTCAGGCACGCGACTGGCGTAAGGGGGCAGGGCAGGACGATATTAGCGGTGAAATGCTTAACGGGTGGATGCGGCAGCTCAAGCTAAGCGGTGCCAGAAACTATGGCTACTACCCGGACGATTTCATTAACGATCAACCCCGGATGGCAGAGATCCGTTCTGCTTTTTCCTCCTACTGGTATCCGCAAAAATGACCGATCGCCTCATCGCCTTTCTGATCCTTTGCCTGATGTTCAGTTTTCCGCTCGGCGTGGCGGTGGTTTTTACCGGTGAAGTGATCCTTGATTTCGTCTTTTTCTGGCCGCTGTTTATGTCGGCCCTCTGGATAAGCGGTGGGCTTTACTTCTGGTTCTACCGCGAGCGCCACTGGCCATGGGGGCCGGGCACACCGCCACCTGTACTCGAAGGCAATCCGCTGATTTCCATTCTTGTGCCGTGCTTTAACGAAGGGCTGAATGCACGTGAGACTATCGAAGCGGCGCTGGCGCAACGTTATGAAAATATCGAAGTCATTGCTATCAATGACGGTTCTATCGATAACACCGCGGCGGTGCTGGATCAGTTAGCGCGTGAATATGCGCGGCTGCGGGTGATTCATCTGGCGGAAAATCAGGGCAAAGCGGTAGCCCTGCAGGCTGGTGCCGCGGCGGCGCGCAGTGATTTTCTGGTGTGTATTGATGGGGATGCGCTGCTGGATAAAGATGCGGCGGTGTATTTGGTCGCACCGCTGCTCAATTACCCTCGCGTGGGGGCGGTGACCGGTAATCCGCGTATCCGTACGCGTTCAACGCTGATTGGGCGAGTCCAGGTGGGGGAATTTTCATCGATCATCGGCCTCATCAAGCGTACCCAGCGCATCTATGGTCAGGTCTTTACCGTTTCCGGTGTCATTGCCGCTTTTCGCCGTCGCGCCCTGGCAGAGGTGGGGTACTGGAGCCCGGATATGATCACGGAAGATATTGATATCAGCTGGAAGTTACAACTGCGCCACTGGTCAATTTTCTTCGAACCTCGTGCGCTGTGTTGGATATTGATGCCCGAGACGCTGAAAGGGCTTTGGAAGCAGCGTCTGCGCTGGGCGCAGGGGGGCGCGGAAGTGTTCATTGTCAATATGCGTCGCTTGTGGAACTGGGAGTACCGGCGCATGTGGCCGCTATTTATTGAGTTTTGTATGTCAACCGCATGGGCGTTTGCTTATGCCGTCAGCATTCTGTTGTTTCTCATCGGGCTGCTTATTCCGATGCCCGATTCTTTATATGTTCAGCACCTTTTCCCGCCGGCTTTTACTGGCCTGATGCTGGGCGTGGTCTGTCTGTTGCAGTTCGCGGTCAGTTTGTTTATTGAAAGACGCTACGAGAAAGGTATTGCGGCGTCACTGTTCTGGGTTATCTGGTTTCCGGTGGTCTACTGGATGCTGAGCCTGTTCACTACGCTTGTGGCTTTCCCGAAAGTCATGCTGCGCCGCAAACGCAGCAGAGCTCGTTGGGTGAGTCCCGATCGCGGTATTGGGAGATTAAAACCATGATTCAACCTTTAATTTTTACTGAACAACGTCTGTTTCCACGCGCGCTGGATCTGCTGTTAACGATCATTGCCTGGCTGGGGTTTTGCTGGCTGATTTACAGTGGTCTGATAAACGCGATTGAACATGATCCTTTTATGGGAACCAGGCCGTTCTACACCACGCTCAGTACGTTGAGTATCTACCTGCTGGTGGCCTGTCTTATCGATATGGCGCTGATCGGCTGGGCAAAATACAACCAGCTGCGCTTTCGTATTGAACGTCGTAAGCGTCGGCCTGAACTTGAGCACCATGAAGTTGCGGCAAGTTTCAGTATCACCCCCGAACTGGCGCTCATGATGAGTCAGGCCCAGGTCTTTACCCTTTCCCATTATAATACGGGGGGAATCGACCGCGTGTGGATGGCGAAAAACCTCGTTGACGTGCAGAGCAAATAACCTAAAACCTGCCGGTCATTCTGGATGTTTGCCGGCACGTTTTTATGGACTGCCTGCGGCTCGCTTAATACAGCAGGGCATGAAGAGCGTGGGTTGGGTGATGCCTGTAATGATGGGAATCACGTAGCGAAACAGTCTGACAAACCGGCTGGCAATGCCCGGAAAATACCGACCCCGGGCACATCGACTGTCGCACATTTTCATGAGCATAAAAAAACCACCTTTACAGATGGCTTAGTGATTGGATTTACCTGGCACAGAGTTAGTCAGCAAAACATTTGCGTGCATGTTCTTCCACAAAAGCCGTAACGGTTTCTGGTGCCTCCAGTGGCGGGAAGTGGTTGACCCCCTTCAATACTTTCAACTCTGCTCCACCGCCCAGAACCTGCTGCAGCGCAGTGGCAAACGGAAGCGGGTTGGGTGCATCGTTTTCGCCCTGTAGGATGAGTGCCGGTGCGGTAATGGCTGAATACTGATCCGCCATTTCATGGTTCAGAAACGCCGCCGCATTCGCCTGCAATGCATGCGTCGCCCATTTGGCAGCCTCTGCACCCACGCTTTCGGTTACGCCAAAGGGTTTATAAAATGCCACCGCACCTGAGGGTGTGGATACCGCTTCGCTGACACCTTCCACAGACATACCCGCGTCGCGCATCTGTTTGCCGTCAACATAGCAGGCGGTATAGACCAGCCCGGCCACCTGCTGCGGATATTTCACTGCAAAGGTGGAAATGATGTTACAGCCGATCGAATGGGAAACAAGAACAGCAGGGCCATTGATGCCCGCGGCGTCAATAACCGCTTTCAGGTCGTCTGCGTGACGGGGAATGCTGTATGCCTCTGCTGGCAGGGGTTTGGCTGAACGCCCGTATCCACGGCTGTCATAAGACACCGTGCGGAATTTTTCAGATAACGCGTCGGTTTGCGCCTGCCAGATATCGCTGATCCCAAAATAGCCGGAGACAAAAATGACCGGCAGGCCCTGGCCCTTTGCTTCGTAGTAGATTTCGATGCCGTCGTCAGTGATTGCGTATGCCATAGTTTTACCTCGGTGTTTACAGTCCGGTAAGGATAAAGGGCATTCCGCAACCGCGTGAGAGGCAGAAAAGTCAAAATGCGATGATATCGGGTCAGAGGGCATTCCCCGAAAAACAGAACCCTGTCCGACCAGAAGGGTACACCGCCTGAGATAGTTGCTCAGGCGCCAGAGCGCGCGTTCGCTGTGGTGCATCAGCCTCCTCTGTAGCGGCGGCGATCTGGCCTGGCGCTTTGACCCTTTTTCATCGAATAATGACCTTCGCGCACCTCACAACCTCGTCTGCAACTTTTTTATACTGCACTTTCAATGCACAGACCGCGTCGCAGCGGTTTATCTGACGGAGTAAAAAATGCAGCTGACTCAAATACGTAACGCCACACTGAAGCTTGACTATGCCGGGGTTCGCTTCCTGATCGACCCGATGCTCGCTGATAAAGAGGCCTGGCCCGGTTTTGCCGGAACCGCACGCGCTCACCTGCGTAATCCTCTGGTAGCATTGCCGGTTGCAGTTGATGAGTTGCTGGACGTGGACGTGATTATTGTGACGCACACGCATCAGGACCACTGGGACGAAGCGGCACAGCAGCTGATCCCTAAAGACAAGGTGATCTACACCCAGAATGAAAGCGACGCGTCCCTCATCCGTTCTCAGGGTTTTACCGCCGTCAAGGTGCTGGCTGACAGCAACGTCATCTCTGGTATTAAGATCGTGAAAACCGATGGACAGCATGGCAGTGATGAAGCCTATGCCATTCCAGAGGTGGCTGAGCGTCTGGGCGATGCGTGCGGGCTGGTCTTTTCTGCAGAGGGTGAAAAAACGCTCTATATTGCAGGCGATACCATCTGGGTTCCCCCTTACGTGGACAGCCTGACAAAATACGCGCCGGGCGTTGTGGTCCTGAATATCGGATGTGCCACGGTTGACGGGATTGGCGCCATTATAATGGGTAAAGAGGATGCCCTGCGCACGCTGGACATTCTGCCTGCTGCGACCATCGTGGCATCCCATATGGAAGCGGTGAACCATTGCCTGCTGAGCCGCGCGGAACTGCGCGACTACACCGCAGAGCAAGGTATCCAGCAAAATGTGCTGGTGCCTGAAGACGGCGAGACGCTGAGCCTCTGACGCCGACATGCCTGCAGGCGACTAAGATCCGACTGTCGCCTGTACGGCATAACATCAGCCACACCCGGTTTAATCAGTAAAAGGTCACCATCATGTCCGCTCTGCACGTTGTTGTTATCGCCACGCCGGGCTTCAGCCCGTTTCACTTTTCCGTTCCGTCCATGGTCTTTGACAAGGCGATGCCGGAGCGGGGACTTTTCGAGGTGACGGTCTGCGCTGAACAGCCCGGTACTGTGGTGTCCGATATCGGGATTTCAATCAATGTGGAGCACGGGCCTGAGCAACTGGAAACGGCGGACATCATTATCGTGCCGTTCTGGGAGCATCCTGAGACGCGCCCGGCACCCGCACTGCTTGACGCGCTGCGCAGAGCCTGGCAACGGGGAGCCGAAGTCGCAGGGCTGTGTCTTGGCGCTTATGTCCTCGCCTACGCCGGACTGCTGGATAACCGCAGAGCCTCCACGCACTGGGAATTTGAGCAGGATTTTGCCAGACGCTTTCCGCAGGTCAGGCTGGACAGCAATGCGCTTTATACCAGCGATGAACGCCTCATCACATCCGCCGGTACGGCGGCCGGTATCGACTGCTGCCTCAATATCGTGAGGGAACACTACGGTACCGCGCTGGCGAACCGCGTAGCCCGAAGGATGGTCATTCCGCCTTACCGGGAGGGCGGGCAGGCGCAGTTTATTGAGCATGCGGTACCTGAAACGACGCGTGATGAGCAGATAAATGACCTTATCGATTACCTGCGCCGCAATCTGGACAAGCGACACGATATTGACTCTTTAGCCGGTTACGCTGGCATGAGCCGTCGCACGCTGACCCGCCATTTTATCAAGGCTACCGGTATGACTGTCGGAGACTGGCTCAGCGCCCAGCGTCTGCAGCGCAGCCAGGAGCTGCTTGAAACCACGGATCACAGCATTGAAGTCGTCTCATCCCTTGCCGGATACCAGTCTCCGGTCTCTTTCCGCCAGAGTTTCAAGGCGCGCTACAACGTCAGCCCAAGCGAATGGCGGCGCACCTTCAGGGGGCCGGGTCTGATGTAAACGGCACAGACGGCTCCCGTTCGCACCCGCCCTTGACTACTTTTTGCGGAACAAAATCGGTATATTAAGCTATGTATTTCAAAAAGATGGACTGATGCCTGCATGGCTTTATGTCATCCAGCCATTCTAAAAACGCGTCTCTCTACGACCTTATGCGTCCTCGCTTTATAAAATGTCCCGGCGACTCGCGATCTGGCGCGGCTCCCGCTACTTTCTGACCGCTTAGCTTAAACAGGGAAATCCAATGTATACCGCAACTATCCGTACCATGATCGGCGGGACGTTTTTTTTGATGTTAGCCTTAGTCTCGACGTCCACAGCTCAGTCTCTGCCTACACCTGCCGAACATCCGAACTCGCAGCGTATCTCTGTACAGACGCAAGGCTCAGGTACGGATGTCATACTGATTCCGGGGCTGGCGTCGTCCCGAGACGTCTGGACCGGTTTAGCCGCAGATTTACGTAAGAACCACCGCATACATCTTGTCGAACTGGCGGGATTTGCGAGTACACCTGCCATTTCCAATCCTGACGGGAAGGTTATCGCTCCGGCAGTTGACGCCATCGCTGAGTACATTCGTACCCGACACCTGAAAGCCCCTGTGATTATTGGTCACTCCCTTGGGGGGGAGATCGCATTGATGCTGGGTGCCCGCCATCCCGACCTGGTCAGTCGCTTGATGATTGTCGATGCGTTGCCATTCTATACGTTGATGATTGATCCCTCTGCGACCCGCAAAACGGCTACCCAACCTGCCACCAGAATGCGGGATTGGCTGCTGTCGCAGTCGCCGGAGCAGCGTTCAGATTTTCAGACTAGCTCCATCGCCCGTTTAGTTAAAACCGATGCGGTGAGACCCGCCCTGGTGGCGGCAGGGATCCATTCCGATCCCAAAACCGTGGCGGATGCCGTGTACGAACTGATGATGACCGATTTGCGCCCCGAACTTGGCCACATTAAAGCGCCGATTGAGGTTGTGTACGCCTATGACCCTTTATTCGGTATTCCGGCAGCCAGCGTGGATTCGATGTACCGTCAAGCCTATGCCTCTGCAAAAGAGATTCATTTCACCCGTATCGATGACAGTTTTCACTTTGTCATGCTTGATCAGCCCGAGCGTTTCTCCGACGCGGTGGCGACATTCTTAAAGGAATAAGGTCCAGAGCGTCCATCAAGTCGATGCTGCTGGAGCATGTTAAGTCTGCTTGGCAGCTATCGGAGCAAGGAAGTGATAAAAGAGCTTTCGATGGGGGCAGGGGGCAGATCAGTTTGCCAGCGCAAATGATATTCATTATCATAAACAGATGTGCAAAAGGAGAGACAGTGAAAATATACTGGACGAAAAAGAGTATTCCTGAGCTTAGGGATCTGCCTAAACCAATCAGAGATCGCAATTATAAAGAAGCGCGCAGCAAAGCCAGTGCACATTATGAACATTGGTTGGGTGCGCTTTTATTTTTTGCGCTGATTTTTATCTTTTTTTCCCTTTTTAATACATTATTTCCAGGCGAAAACGCATTATGGCGAGACATTGCACAGTGTGTGTTTTGTATTCCTCCAGCAGTCATGGCCTGGGACCAGTGTACGATTTATGTCATGCGCAAGTATTACCGGCATATTTTGATTAATAAAGATCAGGTTTGAATTTGTAGTCTGCGCAAATGGTGAAAATACCCACTTTCCGGTATGCAGCCTGCTACTGAACGCTATTCATAGCTATCTTTAGGCGAAATAGCAGGCAAGTCGGTCGAATCAGTCATGAGCAGATAATGAACACCTTCTTTTATCTGCGAGAAGCGGACATCGCGGTTAACGTCATCTCCAGACTCCCTCAAAAGTGTGCTTAAATCAAAAGCAAACCTCTAAAAAAACAGACTGTTGGCCTGAGAGCCAGGGAGATAAAATTGCGAATTCAAACACATCAGTTATACCTTCGCCCTGTAATCTCATCAGATGCAGACGATCTCTTCAAAATCTATGGTGATCCCGCGACAAATACGTTCAATCCAGCGGGCCCCTATCCGAACATTGACCATGCAAAAACAGTTCTGAACGGCTGGCTCGACCACTGGCAAACTCAGGGATTTGGAAACTGGGCAATTTCGCTTCTGGCTGAGCCTGAAAAAATTATCGGTTTTGGCGGGTTGAGGATTCGGAGTTATGGGGATCTCGTTGTCAATAATCTTGGATACCGATTTTCCACAGAGGCCTGGGGCAAAGGCCTGGCCACAGAATTTGCTTCCCGCGCGATAAAATTTGGCTTTGAGGAGAGCAAACTCACGGATATATCAGCGGTTGTCCGGGAGAACCATCTGGCGTCACAGAAAGTGCTTCTGAAAACGGGGTTGAGATTTATCAAAAAGATCCATGACGTTGAAGATGCACCGCCAAGTCTTCTCTATTCGATAAAAATGCATGAGTGGTTAAGCGACTCGCGCTGAACGCGTCCGTTCACTCTCACTAAGGTCAATGTGAGGATGTAGCATACTGGCTGGGCTAGGTTCGCTTCAGGCACGAAACGGACCGTCCCTGAGACATCAAGTTCCGCTTTGAGCGAAAAGCGAACATCGTTGAGGCCAGAGAATTGTGCATGATGAGTTAAGGATGATTTATTCTCTGCATTAGAACCTGAAAAGCGTTTTAGCATCATGGGTAGTTAAGACAGCAATATCTAAACTGGCTTGCTGACATCGTCAGATTATATTATCTGTAACCGGCCGACAGTCATCTTGATTTGTTAACGGGTACAGTTAAAAATCTCGACTCCGCTAGCAGCAGGTCTCTTGGTTTATGCTTTGAGCATATAGATACATGATTGCACTGTCTGACCGGTAGATATGGTTACCTCTACTGGAACACGTTCATACTCATAACCTTCGAACTCGTCGAGTATGTGCCAGTGATTAAGTAAATTCTCTGACGTGAAAAGAAAGCCCTGCACACGATTTCCTGAATCATCCAGCACAATTCCCGGATAACCCATTTCTGCTCCCCAACCTTTGGCAAGAAGAGATCCTCCCACGTGACCCTCCTGCCATGTTCCCCCAATATTTTCAAGAATATGAGCATTAGGCCGGCCAAGACCGAGAGTCCCGTAAACAAACAAACTTTCCATTAATGCTCCGGTATCGCTATGAAAATAGTAATGTTCTTTATGTTGATTTTGATTTTCGAACTCTGACCTGACAAATTATTTGTTCTCACTACACGCGTGAATTATTATCACGCGTATGATATTCGATCGCCTTCCCCCATTGCAGACTCTGCGCGCTTTTGAAGCCACTGCCCGCCTCTCGAGCATGACGCTGGCGGCAGCGGAGTTGCACGTTACGCATGGCGCGATAAGCCGGCAAATCCGAAAGCTCGAAGAGCATCTGGGGTTTAAGCTATTTTTCAGGCTGACAAGGCAGATAATTCTGACGGAGCAAGGGGGTGAATTTCACCATGTGGTTACCCGTCTTTTAAGTGATTTAATGAAGGAGACTGAGCGTCTGCGTGGAAGAAACCTGATAAAGAGTTTACGTATAAGTACAACGGTTTCATTTGCCAGTAAGTGGTTAGCACCTCGTCTCAGCCGGTTCAGGCAGAGATATCCAGAATTTGATATTCAACTGGATGTTACTGACATTAATGTAGATCTTAACGATGGTCAGGTAGATGCTGCAATTCGTTACGGCCTTGGCAATTATCAATATGTTTCGTCTGAGCGTATGTTTGATGAAACAGTCACCCCTGTCTGTAGTCCAGGTTTTCTTGAGAAACATAATGGTCTGACAGAGATTAAGGAACTTTTAAACTGCGTTCTTCTTCATGAGTATAGAATGCAGGCGAACTGGCAGGCATGGTTTGAGATGGCCGGAGAAAAAAATTTCAGTTGCCATCAGGGGCCCTTATGGACTCTTGGCAGCATGGCGACTGAGGCTGCTATACGTGGCGAAGGTGTTGCTCTCGGACGCAGTCTTCTGATTGCAGATGATGTAGCTGCTGGAAGGCTTGTTGTTCCGTTTCCACAGCACAAGCTTAGGGCTGAACGGGGGTACGATTTAGTCTACCGTCCAGATAATCAGGATTCATTTAAAATAAGCATTCTAAGACAATGGCTCTCTGAAGAAATGAGCTTGTTAAAAGATTGAATGGCGCTTCAGGAAAAGTCCGCTTCTGGCACAAAGCGGACCGACTAACAGAGCTGAAGGTCTGCTATGAGCGAGAGACGGACATCCAGAATTACTTTCTTTACTGATGGATTAAGTATCTATTATTCAGGATCGTCGATTTTCATTTGCGATAGCCAAGTTTTAGCGTGCTGGTAATCGTCAGCCCAGCGAGACGAAAATATTTTTTCAGCGATATATCATGCACCTTTTAAACTGTAATTATTAAGCCCTTCACCGAGTCATGCCCTAAAATGTCGTCTCCACAAAAAGGCTAAAATTGGCCATTCCAATACCATCATTGTTAGATAAACTTAAACTCAAATTAGAGTCATAGTATTCCGTTTTTTTATCATGTCCTACGCGTTTTCTTCTTCTTTGTGTCTTTTTTATATGTCAATATTGATTATTATGATTTAACTCTGAAGTATCAGTTAGTAACCCTTCTGATGAAGGTGAGGTCTATTTCCGTAGATAAATCATGCACCTAACTCTCTATAAAGGAAAGAAAATGAATCGTCCAAATTGGTTTCAAGTATCTGCAGAAGGCTCAAAGGCACTGGGAGCGCTGCATCATTTCGCTACAAAAGGAACAAGTCTTCCGGAAGAGCTAATACATTTGGTTTTTTTAAGAGTATCGCAGATTAATGGCTGTGCGCATTGTATTGATATTCACACACGCGATCTTATAAAGTGTGGTATGTCAGTAGAGAAAATAGTACTGATTCCAGTATGGGATGAGGCTAATTATTTATTCTCGGACCTGGAGCAAGCGGCACTGGCATGGGCAGAAGAAGTTACCCGTGTAAGTGAGACACATGCTTCGGATGAAGCGTATTCTGCAGCGCTGTCAGCATTTGGTGAAAAAGATTTGGTCGACTTAACCATCGTTATTGCAACAATGAATGCTCTGAATCGTATGGGTATCAGCTTTCGAATGAAACCACTAGCCAAGGCGTAAATTACCATTCGTTTTCTTAACGAGACCGGTTATTAATTCTCCCCAATGGAAAAACCGCCTTTCGGCGGTTTTTCCATTTTTAACAGAAAGTCATTAAAATAATCGCACTTAACGTTCTTTTAATGTACGTATAATATTCCCTTACGTGAAGGTTGAAAATACACTATGAATACTATTCGTGAGCGATTATAAAAACATATGCAAGCTTAGATTTAAAAAAATAAATCCGCCAACAAGAAGTGATGCTGGCGGACATTTATTAATGTAATTCAGCACGATCCAGACCGTAAGCGCTATCCATCGAGCCTGGTGCCATCTGTGATAAAATCTGTAGACGATTCCAGGCGTTGATTACAGCAATGGTAAATGTTAACTCTGATACTTCCACTTCAGAGAAATGTTCACGCAATTCGCTGTAAAGCGCTTCGCTTACACCATTATCACCAATGCGGGTCAAAGCTTCAGTCAGTGCCAGCGCAGCTTTCTCTTTGGCGCTGAATAATGGCGATTCCCGCCAAATTGCAACATGATAAAGACGCAGTTCACGCTCCCCATGCATTTTTGCTTCTTTAACATGCATATCCAGACAAAATGCACAATGATTCAGCTGTGAGGCACGTATATCTACTAAGTGCTTAAGTTTTTTATCCAGCGAGATTTTTCCTAATGCCATAGAAGCATCGGCAAGTGTTTTAGCCAGTGCAGGGATAGTTTTGAAATGATTCACACGTGACGACATATTGTAATCCTCTTTTTAAAATAAACGATCAATGGTTTGCAGTGCATGGGGTAATGCTGTTGTACGAGCGACGGGATCATGCGTTCCGTCTACCCGAATAAATTGCACGTCGGTAATGCCAATATATTCAAGCGCTACGCGAATGTATGGAGTGAACTGGTCATCTGCTACAAAAGGACCGTGGGCAAATACACTGCCGCTGGCGACAACGCAATACACCTTTTTGCCGCTGACGAGTCCTATTTTTTTGCCCTCTGGCGTAAAGACGAAAGTTCGTCCGGCGCGGGTTATATGATCGAACCAAGCCTTCAGTACGGAAGGCAGGCCGAGGTTCCACATCGGTGATGAGATAACCAGCGTGTCACAATCAAAAAGCTGATCTACCAGTTGTTCCGAAGTCTGAATAGCAGTGAGCTGAGCTTCACTGCGTAGGTCTGGTGGGGTAAAAAAACCAGCAATGGTAAATGCATCAAGATGCGGTAGCGGCCGTTGAGCCAGGTCCAGCACTAATTCTTCAAGCTCGGCATGATGCGCGCGTAATTTTTCTACCAGGCGTTCAGACACCGCGCGGGATGTCGATCCTGATAAATCCGGACTGACCTTAATGTGAAGCAGTTTCATCATTTTTTCCTCAGGTGAGATCGCGATAAAAGTGCAGGCCGAGGGCGGTGTATCCGACACGCTGATAAAATGCCTGGGCTCCTGAATTACTTATGGCGGTATCAAGGACCATCTGACCACAACCGTATTCACGTGCGATTACCGCTAAGTGATTCAACAGTGTTGCACCCATCCCCTGACCGCGAGCCTCGCTCACTGTTACCAGATCGTCGACGTAACAGAATTGCCCGTGAATAAAATTTTCGAGCAGCCGATAACCGGCTAGCGCCATTGGTTTGCCATCCTGCTCAAGTCCTGCAAGACGGTAGCCTTGCGCCTGCTGGCGCTGTACCTGGGCAATAAATTGTTTCTCATTCGTCAGTTTGCTGCGTAGTTCCCGCATCAGCGCAAAGCAATGGGCAAGGTCGGTGGCGGTGTCGTAATGTTCAATTTTCATGACGCCTCATATTGAGTGGCTTTGTTAATAGCCATATCTTAATCTTGTATGTCTGATTAAAAAGGGCCATTATTAGACTTAATTGGTAGGACATATAAGGGTGCATTTCATGGGGTACAAAGAGATTTATGCCCGCTATCGTCAGCAGATTCAGGACGGTGTTTTGAAACCGGGAGCGCGCGTTCCCTCGATTCGTTCGCTAGCGAGCGAGTTGCAGGTAGCGCGTAAAACGGTGGAAACCGCGTATGAAATTCTTATTGGAGAAGGCTATTTCGTGAGTCTGGGGGCGAAGGGGACCTATATAAACCCGGAGCTCAGGCTGACTTCAACGGTCAGCGCAGACAACGCTGTATCTTCTTGTTCACTTAACACACAGGTTACTGAAAGGAAGGGTGATCTGCGGCTCGGAATCCCTGCTCTGGATGAATTTCCCCATAAAAAATGGTTACTAATATCGGGAAAAGCGGCGCGAAGTCTTCGCCCAGAAGAAATGCTCATGCCCCCGGCAATGGGCTTCCAGCCGCTACGTGAGGCCATTTCAAGTTATCTCAATATTTCAAGAGGACTGAATTGCCGACCAGAGCAAATCTTTGTTACCAGCGGCTATCGGGCCAACTTACGGTTAATTCTGTCGGTACTTGCACAGCCTGAAGATAAAGTGCTGTTTGAAGATCCTGGCTACTTTTATGGTCAGCAATTATTGAAGCGAATGGCATCCAACCTGCACTATATACCTGTTGATCGGCAGGGCATGGATGTTGATTATCTTCAGCGCTATCACAACGATGGGCGTTTCGCTATCGTTACACCCACTCATCAAAGTCCGCTCGCAGTTAGCCTTTCATTACCGCGTAAGCACCAGTTGCTAGCCTGGGCACAGCAAAAAAGTAGCTGGATCATCGAAGATGATTACGACGGAGAGTTTCATTACACACGAAAAGTAATCCCGGCGTTGAAAAGTCTCGATATGCATGACCGGGTTATTTATACCGGTACGTTTAGTAAAACCATAATGCCAGCTATGCGTATCGGCTATATGGTAATGCCACAAGAGACGGTAGCCCGTTTCAGCGAACTGGGCGAAATCCTTGAAACGGGTCTGCCATTACTGCCGCAAAAAATTCTTGCGCAATTCCTTAGCGAAGGGCACTTCTACCGGCATATAAAAAAAATGCGTTTACTCTACCAGCAGCGGCGTCGCATGATGCTTGAGGCAATTGAAACGAGCTTTCCTGGGCTATTTGAATTTGAGCTTACAGATGGCGGGATGCATATTGTCGCCTACCTGCATCGCGGTATTGAAGACACTGCATTAGCTGCATTATGGACACAGCACGATCTTTATGTCCGGCCACTCTCAAGCTGGTATACGCAGACACAGAAACGTTATGGGTTAGTAATTGGATACACTAATATTCGTTCAACCGAAGAGGCGCAGAAAATTTTGCTGCGCGTTAGGGCAAAAACACTGGCGCTTATGCAGCATTAAGCTTTTGATAGCCGGGCGTGAATAATGATCTATTGTTTACCAGTATTGTCGCCTGAAAAAAATATTTAGTCGATCACTCTCTGTAAATGAGGATCGACTAAATATGGTCGTGATAGTACATGCGTTTTTCTTACAGGAAGCTAGCTTGGTGTCAGTGCCCTTTATTTTCTACAGGAAATTATGTATAGATAACGGGAACACCGTTTCTAAGCCAGACGTTCAAAAATAGATCGGGGTTTTGAGAATGTATGGAATATTAGCGGATCTCAATTTCAGGAACGGCTGACATCCCAACGCGCAATAATTTTGCATCGGGCTGATTACCATCCAGCACTATTTTTACCGGTAAACGCTGAACGACTTTAGTAAAGTTACCAGTTGCATTGTCTGGCTGGATGGCAGAAAACGTTGCGCCGGTTGCAGGAGCGATACTATCGACATGTCCAGTAAACTTTTTGCCAGGCATGGCATCAATTTTAATTAAGACTTTCTGCCCCTGCTGAACATTTGCCAGCTGTGTTTCAAGATAGTTGGCAATGATGTAAGTTTGATGTAGCGGAACCACAGCCAGCAGACGTGTCCCTGCGTTAACGTAGGCACCGAGGCGCACCGAACGCTGGCCTACCATCCCATCGACTGGTGCAACAATACGCGTATAAGAAAGATTAACCCTCGCCTGACTGACCTTTGCCTGCGCGACTGCAACATCGGCTTCCGCCTGACGTAATGCAGCCCTCAACACGCCTACCTGTTTTTCTGCTGAGGTCAGTGCAGCTTCGTTTTGACGAACGACTGCGGATGCAGAACGCTGCGTTGAATGGGCTTTTTGTTGATCGTCCGCAGCGACGGTACCTCTCTGATAAAGCTTGTTAAAACGTTCAGCGTTCTGACTGGCGTACTGCGCCGATGCCTGACTGGCTAAAAGGGTCGCTTTTGTCTGAGCAATAATGGATTGTTGCTGCTCCAGTTGTGCAAGGCTGCTCAGGTGTTTTGCTTCACTAAGCTGCAAATTCGCCTGCGCCATTTCAAGCGCTATTTTGTAGTCACGGTCATCCAGCGTGGCCAGTGTTTGCCCTGCTTTAACGCGTTGGTTATCTGCGACATAGATATTTTTGATATATCCCGATACTTTTGGTGCCACCAGTGTGTAATCCGCATTCACATAGGCATCATTAGTACGGGTATCATTATTCAGCATTGTCGACCAGACAAAAAATATCATCGTCATCATCAGGATTAATAATGCGCTGAGCAGAGTCGTTCTTCTGGATACAGGAAATTTCATTTGACCACCTCTATTTTTGGCAGTTTAAAAACGTATCTGGGGCGGCCAGACACGTTTTGGCAGCCAGACGGTGAGTAATAGCAACAGGACGGCAAAGCCAGCCATGAGCAGATAGCTGTCGCCCAGACTCAGAACAATTGCCTGATGTTTTAATAAGGTGATAAATCCAGCGATGTTCTCGGTGTTGCTGATGCTGCCGTCGTGTAATAAAGGGAAGTTGCTGCTGGCCTGCTCACTTACCGGTGTCGATATCAACCATGGGCGGTTGGCTACGTTATTGACCAGAACATTAGAATGAAATTGTTCTCTGTGATTTATAAACCATTCAACTAAAACGCCAGCAGCGATGCTTGAAAAACCCCGTACGGTATTGAACATAGCAGAGGCATAATGTCCTTCCGGGGGCGCCACAACGCTGGTTGCGCTCATAAGTAAAGGTAAAATAATTGACGGTAATCCAATCGCCTGCAGAGCCTGCATGGCCCAGAAATTCTGGCGTGCCCAGTCGCTGGTTATCTGCATACCCATCAGGCTGGCGAAAATCATCAGGGCAATCCCGAAAGCTATCAGCCAGCGACAATCAACCCAGCGCAGACTAAGCAGTGCGGCAACAAGCGGGGTGATAATTAACTGCGGGAGCCCAATGGTCAAAGCTAGCGGCGCAAATTGCGCTGTTCTAAAACCCTCAACTTTGCCAAAGAAATTGGACGGCAAAGCCGAGCCAGCCAGCGCCAGTACCAACACCACAGCGAGCGCCATCAGGCCATATGAAAAGTTACTTCTCTCCAGCATCTGTAATTTGAACAAAGGAAGGGGATGAAACCATTCATTAATCAGAAAAACTGTCAGGCAGACGATGGCACTGGATAACAGACCATTAAATAATGGCGATTCAAACCAGTCCATACGTCCACCCTGAGTGATGGCGATTATTAAAAACGCCATACCAGAACAGCCGGTGAGCATGCCGAACAGGTCGATCTGCTTAAATCGGTCGAGATGAATCGGGTCCTGCGGCAAACCCCAGCCAATAAATAGCATCGAAATCAAAATGGCGGGGACCACTTGCCAGAACATGAACATCCAGCTCACATCATCCGTCCAGAATGCCGCCAGTGTAGGCGCCACATTTGGACCAAAAGTCGCAGTCAGAGCATAAGCTCCAAGACCATAAAGTTTTATCGATGGTGGCAGAAAACGTAGCGCCACAGTCATGAGTAAAGGCGGAAGTGCGCCGCTAAACAGACCCTGTATCGTTCGCAAGAGAAGAAACAACTGCGCATTCGGTACTAAGGGTAAAAGTATGCCGCAAACCATAAAACCGCCAGCGCAACCAAGAGCGAATTTACGCAGCGAAAAAGTCACAGCAAACCATGGTGCGATCATCATCGCCACTACTTCCGCGGCCTGGTAGGCAGATGTGAACCAACTGGCTTGATCATACGTCACGCCAATTCCGGCACGCACATCTGCAAGCGCTATATCTATAACCCGACCATTAAGCCCAGAGGTCAAGGCTGCAATCAGTACCCCCACAAACCCCAATGCAAGGCGCCAGGTAAAAGGGGGCGAGGGTGGGGTAGAACGCTGTGCATTCATACAAAATTCTCATGCATTTAATCAATACAGTGTACCGTATTGTGGTACAATTTGGCATCTTACATTGCGACAGCGTCCATTGCAATGTGATAATTAAGACAAGAACTGAGATAACAAGCTGTCCGTCACCGGACGATAAGGAGCTCTATATGGCCGTTAATGCTTCAAGCTTTGAGGATGAAAAACCCGGCGGGATTCAGGTTATCGCCCGTGCAGCTGCAATTTTGAATGTGCTGGGTAAACACCCTGGCGGCATGAGTCTGGGGGAAATTGCGCAGGAGGTTGCTCTCCCTCGTTCAACGGTGCAGCGTATTGTCGCGGCTTTAGATAGCGCTCAACTTGTGCGTAGCAGCGGGGCCGGTGGCCTGCGTCTGGGACCTGCACTACTCAAACTTATTTCCAGTGTGCACAGTGATGTAGTGGATCTTGTACGTCCCTTCCTGGAGCAACTTTCGGCCAATGTTAATGAAACAGTGACCCTTGCACGTGCCAGTGGTACCCAACTGGCCATCATCCACTACGTCGTCGCATCACGTGAATTACGTGTTGTACCTCGTATTGGACTTAATTTGCCGCTCTACAGCACTTCCGGCGGCCGTGTGTTACTGGCTATGGAAAGTGATGAAGATGTCCGCATACTGGTAGGCGACGCCTATGAAGATCTCACCGGAATGACAGTTAAAACTTTTCCACAGCTTCAGGAGCTGATCGCCGATGTTCGTGCCAATGGGCTAGCTATAGATCTGGGTGAAACTCTTGAAGGCGTCTGCACGATAGCTGTAGCGCTGGACACACTTTTGGGTCGCTTTTCTATCTCATTATTAGTTCCGGCGGCACGTTTCCATAAACATGAAGCCTTTTATCGGAAAGAACTCATGCAATGCAAGGAGGGGATAGTTAATGAAATTGGAAGAATAACCACGGTGGAAGAATAACTAAGAACAGGAATAAGTATTCTTAACGGAATCAGGTAGGACGCTGGTATGGCCTACCCCATTCTTCGTGATTATGTGTTACATAGTTCTGCCTTAATGAATAAGCGGGGCCGATCTTATTCGACGCCTGTAATACGCGCGCTAAATGCCTCAGTGACCCTGAACGGTCAATCCGACGAGTCGGATAACAACAGGCCGGACAACAAGTATGCAAAAGAAAGCCGCTGGCATAGCAACCTGGTAAGCATTCATCACATTTGCCATGTAATGGGGCCCCATTCCGAATTCAGCAAAAGTGATAACCAGACTCATCAGGAACGCCATGATTGTCGCCATATAAAGAGCAAATATGTAGGGTGCCGAGCGCACAGGAAGGCGGGTTCGCAGGTTTTTTTTTGCAGTAGCATCAGTCATCGGGATATCCTGTTAAACAAAGGTTAACGAAACTGCGGCTAACTTAACAAGCTTATGAAGCCTGTTGTAGAGCACTTATGCTTTAATCATTGTTAAACAAAAGTGACGAATTCGGTATTAAGGATGCTATGGACGTTTTAGGCCTCATCAGTACGTTTATCCGCGTGGTGGAGAATGGCAGTATTGCAGCGGCGGCACGCGCTAAAGGGATGAGTCCGGCAGCCGTTAGCCAGAGCCTTTCTCGTCTTGAAGGGCATCTGGGCGTACGACTGCTGTCGCGCACCACCCGCAGCATGACGTTAACTGAAAATGGTAAACGGTATTTCGAGAAAGTTCGTCACATTCCCGATGATGTCGAACTCGCCTCGCAGGCTGCCGCACACGTAACCAAACCGAAGGGGCCACTTTGTATCGCGACGACGGCCGCGTTTGGCCGATACGTTCTGGCTCCACTTATGCCAGCCTTCAAAGCGTCTTTTCCCGATATAGATATTGAACTGATCAGTACCGATCGCAACGTCAGTCATCACCTTGAAGGCGTCGATGTCAGTATCCGCATCGAGGCACAACTGAATGATCAACTGATCGCCAGAAAAATTGCATCGTTACCCTTTATATTCTGCGCGGCGCCCGCTTACCTTGACCGTGCAGGCACGCCTCAGACACCTGAAGACCTCAGCCAGCACGACTGCGTGGTTTTCCGCTATCCAACCGACAGACGATTTCTGCCATGGTCTTTTATGGTCAACGGACAGCTCGTCAATGCGAAGCTCAACCCCAGCTTTATCAGCGATGATATTGATATCATCGCCAAAATAGCCGTGAACGGGGGCGGCATTGCCCGTCTGGCAAGTTTTGTCGCACAGCCATTGATAGACGCCGGTCAGCTAAGGCCTGTGTACTGGTCAGGTCACAGTGAGAGCACCATTGAATCCCTGCCGATGGATATTTTTGCGTGTGTTACTGAACGTTCAGCACTTAATTCAAAGGTCAGGGCATTTATTGAATTTTTAGAAGAGGCGATGTAAGGCATAAACCTCTTTGACGAAAAATTGACCGCATTTTGCGGGGTATCACCCGCAGAGATAACCCACCGCAATCTGGCAGCTTATCGGGTCTGGACAGATCAAAACTTCCTGACAGAAATGCAGCTTTATTGCGGGGGCTTTTATTCCATCTTATGAAAAAGCTTCCGAATTGTGCCCAGAACGATGCAGATCCCTACGGACGCTACGGGGACAGGCATCGCTATAAAACAGGAGAAACGACGGCTTGCCCAAGGAAAGCCAGTGGGTGTTTATTACGCTTTAGCCAGACCATTGCCTGAAGCATCAATGTTCGCTTCCGGCACAACGCGGCCCCTTACTTTCGCGCATCAAGCTCATCCTGAGACATTTTAAAACAACGCGCTGTCACCCCATTCCTCCAGCACCACCACAGTGCACTCTCCCCGCGCAGGTTCCCCAAAACAGTGAAACGCGTTGCGCACAATTCACCAACAAACTGATAATAAAAGGAAAAAATTCCTGGCATACCCTTTGCAATAACGACAAGCGAAGGGCAGTGCATCACACAATATAAAAAATAGCTGGCTAGGGTTCCGGTTCACGTTGGTGAATGGCTGGTCCAAGAGCTGGCGACCTCTGAGAGGTTACACGGCGGGACAAAAGCCCGGGAGACAGCAGCACCAGAAGGTGTCGCGCTGCCCCCTTATTTTGTGCCACTCAGAGGTCAAGCATGAAGAAAACGCCATTACTCCGCTCTCTTGTACTGTCGCTGGCGATGCTGGTCAGTCTCCCCACCTTTGCTGCCGTCAAAAAAGAGTTCAACGTCTGCTGGACCATCTACGCAGGCTGGATGCCCTGGGGCACCATCAGCACCAACAAGATCATTGATAAATGGGCCGACAAGTACGGCATCAAAATCAATGTGGTACAGCTCAACGATTACATCGAATCCATCAACCAGTACACCGCGGGCCAGTTTGATGGCTGCACCATGACCAACATGGATGCGCTGACCATTCCGGCGGCGGGTGGGGTGGACACCACGGCGCTGATCCTCGGCAGCTACTCAGAAGGCAACGACGGCGTCGTGATGAAAGGCGAGGGCAAAACCCTCACAGACCTGAAAGGGATGAAAATTTACCTGCCGGAGCTGTCCGTCTCGCACTATCTGCTGGTGCGCGGGCTGGAAAAAGCCGGGCTGGCGGAGAAAGACGTCACCGTGGTGAATACCTCGGATGCGGATATCGTCTCGGCCTTCGCCACCCAAAATGTGCAGGCCGTCGTGGCCTGGAACCCCCAGCTATCGGTGATCAAAGGCACGCCGAAAACCACCGAGGTGTTCAGCTCCTCGCAGGTGCCGGGCGAGCTGATCGACATGATGGTGGTTAACAGCGAAACCCTGAAGGACAACCCGGCGCTCGGCAAAGCCCTGACCGGCGCATGGTACGAGATGATGGGGCTGATGAAAGCCCAGGACGCTAACGCCCTGAATGCCATGGCGGCGGCGTCCGGCACCGATCTCACTGGCTATCAGGCGCAGCTGAAAACCACCCACCTGTTCTACACCCCGCAGGACAACATTGCCTTTGTCACCTCTGCGGATCTGGCGAAAACCATGCAGCGTGTAGCGGCCTTCTCTTTCGATAAAGGGCTGCTGGGTGAGGGCGCGCAGAGTGCCGATTTTATCGGTATGAGCTTCCCTGGCAATGTCACTCAGGGCGATGCTAACAACGTCAAACTGCGTTTTGACGACAGCTTCGTGAAAATGGCCGCCGCGGGCCAGCTGTGATGACTGACGGAGTCTCCATGCGACACATTAATCGCCATCCTGGTCCGGGCATGCGGCTGATGCTGGTGATACTGCCCTTTGTCCTGCTGCTGGCCGCCTACTTTTTTGGTTCGGCGGTACGCCTCGAGGCTAACCCCCAGGACAAGCTGCTGCCCGGCCTGCAACAGATGCTGGATGCGATCTCGCGGATGGCCTTTACCCCGGATAAACGCAGCGGGGAGTATCTGTTCTGGGTCGATACGCTGGTAAGCCTGGCCCGTCTGCTGGTGGGGCTGGGGATCGCGTCGCTCATTGGCCTGTGCATTGGCGTCACCGCCGGGGTGTTCCCCCTGTGGCGCGCGTCGCTCTCGCCGCTGATGACGGTGCTGTCGATGGTTCCGCCGCTGGCGATTTTACCGGTGCTGTTTATCGTCTTCGGGCTGGATGAGCTGTCCAAAATTATGCTGATTGTGATTGGCATCACCCCGATGCTGGCCCGGGATCTGGAGCATCGCGCCTGCGAAATCCCGCCGGAGATCCTGATCAAAGCCCAGACCCTGGGCGCCAACAGCTGGACGCTGGTGCTGCGGGTGGTACTGCCGCAGCTGCTGTCGCGTCTGCTGACTTCGCTGCGTCTGCTGCTTGGTTCGGCCTGGTTATTCCTCATCTCGGCGGAGGCCATCTCTTCCACCGCCGGGCTGGGCTACCGCATCTTCCTCGTCCGCCGCTATATGGCGATGGACGTCATCATCCCCTATGTCCTGTGGATCACGCTGCTGGCCTGGCTGATGGATCTGGCCTTGCGTCAGCTGCACAAATCCTGCTTCCCGTGGGCAGAAGGAGGGAAAGCATGAGTTTTATCACCATCAACAATATCTGGCAGGAGTACGGCGACCATGTGGTGCTGGAGCGCCTGAATCTGCAGATCAACGAGGGGGAGTTCTGCTCAATGGTCGGCGCCTCCGGCTGCGGGAAATCGACCTTTCTGCGCCTGCTGCTCGGCCAGGAAAAGCCGAGCAAGGGCACAATCACCCTGGACGGCAAACCGCTTACCGCCGAGCCGGACAGCCGCCGGGGCGTGGTGTTCCAGCGCTATTCCGTCTTTCCGCACCTCAGCGTGCTGGATAACGTTGCTATTGGCATCGAACTGCCGCAATCCCCGCTGTTCGGGCGGCTGTTTGGCGCGAAAAAACGCGCCGCGCGTCAACGGGCGGCGGAAATGCTGGAGAAGGTGGGGCTGGGCCATGCCCTGCAAAAATATCCCGCCCAACTTTCCGGCGGGATGCAGCAACGTTTAGCCATCGCCCAGGCCTTCATCATGCAGCCGCGCGTCCTGCTGCTGGATGAGCCATTTGGGGCACTGGATCCCGGCATCCGCAAAGACATGCATGCGCTGCTGCTGCAGCTGTGGGGCGAAACCCGCATGACGGTCTTTATGGTCACCCACGATCTCTCCGAAGGCTTCAACCTCGGCACCCGTTTGCTGGTGTTCGATAAGGTGCGCCTCGATCCGCAGGCCCCGAATGCCTACGGCGCGCGCATCACCTACGACATTCCGCTCAACGAGACACGGCTTTCCAGCCTGAGCGGAACGGCTCCCGACAACGTGTATGCATTAAGAGGATAACCCTGTGAACACGACAACATTACGCGAAGAGACCCTGCCGGGCGGCGGCCACCTCTCCTTTGTGCTTAAGCGCGGGCAAATCCTGCGGATGACCGACATCGACGGCGGGGCGAACGTCAGCCTGATGATGCTTAACCCGCACGAGAAGAGCGAACGCCTGAACCTGCCGGACACCCTGAAAGGCCAGCACACTGCGCGCCTGACCGCCGGGCACTGTTTTTACTCGGATATGGGCCGCGTGCTGGCGGGCATTATCGCCGACACCTCTGGCTGGCACGATCCCTTTGGCGGCGTGCTTAACGCCGCTGAAGTCACGGAAAAATATGGTCAGGGACGTTATCAGGAGCTGCGCAACGGCTTCTACCGGAACGGCACCGACAATTTGCTGGTAGAGATGGGTAAGTGGGATCTCAACCTCGAAGATCTGCTGATGGTGGTGAACTTCTTCAGCAAAGTCACCGTAGATGATCAGGGGCAGTTCAGCTTCCATCGCGACCATTCCCGGCCGGGAAGCTACGTGGAGCTGTTTGCCCCGATGGACACCCTGATCGTGATGACCGCCTTGCAGCATCCGATGGACCCCTCCACCGAGTATGCCCCGCGCCCGGTACAGCTGAGCTGGCGGCAGGCCGGGGACGAAGAGGCGGCCATTAACGCACTCCTCACGCGCCCGGAAAACAGCCGCGCCATCACCAATACGCAACTTTTCGCCCTGTAAGGAGCCGCACTATGACCATTGTCAGCGAAAAACAGCCCCAGGATGCGATCTTCCGCCATGTGATCCCGGCGGGCGAGCCTTACCTGTTCGAAGTGAAAAAAGGCCAGACCCTGCGCCTGCTCGATCTGGAGGGCAACCAGGCGGTGGATACTCTGTTTTATAACGCCGATAACCCGCGCGAACGCTACGATGCACAGCGCACGCTGCGCCGCCAGAACAATGCCTATCTCACCAGCGGGAGCGTGCTCTACTCCAACCTCGGCAATCCGCTGCTGACCCTGGTGGCCGACACCTGCGGCCGTCACGATACTCTTGGCGGAGCCTGCGCTCAGGAGAGCAATACCGTGCGCTATGCCCTCGACAAACGTCATATGCACAGCTGCCGGGACAACTTCCTCTGCGCTTGTCTGCACGATGGTCGCCTCCACAAACGCGATATCGGCGCCAACATCAACTTCTTTATGAATGTGCCGGTGACCCCGCAGGGCGGGCTGACCTTTGCCGACGGCATCTCCGCGCCGGGGAAATATGTCGAGCTGCGCGCAGAGTGCAACGTCATCGTGCTGATCTCCAACTGCCCGCAGCTGAACAACCCCTGCAACGGCTGGAACCCGACGCCTGCGGAGGTACTGGTATGGAACTGACGCCCACCCGCTGGCAGCGCCTGCGTCAGGCGTTGTATCGCCTGTTTGAAGTCCGCGCCGGACGCATCCTGCCTTAAACGTTTTTCCCCGTGGACGACCATGCGGTGAGCCAATTTTCGGCGGGACGACCCGCCACGATTGAGTCTGAACTATGTTGACAAAACTCCTGATTGCCAACCGCGGGGCGATTGCCTGCCGCATTCTGCGCACGCTGCGCGCCATGAACATTGGCAGCGTGGCGGTCTATTCCGAGGCGGATATCAGCAGCCTGCATATTCGCGAGGCCGACGAGGCCCTGAGCCTGGGCGACGGCCCGGCGGCGAACACCTATCTGGTCAGCGACAACATTATCGCCGCCGCAAAAGCCAGCGGTGCTCAGGCCATCCATCCGGGCTACGGCTTTCTGTCGGAAAACGCCGCCTTTGCCGAGGCGTGCGAGCAAGCCGGTATTGCCTTCGTCGGTCCCACGCCGGAGCAACTGCGCCTGTTTGGCCTGAAACATACCGCCCGGGCGCTGGCCAAAGCCCACGGCGTGCCAATGCTGGAAGGCACTGAACTGCTGGCAGATGTGAACGAGGCGCAGCAGGCGGCAGAGCAGGTGGGTTACCCGGTGATGCTGAAAAGCACCGCGGGCGGAGGTGGAATCGGGATGCGCGTGTGTTATACCGCCGCGGAACTGGTGGATGCTTTCGATGCGGTGGTACGGCTGGGCAAAAATAACTTCAGCGATGCGGGCGTCTTTATTGAGAAGTACATCGAGCGGGCGCGGCATCTTGAAGTCCAGCTGTTTGGCGACGGCAAGGGGGAGGTGATTGCCCTCGGTGTGCGCGACTGCTCGGTACAGCGCCGTAACCAGAAAGTGCTGGAAGAGACGCCCGCGCCTAACCTGCCGGAGGGGATGGCCGATGCGCTCTGTGCGGCCGCGATCACCCTGGGCAAGGCGATTAACTACCGCAGCGCGGGCACGGTAGAGTTTGTCTATGACAGCGACGCCGCTCGCTTCTATTTCCTTGAGGTCAATACCCGTCTGCAGGTGGAGCATGGCGTTACCGAGCAGGTGTGGGGCGTGGACCTGGTGCGCTGGATGATAGAGCTGGCGGCCGGAACGCTGCCTCCGCTGGCCGCCCTGGCTGAAAGCCTCACCCCGTCGGGACATGCCATTCAGGCGCGGGTCTATGCCGAAGATCCGGGTCGTCAGTTCCAGCCTTCTCCGGGTCTGCTCACCGAAGTGGTGTTCCCGGCGGATGACCGCCGTACCCTGCGCATCGACACCTGGGTAGAGTCCGGCTGCGAAGTCCCGCCATTTTTTGACCCGATGCTGGCGAAAATCATCGCCTGGCGACCCACGCGCGACGCGGGCATCAATGCCCTGCTCGCCGCGTTGGGTGATACCCGCCTGTACGGCGTGGAGACGAACCGCAGCTATCTGCAGCAGATTTTGACCTTTACGCCATTCGCCCGCGGCGAACCCTGGACCCGCTGTCTGGAAGGACTGGAGTATCAGGCCTTCACCCTTGAGGTGCTGAGCGCTGGCACGCAAACCACGGTGCAGGACTACCCGGGGCGCACGGGCTACTGGGCGGTGGGGGTGCCACCTTCCGGGCCGATGGACAGCCGGGCGCTGCGTCTCGGCAACCGTCTGTTGGGCAATGACGACCGCGCCGCGGCGCTGGAGATCACCCTCAGCGGCCCGACGCTTAAATTCAACTGCGATGCCCAGCTGGTGGTGACCGGGGCCGAGATTGACCTTAGCCTGGACGGCGAGCCGCTGGAAAACAACCGGATTATTCATGTGCGACGCGGCATGACGCTGCGGATGGGCGATATTGCTGACGCTGGCGTGCGCAGCTATCTGTGCCTGCGCGGCGGGTTTAACGTGCCGGATTATCTCGGCAGCAAAAGTACCTTTACCCTCGGGCAGTTTGGCGGTCACGCCGGACGCGCGTTGCGTACCGGCGACGTCCTGCACATTTCGCCGTTAACCTCGCCGTGCCCGGAGCAGGCGCTGCCGCAGGCCTTGCGCACCCGCCTGGCGGCGGTGCGGGAGCTGCGGGTGATCTCTGGCCCGCACGGTGCGCCGGAATATTTCACCCCTGACTACATGCAGACGTTCTTCGCTACCGACTGGGAAGTGCATTTCAACTCCAGCCGCACCGGCGTGCGCCTGATCGGCCCGAAACCCGAGTGGGTACGGGACAGCGGCGGCGAGGCGGGGCTGCATCCGTCGAACATCCACGATAATCCCTATGCCATAGGCGCGGTGGATTTTACCGGCGATATGCCAGTGATCCTCGGCCCGGATGGCCCAAGCCTGGGCGGGTTTGTCTGCCCGGTCACCATCATCGAAGCCGATTTGCACGCGGTCGGGCAGCTGAAAGCGGGTGACAAAGTGCGCTTTGTCCCGGTTGATATCGCCACGGCCCGACGTCTGGCCCAGGCGCAGGAGGCGGAGATCCGCAGCCTGCACCCGCAGCAGCTCGAATGGCAGCCAGCGGAAAAGGCCTCACCAGTGGTGCTGGAGCAAGGACAGGGCGATAAACGGCTGGTGGCGCGTCTCTCCGGCGATACCCATCTGCTGCTGGAGATTGGCGATCCTGAGCTGGATCTGGTCCTGCGTTTTCGCGCCCACGCCCTGATGCAGGCCCTGGAGGCGCGGGCGTTTGAGGGGATTATCGATCTGACACCGGGCATTCGCTCGCTGCAAATTCACTATCAGCCCGAGGCGCTAAGCCTGGCGAGCCTGCTGGATAGCGTGGCCGGGATTTGGCATGACGTCTGCGAGCAGGCGTCGCTGGACGTGCCGTCGCGCATCGTCTGGCTGCCGCTCTCCTGGGACGACCCGGCCTGCCAGAAAGCCATCGACAAATACATGACCACCGTGCGGCGGGATGCGCCCTGGTGCCCGAGTAACCTTGAATTTATTCGCCGCATAAACGATCTGGCGAATGTCGATGAGGTCTACAAAACGGTGTTTGACGCCAGCTATCTGGTGATGGGGCTGGGGGATGTCTATCTCGGTGCGCCGGTGGCAACGCCGCTGGATCCACGTCATCGTCTGGTCACCACCAAATACAACCCGGCGCGTACCTGGACGGCGGAAAACTCGGTGGGGATCGGCGGGGCCTATCTGTGCGTCTATGGCATGGAGGGGCCGGGTGGGTATCAGTTTGTCGGCCGGACGTTACAGATGTGGAATCGCTATCACGCCGTCGATGATTTTGGCGGCAAGCCCTGGCTGCTGCGCTTCTTCGACCAGATCCGCTTCTATCCGGTCTCTGCTGAGGAGTTGATCACCATCCGTCGCGACTTCCCGCTGGGGCGCTATCCGCTGCGCATCGAGCACACCACCCTGAAACTGGCCGAGTATCAGCAGTTCCTGGCTGACGAAGCCCAGGGCATAGAGGCGTTTCGCGCCCATCAACAGGGGGCTTTTAACGCCGAGCGTGAGCGCTGGATTGCCAACGGCCAGGCGCATTTCGACAGCAGCGATGTGCTGGCGGAGGAGGGCGAAGATGCACCGCTCCAGCCAGGACAGGCGGGTATCGACAGCCCGATTTCCGGCAACCTGTGGCAAGTCAATGTCGAACCCGGTCAGCCGGTACGCGAGGGCGATGTGCTGGTGGTGCTGGAGTCAATGAAGATGGAGATCCCGCTGCTGGCCTCGCAGGACGGCGTGGTTAGCCAGGTGCGTGTCCAGCCGGGTTCGTCGGTGCGCGCGGGTCAGTGTGTAGTGGTTCTGGAGAAAACAGCATGATGCATCCCTTTGATTTACGGCTTGATGCCCTGGCACAGGCTTACCGTGATGGCCGTTTTACGCCGCGGGAAGTGATCGCCACCCTGCGCGAGCGGGCGCTGGCGTTAAACCCGGAGTTCAACACCTTTATTTATCTCCTTACCTCCGAAGAACTGGAGCCGTACCTCGCCGCGCTGGACGGTGCATCGCCGCAGACGTTGCCGCTTTATGGCGTGCCTTTTGCCATCAAAGACAATATCGATCTGGCGGGTATCGAGACCACCGCCGCCTGCCCGGCGTTTGCTTACCGGGCCGGGCAGGATGCGACCATCGTCGGCCAGTTGATTGCGCTGGGGGCAATTCCGCTGGGTAAAACCAATCTTGACCAGTTCGCCACCGGCTTAAACGGCACGCGCTCGCCTTACGGGCTTTGTCGTAACAGCGTGAATGCGGATTATCCCTCGGGTGGCTCCAGCGCCGGGTCGTCGCTGGCGGTGGCGCTGGGGCTGGCGAGCTTTGCCCTCGGCACGGATACCGCCGGGAGCGGTCGTGTACCGGCTGCGCTGAATAATCTGGTCGGGCTGAAAGCCACCAAAGGGTTAATTTCCACCGCCGGGGTGGTGCCAGCCTGTCGGACGCTGGACTGCGTGACCTTCTTCACGGCCACCGCTGACGAGGCCAGTCAGCTGCTGGCCCTGACGGCGGTGAAGGACCCGCGCGACGACTACAGCCGCGCCAACCCGGCGTGGAACGGGGCGCAGGCCTTTGGGGTGCCTGAGAAAGGTTTCCGCTTTGGCGTGCCGGACCACCTGGAGTTCCTCGGCTGCGCGGAGAGCGAAGCGCTCTATCACCGCGCCCGTGAGCGACTCATGGCGCTGGGCGGCGTTCCGGTGACCATCGACTTTGCGCCGTTTTTAGCGGCGGCGACGCTACTGTACGACGGCCCGTGGGTGGCGGAGCGCTATCACGTTGCCGGAAAACTGATTGAGCAGCAGCCGGAGGCAGTATTGCCGGTGATCCGCGATGTGCTGCGCAAAGCCCCCGGCACCGACGCGGTGGCGGCGTTTGACGCCCAGTACAAACTCCAGCATTTCAAAACCCTGTGCGACGAAATCATGGCGGAACTGGATTGTGTGCTCACCCCGACCTATCCGCGCCCGGTGACGCTGGCAGAGCTGGCGGAGGAGCCGGTTAAACGCAATTCCGAGCTTGGGGTTTACACCAACTTCATGAACCTGCTGGACTACGCCGCCGTGGCGGTGCCTGCGGGTGTAATGGCGAATGGCCTGCCGTCGGGCGTGACGCTGTTTGGTCGGGCCTTCACCGACCAGTATCTGCTCAGCCTTGCCGGGGCGTTACAACGTCACCAGAACCTGGCCTTACCCGGCGATCGCCAGATCCAGATTGCTGCACCGGCTACCCCCGCCACTCACGATCGCCTGTCGGTCGTGGTCTGTGGGGCGCATCTGGACGGGCTGGCGCTCAACCACCAGCTGCGCCAGCGGGGAGCCGTCCTGCGGGAAGCAACCCACAGCGCGCCGCACTATCGGCTTTACGCTCTGGCTGAAGGAAAACGCCCCGGCATGGTGCGCGACCGGGAGCAGGGAGCGGCCATTGCCGTTGAGGTATGGGAACTGCCCCATACTGAAGTGGGGTCGTTTCTGGCAGGCATCCCGGCCCCGCTGGGACTGGGCAAAGTGGAGCTGGAGGACGGGCGCTGGTTAACTGGGTTTATCTGCGAAGAGTATGGTTTGCAGGGGGCGCAGGAGATAACGGCGTTTGGTGGCTGGAGAGCCTGGCTTGCCCACCAGGGGTGAGCAGCCAGGCATCTCGTTAACGGTACAGCGGCTTTTCTGCTACCGGGATCAACAACGTGGATTGCCACTCTGCCAGCGTCAACTGCGCCAGCTGTCCCAGCGCACGGTAGAACGGGTGGCCCGCGTTTTCGACAAACAGGGTAAGAAAACGCGTGCTCCACGGCAGAAGATGCCAGGCCAGCAGCTGATCCCGCTCCGCATCCCGGCCCGTTTCGGCCAGCCATGCGGCCAGCAGCAGCAGGGTGCCAAAGTGATCTTCCGGTTCATTCTGCGCCATTTCAAAGGCGATGCCGTTGTCGCGCATCCACTGGCGCAGTGCCAGAGTGGAGTCGCCAAACAGTACGCTCTCGCGATCCAGCCAGACCGATCCCCATGGCGGCGCGGGAAGCGCCCAGGGGCCAATAAACAGCCGCTGCCAGGCATCCGGGAGCGCTTCGTCAGACGGCTGGCGCAGGATCTCTGCGACAGGGGCTAACTGCCCGGACGTCAGCGGCCAGTCCTGCTGCCAGTCGCCCCCGGTCAACGCCGCCACCAGCGGTGCAGCCTGCTCGCTGTCAGGGGCGAAATAAAACAGTGCGCCCAGTACCCGGGCGGTAAACGCAAAACCTTCATTCATTACTGCATTCCTTGAACGGCGCGGGTTGCCCCGCGCGCACAGATTATCCGGCAATCGCCATACCCACGGTCATATGCAGGCCGTAGAAGACGCCACGGCCAATAAGCTCCCCGACCACCACCAGCAGCAGCCCCAGCGCCAGTCCTGCTGGCGTAGGCACTTTACGACGTACCAGCGCGCACAGCCAGCAGCCCAGACCGGCCGCGAGCAGCATGATACGCCAGACCTGCAGGGAACCATAATCCGGGACCAGGGCGTTGGCCTGCTGGACAGAACTGTGGATCGAACCGAGATCGTGACTTTGCAGAACCACCGCCGCCGCGCTGACCAAGAGTGCGACAACGGCGATGCCTGCTGCTACATGCGCGTGAAACGGCACCTTCGCCATCCGCACCAGCAGGGCGGCGAACAGCGGGCCGCCGAGCAGCATGGTCAGGAAGAAGTTCAGGGTGGTGTAGCCATTGTGCCAGGTAGGCACCGTGTCTATCTGATACACGCGGGTCATCGCCCAGACAAAGACAAGCCCGAGCACCATGCTCAGCACCAGCCAGATCCTGCCCAGCACCGCGGGCATTTTGCCGAGCACGGCCACTAACCACCAGAAGCCGCCGACGGCAAAGAAGAGCGTCCCGCTGGCGATTTCGTTGCTCAGGCCGGATGCGCCGACGCGATTAAGGGAGTTAAAGGCGCGCAGCGGTGAGCCGAGGTGCAGGATCGAGGCCACAAAGCCCACGCCCATCACCAGCCATAAAAAGAACATGCTGCGCACCAGCCGGTTGCGCGCCATCGGGTCGCGCTCCCGCAGCCAGGCGACGCCCGCCACAATCAGTGCCCCGACAACACACTGGCCTAGTACGGTAAAAATGACCAGCGGCCATTCATGCCATCCGTTTCCCATCTCACACCTCCTGCGGATTAGCCAGATAGCCGGTGGTATCACCCGTGGGTCGGCTGTTGGCATTGGGTTTAATGACGATAGACGGCTTCGTGAAGTGCGCCGACGGCAGCGGCGCGACAGCGGCCAGTTTGCCGTGTTTCTTGCGCAGCTCTTCAATCGGGCCGAAGTCCAGCGCCCGCAGCGGGCAGGACTCGACACAGATGGGCTTCTGGCCCTCCGCCACCCGCTCATGGCAGCCGTCGCACTTGGTCATATGGCCTTTGGCGGCGTTGTACTGCGGCGCACCGTACGGGCAGGCCATGTGGCAGTAGCGGCAGCCGATGCAGACATCCTCATCCACCACCACAAAGCCGTCTTCGCGCTTGTGCATCGCCCCGCTGGGGCAGACTTTGGTGCAGGCCGGGTCCTCGCAGTGGTTGCAGGAGATGGAAAGATAGTAGGCGAAGACGTTCTGGTGCCAGACGCCGTTGTCCTCCTGCCAGTCGCCGCCCGCGTACTCGTAGATACGGCGGAAGCTGACATCCGGGGTGAGATCCTTGTAATCCTTGCACGCCAGTTCGCAGGTTTTGCACCCGGTGCAGCGGCTGGAATCAATAAAAAATCCATACTGAGTGGTCATCGGCTACTCCTTACGCCTTCTCGATTTGCACCAGATTGGTGTGTTGTGGATTGCCCTTCGCCAGCGGCGACGGACGGTGCGTGGTCAGGGTGTTCATGCAGGCGCCGTGGTCAACGCGGTCACCCTGCATATCGGCCTGATGCCACGCCCCCTGGCCCATGGCGCTGACGCCCGGCATGATCCGCGGGGTCACTTTGGCGGGAATGCGCACTTCGCCGCGGGTGTTGAAGACCCGCACCATGTCGCCGTTTTTAATGCCGCGTTTCTGGGCATCAACCGGGTTGAGCCACACTTCCTGGCGGCAGGCGGCCTGCAGCACGTCCACATTGCCATAGCTGGAGTGGGTGCGGGCTTTGTAGTGAAAGCCGAACAGCTGCAGCGGAAACTGACCGCGATCGTCCGAATCCCAGCCTTCGAAGGTCGAGGCATACACCGGCAGCGGGCTGATCGTCTCATCCTCCTTCAGCTCCCAGGTGCGGGCGATCTCTGCCAGCCGACTGGAGTAGATCTCGATTTTGCCTGACGGGGTTTTAAGCGGATGAGCCTCGGGATCCTCGCGGAATTTCTTATAGGCCACGAAGTGACCGTTAGGGTCCTTGCGCTTATAAATGCCCATCTCTTTTAGCGCTTCGTAAGAGGGGAGTTGTGGATCTTTGGCCACCATTTTGGCGTACAGATACTGCAACCACTCCGCCTGGGTGCGGCCTTCGGTGAAGCGTTGATGGATATCCGGCCCGAGGCGTTTCGCCACTTCGCTCATGATCCAGTAGATGGGTTTGCGTTCGAATTTCGGCGCGGTTACCGGCTGGAGGAAGATCAGATAGCCCATATTCCCGGCGTAATCGTTGGGAATGATGTCTTCCTGTTCGACGGTCATAAGATCGGGCAGCAGCAGGTCGGCATATTTCGCCGACGAGGTCATGAAGTTGTCGATCACCACAATCATTTCGCACTTGCGCTCATCCTGCAGAATGTCGTGGGTTTTATTGATGTCTGAATGCTGGTTGATGATGGTGTTGCCAGCGTAGTTCCAGATGAACTTGATCGGCACGTCGAGCTTCTCTTTGCCGCGCACTCCGTCGCGGGTGGCGGTCATCTCCGGCCCGCGGGCGATGGCGTCGGTCCAGCTGAAGCAGGAGATCTGCGTTTTGACCGGATTCTCCGGCAGCGGCATTCGCTCGATGGTGATGGTGTATGTCGATTCACGCGCGCCGCTGTTGCCGCCGTTAATACCGACGTTGCCGGTGAGGATCGGCAGCATGGCGATGGCGCGAGAGGTCAATTCGCCGTTGGCCTGGCGCTGCGGACCCCAGCCCTGGCAGATATAGACAGGTTTAGCCGTACCGATCTCCCGCGCCAGCTTGATAATACGGTCGGCGGGGATCCCGGTGATAGTTGCGGCCCATTCCGGGGTTTTGGCGGTGGCGTCCTCGCCGTGCCCCAGAATATACGCCTTGTAATGGCCGTTGGCCGGGGCGCCCTCCGGCAGCGTCGTTTCGTCGTACCCGACACAGTATTTATCCAGGAAGGGCTGATCGACGAGATTTTCGTTGATCAGTACCCAGGCGATACCGGCCACCAGCGCGGCGTCGGTGCCCGGACGGATGGGGATCCACTCGTCTTCGCGTCCGGCAGCCGTATCGGTGTAACGAGGATCGATGACGATCATGCGCGCATTCGAGCGTTCGCGCGCTTGCTCAAGGTAATAGGTGATCCCGCCGCCGCTCATGCGCGTTTCCGCCGGGTTATTACCGAACATCACCACCAGCTTGCTGTTTTCAATATCCGAGGTGCTGTTGCCGTCGTTGCTGCCGTAGGTATAGGGCATCGCGCAGGCAATTTGCGCTGTACTGTAAGTACCGTAATGGCTGAGAAAACCGCCGTAACAGTTCATCAGACGCGCTACCAGAGAGGCATAGGGCGAAGAACGGGTAATGTTACCGCCAACAATACCGGAACTGTAATTAATGTAGACCGCTTCGTTGCCGTATTTAGTCACGACGTCGCGCAGGCTGTTGGCGAGCAGATCCAGCGCCTCATCCCAGCTGATGCGTTCGAACTTGCCTTCGCCGCGTTTACCGACGCGCTTCATGGGATAATTCAGCCGGTCAGGATGGTTAATACGCCGCCGGATCGAGCGTCCGCGCAGGCAGGCACGAACCTGATGGTTGCCGTAGATATCGTCGCCGGTATTGTCCGTTTCGACCCAGAATACCTCGTCGTCCCGCACGTGCAGACGTAGCGCGCAACGGCTGCCGCAGTTAACCGAACAAGCACCCCAGACCACTTTATCCTGGCCGGATTGTTGGGCCTGTTTGAGGGCGGCTGCGGCAGGGCGTAATCCAAAGGGTAATGACAAGCCGCCGGCGGCCAGCGCAAGGGATCCGAGGGCAGAAGATTTAACGAGGGTGCGGCGGCTGATCCCGCCGCTTTGCGCATTATCTGACATGGCTCACTCCATAATGTTCGTTATCTATGAACGTTTTAAGCCGTGATTAGGATCAGGCTAATGGAGTGGCAGTGTTACCTATTAAGGGGGAGATAATATTAATGTATATCAAAACAAAGGGGATTCCCCCGCCCGGGCGGGGGATAATCTCTACTGCGGTTCGCGCGGCGCCGGGGCCTGAGTGCCACCTCCGCTTACCGGGTAATTTCCGCTGCTGGTGCGGGTGTAGAGGATTTTAAGGGTATCGTTGGCGCAATGACCGACCACTTCGGCGTCGGGTTTATCGGCCTGATCGTTCGGCACGATGTTCAGCATAAAGCCGCTTTCCGGTACGCCATTGTTGATGATTCGCTGCTGAATATCGCTTTTGATCCGCTCGCAGTTATCAGGTGCCGCCAGCGCGGCCGGGGCAATCCCCGCCAGCAAAAGTGCAGTAATCCAGGGTAACCGTTTCATCTCTGCCTCCTTACGACTGGGTGTGACTATAATAGTAGCAGGGTTAATGTAAATGGTTGTATTTGCTAATATGACCGGGAATTATCTTCATCTATTGGTAGGTCATGTGAATAAACACGCGCTTATGCTTCTTCTGGCAGGTCTGTTGGCGGGGTGTGACAACGCCAGTGCGCCGCTGTCGTTTACGCCAGAGATGGCCAGCTTCTCTAATGAGTTCGATTTTGATCCGCTTCGCGGGCCGGTGAAGGACTTCAGCCAAACACTTTTCAATGACAAAGGGGAAGTGGCGAAGCGCGTCAGCGGCACGCTATCGGCAGAGGGCTGTTTTGATAGCCTGGAAATGCAGGATCTGGAGTCGAACTCCGGCATCGCCCTGGTGCTGGATGCTAACTACTATCTCGATGCCCAGACCCAGCAGAAAAAGCTGCGGTTGCAGGGTAAATGCCAGCTGGCAGAGATGCCTGCGTCGGGCATTTCATGGGATACCGATGACAACGGGTTTATCGTCAGCGCCCACGGCAAAAATATGGAAGTCCGTTATCGCTACGACACCGACGGTTATCCGCTGGGTAAAACCACCGTGGCCGGGGAGCAGCACCTGTCGATTACGGCAACACCGTCTGCCGACAAGCGTAAAAGAATGGACTATACCGCCGTGAGCCTGCTGAACGATAAACCGCTGGGAAATGTGAAGCAGACCTGCCAGTACGACCGGCATAACAACCCGGAGGAGTGCGAGTTGGTGATTGTGGATGCGACCGTGAAGCCTGCGGTTTCGCGCAAGTACACCATCAAAAACAGTATCGAATACTACTAAGCACCGCGCAGCAGGCTGCGCGGTACGGTCGGGCAGAGATCAGGGGGTCATGGTCCGGCCAGTGCGGCGATCCAGGCAGCGCAGGGTGTTCGGCTCCCAGTAGGCGTTGACGTTGGCGCTCTGCTGGCATTTATCCCGCGCATCAAAGGCCACATCCTCTTTATCCCACTCTTTCTCTGCGCGGGTATTCACCTTATGGCGCAGGCTACGGGTGTCGTTCCATTGTTCTTTATCCATGGCGGCATTCTGACGGCTCTGGGCGCTGTCGCCGGATTCAATAATCAGTTTGCTGGTGTTGGCGGATACTGGCGCGACGAAGACCGTAGCCAGCAGGGCAACCAGACAGAGACGTGTGCTCAATTTACGCATAGCAATTTCCTTATGGATGGTGGAAATTCGAATCCCCACCGCAGATTCTATAACAGTCCATGTTAAGGGCAAACCCACATCAGGCATGTGGAAAGGATCCTTTCACATTCGGGTATGATAACGCATCACTCCTCAGACAACGCTAAATATGTTTAAAACAACGCTGCTCTTTTTTGCCACCGCGCTGTGCGAAATTATCGGCTGCTTCCTGCCCTGGCTGTGGCTAAAGAAAGGCGCATCAGTCCTGCTGCTCATTCCTGCGGGCATCGCCCTGGCGCTCTTCGTCTGGTTGCTAACCCTGCATCCTGCAGCCAGCGGGCGCGTCTATGCTGCTTACGGCGGCGTATACGTCTGTACGGCGCTGCTGTGGTTACGGGTGGTGGATGGCGTGAAGTTAAGCCCGTACGACTGGGCCGGTGCAGTGATCGCCTTGTGCGGCATGTTGATTATCGTGGCAGGCTGGCGGCGCGCGTAAGCGCCTCATTGTGTGATCCAGCGAGGGTTTTTTGATCTTCATACTTGTATGGTAGTAGGGTTGTTGCGTAAATTTCCTTCATCACAACGAAAGATGTAAGGAACCGAAATATGAAGATTGTAGGGGCTGAAGTCTTTGTCACCTGCCCAGGGCGCAACTTCGTTACGCTGAAAATCACTACCGACGAAGGGATCGTTGGCCTGGGGGATGCCACTTTAAATGGCCGCGAACTGTCCGTGGCCTCATACCTGAAAGATCATCTCTGCCCGCAGTTGATTGGTCGTGATGCCCACCGCATCGAAGATATCTGGCAGTTCTTCTATAAAGGCGCGTACTGGCGTCGTGGCCCGGTCACCATGTCGGCGATCTCTGCTATCGATATGGCGCTGTGGGACATCAAAGCCAAAGCCGCCAATATGCCGCTGTACCAGCTGCTGGGCGGTGCCTCCCGTGAAGGGGTAATGGTTTACTGCCATACCACCGGCCACACGATTGACGATGTGCTGGAAGATTACGCTCGACATAAAGAGATGGGATTCAAAGCCATCCGCGTTCAGTGCGGTGTGCCGGGAATGAAAACCACTTACGGTATGTCTAAAGGGAAAGGGCTGGCGTATGAACCCGCCACCAAAGGTAACTGGCCGGAAGAACAGCTGTGGTCAACCGAAAAGTACCTCGATTTTACTCCGAAACTGTTTGACGCCGTGCGCAGCAAATATGGCTTCAATGAACACCTGCTGCACGACATGCACCACCGTCTGACGCCCATTGAAGCCGCGCGCTTCGGCAAGAGCATCGAGCAGTACCGCATGTTCTGGATGGAAGATCCGACCCCGGCAGAGAACCAGGAGTGCTTCCGCCTGATCCGCCAGCATACCGTTACGCCGATCGCGGTGGGCGAAGTGTTCAACAGCATCTGGGATTGTAAGCAGCTGATTGAAGAGCAGTTAATAGACTATATCCGCGCCACCATCACCCACGCGGGTGGCATCACCGGGATGCGTCGGATTGCCGATTTTGCCTCGCTCTATCAGGTACGCACCGGTTCGCACGGCCCATCGGATCTGTCGCCGATTTGCCACGCGGCGGCACTGCATTTTGACCTGTGGGTACCAAACTTTGGCGTGCAGGAGTACATGGGCTATTCCGAGCAGATGCTGGAAGTCTTCCACCATAACTGGACGTTTGAAGACGGCTATATGCATCCGGGCGAGAAGCCAGGGCTGGGTATCGACTTTGACGAAAAACTGGCAGCGAAATACCCCTACGATCCAGCCTACCTGCCGGTTGCACGTCTTGAAGATGGCACGCTGTGGAACTGGTAAAGGAGCCGAAAATGAAAAGTATCGTCATTCAACAACCCAATACCCTGGTGATCGAAGATCGCCCGTTACCGACCCCCGCGGCGGGCGAGGTGCGCGTCAAAGTGAAGCTGGCGGGGATTTGCGGTTCCGACAGCCATATCTATCGCGGCCATAACCCCTTCGCCAAATATCCGCGGGTGATCGGCCACGAGTTCTTCGGCGTGATTGATGCCGTCGGCGACGGCGTCGATACCGCTCGCCTGGGGCAGCGCGTTTCGGTGGATCCGGTGATCAGCTGTGGCCACTGCTATCCGTGCTCGGTCGGCAAACCGAACGTCTGTACCTCGCTGGTGGTGCTGGGCGTCCATCGCGACGGCGGCTTCAGTGAGTACGCTGTGGTACCGGCTAAAAATGCCTGGGTTATCCCGGATGCAATCAGCGATAAGCATGCGGTGATGGTGGAGCCGTTCACCATCGCAGCTAACGTCACCGGCCACGCCAGCCCGACGGAACAGGACGTGGCGCTGATTTATGGCGCGGGTCCGATGGGGCTGGTCACCGTTCAGGCGCTGAAAGGCGTTTATAAGGTGAAACAGGTGATTGTGGTCGATCGCATCGACGAGCGCCTGGCAATGGCCGAGCGCAGCGGAGCCGACTGGGTCATCAACAACGGCAGCCAGTCCCTGCCAGCATTGCTGGAAGAGAAGGGCATTAAGCCGACGCTGATTATCGACGCGGCCTGCCATCCGTCCATTCTGCAGGAAGCGGTCACCCTGGCTTCGCCTGCGGCGCGTATTGTGCTGATGGGCTTCTCCAGTGAGCCGAGCCAGATCGTGCAGCAGGGGATTACCGGCAAAGAAATTTCCATTTTCTCGTCCCGTCTTAACGCCAATAAGTTCCCGGTGGTAATCGACTGGCTGACGAAGGGGCTTATCGACCCCGACAAGCTGATTACTCACGCCTTTGAGTATCAACATGTTAAAGACGCCATCGAACTGTTTGAGAAAGACCAGCGGCAGTGCTGCAAGGTGTTGCTGACGTTCTAATTACTATGAATGCGGTTTAGCGGTACGCATCTTACCCTGTTGAGATAGCCATTATGACTCAAGTACAACATGAAAGATCCACATCTGACCTGATCAAAGCCGCGGTATCCGGGTGGCTGGGCACCGCGTTAGAATTCATGGACTTCCAGCTTTACTCGCTGGGCGCAGCCTTAGTCTTTCACGAGATCTTCTTCCCGGAACAGTCGGCGGCGATGGCGCTGATTCTGGCGATGGGGACCTACGGTGCGGGCTATATTGCCCGTATCGTCGGGGCCTTTATCTTCGGCAAAATGGGCGATCGCGTGGGGCGCAAAAAGGTGCTGTTTATCACCATCACCATGATGGGGATCTGTACCACCCTGATTGGTGTACTGCCGACCTATGCGCAAATTGGTATCTTCGCGCCGGTGCTGCTGGTGACGCTGCGTATTATCCAGGGGCTGGGCGCGGGTGCCGAAATCTCCGGCGCGGGCACTATGCTGGCGGAATATGCCCCGAAAGGGAAACGCGGCATTATCTCTTCGCTTGTCGCCATGGGCACCAACTGCGGGACCCTCAGCGCCACGGCGATCTGGGCGGTGATGTTCTTTGCTCTCGACCGTGAAGAGCTGCTGGCCTGGGGGTGGCGTGTGCCATTCCTGGCCAGTGTGGTGGTGATGATCTTTGCCATCTGGCTGCGTATGAATCTTAAAGAGAGTCCGGTGTTTGAGCAGGTCAATGCTGAAGAAGCCCCTGCGCAGGCAGCCGCGCAGGAAAATACCCTGGGAGCGATGGTGAAGAGCAAATCGTTCTGGCTGGCGACAGGCTTGCGTTTCGGCCAGGCGGGTAACTCCGGTCTGATCCAGACGTTCCTTGCGGGCTATCTCGTACAGACGCTGCTGTTCAACAAAGCCATCCCGACGGATGCCCTGATGATCAGCTCCATCCTTGGATTTATTACCATTCCGTTGCTGGGCTGGTTGTCTGATAAATATGGCCGTCGTCTGCCTTATATTTTGCTGAACATTTCCGCCATTATTCTGGCCTATCCGATGCTGTCGCTCATTGTCGATAAATCGAATACACCGGGGGTGATCATGACGTCCATTATCGTGATCCATAACTTTGCCGTACTGGGCTTGTTTGCACTGGAAAATATCACCATGGCCGAAATATTCGGCTCCCGTAACCGCTTCACCCGCATGGCGATATCGAAAGAGGCGGGCGGTCTGGTGGCGGTTGGTTTTGGTCCGGTGCTGGCGGGGATCTTCTGCAACATGACCGGTTCCTGGTGGCCAATTGCGGTGATGGTGGTGGTCTACTCCGTTATCGGCCTGATCTCAGCCCTGCTGATGCCGGAAGTGCGTGACCGTGACCTGAGCATCCTGGGCGATGCCGCAGAAGACAAAGCTGCTGCGCTGGGTATGAACAATAAACATCGCGTTATCTCCTGATATCTGATGACTCTCCTGCCGATGCAGGGGAGTCTTTTTTTATCCCTCTCTGCGTGGTTTACCGCATTGTGATTTACATCGAAAGCTGTCACACAACTTTCAATTTATGTCACACCAGATGGTGAAAAGTTAACGTAAATCAATATCCCGCTGACAACAATCAGTATGGTTAACCACAGAGAATTTTTTATTCCATCTACCATTCTAGTTGGGTTAGTGCGTCGGGTCAGGGGTTAACACCCGCCCGCAACGCCTGCTTAATCACATTGACGAGTGCTAACATGAAAAATCCGTTATTACATGCGCAAGCCACGCTGCCTCACTACAATCGCGATAACCTCAGGTCGCGCATCGTACATCTGGGTTTTGGTGCCTTTCATCGCGCCCATCAGGCGGTGTATGCCGATATGCTGGCAGCAGAGCACGACAGCGACTGGGGATACTGCGAGGTCAACCTGATTGGCGGTGAGCAGCAGATCGCGGATCTCAAGGCGCAGGATAACCTTTACACCGTGGCAGAAATGTCAGCCGATGCCTGGACGGCGCGAGTGGTGGGTGTGGTCAAAAAAGCGCTGCACGCCCAGGTGGATGGGCTGGAAGCGGTACTGGCTGCCATGTGTGAACCGCAGGTGGCGATCGTCTCGTTAACCATCACCGAGAAAGGCTACTGTCACTCGCCCGCCACCGGGGAGTTAATGCTTGATCACCCGTTAATCGCTGCCGATCTGCAACAACCGCATACCCCGGTTTCCGCCGTTGGCGTGGTCGT
This sequence comes from Leclercia sp. 1548, assembly GCF_050435045.1. Classification (NCBI taxonomy): domain Bacteria; kingdom Pseudomonadati; phylum Pseudomonadota; class Gammaproteobacteria; order Enterobacterales; family Enterobacteriaceae; genus Leclercia; species Leclercia sp. 1548. Next base: position 121,800 of record NZ_JBNDJP010000001.1, on the reverse strand, counting down.
AGAAGCGCTGGCGCGACGCAAAGCGGCGGGTCTGCCTGCCTTTACGGTAATGTCCTGCGATAACATGCCAGAGAACGGCCATGTGATGCGCAATGTCACCTGTGCCTATGCCCGCGCGGTAGACAGCGAACTGGCTGACTGGATCGACGCTAACGTGACCTTCCCGTCCACCATGGTGGATCGCATTGTGCCTGCCGTCACGGCCGATACTCTGACGAAAATTGAACAAATTACCGGCGTACGCGACCCGGCAGGGGTGGCCTGTGAGCCGTTCCGTCAGTGGGTAATCGAAGATAATTTCGTGGCCGGGCGACCGCAGTGGGAAAAAGCCGGCGCGGAGCTGGTGGCCGATGTGGTGCCTTTCGAAGAGATGAAGCTGCGCATGCTTAATGGCAGCCACTCGTTCCTGGCCTATCTTGGATATCTGGCGGGTTATCAGCACATCAATGACTGCATGGAAGACAGCCATTACCGCGCTGCTGCACATGCCCTGATGCTGAACGAGCAGGCACCGACGTTAAAAGTAAAAGGTGTCGATTTAGCACGTTATGCAGACCTGCTGATTGCGCGTTACAGCAACCCGGCATTGCGCCACCGTACCTGGCAGATTGCTATGGACGGCAGTCAGAAGTTACCGCAGCGTATGCTGGACTCTGTGCGCTGGCATCGTGCGCATCAGCGCAGCTTCCCGTTACTGGCGCTGGGTATTGCGGGTTGGATGCGCTATGTAGGGGGCGTCGATGAACAGGGGACAGCCATTGACGTCTGCGATCCGCTGCTGTCAGCGATTCAGGAAGCGGTGAAGAGCAGTGCCGAAGGAGAGAGCCGGGTCAACGCGCTGCTGGGCATTGAAGCGATCTTTGGTAATGAGTTACCGCTGGACGGGGTCTTTATCGACGCGGTGATGAGCGCGTATCTCACTCTGCTGGAGAAAGGAGCGAAAGCCACGGTCGCGCAATACGCTGCGGCAATCTGACGCCATTCCATGCCGCCGTTCGCGGCGGCATGACGCTGCACGAATTAGTGCATCCCCAGACGGATCAGTTCAACCGGTTCGAAGCGGCCTTCATAGCCTTCTACTTCTACCGTTTTACTGCGACGTAATTGCGCGGCACTCAGCCCTTCGCCGTGAATGGCGCTGATTTTGCCTGTGTTGCCAGTGCTGCTAATCATTACACGGCTGCCGGTGGTAATAGCATTACGGTTACGGTCGTAAGTCATCATAATAATTTCTCCTTTCTAACAAACCGAAGCGACATGTAATTTCCTGCCGCTCACGGGGGCCTATTAATACGCCTGTTGGCTGCTGCTGTTTTTGTTTTCGATCAATATCACACTTTTTACAGGGGCTATGAATAAGCGCAGCCGGACAGTTCTTTACGTATATTGATAGTTACATACTGAAATCGTTTAAGGTTGGTTTGATATTGCCCTGTCATCCTGAAGTCCTCAGGAAAAGAATTTATCGTTATTAAGGAGAAGGGCGTATGTATAAGAAAATATTAATGCCAGTTGATGTCTTTGAAATGGAGTTAAGCGATAAAGCGGTACGGCATGCCAGTTTCCTTGCCCGTGCGGATAACGCCAGCATCACGCTGCTCAACGTTCTGCCCGTCAACAGTAGGGCCATGCTGCGCGGTTTTTCTGCTGATATTAAAAAGTTTGAAACCTATATGGCCGCAGAGTCAGAGAAAAAGCTCAGGGATTTAAAACGTTTATTTGATATTGACCCGGCACATATTCATACAGAAGTGCGCTTCGGTAGCGTTCGCGATGAAATAATAGCGATGAGTGCCGAAGGGGAATATGACGTCATCGTCATCGGCTCAAAAAAACCGGGGATTACGACCCATCTGCTGGGTTCAAATGCAGAATCGGTATTACGCTACGCCAAATTACCGGTTCTTGTCGTACGATAATAACGCGCTGCATCCCGACCCGGGTCGGGATGCGCAATCATTACTCTTCGCTGAACCAGTCGCTGTTTTCCTGACGAATTAACTGCACCGACTCGCCAATTTCCTGCAGATGCAGGGTCATCGCTTTTTCCACCCCATCAGCGTCGCGTTTTTCCAGCGCGCTGAAAATATCATGATGCTGACGCAGCAACATTTCAGGTGGCGAGACATGGTTAAGGCTCATATAGCGCACCCGGTCTATGGTGGCCTTGATATTTTCGATGGTATCCCAGGCCAACTGGCAGTCGGCAATTTGCGCCAGCTTCTGGTGAAACTCGTCATCCAGCTGGAAAAAATCATTCAGCTGTTTACGTTCAATGGCGATGCGCTGCTGATGCAGGTTTTGCTCAATCAGGTAGCACTGATGATCGTCGATAAGACTCGCCGCCCGCCGCACCACTGCGCACTCAATAGCCTGACGCACAAAACAGCCATTACGCACCTGAGTAAGGGAGATTTTATTGACGTAACTGCCGCGCTGAGGGCGGATCTGAATCAGGCCGTTTTCAGCCAGCTTAATAAAGGCTTCGCGAACCGGCTGGCGGGAGACATCAAAGCGGACCGACACCTCTTTTTCAGAGAGCGGCGTTCCCGGCGGGATCAAACAATGCACAATGTCGCTGCGCAAAATTCGGTAAATCTGCTGATTAACAGGTTGGGTAGGATTAAGTTGCGATTCAGCGGCCATTGGTTGTGATTTCTCAGAAAATTAACCGATAAATACTACCATTCTTTTGTCGGGCATCCCAGACCTGGCCCGCAGACCAGGTCTGGAAAAATCATCCGCGATGGACGCTCAGACCGGCAAAGCTCTGGCTGACCGGCATCATTTCAACGGTGTTAATGTTGACGTGCTTCGGCAGGGTCGCCACCCACCAGACGGCTTCGGTGACATCATCCGGCGTCAGGGCAGTGGTGTTTTCGTAGGTTTTACCGGCTTTGTCATCATCGCCTTTGAAGCGCACGTTGGAGAACTCGGTCCCACCAACCAGACCTGGCTCGATATCCGTTACGCGGATAGCGGTACCGTGCAGATCGGTGCGCAGGTTCAGGCTGAACTGACGCACAAACGCTTTGGTCGCGCCATAGACATTGCCGCCCGCGTAAGGCCAGCTTCCCGCAGTGGAGCCAATGTTGATCACATGGCCGCGGTTGCGCTCGACCATACCTGGCAGCACAGCGCGGGTCATATAGACCAGGCCTTTGTTGTTGGTGTCGATCATCGTTTCCCAGTCTTCAACGCTGGCTTTGTGCGCAGGCTCCAGCCCCAGCGCCAGCCCGGCATTGTTGACCAGCACGTCGATGTCGCGCCATTCCGCCGGCAGGTTAGCGATCATCTCTTCAATGGAGGCGCGGTTACGCACGTCCAGCTGCGCGGTCAGAATGCTGTCGCCAAGTTCCTCTTTCAGCTCTTGCAGACGCTCCTGACGACGGCCGGTGGCAATCACCTTATGGCCGTTGGCGACGAAGCGACGCGTAATGCTTTCACCAAAACCTGCTGTCGCCCCGGTAACTAAAATTATCATGTCACTGTTCCTCAACGCTTTTTGTGTAGTACTACCATAGCATGTGATCTGGCGCAGAGTAAGGCCACTTTTTGCTCCGTCGGGTGACAACGATTGCAGCGACTGCCGGGCTGGCCTACTCTGGTGAGATTCATCATATTCAGGAGTCTGATATGTCTGGCACTAACCCCTTTTTCGCAAACAGCCTGCTACCGTACCAGGCGCCGCATTTTGATCTGATTGACGATAGTCACTATCGCCCGGCCTTTGACGAAGCCATTCGCCAGAAACGCGACGAGATCGCAGCCATCGCCGGGTCCGCAGCAGCGCCTGACTTTAACAATACCGTGCTGGCGCTGGAGCACAGCGGCGGCCTGCTGGGCCGGGTGAGCAATGTTTTCTTTGCCATGACCTCGGCGCACACCAATGATCATTTGCAGCAGCTGGAAGAGGCGATCGCCACCGAGCTGGCGGCGCTGGCCAATGATATCTGGCTGAATGACGCCCTCTTTGCCCGGGTGGATGCAGTCTACCAGGCGCGGCAGACGATGGCGCCAGACGCGGAGTCTCTTCGCCTGATCGAGGAGCTGCACCAGCGCTTTATCCTCGCCGGTGCCCGGCTGGGAGAGGCGGAAAAACAGGCCCTGAAGGCGATCAATACCGAGTCGGCGACGCTCACCAGCCAGTTTAACCAGCGTCTGCTGGCCGCCGATAAAGCGGGTGGGCTGGTGGTGGATTATCCTCATCAGCTTGATGGCCTGAGCAAGGCCGAACTGGATGCGGCTGCCGGGGCGGCGGCGGATAAGGGGTTGAGCGATCGCTGGTTGATCCCGCTGCTCAACACCACCCAGCAACCGGCCCTGCAACAGCTGCGAGACCGCCAGACCCGGGAAAATCTGTTCAAAGCAGGCTGGCTGCGTACGCAAAAAAATGATGCCAACGACACGCGCGAGCTGGTTCGTCGTCTGGTTGCGCTGCGGGCGCGTCAGGCTGAGCTGTTGGGCTTCGACAGCTACGCCAGCTGGAAAATTGCCGATCAGATGGCAAAAACCCCTGACGCCGCGCTGGCATTTATGCGCGGTATCGTCCCGGCCGCACGTGGTCGTGCACTGCTGGAACAGGCCGATATCCAGAAGGTGATTGATGACGAGCAGGGCCGCTTTGACGTGCAGGCCTGGGACTGGTTGTTTTACGCTGAACGTGTGCGGCTGGCGAAGTACGCCCTGGATGAATCACAGGTTAAACCCTATTTTGCCCTTAACCGGGTGCTGACCGACGGCGTATTCTGGGCGGCGACCCAACTGTTCGGCATTACCTTCGCAGAGCGCAATGATATCCCGGTTTATCATCCTGACGTGCGGGTCTGGGAGATCTTTGACCAGAACGGCGAAGGGATGGCGCTGTTTTACGGTGACTTCTTCGCCCGCGACTCAAAAGGCGGCGGGGCGTGGATGGGTAACTTTGTCGAACAGTCCCATGAATTCGGGACGCGTCCGGTGATTTATAACGTCTGTAACTATCAAAAACCGGCGGAAGGCCAACCCGCGCTGATCTCCTGGGATGATGTGATCACTCTGTTCCACGAGTTTGGTCACACCCTGCACGGGCTGTTTGCCAGCCAGCGTTACGCTACGCTCTCTGGCACCAACACACCGCGCGATTTTGTGGAGTTCCCGTCGCAAATCAACGAGCACTGGGCCAGCCATCCGCAGGTCTTCGCTCACTATGCGCGCCACTATGAAACCGGGGAGCCGATGCCCGACGCGTTGCGCGAGAAAATGCTCAGTGCCACCCAGTTCAATAAAGGCTATGACATGACCGAACTGCTCAGCGCCGCGCTGCTGGATATGAACTGGCATGGGTTAAGTGCCAGCGAAGCGCCAGACGATGTGGAGGCATTTGAAGTCGCCGCGCTGGAGCGTGAGCAATTGCATCTCCCCGCCGTACCGCCGCGCTATCGCAGCTCCTACTTTGCCCATATCTTCGGCGGCGGCTATGCGGCAGGTTATTACGCCTATCTCTGGACGCAAATGCTGGCCGATGACGGCTATCAGTGGTTTGTGGAGCAGGGCGGGCTGAACCGCGAAAACGGGCAGAAATTCCGCGAGGCGATTTTGTCCCGCGGGAATAGCACGGATTTAGCGGAACTTTATCGGGCATGGCGCGGACACGATCCGCAGATTGAGCCGATGCTGGTGAATCGCGGGTTAACTGCGTAGAGCTTTTTCAGGCTGGAAGCAAAGCCGGGCGCAATGCCCGGTTTTTTGTACTCAAAATTCTTTATTGCGGTGAAATTGGTCATCACTGCGAAGCCGACCCCCTGGCTAAAACGCCCTTATCTCTCTTTTTGAGACTCCATCTCCGCAAAGAGGGTACCGACCATAAAGTCTATGAACACACGTATTTTAGGCGAAAGGTATTTACTGGATGGCCAGAGCAGCCTGAACGTGCCCTGATGATCAATATATTTATCCAGTACGCGTAACAGTTCGCCTGTAGCCACGGCCTGACGCACCATGAAGTCAGGCAGGCACGCAATACCCAGACCTGCCGTCGCGACATCCAACAAGGCTGCCGAGGTGTTACATACCATCGTTGTGGGGAGTTTCAGCTCCTCAGCGTCAGGTCCACACGTCAGAGGCCAGGGCTCCAGCCTGCCGGTGCTCGGAAATCGGTGATGCAGGCAGGCATGATGGGATAGCTCTGCAGGAAGCTCTGGCACTCCATGGCGTTTAAGATAGTCCGGGGAGGCGACCAGCTGCAGCCGGTAGCTGCCCAGCGGACGGGACATGAGGCGTGAATCCGTAGGTTCGCCGGTGCGCATCACCACATCAAAACCTTCTTCTATCACATCCACCATGCGATCTGAAAAATCAACATCCAGCTCAACCTCAGGATAACGAAGCATAAAGGCGGTTAGCGCTGGCATCACCAGCGGGCCAACGAGAGGCAGGCTGATGCGCAGACGCCCGCTGGGCATCTGTTGAGTTTCAGACAGCTCCAGCTCGGCGGCTTCAACTTCACTCAGGATCCGGCGGCAACGCTCAAGAAACAGCGTCCCTTCAGCGGTCAAGGTGATGCTGCGCGTGCTGCGATGAAAAAGGCGAACGCCCAGACGTTCTTCCAGCCGGGATATGCTTTTGCCTACTGCTGATGAAGATACACCAAGGCTGCGTCCGGCCCCGGAAAAACTGCGGGCTTCTGCTGCCTGCACGAAAAATGCGATGCCGTTAAGGGATTCCATTGCTTACCATTTAAGAATATTTGTCCGATATGTCATGAACATTAGCATTATTGTCTTGCTCAGGTAACGCCTTCACTATGACCGGAACCAATAAATACGTGTCTGTTGCAGGCACAGGCATCCGCTTCTCACATTTGATAAGGCATATTTATGACAAATATTACCGCCGCACCCGGGCAAATTACGCAGAGCGCCCCTCTACCGGTCGCTTCACTCCTGGCGCTGGCGCTGGCGGGTTTTATTACCATTTTGACGGAGACTCTGCCGGCAGGATTGCTGCCGCAGATTAGCGCTGGCATGAATATTTCAGGCGCAATGGCGGGGCAGTTCGTCACGCTTTACGCTGTCGGATCGCTGGTTGCTGCCATTCCCCTGATCACAGCGACACAGGGCGTACGCCGACGCCCGTTATTACTGTTGGCCCTGGCCGGGTTTGTTGTGACTAACACCGTCACTGCGTTCTCCCTTAACTATGTCATGACGATGATTGCGCGGTTTATGGCGGGGGTTTCAGCGGGGCTTGTGTGGGCGCTACTGGCGGGCTATGCAGCGCGCATGGTGCCGGTTGAGCAGAAAGGACGGGCTATTGCCATTGCGATGGTCGGTACGCCGCTAGCTCTGTCGCTTGGTGTACCCGCCGGAACGTTCCTCGGTGGCCTGGTCGGATGGCGCATGTGTTTCGGTATTATCAGTGTGATGGCTATAACGCTGATGGTATGGGTGCGCTTCCTGGTGCCTGACTTCCCGGGGCTGGTAGCGGGTAAGCGCCTGCCGCTGGGACAGGTGTTCAGGCTTGCAGGTGTCCGCCCGGTGTTGTTTGTCGTGCTGACTTTTGTGATGGCGCATAACATCTTATACACCTATATCGCGCCATTTCTGGCATCCGCAGGGATGGCCGAACGAACGGACCTGATACTTCTGGTATTTGGCGTTGCTTCGTTGCTGGGCATCTGGGTTATCGGCGTATTCGTTGACAGATGTTTGCGTACCTTGGCGCTCATCAGCACGGCACTGTTCGCTCTGTCTGCGCTGGTACTGTGGGTCATGGGTGATATCCCCGCTGCTGTCTACACGGCAGTCGCTGTCTGGGGGCTTTCCTTTGGTGGCGCAGCAACGTTATTCCAGACCGCCATTGCCAGGACCGCTGGCGACGCTGCTGACGTGGCACAGTCAATGCTGGTCACGGCCTGGAATCTGGCGATTGCCGGTGGCGGATTTTTCGGTGGCTTACTGCTGGGATCGTTAAGCGTCAGCGCATTTTCACCTGCAGTTGTCATGTTGCTCCTCCTGGCGCTGGCCGTTATCTGGGCGGCCAGGCAGAAAGGATTTCCGACGGAATCGGCTTAACAGGCAATAAAACGCCTTCTATGCATTAAACCTGAAGGCGTTATTTCGCAGCACTCACGTCTGTTTGTGGCATTTATCAGAGGATATTGCTTCATCTGTAAAAAACGTGTAACCCGCTTTTTGTGACAAATACGACATTTCTGCCATGCTTAAACATCTGAGATATCAATCTCATGAATAGCATCGAATGGAGGATTTTAATGATTCGCGGTATAGAACACATTGGCATTACGGTTACCGATCTTGGTCAAGCTGAAGCATTTTTCTGTCAGGCGCTGGGTGCCTCAGTCCTTTATCGTTTGGTGGCATCTGACAATCCGGATCAGACCATCAGAGGTGATAAAATGTCCCCTCTGAATGGTTTCCCCGCGGAAATGAACCTCACAGGATTAGCCATGTTACGTCTGGCTAACGGCTGCAACGTTGAACTCTTTCAGACCTCTCCCGCTGTTCAGGACCATCCCGCCAGTCCTGGCCAGCCGGGAATTAATCATTTCTCGCTTTATACAGATGATATCCATAAGACGGCTGCCGACATGCGTTTACACGGAGCAAAGATGTTTGATGGGCCGTCAGACTGTTTCGCCCAGGAAGAGGGTGAAGGTAACCAGACGTGGTTTGGCATGACGCCGTTTGGCGTATTAATTGAATTAATATCCCTTCCAGCCGGTGTTCACTACGATGAAGGGGCTACAGAACGTCGTTGGATACCGAAGGGCTGATTTAACGGAGCCACACCTGTTTATGTGTAGCGGTTTGAAAGCTGGATGCTGATGCTGCTTCAATATTGAAACCACAGATAAGATGAATCCTTATCGATAAGTAATTTGCTGGCAACGACATCATCAAAGGGAGAGGCTTTGACATCGTTGCCACTCCAGCAATCATAGATTTTTCACTTAACGGATGTTTTTCATTAATATCTTGCGCAATAACCTGAAGAGAATATTAACCCTTCAAATAATTACTCCATGCTAATTCAATTTTCCGCATATACGTAAAGTGCGCGGGTTAGTTGCGATACCGTGGGTGCGGTATAGCGATCAGTAAGGCCTGACCGCTCAGCAGGGCGTACCGGTGCTGACACGCTGCGCAGGGCGTCAGCAGAACGAATGGCGGTGGAATTTTATATTATTAATAAAAGGGTAAATTAAATGTATCTTTTAGAATCCGGCCCACGTAGAGTGCCTGGGTAGTGAATCCCCCTAAGCGGTGGGGCGGCCAGGCAAAAGCAGTCGGGTTTTTTGAACGCGGTTCTGTGGTCTGGCACAGAGTCACCGGGAGGCACCCGGCACTACAATGCCATCACAATAGTGTTCTTAGGCTGCCATTGGGTGGCCTTTTTACCCTGCGTCAGAGCTGAAAATGACGCGGCGTCAATTACACAATCCGCTTGGCTTCTTAAGTGGTCCGCATTCTCCGAAATCCAGCAGGACGTATCCTTTTGACTTCATACAGTCCTCTACTTTATTCGTTCTGGTAATGAGCTGGTCTATTGTCTCGCCAGGTTGCAGGGCGTTACGACGAAATTTTTCATCCCATGAATTAAGCGACAATTTTTTATTAACGCCACACTCGTAGAGATCGTTTCGGCGTTTCTGAACATTGGTGTGTCCCATGGTCTCTGGTTTCTGGAACGTCTGAATATAGGGGAAGGAGGTGTAATTTGTTGAGTCCATATCGGCGACTACACAACCGGTTAACCCCATACAACAGACCAGACTGAGGTTTCGTATCCCGCGCATTATTTAATTTCTCCATCTTAATGTATTCAACATCTCGTGGCCCGGTTTTCCTGGGAGTCTCTCTTTATAGCACACCGCATGCTGGCCCTGGCGTCACAATGAGTCCGGCGGGTATCAATATTTGAAGGATAATTGCGCTTGTTCACAATCGGTGATTGAACCGATGCCGGTAATCGCGGGTTAGACGTAGGAGTTTTTCAGGCTGGAAACAGAATCGGTCGAGATATCGATTTTCTCTTCCCAGACACCCAGGGAAAGTTCAGAAGGAGTGAAGGTGATTATTTTGCCAGCATAAGGATAAGCGTAATGAAGAATATTCAGACAGGGTAAGAATGTCAGCAGGATTAAATCCTGCTGACTGCGTCTTTATTTGGCGCAATAAACGCGCGCTTCACGCGGCGTATAAATACCAAAAGTAAGAACGCCCAGCAGGCCATTCACAAAAGTCTGCTGTACTTCAGTGCGAACGACTTTGTCTGCGCTACCGCACACCTGCGCTGCATCGATTTGTTTGGATTGCCCAATTCCGCTAACAAAGAAATGGTGTGTTGTGACTTTCTGTGGCTCGAATGCAGTCCCTTTGTTTACCGAAAAGGATTGCTGCGCACAGCCGGAAACCGCACCCGCAATCAGCGCTACCATAATTAACTTTTTCATAAATGACCTTATTGTTTGTATGATTCATAAAAATGATGACACGATTGAAGAACGCGACATATTAGACCAGTAGCGGGGCGGTATAATAAGCAAACTATAACCAACAAAATACCCGGTAGTTGTTCGTCATAATCCGGGCTTATCATTCTGTGATCATCTGACTCACCAAAAAAGCATATTGTAGATAGCATTCTAAAATGTTATTTAAACGTTACCTTTTTGAATTTTTAGAGCGCCCCGGATGTTGGAAGATTTCACATTTATCGAAACCCCTCCTTCAGCTGAAGATTTTTGCCGTTTGCGCACCCTCGCCGGACTTTCACCCCGAAATCTGGACGCCGCAAAAAAAGGACTCCCCGCGAGCTGCTACGCGGTGCATATCCTTCACAAGGGGATACCCGTAGGGATGGGAAGAGTGGTTGGCGATGGCGCACTGAATTTTGAGGTTGTGGATATCGCGGTCGATCCGAATTTTCAGGGCAAGGGCTTAGGCAGAGCCATCATGGAACACATCATGGACTGGCTGAGCAAGAATGCCTGGGACGGCACCTATATTTCTCTGGTGGCGGATGTCCCTGCACTCTATGAAAAGTTCGGCTTTCAATATGTTTCACCTGCCTGCGAAGGTATGGCGATCAGCTGGAATAAAACGAGCGTCAACGATCCCGCTCAGTCAGGGAATAAATGAAGATTGCTCTTTCAACATCCAGACCACTGCCGGACAAGAAACATTAATGGACAGGACACGATAATGGATTTTTCCCCTTTACTGCATGCGTTAGCTGCAATGACGATCCAGTGCCTCTGCGGCCTGCGATGGGGCAGATGGGGCATCGGCGGAGCATTGGGTTCGCTGTGGTGTATCGCCCGGGAACAGACGCAGGCTGAATACCGCTGGATCGCGATGTTCGGCCAGGGTAAGCGCGCCAACATGCCGTGGTGGGGCGGATTTGACTGGCAGGTGTGGAATGTGGCGAGCCTGCTCGACTGGTTGGTGCCGGTTGTGGCCTGTACTGCCGTCTGGCTTGTTGCGCGCTATCGCTCATCTTCAAACAGCACAAACACCGTTTAACCTTCATTTATCTTGCGCATGCTAACCTGGTCAGGATCCGCAGCCCGGTATGGAATGCCGGGTCCGTAGATTTCAAAATACAAATCTATCCATGCAAGCATTTACCGCCAGTCTCTGGCGGTTTTTTTTTGCCATGCTGACCAACATGAATTTTTTTCAACACCCATGAATTTTTCTCGTTTGCCGGAAGGCGGCTGCTGTGACATCTTTTGGACATATAGCCATCCAGAAGTCTAAATGTTCAAATAATGAATTATCACTGTCGGCAATTACCTGGCGGCAGTTAAAGGAGATAAGCATGCAGCGACAACACGCCCCGAACCGTGCCGATGTGGTAGGCAGTTTCTTACGTCCCGACGCCATCAAAGAGGCGCGAGTAAAATTCGCCAGCGGTGAGATCGACGCGCAGCAGCTGCGAGCGGTAGAAGATGACGCGATTCGCCATGTGGTAGAGCAGCAGTGCGCCTGCGGCCTGCAAGTGGTTACCGATGGCGAGTTCCGTCGTGCCTGGTGGCATTTTGATTTCTTCGACGGCCTGCAGGGTGTGGAGCGTTACGACTCGAACCAGGGCATTCAGTTCAACGGCGTGCAGACCAAAGCCCACGGAGTGCGCGTTACGGGCAAGCTGGGGTTCGGCAGCCATCCGATGCTGGAGGACTTCCGCTATCTGCAGAGCGTCAGTGGCAACGCCCAGCCAAAGATGACCATCCCCAGCCCGAGCGTGCTGCATTTCCGTGGCGGCCGCAAAGATATCGACGCCACCGTCTACCCGGATCTGGATGTCTATTTTGACGACCTGGCGCAAACCTGGCGCGATGCCATTCACGCTTTCTATGCGGCGGGCTGTCGCAACCTGCAGCTGGACGACACCGTCTGGGCCTACCTCTGCTCCGACGATCAGCGCCGCCAGATCCGCGAGCGTGGCGATGACCCGGACCAGCTGGCGCGTACTTATGCCCGGGTGCTGAACAAGGCGCTGGAAGGCAAGCCGGAGGATCTGACCATCGGTCTGCATGTCTGTCGCGGTAATTTCCGCTCGACCTGGATCTCCGAGGGGGGATACGAACCGGTAGCTGAAATCCTGTTTGGCACCGTCAATGTCGATGCCTTCTTCCTGGAGTACGACAACGATCGCAGTGGCGACTTTGCCCCGTTACGTTTTGTGCGTCCAGGCAAACAACAGGTGGTGTTGGGGCTGATCACCACTAAAAGCGGCGAGCTGGAGAACCCGGAAGGGGTGAAAGCGCGTCTCGAAGAGGCGGCAAAATATGTAGCGAAAAGCCAGATCTGCCTCAGCCCGCAGTGCGGCTTTGCCTCTACCGAAGAGGGCAACGCCCTGACCGAAGCCCAGCAGTGGGACAAGGTTCGCCTGGTCACTCAAATCGCCAGCGAAGTCTGGTAATTGCTTATCCACAGCGTTGCATTAATAAAGTGCAACGCTGTGCCATTCTGATCCGTTCCTGCCTTTAAAACCCTCTCCAGCCCCCTGATCTCACTGATTTTTCGTTCTGGCATCCTTTTTGCTCTCTCTAATCCTGATTGCTTTTTCTGCGTCCACGCCGTAACGGACGATTTCGCACAGCTTTCTTTCAGGAGTGAAAATCATGCATCGTCGTACCTTGTTAAAAGCGTTTGCTTTATCGGCCTCTGTGGTGGCCATGGGGATGAGTTTCAGCGTGCAGGCAGCCGACACCATCAAGATTGGCATCATGCATTCGCTCTCCGGCACGATGGCCATTTCTGAAACGCCGCTGAAAGACGTGGCGCTGATGACCATCGACGAGATCAACGCCAAAGGCGGCGTGCTGGGCAAAAAACTGGAGCCGGTGGTGGTGGATCCCGCCTCTAACTGGCCGCTGTTTGCCGAGAAGGCCCGTCAGCTGTTAAGCCAGGATAAGGTGGCCGCAGTCTTCGGCTGCTGGACCTCGGTCTCCCGCAAATCGGTCCTGCCGGTATTCGAGGAGCTGAACGGCCTGCTGTTCTACCCGGTGCAGTACGAGGGCGAAGAGATGTCGCCGAACGTCTTCTACACCGGCGCCGCACCTAACCAGCAGGCTATTCCGGCGGTGGAATACCTGATGAGCGAAGATGGCGGGGCGGCGAAGCGCTTCTTCCTGCTGGGCACAGACTACGTTTACCCGCGCACCACCAACAAAATTCTGCGCGCTTTCCTGCATTCCAAAGGCGTTCAGGATAAAGACATCGAAGAGGTCTACACCCCGTTCGGCCACAGCGATTACCAGACCATCGTCGCCAGCATCAAGAAATTCTCTGCCGGAGGCAAAACCGCGGTGGTCTCCACCATCAACGGTGACTCCAACGTTCCGTTCTATAAAGAACTGGCTAACCAGGGCGTAAAAGCCACCGACGTGCCGGTCGTTGCTTTCTCGGTCGGGGAAGAGGAGTTGCGCGGCATCGATACCAAACCGCTGGTGGGCAATCTGGCAGCGTGGAACTACTTCGAATCGGTGGATAACCCGGCCAACCAGGCCTTCGTCGCAGCCTATAAAAACTGGGCCAAAGCGCAGAAGCTGCCAAACGCCGGAACGGTGGTGACCAACGATCCGATGGAAGCCACCTACGTGGGGATCCACATGTGGGCACAGGCGGTGGAAAAAGCTGGCACGACCGACGTGGATAAAGTGCGCGCCGCGATGGCGGGTCAGTCCTTTAAAGCGCCATCGGGCTTCACCCTGACCATGGATGCTACCAACCACCACCTGCATAAGCCCGTGATGATTGGCGAAATCGAAGGCAACGGCCAGTTCAACGTGGTGTGGCAGACCGAAGCGCCAGTGCGTGCCCAGCCGTGGAGTCCGTTTATCGCCGGGAATGATAAAAAGCCCGACACCCCGATCAAAACGGCCAGTAACTGATCCTGATCCGAAAGAGGTAAAGCCATGAACGTCATGCGCATGATCTTCGCTCTCGTATGGCTTGCCGGACTGCTGCCAGGGATGGCGCAGGCAACGGACGCCGATAACTTTGTCGCTGCCAGCCGCAGCCAGCAGGCAGCCATGCTGGAGCAGTGGGCCGCCGCGCCCGAGCCAGCCCGGCTGGCGCTGCTGCGCGCATTGCAGCAGGAAAATGTCTTTGTCGATACCAATAAACACGCCTTTACCCGCGAAAGCGGCGAGTTAACTGCGCTCGGTGAGGCCGCGCAACCGCAAGGGGCCACCAAAGCCGTGCGGCTTACCAACCGCCTGCGGGTACTGGCCGCCACGGCGCTCGCCACTCATCAGCTGACAGGTGACAGTGTCACCGAAAGGCTGGCCGCTGCCCGGCAGCTCCAGCGCGACCCGCAACCGCAGATGCTCCCTTTTTTGCAGCGTCAACTCGCAAGCGAACGCGACGAGGCGGTGCGTCAGGTACTGGCCCTCGCCGTTGCCAGCCTGCAACTGACCAGCACCCAGCCAGCGGTACGCCAGCAGGCGGTCACGCTGCTGGGCGAATCGAGCGACCCGGAAGTGCAGGCCCGGCTGCTGCCTTATACCCAGGCGCAGACCGAGCCGGATGCTGGGGTGCGTGAGGCCGCCGCCGCAAGCCTGCGTCAGATCCAGCACCGTCAGACCATCAGCGATCTGCTCGGTCAGGCATTTATGGGGCTGTCCCTCGGCTCCATTCTGCTGCTGGCCGCCCTCGGGCTGGCGATCACCTACGGCTTGCTGGGGGTGATCAATATGGCGCATGGGGAAATGCTGATGCTCGGCGCCTACGCTACCTGGATGGTGCAGCAGGCGATGGCGCAGTTTACGCCGCAGTGGCTCGCCTTCTATCCGCTGGTGGCGCTGCCGGTGGCGTTCGGACTCACCGCTGCGGTGGGGATGGCGCTGGAGCGCACCGTGATCCGCCACCTGTACGGTCGTCCCCTGGAAACCCTGCTCGCCACCTGGGGGATCAGCCTGATGCTGATCCAGCTGGTTCGCATGATTTTTGGCGCGCAAAACCTCGAAGTCGCGAACCCGGCGTGGCTCTCCGGCGGCGTGCAGGTCTACGCCAGCCTGATCCTGCCGTGGAACCGGCTGGTGGTGTTGGGCTTTGTGCTGCTGGTGCTGTTTTTCACCTGGCTTATCCTCAACAAAACCCGGCTGGGGCTGAACGTGCGGGCGGTAACGCAAAACCGCAGCATGGCGGCCTGCTGCGGGGTGCCTACCGGGCGCGTTGATATGCTGGCCTTTGGGCTGGGATCCGGCATTGCCGGGCTTGGCGGGGTGGCGCTGTCGCAGCTGGGCAACGTCGGGCCGGAGCTGGGCCAGGGCTATATCATCGACTCCTTCCTGGTGGTGGTTCTC
Organism: Leclercia sp. 1548; assembly: GCF_050435045.1. NCBI lineage: Bacteria > Pseudomonadati > Pseudomonadota > Gammaproteobacteria > Enterobacterales > Enterobacteriaceae > Leclercia > Leclercia sp. 1548. The sequence goes on along the minus strand of NZ_JBNDJP010000001.1, from coordinate 105,980 downwards.
GGCGGTGTCGGGCAACTGGCTGGCAGCGTGGCGGCGGCCTTCGGGCTGGGGATTTTCAATAAGATCCTCGAACCGCAGATGGGTGCCGTTCTCGGCAAAATCGTGATCCTGGTGGCGATTATCCTGTTTATTCAGAAGCGTCCGCAGGGGTTGTTTGCACTGAAAGGGAGGGTAATCGACTGATGAGCCAGCCACTGACCTTAACCCTGGCGCGGAAAGCGCCACGCAGCGTACCGATACTGCTCGGCCTGATCCTCGCCGCACTGCTGGTACTGCCGTTTCTTGCGCTGCTGCCTGCGACGCATCCGCTGGCGGTCTCCACCTGGATGCTGACGCTGGTCGGCAAAATCCTCTGCTATGCCATTGTTGCCGTGGCGCTGGATCTGGTGTGGGGTTACGCCGGCATGCTGTCGCTGGGCCACGGCCTGTTTTTCGCCCTCGGCGGCTACGCGATGGGGATGTACCTGATGCGCCAGGCCGCGGGCGACGGCCTCCCGGCCTTTATGTCCTTTCTCTCCTGGAGCGAATTGCCCTGGTTCTGGTGGGGCACACAGCATTTTGCCTGGGCGCTGGTGCTGATTGTGCTGGTCCCCGGGCTGCTGGCGCTGCTGTTCGGCTGGTTTGCCTTCCGCTCAAAAATTAAAGGGGTCTACTTTTCGATCATGACCCAGGCGCTGACCTTTGCCGGGATGCTGCTGTTCTTCCGCAATGAGACCGGCTTCGGCGGCAACAACGGCTTTACCGGCTTCACCACGCTGCTGGGCTTTTCGGTTACCGCCACCTCCACGCGCATAGCCCTGTTTCTGGCCACCGTACTGTTGCTGGCGGCGTCGCTGGCGGTGGGATACGCCCTGGCAAAAAGTAAGTTTGGCCGCATCCTGACGGCAGTGCGCGACGCGGAAAACCGGCTCACCTTCTGCGGCTACGATCCACGTGGTTTTAAACTGCTGGTCTGGACGCTCTCGGCGGTGTTGTGCGGGCTGGCGGGTGCGCTGTACGTTCCGCAGGTCGGGATCATCAACCCCGGCGAGATGTCGCCGACCAACTCCATCGAAGCAGCAATCTGGGTGGCGCTGGGTGGCCGCGGCACGCTGATCGGCCCGGTGATAGGCGCCGCGCTGGTCAACGGCGCAAAAAGCGTGTTCACCGTGGCGATGCCGGAGTACTGGCAGCTGTTTCTTGGGCTGATCTTTATTGCCGTCACGCTGTTTTTACCCCGCGGCGTAATGGGTCTGTTTCGCAAGGGAGACCAGTAATGAGCGATCAACTCTTTACCCGTCAGTTGCCCGGGGATCGCTATCGCGATCGGACCGACCCGGTGTTGCAGCTGGAGAACATCAACGTCAGCTTTGACGGCTTTAAAGCGCTTACCGATCTGTCGCTCAATATTGGCGTCGGCGAGCTGCGCTGCGTGATTGGCCCGAACGGCGCGGGCAAAACCACGCTGATGGATGTTATCACCGGGAAAACACGTCCCCAGAGCGGGCGAGCGCTGTACGACCAGTCAACGGATCTCACCACCCTCGATCCGATCGCCATTGCCCGCCAGGGTATTGGTCGCAAGTTTCAGAAGCCGACGGTGTTTGAAGCTTTGACGGTGTGGGAAAACCTTGAGCTGGCGATGAAAGGGGATAAATCCGTGTGGGCCAGCCTGCGCGCCCGGCTGAACAGCGAGCAGGAAGACAGGATCCACGAGATGCTGAGCCTGCTTCGCCTCGGTGCCGAGCGTCATCGCCGGGCGGGCCTGCTCTCCCACGGACAGAAGCAGTTTCTTGAGATCGGCATGCTGCTGGTGCAGGAGCCGCATCTGTTGCTGCTGGATGAACCGGCCGCCGGAATGACCGACGCCGAAACCGAGTACACCGCCGAGCTGTTTCGCACCCTGGCGGGCAAACACTCGCTGATGGTGGTGGAGCATGACATGGGCTTTGTCGAAACCATCGCCGATCACGTCACCGTCCTGCATCAGGGCCGGGTGCTGGCAGAGGGCTCGCTGCGCGACGTGCAGGCCAACGAGCAGGTGATTGAAGTCTATCTCGGACGCTAAGGAGCGCGGATGCTACAGGTTAACGAACTGAATCAGTATTACGGCGGGAGCCACATCCTGCGCGGGGTCAGCTTTGAAGCGTTGACCGGGGAGGTCACCTGTCTGCTGGGGCGCAACGGGGTGGGCAAGACCACGCTGCTGAAATGCCTGATGGGGCTGATCCCGGCGCGTAACGGCGAGATCCTCTGGCAGGGTAAAGCCATCACCCACGCAAAACCGCATCAGCGGGTGCAGGCCGGGGTGGCCTATGTGCCGCAGGGACGGGATATCTTTCCCCGCCTGACGGTAGAGGAGAATTTGCTGCTTGGCTTATCGCGCTTCCCGGCGCGCGAGGCGAAACAGGTACCGGAGGAGATCTGGCAGCTGTTTCCGGTTCTTCAGGAGATGAAGCAACGCCGGGGCGGCGATCTCTCGGGCGGACAACAGCAGCAGCTTGCAATTGGCCGGGCGCTGGCCAGTCGTCCCCAGCTGTTGATTCTTGATGAACCGACGGAGGGGATCCAGCCGTCGGTGATTAAGGAGATTGGTCAGGTGATCCGCCAGCTCGCGAACCGGGGTGATATGGCGATCCTGCTGGTGGAGCAGTTTTACGATTTTGCCGCCGAGCTGGCGGACAGCTATCTGCTGATGTCCCGGGGCAGCATCATTCAGCGCGGGCGCGGCGAGAACATGGCACAGGAGGGCGTTCGCGGCCTGGTGGCGATTTAGGAGGCTTGTTTTGCGGTATGTTATATTATAACATCCATCACTCTTTAAAATGGAGTGAGGACGTTATCTTGGCAGGACATATTGGTAAAATTGCAATGACTCTGGGGGCGATGCTGGTGAGCGGCCAGCTGTACGCCCATTCCCACGGCCACCAGATGACCGAGGCGGAACAAAAAGCTGCTAACGGCGTATTTGACGATAAAGATGTAAAAGACCGGCCGCTGTCCAACTGGGACGGCGTCTGGCAGTCGGTCTATCCGTTTCTGCTGAGCGGCGATCTCGACCCGGTGTTTAAAAAGAAAGCCGAGAAAGACAACAGCAAAACCTTTGACGAGGTGAAGGCCTATTACCGCACCGGCTACGCCACCGACGTGGAGACCATCGGCATCGAGAACAACGTGATGGAGTTCCATACCGGGAAAAACGTCAGCCGCTGTGAATACGTCTCTAACGGCTACAAAATCCTGACCTATGCTTCCGGCAAGAAGGGCGTCCGTTACCTGTTCGAATGTAAAGACGCCAGCAGCAAAGCGCCGAAGTTCGTCCAGTTCAGCGACCACACCATCGGCCCACGCCAGTCTGCGCATTTCCATATCTTTATGGGCAACACCTCCCACGAGGCGTTATTAAAAGAGATGGATAACTGGCCGACCTATTATCCAAACGAAATGTATAACAAGCAGGTGGTGGAGGAGATGCTGCACCATTAATGTTGGCGCTGCCTGTAAGCCGGGTAGAGGCTATGCCTTACCCGGCTTCAATATCTTTAGGAATTCATTAATATTTTCTTCAATTCACGTGTGCTTATATCCCATCATCTAAATTTAAATAAAATGATTTACTGATGGAGGGAGTATGTATTTTAGTGATTCAATTATTACTTCATTACAGGCTGAGAAGATCCTCGCGCTTAAGTTGGATAAAGCGCTGGCAGGTGTAAAGAACAACGTCACTTCAACTCTTAAGCAGATTGGAAATGGTGTTACTCGTGCATCGTATTATACTTCATGTTTTACGGATAATTATCAAGATGTTTGTGCGAAACTTAAACATGATGATATAAGGTTTGTTTCTGGTCTTATTCAATTATATAAAGACCGTGATATCATTTTTGAAATGATTCGTCTGTATATTGAGGTTCATTTTAAAAACAAAACAGAAGGGCGTGTTCAGAATATCCTTCGCAAACTTGTAAGTGCCGGTGTTTATCTATCCACAACGGGGACCACTAACCGACTGCTTATCACTTCTGTGGCAATCGCCGTATGCCAAAGCTATAGTTTTCATGCCATTATACATGAGCGTTTAAGCCAGGCTCGAACGCTTATTTTAAAAAGAAGTGTGACTGCTTCAGCAATATCGCTCAGCGTTTATGGTTTAGTTCATGAAGCCTCAAACTGCGCTGAGAATCTTAAGAAGTTTAATGCTTATTATTATCAGGCGCTGTATGAACGTAATCTTGAAATGATGTATTTCTTGATTGAGCCTTTAATTTCCCGAAGTCCTTATTTAAACCCCATGCTTATATCTGATGATGAACTTGTTGATTTAATTATTAGACTGATGAGATAAATGATGGAGTTTTTAAAGAAATGGTTGAAAGAGGAGTTCCTCTTGCTTTTATGGGGGTGGGGGATTTGTTTGTCTATTATTGCATTTGCTATTTTCGCTGTCTCTTACTTCCCTGGATTCGCAATCAAGATGATAGGGTTATTTATTATGTTTCATGTTTGTTTCCACGTTTTTCTTTGGTTTAAATTTAAAAAATAATATAGAGGATAAAAGTATGTCTAACCCAGCGCATTTATGGTTAGTGGATGAGAATGGTTCACCCATTGTAGGCTCCTGTGTTATGCCCGCCCGGCTTGGCTCTATCGAGTTGCGTTCAGTTAGCCACCATGTTTGGTTACCTACGGATCCTAATACGGGCAAACTGACGGCAACCAGACTTCATACGCCTTTAAAGATTCAAAAAGAGTTCGATAGAACCACGCCATTGCTGTTTCGAGCACTTTGCGAAGGCCGAATATTAAAAAAAGCAACGCTGAAGATGTATCAAACCAACGATGCAGGGATTGAAGTGGAGTATTTCAATATTGTCATGCAGAACGTTAAAATTACTGCCATTGCACCAAATTTGCACCCTGGCGGAGTGACCAGCACACATCTTGAAGATATTGAATTACGTTATGAAACAATAATATGGAAGTATACTGAAGGTAATATTTTGTACGAAGATAGCTGGAACAATTATGTAATTGCGTAAAAAGATGAACATTCATCTTCTTTGCTTATCGGCAGTGCCCGGCAAGCTTAGCGCTGCCGGGCACTGCTTTCAGGCGACACGAGGTAATTCAACCCACGCCTTCACCCGCATGCCACGCAAAATCATCATCCACGCCAGCACAATGGCGACCATCATAATCACAAACAGTGACCAGTGCGGGAGATGGGTCAGGATCAGCCCGGTGATCATCGGGTTAAACGCCGCACCCAGCCAGCCGAGCGCCTGGGCGGAGAAGTAGCTGGCTTTCATTCCCGGCGGGGCGATGTTATCGATCAGCATATACTCGCCTGGCGCATAGATAATCTCACCGATGGTAAAGACCGCCGCGGCAAGCCCCCAGTAGATCAGATTCTCCCCGGAGACCATGAACCCGGCCAGGCCGAGGACGAAAAACAGGGTGCCCAGCGTCATGAGCGGACGGATGTTACGCGCCGACAGCTTGCGGCCAATGATGTACTGCAATGAAACCACCATAGCGGCATTGACCGGCAGCACCACGGCCACCACGTTCTGGGCAAAATCGCTGTCATAATCTGCCGCCAGCACATACTGAGAAATGCAGCTGGCGAACGAGCCGCCCACGTAGGAGGCCAGCAGCCCGGAAAGGGTATACCAGAACAGCGCCCGGTCGCGCAGCAGCACCGACGGCTGCCAGGGCACAGGCACATGTTCGCTATCGGCCGCCACGCCTTTCTGCACATAGCGTTGGATCAGTACCAGCGGCAGCGCGGCGCAGAAGGCCGCCACCCAGAACGGCAGCTGCAGGCTGTACATTACCAGCAGGGTGCTCAACGGCGGCCCGATGGTCCAGCCAATGTTGAGGAAACTGTAGTTGAGCGAGAAGACCCGGGCTTTTTCGGCCGGGTTCAGCACATCGGCGAACCAGGCTTTCAGCACCGTAGAGAAGATCGAATAGGCGCAGTTGATTAACGAGAAGGCCAGTACGACCAGCACCACGTTATCCACCAGCGGGATCGCCAGGAAGCCCAGCGCAACCGCCGTAATGGCGATCAGCATGTAGCGGTTTTTATCGAATTTATCCGCCAGGATGCCAAAACCCAGGCTGAAAACCACCCCGATAGTCAGCGCTACCGTCAGGGCATAACCGATATTCTCGACGCTCATGTTGTAGACGCGAGTGAGATAAATAGTCATAAACGGCAACGTGGCGCCGCGCCCAATGGTGAGTAACAACGACGACGCCAGCAGCGCTGCGGTTGAGCGCCTGAGTGATGGTTTCATTTTCCTGCCCGACAATTGCATGTAAAGTTTTTGTTATGTCTTATCAGGATTATCACGGCATAAGAGGCTTGTATACCTCCAAATTTATCCCTAAGTGCTTCGCCTGACTGCCAGAATTAATGATCTGTTCCTCGACGTTTTTTTTCGTTACCTTGAAGAGTGTTTACAAAAATTTAATAAACAGGGGCAGGGTATGACACGCAAAGACGGGCTGCTGGCATTGCTGGTGGTAGTGGTTTGGGGGCTGAATTTTGTGGTGATCAAAGTCGGGTTGCACAACATGCCTCCACTGATGCTGGCCGGTTTACGCTTTCTGCTGGTGGCTTTTCCGGCGCTGTTCTTTGTTGCCCGGCCGAAAATTCCGTTTCGCCTGCTACTGGGCTATGGCCTGACCATCAGCTTCGGTCAGTTTGCCTTCCTGTTTTGCGCCATTAACTTCGGCATGCCCGCCGGTCTGGCCTCGCTGGTGCTGCAGGCTCAGGCGTTCTTTACCATCATTCTCGGGGCACTGGTGTTTGGCGAGCGTTTACAGGGCAAACAGCTGGTGGGGATCGCCCTTGCCGTAGTGGGCGTGTTGGTGCTGGCGGAAGCCAGCCTCAATGGTCAACACGTGGCGCTGCTGGGCTTTTTACTGACCCTGGCGGCGGCGTTCTGCTGGGCCAGCGGCAATATCTTCAACAAAAAGATCATGCAGCTTGAGACTCGTCCGGCAGTGATGTCGCTGGTGGTGTGGAGCGCCCTGATCCCGATTGTGCCCTTTATGGTGGCGTCGTATCTGCTGGATGGCCCCACGGTGATGTTGCACAGCCTGGTCACCCTCGACCTGACCACCATTTTGTCGCTGATCTATCTGGCCTTTGTCGCCACCATCGTCGGCTACGGCATCTGGGGCGCGCTGCTTGGGCGCTACGAAACCTGGCGGGTGGCACCGCTGTCGCTGTTAGTACCCGTGGTGGGGATCGCCAGTGCGGCGCTCTTGCTGGATGAAAAACTGGGGGCATTACAACTGGTGGGTGCGCTGCTGGTGATGGCCGGGCTATATATCAACGTCTTCGGCTTGCGCTTGCGTCGGGCGACGCGGGTCAGAGGCTAAAAAAAAGCCCCGCACGGGCGGGGCAAAACGTATCAGGCGCCCTGATTGTAATAAGGGACGCCTAACTCGTCGGATTTGTCGCTGCCTGCGCCCATATGGTTAAAGTCATGGGGCGACTGGCCGTTAGCCGTTGGCAGGATCATCGTGTCGCGGTTGTTCTGCTGCGGAACACGTGGAGTTTGCTCCGCAAAACTCTGGCCGGAGACCAGCACCAGGGCGGTGAGGGCGGCGGAAGCGAATAGTTTCATAATTTCCTCGATACGTCTTAAAGCCTGTCCCACCAGGGTGTTTTATTTGCCATTTTGTACATGGGCAGTGCACTCCGGTTGTTGCGCGCTGTCCATGTTCAAATTGTTGCCAGGTGGGCCAGGCTCTTAATACAGGCGATTAGCAGTTACAGTGATTGATCGGAAGCAGATACCGGGATTCCCCGCGCATATTGGTGATGCGATATTTATGCGGTGGAACATCAAAGTAGTTCTTGAACGTGCGGGTCAGGGTCTGCTGCGATTCAAACCCGTAACGCTCAGCCAGATACAGGATCGGCTCGTTACTTTCTTTCAGTTTCTGCGCGATTTCCGTTAATTTGCGGCTGCGGATGTACTGGCCTAATGAGTGGCCGGTCTCTTTTTTGAACATCCGTTGCAGGTGCCATTTTGAGTAACCTGAACGCTCAGACACTTTCTCAAGCGAGAGCGGTGACTCCAGGTTATCTTCGATCCAGCCCAAAATGCTATGAATAGTGATGGCGTCAGTATTGCGTCTGGACATCGTCATACCTCTTTCTGTTTACGGCAGGATTTTCTTAAGCAAATGCTCAAGAGTTGCCACTTCATCCGCCGTTAAGTTTTTTGTTAGTTCCTGGTGCAGTTTTTGTCCTACTAATTGATGACATTGTTCACACATTTCCGCGCCGTCGCTGGTGAGTTGCACCAGTACGCCGCGTTTGTCATTCGGATTTGGGCGGCGTTCAATCCACCCCTTGCAGACCAGTCGATCCATCATTCGCGTCAGCGCGCCGAGGTCGACAGATAAGATTTTCTTCAGCTCAACCGGCGTAATACACACTTCGCAGCGCACAGAACAGAGCACTTTAAACTGGGTTGCGGTGATATCCAGCGGTGACAGATAGTCATTGAGCAGGCGGTCTTTCTTCTGGTTAACCATATAGATAAGCCGACCCAGCGGAATGATTTCGTTGAAGAGGTCACTGGTGCTTTTCACAATGGTTGCCCTGGCAAGTAGTTTAATCACGGCAGATATTATTGCTCAGGCAACTATAAGTCAACTGAATGCATTTGCTTATGACACGATTTGCTAAAACGATTCATATCAAAGTTTCACCCAGGTTTGTTGCGTCGTATAACGGGCATGAATTGATTTCGGTGCGTAAATATTACTTACGCGGTGAGCATGGAGGTTAGGGTGGTTTTAACCCTATACTTGCCGGGTTACATTTTGCTAAGGACGAATCCATAACATGGTTGATTTACTTCGAGCAATTGGGCTTGGGCTGGTGGTGTTGCTGCCGCTGGCAAACCCGTTAACCACCGTTGCGCTTTTCCTGGGCCTTGCGGGCGACATGAATCGCGAACAGCGTAATCAACAGTCGCTTATGGCCTCCGTTTATGTCTTCGCGATCATGATGGTGGCCTATTACGCCGGACAGCTGGTGATGAACACCTTCGGGATTTCCATTCCTGGTCTGCGTATCGCCGGGGGACTGATCGTGGCGTTTATCGGTTTCAGAATGCTGTTCCCGGCACCGAAATCGCCAGATGCTGCTGATATGCAGGATGCACTGGACGATAAACACAGCAAACCGGCCCCGAACATCGCCTTCGTACCGCTGGCGATGCCCAGTACCGCTGGGCCGGGTACGATTGCGATGATCATCAGCTCCGCCTCGACGGTGCGCAGTGGCACTGACTTCCCGGACTGGGTGGTGATGATTGCGCCGCCGCTGATTTTCGCCCTCATCGGCGTGATCCTGTGGGGCTGTCTGCGTAGCTCGGGCGCGATTATGCGCTGGGTGGGCACGGACGGTATCGAAGCGATCTCCCGTCTGATGGGCTTCCTGCTGGTCTGCATGGGCGTGCAGTTTATTATCAACGGCGTGCTGGAAATTATTCAAAACTACCACTGATTCCCGGGCCGGGTGGCGCTCTGCCACCCGGTCACCGCATTAGCCGTGCTGCGGCTGCTCTTCCAGGGCGACGGGCCACTTCCTGAAGATCAATACTGACCAGATCAACGCCGCCAGCGCCGGGATGGCTCCCAGATAGCCGATCGACGCCATCGACAGATGCAGGATCACCTGATTGCCCACCAGCGCACCTGCGCCAATCCCCAGATTGAAAATCCCGGAGAAGAGGGCCATCGCCACGTCCGTGGCATCCGGTGCCAGCGCCAGCACTTTCACCTGCATCCCAAGGCCAATAATCATGATCGCCACACCCCAGACGACACTCAGCAGCGCGAGATGGGTTTCGCTACCGGCGGCGGGCAACAGCAGGAGCAGGCATCCCAGCAGCAGGCCAATGGCGCTGCTCACCAGCAGCGAGGCGTGACGGTTGCCGAGCTTGCCAAACAGCAGGCTGCCGATAATGCCCGCGCCGCCCAGCAGCAACAGCAATACCGTGGCAAAGCTCGCGCTGAATCCGGCTACGGTCTGCACAAACGGCTCGATGTAGCTGTAGGCGGTGTAGTGAGCAGTGACCACCACAACCGTCAGCAGGTAAAGGCTCATCAGCGCCGGACGGCGCATCAGCAGCGGCAGGCTTTTCAGCGAGCCAGAGTGTTCGCTCGGCAGTTTCGGTAACAGCTTAATCAGGCACAGCAGGGTGAACAGCGCCCCAAGGCCAATAATGAAAAAGGTGGTACGCCAGCCGAAAAGCTGCCCGACGATACGGCCCAGCGGCAGCCCGAGCACCATCGCCAGCGCCGTACCGGTGGCCAGCAGACTCAACGCCTGGGCGCGCTTGCCGGCCGGAGCCAGGCGGATCGCCAGCGAGGCTGTAATCGACCAGAAAATGGCGTGCGCAAATGCAATGCCGATCCGGCTAATCACCAGCACCGTAAAGTTCCATGCCAGGAACGACAGGACATGGCTGGCGATAAAGAGCACGAACAGCCCGATCAACAGTTTGCGTCGCTCCACCTGGCTGGTGAGCAACATAAACGGCAAGGAGAGCGACGCCACCACCCAGGCATAGATGGTGAGCATGATCCCCACCTGTGCGGTTTCCATGCCGAAGCTGCTGGCGATATCTGAGAGCAGGCCAACGGGGACAAATTCAGTGGTATTGAAGATAAACGCGGCAATCGCGAGCGTAACCACCCGTAGCCACGCGACCCTGCGGGAAACTGTGTTGGTTGTCATTGAGATGTCCGGGAGGGATTGAGGTAAATAAAGAGCGGACGATCATAAATCCATCGCTGGCGGAATTACAAACGTTTTGTGACGCAGATCTCAATATGGCCGATGGATTAATACTGGTGAAATGCCTGTTTTTCCATGAATATAGAACGCAACATTATGTTAACAGTGGACAAAAGGATGCAGGAGATTGCGTTTTATCTGGTTGATGCCTTCAGCGATGCCGCGTTTAGCGGTAACCCGGCCGCGGTTTGCCCTTTGCCTGCGTGGCTACCGGACGAAACGCTGCTCAGGATGACTCAGCAACACAACCAGTCGGAAACGGCCTTTTTCGTGCGCGATAAAGCAGGCATTGAGCTGCGCTGGTTTACAACCCAGGGTGAGGTCAACCTCTGTGGCCACGCAACGCTTGCGACCGCCTGGGTCCTGTTTAACGAGATGGGGTATCCCGATCCCCATATTCATTTTGAGACGGCCTCCGGCAGGCTTACCGTCACCCGTGACGGCGACTGGTTAACCCTCGATTTTCCGGCATGTCCCACCGAGCCGCAAACGCCCCCGCCAGAGATGCTGAGGGCGCTGGGGATCCAGACCTATGTCGAGGCCCGCAAGGGGCGTGCCTGGCTGCTGGTGCTGGAAAATCGCCAGCAGGTTGAGGCGGTAAAACCGGATATCAACGCCATGACGCCCGGCGAGCACAAAGTGTCGATTACCGCCCGCGGCGAGGGGGAGTACGATTTCGTCAGCCGCTTTTTCTCCCCGGGCGTAGCGTTATGGGAGGATCCGGTCACCGGCTCGGCGCACACGATGCTTATTCCTTACTGGAGCGAAAAGCTGGCTAAAACTTCGCTCTTCGCCCGGCAGGTCTCGGCGCGTGGCGGGGAGCTACGTTGCGAACTGAAAGGCGACCGGGTACGCATGAGCGGTAGGGCATCGCTGTATATGAAAGGTCATCTGTTTTTACGCTAACAATAAGGGTTAACCCAATGAAAGAAATTGCATTTTATCTGGTCGATGCCTTTAGCGACCGCGCGTTTGGTGGGAATCCTGCTGCCGTCTGTCCTCTCGAAGAATGGTTGCCGGATGACGTACTGTTAAAGATGGCGCAGCAGCATAATCAGTCCGAAACGGCGTTTTTCGTGCGCATCGACACCGGGTTCGAACTGCGTTGGTTTACCACCCAGTACGAAATTAACCTGTGCGGGCACGCCACGCTTGCCAGCGCACATGTGATTTTTGAGTATCTGGACTATCCACATACCGAGATTATCTTCTCCACCCGGTTCGTGGGCGATTTGAAGGTGACCCGCAGCGGCGACTGGCTGACGCTTAACTTCCCGGCATGGGGCTGCGAGGCGGTGGAAAACCCTCCAGCATTGCTGTTCAGCACCCTCGGGATTAACGGTGCGCAGGAGGTGCGGGCAGGGCGCGACTATATGGTGGTGCTGGAAAACCAGCAGCAGGTCGAGGCATTAACCCCCAACATCGACGCGATGATGCCGCTGGGGAAAATGGTCTGCGTGACCGCGCCAGGGGATGAGCATGATTTTGTCAGCCGCTTTTTCTGCCCGGGTGAAGGGGTTGCGGAAGATCCGGTTACCGGTTCGGCGCACAGTATGTTGATCCCCTACTGGAGCGAAAAGCTGGGCAAAACGGCGTTGCAGGCGCGGCAGGTCTCTCCCCGCGGCGGCGAGCTGCGCTGTGAGCTGAAAGGCGACCGGGTATTGATTGGCGGCCAGGCGGCGCTCTATCTGAAGGGGACTGTCTACCTGCGCAGTCATTAAAAGCCTTTGTTGTGCTTCAGCCACTCCACCTCGTCGGGGGTGGAGTCTCTCCCCAGCAGGCTGTTACGGTGCGGGTAGCGGCCAAAGCGTTCGATTATCGCCCGGTGTTTAATTTCCGCATTCAGAAAGCCCGGCTCGTTCAGGGCGGTGAACAGCCGCTCTGCCTCCTGATGAATCACCCGCGACTCCGCATGCATCATCGGCATCAGCGAGACCCCTTTTTCGTTGCTGTTAAGGTCATTCCACATCGGTTGATACACTAACTCCTGGGAGAGGATCAGCGCCATGCCATCCTGCTGCCAGGCGCGTGCGTCGTTGCGGTTCAGGTTGCGCGAGAGTTGATCGAGCAACACGATCTCCGCCAGCCGTCCTTGCGGCCTGTCCCGCAAGTGAAACAGCTCCCCCTGGCAGGCGGCCTGCCACAAGGGATAGAAACGATGTTTGCACTGGGCGTCGAAATCATCATTGCGGGAAAACCAGAGGGGGCGATGCTGGTCGTGAAACCAGAATTCAAGCAGAGGCATGTATTCCATGGCGGGTTCCGGCGTTAGGTTAGGGTGATTAAACCCTGGCAAGGTAAAGGCAAAACGGCAACCCGAATAGGCGGCCGGGTAAGGCGTGACCACCCCCCGGCAAACAGACCGCACTCGTTACCCCAGCGACGCCCCTCCGCACAGCACCAGCTCCTGCCCGGTGATGGGCGCGGCCTCGGCGCTGAGCAGATAGCTCACCATCGCCGCCACCTCTTCCGGGGCGATGAGCCTCCCCATTGGCGGCACTTTTGGTGGTGAGGTTTCCCGCCCCGGCGCATTCAGCATCGGGGTCTGAGTCGCCCCAGGGGCCACCACATTGGCGGTGATCCCACGCGGCGCCAGTTCGGCGGCCCAGCTTCGCACCATGCCCACCAGCGCGGCTTTAGTGGCGACATACTGCGAACGACCGGCGGCACCCCGTGAAGTACGGCTGCCGATAGCAACCAACCGGCCACCTGCAACCATGTGCGGGGCAAAGTGGTTAAACAGGATTTCGGCCGCGTAAATATGCAGCCCCCAAAGACGGCCACTGACCGCCGGATCCAGCTCGCCGAGCGGGGCGGCGGCCATCATTCCGGCGGCATGGACGATGGCCTGCGGCACCGGCAGGGTATCAAGTGCTGCGCTAAACGTGACGCTGTCACTTAAATCGACCCGCAGGCTGGTGAAGCTTGGATGCCCGCAGTCCATTCCACGTCGGCTTAAGCCCGTCACCTGCCAGCCCTCAGCCAGCAGACGGGTGACGATGGCTTCGCCAATGCCTGAACTGGCTCCGGTGACTATCGCATGACGCATATCACACCTCCAGCAGGGCGTGCGGCACCTTGAACACCGCCTTGCGCACGGTCATGGGTGCCTCCACCGCACAGAGCGCCTGATGCGGCTCGCCGGGCAGAAACACCGCGAAATCGCCGCTGCGCAAGGTCATGCTGACCGGATGCACAACCCCTGGCGCGATCCACAGATCCGGCTTGCGCTCTTCATCACCCGTCCGGGCGACAGACTGCATTCCCGCCCGGATTGTCTCCTCGCCGGTCAGTACCACCTGAATATCAGCATAGAAGGCGTGATATTCCGTATGACGCTCGGCCTGGGGCTGAGTCTGTGCCGGGCCAATATGGCAGAACCACGGGCAGCCTTGCGGCTGCCAGCGTCCATCATCCCGGGCGGCGAGTGCCGCCAGAGAGCAGTCGGCCCGTTCGAGGATCTGCCGCAGTGCCGGGGGAAGCCCGGCCAGCGGCAGGGCATTAAGATGGCCGATAATCACTGTTGCGACTCCTTCACCCATTCCGGCGACACGCGCACATATTTGATTGCCTGGCGGAAGTAGGTATAGGCAATATGCAGCGCCCCGTCGGCACCCTGTTTGATGCTCGGATAGGAAAACTCACGGTTGAGTTTCTCCAGCGAGTTGTTGGTCATGCAATAGCCGTCACCCTCATCGAGGTTACGCTGCCAGGCCCAGCTTTTGCCGCCGTCGGCAGAGATCGCCACCGTCATTGGCGCGCGCGGTGCCCCCCAGAACGCAGCGCGACCGGTGGTCACTTCCGGCTCTTTACGCCCGTCGCCATCGTCAATTTCGTCATACAGCGAGGCGCGGCGCTCCAGGGCACCCGCCGCACTCATGTGGTTGAACACCAGCGCCAGTTCGCCACTGGCAAGGGTCGTGACCTGAATCGACGAGTTATTGTTCGGTAAATCCGTTGGTTCCGGCACTGACCAGCTTTCGCCGTGGTCCAGCGACTGGCTGATATAGATATTATCAGCCCAGCGGCTGCGGAAGAGCGCCACCAGATGGCCGTTCTTCAGCGCGGTGATATTCATGTGCACACAGCCCAGGCTCTCCGGTACCTCGACGTCGCGCCAGCTTTTACCCTGATCCTGCGAGATTTTCACTGCGCTGATGTCGTCGTTGCCCACCCATTTTTCGCCTGGTTGGGTGCGGCAGTAGAAGACCGGCAGCAGCCAGTTGCCGTTCTCCAGCACCACGATGGGCTGGCGAATAAAGGTGCCGGGTTTATCCAGCAGGGTGGTAATTTCGCCCCAGCTTTTACCCAGATCCTGCGACTGACGGCAGCGCACGATGGCGGTATCCTGGTTGCCGGAAAGCTGGGCCGTCCACAGCAGCCACAGCACGTTGTCCGGGGCGATGAACAGCACCGGGTTCTGCTCCGAGCGGCTGGCGTCGTCCGACAGCTTCGCCGCGTCGCTCCACTGGTGACTGCCAGGGGCCAGACGTGATCCCCAGACCGAAATATCAGCGATCCCTTCCTGGGTGCCGCCAAACCAGACGCACATCAGGGTGCCATCCGGCAGCGGCAGCAGGTTCGCGGCGTGATTCTGCGGGCAGGAAGAGGGCAACATTGCCGTTTCCACGCGGGCATCCTGCGGCTGCGGGCGAACAATCCCGTCACGGGTTACGGTTAAAGACATATCAGACTCCATTATGTTGAACAGGGGCAGGCACTTTGCGATCCGCTTTATTCGGGATCAGACGGTCGAGGACCATAATCACCGCCGGGGTGATCAGCGCAATATACATATTGTTGATACCAAACGGGTCGCCCAGCAGATACCAGAGCGACGTCACGACGCAGGCCCCAATCAGACCGGCGTTTGCCCCGCGGGTGCTCTTAAAGAACGGCGCATAGAAGGCAATCACTGCCACTACGGTAATCGACAGACGAATGGCGCGGGTGAAGAAGGAGAGCTTCAGCACCTCCGGCACCAGCAGGACGAAAATCAGCGGCAGGAAGCCAATCAGCAGCGACATCCAGCGGGTGGCTTTAAACTCCTGCTCTGGGGTGGGGTTGCGGTAAGGCACGTAGAAATCTTTCACCACCAGCGAGGCGATAGCCAGCGCCACGGTACTCACGCTCACAAAAATCGATGCTACAAGTGACGTTGTCACTAAACCGGCCAGCCAGGGGTTCATGTCCTGCAGGAAGATCGGCATAGCGTACAGACTGTCGATCTCCGGGTGCAGATACTTCGCCGCCACGCCAATCACCGCAATGGCCAGCGCAATTGGCAGGCAGAAGAAGAAGGCTACCCAGGTGGAGCGTTTGGCGGACTTTACATCTTTGGTGGACGAAATCGCCTGAATTACGAACTGGGTACAGAAGATGGAGCCAATGGTGCCAATCAGCCAGGCAAAGATAGTGCTGGCACCGATGTTGCCATCCCAGGTCCAGTAGTAGGCAGGCATCTGCTCAATCATCGGCGTAAAGCCGCCCGTTTTGGAGAGCGCAAAGCCCATGATAATCAGGATCCCGAAGTACTTCAGGGCGCTGTGCAGTAGGGTCACCCAGGCCACGCCTTTCATACCGCCAAAGGCGAAGTAGAAGGTACTGACAATCGCGGTAATAAAGGCGGCCACTGGCAGATTGACCTTCAACACGGTGGAGATGGCCGCCGCGCCTGACACATAGTTACCGACGTTCACCAGCAGCAGGGCGTAAATCATGATGATCGAGATAATGTTTTTGGTGCTGGTGCCGTACTTCTCGGCAATCGCCCCGGAGATGGTGATTTTGCCGGTACTGTAAATGCGTTTCACCAGCAGCAGGCCAAACAGGGGGAAGCCAATGGCCGCGCCAATGACCGACCAGGAGGCGGCAAAGCCATCCTCGAACGCCGCCTGGGCGGTACCAATGGTGGATTTTGCGCCGATATATTCGGACATCAGCAGGATCCCGACGATAAACGCCGGCATCGCCCGGGAGCCTTCCATGAAGTCGCCGGAGTTTTTACTGCGCAACCGGAAGGTCAGCCAGGTGGTAAACAGGATGTAGACAATCACAATGCCTACGATGATCAGGGTATCTTCAGCGGTAAAATTGTTCATCTTTGCCTCTCATCAGGGCGTAGGAACCCTGGGCACCCAGCGGTACCCGGTATTCTTATGGACGAAATCAAACGCCGGTTACTGCAGTGACTTCGTCACTATCTGGCGGATCTGTTCAGTCTGTTGCGCATCGAAAGCCACCGCGTAGCGGCTTTCACCCACCTCTTCGCCCATCACCTGCAGCGCTTTTTTCACCGCCGCCGGGGAGAAGGCAATTTTATATAAATGGGTGCGCAGGTCAGTGACGCTCTCCTGCGCCTGTCGCGAACCCTCAACATCACCCGCGCGGAAACGCGTCCAGATAGCGTTGATTGCCTCCGGGGCCACGTTCGCCAGCCCGGAAATACAGGCGGAGCAGCCCTCGACAAAGCCCTGATGGATCAGGGAGTCCGGGCCGTTTAACACGTCGAACCCGTCAATGCCCTGCGCGGCTTGCAGGAAACCGCTCAGGCTGTCATAGCTGCCTGCGCTGTCTTTAATGCCGATAATGTTCGGATGTGAAGCCAGCACGCGGGCGGTGTGCGGTTCGATGGTGTTGCCAGTACGCGCCGGAATGTTGTAAAGGAAGACCGGTACCGTCAGGGCATCGGCGATGGCGGTATAGTGGCTAATCAGCTCCGCCTGGGTGAGGGGCACAAACCACGGGGTGATCACCGAGACCGCATCGACCCCCAGCGTCTCGACCTGCTTACCGAGCCGGATGGTGGCGCGGGTAGAGATCTCCCCGATATGCGCCACCACGGGCGCACGGCCTGCGACCTCTTCCACACAGGTGCGGGCGACGGCCACTTTTTCTTCTTCGGTCAGCACAAAGAATTCACCGTTGGTCCCGCCGCAGAAAATACCGTTCCCCGCCGCCAGCTGGCGCTGGATCTGGCGTTTCAGTCCCGGCAGATGCAGGGCACCTTCCTCAGTAAAAGGGGTGACGATCGCCGTCAGCACGCCTTCAATCTTGTTACGCATGTCTCACTCCTTCGATGTTAAATTTCGGGGAACAGGGTCTGGTAAATGCCCTGCACCTCGGCGTGGCTGACCTGACGCGGGGCGTTGTTCATCAGGCGTTTTACGTTCAGCGCGGCATCGCTCAACGACGCGATGTCACTGCGCGGAACGCCCAGCGTTTCGAGGTTGTCCGGTAAGTTCAGGCGGCGCACCAGGGCGGCAAACCAGTCCACCAGCGCGTGGGATTTTTCTTCCGCCGACAGGGTGGTATCGGCACCTGGCACCAGATCCCACACCTGCGCAAATTTTTCCACAGCATCCGGGCGCACCACGCGCATGCAGGGCGCTAACAGAATGGCGTTCGCCACCCCGTGCGGCAGGTGGTATTTGCCCCCCAGCGGATAGGACAGGGCATGCACCAGATGCGTCCCCGCGTGGGCAATCGCCACGCCGCCGTAGTACGAGGCCCACAGCATCTCCAGCTTCGCCGCCAGGTTATGCGGCTCGGCGCAGGCGGTTTCGATATTGTTCAGCAGCTTGCGCAGGCCAATCAGCGCCGCGTTATCGCTCACCGGATTCGCCACGGTGGCGGTAAAGCACTCGATCAGGTGGCACAGGGCGTCGATCCCGGTGGAGGAGGCGATGTGCGGCGGCATGCTGGTGGTGAGTTCCGGTAACAGCGCCACGTAATCCGGCAGCAGTACCGGGGAGATAATGCCGATTTTGGTGTTCTGCTCAGGAATGGCGAGGATCGCATTTGGCGTGGCTTCGGAGCCGGTGCCTGCGCTGGCCGGGATCAGCAGCGAGGCGAGGCGCTCGTTCGGTTTTTCTCCTGCCAGCAGGGCGTCCAGCCCCGGAGACGCGGGATGGCACAGCACCGAGAGCAGCTTCGCCACATCCAGTACGCTGCCGCCGCCGACGCCCACCACCAGGTCAAAGGCGGTGTCATTAATTTCTGCGAGCAGGGCATGAACATCATGATGGGTCGGCTCCGGCGGCACGTTGTCAATCACGCTGACGCTGCGGTTGTCGTTTTCCAGCAGGGCGCGGATGGCGCGGGCGGCGTCCAGACGGGCGATATTGCCGTCGGTGACCAGTAGAAGGCGCGTTTTGCCTGTCAGCAGGGGCGCGATGGCCGGGATCGCACCTGCACCGCTGATAATCGTACTGTTAATGGTTAACACTTTGCTCTCCTGTTGCTGTGTCTGTGATTGATTTCGCTCAACTCAGGCAATCACAGTCATCGTGTGTCTAAATTTATAATTTATTCGCAAACTGAATAACTTGATCTTGCTCACATATAATCAATCATGATTGAATATAATCATTAACAGGAAAGGCTAACCCGGAGCGGGGATGAAAGAGAACAACCTGAACAGAGAAGTGGTGGTGATCGCCGATGACTTTACCGGCGCTAACGATGCGGGCGTCAGCCTGGCGTTAAGCGGCAAAAAAGTCAGCGTGGCGTTTCAGACCCCCTTCACCGGCGACACCGATGCGCTGGTTATTAATAGCGACAGTCGGGCACTTCGGGCATCAGAGGCCGCTGAAAAGCTGACGCGCTACGCTGCCGAGATTGACGCCGCAACATGGCTGGTGAAGAAAATCGACTCCACCCTGCGGGGGAATCCAGGAGCAGAAATTGAGGCGCTGCTGCGCATCAGCGGTCAGCGCCAGGCGATCATCGCCCCGGCATTTCCGGCGGCAGGGCGCACCACGCAAAACGGCGTCTGCCTGGTAAAGGGCGTGCCGGTCACTGAAACCGAATTCGCCAGCGATCCGAAAACCCCGGTGCGTCATGCCTACATCGCGGCGGTACTGGCGGAGCAAACCCGCCTTAACAGCCTGGTGGTCAGCCCGGCGCAGTTGGCGGCGGCCCTTCAGAGTGATGCGCAACTGGTGATTGTCGATGCGCAGAGTGACGACGAGCTGGATCAGATTATCAATGCGGCATTTGCCTGCAACGAACGCCCCCTGCTGGTGGGGTCGGCAGGGCTGTGCGATGCCCTGGCGCGGCGACTGGCCAGACCGCGCCAGCTGCTGGCGGTGATCGGTTCGATGAGTGAAATTGCTCAGCAGCAGATCCAGCAGGTGCGCAGCCAACACAACGTCAGCACGGTACTGATTGATATTAATGATGTGTTCAGCGACGCGCGGGCGGGTTATCAGCAGCAGATCGTTACGGCCCTGGCGGCGGGGCAGCACTGCGTGGTGCATACCTGCGCTGATACCCAGGCCCGGCATCAAATTGACACCCTCTGTCAGCAGCGTGGCTTAAGCCGCGCTGCGCTGGGGGAGACCATCAGCGCGTTTCTCGGGGAGTTAACACGGCAGGTGCTGGAGAACACATCCCCGGCGGCACTGTATGTCTCCGGTGGCGACGTGGCAATGGCAGTCGCCAGCGCCCTCAACGCGCAAGGTTTTGCGATTCGCGGACAAGTGGCGCAGTGCGTGCCGTTTGGTCGGTTTTTGGGTTGTCGCTGGCAGGGGCCAGTCATGACCAAAGCAGGCGGTTTTGGTACTGAATCCACGCTGCTTGAGGTTTTGCATTTTATCGAGGAGAAGATGAGTGACTAATATCATTGCTGTAACCATGGGCGACCCGGCGGGCATTGGCCCGGAGATCATTATCAAATCCCTGACCGAAGGCGAGCTGTCTGGCGCGCCTCTGGTCGTGGTCGGCTGTGCCAGAACCCTGCAACGGGTGCTGGAGAAAGGCATCACCGCCCCGGCGGAGTTACGCGTGATTGGCCGCGTCAGCGAGGCCCGGTTCAGCCCGGCCATCATCAACGTGCTGGATGAGCCGCTGGCGGACCCGGAGGCGTTACAGCCTGGCGTGGTGCAGGCCCAGGCCGGGGATCTGGCCTACCGCTGTGTGCGTCGTGCTACCGAGCTGGCAATGGCTGGCGAGGTGAAAGCCATTGCCACCGCTCCGCTCAATAAAGAGGCGCTGCATCTCGCGGGCCATCACTATCCGGGCCATACCGAACTGCTGGCGCACCTCACCGACAGCAAAGATTACGCGATGGTGCTTTATACCGACCAGCTGAAGGTAATTCACATCACCACCCACATCGCGTTGCGCAAATTCCTTGATACCCTCAACCAGGATCGGGTAAAAACCGTGATTGGCATTGCAGACACCTTCCTTAAGCGCGTGGGATATAAGAACCCGCGTATCGCCGTGGCCGGGGTGAACCCGCACGCCGGGGAGAACGGTCTGTTTGGCGACGAAGAGATCAAGATTGTCGGTCCGGCGGTAGAGGCGATGAAGGCGAAGGGGCTGAATGTATCAGGGCCATGCCCACCGGACACGGTGTTTATGCAGTGCCACGAAGGGATGTACGACATGGTGGTGGCGATGTACCACGATCAGGGTCATATCCCGTTAAAACTCCTGGGTTTTTACGACGGTGTGAACATCACCGCCGGGCTGCCGTTTATCCGTACTTCTGCCGACCATGGCACCGCATTCGACATTGCGTGGACAGGTAAAGCGAAGTCTGAGAGCATGACGGTTTCTATCCAGTTAGCGATGCAAATCACACGGGAATAATATGAAGGGATATAGCCGGTTAGAACAGATAATGAACTACCTGAAAGGGCACAACCTGGTGACGGTGGATCAGCTGGTGGCGGCAACGGATGCCTCGCCCGCGACCATTCGCCGGGATCTGATTAAGCTCGATCAGGAAGGGGTCATCAGCCGCACCCACGGTGGCGTGACCCTGAACCGGTTCATCCCTTCGCAGCCCACCACCAGCGAAAAAATGCAGCGCAGCCTGGCGGAGAAACACGCCATCGCCTGCGCGGCAGCCGCGTTTGTTAAAGCGGGTGACGCCGTGGTGCTCGATGCGGGCACCACCATGATTGAGCTTGCGCGCCAGCTTACCCATCTGCCGCTGCGCGTGATCACCAGCGATCTGCATATTGCCCTGTTTTTGTCAGAGTTTAAGCAGATCGAGGTGACGATCATTGGCGGGCGTATCGACGACTCCAGCCAGTCCTGCATTGGCGAGCATGGTCGCCGCCTGTTGCAGAACGTCTGGCCGGATATCGCCTTTGTCAGCTGTAACGGCTGGGATCTGGAACGCGGCATTACGTCGCCGACCGAAGAGAAAGCCGCCCTGAAGCGGGATTTGATTGCCAACGCCCGACGCCGGGTCCTGCTGGCCGACAGCTCGAAATATGGCGCCTGGTCGCTGTTTAACGTCACCCACCTCAACACCCTGACCGATATCGTGACCGACAAACGTCTGGACGAGGGGGTGCAACAGACCCTGAGCCAGCTTGATGCCACGCTGACCTTAGCGCCATAAGGCTCAGGGCAGGCGAGCGATATTGGCTTTGATCACATCCGCCGAATGGCGGAATTTTTGCAGTTCGTCATCTGCCAGCTTTAGCTCGATAATCTGCTGGACGCCGCTCTGGGCCAGCACCGCAGGCACCCCGATCGCCACGCCGTCCACCCCGTACTCGCCCTCCAGCACGCAGGAGATCGCCAGCGCCCGGTGGCTGCCGGTGAAGATGTTGCGGCAGATTTCAGCGATGGTCGCGGCGATACCGTATTCCGTACAGCCCTTGCGGGCGTAGATCTCAAAGCCCTGCTTACGCACCCGCTCCGCCAGTTCATCAAAATCCAGCGTTTGGCCGGTGTGGCGTTGATAAACGTCGGCAATCGGCGAGCCGTATACCGCCGAATGCGACCAGACCGGAAACTGGGTGTCTCCATGTTCGCCCAGAATAAAGGCGTCGATGCTTTGCGCGCCGATATCCAGCGCCTGCGCCAGGGTGCGCCGCAGCCGGGTGGTATCCAGCCAGACGCCGGTGCCAATCACCTGATGACGCGGCAGGCCGGAGAGCTGCCACACCTGTCAGGTAATGATGTCGCACGGGTTAGTCGCAATCAGGAAAATGCCGTTGAAACCGCCCGCCATCATTTCCGGCACAATGCTTTTCACAATGCTGGCAGTGGCGGTCAACTCATCCAGCCGCGTCTGCCCCGGTTTGAGGGCGCCGCCGGAGACGGTGATCACCGCGATATCCACATCAGCACAGTCGCTTGCCTCGCGGGTGGAGATGGTCATCATGCCGGGCATATAGGCCGCGGCATCCGACAGATCCCAGGCGTGGCCTTCACTGCGCGGCTGGTTGATATCCACCAGCAGCAGCTCTTCGCAGATATTCTGGTTCAGCAGGGCATAGGCGGCCGAGGTGCCGACGTTTCCGGCCCCGATAATCATCACTTTGCGGGCTTTGGTATTCATTGTATTTCCTGAGATTTCACCGTGACTGCGCTCAAACTTACGCCGCAGCCGCAGGGGGTGCAATGGCTGGCGGCAGCTATAAGTTAAAAATATGCCTGTTCGCCCGCCGCCTGGCGCTATGGTGGAGAAAAACGACAAAAGGAGCCTGCTATGTATTCGATTACCTCAGAATCGCCCGCCCATCCCGATATCATCGCCCTGATTGCTGAACTCGACCGTTATCAGAGCGCGCTCTATCCGGCGGAAAGCAATCACCTGCTGGATCTGACTGGGCTCCCCGCGCACACCCTGATCATGATGGTGATCCGCGATCGCCAGCTTAACGCCGTCGGCTGCGGGGCCGTGGTGCTGAACGCTGACGGCAGCGGGGAGATGAAACGTGTCTATATTGACCCGGCTCATCGCGGGCAGCGGCTCGGCGAAAAACTGCTGGCGGCGCTGGAAGATGAAGCCTTCAGCCGCAGCTGTCATACCCTGCGCCTGGAGACCGGCATCAGCCAGCCTGCGGCGGTACGGCTATATGAGCGCTGCGGGTATCAGACCTGCGCGGCATTTCCTCCCTACGTGGAAGATCCCCTGAGCCTGTTTATGGAGAAACCGCTGGTGGCTGATCTTCGTTTAGCAGCGCTATAAAGGCCTCCAGCTGGCGGGTCATCGCCCCCCGACGCCACACCAGCCAGGTGGTGAGCCAGCGCCAGTTTTCGGCCAGCGGCCAGGCTTCCACCTGTTGATGTCCGGGCATACTTTCCAGCATCGAGCGCGGCATCAGCGCAATTCCGGCCCCGGCGATCACGCAGGCCAGCATGCCGTGATAAGACTCCATCTCATGAATGCGCCCCGGCGTGGCGCGGTCCGCATGAAACCAGCTTTCGAAGTGGCGGCGATAGGAGCAGTTGGCGCGAAAAGCATAGATATCGCGCCCGCTGACGTCCGTTGCCCGCTCTACCTTCGTATGCCCGGCCGGAACGACCAGCATCATCTCTTCCCGATAAACCGGCATCCCTTCAAGCTCCGGGTGGTTTAACGGCCCGTCAACGAAGGCGGCACTTAAGGTGCCTTCCTGTACGCCGTCGATCATCGTCCCTGAAGGGCCGGTTGCCAGCGCAAACTGGATCCGCGGATAGCGCTGGTTAAAGCGCGCCAGCGAGGCCGGGATGCGTACTGCCGCGGTGCTCTCCAGCGACCCAAGGGTGAACAGCCCCTGGGGTTCATCGCCCGCCACCACCATGCGGGCTTCATCCACCAGGGCGAGGATTTGCCGACTGTAGCGCAAAAAATTGTGCCCTGCGGGGGAGAGGCGCAGCCGCTGGTTCTCGCGGATAAACAGCTCCACGCCGAGGTCGGCCTCCAGCTGTTTGATGCGGGTAGTGAGGTTGGAGGGCACGCGATGCACTTTCTGCGCGGCCTGAGTGATGCTGCCGGTCTGGGCGACAGCGTTAAACATTTCCAGCTGGGTCAGATCCATATCGTTCTCGTATCGTGAATAAGGTGGTCACTATTATTCAGTTTTAAGAAATAGCAGAGTGGGCCACACTGAAGCAACTGTTATTACACGGAGCCGATCATGACTACACCTTCAGCCACCCATGCCTTGTCCATCAACCCGGCTAACGGTGAAACCCTGGCCGTCTGGCCGTGGGCGACCGACAGCGAGATTGAACTTGCCCTCGCACAGACCGACGCCGCGTTTCGCCAGTGGCGCAACGTGCCGGTGGCAGCGCGGGCGCAAAAACTGCGTGATCTCGGTGCTGCGCTGCGCAACCGTGGCGAAGAGATGGCGCAGATGATCGCCCGGGAGATGGGCAAACCCATCGCCCAGGCGCGCGGGGAGGTGGCGAAATCTGCCGGTCTCTGCGACTGGTATGCCGAACATGGCCCGGCAATGTTGAATACCGAGGCGACGCAGGTAACGGACGCGGTGATTGAGTATCGTCCTCTGGGGCCGGTGCTGGCGGTGATGCCGTGGAACTTCCCGCTGTGGCAGGTGCTGCGTGGCGCGGTACCCATCATCCTGGCAGGCAACAGCTATCTGCTGAAACACGCCCCGAACGTGCTGGGGGCTGCCAACCTGATTGAGGCAATTTTTAACGACGCGCAATTCCCGCAGGGCGTATTTAGCCAACTGAATGCCACCAATGACGGGGTGAGCCAGATGATTGCCGATTCGCGTATTGCGGCGGTGACCGTCACGGGCAGCCTGCGCGCCGGGGCAGCGATTGGCGCTCAGGCCGGTGCTGCGCTGAAAAAATGCGTGCTCGAACTGGGCGGTTCCGATCCCTTTATCGTGCTTAACGACGCCGATCTGGATCTGGCGGTGAAAGCGGCGGTAACCGGGCGCTATCAGAACACCGGGCAGGTCTGCGCGGCGGCAAAACGCTTTATCGTCGAAGCGGGAATCGCTGACGAATTCACCCGTCGTTTTGTTGACGCCACCGCGGCGCTGAAAATGGGTGCGCCCGACAATGAGGAAAATTATCTTGGCCCGATGGCGCGTTTCGATCTGCGTGATGAGCTGCATCAGCAGGTGCAGGCCACGCTTGCAGAGGGTGCCACTCTGCTGCTGGGCGGGGAGAAGATCGCCGGGGCAGGTAACTACTATGCCGCCACGGTGCTGGGTAACGTCACCCCGACGATGACGGCGTTTCGTCAGGAGCTGTTTGGCCCGGTTGCCGCCATCACCGTGGCAACCGATGCCGATCATGCCCTGCAGCTTGCCAACGACAGCGACTTTGGGCTGTCAGCCACCGTCTTTACCGCGAATACCGCGATGGCGGAACGCTTTGCCCGCCAGCTTGAGTGCGGCGGGGTGTTTATCAACGGCTACAGCGCCAGCGATGCCCGCGTGGCCTTTGGCGGGGTGAAAAAGAGCGGCTTTGGCCGGGAGCTGTCCCACTTTGGCCTGCATGAGTTTTGTAATGTGCAGACGGTATGGAAAGACCGGGTGTGATGGATTGCACGCGTGTTTGCCGGGTGACGCTGCGCCTGGCCTGACCCACAGGCTCATATGCAGCGCCGCCGGGCGTTCCGCCCCGCTGTCATTATTCTGAAATAGTTCTGTCATTTTCACTGCGTAGACTCGCCCACGTCTAAGGCATTGTTAATGAATGACATTATGAACTTAACTAAAATTATTCGCCGCTTTATTCCCCGTCAGTTTGGTTTGCTGGCGGGGATTTTCTGCATCATCGGGCTATTTTCCGCCCTGCAAATTTCCTCTTCCGTTTTACTTTCCGTCTCGCTGCGCGATGCCCAGCACAATGAACAGCGCAATCAGATGGCCTACATGCAGCAGGCGAAGGTCGATCAAGCGCGGATCTCGCTGCTGGCGGCGAGCGATCTGCTTAACCGCGCAGGTGTTTACTTTATGCAGGATAAAGAGACCGGCTCGGACGGAAGCTGGCACAGCCTGATGGATGAGGCGCAGCAGGCGTTACGTGACTCTCAACAGGCGTGGCAGGCGTGGCAGGCGATGCAGCCGCCGCGGGATGAGGCGCTGCTGAACAGCTATCAACTGTTCTTTGATGCCATCCGCGAACAGGCTGACGGGCTGGTTAACAGCCAGTCGATTGACGCCTTCTTTGCCGTACCCGCCCAGGCTTTTCAGGCAGATTTTAATGACAACTATGCACGCTACCAGCAGGCAAGCGCCCAGCGTGTCGCCGAAGGGCGTCAATCGCTGACGGCCAGCCTCTCCAGCCTGCAATTCCTGTTCTTACTGGCGCCGGTGGTTCTGCTGGCGATCGCGGTGGCGGTGTGGTTTGCCATGTCTCGCTGGGTGATTGTGCCGCTGCGCCGCCTTATCGCCCATATCAATTTGCTGGCGGCGGGGGATCTCTCCTCGCCGCCGCCGGGCGTTAAGCGGTTTAACCGCGAAATGGCGCAGCTTGGTGACAGTGTTGATACCCTGCAACAGGGCCTGCAGCAGCTGGTGACCCAGGTGAGCGAGGCGACTACCTCAATGGTGAGCAATATCGGCTCGCTGGCGCAGGGAAATCAGAAGCTGTATCACCAGTCAGCACGGCAGGCGCAGGAGCTGAAAGAGGTCACCGCGCACATTGCCGACCTGGAAACCCACGTTGAGGGCAACAGCGGCTATGCCAGACTGGCCAGTTCGCGGGCTGATGAGGCGCGGGCGATGGCGGCAGGCGGCGATCGGATGATGGAGACGGTAAACGCCTCGATGGCGGCGATTGTGGAGCGTTCTGCCGAAATGCGCGGCATTGTGGCGATCATTGATAACGTGGCGTTTCAGACCAATATTCTGGCGCTGAACGCCGCCATCGAAGCGGCACATGCCGGGAATCAGGGACGCGGCTTTGCCGTGGTGGCGCGGGAAGTGGGCCTGCTGGCGCGCAAAAGCAGCCACTCGACGCAAACCATCCAGCAGCTGATTAATCACTCGTTGCAGGGCATCGAAGATGGCTCGAAAGCGGTGACCCGGCTGGAGGATAACCTGCAGCAGGTCATCGGCCTGGTGGGCAATCTGTGTAGTTTACTCAATGAAATCTCCGTCGCCACGCTCAGCCAGGGCGATAGCATTCATCGCATGACCGGCCAGCTACAGGCCCTGAACCAGGTGGCGCACCAGACCGA
Organism: Leclercia sp. 1548; assembly: GCF_050435045.1. NCBI lineage: Bacteria > Pseudomonadati > Pseudomonadota > Gammaproteobacteria > Enterobacterales > Enterobacteriaceae > Leclercia > Leclercia sp. 1548. The sequence continues at coordinate 78,258 of NZ_JBNDJP010000001.1, read as the reverse complement.
TGAACTGGTAAACACGGCATCCGTGGCCTCCCAACGGCTGCATGATGAGTCCGGCCTGCTGCTACAGGCGGTATCACGGTTCCGACTTCCTGCCTGACGTCATCCATAAGCCTCTGATATACTCGCAGGCCGTTTTTGGCCTGTGAGCAAGGAGCAACCGATGGCTGCCAATATTAATAATCAGATCCTGGACGCCATTCTGGCGCAAGTCCGTCCTTTACTGGGCCAGGGCAAGGTGGCCGATTACATCCCGGCGCTGGCCTCTGTCAATGGCAATAAGCTCGGGATCGCCATCCGTACCGTCGATGGCCAGCGCTTCCAGGCCGGTGATGCCACCGAGCGTTTTTCCATTCAGTCGATCTCAAAAGTGCTCAGCCTGGTGGCGGCCATGCGTCAGTATGACGAGGATGAGATCTGGCAGCGGGTCGGCAAAGATCCCTCGGGTCAGCCGTTTAACTCCCTGCTACAGCTGGAGATCGAACAGGGCAAACCGCGCAATCCGTTTATCAACGCCGGGGCGCTGGTGGTGTGCGATATGCTGCAAAGTCGTCTTAGCGCTCCCCGTCAGCGGATGCTGGAGATTGTGCGCCAGCTCTCCGGGGTAAGTGATATTGCCTATGACGCCGCCGTCGCCCGGTCTGAGTTCGAACACTCGGCGCGTAATGCGGCGATAGCCTGGCTGATGAAGTCGTTCGGCAATTTCCATAACGATGTGCCGACCGTCCTGCAAAACTATTTCCACTACTGCGCGCTGAAGATGAACTGCGTGGAGCTGGCTGACACCTTTCTGTTTCTGGCGGCCCAGGGCTATGCGCCGCATCTGTCTGAGCCTGTCGTCACCTCGATGCAGGCCCGGCAGGTGAATGCCCTGATGGCGACCAGCGGTATGTACCAGAACGCCGGTGAGTTTGCCTGGCGGGTGGGACTGCCTGCTAAATCCGGCGTCGGCGGCGGGGTGGTGGCGATTGTGCCGCACGAGATGGCGATTGCGGTCTGGAGCCCGGAGCTTGACGAGACGGGTAACTCCCTGGCGGGCGTCGCGGTGCTGGAGCGCCTGACGCAAAAGCTCGGCCGTTCCGTCTATTGACCGGATCCTGAGCCGGGGGGCTGACCGGCGAACTGATTAGCCCCCCTTAACGGAGTGGTGATCGCCATACCCCTAATGTGATATAAATTAATCCCAAACTTTTAACAATCCCCCGCGCGGGTGATAAAACCTTGTTAAAAGCAACCCTATGGATTGATATTGCATGTCATCTTCTTCCAGCGGCACTTTTGCGTTATTTCATTCGCAAAGCCCCCTGCGTAATGCTGCGGGAATATTTGCCCTGACCACGCTGTTCTATTTTATTGGCGCGCAGCTACGTCTGGTGGAATCCCTGTCGATGTTCTGGCCGCTGAATGGCGTAATGGCAGGGGTATTTGCCCGTTACGCTTACCTCAACCGGCTGCACTATTATGCGATTTCGTATATTGCCATGCTGCTGTACGACCTCATGACGACGCAATGGGGCGTTAGTTCGCTGGGCATTAACCTGTCGAATATGGTGTTTATTGTCACCGTTGCCCTGCTGGTGCAGCGCGACAGGCGGCTGAAAAACCGCACCCCGGATCCGGTCAATGCCCTGCGGCTGTTTAACTATTGTCTGCTGGCCGCACTGCTGTGTGCCATCGTCGGGGCGGTGGCGTCAGGCGCGGTATCTAATCGCACCTTCTGGCCGCTGATCGCCGACTGGTTTAGCGAACAGTTCTCTACCGGGGTGTTAATTGTTCCCTGTCTGCTGACGATTACCTGGCCCACCTTTAACTGGGCTGTCCGTGCCGAGCAGCTGATGCCGGTGGTGGCGCTGGTGATCTCTGTCGTGGCCTCAGTGGTGATTGGCGGGGCCGGTGCCCTGGCGTTTCCGATGCCAGCGCTCATCTGGTGCGCGGTGCGCTATTCGCTGCCTGCTACCTGCCTGCTGACGTTTGTCACCGGCGCGGTGGAGATCACCCTCGTCGCCAACTCCATCATTACCATCGTGGCGACCACGCCGCTGACCACTCCCATGATGTTCTCCGCCCGTCTGGGAATCGCCACCATGGCAATCTGCCCGGTAATGGTGTCGGTCAGCATGGCGGCGATCAACTCGCTGATGCGCCAGATCTCCCTGCGTGCCGATTACGATTTTTTAACCCAGGTTTACTCCCGTTCCGGGCTGTATGAGGCGCTGAAGAGTGATGAGGGAACGCGTAAAAGCCCGCAGCTGACCGTCATGCTGCTGGATATCGACTATTTCAAAAGCATCAATGACAACTTCGGCCATGAGTGCGGTGATACCGTGCTTGCGGCCTTTGCCCGCAAAGTGCAGGAGACGGTAGGGACCGCGGGGCGGGTGGCGCGAATGGGCGGCGAAGAGTTTGCCGTCGTGGTGAATAACGCGTCGGCGCAGCAGGGCTACGCCCTGGCGGAACGGATCCGTACCACTATTGAACAGCATCCGTTCAACTGGCGTGGCCAGTCGCTGTTTTTGACCGTCAGTATTGGTCTGGGCAGTGGAAAATCGGAGTCGTGGAAGCTCACGGACGATTTTAATCGCCTGATGAGCGAAGCGGATGATTATCTGTATCGTTCGAAAAAAGCAGGCCGAAATCGCACCAGCGCCCGAATGACAGAGATAACCACTGCCAGACAAAAAACAGAGGCGACACAAGAGCTGTAATCGTTTGCCCGTGCGGGGCGAGAGCCCCTACCATATATTCACGAAACTGATAAATGCCTTGATACGCATTTTCATCGTCAATAATATAAAGGGGTGATTATATCGGAAAAATCGTGTGATGAACGGAACTGACAGACTCAGTAAATCCCCTCGCGTGCCTGGCAGTCGGTTTATCAAACGCATGTTTCTGATGCGGGTGCTTGGAACATTTCTCTGCTTTTTCCCCATTCTTTCCGTCCTGGTGGAACAACAACGTTCCCCCTGGCTTATGGGGCTGCTGGCGGCTAATGCCTTTATCTGGCCGACCATCGCCTACTGGCGCGCGCGTCGATCTGCCGCGCCCTTACGTGCAGAACATCAAAACCTGGTGCTGGATGCCGGGGCAGGCGGTTTCTGGATCGCCATGATGGCGGCCAACCCGCTGCCTTCTGTCGCGATTGCCACTATCTTACTGGCCGACCGGCTGGCGGCGGGGGGATTCCCGCTGATGAGAAAAGCCGGTGCGGTGATGCTGGCGGTCTTTATGGCCACCTGGCTGACCCAGGGGATGGCGCTGTTCCCGCAGGTGTCACAGCGTACAATGTACGCCACGCTGCCGCTGATTGGCATTTATACCGTGGCGCTGAGCGTTCTCACCAACAGTATCGCCATGCGGCTGCGCTTTAAATCACGCGAGCTGGAACGCATCGCGATGATGGACCCGCTTCTCGACATCGCCAACCGACGTCTGCTGGAGAAGCGTATCGATCATGAGCTGCATAAGCTGCGACAAACCTGCAGCGATTCGGCGTTGATGTTTATCGATATCGACAACTTTAAAGAGGTGAACGATCGCTACGGCCATAAAGTGGGGGATATGCTTCTGGTGACAGTGTCACAAATTCTGCATATCGCTACGCGTCAGAGCGATACCCCGGCCCGGCTGGGCGGAGATGAATTTGTAATTCTGCTTCCCAATACTACGCTTGACGAAGCGCACGTTGTCGCAACCCGCATTATGGATGCCGCTGCGGTGATCGATGACGTCGCGGAAGAAAAGATCCCATGTACGATGAGTATTGGCATTGCCAGTGCCACCCGCGAGATGGGAAACGTAACGGACTGGTTACAGGCGGCTGACAATGCCCTGTATCAAGCGAAACGCGAAGGTAAAAACCGCATCTTTGCCCACTAAGCGGCGTCAGGATGCACTAAGCTTTTAAAAAGCCTGACGTGCGGAGCATCTCATGAAATCACCCTCACGACCCAACAATGAAGTGGAGCGTCTCAGCGCCTTGCGCGAATCCGGGCTGCTGGAGATCGAGAACCACCCGAATTATGACCGACTGACCCGTCTGGCAAAACGCCTGTTTGCGGTGCCGGTGGCGATGATCAATCTGGTGGACGAGCATGTGGTGGTGGTTAAATCCGCAGAGGGTGCCGATGCCACCAATCTGCCGCGAAATCTCTCTTTTTGCGGCCATACCGTGCTCAACAATATGCCGCTGGTGGTGCCCGATACCCTGGACGATACCCGTTTTGCGGATAACCCGCTGGCGACCGATGACAATCCGATCCGTTTTTATGCCGGTCACCCTTTGCATCTGCCTGGCGGCGCCGCGGTAGGGTCCCTGTGCATTATCGATCATCAGCCACGGCAGTTTACCCCTTCCGACGTTGAGGCCCTGGCCGATCTGGCGGCGTTGGTGGAAGCCGAGTTCGCAGCGATCTGTTCCAGCATCGTCGACGACCTGACCGGGCTGTATAACCGCCGGGGTTTTCATCACCTGGCCACCTATGCCATCAGTGCCGCGCGCCGCAGAGCCGAGCCGCTGACCCTCGCCTGGCTGGATCTGGATCGCTTTAAGCAGATTAACGCCCGATACGGTCGGGCCGATGGCAATATCGCCCTGAAGGCGATGGCCGGTCTGTTGAGCTCTACCTTCCGCGAAGCCGACGTGCTGGCGCGCTACGGCGGGGATGAGTTTGCAATCCTCTTCGCCAACAGTGACGAGAAGGGCGCATGGATCGCCATGCAATATCTCACCGAGCAGGCCGCGGTATGGAATGAGCATGCCGAACATCCGTGGGCACTCTCTTTCTCATGGGGGGTGAGCGAGTTCAACCACCACCGCGACGATCTGGGCAGCTGGTTGAGAACCGCCGATGAGATGATGTACTCCATGAAGCAGCAGCGCGGTACCGGCGGCGGAGATAAGAAAATCCTCTGAACAACGCCCTTGTGTTAAAAAAATGTAAAGTGCATGGTGATGCCATTGATAAAAAGGAGAATAATCATGGCATCACCCGCTATACAGATTTTTTCGCGTGACGATATCCTTGCACACCTTCCTCAGTTAGCTGACATCCTGCATAGCTGCGTGACCGGCGGCGCGTCGGTGAGCTTTATGTTGCCCTACAACCATGAGCAGGCCAGCGCGTTCTGGCGCGGCGTGGCCGATAGCGTCGGGCGCGAGGAACGTACCGTGCTGGTCTCGACCGATGCGCAGGGCGAACTCACCGGCACCGTGCAACTCATCACCGATCAACCCGATAACCAGCCGCACCGGGCGGATGTCGCCAAACTGCTGGTTCACCAGAATGCGCGGCGCTGCGGTGACGCCGGGCGATTAATGCAGGCCCTGGAAAATGTGGCCCGCGATAAAGGCAAGACGGTGCTGGTGCTGGACACGGCAACCGGAAGCGGTGCGGAAACCTTCTATCAGCGGGCGGGCTGGCAGAAAGTGGGGGAGATCCCGCGCTATGCCCTGATGCCGGACGGTGAGCTGACGGCCACCTCGGTGTTCTACAAATTCTTATAAATCCTGTCACAATTCACACCGGATTTGATCAAAACAGGGGTTCGTGGTCGTAAAGTTTTGATAAGTTATCGTACCAATCTTATCAGGCTGTATGACTAATCATTACAAGGACCCCATTGTGAACACACTGAACCGTCGTGATTTTCCCGGTGCTCTCTACCCTGAACGTATCATCCAGTTTGGTGAGGGCAACTTCCTGCGCGCATTTATCGACTGGCAGATCGACCTGCTCAATGAGCACACCGACCTGAACGCCGGTATTGCGATTGTCCGCCCAATCAAAAGCGATTTCCCCCCTTCACTCAGTACCCAGGACGGCCTCTATACCACCATCATCCGTGGCCTGAATGAGCAGGGCGAAGCAGTCAGCGACGCGCGCCTGATCCGCTCGGTGAACCGTGAAATCAGCGTTTACGACCAGTATGACGAATTCCTGAAACTGGCCCACAACCCGGACATGCGCTTTGTCTTCTCCAACACCACGGAAGCGGGGATCAGCTATCACGCCGGGGATAAGTTTGAGGATGCGCCAGCGGTGAGCTATCCGGCGAAACTGACCCGTCTGCTGTTCGAGCGTTTTAGCCATTTCAACGGCGCCGCCGATAAAGGCTGGGTGATCGTACCTTGTGAATTGATTGACTATAACGGCGATGCCCTGCGTGAACTGGTGCTGCGCTATGCCCAGGAGTGGGCGCTGCCAGCGGCCTTTACCCAGTGGCTGAACGATGCCAATACCTTCTGCTCTACGCTGGTTGACCGTATCGTGACCGGTTATCCACGTGACGAAGTCGCCCAGCTCGAAGCCTCTCTCGGCTATCACGATGCCTTCCTCGATACCGCTGAACACTTCTATCTGTTTGTGATCCAGGGGCCAAAATCGCTGGCGCAAGAGCTGCGTCTCGACAAGCTGTCGCTGAACGTGCTGATTGTGGATGACATCAAGCCGTACAAAGAGCGCAAGGTGGCGATCCTAAACGGCGCACATACCGCTCTGGTGCCGGTGGCGTTTCAGGCCGGGCTGGATACCGTAGGCGAGGCGATGAACGACACGGAAATCTGCGCCTTTGTTGAAAAAGCCATTCATGAAGAGATTATCCCGGTGCTGGACCTGCCGCGTGATGAGCTGGCCTCCTTCGCCAGTGCGGTAACGGGCCGTTTCCGCAACCCGTATATCAAACATCAGCTGCTGTCGATTGCGCTCAACGGCATGACCAAGTACCGCACCCGTATTCTGCCGCAGCTTCTGGCAGGGCAGCAGGCCAGCGGCCAGCTCCCGGCGCGTCTGACGTTTGCCCTGGCGGCGCTGATTGCCTTCTATCGTGGTGAACGTCACGGTGAAAGCTATCCGGTGCAGGACGATGCGCACTGGCTGACCCGCTTCCAGCAGCTGTGGACCCAGCATCATGACCAGCAGATCACCACCCGTGAACTGGTGACGGCGGTACTGAGCGTCAGCGAGCACTGGGAGCAGGATCTGACGCAGGTAAATGGTCTGGTGGAGCAGGTGGCGCAGGACCTGGATGCGATCCTGCAGAAAGGGATGCGCGAAGCCGTAAAACCGCTCTGCTAATCCGTTAGGTTATCCCTGTTTGTGCCGGGTGGCGCTGCGCTTACCCGGCCAAACGACTTTTCTTATCCCTCATCCGTAATAGTTACAACATACTATACATTGATCCTGTAATAGCCGGTCTTACCTCCGTGCAGTCTGTCCTCGGCCTCACAAAAACGTCTGCATTATTTAACATACTTGCAACTGTGATAGCGATCACGTTTAATAGTCACCGCTCTTTTTTCCCGATGAAGCTGACTATGATTGTTCGACCTCAACAGCACTGGTTGCGCCTGATTTTTGTCTGGCACGGCTCCGTGTTGACCAAAATCTTTTCCCGCCTGTTTCTCAACTTTTTGCTCTCGATTGTCGTGATCCTGATGTTGCCCTGGTACTCCTCGCTAGGCATCCATCTTACGGTGGCGCCGTTCAGTATTCTCGGGGTTGCCATCGCTATCTTCCTCGGTTTTCGCAATAACGCCTGCTACGCACGTTATGTCGAGGCGCGACAGCTGTGGGGGCAATTGATGATTGCATCGCGATCTCTGTTCCGCGAAGTCAAAAACACGCTGCCGGACGATCCCGCGCTGGGTGAGTTTGTTCGTCTGCAAATTGCGTTTGCCCACTGTCTGCGTATGACCCTGCGCCGACAGCCACAGGCTGACCAGCTTTCGGCCTATCTTTCAGCGGAAAACCTGCGCGTGACAATGGATTCCAGTTCGCCTGCCAACCGCATTCTGCTGATCATGGGCGAATGGCTGGCGGTAAGACGCCGGAAAGGGGAGCTGTCAGACATCCTGTTCCACAGCCTGAATATTCGTCTGAATGACATGTCAATCGTATTGGCTGGCTGCGAACGCATCGCCAACACCCCGGTGCCATTTGCCTACACCCTGATCCTGCACCGCACGGTTTACCTGTTCTGCATCATGCTGCCGTTCGCGCTGGTCAGCGATCTGCACTACATGACCCCGTTCGTATCGGTGTTAATCTCCTACACCTTTATTTCGCTGGATACCCTGGCGGAAGAGCTGGAAGAGCCGTTCGGCGTCGAGAATAACGATTTGCCGCTGGATGCCATCTGCAATGCGATGGAGATTGATTTGCTGCAAATGAACGATGAGCAGGAAATCCCGACGCGTAAATTGCCGGACAAGTATTACCAGTTGACCTAAGCGTGGCATGCATCAGGCGCATTTCGCCTGATGCTCATTTTTCTTGTTTTCTGGCCATTCAATTCTGCGGGGTTGCCAGAATCTCTCCCGTTCTATTTCCCCTCTCTGAACAGCATTATCCCTCTGGATTGATCGGCTTGTTGACCGGCTTCTGCGGATTTGTATCGCAGTGTATCTGAACCGGAACAGGATACAGCGGCTTGCAAAACGGGCCACTTTGCACATATTCGCCATACATCAGGGTGGTGAGATAAGCAGGTGAAATTCATAACCCGGAGATATCACCATGATGAACAAACTGGCTTACTCAACCCTCGCGCTGACCCTCTCTTTCGCCACCGTTTCTGCCTGTCAGGCCGAAGCAGCGGGCACAGACTATGCTGCTGCCTTCAAACAGATCCGGCAGATTGATGCCGGTGATTTGAATATTGGCTATGTCGATATCGGGCCGAAAAATGGCGAACCGGTGATCCTGCTTCACGGCTGGCCGTACGACATTCAAAGCTACGCGCAGGTTGCCCCGGCGCTGGCGGCAAAAGGCTACCGGGTGATTGTGCCGTACAACCGTGGGTTCGGTACTACGCATTTTCGGTCGGCATCCACGCCACGCAATGGCCAGCCAGCAGCCATGGCGAAAGACGTCGTTAACCTGATGGATGCGCTTAACATCAAACGTGCGGTCTTCGCCGGTTATGACTGGGGAGCCAGAACGGCGGACATCGTGGCGGCCCTGTGGCCAGAGCGCGTGAAATCGCTGGTTTCGGTGAGCGGGTATCTGATTGGTAATCAGAAGGCAGGGGAAAAACCGTTGCCACCTCAGGCCGAGTTGCAGTGGTGGTATCAGTTCTATTTCGCGACCGAGCGCGGAGAGAAGGGCTATGCCGCCAATACCCATGATTTTGCAAAATTAATCTGGACCCTGGCGTCACCCGGATGGAAATTCAGCGATGCGACCTTTAACGTCAGCGCCAAAGCCCTGGACAACCCGGATCATGTGGCGGTCACCATCAGTAACTACCGCTGGCGTCTGGGGCTGGAGAAAGGGGAAAGCCGCTACGACAGCGATGAGCAACGGCTGGCGACGTCTCCCACCATCAGCGTGCCGACCATCACCATTGAAGGCGACAATAACGGCGCGCCGCATCCGGCTCCTGAGGCCTATGCCGCGAAATTCACGGGCAAATATCAGCATCGCACCTTTACCGGCAACATCGGTCACAATCCGGCGCAGGAAGATCCGCAGGATTTCGTCAAGGCGGTAGTGGATGCGGATAAGTTGTAAGCAATCTATGCTATTTTTGGCGCATTGCTGATAAACAGGAGCTTGGGGTGGAGACAACCGATCACATTCTTGTCGTTGATGACGACCGGGATATTCGCGAGCTGATCGTCGATTATCTGCTGAAGTCGGGCTATCGCGCTACCGGCGCCGCTAATGGCAAAGAGATGCGCGCCGTGCTCGATAAACAGGCGGTAGACCTGGTGGTGCTGGATATCATGATGCCCGGCGACGACGGGCTGACCCTGTGCCGCCAGTTGCGCAGCGGGCAACATAAAGATCTGCCGATTTTGATGTTGACCGCGCGCCACGACGACATGGACCGCATCCTGGGCCTTGAGATGGGGGCAGACGATTATGTGGTTAAACCCTTTGTGGCGCGTGAATTGCTGGCGCGGATCAAAGCGATTATGCGCCGCTTTCGCACGCTGCCGCCGAATTTGCAGGTCACCGAAGCCGGGCGGATCATCGCCTTTGGCGACTGGCAGCTTGATACCAGCGCCCGTCATCTGCTGGATCCCACCGGCACCATCGTGGCGCTGAGTGGCGCGGAGTACCGTCTGCTGCGGGTGTTTGTCGATCATCCTCAACGGGTGTTAACCCGCGATCAGCTGCTCAACTTCACTCAGGGCCGGGATGCGGAACTGTTCGAACGCTCAATTGATCTGCTGGTCAGCCGCGTGCGACAGCGTCTGAATGAGGATGCGCGCACACCACTGTATATAAAAACAGTACGTAGTGAAGGTTATGTCTTTTCGATGCCGGTGAGCATTCTGGAGGCGAAAGAGTGAGGCTCTGGCCGCGTTCGCTGCATTATCGTTTGCTGCTGATCGTCCTGCTGGGATTGCTGCTTGCCAATGGTCTGAGTCTGACCCTGGTGATGGCCGAGCGGATGAGCAGCGTACGTAACGTGATGCTGGGAAATCTCCAGGACGATGTTTCCACCAGCGTGGCGATTCTGGACCGCCTGCCTGCCAGTGAGCGGGCGCAGTGGCTTCCGCGCCTTGACCGGGATAACTATCACTATGTACTCGGGCCGGGGGAGCCGGGCGCTCCGCCCGCGGATGCCCGCTCCCGGGATGCGGTAAGAACGTTAACGGATACGCTGGCGACCCAGTATCCGCTGCGTTTTACCGCCGTACCGGGGCCTGTGTCGCATATTCAGGCGCACCTGACGCTGCACGACGGCTCGCCACTGACGCTGGATCTCACTCCCCGTATGCCCCCAGTGGCCCGCTGGCTGCCGGTGGTGTTTATCATCCAGCTGCTGCTGGTGGTGATCTGCGCCTGGCTGGCGGTGCGTCAGGTGGTGCGTCCTTTCACCCGCTTTACCCGGGCGGTCGATACCCTCGAACCCACCAGCCCGAATCCGCTGACCCTCACCGAGCAAGGCCCGCTGGAGGTGCGTCACGCTGCGCGGGCGTTTAATGCCATGCAGGCGCGGATCCAGACCTCTTTAAAGGAGAGGGCGCAGATCCTGGCCGCTATCTCCCATGATTTACAGACGCCCATTACCCGGATGCGGCTGCGGGTGGAGATGGCTGACCAGCCTGAGCTGCGCGATAAACTGACCCAGGATCTGGACAGCATGACCCGTCTGGTGCGCGAGGGGATCGATTATGCGCGCTCGTCCGGGGTGTCGCCTGAGCCGGTGCGCAACGTCGATCTCTATAACTTCATTGATACGCTGGTCTGCGATTATGCCGATACTGGTAAAAACGTGCACTTTGCTGCAACCCGCACCGCCGTTCCTTTTGCTACCCGGCCTCAGGCGCTGCATCGCATCCTGACCAATCTGCTGGATAACGCCCTGAAATTTGGTGATACCGCAGAGGTGACGCTGACGGAGCGCGATGAACGGGTGCTCATCACCGTGGAAGATAACGGTCCGGGTATACCGGAGGATGAGCTGGCCGCAGTATTGCAGCCGTTTTACCGGGTGGAATCCTCCCGCAACCGGGAAACCGGCGGTACAGGGCTGGGGCTGGCCATTGCTGCCCAACTCACCGCCCAGCTTGACGGCCAATTGCAGCTGACGAACCGGCCTGAGGGCGGGCTTTGCGCCCGGATTACGCTACCGGTGGTCTGACTTTTCTCCCTCTTTTGTGAGGGAGAGTGTCATTGTGCGCGGCAGCCAGACCGCACCCTTTGTACCGTACTGTATCCTCCCGCAAGGCAAATACACCATCTGACAAAACGGCCAATCCTCCACACATGCTAAACACATTTCTGCCTTGTAATAGCGTCACTGCAATCGTCGCAGTCAACCGCTTTAATGAGGTGTGTTATGTTTCTCGTGATCGCATTTTTAGGGGGCATGGTCAGCCTGCTCAGCCCCTGTACGCTTCCCGTTATTCCGCTGTTGTTTGCTGGCTTTCGCGGCCAGAAACATCAGCTCGTCGCCATGCTGTTCGGGATGGTGATGATGTTTACCCTGGTCGCCAGCCTGATCACCGTTGCCAGCGACTGGGTGGTCAGCGCGACCCTTGTGGGGCGCTGGCTTGCGCTGGCGTTGTTGAGCCTGGCCGCGCTGGCCCTGATCTTCCCGTCTTTTGCTCAGCGTATTGCCGGTCCCGCGTTACGCCTTGGCAATGCCATCAATACTCGCAGCACTCGTACCCGTGGAACCGCCTCGGCGCTGCTTGCCGGGCTGGCGGTCGGGCTGCTGTGGTCGCCCTGTGCCGGACCTGTGCTAGGGGCCATTCTCAGTCTGAGTATCGCCGGGCATAACCCGATTGCCACCGGGAGTCTGCTGGCAGCGTACGGCAGCGGGTGTGCGGTAATGCTCGCGCTGCTCGGCTTCAGCGGTCAGGCGTTGATAGGGCGGTTGAAAGCAAAATCGGCGATGATGGATGGGTTGCGAAAAGCGGCGGGGGTCGTGATGCTGATGTCGGTCGCCTTTACTGCGTTCGGCTTGAACAGCGTCTTTCAGGGGGCAAACGGCGTCGCCGATCGTCTGGAGAAAACCGTGCTGCAGCTGGCCCCGGACAGTCATCCTCAGCCGACCCTCCAGCCAATCGCGCAACCGGTGACCACCAGCGCCATGCCCTCGCTGGAGGGCGGCACCGGATGGCTGAACGGTGACCCGGTCACCCCGGCATCGTTAAAAGGCAAAGTGGTGCTGATCGACTTCTGGACCTGGGATTGCATTAACTGTCAGCACACTCTGCCGCACGTTCGGGAATGGGCCAACAAATATCAGGCCCAGGGGCTGGTGGTGATCGGCGTGCATACCCCGGAGTATCCGTGGGAAAAACCCCTGGCATCGGTGCAGCAGGCCATCAACAAATGGCAACTGCCGTATCGGGTGGTCACCGACAACAATTACAAGATCTGGACGGCCTTCGGCAATCGTTACTGGCCTGCGCACTACTTCTTTGATGCCAAAGGGCAGCTTCGCTACGCCTCTTTCGGGGAAGGGAATAATGACAAGCAGGAGCAGGTGATCCAGCAGCTGTTGAAAGAGGCGAAGGCGTAATCAGGGTTCGCGTCTGGCGACGATAAACAGTCGCGGAAACGCCAGCAGTATCTGCCCGTTCTCCTGCAGCGGATACTGCTCCTCCAGTAGCTGATGATAGCGATGTAAATAACGCTGTTGCTCGCTCTCGTTCAGATCCTGCAGCCAGGGTCGCAGGCCGGTGGCGCTCACCCAGTCGATAATGGCCTGATGCGAATTCATCTGGTGGTAATAGGTTGTACGCCAGATGTCCACCTCGCATCCTGCCTCGGTCAGGATATCGTAATAGGCATGGACGCCAGCCAGGGCTTCACGCCCGCGATCGGGATAACCCTGTTCAAAGGCTACCTCCCGCATCAGCACGTGCGTTGGCTCCAGATCATTATCCGGCATCTGGATGGCGAGCACGCCGTGAAGCTTCAGCAGCGAGACCAGATGGGGCAGCAGTTCGTAGTGGTTCTCCACCCACTGCAACGAGGCGTTGGCGTAAATCACGCTCAGGGCCTGCTCCGGGCGAAAGTGGCGAATATCGGCCTCTATAAACTGGCAGCCAGGCAGTGCGGCCCTGGCTTCTGCCAGCATTGCAGGTGAAGTATCGACGCCGGTAATACGAGCAGTGGGCCATCGCTGCTGCAACAGCGCCGTGCTGTTACCCGGCCCGCAGCCCAGGTCGACTACATCAGTAACCTCATTCAGCGCAACGCGGGAGAGTAGCTCGACGGCGGGGCGTGTACGTTCGGCGTTATAGTGCAAATAGAGGGCGGGGTTCCAGTCGGTCATGCAGAGTTCTCCGGTTTGTTCTTTCCAGAAGTGTAGATGATGAGGTTTGCCGGGTGACAGAAATCCGTTTCTGTCGGCGCGATTCGGCTAGAGGATCTTCTTCAGGGCAACGTGGTACAGCAGCATAATGGTTTTGCCATCGACAATCAGGCCGTCATCGATCGCCTGCAACGCCTGTTCAATGGGCCACTCCAGCACTTCGATATCTTCACCTTCGGCCTCAATACCACCGCCTTCACCGGTGCGATCGTCTGGAAGATACTCCGCGATGTAAAAGTAGAGTTTCTCAGTGACCGAGCCAGGGCTCATAAAGGCTTCGAAGACCTTCTCCACGTGGTCGATCTGATATCCGGTCTCTTCTTCCGCTTCGGCCTTGATGCGCTTTTCCGGCGCCATGTTATCAAGCAGACCGGCGGCGGTTTCAATCAGATAGCCGTCGTGACCATTGATATAGACCGGAAAGCGGAACTGGCGGGTCAGGATCACCGTCCGTTTCTCGCGGTTATAGAGCAAAATGGTCGCGCCATTCCCCCGGTCGTAGGCTTCGCGGTTCTGGCGCTGCCACTCTCCGTTACGACGGCGCACATCGAAGGTGTATTTTTTGAGCGTATACCAGTCATCTGACAACGTTATGCTGTCATAAATGCGTACTTCTGCACGTTCTGATTGCATGGTGCCTCCTGTTTACGTAGAGTGGGCATCATAAACCGCACATTCGTGCAATATCAAGATCAAACATGCAACTTCAGGAATCGATCTATGCTCACTCGTCAACGCAAACAGCTGATCCTCGAAAAACTGAGTTCTGAAGGCCAGGTGCTGTCGAAAACCCTGAGCCTGGAGTTTGGGGTGTCGGAAGATACCATTCGCCGGGATTTACGCGAACTGGCGGCCGACGGGCGTTTACAGCGGGTACACGGCGGCGCATTGCCGGCATCGCAGGCGGTGTCCAGCTTTGCCGAACGCAGCAGTCTGGGCATTGAGGCGAAAAAGCGGGTGGCGAAGAGGGGGGCGGAACTGATCTCGCCCGGCCAGGTGGTGATTATCGACGGCGGGACGACCACAACCGAGCTGGTGCGCTGCCTTCCTGGCGATCTGGCGTTTACGGCGGTCACTCATAGCCCTGGTATTGCCCTGGCGCTGGTGGATTATCCTCAGGTAGACGTGATCCTGATCGGCGGGCGCTTATTCCGTCACTCGGTGGTCACGGTGGGTGCCGCAGCCATTGAAGGCATTGCGCAAATCCATGCCGATCTGTTTTTTATGGGGGTGACCGGCATTCACCCGGACGCCGGGCTAACCACTGGCGATTATGAAGAGGCGTGCATCAAACGTGCATTTTCCGGCAGAGCTGCAGAAACAGTTGTGCTGGCGTCCCCCGAGAAAATCAACACCGCATCGTCTTTTATGATCGGTGAGCTTTCGCTGATCAATACCGTGGTGGTTGAACCGGATACGGACAGCCGCTGGGTGGAGGCGGTGAGTCGGCAGGGCATTTCGGTAGTGACAGCATAAACGACGTTGATTGAACCACCCGCAGGAAGAGCACCGCCGCATAAGCTACGCTTCAATGAATGCGTGTTTAACAAAAGGACTGCGTGATGCTGCAAAAAATCAGCCTGTTATCTCTCGCCTGTTTGCTGTTTACCGGGTGTATGTCCAACGAAGGCACATCCCCTGAAGAGAAGAAGTTTCGTAAAGTCGAGGCCGCGGCGAGCGAGTGCGCCGAAATCGTGAAAAACCAGACCATCGAACTCACCGCCGAGGGGCAGGATACTGATACCCGCTGGACAACGGTGGAGTATGTGGTGCCCGAGCAACACACCCGCACGGTGGAGTATCGCACCTCCTCGGTACTGGATAATGGCCAGCCGGGCAAGGCATGGCAAACCTGTATGTCGGATAAAAAAGCTCTGGTACCTGAGCTAAAACTGTAGCCCATCCAGCTGCGTACCGGTGCCAACGCCATGCTGACGGGTGAAACCGTCCTTAAGAACGTCGAGTTGTATCCGTGGGTCGATGCCCGTTATCAGACCGGGTTTAGCGATAATACCGCCATCAAAGCGGCGGATGAGCACAATACCGACGGTCATAACATCTCAACGGGTATCCTCGGCGCGGGTAATAACACGACCATCGGTAATAATTTCTCCCTGAATACGGGGCTGTACTTCGTTACAGGCGATGTGGAGAACGATGCCAGCGTCCAGGGCGGTATCCGCTATCCGTTCTAATTCACACTGAACCAACCAACCGGCAGGGGGCTTAGTATCCTTGCCGGTTTTTTTTGCATCGTGCCCGGTAAACAATATACTATAATACATTATATAAAATCATATATTGATGGGTGTATAACAATGTCCGTGAGGGTGGATACCGATATTCAGGATGCAATGAAGCAGGCAGCGCTGGGTGCCTCGGAGATTTTGCGCGGTCTGTCCAATGCTGACAGGCTGTTGTTGATGTGTCAGTTAAGTCAGGGGGAGGCGAACGTCGCGCAACTTGAAGCGGCGGTGGGCATCCATCAGCCTACGCTGTCTCAGCAACTCGGCGTATTGCGACGCTTAAAGCTGGTGGAGACCCGGCGCACGGGCAAACAGATTTTCTACCGCATTGAGGATCCACGGATCTTCACGCTGCTCAATACCTTATATGACCTCTATTGTCCTCAGACAGGAGTGGACCATGACGATTGATCTCTCTCACTTTACGCCGCTGAGCAGTCTCGGGGGCGGGTTGTTAATCGGACTTGCCGCCATACTGCTGATCCACTTTTGTGGGCGCATTGCCGGTATCAGCGGCATTGTGGCGGGGATGCTAACGAAAAAGACCCGAACAGAAGGGTGGCGAATGGCTTTTTTAGCGGGCCTGATCGGTTCGCCGCTGCTGTTCTCCCTGTTTTATCCCTTGCCGGAGATAACCGTTCAGACCTCCTGGCCGGTCATTATCCTTGCCGGTTTGCTGGTGGGTGCAGGAACACGTCTGGGGTCCGGGTGTACCAGCGGGCATGGCGTCTGTGGGCTGTCGCGCTTTTCTAAGCGATCGCTCGTCGCCACGCTCACCTTTATGGCTGTGGGCATTGTTACCGCCACGCTGATCGGTTTCTGGCTGGGTTAAGGAGGAAGGATGTTAGTCATTTTTGCATTTCTTTGCGGCCTGATTTTTGGCGTGGGGTTGCTGATTAGCGGCATGGCAAACCCTGAAAAGGTGCTGGGTTTTCTGGATCTCTCCCAGCCCTGGGATCCCTCGCTTGCCTTTGTCATGATCGGGGCGATTGCGGTGGGGATAGTCGGTTTTGCGTTGGTCAAAGGCAAAAAAAGGGCGTTTTGTGGCGTGCCCATTATGTTACCGGCGAACAACGCCATAGACCGCACGCTGGTGGTGGGTGCCATTCTGTTTGGTCTGGGATGGGGGCTGGCGGGCATTTGCCCTGGGCCGGCACTGGTGTTGTTGGGCGCTGGAGTCGGGAAAGGGCTGCTGTTTATTTTGGCTATGCTGGTGGGGATGTGGCTGGTCAACAGGGTTCGGCCATCATAAACCTTGCGGCTGACTTCAACCTACCAAATTTAGTCTGGAAACCTTGACCCCATTTGCCAGATGCTGTGTAGAGTCATCCACTTATTTTGAAAAGAGAGCGCTATGAAATTATATGTGTATGAGCATTGCCCGTTCTGTATCCGCGCGAGAATGATCTTTGGCCTGAAAAAAGTGCCTTTCGAGTTGGGCGTGATTATGGAGGGCGATATCGAAACGCCAACCCGTATGGTGGGTAAGAAGGTCGTGCCGATCCTGCAAAAAGAAGAGGGCGTTTATATGCCGGAAAGCATGGATATCGTTCACTATGTTGACCAGCTTGACGGCTCGCCAGTTATAACAGGTGAGTGCGATCCGGCGATTGACGCCTGGTGTAAAGAGAATACGCGCACCGTATTCAACCTGGCGATCCCGCGTTTTACCCGGGCCGATTTTAAAGAACTCTCTACGCCAGCCGCGCGCGATGCCTACACCCAGCGCGAGATTAACGCGTTTGGCGATCTGGATACGTTAATGTCCAATAGCCAGACCTATATCGATACGCTGTCGGATGCATTGGGTAAAATTGAGACTTATTTACGCGCCAAAAATCCTGTCAGCATCACGGATTTTTATCTCTTCCCGATCCTGAATTCGCTGACGATTGTGAAAGATTTCCCGTACTCACCAGCATTACGCGGTTATCTGGAGCATGTCTCCATGTCATGTGATGTACCGCTGTTTACCGATAAAGCACTGTAACGCTCAGGGGGCCTGGCCCCCTTAATCGTTCGAAAAAATGGTTGTCCGATTTTCGGTTGTGCGGCTTTCGTCGTATATCCTGGATTCAGCCTGTACCCGTCGTTCACTTTTTGGTTCTGTGGGGTGAAAAATACGGTAATGTGTTTGTTAAATAATCAAATTTAGAATCCTGACCATGACACCTTTGTTATTCCATAAATATCACGGACTCGGTAATGATTATCTGGTGTGTGAGCGTTCTGTCGCAGAGCAGCTAAGCATCGAGCAAATTCGCATCATATGCCATCGCCACTATGGGTTCGGATCTGACGGTCTGCTTATTGATAGTGGAGATCAACATCATCCCACATTGCGAATCATCAATCCGGACGGTTCAGAAGCCGAGAAAAGCGGTAACGGTCTGCGTATCTATGCACGTTATCTTTATGATATCGGCCGAGTCGGACACGAGCCGTTTCTGGTGCGCACCGCGGGCGGGGACGTACATTGTAGGGTCCATGAAGATCCTCATCAAATCACGGTGGAGATGGGGAGGGCGAATTTTAGTCCGGCGGCATTGCCTGCATTGATTGAACAGCCCGAAGTACTGAATTATCCACTTAAGCTGGCTGATGAAACACTGCGGGTATCGTTGGTCTCAATGGGCAATCCACACTGTGTTGTGCTGGTGGATAAGCTCGATCTGGCGCTGGTGCACCGTTTGGGGCCGCAAATTGAAAATCATCCTGTGTTCCCCAAACGCACCAATGTCCAGCTGGTGGAGGTCGTGGATCGCAATACGCTGCGGATTGGTATCTGGGAACGGGGAGCCGGTTTTACTATGGCATCCGGTAGCAGTAGCTGTGCCGCGGCAAGCGTAATGCGCAAATTAGACCGGGTCGATAACCGTGTCAGCGTAAATATGCCGGGTGGGCAGTTGCAAATAACCTTCGGTGAGGATTTTCAGGTCAGCATGAGCGGCCCGGTGCAAAAAATTGGCCGTCTGACGCTGGACGAAGACTGCTTTACTGGTGGGGATGATTCCTGCAGATTTTAAATCTTTGCAGACTGGCAGTCTGCTACGGATTGCCGGTCGTTTTAGTATTAACTGCCATTACGCCAGCAAGAGCAGTATGCTGACGTAATGGCAGGAAAACTCAATGTGCGTGCGGAGGTTGTAATGGCCGTTACGAGGTGCAGAAATCGATGCTGACCAATGTATAAATCCTGCACTGAAATCCCTGAACTTTCCGAGGAACTGTCAGAGAGCAGCGGCTAGTCGGCGAATGCCTTCTCGCAGAACCTCTGGCGGATGATTAGCAAAACCAAGCAGGATACCTTCCCGGGGAAGAGGGCGCTGGCAATAACGTACAAATGATTGTATCCCCATTCCGAGCTGGGCGGCTTTTGCTTCCACCTCTTTACCCTGAAGACCGTTATGCAACCAGCAAACCAGATGAATGCCAGAGTCAGACGGATGAACAGTCATCTTTTCCCCTAAGTACTCCTGAATCGCTGCCGTGAGCGAGGCTTTTCGCTCAAAACAGGCTTTGCGGATACGTCTGACATGGCTGGCATAGTGCCCCTCTTCAATGAAATGCGCTAAAACCGCCTGCTCCAGATAGCCGTTGCAGAGATCGGAAAAATATCGGGTAACCATAAATTGTTCGCATAAGGCAGGTGGTACCACCAGAAAGCCCATACGAAATTCCGGATACATCATCTTAGAAAAGCTACCTGTATAGATGACCCGCTGGTGCTTATCGAGTCCCTGTAACGCCTGTAGTGAGCGGGTGGCATAGCGAAACTCACTGTTATAATCATCTTCGAAAATCCACGCCTGATTTGCCTGAGTCCATTCCAGTAGTGCCAACCTGCGTGACAGGCAAAGCGTCCCCCCCAGAGGAAACTGATGGGACGGGGCCGTGTAGACCAGTTTAGCATCGGGATATTGCAGTATACCGTCGTGTATATCCATCCCGTTGTCGTCCACCCGCACCGGTCTGACAATCGCGCCAACTGAGCTGAAAGCACCTCTGGCACCGTTATAACCAGGATCATCCAGCCACACCTCGTTCCCTGGCGAGAGCAACGCTTGCGCGGTGATATTAAGCGCCTGCTGGATACCATTAACAATTATCACCTGGCCTTCATCACAGTTAACCCCACGGGTTGCCTGAATATACTTACTAACAGCGCGCCGGAGTGGCGCATAGCCGGCAACGTGGGTATGCAGCCCAAGTTCACGTCTGGATTGTCTCCAGATACGGGCAAGCAGCCGCCCCCAAAGTTCATGGGGAAAGAGGTCGATACATCCAACGCCTACAGTAAAGAGGCGGTGAGTGCTAGCCTCTTTATGGCTTTCACTCCACAGCGGACGTAACGCCGCAATGTCAGGATTAATTTGGCCGTCGATAGACTGAGACTGAGTTACATGTGTCAGAGGCCTGGTTCCATTCAGCGGCCCTTCAGGAGCGTTTGTTGATACGAAAGTTCCGGCACCTTTACGCGTTTCCAGATAACCCTCAGCCATCAGGCGATCAAAAGCAGCGATAACAGAATTGCGGGAAATTGACATCATCTCAGCCAGCGCCCGGCTTGAGGGGACCCGTGAATTCGCGGCAAGGCGACCTTCCAGAATGGCATTACGGAGCACACTGTACAGTGCATCCTTTATCACGCCTTTAGGGAGTAACAAATCGTGGAACAGCGGCGCAATAACTCTCTTCATGCACAATCCAGAAGCTCAGCAATAAAAGTGGATCCTATAAATATACAAAAAGTGTCACTTACATGGAACCATTACGGTAGATAGAATTATGTTAACCAAGAGAATGTGGTTTATATAATTAAGGATAGAAACCGATGAACAATGAATATCTAAATGAAGAATCAGCAAAAATAAGCATTCAGCCCGCTACAGAGAGCGACTACATGCAATGGTTACCACTCTGGAAGCGTTATCAGGAATTTTATCGTGTAGATATTTCAGACAACGCTACACAGAACACCTGGACACGCTTTCTCACACCGCATGAGCCGATTTATTGCGCGGTGGCTAAATATGAGGGAAACATTATTGGTCTGGTTCATTACCTGTTTCATCGCTCAACCTGGGAGGAGAGGGATTATTGTTATCTTGAAGACCTCTATGTTAACCCGGATGTCCGTGGCAAACAGATTGGCAGACAGCTTATTGAGTATGTACAACAACAGGCTCGAAAACGACATGCTTCGCGTCTTTACTGGCATACCCATGAAACCAATCTGCGTGGCCAGCGTCTCTATGACTGGGTGGCAAAGAAAAGCGGCATGATTGAATATCAGATGCCGTTGCGTTAACGAGTTTAGCCCATTGCATCAAAAGCATGTAACGGGTCGATGTCTGTCTTTACGCTCTAAATCACGATAGCGCTCCAGTAACCGTTAACAGTGTCTGTCAGATATCTTAAGCCGGGTTGGGTTGCAGCAAGACGTGTGATAAGACGGTGGTCGATAACGTCCTGAAGGATCCTGAGCCGGTTTACATCGCTCATTGAGAAAAATTCCGCTGCGAGAGCCGTCATGATGCGGAACCCAGAGTCCGTCAGACGTCATCCAGTTGCGGACGGTCTCGATTGAAAGCCGGATATCATGGCGCTCTCTGAGTTTTTCAGCGGCCAGCGTGGGTCCAAAATCGCTGTAGTTTTCACGTATCAGTTTGAGCACGCGTAGTATGAGAGATTCGGTCAACCGGCGGATGCTGAGCTGGCCAAGTTTGCGGCTGACAAGTCCTTCAGCACCTTGGTGCGCATAATGTATATTATGTTAAATTCGATCTGTGAGTTGATAGCGTCCTGTCTCTTATCCATCTCGCATCACAAACTTCCCTCTTCTTTTCATAAGTCGAAGCATTTCAGTCAAGGTTCTAGCAGTGAGCGCATCACTGGCAATACGGTCGCTTTTTGTCATGGGTCTGGTTCCCGGATTTCTGTCACGGCTCGCCGCACCCCATATTGTTGGTCAGGCAAGTT
The DNA here is from genome assembly GCF_050435045.1 of Leclercia sp. 1548. NCBI lineage: Bacteria > Pseudomonadati > Pseudomonadota > Gammaproteobacteria > Enterobacterales > Enterobacteriaceae > Leclercia > Leclercia sp. 1548. Next base: position 56,248 of record NZ_JBNDJP010000001.1, on the reverse strand, counting down.
TAAGCAAGTGCGTGGCAATTCCCCATCTGACAGCGCTGCACTGCCCATTGATCAGATCGAACACAGAGTAACTCGCGTTGGGTTGCGCGTACCGTGGGAAATTAGTTATAGCCCCTTCGTTAAGCCTCGCAAGCACGCCCTGACTGACATGCCCGTGAGACACAATGCAAACTGTTTGATGACGCGAAGTTACTTCCAGGCGATATAAAAAATCCATAACCCGCTGTGACGCATGTGCGAGAGTCTCTCCACCTGGTGGGCAGTAATCTGCATCCCGCTCAAATAATGCATGGGCTTCGTTTTGATGATTTTGTCCGAACAGGTCTGTGGACATGCCTTCAAATTCACCAAATGCCTGTTCTTTAAGAGCGGGTTCAGCCGTCAACGAGCAGCGAAAGTGCTCAGCCAGGCGCTGACCCATTTGCCAGGCACGTCCAAGCGGAGAGGCATAAACATATTCTATCTGGTGATCACTTGCAGCAAGCGCCGCCAGTAAGGCAGATGTTTCGCGCAAACCCCGATGAGTTAACGGGCTATCGCTGTGCCCCTGAATAATGCCTCGCATATTCCACTCTGTTTCCGCATGCCGCACCAATATTACCTTCATCGCTTCACTCTCCCGCCGTCCGACACACTGCCCTGACCTTTTCTCTTAGCCAGCGATGTCCGGGATCATTTTCCATGCGGGGATGCCACATCTGCGAGACCGTAATAGTCCGGGTTTTAAATGGCAATTCAAAAACATGCAGTTGCTCTGTCATCTGCTGGTTCCGCAAATAGAGTGCGGGCACCATGGCAATCAGATCGGACGCCAGGGCCACGGATAACGCAGTCGGAAAACCAGGCACTACGCTGGCAATCTTACGTGTCATCCCTGATTCTGCCAGCGCATCATCCGCAAACCCATGCAAGGAACCGTTGGGTGCCGCGACCACATGGCCCCATGCGACATAATCCTTTAGACCGATTGTCGGTAACGATGCCAGCGGATGCGTCTTACGAACCGCACCCACAAACCTGTCCTGGAACAGCCTCTGAAGTCGGATCTCTGGACCCATATTGCTCTGCACACCAATTTCCAGGTCAACCAGCCCCTCACGCAGATAGCGTGACGTTTTTTCAGGTTTTGGCGCAAAGCGGATGCAGACATCAGGCGCGGCCTCAGCCACGGCGGCAATCAGTGCCGGGCCAAACGCAACGACAAATCCATCATTTGCCCGGAGGGTGAAAAACCGCGCCAGATTTTCCACCTTGAGCGTCTCCATGGACGGCTGCAGCACCGCCCTCGCCTCATGCACCGCGTTTTTGGCGCGATCCCGGGAGGCTTCAGCCCAGGGAGTCAGCACCATGTTACGACCTGCCCGCACCAGGATCGGATCGCCCGTCACTTCCCGTAGCCTGCTAAGGGTACGGCTCATGGCGGATGTACTCAGGTTTAAGCGGCGCGCGGCACCTGCAACGCTCGCTTCTGCCAGCAGGATATCGAGCGCGACGAGCAGGTTAAAATCAGGATCGGACATAGTGAACCTCTAAGCGATATCAGATAAGGCGTTTGGTGCAATGATTAAGTGTAAATGCTGCATCTTCCGCACTGTATACCTCATGATTATAGTTTCTTCATCAAAACACCATCCCCAGGAGTCAAGATGAATACGCTATTTTCAAACCAACCCGGCGATGAGGGGTTGCCAGGGCAGGCGCGTGCCCGGGTTATGATCGCCGTCATGATTACCACGCTGATGGGCGTGTTTGATGGCACGATGATCAATATTGCCCTGCCCTCTATGGCGAAAGCCATGCAGGTGCCTGCAAATATCGCCGTCTGGTTCGCCAACGGTTACCTGCTTTCCGCTGCGATGACGTTGCTTATTTTTGCCTCGCTGGCGGCCCGCTACGGATTTCGGACGGTTTTTATGGCTGGCCTCGGCACGTTTGTCCTGACATCACTGGGCTGTGCGCTGGCAACAACCCCTGAGATGCTCATTGGTATGCGTATTATCCAGGGGATCGGCGGCGCGGCCACACTGAGTATCGCCCCGGCCATCCTGCGATCGGTCTTTCCGGGACGGCTGCTTGGACGCGTCCTCGGGCTGCATGCCCTGCTTATTGCCTCCAGTACTGCAGTTGCGCCCGTACTGGGCGGCACGATCCTTGATACGCTGAGCTGGCAATGGCTGTTCGCCATTAACCTGATCCCGGGTACCCTCGCCCTGGTGCTGGCGGGTAAAGCATTACCCGCAAAACGCATGGCCGGCAATACGGCGTTCGATACCCCCGGGGCGGTGTTATCGGCGACGCTGCTGGGGGCGACGATCATGGCGGCGAACAGCTTTTCCAGCCCTCAGACCGTGGCTCAACACTCCCATCTCGAGGCAACCTGTTGGGGTCTGCTCGCGATGGTCAGCACCGTTGCGTTTATCTTGCATATCCGCCGCGCCCGGGAGCCGTTGCTGCCCCCTGCTATTTTCAACAATGGCCGTTTTTCCCTCGCTGCATTAACCTCGCTGGCCTCTTTTATCAGCCAGGGGATCACTTTTATTGCGCTACCTTTTCTGTTTCAAAGCGTATATGGCTATAGCCCTGTCGTGTCGGCGCTGCTGTTTGTCCCGTGGCCGGTGGGAATTGTGCTGATTGCGCCCCATGCGGGACGTTGGGCCGATACGTTCTCAGCGCCGCTGATCTCCACCGTTGGGCTGGTTATTTTTGCCGTGGGGTTGATCCTGCTGGCGACGCTGCCCGCCACCCCTGCCATGTGGGATATCTGCCTGCGAAGCCTGGTGTGCGGTATTGGATTTGGCTGTTTTCAAAGCCCAAATAACAGGGAGATGCTGTCTAACGTTTCGCGTGAATATGCCAGCTATGCCTCCGGGATCCTGTCCATCGCGCGGACCTTTGGACAATGCCTTGGCGCCGCCGTTGTGGGTATTCTGCTCACCGTCATATCGAACGATAGCGGCCAGACATTACATGAGCAGGCTGTGCATGTTGCCCTGTGGATCGCCGTCGCCGCCTCTGTCGCGTCGGTGTTATTCAGCCTGAGCCGGCTGCGCAAAACGGTGACGTTCTCGCTGGGAGGCGGACGCTAATGATCTCAACTAGACTTCTAAGCGGCTGTAAATCGCCACGTGTAGATTCATCCATTTCACCCAGGTGTTGTTACTCCCCGAGAGGTCTACCATGTCATTTGTCACCACAAAAGATAATGTCCGTATCTTCTATAAAGATTGGGGTCCCAAAGATGCACAACCTATCTTCTTCCACCACGGCTGGCCACTAAGTGCGGATGACTGGGATAACCAGTTACTGTTCTTTTTAGCGGAAGGCTTCCGGGTCATCGCCTCGGATCGTCGTGGACATGGCCGCTCCGATCAGGTCAGCGACGGGCATGATATGGACCATTACGCCGCCGATGTCTCTGCCGTGGTTGAGCATCTGGATCTGCACAATGTGGTGCATGTCGGCCACTCAACCGGCGGTGGCCAGGTGGCGCGATACGTGGCGAAGTATGGCCAACCTCAGGGCCGCGTGGCGAAAGCCGTTTTAATCAGCGCCGTACCGCCATTGATGGTGAAAACACCGGATAACCCGGGCGGTACGCCGATTGAGGTGTTTGATGGATTCCGTAAAGCCCTGGCCGCAAACCGGGCGCAATTTTATCTGGATGTGGCGACAGGTCCTTTCTACGGCTTTAACCGTGACGGAGCTGAAATTTCACAGGGCACGATCCAGAACTGGTGGCGACAAGGGATGATTGGCAGCGCGAAGGCGCACTATGAAGGTATTAAGGCGTTTTCAGAAACTGACCAGACCGACGATCTGAAAGCGATCACCCTGCCGGTCCTTATCTTGCAGGGCGATGACGATCAGGTTGTGCCTTATAAGAATGCCAGCCTGCTGCAGGATGAACTGCTCAGCAACAGCACGTTGAAAGTGTATCCGGGCTATCCTCATGGGATGCACACGACGCACGCCGATGCGATTAACCAGGATCTACTGGAATTTATCCGTCGCTGACGGCAACAAAACGGGTGGCAAAGGCCACCCGTTTTGCTTTACCGGGAACTTACAACGACGCTTTTAAACGCGCCACCGCTTCTTTCAGGTTTTCATCCGTCACGCTAACGTAAGACATGCGCAGCGTGGCATGATCCGGCTCGTTGCAGTAGAAGAACTCCCCTGGCACATAGACCACGCCGTTGTTCAGCGTCTTTTTCAGCCATTCCGTGGTGTTCATTTCATATTTGAATTTCGCCCACAGGAACATGCCGCCCATCGGTTTATGGAATGTCAGATGCTCGCCCAGCTCGCTTTCAATGTGCTGGCACAGGATCTGGCATTTGTGTTTATAGGCCTCCCGAATCAGATCGATCTGCCCGGCCAGACGGCCGCTCTCCAGGTAGTGGTACGTCAGCGATTGCGACAGCGAGCTGGTGTGCAGATCGGTCGCCTGCTTCAGGATCACCACCTGACGCTTCACCCAATCCGGCAGCACTAACCAGCCTACCCTTGCGCCTGGCGCGAGGATTTTTGAAAAGGTGGAGGTATAAATGACGTTATCGCCGCAGCCCATCTCTGCCGCCCAGGCTTTAAGTGGCGTGAAGGTTTTGTCGGTGAAGTTGATTTCGCCATAGGGATCGTCCTCGATGATAACGAAATCGTAGCGCTGGGATAATTCCACCAGTTGCTTACGGCGCTGCTCCGCCAGAGTGACACCGCCCGGGTTGCCGAACGTCGGAACAATATAGACGGCTTTCACCGGCGTGGTCTTAACCAGCGCTTCCAGCTCATCAATGATCATCCCTTCGCCGTCTGTACCCACCGACATTAAGTTAGCTTCCGCTAACTGTAGAACCTGCAGCGCAGCCAGATAGGTGGGGCGTTCGACAACCACAATGTCGCCCGGATTGATCAGCGCACGCGCCAGAATATCCAACGATTGCTGGGAGCCGGAGGTGACGACCACGTCATCCACACCGCAGTGAATTCCCCTGCCGCTCAGCAGCTGGCAGATTGCGTCGCGTAGCTCCGGGCTGCCCTCGCTCAGACCGTACTGAAAAGCCTCTTTCCAGGTGCTGGAGAGCACCTTCTCCATAGCCAGCTCCAGCCCTTCACGATCGAAAAGATCCGGGTTAGGAATGCCCCCGCCGAGTGAAATCACCCCTTCCATCTTGCTGTGTTTTAATAGTTCTCTGATCGCCGATGACTGGAGGTTCTGTACTTTGTGGGCAATTTTGTTCTGCGACATCTTTTATTATCCTGGTTTGTTGTATCCCAGTTTAAGTATCACATGTCGGCCGCTTTGATAATCACTTTCTGTAGAAGAAAAGCGAGGAATAACAAGAGAAGAGACCGGAGCCAGCAGGCTCCGGCAGTGGGATCAGAACTCGATACGGGCGCCGAAGTTATACCTGCGTCCTTCCAGCATCGACGACTGGTTGTACGAGGTGCGGTAGATCGGGTTCGCATCGAACAGGTTATAGATGCCGGTCATCAGCGTGACGTTCTTGTTCAGATGATAACGCGCCCCCAGGTCAACCAGCGCGTAGGCTTCCGTTTCGCTGGATTTCCCGATGTCCGGCGAATTACTGCGCCAGCTGGCCTTGGTCCATAGCTCGAGGTCATTTACCGCGTTCCAGGTCAGAGAGACGTTCGCCATACTTTCCGGGAAATCGCTCAGGGCATACCCTTTATAGTCCCCGCTTTTCTGCTCGCTGTGGGTATAGGTATAGTTGGCGTTGGCTCTTAAGGATGACGTTACCTGCCAGTCGCCGTTCAGCTCCAGACCATAGATCTCCGCATCGCTGACGTTGGCGTACTGGAAGACGGTATCGGCGACATAACCGTTGTAGGTACACTTCTGCGTGTCCGACGCGGTACAAATGAGATGGTCGCTGATTTTGTCCTTGAATTTGGTGTAGAAGATCGTCGCATCCAGCGCCAGCGCGTCCTGCTGCCAGTACAGGCCCAGCTCGGTGTTGACGCTCTCCTCCGGCTTCAGATCGTCATTACCAATGCCGATTTCCGAGTAAGGATAAGCGCCATACACGCTGGTAAAGCCTTCGTTATTCTGCCGCAGATCCGGTTTCTTATAGCCCGCAGAGACGCCACCTTTCAGTGCCCAGCGTTCATCAATGGTCCAGTTGCCGTAGAGCTTAGGCGTGACGTGGTAACCAAAGTAGCTGTCATGATCCAGACGCGCTGAGGTGGTCAGCGTAAAGTCCGGCACAATCATCCAGGCATCTTCAGCAAACACCGCCCAGCCGTCACGGGTAATTTCGCTGACCGGCGTTACGCCCGGCGCTTCCTTATCTTTAATGCCGAACTCATCATCCAGTTCGTTACGCGTAAAGTTCACGCCCAACGTCAGTTTGTGATCGCCCAGCGTAAAGGTGTTGGCGCTGTTGGCTTCGTAGTTTTTCTGAGTAATAAACTGCGAAGACATCCCCGGAACGCGGTACTCGGTTTTGGCTTTTTCGTAACTGATGAAGTTCTTCACTTCCAGCAGATCGTCGCCATACCAGGCGTGTTGCGACAGTGATGCCGCATCGCGGTCAAAGCCCCAGTACCACTGCTTATCGTTATGGGTCTTCTCCTGGTTGCCTTTGGTGGCATTCAGATCCCAGAGCTGGGTATCGGTCGGCGACATAGAGATGGTCGCATCCAGATTCCCGGACTGATGCTTCACAAAACGCTCATCGTTGATGCTGTCATCGTCACGACGATCGAGATAATCCGCGGCCACGCTCACCCCGAGCTTGCCCGGGATCACCGGCCCCATCACAAAGGCATTGGTCTGGTTGGTATTGCCGTATTCGCTCTTCTCCTGCAGGAAGTAGTTATCCTCCAGAACCCCGGTCCATTTCTCCAGGTTATAGGCCTTTTTGGTAATAACGTTGACCACGCCACCGATGGAGTCAGAACCATAGAGCGAAGACATCGGCCCGCGGATCACTTCGATCCGCTCGATGGCGGCCAGCGGCGGCATGAAGGCCGCTTCGGTGCCGATATGGTGTCCATAAGGGCGAGATTCACGGGTCGCCTGTTTGATGCCGTTCACCATGTACGAGGTATAGGTAGAATCCATCCCGCGCATCTGGACATCGCCCGTTGCCAGGCTGCCGTGACCGTTACCCACCAGGACACCCGGCATCTCGCGCAGCGCTTCGGTGACGTTCTGATTCGAGCGGGTGTTCAGCTCCTTTTCATTCACCACCGAAATTGTCGCCGGTGCTTCGCGGCGTTCCTGGCTAAAACCGGTCGCGGTCACCACCAGTTCATCTTCGTTTGCGGTGGTCGTTTCTGCGGCGACAACGGCCAGCGGCAGGTTAGCCAGAGCGAGCGAGACCGCCACGGCCATACGTGTTTGCTTTATCACAACGGGATCCTTAGAACTGGGTTAAATCAATCTTGAGCACGTAGTCAGCTTTATTGGCTTTTTCATCCTGCTTCACGCTGGCATAGAGCGTGTTGGCATCGGCAGAAAGCGCCAGACTGTTTGGCATCGCCGCGGTTTTAACGGTGTGTTTCAGGCGGTTGCTGGTCGCGTCGATCACGCTAATCTGGCGATCGTTGCGATGCGTGACATAGACTTCTTCCCGTGCAGGGTTATAGAGCACGCCAACGGAGTTAGGCGTCGGGACACGGTGCAGGAGCTTGCCGGAATCCAGCTGCACAACCAGCACATCGCGGGTGTTTGTGTCAGCGATATAACCCACCCCTTTCGCGGTGTTCAGGGCGATGTTGAGGAAGTAATGTTCCGGGTCGGCAGGATCGACCTTCACGCGGCTCAGCGGCTGCGACGTTTTGCCATCAAGGGTGATCAGCTCCCCGGTACCGGAGACGACGTAAACTTTATCGCCCGCTTCATCCACCGCAAAACCTACAGGCTCCAGCTTCTGGAGGGTGTGTACAAGCTCTTGCTTCTGCGTATCCACTACCCAGAGCAAGCCTTTATCTTTACGACCAATCCCCGACACATACAGACGCTGGTGCTTCTTATCCAGCACAACTTCACGAACGTGGGCTTTCTTATCCGGATCGGCATCGTCGCTCAGTTGGATGGTTTTGATGACGTCGTTGTTGTGCGTATTAAGCAGCGTGACCGACCCTTCCAGAGCGTTGCCCAGATAAAGAATGTGCTGCTCCTGATCCAGCGCGACGGCAAAAGTGCGGCGCTCTGTCGGGATTTGGTGTTCAATTTTTAGCGTGGGTGCCGACAGCTGGAAGACCAGTCCGGCCGTTTTGTCTTTATCAAAAGAGGGCGCGGATGCCGCATAGAGGGCATTCTGGGCTTTATCATAGGCCAGCTCATAAACGCCATGTCCAAGCGACTGTACAACGAAATCCTTTTCGGTAAATTCTTTCGCGAATAGCGAACCAGATTGCACCGCCAGGCAAACGGCAAGCGCACACAGGGTTTTGTTCTTTCCGGCAGAGGTATTTTTCATGTCATTATTCTTTACAGTTGCTTACGTAAAGAAAATGATAATGAAAATAAATATCATTTACAATTGTAAAGAATTCTCAACCACCTACCATTTTTAGTATTGAAGTCCGGTTATATTGCGCAATTAACAACCCCTTAACTCACGAACCGCCCTATTCTTGCCGCCTGGCTGGCTAAACCTTTAAAAATGGCCTCACTGACCTGCATGGGGAAATCCGATGGCAATTCTGCCCTGACGGAGGCAATAACGTCGTCTGTTCGCTCCGCCATCTCGGCCAGCAAACGGCGAGCGGCCTCCTGGGAATAACCTGCAAAAGCAGCGGTGCTGATGAAGTGACGCGGTTGGATCATCGCAAAATGGTACTGCCGGTTCTTGCCCTGTAACGCCATCGCCATCTTCGCTTTTTTGACCGGGATCCCCCCTGCGTCGAACAGCGGAAACGCGGAAATCACGTCGTACAGCGGGGCCATGCGAAAGGCGGAATCCGCCTCGATAAACAGGCTGAAATTCTTCCCGTGACCATCAATTGCGGCCAGCATCCAGAACAGGATCTGCGCCTTAAAGAACAGCTCGCGATCCTGCCCCGCCAGGCGGGAACCGAGCAGCAGCTTCATGGCGTCGGCAATCCCGGGACCACCGTGAGATTCATATTTCAGCGCTGGCGACACGCCCAGGGCCTGGCAAAAATCTTCCTGCGGCAGGCGCATCAGCCACCCGCTGCTGGACCAACGACGGTCGAAACGCTCGATAATCAGCACTTTCTTGCGGCCAAAGGTTGCCATCTCCGCCTGTGCCACTGGGAAACCAAAGGCTTTGGCAATGCGCAAACACAGCCATTCGTTTTCACAACTTTCGCTCAGGTCGATATTGTTTTGTTCTATTCTGCCGATCGGCAGCTTAAAGATGTGACTGGTTGGGGTGCTACCCTGGGGCCGCTGCCAGCGTGCCTGGTACCATAGCAGCGCCGTCTTTTCCTGCGCGCCGGCCAGCGAAATGCGAAAGTCGGCATCCTCCTCGGTCATCCCCAGCGGTGCCATCTGATACCCGTCGAGCAGCGCGGCAATCTGATCGTCATCCAGCGGTTCGGCCACGATATCTGTTACCGGGGGGATCTCCTGTCCTGGCGGATAGAGCTGAATGGCGCCCACACAGTCACGCCCGACACTGGCCAGCAGATCAAAGGGATGAGCGGTTTCAACCTGGAATCGGGCCTGCATGCGGGCAATAATCGCTTCGGAGTCAGGCAGCAGATTACTGAAGAAATTAAAGACCTGCACGCCTCTGATCCTGGCATGCTGTAGCGGTAAAGAGAGCGAAATCGCGCGCGAACCCGGCTCGGCCAGCCACTCCGGGGCATACTGGAAGGACATTGCCCCGCTGCCGTCACGATGCAGCGTACCCACTACGTCGCCATTCATCGCGACAGTTAGTCGTTGTGCGCGCATCGCTTACCACTCCTTCTTCCAGGCATTGTTATCCGGCAGCGTGCCGCCTCGTTTCACCACGTGCAGCTCCAGATCCAGCGCCGAGAGGATTTTGAACAAGGTTTCCAGTTTGGTAGAGCCTGGTTTGTTCTCGAATTCTGATACCGTGGTTTGTTTAATCCCCACCTGTTCAGCCGTTGCCGTTTGGGTTAACTTATTGACCTTACGCTGATCCCGGACAGCCTGAGCCAGTGCGTCTGCCGATGTAACTTTCATGTTTATCCCCCATAGCGGATATTTTAGAAAAATCCCCTGTAGGGGATAAAATGAGAATACCCCCTACAGGGGATAAGTGCAAATTATCCCCTTTAACGGATAATCGCCCCCCATCTTGTTTTGCCAGACTGTGTTAATGTGCACGATGCTGAGGTAATTGATAAAAGAGTAGCATTGTATGTTGTAACTACAGAGTGAATTATTATAGCGACCTCTATTTAATACATTTTAAAGGTGCGCAGTTTAATATTCCCGCGTTAATGAAAAACTGCCCAAATATAATCCAAAATATAAAACAAGCTCCCGTTTCGTTAATTAGAGTCTGTAAACCTGTTTTGCGACTAACTAACGTAGCGGCTTCGGATAATTTATGCGTCCAATATAAAATAATTTCGCTTAAACGAAGCGTATTGCGTAAAAAAAACACCCTTACCTCCCGATGATTTTAATCATTTTTTAGCAAAGCGAAGCAGGTGCTCCATGAAAAGAACCCGCTGCTCATCAGGGTTCCCGTCTATCATTTAAAGATAAGAGAACAGTAGATCTGGTTCGCCTTTATTTTTGCAAGGGATGTTAAAACAAACCTGGTACTTCCGGGTGGTTTTTTTTTGACTCTGTTTAGCCTTTAATGAAATACGGCGAGGGGGTAGGCATGCCTGAATACGATCTAAATATGAGTGAAAGCCAGGTTATTTTACCAGGATTTGACCCATAGAAGTGCTTATTTATTTCTCCTTTTTAAAACCATGCTGGTTTGCTTTTTTATTGAGAAATACTATCCATACGGGAGCAGTGAGATGCCGATTTTCAACTCATTCTGGCAGGCGGGGTTTGAGGGTGCAGATTTTGTTACACGGCAGGGTCATGCCCTTTCAATGGATGATATTACGGGCCACGGCAGCAGACATCTCGAGGATTACAGGGCGCTTAGCCTCTTTAACATTGCCACGGTAAGAGAGAGTGTTGGCTGGAGACTCGCTGATAAATCAGGTGGTTACGACTTTAGCGCCGTGGCCGCAAAAATGGTGTCAGCAAAGGAGAATGGCGTCCAGATTTGCTGGACAATTTGCCATTACGGCTGGCCGGACGATACCGATTTTTTCTCAGATGAATTTGTAACGCGTTTCGCCCGTCTGTGCGGCGCGCTGGCGGCTTTTTTACGCCCCTGGTATCAGGAGCCGCCGGTCTATTCCCCGATCAATGAAATCTCCTTCACCGCCTGGGGGATCGCGGTAGGTCTGTTTCCCGCCTCCCTTGGGCAAGACATGGACGGCATGCAAATCAAACGGCAGCTGGTTCGTGCCGCGATAGCGGCCTGCGACGCTATATGGGCTGCCGATCCCCGCGCCAGAATGTTGCACTGCGATCCCATTATCCATCTGATTTCTCCCGATAACGACCCAACGGTCGAACAGGAAACTGAGGCGTTGCGCACTGCGCAGTTTCAGGCGTGGGACATGTTAGCAGGACGGCTGGAGCCGGAACTGGGGGGCCATCCACGCTATCTGGATCTGATTGGGGCCAATTATTACCACGACAACCAATGGATGACGGGAAACAACCAGCGCCTCGCCTGGCATCTTGGTGATGGCCGCCGACGACGATTACATACGATGTTACAGGAGCTTTATGAACGCTATCACCGCCCTATTCTGCTTGCCGAAACAAGCCATGTTGGCAGTGGACGTGGCGCCTGGATTAACGACGTCGCCTCTGAAGTCGCTCAGGCTCAACTGGCAGGCGTTGAGCTGACCGGGATATGCCTTTATCCCATTATTGATCGCCCCGACTGGGAAAATAACGCTGTCTGGCATCACTGCGGTTTATGGGACATCGCGCCCGATAAAGCACGACATCTGAATACCGTTTATGCACATGCCCTTAAGCAAACCCAGGCGCGGCTGGAACATTTTCAACGGCCATCCGGCGCTTTGACCTTCACCGGCACAGAGGAATCAGATATGAATAAAATATATGTATTTAGTCACCTGCGCTGGGACTTTGTCTTTCAGCGTCCACAGCATCTGATGACACGTCTTGCCCAGCACTATCACATCGTCTTTATCGAAGAGCCGCTCTATTCAGCGGATAAACCGGAGCTGAAACTCTCCCGGCCTGCCCCGAACGTCACTGTGGTTCAGCCCCACACGCCATCAAAAGCGCCCGGATTCCATGACGAGCAGATAGCTTTTCTGGAAACGCTCCTGACAGAGCTACGGGAGCCGGACGAAACCCCGGTGGTCTGGTTCTACACGCCGATGGCGCTGCCGCTGTTAAAAGTCTTTACCCCTGCGATCGTCATCTACGACTGCATGGATGAACTTGCCGCCTTTGAGAAAGCGCCTCGCCAGCTGTTGCAGCGCGAGTCTGCCCTGCTGACACGGGCAGATATTGTCTTTACCGGTGGCCCCAGCCTGTATGAGGCCAGAAAAGGCCGTCACCCGAATATTCACTGTTTTGCCAGTAGCGTCGATGCGGTTCATTTTGAACAGGCGCTGGATCGGGGGAATCATCACCCGCTGCAGGACGACATTCCTCATCCACGGCTGGGGTACTACGGCGTCATTGATGAACGCATGGATTTATCGCTGATAGCCGCCCTGGCGGACTCGCATCCGGAGTGGCAAATCGTGATGGTCGGCCCGGTAGTGAAGATCGATCCCGCAACCCTGCCTCAACGCAGCAACATTCATTATTGCGGCATGCAGCCTTATCAGGCCCTGCCACAGTTTCTTGCCGGCTGGGATGTGTGCCTGATGCCTTTCGCGCTGAATGAATCCACACGATTCATTAGCCCGACAAAGGTGCTGGAGTACATGGCCGCGCAGCTGCCGGTGGTCAGCACCGCCATTGCCGATGTCGAAAAACCTTATAGCCACGTTGTTGCCGTCGCCCAGGATCACGCCGCCTTTATTGCCGCCTGTGACCAGGCCCTGGCGCTGCCGGAAGAGACCCGAAAAGCGCAGCAGCAGACAATGCAGAGCATTGTGGCCAGCACCTCGTGGGATAAGACCGTGCAGAGCATGCATGCGCTGATTGAGAGCGCGTTTTCACGCTATCTGGATGCCTCCGCCGGGTCGGTCGCGCCCGGGGATAGCCCCTCTGACGAGGCCTCTTCCGAGCCGGTTTTACGGCTGGTTCCACCAAAACTGGCCCATAGCGAAGTTGAGGAGTGTTTAATCCTCGGCGCCGGGCCAACCGGGCTGAGCGCAGCCTATCACTATGGCGAAGGCGCAACGTTACTTGAGCGCAATGCCACGGTCGGCGGGCTTTGTCGCTCCATTCAGGACAAAGGATTTACCTTCGATTATGCGGGCCACATTATGTTTTCCGCAGACGAAGACGTGCTGGCGCTGTACAAGACGTTGCTGGGTGACAATATTCACTGGCAGATCCGCGAAGCCTGGGTTTATACCGACGGGGTTTATACCCGCTATCCGTTCCAGGGATCGCTTTACGGACTGCCTGCCACAATCGTCAAAGAGTGCATTCTGGGTGCCATCGAGGCGCGCTACGGGACAGGGTCTGATGTGCAAAGCATGACGACCTGCACAGAGAAAACCGCTCAGGGTAAACATCACCACGACTGCTGTGCCGATGGCGCGGTGCCGGACTACATCAGCGCAGACGCGGCAGAAAAAGCGCCGCGAAAAGACAGCTTTGAAGCCTTTATCTACGAGACCTGGGGCAAGGGGATCGCCCGGCACTTTGCCATCCCCTACAATAAAAAATTGTGGACGGTGCCGCTGTCGGAGATGGAGACGTCCTGGCTGGGAGGCCGCGTTCCCCTGCCCGACCTGGAGCAAATTATCGACGGCGCCCTGAATGAGACCGCAAAACCGATGGGGCCTAACGCCCGCTTCGGGTATCCGTTACGGGGCGGTTTCCAGGCGCTGATGAACGGGTTCCTGCCGCATATCAAAGGCCGGATCGAGACCGGGGCTGAAGTAAGTAAAATATATGCCAATCAGCGCATAGTTGCCCTCGCAGATGGACGGCAATACCGTTATGAACGGATGATCAGCACCCTGGTGTTGCCGGAACTGATTCGTCTGATGGGCGATGAAGTGCCGCCTGAGGTCCGTAAAGCGGCGAAAGGCCTGCGCCACGTCTCCGTTCGCTGCGTGAATCTGGGGATTGGTCGCGACAATCTGACTGACAAACACTGGATCTACTACGCCGGGAAAACGATCTTCCACCGCATATTCGTCCAGGGTAATGCCAGCCCCTTCTGCAGCCCGCCGGGCGGTTGCGGCCTGACCTGCGAAATCAGTTATTCACCGGATAAGCCGCTGCCGGTTGACGGCCAGGCGTTAATCGACCGATGCATTAAGGAGTGCATCGAATGCGGGATCATTTCGGCAGACGATGAGATTATCACCGCCAATCAGATAGATATCCCGTATGCCTACGTGATCTACGATCAGAACAGGAAGGAGAACGTGGAAACGATCCGCAAATGGCTGCTGCTGCATGGCATCACGCTGGCCGGACGTTACAGCGAATGGGAATACTATAACTCAGACCATGCGTTTATCGCCGGGAAAGTGGCGGTCGAGAAAGTCCGCGGATCGGCCTACCGGCATTCTGTTTCCTGACGGCTAAATCATTAACTGTTCAGCTGTCGCCGTTTGCGCTAACGTATTGTTCGCAAACGGCGACGATCGGCCCTCCAATCGCTGTAGAACCAAGACAAACGGGCACAATGTTGAGGTATCTTATTCGTATAAGCTTATTGTATGTTGTAACTACAGACAATTCTGCCGCTGCGCCTGGTCTGTTCTACACTCACTTACACAACACCATCGGGAGAAGATCAGATATGGAGACTCCATTAACCCCCCACGAGCTTCATCTCTTCTCGCACATCCTGTGGCAACTCGGCTCGGGTCAGGGCAGCCGCACCCTGCGTCAGGAGACGCTGGAAAATGTCTGCGCCTTGTTACAGGCCGATTTTGCGGCATCCTGCATCTGGTCTTCCCTCTCTAACACCTCACGCCATGGCGTCAGCTGGAACATTGACGACAAAGCGATGCGCGAGCATGCCAGCACCTGGCAATATATCGATCCCATCACCCCACTTCTGCGCGCAAAACAGCGCCCAACGTTGGTTGATGAGGTGATGCCAGCCCGCGAATTATACAAAACGCCCTTTTACCAGCACTTCCTGAAACCCTGCGGGATGCATCACGGGGTGAATGTCTACTTTATACGTGAAGGTGAAGATGTGGGCGATCTGCGCATCTGGCGGGCCAAAGGTGCCCCGCCGTTCGGGCAACGCGAGATCGCGCTGCTGCAGTTGCTGGAGCCCTGGTTTGCCAGAGCCTTACCCAAAGATGACGCGTCACCGGCTTTAACCGCCCGCGAGCAGGAGGTTGTCAATCTGGTCAGTAAAGGCCTGGGGGATAAAGAGGTCGCCCGACTGCTGAACATCAGCTTCACTACCGTTCGCACTCATCTCAATCACGCGCTCAAAAAGCTGGATTGCGCCAACCGCACGGAGTTGGCCTCACGGTTCCGGCATTAATGCCTCCTCAATCCTGAGGATGGCGGGCGGGTTTGGGATTTGCCTAAATGTTGCGGATACCTACAGCCAGGAAACAGCCCATGAAAATAATAACACCCGCAACCCCTGTACCACTGGATACCCTCTCCGCCACCGATGCGGCGCAGCTCATCAACGACCGAAAGATAACGAGCGAAGCCCTGGTTCGCGCCTGCTTAGCCCGCATCGATGCCCATGAGAACCTCAACGCCTTTATTACGGTCAATGCGGAACAGGCGCTGGCCCAGGCCAGAGCCTGGGATCAACACCTCTCGGACGGCGGTGCCCCCTTGCCGCTGGGTGGCGTTCCCGTCGCGGTGAAAGACAATATTCACGTCGCCGGTTTGCCCAATACGGCGGGTACACCTGCGCTGAAAAATTTCGTGCCCAACACCACCGCCCCGGTGATCCAACGTCTTATCGATGCGGGCGCGATTATTATTGGCAAATGCAACATGCATGAGCTGGCCTTCGGCGTCACCGGTTATAACGCGGCGTATCACACGCCTGGGATTAAGGGCGTGCGCAACGCCCACGATGTCAGCCGCATTGCGGGCGGCTCCTCGTCAGGCAGCGCGGTGGCCGTAGCCGCCGGAATGGCTCCGGTGGCAATTGGCACAGATACCGGGGCATCGGTGCGCCAGCCCTGCGCCCTGAATGGCTGCGTCGGTTTTCGCCCCACCACCGGGCGCTATTCGCAGGTAGGGATCACCCCTATCTCCCACACCCGGGATACCGCAGGCCCCATGGCCCGCAACGTGGCAGACATTGCCCTGCTCGACAGCCTGATAGCCGGTGGCGACGTGTTAGCCCCTAAACCCGCCGGGACCCTTCGCCTCGGAATTGCGCACTATTTCTGGCAAGCGCTGGATGAAGAGGTCAGCCAACTGGCCCACGCCGCGGTCGACAGGCTGCGCGCTGCCGGGGTCACGCTGGTTAGTGTGGATATGCCCGGGCTTGAAGAGGCCAACGCCGCCGTCTCCTTCCCGGTGGTGATGCACGAGGGCAAACACGATTTGATTGATTATCTGCAGGCGCACGAAACCGGGCTGACGCTGGAGGATATCGTGGCGCACATCGCCAGCCCGGATGTCCGCGCCATCTTTGAGCACGGGATTGTACCGGCGCTGATCCCGGACAGTAACGGGGATCCCATCCCGCTGCCGCCGCTGTATCAGGAGGCGATTTCGCAGGGGCTCGGGCGGTTACTCGCCCTATATGAACAGACCTTTAGCGACCATCATCTCGACGCGCTGATTTTCCCCACCTCGCCGGTCGTCGCCCCGCTGGCGAATGATGAGGTGAGTTCAACAGAAAACTTTGCCCGTTTGATCCGCAATGTGGATCCTGGCAGCAATGCACGACTGCCGGGACTGACCCTGCCGGTCGGGTTTGGTGCCACCAGCGGGCTACCTGTGGGGCTGGAGATAGACGGCTTGCCAGGCTGCGATGCGCAGATTCTGGCGACAGGTGCCACGCTGGAGCGGATTTTGGGGCAGTAGCAAGTCGCGAATTCTCCTGCTAAACAGCCGGGAACCATGAGGGTTATACAGCAGCGTCACCGGAGCCAGAAGCGCAACGCTTATCAGCTGAGCGCGTGGTGTCTCCGGTGATGCTGTCGCCTGATACATCCCGATCGTAGACAGGACGATCCACACATACAACGTAACACCGCGCACCAGAACGAGAACTCACCAGCCTCCCCGCCTACGACAGAAAGTGATACTCGCGCTTAAGCTGCCCCACCAGCACAGCCCCGGTAATGGACAGCAAGAATCGGGGATGTTGCAGATGCAGAGGCCACGTCTCTTGTGTATGCGCGGACCAGAATAATATGCGGCCACCAGCGACAGTATGCAAAAGAGCGGAAACAGGCTGAGCCACTCCCGGCCGGAGCCAAGTCATTGGGATCGTCTGGATCAAACGCCCGTCAATCAGGCAGAACCAGAGCTCGCTTAGCCGCAGACGTAACAGCAGTACGCCGCTGAGAAAAAAGCCGCTCCCAAACAGGATATAGACCGCGTGCCCGCCAACAAATATCAGCCAGCCGCCGGGAATACTGTATGCCAGAACAACCAGTGAGCCGCTCAACACGGCCCGCAGACGAGCTCTTGTCTGTAGCATTGCCCTCCTCTTTTCTTAACTCAGGCAATAAAGCAATCGACGGGCAGGCAAACGAATAAACAGGCGTGCCGTGTTTTAATGAAGAAATTGCTAACATCACTACACTTAACTGGCGACAGGCCACCTGAATACGGAGCAGCGGATGGTTAGCACACATGTTTTTATCGCGGTCAGTCTTGATGGTTACATTGCCCGCCAGGATGGCGATATCGACTGGCTGTTGCAGCGCGATGATCCGACAGAAGATCATGGCTATACAGCGTTCATTGCGGACAAAGAGTGGATCGTTATGGGTCGGGGGAGCTATGAGAAGGTGCTGACCTTTAAGGAATGGCCTTATGACCGCCCAGTGCTGGTACTCTCCCGACAGCTGGCCGATACCCCGGTGCCCGAGGCGCTGAAGGGCAAAGTGCAGTTCTCACGCCACACGCCAAAGGAAGTGCTTAATGACCTGGCAGCGCAGAATGTACAGCGCGTCTATCTCGATGGCGGGCAAGTGATTCAGTCGTTTCTGCGTGAAGGATTAGTCGCCGATATCGTTATCACTACCGTTCCGGTCCTGCTGGGTTCGGGAAAACCGCTGTTCGGTTCCCTGTCCCGGGATATCAATCTGACATTGTTATCCAGCCGCAGCTTCCCTTCAGGTCTGGTGCAGTCGCACTATCGGCTGATGTCATAGCTGACAGAGATAGCGGCGACCAACACTCACGCGAGTAGCACTCATCGTTAAAAATTGACTTGCCTCCGAATAGAACGAAAATAAACGTTCCCGGCGACACACTATAGAAATGGAGTCTATCATCGCCTGCTCACGTCATTTTCAGCTTACGACCCGGCTTAAACGTTCAGGTGCCCTGATCGCGGGGGCATTATTGCTGATCAGTTGCAGCTCTACGCCGCCAAAATCGCTGGTTACTCCGCTGCCGCCGGTGGCTAAACATCCCCTGCCGGATAAAACAGGCCGACATGAGCCGGTGCGTGGCGTCTGGCTGGCTACCGTTTCCCGCCTCGACTGGCCGCCCCTGGAGTCGGTAAACGGTCGCCCTGCCGGATCGCGGATCGCTATGCAACAAAAGGCGCTGACCGATAAGCTGGATAACCTGAAAAGTCTCGGGATTAATACCGTATTCTTCCAGGTCAAACCGGACGGTACAGCCCTGTGGCCGTCAAAGATTTTGCCGTGGTCCGATATGCTTACCGGCAAAATCGGTGAAGATCCCGGCTATGACCCGCTGCAGTTTATGCTCGATGAAGCGCACAAGCGCGGGATGAAGGTCCACGCCTGGTTTAACCCTTATCGCGTCTCCACCAATACACGCCCCGGCACGGTCACGGAGCTGAACCGTACGCTGTCGCTAAATCCGCCGAGCGTGTTTGTTCTGCATCGGGAGTGGATCCGCACCGCAGGGGATCGCTATGTTCTCGACCCGGGCATTCCTGAAGCGCGGGACTGGATCACCAGTATCGTGGCCGAAGTGGTGTCGCGTTACCCGGTGGACGGCGTGCAGTTTGATGACTACTTCTATACCGAAACTCCCGGCTCGATGCTGAATGACAGCCAGACGTACCGCCAGTATGGCCAGGGTTTTGACTCGAAAGCCGACTGGCGCCGTGATAATACCCAGAAGTTGATTGCTCAGGTCTCGCGTACCATTAAACAGCTCAACCCTAACGTCGAGTTCGGCGTCAGCCCGGCAGGAGTATGGCGTAACCGCTCCCACGATCCGGCCGGGTCCGACACACGGGGTGCCGCGGCGTATGACGAGTCCTTTGCCGATACCCGCCGCTGGGTGCAGCAGGGTTTTCTGGACTATATCGCCCCGCAGATCTACTGGCCGTTTTCCCGGGATGCAGCGCGGTATGACGTGCTGGCGAAATGGTGGGCCGGGGTGGTGAAACCAACCCATACCCGCCTCTACATTGGCGTTGCGCTGTATAAGGTGGGCGAGCCGTCAAGCAAAGAGCCAGACTGGACGGTGAAAGGCGGCGTGCCGGAGTTGAAAAAGCAGCTTGACCTGAACGAATCCGAGCCGCACATCGACGGCACGATTTTGTTCCGCGAGAACAACCTCAATCAGCCTCAGGCGCAGGAGGCGGTGCGGTATCTGAGAACCCGCTGGGGGTCCTAGCGCCTGATGCCGGGTATCTCTGTTATTCGCGCCGGTGTTAATGTCCCTTTGCAGGCAAAACGGTGCATTCCGTAACGGGACCGTAATCATATCCCTGAACGGTGAAGTTCGGGAAATCAGTCACCGTGACCATGCTGTCAGACTGATAACTCGGGGGAGCATTATTGCGGAGCTGGGCTTCATTTTCCCGGGCCAACTCCGCTGAAAAGGGGCTGGTCACACTGATGCTGTTCGGATCAACGGTATGTAGCTGCCCCGTTTCGTCTGTGGTGATACTGAGCCGATAGCGTTGTGTGATGTAAGAGGTGGTTTTGCCTTTGGCTATAAAGGTTGTGATGACCTGAAATACCCGGGTGTCACCCTGATTAGCGATCACGGTCATGCTGTTTTTGTAATCCAGGATGACGGGCTTATTATCCGCCACGATCGTTATCGGAACATGACAAATAACCTGAGCACCCGGCTGTTGTACGGCATTTAAGCGCAATACCTCTTCATGCGATGCCGCGTGGACAATCGTTGGGGCTAACAGGAAAGCAAAAACCGCGAAGGCTCTGCACATGAGTATATTTCCCTTATTTATAATTTTCTTCCAATGTACCTGTCGCGTTTATTCATTGAAAGGCTCCCTTTACGCCCCTATCCAAACGGGGAGCAAAGGGATTTACCCGTCTTACAGGCTGCGTTCCCCAGGCAGAGTATGCGTTTCAGGCTGAGAACCACTCTCCAGCCGCCGGATTGCCGGTACCAGACTGGCCCCTGCCGTGGCGATCACCACCGCCAGGGCTGAAACCAGCAGCACGTTGCTGGTGCCGTACTGAATCGCCAGCGGGCCAGCGATAAGTTCACCAAAGGGAATGGCCACAAACGACCCCACCGCGTCATAGGCATAGACCCGCGCCAGTTTTTCCGGGGGAATGTGGGTTTGCAGAGACTGCGCCCAGGCGACGCCAAACAGCCCAAAGGTGACGCCAGCCATAAAGAACGCGGCGATAAGCCAGGGCGTGGTAGCCAGCTGGCTCAGCATGAAAATGGGTAAGGCGCAAAACGACATCAGCATCACCCCAATGAAGAGGTCGCGGCGGGGACGCCAGCGCAGCGCGAGGGATGATCCGACGATCAGGCCGATACTTTGGGCGGCAATGATAAATCCCCAGTGTGCCCGCCCAAATGAAGCATCCGCAATCACTGGCCCCAGCACCATCATCACGCCGCTGAAGGCCGCATTAATAATGGTGAACTGGACGACGATAGCCCAGACCCAGGCCCGGCTAACGAACTCCTTCCATCCCTCTTTCAGGTCTTGCAGGATATTGCTTTGCGTTGAACCCGTTTCGACGGCCTGCACGCGAATGAAATGATAGAGCGGTGCCGCGGCGGCGAAGCCCAGCGCATCAATGGCCAGTCCCCAGCCGGGACCGACAGCGCTGATTAAGATACCGCCCAGCGACGCGCCGATTACCGTCCCGCCATAAATACCGGCCTGAAGAAAGGCGTTGGCCTGACGCAGGTTCCGGGCGGGAACCGTCTGGGGGATGAGCGCGGATGAGGCCGGTAAAGCAATGCCGGCAGCAGCGCCATTGATGGCGCCAAGCAAGGCCAGTCCGATGACCGTCGCAGACCCGTCCATTACCGACCAGGCCACAATAGCCTGTGAAAGGGCCGCAACCACGGAAGAGGCAACTAACACCCGGCTACGGGAATAGCGGTCTGCTAACACCCCGCCCAGCAGCAGGAAAAGTACGTTGAAGATCGACCGGGACGCGACAACGATACCCAGATCGGAGACCGACCCCCCGATATCCAGCACCGCAAAAGCCAGGGCGATAGGAGCGATACCATTCCCCAGCACGGTGAGGAAGCGAGCAGAAAACAGATAGCGAAAGGCGGAGAAATGAAAGGCACGGACGTTTTTATGAGGCGTTTTCATGGAGTCAATGGCATCGGGTTCGGGAAAGGCATTATAACGGAACAGCGTTTCAAAAACATCCGTTCGCGGTTATACCCTCACATGATGGCTGGTCAGTGCGCCATTGACGTAGCGATGGATCATCAGCCCCGGCGCGTCCTCGGCGGGAGGAACCCGGTCGCTACTAAACCAGACCGGATTAGCCGGACACACGGAGGCACAAATATGTGCTGGTATGCCCGCAAACATCCCGGCCACCGGTCTGTGTACGTGTCCTGAAGCCATCGCAAGCGGTCTGGTCGCCGCGCGGTGAATCAGGGCCTCCAGCCGATCCAGCCCCCTGCACAGGGTCTGATCCAGGGTCGGTATGCCGGAGGGAAAAACATGATGATGCAGGAACAGAATGGATGGTAAAGCGTCGGCCCGGTTGAGCTGCTTCTCCAGCCAGCCCAGATGCGCCGTCACAGAGCCGTGATCGTGTCCCTCCACCGTTGTATCAAGACCCATCAGACGCAGACCACCAACCTCCAGAACAGCATGCAGCGCGCCATCACAGGTATCGTTAGCCCCTGTCTCATCACGCCATACCGCGCGCATAAGGCGACGATTGTCTGAGTTACCCGGCAGTATTAAAGAAGGATAATGCTCCTCAGCCAGACGGGCGGCGATCTGTTGATACCCCTCAAGCCAATCGTTGTCGGTTAAATCCCCGGAAAGCACCAGCGCGTCAGGCTGGAGTTGTCTCAGCCACCTGAGTACCCGGTCAAAGCGGGCCAGATGATCGTTATCGGGAGCGGCGTGAATATCTGAAATCTGGGCTATCAACATCGCGTTTTCCTTAAGCCAGGGAACCCGTCAAGGCGCTTGCTGGCCCCCTGCTTTTCTTGTACCCTCCCCGCTTTTAACCCCTTGCCAGAAAATAAAAGGATGCCTGTGACAGCACACCCTTCTAAAGATCCTTTGCATGGCGTCACGCTGGAGATGCAGATCAATGCCCTTGTGGCACGCTACGGTTGGGCGCAGCTGGGAAAGCTGATTAAAATCAACTGCTTTAACAGCGATCCCAGCGTCAAATCCAGCCTCAAATTTTTGCGCCGCACCCCGTGGGCACGCGCCGAAGTCGAAGCCCTCTATCTTGACTCCCTGGACGATCCCGCGCCGACCGACGTCGACGACGAGACCACCAGCCCGTGGGAAAGAGCACGGGCTGGCAAGTAACCCCGCGCGTTAAGGCCGCCGTAACAGCACGATGCTGCGGCCTGGCAGCGGGAAATCAGTATCCGGGAGCACTGCCTGCCCCATCTGCTCATCCCCTGCCGTACTCAGCTCCAGCACCCAGCCATCCTGACCGCATTCCGGGATTCGGAACGGCACCGACCCCTCGTAGGGGTTGATTAACAGCAGCACCTCCTGCCAAATTCCCGGCTGATCGTGCAGATCGGGCCGGGTGAGATACAGCCCAAGGGTCGTCCCCTCGTCCCAGTGCTCCGGCAACTGTGGCCCGCCACCCGCGTTAAACCACTGGATCTCCATTCCGTCACGCCAGCTTTCGCGGCGTAACAGCGGCTGGCTGGTGCGCAGCTCAATCAGATGTCGGGTGAACTTGCGCAGCGCCTCGGCGCTTTCCGGGAGGTTTTCCCAGTGTACCCAGCTGATCTCACTGTCCTGACAGTAGCCGTTGTTGTTACCCAACTGGCTACGGCCAAACTCGTCTCCCGCCAGCAGCATCGGCGTGCCGTGAGAGAACAGCAGCGTGGTCAGGAAGTTACGTTTCTGCTGTTCACGCAGGGCGTTGATCTGCTCATCGTCGGTTGGCCCTTCAACGCCATAATTCGATGACCGGTTATCATTGTGGCCGTCGTTATTGTCCTCGCCGTTGGCTTCGTTGTGCTTCTCGTTGAAGGAGACCAGGTCGTTCAGGGTAAACCCGTCGTGAGCGGTAATGAAGTTGATGCTGGCCCACGGGCGACGCCCGCGCTGGTCATACAGATCCCCGGAGCCGAGCAGGCGTGCGGCAAAATCGGACGAGACGTTATCGCCGCGCCAGTATTCGCGCACGGTGTCGCGGTATTTATCATTCCACTCGCCCCAGCCCGGCGGGAAGCCCCCGACCTGATAGCCACCAGGGCCGATGTCCCACGGCTCGCCAATCAACTTCAACCGTGAGAGGAGCGGATCCTGCATCATGGCATCGAAAAAGCCGCCGCGCTGATCGAACCCTTCTGGCTCGCGGCCAAGAATGGTGCCGAGGTCAAAACGGAAGCCGTCAATGTGCATCGACTCTGCCCAGTAACGCAGGGAATCCATCACCATCTGCAGCACCCGTGGGTGCGAGGTATTCACCGTGTTACCTGTACCGGTGTCGTTCACATAGTAACGGTGCTGACCGGCAATCGTGCGGTAGTAAGAGAAGTTGTCGATCCCCTTGAATGACAGCGTCGGGCCAAGCTCGTTACCCTCGGCGGTGTGGTTATACACCACGTCGAGGATCACCTCGATACCGGCATCGTGGAAGGCGCGCACCATGTCGCGGAAGCCCTTGATGCCGTTCGGGCCGCCATAGCGTGACGCCGGAGCGAAGAAGTTAAGGGTGTTATAGCCCCAGAAGTTCTTCAGCCCGCGATCCAGCAGATGCTGATCGTCCGGGAAAGCATGCACCGGCAACAGTTCAACCGACGTAATGCCAAGACTCTTGATGTAATCCACCGTCGCTTTGTGCCCCATCCCTTCGAAGGTGCCGCGCAATTCAGGCGGGATCGCCGGGTTAAGCTGGGTAAAACCTTTCACATGGGTTTCGTACAAAATGGTGCTGGACCAGGGCACCGCCGGGCGGTGCGGGTCCTGACCGTCGAACACCCGCGGGTCAACAACCCGGCATTTTGGGGTATAAGGCGCGCTGTCGCGGGTATCAAAGCTAAGATCAAGCTCGTCATGCCCCAGCTCATAACCAAAATGGGCGGGGTTCCAGATAAGCTCCCCGGTCAACGCCCGGGCATAAGGGTCAATCAGTAACTTATGCGGGTTAAAGCGGTGGCCATTTTCAGGATCGTAAGGGCCATAGACGCGGTAGCCGTACAACGCACCCGGTTTCAGATCCGGGACATAGCCATGCCAGACTTCATCGGTGTATTCCGGTAACTCGAGACGGGCTATTTCAGATTTACCACTCGGGTCAAACAGACACAGCTCAACACGTTCGGCGCAGGCGGAAAAGAGGGCAAAATTCACCCCTTTGTCATCGTAATTCGCCCCAAGGGGATAACTTTGCCCCGCCTGAATTTCATAAATTTTGTCATATGCCATAGAGTCTCTCCCTCGAACAGTAATAATCATCAGCCGCAGGCCAGTAACACCCGCCAGCAATCCTGTGCTTCATTCAAATGCAGGCTTTCGCCTAAGGTCAGGGTTTCACCACTGAAACAATCCCGGTAGCGGCGCCCGGCCAGTTCGGGAGGAAGAACCACCTCTGTCGCGCCCCACAGGGCCGCCCCGGTAACAGGAAACGTCTGTGCGGCGTTCGCCAGCGCCAGCCGCGGTGCCACCACAATCAGCACGTCATCGTCATCGACGCGGGCGTAGGCAATCGCCTTATCCGCCCGTTCGCCACGGGTCAGCAGCGCAACATAGCTGCCCAGGCGGAACAGCGCCGGTTTGCGCTGGCGCAGATGCAGTAGCGTGCGGGTGACCGACAGCTTCAACTGCCCGTCCAGCCAGCTCGCCTCCTGGGCGGCAATATGAGGGTCTGCCGTATCCAGCTGCTGACGAAGCTGGTCGAAATCTGGCTCGCGGCGGTTATCAGGATCGACAAGGCTAAAATTAAGCCCCTCGCTGCCCTGATAAACATCCGGCACCCCCGGTGCGGTAAGTTTGATCACCGTCTGGCTCAGGCTGTTCACCAGCCCGGCGCGAATAAACGGACGTAACGAGGAACTGAAGTCCTGCAGGAAGTCCTGATTGTCCGGGGACAACAGATGGCGGGCATACTCCAGTACCACCGTTTCATAGGCTTCGTTGCTGTCCACCCAGTCGGTGCGCAGCTTGGCCTCGCGCAGCGCCTTCTCGACAAAAGCCAGGAAGCGCTCTTCCAGGGCATTCAGCCCCGCCGCATCCTGCGGGTCCAGCTCCGGCGGCCAGACACCCGCCAGCGCCTGATAAAGCATCCAGGTATCGGCACCGCGCGGCGCCGTGCCATCATTCAGAAAGCGAACGTGGGTCTGGTTCAACTGCTGCCAGCGGGCCACGCATTCCGCCCACACCTCCGGCGCTTCGGTCAAAGAATAGAGCCGGGCGCGGGCATCTTCTCCACGCTTGGTGTCGTGGGTCGAGGTGCCGGAAAGCGCATCCGGCTGACGGTCACGTCGCGCGGTCATCTCGGTGTGGAAGCGCGTCAGCGAGAAAGCCTGCGGTACCGGCTCGGCTCCCACCTCGTTGAGCGCCAGATCCATGTGCTGACGGAAAAACAGCGTATCTTCCACCGACTTCGCCATCAGCGGCCCGGTCAGCTGCTGGAAACGGGTGCGGAAATGCGTGGCGGTATCGCGGGCCTCCTCAGAGACCTCGCCGGTCAAAATACGCATCAGCAGTGCGATGGCGTCAGGATCGGCGCTGATTGTGGCGACCACGCTGTTCAGCAGGCGCACATCCGCGACTGACATTCCCTGCGCCGTGCCATAGGTGCGGTACACCGGGAAGGCCACCAGCAGCTCGCGCAATGCCAGCCGCAGAGGCTCCTCTTCCACCTGGACGCCTTCCGTTTCGGAAAGGGTTTTCGCCAGCTTCAGCAGAGTGGAAAATTCCCCGGCGAAGTTTCTGTCCACCATCAGCAACCGCGCGTCGCGCAGTTCGTCGTGCATATCGACCGGGCGGCCCATCACCTTGTCATAGGCCAGACGCAGACTGTCGATTTTGTCGTCATCTATCAGCACCTCTGACAGCGAGGCGATAAATTCGTAGCCGGTGGTCCCGGAGATCGGCCAGTCGGTGGGCAGGTTCTCGCCCTTACTGAGGATCTTCTCCACCGTGATATAGCAGTCGGCACCTGCCTCCTGACGCAGACGTTGCAGGTAGGCTCGCGGGTCGGCCAGCCCGTCCACGTGGTCAATACGCAGCCCGTCCACCGCTCCCGAACGCACCAGGGCGAGGATCAGGGCATGGCTGTCATCAAACACCGCGTCGTCTTCAACCCGCACGCCCACCAGGCCAGTGATTTCGAAGAAGCGACGCCAGGAGAGTTCGTTCGGCGCATCTCGCCAGCTGGTAAGCCGCCACGGCTGCTGGTCGTGCAACCGGCTGATAGCCGCGGGATCGCTGAGGCTCAACACCTCCTCTTCGCGCCCTTGCCAGCTGTCGGGCGTGAGCGGGTAGAAGTTGTCGAAATAGGCCAGCGCGGGTTTGCCGGTGTTGGGATCGCGCTGCACGCTGAGCTCACCGTTCGCCAGCACCACTTCAAAATCATCCCCCAGAAACGGCAGCGTCAGACGGCGCGACCAGTCGATATCAAAATGACGGGCGTAGCGACTCTTTTCCCCATGCTCAATCACATCACGCCACCAGGCATTTTCCAGCGAGGTGGACATGTGGTTCGGCACAATATCAAGGATCAAACCCAGCCCGGCCGCCTTCAGGGCGCTGACCAGCCGCTCAAAACCGGCCCGGCCTCCGATGGAGGGGTCAATCTCGTTAGCATCGGTGACGTCATAACCGTGCGTCGAATCCCGGGCGGCAGTAAATATTGGCGAAGCATACAGATGGCTGATGCCGAGCTGTTGCAGATACGGCACCAGACTGGCGGCACGATCAAAGGTCATGCCGTTACGAAACTGAATACGCCAGGTCGCTGTGGGGATCATCAGGTCGGTTCTCCTTGTGCAAAACGTACAATAACGGTGTTCGCGAGCAGTTCCGTGCGGCCTTCAGGCCAGGCAAACAATGTTTCACCCGCTATCTCGGGCATCGTCTGCGGCTGATCACCCGTATTAAGTGCCAGCGACAGCGTACCCTGTATAAATGTCCAGCTCACCACCACGCAACCCGGGGCCGTTTTTATCACCCTGCCATTCCCGCCCTGCGCGCCGGCCAGCAACGGCACAATAGCCCGCTGGCGCAGCTGCAACAGCTGCTGGGTAAAGCGCAGCCAGTTCTGGCCGTCAGGCTGGTTGAGTTTGTCCCAGTCGAGTTTCGAACGGGCAAAGGTCTCAGGGGCATTGGGATCCGGTACGGTCTCATCGTGATCGCTGAACTCTTTCGCGCGCCCTTCCCGCACCGCCCGCGCCAGGTCTCCGTGAAAATCGGTAAAGAACAGGAACGGCTGGGTTTCACCGAACTCCTCACCCATGAACATCAGCGGGATATGCGGCGACAGCAGCAGCGCAGCCATCAGTACCCGGGTACGCTCTTCCCCGATGAGACTCAACAGGCGATCGCCCTGAGCACGATTACCAACCTGATCGTGATTCTGGATGAAATCGACGAAGGCCGCTGGCGGTTGAGCGGTACTTTTCACACCCCGGATTTCACCGGTTTGCGGGGAACGTTCCCCCTGATAAGCAAAGCCTTCCGCCAGCGCCCGCGCCACCCATTGTTCGGGTTTTTCAGCAAAATCCTGGTACCAGGCGTGGGTTTCACCGCTGGCCATGACGTGGACGGCATTATGCAGATCGTCATTCCACTCCCCGGTGAACAACGGCACGCTGCCGTCCTCCTCGCGCGGATGAAGAAACACCACGTTGCGGCTGTCTTCGGTGGTCAGATGCACCGGCCGGTCGGTAATGGCAGCGCGAATGCGGGTGGCGATCTCAATTAACACGTGCGGCTCGGAGGTGTCTTCGATCTGGTCGATGGCGTCAAAGCGCAGGCCGTCGAAGCGGAACTCCGTCAGCCAGTACAGAGGCGCATCAACAATAAACTGACGCACCGGGGCCACGTCATAGGCAATGCCATTTCCCCACGGGGTCATGCGTTCCGGGTGGAAGAAGTCCGGGGCCAGCTTCGGCAGGTAGTTACCCTCCGGTCCGAAATGGTTAAGGACAATATCCAGCACCACCGACAGCCCCAGACCGTGGGCGGTATCGACAAAGGCTTTCAGCTCATCCGGCGTACCGTAGGCACTGTGCGGGGCATACAGCAGTACGCCGTCGTACCCCCAGCCACGGTTGCCTCCGGCCTGGGAGACCGGCATCATCTCAATCATGGTAATGCCGAGCGAGGCCAGGTACGGCAGTTTGTCGGCGGCCGCGCGGAAGGTGCCCTCAGGGGTAAAGGTCCCGATATGAAGCTCATAGACCACGCTCTCTTCCCAGGGGCGGCCTTGCCAGTGGGTATTGCGCCAGACATAGCTGTGAGGATCGCACACCAGCGAAGGGCCGTTGACATCCCCTTGCTGCGCGCGGGAGGCCGGATCGGGTACTGCGGAGCCGTCAGGCAGGATAAAACTGTACGCAGAACCTGGGGCAACGTTGTTGACCGTCAGTTCAAATCCGCCGTCGCCGGTCGGGTTCATCGGCAGCGTTTCGTCATTCAGGCGCAGGGTTACGTGCTGCTGACCGCTGGCCCACAGATGAAAGCGAACGTTGTTCGCATCGCTATATTCACAACCCCAATACCTAATAGATTTAGCAGTCATTCCATCACCTCGTTTGACCCGTGATCCTCGGGTTACCTGCGTTTATCACTAAGCAGAGGGAAAAAGAGAAAATGCGCAGGCATGACGCCGCGCATGAACTTCAAGCATAGACCAGGAAAGTAATGTGAGATGAGTCACTTCGACAGGAACAGAAGGAGGGAGATAAATCCCCTCTCCCCGTTGAGGAGAGGGTCAGGGCGAGGGAGAACCGGCCGCACCCGCAAGCCGGAAGCAGTGCTCTTATGTTATGCCGGTTCCGGCAGTCTGAAGCTGGCGATGCTCTGGGTAAGATGCTTCGCCTGCTCTTCCAGCGAGGCAGCAGCGGCCGCAGACTCCTGCACCAGGGCGGCGTTTTGCTGGGTCACGCCATCCATCTCGGTCACCGCCTGGCCGACCTGGCCAATCCCACGGCTTTGCTCTTCCGAGGCCACCGAGATCTGCTCCATCAGCGCGTTCACTTTATTGACCGAGTTAATGATGGCATGAATCACTTCCCCTGAGCGATTCACCAGCTGAGAACCGTTTTTCACGCTGGAGACCGACTGGGCGATCAGGTTTTCAATGTCCTTCGCCGCCACGGCGCTCTTCTGCGCCAGGGTACGGACT
Source organism: Leclercia sp. 1548 (assembly GCF_050435045.1). Lineage (NCBI taxonomy): Bacteria > Pseudomonadati > Pseudomonadota > Gammaproteobacteria > Enterobacterales > Enterobacteriaceae > Leclercia > Leclercia sp. 1548. Next base: position 26,167 of record NZ_JBNDJP010000001.1, on the reverse strand, counting down.
TCGGTCGCGACCACTGCAAAACCGCGCCCTTGTGTGCCGGCCCGGGCGGCTTCAACCGCGGCATTCAGCGCCAGGATATTGGTCTGGAAGGCAATGCTGTTGATCACGCTGGTGATGTCTTCGATACGCTGGGAGTTGGCCGCGATGGTGTTCATGGTCTCGATCACCTCGCGGGTTACCGCCTCCCCGGTGCGGGCGTTGTTCACCGCATCCTGCACCAGCTTACCAGCCTGATACACATTGTCGGTGTTATTGGCAACGGTGGCGCTCAACTGCTCCATGCTGGCGGCGGTTTCCGTCAGGGCTGAAGCTTGTTGCTCGGTACGTGAGGCCAGGTCGATGTTGCCCGAGGCGATTTCCTGCGAGGCGTAGTTAACGGTACGGCAGGCTTCGCGCACCTGAGAGATGGTCTCCAGCAGGGCCAGACGCATCTGCTCCATCGACCCCATCAGCAGGTCGATTTCGTTATTCGAACCCGCCTTTTGCGGCACGGCTTCCGTCAGTTGCCCGGCGGCAATCTGGCTGCAGTGTTCCCGGGCGAGGTTGATTGGAGCAAACACATACCGCTTCATCAGGACGCTCACCCCGATAATCACCACCACAAAGAGCGCGGCAAAGGCGGCAATAATGGTTAAGCCGGATGCAAAATGAGTGCGCGCATCGTCATTCAGCTGCTTCGCATATTTCTGATGCACAGACAGTACCTGATCGAGAACGATTTCATACTGGCGGTCGAGCCGGGAAATCTGCGGGATCAGGGCATTGAATTTTGCCGCATCGTGCGCTGAGGCCGCGTCGATCAGCGGGGACAGGCCTTCATTGCGATAGGCGAGCCAGGCATCGTCATAGTCCTTCACTAACGGGGCCTCATCTGCCAGGCGCGGCGCGTCGTTAAAGGCGGCGAAAGCGCCATCCGCTTTGGTCAGCGCGAGTTTTACCGAGTCCAGCTTCTCCGCAAGACCCGCAGTATCGCCACTCTCGACCTGCTTCATGTACTCCATCACCCGCACGCGCAGGGTACGGCTGTGGTTAATGGGATCGATGATGGATAACACCACCTGAATCTCTTTATTCACGTTATCCAGAGAATCATTGCTTTTAATGGCCAGCCAGACGTTGGTTGCGGCACTGGCAACAAAGAAAAACAGTAAGGCAAGAAGAATGGCAAGGGACGACTTTTTTAACGACATAACTACCTCAGAAATAAAACGGTCTGAAGTGTTATCGGCATTTACCCCTTAATATTGAATTAAAGTTATTTATTTATGCGAACATCAATAATGTCGTTAATACTTATTTAAATCATTATATTGCGCAACAGGGCCGGATATTTCGGCCCTGTTAAACATTGAGATTTTTTATCTGTTTAGCGCTTGATTATCTTTTGCAGCGTTAATCGCTCAAATATTCATCACGGGTAAATTGCGGCCAGTGAATTTCTCCCACACCATTTAATTTAGGCCGGGCGAATAAAAAGCCCTGAAAACGCTTGATGCCTGCCGACTCCAGCCAGCACCACTCTTCGATTTTCTCGATGCCTTCTGCCACCAGCGCTATCTCCATATCGGTACAGCAGCTGATGATCGACTTCACAATCGCCTGCTTCGGGCCGCTTAAATGAATGTTGCTGACAATCTCGCGATCGATTTTTAGCTTATCCGGCTGGAAACGGGTCAGCAGCGACAGCCCGGCATAGCCTGACCCAAAATCGTCAATGGCCAGGCCGATCCCCGCCGCCCTTAATTGCTTGATGGCGCTATTAAACTGGTTAAACCCGGAGATCATTTCGTTTTCGGTCACTTCAATCACCACCTGCTCCGGCTGCAAACCGTGGGCGAGGATCTGATCCATCAGAAAATCGACGGCGTGGGGCACATTCACCAGCGACATCGGCAGCAGGTTAATGGCAATTTTATGATCGCCAATGTCGATCTTCTCTGCCAGCGCAAAGGCATAGGCTTTGGTCAGCAGATCGACCTCGTACACTTTGTCCTGATCCAGAGCGTTGAAGAACCGCTCCGGGCTGCCGCCGTCGTTACCGCGAATAAGCGCCTCGAGCGAGGAGATTTTTCCCTCGGTAGGTTCCACGATCGGCTGCAGGGCAAACTGGCAAATTTGATTCTCAATCAGCCCGTTGATGGTTTTGCCGAAAGGCATATGCTCCGGGACCATCGTCCATTTTTCAGGCCGGAAGTTCAACTCACCCGCCGTCTTTTTGGGCTGGATAATAAAAGTCTGAATGAATTTAAATACCCGGTCTTGCGCCGCCAGATAATTGTCCAGCTTGCTGTAGCGCAATACCGAAGACAGGACCGATTTTGGCGTGTCAACCCGCAGATCGAACAGCAGCATACCGACGTTTTCGAAGCGTCGGCGCGGGCCGTAATCACGCATCAGCTCCACCACGCTGTCGTGACGCTTGTCCTTGCTGATGCGTGCGAATAACGTCTCAATGACCTCTTCAGACCCTTCGAGGATCTGCAGGAAATCGCTCCCGTTAAACAGCAGAATGCCCGTGACATCCAACAAGGTATTGCTCTGTTTGGCCTTTTCAACAAGTGCGAGGAGGGATAAGGATTTACAGGACGGATTTAACTGGCTTTTGTAGATGAGAGTGGTCAGCACAGCTATTGTTCCCGAAAGATGGTTAGGCTTTTTAAACACTTGTTTAGCATACATTACATTCATGGACTAATAGTATTAAAAAGATATATCAGCAAAGAAACGATTCGGCTCAAAAATAATCAAAGTGCCGGTTAAATGTCGGCGGAGGTGTTGATGAAACGAACATTGTGGCTGCTGCTCTGTTTGCCGGGGTATGCGCTGGCCGCTCCGCTGGTGCCTCCCGTTGGTTTTACCCAGCCGTTACCGCACACGGCATCGGGCGGCTGCGTGACCCTGCCCGCGCCCTACACCGCCCCCCTGACGTTGCGCAGTAAATATGAAGGGTCTGACAGCGCCCGCGCCACGCTCAATCCGCAGGCCGAACAGGCATTCCGTGCCGCGACTAAGCCCATCGTCGGCTTTGAACGTGGGATCTCGAACATGGTCTGGCGCTATAAACAGAGCGGGGATCCGCGAACCTTGCGATGTATTCTGGAGGGCTACGCGACATGGGCCAACGCCGGGGCGTTACTCTCCGGGCAAACCAGCCACACCGGCCGTGCAATGCGTAAATGGGCGCTGGCGACGCTGGCCAGCAGCTGGCTGGAGCTGAAGTTTACCCCCGGAACTTCCCTTGCCGGGCAGCAGACCACTGAACGCTGGCTGGGCCAGCTGGCGGATCGGGTGGTACAGGAGTGGGATGGCCTGCCGCTCAAAAGCACCAATAACCACAGCTACTGGGCGGCATGGGCGGTCATGGCCAGCGCCGTGGCGCTCGACCGTCGGGATCTGTTCGCCTGGTCGTTGAAAGAGTACCGCATCGCCGCCGGACAGATTGCCGCCGACGGCACGCTGGCAAACGAACAACGCCGTCGCGAGCGGGCGCTGGCCTATCATAATTATGCCCTGCAGCCGCTGGTGATGATCGCCAGTTTTGCCGCGGCGAATAAGGTGGATGTAATGCAGGAGAACCATGGCGCGCTGGCGCGGCTGGTGAACTATGTGTTGCAGCAGAAGGATGCCGATCTCGAATGGCTGGAACCCTGGTGCGCCCTGTCTCACTGCAGTTCAGTGACACTGTCACGCCTGGATGCCAGCCGTCCGTTACAGGATCGCCGCCTCGGCGGCAACCTTACCCTACTTTATCAGCGTTAAATCTGCGCCATCCCGCCATCCACAAACAGCTCGGCGGCGTTGATAAAGCTGGCGGCATCGGAGGCGAGGAACGCCACCACTTTTGCTACCTCTTCCGCTTCGCCAATGCGTCCCAATGGGACAGTCGCGGCTAACGCATCAAACAACCCCTGGCGCTGATCTTCCGGCACCAGCTCTCCCAGACCCGGGGTTTTAATCGGGCCAGGGCTGACCACGTTGACCCGGATCCCGCGCCCCTGTAAATCCAGCGCCCAGGAGCGGGCAAAATTCCTCACTGCCGCCTTGCTGGCACTGTAGACGCTGAAGTTAGCGGTGCCTTTAATGGAGACAGTCGAGCCGGTAAGGATCACCGACGACCCGGAAACCAGCAGCGGCAGAGCCTTCTGCACGGTAAAGAGCACACCGCGTACGTTGGTGGCAAAGATACGGTCAAAATGTTCTTCTGTGATGGCACCCAGCGGCAGCATATCGCCACCCCCTGCATTGGCGTACAACACATCCAGCCGCCCGGCATGTTCCGCGATCTGCGCATAAACGGTATCGAGATCCTCAAGGCGTGAGGCGTCGGCGCGGATGCCGGTGACCTGCCCGCCCAGGCTGGCGACGGCGTTATCCAGCTCTGCCTGGCGACGCCCGGTGATGTATACCTTCGCGCCCTGAGCGGCCAGCTCTTTGGCGGTTGCCAGACCGATACCGCTGGTACCACCGGTGACGAGAGCGACTTTACCTGCTAATACTCTGTTCATCTGATTTACCTTGTCTGTTGTGGGTGTGGATGCACTGTACCGCTTGCGGGATTAGGGAAAAATCAGCAAAAATGGAAATCACTTTTTCCCTGTGGCAATAATCCACCCGTTCGTGAGCGCCTCCCGATGGATCAGTTAATGGCAATGCGCGCCTTTACGCGCGTCGTGGAAACCGGCAGTTTTACCCGGGCAGCAGACTCGCTGAACATGCCCATCGCCACGCTCAGTAAACTGGTCAAGGCGCTGGAGGCGCATCTGGGCGTGCGGTTGTTACAGCGCACCACCCGACGGGTGACGCCCACCCCGGAAGGACAGGACTATTACGAAAAAGCCCGGCGGGTATTAATTGACATCGAAGATATCGACACCTCCTTCAGCGCGATCAAACAACAGCCGCAGGGTCATTTGCGTATTGATGTGGGTGGTTCGACGGCGCGGGACGTGCTGATCCCGCTGCTGCCAGACTTCATGCGCCGTTATCCCGACATCCGCATCGACCTGGGGGTGGCCGACCGTCCGGTGGATTTGATCAGTGGCAATGTAGACTGCGTGATCCGCGGCGGCGCGCTGGGGGACTCCACGCTTATTGCCCGGCATATCGGCAATGCAGAGATGGTCACCTGCGCCACCCCGGACTATCTGAAGCAGCACGGGATCCCCGCCTACCCGGAGGAGCTACGTAATGGTCATAAGCTGGTGAGTTATCTCTCCCCGGCGACCGGTCGCGCGTTCCCTTTCCGCTTTACGTACAACGATGAAACCCACGAAATCACCCTGCGCCACCATATCGGGGTAAATGAGAGCAACGCGCATCTGGCGGCAGCGGTTGCCGGGATGGGCATTATCCAGACCTTTCGTTACGCCGCGGGGGCCTTACTGGAGTCAGGGACGCTGGTGGAGATTCTGGCAAAGTGGCGGCCACCGCACTATCCGTTTTATGTCGTGTATCCACAAAACCGGCATGTGACGCAGCGTTTAAGAGTCTTTATTGAGTGGCTGGTGGAGGTGTTTCCAGAGGCGGTGAAGGGATAGCCGGGCATAATGCCCGGCGGAAGGATCAGTTCAGGGTATAGTCGAGCGTAATCTCGGCATTCAGCACCTGTGAAACCGGACAGCCGGCTTTGGCCTTCTGGATAACGCCGTCAAACTGCTGGGGATCAATGCCCGGGACGGTCACTTTACTCTTCAGGGCAATTTTGCTGATCGCAAAGCCACTATCAGTTTTATCCAGCGACACATCGGCGGTGGTATCAATGCTGTCGGCCGTGTAACCCGCCTCGCCCAGCATCAGGGACAGGGCCATTGAGAAACAGGCTGCATGCGCTGCGCCGATCAACTCTTCCGGGTTAGTGCCTTTCTCCCCTTCAAAGCGGGTATTGAAACCATAAGGTTGCTGATTCAGGACGCCGCTTTCGGTAGAAACCGTACCCTTGCCGCGTTTAATATCGCCAGACCAATGTGCCGAACCGTGTTTGTGAATTGTCATAAGTGTTCTCCTTTTGGCTTACAAGGGGTTAAGTATAGAAGAGAGATTCAGTATTGCCTCAAAGACAGAAGAGTCTCATGACATTGTGCAGTTATTCACCCGCCGCAAAAATATAACGTCCTCTGTCAGCCTGCTATATTTTGTTTTTCTAAAAAGGAGTCGCGCATGAATTCACCCGCCCGAGGTATCGACCACATTGGTATTACCGTACCGGACATTAATCAGGCCACGCTATTTTTTGAGCAGGCCTTTCACGCCAAAGAAATATATCGATCCGTAGAGCCTGGCGACGGAAATATTGATCCCGATGCCCAGCAGAAGACATTACGCCTGGTACCCGGCACAGAAGTTCGCGCAATACGTATGCTGGCCATGCCACATGGGCCGGGGATTGAGCTTTTCGAAATGCATGGGCCGGAACAGCAACCACCCGCGCGAGCAAGCGACTTTGGTCTTCAACACTTTGCCGTCTATGTTGATGATTTCGCACAGGCGATAGCACGCTTTACGGCGGCAGGTGGCGAGATGTTTACCGAGCCTAAGGCGCTCTCCTTTCCGGCCGAGCAGGGAGAAGGCAATGCTTTTTGCTACGGGAAAACGCCCTGGGGTAGCGTCATTGAACTGATATCCTGGCCCTCACCCATGCCTTATGAGAAATATACAGACCGGCGTCGCTGGAAGCCGTGATATATCCTTAAAAAGACGAGGATTATGATATTTTTATTTCCAGGACGAGTCTTACACACAGCGCAATAAAATTTTGCCATTCTGAATGTGCGTTAAGTCATTGCGAACCGGAACATTAAACAGAAAACGACACGGAGGCACTATGTTTACTTATACATCAGCAACTACCCCATCCGCACAGCCAGAGCTGGTGAATGCAATTGCACAGGGTTTACGCGCAGAGTTGGGCGCTGTCACCGAAGATGACATTTTGATGGAACTCACCAAGTGGGTTGAAGCCTCAGACAATGACATCCTCAGTGACATCTACCAGCAGACCATTAATTACGTCGTCAGCGGTCAGCACGCCAGTTTCTGAAAACCTGCTATGCTGGATCTGCAACCTTAGGGGTTACATTTCGTTCGCCTTATCACTATCAACAGGAATGAGGAGCTACTATGAAATCGAACCGTCAGGCACGCCATATTCTGGGACTGAACTACAAACTCTCTAACCAGCGTAAAGTGGTGATTGAGGGCGACAGCGAAACGCAGGTCACCCACGCTACTGGCAGAAAACGCCACGAACCTAAGTAAGTTCGCTACAGGATCCCCGACACCATCGGCATTGCCGGTGGTGTTTTTATTTGTACGTTGCGGTTTTTAACATTCACCTCCTTTATACTATGCCCCTGACATCCCCTGCGGGCACAATAGCGACAATGATCAATACCAGTGCCAGGGACGGATTTCCCAAAATTAAGTGAGTGACATGGACAACAAATCAACCCGACATCGTTCCCTTTATATCCCTTATGCTGGACCGGTTCTGCTGGAATTCCCCCTGCTGAACAAGGGCAGCGCGTTCAGCATGGAAGAGCGCAGCAACTTCAACCTGCTGGGCCTGCTGCCAGAAGTGGTCGAAACCATCGAAGAACAGGCCGAGCGGGCGTGGATCCAGTATCAGGGTTTCAAAACCGAAATTGATAAGCACATCTACCTGCGCAATATTCAGGATACCAACGAAACCCTCTTCTACCGACTGGTGCAAAACCATCTCGACGAGATGATGCCGGTGATTTACACCCCGACGGTCGGTGCTGCCTGCGAACGCTTCTCTGAAATTTACCGTCGCTCACGCGGCGTGTTTATCTCGTATCAGAACCGCCACAACATGGATGACATTCTGCAGAACGTCTCAAACCACAACATCAAGGTGATCGTGGTGACCGACGGCGAGCGTATTCTTGGTCTTGGCGACCAGGGTATCGGCGGGATGGGCATTCCAATCGGTAAGCTGTCGCTGTACACCGCCTGCGGCGGCATCAGCCCGGCCTACACCCTGCCGGTTGTGCTGGATGTCGGTACGAATAACCAGCAGCTGCTTAACGATCCGCTGTATATGGGCTGGCGTCACCCGCGCATCACGGACGACGAGTATTACCAGTTCGTGGACGACTTCATCCAGGCGGTGAAACATCGCTGGCCGGACGTGCTGTTGCAGTTTGAAGATTTTGCCCAGAAAAACGCCATGCCGCTGCTGAATCGCTATCGCGACGAAATCTGCTCCTTTAACGATGATATTCAGGGCACCGCTGCGGTCACCGTCGGCACTCTGATTGCCGCCAGCCGCGCGGCAGGCAACCAGTTAAGCTATCAGAAGATTGTTTTCCTGGGTGCCGGTTCTGCCGGATGCGGCATCGCAGAGCAGATCATCGCCCAGACCCAGCGGGAAGGGTTAAGCGAAGAGCTGGCCCGCTCGCGCGTCTTTATGGTGGATCGCTTCGGCCTGCTGACTGATGCCATGCCGAACCTGCTGCCGTTCCAGACCAAACTGGTGCAAAAGCGCGAGAACCTGAAAAACTGGGATACCGACAACGAAGTGCTGTCTCTGCTGGATGTGGTGCGCAACGTGAAGCCGGACATTCTGATCGGCGTCTCCGGGCAGACCGGCTTGTTCACCGAAGAGATCATCCGCGAGATGCATAAATACTGCGCGCGTCCTATCGTGATGCCGCTGTCGAACCCGACCTCCCGCGTGGAAGCCACCCCGCAGGACATCATCGCCTGGACCGAGGGCAATGCGCTGGTCGCTACCGGCAGCCCGTTCGCCCCGGTCGTGTGGAAGGATAAAACCTACCCCATCGCCCAGTGCAACAACTCCTACATCTTCCCGGGGATTGGTCTGGGGGTGATCGCCTCGGGCGCCTCGCGCATTACCGATGAGATGCTGATGTCTGCAAGCGAAACCCTGGCTAAACACTCGCCGCTGGTGAATAACGGTGAAGGCCTGGTTCTGCCGGAGCTGAAAGATATTCACGTGGTGTCAAAGGCGATTGCCTTTGCCGTAGGTAAAATGGCGCAGCAGCAAGGGGTGGCGGTGAAAACCTCTGCCGATGCGTTGCAGCAGGCGATTGACGAGAACTTCTGGCAGCCGGAATACCGCAGCTACCGCAGGACCTCAATCTAAAAGCAAAAAGGCAACGTAAGTTGTAATGCCAGTCAGTTAAGCCCGGCGGATTGTTCCGTTCACCTCATGTTCATTAGAACATGGCATTACACCACCCGTGAACGTGACAAGGGGGGCCACCGGCCCCCCTTGTCAATCCCCGCGGCCCCGCAATGAAACCGGTGCTTCGCACTGCGCTCACCTCGACATCCTGTCTCGATTCACTTCTGGCCGCCATCCCTGGCGTCCAGCCCTTGTCATCCGGTCTCCGGTTCGCCGGTTTCAGCGGGGACTCCACCCCCGTGCCACATTCAAACCGCAGAGAAGCTTGAGGGAGCGTGAATCCGGCTGAAAATCGCCGAAGCGTTTCCGTAAGGCCGGGGCGAGGCGCAGGGACGCGCCGAGAGGGCGCGACCTACATGGATGTAGGATCGCGCCCGACCCGAAAGCCTGAAGGAATAAGCTGAGGGCACCGCGAAGCGGCGATTTTCCTGGCCGGGAGCCGGGGTCGCCAGGGGGGAGGCGGCGAGCCCCCCTGGCACGTTCACCGCAGCGGAGGGGGCATAAAGCAGAGGGGCTTTAGTGAACGGAACTTTTCCACTTCAGTCATTGAGAAATAACGAAGTGTTTAACTGACTGGCATTACAACGTAAATTGCTTTTTTTGCTCTATTTGCGCGTTCAGGTTGGGATGAGGGCATCAAACCGCACATCCCCTCTCTCGCAAATTACTTCTTCTTATTCAGCATCGCCTGTAAATCGGCAAACGGATTATAGGTCGCCACGCCCACGTCTTTTTGCGCGTCTTCGCCAGCCACCACGGTGGTGCCGTACTGATCCGCTTCCGTGTATTTGGAATGCTCATGATCGTGGCAAAACAGACACAACAGTTCCCAGTTACTGCCATCTTCCGGGTTATTGGTATGGTCGTGATCGATATGGTGAACCGTTAACTCACGCAGGTTTGAATAAACGAACTCACGGGAGCAGCGCCCACATACCCACGGATAGATTTTTAATGCTTTCTCGCGGTAGCCGCTTTCCAGCCGCGCGTAGTTTTTAGGGATCAGAGCCATTGTGAAGTTACCTGTGGCAAAAACCTGATTTTACGACAGTGCGCGTGAGAATTCACCTGCGTTCACTGGCGCAATCCCGTGTTTCTGCGTGCTGGCGCTGCGTCACCCACCAGAACACCAGCGCCAGCAAACTGACCGATGCGCCAAGTAGGCATACCCCTTGCCAGCCGAAACGGGCATAGGTGACGGTGGTACTGATGGCGCCCAGTCCGCTGCCGACGGCATAAAACATCATGTACAGCCCCACCAGCCGGCTATGCGCGTCCGGGCGGGTGCGGAAAATCAGGCTCTGATTGGTGACGTGCAGCGCCTGGCCGCCCAGGTCCAGCAGCACAATCCCCATCACCAGCGCCCAGAGTGAAACGTCCATCAGCGACAGCGGCCACCAGGCCAACAGCAGCACCAGGAGCGCTAATCCGCTGGTTTGCCGGGCATACCCCCTGTCGGCCCACTGCCCGGCCCGCGCGGCGGCCAGCGCACCCACCACTCCCGCCAGGCCAAATGCGCCAATCAGGGTATGGGAAAAGTTGTAAGGCGGTGCGCTCAGGGGCAGCACCAGCGCACTCCAGAAGATGTTAAAAGCGGCAAACATCAACAGCGCCAGCATTCCTCTGACCTGCAGGACTTTCTCCTGACGCAGCAACGTCAGCATGGAGGCCAGCAGGCGCGGATAACTGAGCGTGCGTGAGGCCGGCGGCAAGATGGGCAGTCGTCGCCACAGCGGGATCGCAATCCCCAGCATTAGGAGCGCGGCGCAAAAATAGACCCCGCGCCAGCCCGCCAGGTCGCTGACGCCCCCGGCAAAAACCCGTGCCAACAGCAGACCGATAAAGACGCCACCCTGCGCCGTGCCCACTACCTGCCCCTGTTCATGAGGGGCCGCGGCGCTGGCAGCATAGGCGATCAGCCCCTGGGTCATCGCCGTGCCCAGCAGCCCGACGGCGAGCATTCCCGCCAGCAAGGCAAGCGTGGACTGCGCCATGCCGACTGCAACCAGTGCGAACGTCAGGGCCAGCATTTGCATCGCCATCAGACGACGGCGATCCACCCTGTCACCCAGCGGTACCAGAAACAGCAGCGCCAGCGCGCATCCCAACTGTGTGGCGGTGATAACCCCGCCGACCGCCGCGTGACTGATACCGAAATCCCGGGCCAGGGCGTCGAGGAGCGGCTGGGCGTAATAGACATTTGCCACGCTCAGGCCGCTGGCGATGGCGAAGAGCCACGCCAGGCTGGTTGATACACCCGTTCTCAGTTGCACATTCATGCTGTCAGCCTCTCTCGATGTGGTTCCATAATAAAACCATTTAGAGGGTAGGTCAGATGGTTTTAAAATGCAACCACATACTCAGGGTGAGGATTTTCCCCCTGGTGAACGCAGCGCTACCCGGCGAAAATCACGCCTGCTTGCCGGAGATACCAAACCCCGCTACACTCCTTTCATCCATCAACCCACTGAATATAAAAGGAGGCTAATTATGCTGTGCTGTGAAATCTTTGATATTTCACTTCACCTTGGCGATCGCGTCAGCTCAAGCGTTATCGGTTTCGTGCTGCGATAACTTTGGCTTGAGCGAAGACACCCAAGACTGAATCCCTTCTCTCGGGCTTACCGGGTTATCGTCAGCGATGTTTGACGAGGCATTTTCATGCCTGTAACTCTTGAGTAAGCAAATGAGCACATTACTGACTGCACTTTCTCTTCGTGTTGATACTGCCTTTGACACGCTGTTCAACGATCTCACCTTTAGCCTCAAAAAAGGCGACCGCATTGGTCTGCTGGGCGATAACGGCTGCGGCAAAAGTACCCTGCTGAAGATCCTCGACGGCACTGACACGCCCCTCTCCGGCACGGTAGCGCTGGCCGGGCACTGTCTGATGGCGCGGGTGGAGCAACATCTTCCTGAATCTGTTTATCCGTTGACCATGATCGACGCGGTTCTGGCGCAGCTGCCTGTGGCCGAGCGCGAAAGCCTGCGCTGGCGGGCAGAAACTCTGCTGGCGGGTATGGGGTTTACCCCGCAGGACACGGTTCTGCAATCGGCCACCCTCAGCGGCGGGCAGCACACCCGTCTGTTGCTGGCGCGGGCGTTGATAAACGAGCCGGATCTGTTGCTGCTGGATGAACCCAGTAACCACCTCGACCTGCCGACGCTGCTGTGGCTGGAGCAGTTTCTACAAAACTGGTCCGGCAGCTTTGTGCTGGTCTCGCACGACAGGCAGTTACTGGATGCCGTCACCAATGGCAGCTGGATCCTGCGGGACAAAACGTTGCACTACTTCGCCCTTCCCTGTACCCGCGCGCGTCAGGCGCTGGTAGAGAAAGACGAAAGCGACGCCCTGCGCCATAAAGCCGAGCAAAAGGAGATCGACCGGGTCACCGCTAGCGCAAAACGGCTGGCGACCTGGGGTAAGGTCTACGATAACGAAGATCTGGCCCGCAAAGCCAAACAGATGGAACGCCAGGTGGAGCGGCTGAAGGAGAGCCAGACGGCGCTGACCACCGGCAGTCCCTGGACTTTAACCCTGCGCGGCGATGCGCTGAGGGCCGACCGACTGCTGGAGATTGACGCGCTTGGCGTTCCGCCTGCACCCGGCCTTGCGCCACTGTTCGCGATAGAAAATGTCCGGCTTAAAAGCAGCGACCGGGTGGCGATTGTCGGGCGTAACGGCTGCGGCAAATCCTCTCTGATGCGGCTTATCTGGCAGCAATTCATCGCCCGGGAACTGCATGCGGGGCTGAAGATCCATCCGCGTGTGGCAATGGGGTATTACGACCAGACCCTGCATCAGCTGGCGGATGACGCCACGCTGATTGATGCCCTGGAGCCATTCGCACCCAACCCGCAGGATCGCAAAATGGCGCTGATTTCTGCCGGGTTCGCCTGGGCGCGGCACGGGCAAAAGGTCAGTACGCTCAGCGGCGGGGAACGTTCACGGCTGCTGTTTATCGGCCTGACCCTGGCCCGCTTCAGCCTGCTGATGCTCGATGAACCGACCAACCATCTGGACATGGAAGGTAAAGAGGCACTGGCCGACACCTTGCAACAGTTCGAGGGCGGTGTGCTGCTGGTCAGCCATGACCGGCAGTTAATCAGTCAGAGCTGTAACCGCTTCTGGCTGATTGAAAATGGCCTGCTCAGCGAATGGCATGACGCCGACGCGGTGTTTGCCCGTCTTCGCGACGGCAATGGCCAGAGCACTCACCCCGCGCCCGTTGCACAGGATGACGATCGGGCAAACCCCGCGGAAGATCTTTTGGAGCGGCTGGTGCTGCTGGAGAGGTTGCTGGAAGAAGATCGGCTGCGTAAGCCGAAACATCAGAAGCCGCAGCTTCAGGCACAGTGGCAGGAGGAGATTGCCGCGCTGACGGCGCAGCTGTAGGAAAATGCCCGGCGGGTAGCCGCCGCCGGGCATCTTTTTACTTCGGCTGGTTCGTTTTCCAGGCATCCCATGCCTGTTTGATTTCCTGTTTAGCGGTGGCGGCATCGTTAAAGCCGTTCAGTTCCACCGACTTGCGCCCTTCCGGCAGCTGTTTGTAAACGCGGAAGAACGACTCCAGACGCTGCTGTTCAATCTTCGGCAGATCGCTCAGCTCTTTGATGTCGTCATAGGTCGGGTCAATTTTACTGGCTGGCACCGCCACGATTTTGTCGTCTTTTTCACCGCCGTCGATCATCTTCAGCACGCCAATGGCGCGCAGTTTAATCAGGGTGCCCGGTGCCATCGGGGCGCGGGTGTAGAAAATGACGTCCAGCGGATCGCCATCCCCCGCCAGAGACTGGGTAAGCGAGCCGTAGTTTGCCGGGTAGGCTACCGGCATCGACTGGAAGCGATCGGCCACGATAAAGCCGGTTTTGGCATCCGTTTCATACTTAATAATCCCGCCCGCCGGAATTTCGGTGACGGCGTAAAACTCTTCCGGGTTGTTATCAGGCTGTGGGAATTCGAGGATATTTTGCGCCTGCACAGAAGCTGACAGGAGGACGCTCACTGCGAGAAGTTTTTTTACCAGATGCATTGTCTTGTTAACTCTTCGGTTTTTAAGAAGACCACACCTTACGGGGCTGAAATGTCAGAATAATGACAAATTTCCTACAGAAATATTCCACCCTTAATCATCATGGTTATTGATATTTTCGGCAATCAATACGCCTTAAATATCAAATAAATGAATAAATTGTATTGCAACAGACTTGCCAGACAGTTCAAAAACTTTAATCCTTAAGGGGTATGCCGTGCCCCATCAAGCGCCATACCTGCCTCGCAGATCCCTCATTATGAAAATGGAGAAACATATGAAAGCTGCTGTCGTGACCAAAGACCATCAGGTAGAAGTAACCGAGAGAACCCTGCGCCCGCTGAAGCACGGTGAAGCGCTGCTGAAGATGGAGTGCTGTGGCGTTTGCCACACCGATCTTCACGTGAAGAACGGCGATTTTGGTGATAAGACCGGGGTTATCCTCGGCCATGAAGGGATTGGCGTGGTCAAGGAGATCGGGCCGGGCGTGACCTCGCTGAAACCGGGCGATCGGGCAAGCGTAGCCTGGTTCTTCGAAGGCTGTGGCCACTGTGAATACTGTAACTCCGGCAATGAAACCCTGTGCCGCACCGTGAAAAACGCCGGCTATTCCGTGGACGGCGGTATGGCGGAAGAGTGTATTGTCACCGCCGATTACGCGGTAAAAGTGCCGGATGGACTGGAATCCGCCGCCGCCAGCAGCATCACCTGCGCCGGGGTGACCACCTACAAAGCGGTGAAAGTATCAGAGATCAAACCTGGCCAGTGGATTGCTATTTATGGCCTGGGCGGACTGGGTAACCTGGCCCTGCAATACGCCAAAAATGTCTTTAACGCGAAAGTGATCGCCGTTGACGTTAACGATGAACAGCTGAAACTGGCCTCAAGTATGGGGGCCGATCTGGTGGTTAACTCCCGCAGCGACGATGCCGCGAAATTTATTCAGGATAAAACCGGTGGCGCCCACGCCGCGGTCGTGACGGCGGTGGCGAAAGTGGCCTTTAACTCTGCGGTAGATGCCGTTCGTGCCGGGGGCCGCGTGGTGGCGGTCGGTCTGCCGCCAGAAGCAATGAGTCTGGATATTCCGCGTCTGGTATTGGACGGGATTCAGGTGGTGGGTTCGCTGGTGGGCACCCGTCAGGACCTGACCGAAGCCTTCCAGTTTGCCGCTGAGGGTAAGGTGGTGCCGAAAGTGGCGCTGCGTCCGCTGGGGGATATCAACGCCATCTTTAAAGAGATGGAGCAAGGCCAGATCCGCGGCCGCATGGTAATTGATTTCCGCTCATAGGTTGAACGCCCGGCGGCGCTGCGCTGTCGGGCCTACGCGTTCCGCCGATCCGCAATCCACTCCTGCACCTCAATCTGAAAAGTATCTGGCGCTTTACGGTACATTTTGCGCGCCAGGTCGAGGATCGTATGCCGCGCCAGCTCCTCTTCCATTCGCTGCTGGGCGCTGTCCATCACCGAGCGCACACCGCACGGCCCGTCGCAAACCCAGGCAGGCGGCGTTTCATCAAACACGGCCAGCCGCTGACGCACTTCCCGACACTCGAACATGTTCTTCTCGCCATCGATAGCATGCGCCACATCCAGCACGGTGATCAGTTCAGCAGGCCGTGCCAGACGAAAACCGCCGCCCTTTCCTTCGGTGCTGCTCACCAGCCCGGCGCGTGACAGACGTGTGAAGATCTTGCCCAGGTAGTCATAGGGAACGCCCTGCAAGGCCGCCATTTCTCTAACGCTCATCTCACGGTCGTTACCTTTCGCATCCACCATGGTCATCAGGCTATGAATGCCGTACTCCACACCGGAACTGTAAAAAGCCATGCTTAACTCCGAAGTTATTATTCCAGGTCATTATAGCCGCGTTCCGCGACAGAAAGACAGCCGCAATCCTCTGTGCCACTAACCTTCTGTTTTTACGACCCGCAGCAAACAAACTCAGAAAGAAGTTGTCGCAGTTAACTCCGACAAGTATAGTTGCAGTCACGTCAGCCACAGGGCCTGATGCGAAAAAGGATCGAAGATGAAGAAGCAAATTTTAATTGTAGGCAGCGGTTTTGCGGGTATGTGGGCAGCGGTGAGTGCGGCACGTCTGGCCGATTTAACGGGAAGTGACGACCTGCAGATCACCGTTCTGGCTCCCCGCCCGGAGTTGCGTATCCGCCCGCGCTTTTATGAAGAGCAGGTAGCAACCTTTGCCGCCCCGCTAAGCGATCTCTTTGCTGAACTGAATGTTCACTTTATTGCCGGAACCGCTGAACGTATTGACGCGAAACAGAAAAGCGTCTGGTATCGCGACAGCCAGGGCAACGTGACGCTGGTCGCTTACGACCGTCTGATTGTGGCAACAGGCAGTCAGACGCGCCGCCCGGCGATCCCTGGTCTGGCAGAATTTGCCTTTGATATCGACCAACTGGAATCCGCCCAACATTTCGAAAATCACCTTGATTCACTGGCGACACGCCCTTCGACGCCGGAACGTAATACCGTGGTGGTGTGCGGTGGCGGTTTCACCGGCATAGAACTGGCTACCGAACTCCCTGCGCGTCTGCGTACCCGTTTTGGTGATGATACACAGACAAAAGTTATCGTAGTTGAACGCGGATCGGTCATTGGCGGTCGTTACAGTGAAGAACTGCGTGGCACCATTGAAGAGGCAAGCCTCGCGCTGGGTGTGGAGTGGCGTCTGAACAGTGAAATCAGCGCCATCGATCCCCACGGCGTCACGCTTAAAAATGGCGAGCGCATTGCGGCCGCCACCGTTGTCTGGACGGCAGGCGTGGAAGCCCATCCCCTCAGCCAACAGATTGCGGGCGAGCGAGATCCCCAGGGGCGCTTAAAGGTCAACGAAAGCCTGCAAGTACCGGCGCACCCGGACGTGTATGCCACCGGGGATATGGCTCATGCCCACACTGACGACCGCGGCAATACGGCGCTCATGACCTGTCAGCACGCCATTCAGTTGGGCAAGTTTGCGGGACATAACGCCGCGGCCAGCCTGTTAGACGTGGCGCCTTATCCCTATCGCCAGGTGAACTATGTCACCTGTCTCGATTTGGGCGGCTGGGGCGCGGTCTACAGCGAAGGCTGGGATCAGAAGGTGAAATCCGTTCGCGATGACGCAAAGAAAATCAAAATCGCCATCACCAACGAGTTAATCTACCCACCCGCTGCCGATCGCGCCGTCGCTTTTGCTGCCGCCGATCCGCTGGCGAAATTTGTCTAGCGTTTGCTTACCGCGCCCCCGGCGCGGTTTTTTTCAGGCTAGCGCCTGTGCGTTAGCCTGTGTCCGGCGGGCTTTCAGATAACCGTAGATCAGAAGCGACGACATCGCGCAGAACGACAGTACCGCCGCAGGCAGGGTCACGTAACTCCAGCTAAAGCCAAGGGTAATCATCATCCCGCCAAAGTACGCCCCAATGGCGCTGCCGAGGTTAAAGGCCACCTGGCCCCCCGCTGCACCGAGCATCTCCCCACCCTGGGCATTTTGCAGAAGCAGGATCTGCAACGGGGCCGACAGCGCAAACAACCCGGCGCAGCAGATAAAGCCCATCACCAGCGAGGCCACAGGCAGCGCACCGAAGGCAAACAACAGCAGCAGCGACAAAACAATCACCAGATCGGTGAGTGCCGCAATTCGCAGCGGACTGTAGCGCCCGGAAAGTTTGCCGCTGAACAGGTTGCCCAGCACCATGCCGAGTCCCATTAACATCATGATCGCGGTCATCACCCCTTCGGAGAAGCCCGATACGTTGATCATGAAGGGTTTGACGAAGCTGAACCAGGCAAAGACTCCGGCGTTGCCGAACATGGTGGCGGCGAAGATAAACCAGGGTTCCGGCTTTTTCAGGAAATGAAATTGCTCGCTCAGGCGTGTCTGGGATTTATCAAATGTCTGCGGCACCCAGAGGGCAATCGACACCATGACCAGCAGGTTAAACGCAGCGATCAGGAAGAAGGTATAACGCCAGCTGAACTCATGCCCCAGCCAGGTGCCGAGGGGCACACCCGCGAGGTTAGCCACCGTCATCCCGGCAATCATGCCAGCCACCGCCAGCGTAACCTTACCCGGCGGCGCAATACGCGAGAGGATAATGGTGCCGACGCCGAAAAACGCGCCGTGCGGAAAGCCAGATACCAGCCGCCCGATCGCCAGCATGGTGTACGACGTGGAGAAAGTAAAAATGGCGTTGCCGATGAGGCACAGCGTCACCAGGAACAGCAGGATCGACTTTAAAGAGAACTTCCCGGAAAAAATAGCGATGATCGGTGCCCCAATCACTACCCCAAAGGCATAAAACGAAATCATATTGCCGGCAGAAGGAATGGTGATCCCCACGTCCCGTGCCAGCTCGGTTAACACGCCCATAATGCCAAATTCGGCCATGCCCAGGCCAAAGGTGCCAAGTGCTAACGAAAACACCGTCTTTTTCATACCGCGACCACTTGTTAAATAATTGCAACAGCCATTATCGACCAAACTGGTATGGTGAGCCAGTTCAAATCGCGCCGCTGGCCGATTCCTCCATCAATTCGGGCAGGCTGTGAATATTTTCCGCCAGGATGCTCAGGCCTGATTACACTTCAAAGTGTTATGTCTCACCGTACTATCAGAATCACCCCGTAAAGGAAGGCATCATGGCAGATAAAGATAAGAAGAAAAGCAAACCCGTTACGAAGATCGCGCCCCCCGCCCCGCTTAAGCGCACGGAGTACGAAAAAGAGCTGCACCGCCTGCATGTGGAGCTGGTTAAGTTGCAGCGGTGGGTGGTCAGCAAGGGCCTGAAAGTGTGCGTCGTCTTTGAAGGGCGCGACGGCGCCGGTAAAGGGGGCACCATCAAGGCCCTGACCGAACGCGTCAGCCCGCGTGTGTTCCGGGTAGTGGCGCTGCCAGCCCCGACCGAGAAAGAGAAAAGCCAGCTCTACTTCCAGCGCTATGTTCCACATCTGCCCTCCGCCGGGGAAATTGTCATCTTCGACCGCAGCTGGTACAACCGCGCGGGCGTCGAGCGCGTCATGGGATTTTGTACGGAAGAACAGGTAGAGAAGTTTCTCGACGGGGCACCTATCATCGAAAAGGCGATGGTCGATGCGGGCATTATCCTGATCAAATACTGGCTGGAAGTCACCCCCAAAGAGCAGGAGCGTCGCCTGCGCGACCGCATTAACGACGGGCGCAAAACCTGGAAACTGTCACCAATGGACGTGAAATCCTTCAACCGCTGGGATGACTATACCAAGGCCCGTGATGCGATGTTTGCCGCCACCGACACCGCCTGGGCACCCTGGTTTGTTGCCCGTTCCGAGGATAAAAAGCGCGCGCGGCTGAATATTATCTCTCATCTGCTGTCCCAAATTCCCTATAAAGACCTGCCGGAAGAAGAGGTTAAATTACCGAAACGTAAAATCGGCAAAGTTAAACCGACTGCTTACCCGTTCCGTTATATTGACGAGAAGTTCTGACGATTACCGCCCTCTTAATTATTTA
This sequence comes from Leclercia sp. 1548, assembly GCF_050435045.1. NCBI lineage: Bacteria > Pseudomonadati > Pseudomonadota > Gammaproteobacteria > Enterobacterales > Enterobacteriaceae > Leclercia > Leclercia sp. 1548. The sequence continues at coordinate 6,474 of NZ_JBNDJP010000001.1, read as the reverse complement.
TTGCGAGGGCGGTTCAGCGTAATTTCACCTGATTTCATCCGATTGCTTTTATCTGGAAGCGTGCTCGCAATACCTGTATTACCAGGCGACCCGGTCATGCTTTCAATATAACGGTTACCGTAATCCCCCGGAAAGAACATGAGAACACCTGACATCCTATAAAACCCGCTCCGGATCCCTTCCCGGAGCGGGTACTTCACCCTCAGAGCCGCGTAAGCGCAGCGCCACCGGGTGTCACAAGCGACGAGATTACTTCATCCCTTCCCGACTCTCGTTCTGCGCTTCCAGACGCTCCACATCCCGATACCAGCGCGGGTGGTGTTTCTGCGCCCAGCGGCGGCTCACTTTTCCTTCGATCATCCCTTTAATCGAACCTTTGACCCAGAACGCCATATACATATGGATCAGAATGGCATGGATCAAAATAATGGCCGATGTCGCGTGGATCAGCAGACTGTAGCGCACGACCTGCATCGGGAAATAGTGGGCAAAATAGGGACGCCAGATAATCACCCCGGTCACCAGCAGCACGAAAATCATGCTCATGATGGTCCAGAACATCATTTTCTGTCCGGCGTTGTATTTCCCCACCTTCGCGACTTTGTGCTCGTTGCCTTTCAGTACCTCAACAATGCCCTTCAGCCACGGAATATCCTGCTTGTCCGGGATGTTGTGATGGACGAAACGCACGAACATAAACATCAGCGCCAAGAAAATCAGCACCCCAAAGAACGGATGCAGAATGCGCCCCATCTGCGGAGTACCGAAGGTTTCGGTCAGCCATTGTAGCGTCGGGAAGAAGAACGAGATCCCGGATAAGGACACCAGGAAGAAGCAGATCACCACTGTCCAGTGACAGGCACGGTCAATAAACTTCGTGCGCACGATCATCTTTGACTTATTCATGGTGTTCCTCCTCGTCGTCATCCACCTCTTTGTTCGGCCCGATACCAATGTAGTGATAAATCAACCCGGCAAAGGTGGCGATAAAGCCTGCCGCGGAGAGCGGTTTAAGCGCCCCTTTCCACAGGTTAATGGACGTATCGATCGCCGGATCCTTCGGCAGATTGTGATACAGCTCCGGCTGGTCGTTGTGGTGCAGCACGTACATGACATGCGTCCCGCCCACCCCTTGCGGGTTGTAGACACCCGCGTTGGCATAGCCACGCGCTTTCAGCTTATCGACCCGCTGCTGGGCAACCTCCAGCATCTCCTTCTTGGTGCCAAAGTGAATGGCCCCGGTCGGACAGGTCTTCACGCAGGCTGGCTCCTGACCAACGCTGACGCGATCCACGCACAGGGTGCATTTGTAGACCCGGTTGTCCTCTTTATTGAGACGCGGCACGTTGAACGGACAGCCCGCGATGCAGTATCCGCAGCCGATGCAGTTATCCTGCTGGAAATCGACGATGCCGTTGGCGTACTGAATAATCGCCCCGGCTGATGGGCAGGCTTTCAGACAGCCCGGATCCTCGCAGTGCATACAGCCATCTTTGCGGATCAGCCACTCCAGCTTGCCGTTCTGATCGGTTTCGCTAAAGCGCATCACCGTCCAGGATTTGGCGCTCAGGTCCGCCGGGTTATCGTAAACCCCGACGCAGTGCCCCACCTCGTCGCGGATATCGTTCCACTCGGAACAGGCCACCTGGCAGGCTTTACAGCCCACGCAGGAGGAGACATCGATAAGCTTTGCCACTTCCGCTTTGTAATCCCGCGCACGAGGCGCGGGGGTAAAGTCGTTGGTGGCGGAGCGTTTGATGACGTCTTGTGTTTCCATCGACATTGATTCGCTCCTTATGCTTTCTCGATGTTGACCAGGAACGCCTTGTACTCTGGCGTTTGCGAGTTGGAATCCCCCACTGCAGGCGTCAGGGTGTTGGCGATATAACCTTTCTGCGCCACCCCTTCAAAGCCCCAGTGCAGCGGGATCCCGACGGTTTCCACCTGTTGGCCGTGAACGTTCAGGGCCTGCAGGCGACGGGTGACCACCGCCACGGCGCGAATAAACCCGCGCTGGCTGCTGACCTTGACACGATCGCCGTTAGCGATGCCTTTGGCCTTCGCCAGGGTCTCGCTGATCTCGACAAACTGTTCCGGCTGGGCGATGGCGTTCAGTCGCGCATGTTTGGTCCAGGTATGGAAATGCTCGGTCAGGCGATAGGTCGTACCGACGTACGGGAACTTATCTTTCTTGCCCATGCGCACGGCATCTTCCTGGTAAACACGTACCACCGGACTGGAGACCACGTTGGGGTGCAGCGGGTTAGTGCCGAGCGGCGTTTCCATTGGCTCGTAGTGTTCCGGGAACGGCCCTTCCGCCAGCTTGTCGATGGCAAACAGACGTCCCAGCCCTTCCGGCTGCATGATAAACGGCCCGGTGTTGCTGCCCGGTGCGGCGGTGTTGAAGTCCGGGATATCGTTGCCAGCCCACTTCGTGCCGTTCCACTGGATCAGCATCCGTTTCGGATCCCACGGCTTGCCGTTGATATCCGCCGACGCGCGGTTGTAAAGCACGCGACGGTTCAATGGCCACGCCCAGGCCCAGCCCAGCGTATTGCCCAGCCCTGACGGGTCGGCGTTATCGCGGTTAGCCATCTGGTTACCCTGCTCGGTCCAGCTGCCGGTGTAGATCCAGCACGAGGATGCCGTGGTACCGTCATCACGCAGTTGGGCAAAGCTGCTCAGCAACTGGCCTTTCTTCGCGATGAGCACGCCATTGGCGTCATAGAGATCCGCCAGCGCATAGCCGTTGTTCTCTTTCGCCACCTCTTCCGATTCCGGGTGATCCGGCTGTTTGTAATCCCAGCTCATCCGCAGCAGCGGCTCAGCGCCTTTGCCGCCTTCCGTGCGGTACATCTCACGCAGACGATGGTAAATCCCCGCCAGGATCTCGCCGTCGTTACGCGCTTCGCCCGGCGCATCCTGCCCCTTCCAGTGCCACTGCAGCCAGCGGCCGGAGTTGGCGATGGAGCCATCCTCTTCGGCAAAACAGGTGGACGGCAGACGGAACACTTCGGTCTGAATCGAGGCGGTATCCACGTCATTCATTTCGCCGTGGTTCTGCCAGAAGTTAGAGGTTTCCGTCACCAGCGGATCGATCACCACCATGTACTTCAGCTTGCTGAGACTGGCGACAATCTTGTTCTTATCCGGGAACGACGCCACCGGGTTAAAGCCCTGGCAGATGTAACCTGTGACCTCGCCCTTCGCCATCATGTTGAAATACTTAATGACGTCGTAGGACTGATCCCATTTCGGCAGCCAGTTAAAGCCCCAGTCGTTCTCCTTCTGCGCCGCATCGCCATAGAAGGACTTCATCAGGCTGACGAAGAACTTCGGATAATTACTCCAGTAGTTCACCTGATCAGGCAGCGTCGCTTTTGGCGTGTTCGCCGTCATATAGCTTTGCAGAACCGTCTGTTTCTCGGACGGCAGCGTCAGGTAGCCGGTCAGGCTGGTCGACAGCAAGCCTAAGTCGGTTAAGCCCTGAATGTTGGAGTGCCCGCGCAGGGCGTTCACCCCGCCACCGGCCATGCCCATGTTGCCGAGCAGCAGCTGGATCATCGCCATGGTACGGATGTTCTGCGCCCCGACGGTGTGTTGCGTCCAGCCCAGCGCATACAGGAAGGTCGTGGTTCTGTCTGCTGCACTGGTGGAGGCCAGCACTTCGCACACTTTCAGGAAGTCGGCTTTCGGCGTACCGCAAATGTTTTCCACCACCTCCGGCGTATAGCGGGAAACGTGCTGTTTAAGCAGGTTCCACACGCAGCGCGGATCGGTGAGCGTGTCGTCGCGTTTCGCATAGCCATTTTCGTCGAACTGATAGTTCCAGGAAGACTTATCGTACTGGCGTTTTTCCGCGTCGTAGCCGCTGAACAGCCCGTCTTCAAAGGTAAAGTCTTCCCGCACCAGCAGATTGGCGTTGGTGTAATGCTTAACGTACTCAGCGTTAATTTTGTTGTTTTCAATCAGGTACAGCAGCACGCCGGAAAGGAACGTAATGTCCGTGCCGGAGCGGATTGGCGCATAGATATCGGCCACCGATGCCGTACGCGTAAAGCGCGGATCGACGACGATCAGCGTCGCATCATTGTTGTTCTTCGCTTCCATCGCCCAGCGGAATCCCACGGGATGGGCCTCAGCGGCGTTACCGCCCATGACCATAACGACGTTGGCGTTTTTGATATCAACCCAGTGGTTGGTCATCGCACCGCGACCAAATGTTGGAGCAAGACTTGCTACCGTTGGTCCGTGTCAGACGCGCGCCTGGTTATCTACCGCCAGCATGCCGAGGGAGCGCACAAATTTCTGCGTCAGCATGCCGGTCTCATTACTGGCCGCCGAGGCGCACAGCATCCCGGTGGAGGTCCAGCGGTTTACCGTCACGCCCTGCGCATTGGTCTCGACGAAGTTGGCGTCGCGGTCGGCTTTCATTAGTTTCGCAATCCGGGAGAAGGCCTCATCCCAGGAGAGTCGCTGCCATTTGTCGGAACCCGGTGCGCGGTACTCCGGGTAACGCAGGCGGTTTTCGCTGTGAACATAGTCCAGCAGGCCCGCCCCTTTCGGGCATAACGCCCCACGGCTGACCGGATGATCCGCGTCGCCTTCAATATGATAAATCGACTCTTTGGCGTTCTTCGCGCCATCTCCCAGGCTATACATCAATAGCCCGCATCCCACGGAACAGTATGTGCAGGTGTTACGGATCTCTTTCGCACGCAGCAATTTATAGTTGCGCGCCTGAGCCAGCGCCATTTTAGGAGCGAACCCTAAAGCAGCCACTGTGGTTCCGGCCATACCGCCCGCGCAGATTTTAAAAAACTGTCTGCGACTGACGTCCATCGTTGTCCTCGTTAACTCAATGAGAATTCCGGCGGAAAACTAACAGCAAAGCCCCTGTTTTTTTTGCGGCAAATCAATATCGCTATTTTTCGCCCTCTTAATAGTCAGCGGGTCGCGGTTTTGTTACCGCTAAGGGGGTAACCGCGGGGAGATTAATTCGCGGAAGGTACTGAAACAGTGCTATAAATTTGCCCCGGAAAATGTCATGGCAATGGAAAAATGATGGACAGAAAAAAAGCGACGTTGACAGGGCTGGCGGCCATTGTGCTCTGGAGCACGATGGTAGGCCTGATCCGAGGCGTCAGCGAGGGGCTAGGCCCGGTAGGGGGCGCGGCGATGATCTACACGCTCAGCGGTTTACTTTGTCTGGTCACGGTCGGGCTGCCCAACCTGCGGCGTTTTTCGCCCCGCTACCTGATGGCGGGTAGCGTGCTGTTTGTCAGCTATGAGATCTGTCTGGCCCTGTCGTTAGGCTACGCCACCACCCGTCACCAGGCCATTGAGGTGGGGATGGTCAACTACCTCTGGCCAAGCCTGACCATTGTGTTTGCCATTCTGTTTAATCGCCAGAAATCGACGCTGTGGGTGATCCCGGGGCTGCTTATCTCGCTGCTGGGTGTCAGTTGGGTCGTCGGGGGCGATAAGGGGCTTAGTCTGGCGGACATTGCCCAAAACGTTATCTCGAATCCGCTGAGTTACGGCCTGGCCTTTGTCGGGGCCTTTATCTGGGCCGCTTACTGCACCGTGACCAGTAAATATGCCAGGGGCCAGAATGGCATCACCCTGTTTGTGCTGCTGACGGCCCTGACTCTGTGGGTGAAATATGCCTTCAGCGATCAACCGGAAATGGTCTTCAGCGTGCCGGTGGTGATTAAACTCCTGATGTGCGGCGTGGCGCTGGGGTTTGGCTATGCCTCATGGAACATCGGCATTCTGCACGGCAACGTGACGCTGCTGGCGGTGGCGTCCTATTTTACGCCGGTACTGTCAGCGGCGCTGGCGGCGGTGTTACTGAATGCGCCCCTGTCGTTTAGCTTCTGGCAGGGGGCGATGATGGTGTGCGCGGGGTCGTTGTTGTGTTGGTATGCTACGCGGGCGCGGACGCGCTAAGTTCCTGGACGCTACAAGGAGTAGCGAAAACCACCAGCCGCTTCGGCTGGTGGTCTGATAACAATTACCAGTTGCCGTAAGGATAAGTTTTACCCTTGATAAAATCCTTTATGAACTGATCATATCCATCTGGAATGCTGTAATTAAAATCAATTCGGGTGGGCACTCCCTTACAGATATCCAGCCGATCGCCTGAAAGCGTCACCATGCGTTTTGGCTCTACAGGGACATTTTTCCCTCCGGCACTGTTCTGAAGCCAGATCTTCACCTTCCCCTCCGGCGCAAGACCGAACAGCATCGTTTTATACCAGGCGGTTTCTCCTTTTCTGTCTTTTCCTGTCGGGGTCAGCATGATTTCACGTAACGACGGTTTGAAGATGATCTGTGTTTCATAGGTCTTTTTATCAATGATGGAGTCCCAGCAGATCATCATGGCAACGGGCGGATGGCGGGCTTTATTCAGTTCTGCATGCATTCGAACAAGGTTGTTCCAGGTCTCAACGGTATCCGGATCGCCAGGTG